>JAFPWO010000005.1 GCA_017394885.1 Lachnospiraceae bacterium | reverse complement strand
GTCACCGCGTGCTGCTCCGCGATCCCGACGTCAAACAGCCGCTCACTGTAATGCTTCCGGAAGCAGTCCAGGCCGGTCCCTGCTGCCATGGCCGCGGTGACGGCCACGACATCCGGATCCGTTTCAGCCAGCTTCAGCAATCCCTGCGACACATAATCGGTATAGGTTTTCGCCGGCGGCGCGGTCTCTCCCGAGCGGATATCGAACGGCCCGATCCCGTGGAAGCGCTCCGGATCGTTTTCCGCAAAGCGGTATCCTTTGCCCTTCTTGGTGATCACATGCACGACGACGGGGCGGTTTACGCGCCTGGCGTCCTGCAGCGTATCGATCAGCTGGCTGATATCGTGCCCATCCACCGGACCCAGATAGGTGAGCCCCAGCCCTTCGAAGAACATATCCGGCAGGAGGATCTGCTTGACCACGTCCTTGGCGTGGCCGATGCCCCGGACCAGCCGGCCGCCTACGTTCGGGATCTTATCCAGCGCGTTCTTTACGTTTTCTTTCAGGCGGTTATAGCGCGGCGCGGTCCGAAGATCCTGCAGCGCATGCGTCATCCCGCCCACATTCCGGGCAATGGACATGTTGTTGTCATTGACCACGATGATGAAATTCGACTTCAGATGCGACGCGTTGTTCAGAGCTTCGAAAGCCATGCCGCCGGTGAGCGATCCGTCTCCGATCACGCTCACGACCGCATAGTCTTCTCCCTTACGATCCCGGGCCTGCGCCAGGCCGAGCCCCAGCGAGACGGAGGTCGAACTGTGGCCTGTGTCAAACACGTCGCAGTCACTTTCCGCCATTTTGGGGAAGCCGCTGATCCCGCCTTCCCGGCGGAGCGTATCAAAGCTGTCCTTCCGGCCGCTTAAGATCTTGTGGGTATAGCACTGATGTCCGACGTCGAAGATCAGCTTATCCTTCGGAAGATCCAGCACCAGATGAAGCGCCATCGTCAGTTCGACCACGCCCAGATTGGAAGCCAGATGCCCGCCGTTTTTGCTGACGGTCCGGATCATCAGCCGGCGGATCTCCTGCGCCAGCAGCGGATACTCTTCCGGCTTCAGTTTCTTTATGTCATTTGCCTGATTGATCCTGTCCAGTATCATAAACTGCTTAAAACCTGCGTTCCTTCAGTTTTTCCGTGAGTGCGGCCAGCTCCGAGGTATCCCCCGGAAAGCAGGCCAGCGCCTTTTTTGCCTCTTCCGTCAGCCGCGCAACTTCCTGTTCCGCTTTTTCCAGCCCGTAGAGATTCACGTAGGTCGTCTTCTGATTCCGCGTATCGCTCCCGACCGGTTTGCCCAGTTCTTCCTCTTCGGCGATGATATCCAGAATATCGTCCCGGATCTGGAAGGCCACGCCCAGGCAGCGTCCGAAGCGCTCCGCGGCGGCCATTTCCACCATATCAGCCCCGGCCAGCCGGGCTCCGATCATCACGGCGGCTTCGATCAGCGCCGCTGTTTTCAGCCGGTAGATAAAGTCCAGCTGATTTTCACTGAGCGGCTGCCCGGTCAGGGCCACATCTGCCGCCTGTCCCCCGCACATGCCTTCCGGGCCGGCCTTTCTTGCCAGCAGGGCGATGGCGTCGGCGGCCCGCTCCGGATACGCGGTCATGGAAAAAGCAGCAGCCGCGGTTTCAAATGCATAGGTCAGCAGGGCGTCTCCGGCCAGTACGCCGCCGGCTTCGCCGTAAACGGCCCAGGTCGTGGGCTTGCCCCGGCGCAGCGTATCGTTGTCCATACAGGGAAGATCGTCATGCACCAGCGAATAGCTGTGGATCATTTCCAGCGCCGCCGCAAACGGCTCGGCGGCCTGTTCCGTCCCGCCGAAAGCCCGGTACGACTCCAGCAGGAGGCGCGGCCGCAGCCGTTTTCCGCCTGCCTGAACTGCGTAGTTCATGGCAGATGCCAGTTCCGCCGCCATGCCCTCTTCTTTCGGAAGATACGCCGCCAGGATCGTATTGATCTCTTCGCGTTCAATCATGGCGGGCCGCCTCCTCTTCCAGGATCTGCAGCTTCTTTTCAATGCCGTCGATCCGTCCGGTCAGCAGCCGGACCAGTTCGAGCCCTTCCTGATACTTGCCGAAGCTGGTTTCCAGATCAAACTCTCCTTCTCCCAGCTCTTTCAGCAGCGATTCCAGCGCCGCAAACGCTTCTTCTATCGACATTTCCTTACGATCATCCATTTTCTGTCTCCTTTACTTCCGCGCGGATCCGTCCGTCTATTACGTGCAGCCGGATCCGGTCCCCGGCCCTGACCTGCCCCACCGAGCGCAGGGCACGCCCTTCCGAATCTTCGGCGAAGACATATCCGCCGGAGAGCCTGGCTAAAGGGGAGAGGCTTTCCAGCTGCGCCGCAGAACGGGCCAGCCGTTCTTTCTCCGCCTGCAGTTTCCGCTCCATGATCATCCGGGCTTTTTCTTCCAGCGCGGCCAGGCGCAGCCGTCCCGTATGGATCCGGTTGACCGGATGATAGCGCAGGAGGCGGTCGTTTTGCGCCTTGATGCGCAGCTTATCCCGCTCCAGCCGGGCCGTAAAACGCTTGCCCAGTTCTTCGCGGCAGCGTCCGCACTGCTTCAGGTACTCCCGTACGTCAAAGCAGGCGATCTCGGCGGCGGCCGAAGGGGTCGGGGCCCGCAGGTCCGCCACGAAATCCGCGATCGTCGTATCCGTTTCATGGCCGACGGCGCTGATAACCGGCGTGGACGCGTCAAAAATAGCCTGTGCCACGCTGACCTCGTTAAACGCCCACAGATCCTCGAGCGATCCGCCGCCCCGGCCCACGATCAGCACGTCCAGCCCCATCTGATCCAGGGTCTCGATTCCCTTGACGATGGACGGGGCAGCGTTTTCTCCCTGCACGAGCGCCGGATACAGGACCAGCTGCGCATAAGGGTTGCGCCGGTGCGTGATGTTGACGATATCCTGGATGGCTGCCCCCGTGGAGGCGGTGACCACCCCGATCCGGAGGGCATAGCGCGGGATCGCTTTTTTATACTGAACGTCAAAAAGCCCCTTTTCCTCAAGAGACTTTTTGCGGGCTTCATATTCCTGATACAGCTGTCCGATCCCGGCCGGCTCCACGGCGCGGATATACAGCTGATAGCTGCTTCCCTGCTCATAGACCGAAATGCTGCCGCCGGCGATGATCCGCATCCCGTCCTGCAGGGCGAAGCGCAGATTCTTCCGGTATCCGGCAAACATGACGGCCTTCAGGGTGCCTTTTTCATCCTTTAACGTCAGATAAATATGCCCCGAAGGATGATACTTCAGGTTGGAAACTTCTCCCTCGACCCAGAGCGAGCGGAGCAGAAAATCGCCGTCCACCAGGTTTTTAATGTAACGGCTGATCTCCCCTACACTGTAGCGGGGACTGCTCATTCGTTTTCTTCCTGCGTTCTGGCCAGCTTGCCCAGAATCGCGTTGATAAAGGACGGCGCGTCGTCTCCGCCGTACTTTTTGGCCAGTTCCACCGCTTCGTTGATGGCGACGCGGTACGGAACGGAGTCGTCATATTCCATCTCATACAGTGCCAGCCGCAGCAGCGCCAGCTCGACGCGGCCCATCCGGCCGGTCCGCCAGCCGGTCGCCACGGCGTCGATCTTTTCATCCAGCTCGCTGCGGATCGCAAGGATCGCGGAGGCCCGGCGGGACAGCGACGCCAGGTTTTCGTCCTTTTCCGCCTCATCCGGCAGGGACAGCGCTTCTTCCCGCAGTTCTTCCAGCAGATCTTCATCCTCCAGGAAGAGATTCAGCTGCGCCGCGACTTCGCCTGCTTCGTAGAAATCCCCGATAAAAAGCTGCTGAAAAACAAATTCACGTTTCTGTCTCTGATTCATGGCCGCACCCGGTTCATTTTAATTTGATATCGGCGATCCCGATATTGACGCTCTTCGCTTCATAGCCGATGATATCGGTCACTGCGCCTATCACCTTGCTCTGCACTTTGCCGCAGACCTCCGGAAGATTGTATCCGAAAGAAATGATCAGGGACAGCGTCACGGAGATCGTATTGTCGTCGAAATCAAAGTCCATGCAGCGCGACATCGCTTTTACGCCGAGCTTGGCCTGCGCTTCGCCGGTAGACAGATCCGCCAGCGCAAAAACGCCCTCGACTTCGGAGGCCGCCATGCCGACGACGGTCGTAAATACATCGTCAGCCGCAAAAACAGCGCCGAGTTCGTTCTCGCAGATCCGGTGCAGATTTTTCAGGGTTTCGTTATCCATATATTAAACTCCTTACGGGCGGAACTACTCTTCCACCGCGATCTTTTTCACTTCCTGAAGCGCATTCTGTACGGCCGGCAGAGAAATCAGGACCAGGGTCAGTGCGGCTTCGATCAGAATGTACGAATAATTGTAAACGACCGGATAGGCAAAGGCCAGGCCCTTCGGGAAGGAATCCGGCATGTAATCCATCCAGAAGAAATAACCGCCCAGCGTATGGAACAGGCCGCGCAGGATGACCGCGACCAGATATCCGATCTGCATGCCGTATCTGCCTTTGCGGAAGAAGCCGGACACGCCGAGCGCCGTAAAGGCAAAAAAGTAGTCAAAGCATACCTGCAGGATGCTGACCATGTAGCTGCCGCCGCCCTGGACGAACTGCAGGAGGCTGTAGGCAAAGGCGGCCGCAAAGCCGATCCGCGCGCCGTACCAGTAGCCGATCAGGGTGATCATCAGCATGGACATCAGGGTGGCGGCGCCGCCCCAGGGCATCCTGAGGATCTTTACATAGGACAGGGCAAAGCCCAGGGCGATCGCGACGGCGGAAAAAACCAGTTCTTTGGTGGTTAGCTTCCGCCCTCTTTTCCGGGACAGAAGCAAAATCAGCAGCAGCGTCAGCGCGATCAGTACATAAACGGCCACGACGCCCGCAGGCTTTAACGAAGCGTAGCCGTCTTCCACGGTCAAAAAGAAATTCAGCATATTTTTCCTCCTTACGCCGGTATGATCCGGTTCAAGTTCTAAGGGTCTGATCTCAGCCTTTCGGCACCCCCGGACTTATTGGAATATTGAAATGCAGGGCGGGCGGACGCGGAAGGTCCGCCCGCTTTGTCAGAGACGATTGCCTCGGATGATACGGTCAGTCAGCCTTCGGGCCGGCTTCCACGATCTCCCGGGCCATATTCGGGTACTTCTTCGCGAAGTTATCCCGGAACATGCCGGCCAGGCGGTTGGCGGTCTCGTCGTAGGCCGCTTTGTCGGCCCAGGTCTCGCGGGGATTCATGATCTCGGACGGGACGTTCGGGCAGCTCTGCGGCACATCCAGATTGAAGCGGTCTTCATGCTTGTACTCCACGTTGTCCAGATCGCCGTTCAAGGCTGCGGTGACCATGGCGCGGGTATAGCTTAATTTCATGCGGGCGCCGGTGCCGTAGGAGCCGCCGGACCAGCCGGTATTGACCAGATATACTCTCGTGCCATACTTGTCCAGCTTGTCGCCGAGCATCTGCGCGTAGACCTGCGGATCCATCGGCATGAAGGGTTCGCCGAAAAGGGTCGAGAAGGTCGGCTGCGGTTCCTTGATGCCGCGCTCGGTGCCGGCCAGCTTGGAAGTAAAGCCGGTCACGAAGTGGTACATCGCCGCATTCTTGTTCAGCCGGGAGATCGGAGGCAGTACGCCGAAGGCGTCGGCCGTCAGGAAAATGACGACCTTCGGAATGCCGCCGACGCCGGGGATCTGCGCGTTGTCGATATACTCGATCGGGTAGCCCACGCGGGTGTTTTCCGTCAGCGTCGCGTCGTCGTAGTCCGGTTTGCGGGTCTCGGAATCGATAATCACGTTTTCCATCAGGCTGCCGAACTTGATGGCATGATAGATCTCCGGCTCGTTCTCTTCCTTCAGATTGATGCACTTCGCGTAGCATCCGCCTTCAAAGTTGAATACGCCGCGTTCGGACCAGCCGTGCTCGTCATCGCCGATCAGCTTGCGGTTCGGATCCGCGGAAAGGGTGGTCTTGCCTGTTCCGGAAAGTCCGAAGAATACCGCGGTCTCCTTCGTTTCCGGATCCATGTTGGCGGAGCAGTGCATCGGGAGGACGTCTTCCAGCGGCATCAGATAGTTCATGACGGAGAAGACACTCTTCTTGATCTCGCCCGCATAGGCGGAGCCGGCGATCAGGACTTCCTTCGCCGGATAGTTCACCAGGATCGCCGCCTCGCTGTGGACGCCGTCCGGAACAGGATCGCAGTGGAAGCCGGGCGCGGCAATGATCGTAAAGTCCGGTTCTCCGTAGTTTTCCAGCTCTTCCGCGGTCGGGCGGATCAGCAGCTGATGGATAAAGAGGTTCTGGCTCGCCAGTTCATTGACGATCCGGAACTTTTTGGTGCAGGCCGGATCGGCGCCGGCGAAGCCGTCGAACACATACAGCTCGCGGTTCTGCAGATAGGCGGTCATCTTGGCACGGATCGCCTGATATTTTTCGAGAGAGATCGGACGGTTCACCTTGCCCCAGGCGATCTGATCGTGGACCTCCGGAACATCCACAATGAACTTGTCATCCGGAGAACGGCCGGTATACTTACCGGTTTCCACACAGAGCGCGCCGGTATCGCTCAAGATGCCTTCTCCGCGCTCCAGCGCTTCCTCAACGAGTTCGGCCGGGGTCATGTTGCGGTAGACCGCAGCGGCATTGATAATGCCCAGGCTATCC
Source organism: Lachnospiraceae bacterium (assembly GCA_017394885.1). Classification (GTDB taxonomy): domain Bacteria; phylum Bacillota; class Clostridia; order Lachnospirales; family Lachnospiraceae; genus UBA6987. Next base: position 2,918 of record JAFPWO010000005.1, on the reverse strand, counting down.
AGATTCATTACTTCCATTGCTTCCTCCTGCGTATAAAAGTATTTGAACAGACTGATTTTCTGTTATTCTACCATGAATGCCGCCGCTTGACAAGTTATTCCGACAGCGTTAAGATGAACCTGACATTTCTTCGTTTTTGTGCTTTATTCGGAGTTATTATGTCTGTCCATTATCTTTTGCGGACTGCCCGCCGCCTGAGCGGTCTGAGCCTGCGCGAAGCCGCCGAAAGGGCCGGCCTTGAGCACACGACGCTGTACCGCTACGAAGAAGGCAAGATCCTGCGCGTGCCCGAGAGCACGGTGCGCCGCCTTCTCTCCGTCTATAACGTAGATCCCCTGGAGGAATATGAAGAAATTCACCGCCGGCGCATGGCCGGGCGGCTGCTTCCTTATGCGGAAAGCCGGCAGGAAATCACTGCCGACTTTCTGTTTGAGCATTTTCTGGCCGCCGATGAACGCGGCCGCCAGACCGTGCTGGATATTCTTCTGATGGAGAGCCGCTACGGCGGCAGCCCTACTCTTCTTCCGGAGGAAGAAAGGCCTTGATCGTCTCGATCGCGCCACGGATCCCTGTCTTGCTGGTGTTGATGCACAGATCGTAGTTTTCCCGGGCGCCCCATACCTTCCCGGTATAGTGGCGATAGTAGCGGGAGCGCTTCCGGTCGGTCATCTGCACATGCTTTTCCATGCTGATATTGCCGATATCCAGCTGCATCTGATTCTTCCTGGCTACGCGGTCCTTCAGGTCGCCGTAGAGGAAAATCCGGATGAGGTTCGGGTTTTCTTCCAGAATATAATCGGCGCAGCGGCCGACGAAAACGCAGGGGCCTTCCGCGGCCAGCTTCCGGATGATCTCCGCCTGCCGGAAGAATATATTGTCGCTCATGGGCTGCTGATAGACCACGTAATTGGAGCGCGTCGCCAGAAAAGGAGCGATGTGGATATCGACTTTTTCATCCATTTCTTCCAGAAATTTATTGGCAAAGTCGCTCTCCTCCGCCACCATGGATACCAGCAGCTTGTCATACAGCGGCACCTTCAGCTCTTCCGCCAGCTTCAGGCCGATCTCATGGCCGCCGCTTCCGAATTCTCTTCCGATAGTGATGATCGACTTCATAATAACCTCCGCAGCGGCAGCCCGCCTTTTGTGAAATAATGACTTGCACTGAGATGCTCTCTCTGCTATAATAAAGCCAAGCCTGGGATGTACGAGAGCTTTACCATTTTTGAACCTACATCATGACATAAGGGATTCCTATATTTTCAGGCAGCTGCCAGGCCTCCTCCGAGTGGAAGGCAAAACCCTGAGTGCGGTCACCCGCTTAGCAATTAGCTAGGCGTCAAAAGGTAAAGAACGGCATTCTGGGTTCCTTTATGCCCTTCTACAGCGTGACCACTTCGTCGGCCGGCGCCGGCGCATCTTCCATGGAGATTAGTTTGAGCAAAGGGGTTTCCTCCCGGTTCCCGGTACGGAAGTCTCTTTTTTGTTCGGTCTGAAACTCCACCGTGATCCGGTGCCAGCTTTTATTCTCAAAGCGGAACGCCTTGTCCGATTTGCAGGGGATCCCGTAGAATTTGATATCCGCCGCGCAGCAGGCCATGACCAGACGGCCCGGGATAAACATGTTGCGGGGCATGCCGAAGGGCCGGTAGAGCTGGCAGAGGAACGTGATCTTCTTCCGCAGGTAGCGCTCCGGATTTTCCATCGCGTCCGCATACCAGGTCCCGTAATCCGCATCCTCCACGGTAAAGGCCGGCGCTTTGATATCATACGGAAGATCTTCTTCCCCGAACTCGATGATCTTCCCGTCCAGGCCCTCAAAAATGACCTGCGCGGCCGGGTCCTGGAGCTTAATCGCCTTCCGGAAAGTCACCCGGTTCAGATCAGGGCGGCAGCGGTTCACGACGATCAGGTCGGACTCGATCAGCTGGTTCATGAAGATGTTCCGCATATTGGCCATATGCAGCTCCAGCGACTGGCCGTCCACCGTGGAATAGATCCCGGCGAGGCCCCAGTCGGACGGAAAATCCTTTTTCAGGAAAGCCTGCAGGTCCCACATCCCGTTGAATTCGATCACGATCTGTTCCGGACGGTTTTCTTTGGTGACCTTCTCGCAGTATTCTTTGGTAAAGCAGTCCTCTTCTTCCACGGGCAGGATCGTGATCTTTTTGGCGCGTACATAATCGGCCGGCAGCTCATATTCGCCCTCTTCGCACTGCAGATAGAGCGTATTGCCGTTTTGCCACCAATCCTGTTCGAATAAGGTCGACTGGATAAAGCTGGTCTTGCCGCTGTCCAGCTGGCCGGTAATGATGTAGACCGGTATCATAAAGCTCCTTCCGGCCTTACAGGCCGAACAATTCCTTCAGCTTATCTTCTTTGAGCTCGCAGCCGATGACGCACAGACGCCCGGTATAATCCGGCGAACAGCCCCGGATCTCGTGTTCCTCCGGAACCATGTCGAACTGCATCCAGCTGCCGTCGGTCATGGCTACGATGCCCTTGGCGCGCAGAATGACCTGTCCGTAGTCCCCGGTTTCGGACTGCAGCTCGTCGAGGATCCGCAGCAGCTCATCCGCTTCGAATTTCTTGGCCGTTTCCACGCCCCAGCTGGTAAACACCTCGTCCGCGTCATGACCGTGGGGATGATGATGGTGATGGTGGTGATGGCCGTGCTCATGTTCATCATGCTCATGATGGTGCTCATGATGATGGCAGCATTCGTGTTCATCGTCATCGTCGTCATCATGATGGTGATGATGATGGCAGCACTCATGCTCTTCGTCATCATGATGGTGATGGTGATGATGCCCGTGCTCCTCTTCTTCATCCTCATCCTCGTCATCGTCTTCGTCATGATGGTGATGATGGCAGCACTCGTGCTCGTCGTCATCGTGATGATGGTGATGGTGATGATG
>JAFPWO010000004.1 GCA_017394885.1 Lachnospiraceae bacterium | reverse complement strand
GATTCTGGTCGTTGCGGCTACCGACGGCGTTATGGCCCAGACCCGCGAGCACATCCTGCTTGCCCGTCAGGTCGGCGTTCCTTACGTAGTAGTTTTCATGAACAAGTGCGACATGGTCGACGACGAAGAGCTGCTTGACCTGGTCGACATGGAAATCCGTGACCTGCTGAACGAATATGAATTCCCGGGCGATGACACTCCGATCATCCGCGGCTCCGCGCTGCTGGCCCTGGAAGGCGACGCTGCCTGGCAGGATAAGATCATCGAGCTCATGGAAGCGGTCGATGAGTACATCCCGAACCCGCAGCGTGCGACCGACAAGCCGTTCCTGATGCCTGTTGAAGACGTCTTCTCCATCACCGGCCGCGGCACCGTAGCTACCGGCCGTGTGGAACGTGGTGTTGTCCATGTTTCTGACGAAGTGGAAATCGTCGGCATCAAGGACGAGAGCCGCAAGGTTGTCGTTACCGGCGTTGAAATGTTCCACAAGCTGCTGGATGAAGGCCAGGCCGGCGACAACGTTGGCTGCCTGCTCCGCGGCGTACAGCGTACCGAAATCGAGCGCGGCCAAGTTCTGGCCAAGCCCGGCAGCGTGCATCCGCACACCACCTTCAAGGGCCAGATCTACGTTCTGTCCAAAGAAGAAGGCGGACGCCACACTCCGTTCTTCAACAACTATCGTCCGCAGTTCTATTTCAGAACTACTGACGTGACCGGCATCTGCACCCTGCCTGAGGGCGTTGAGATGTGCATGCCCGGCGACCATGTTGAAATCAAGGTCGAACTGATCTCCCGCATCGCTATGGAGCAGGGCCTCCGCTTCGCTATCCGTGAAGGCGGCCGCACCGTTGCTTCCGGCACCGTGACTGAGATCATCGAGTAATCACAAATGCCGAAACGGCCAGGGGGACAAATCTCCCTGGCCTCTTTATGCCCAAAACCCGGGCCCGGGGCCGAAAGGGAGGGACAATTCCATTCCGGCTGCCGTCGCCATAAGCTTCGATCCTGGAGTGTGCTATGAGCATATTTGATATTATATCCCTGCTGGGCGGACTGGCCATGTTCCTGTACGGCATGCGCCTCATGGGGGATTCCCTGAAGGAAAACTCCTCCGGCGCGCTGAAGCTCGCCATGGAAAAGGTGACCAACAACCCCGTCAAGGCCTTCGTGCTCGGGGTGCTGATGACAGCGCTGATCCAGTCCTCCACGGCCACGATCGTCATCACGGCCGGCCTGGTCGGCGCGGGGATCCTTTCCCTCCATCAGTCGCTCGGTATTATTATCGGAGCGAACGTCGGTACCACGGTCACCGGCCAGATCATCCGGCTTCTGGACGTGGATGCTTCGGGCACTTCTGTTCTTCGCTTTTTCCAGCCCTCCACGCTGGCGCCGATCGCGCTGATCGTCGGGATGCTGCTGATCATGGGGAACTTCATCAAGAATTCCCGCTCGGTCGGCAATATCGCCGTGGGCTTCGGCATCCTGTTCTCCGGCCTTCTGAACATGACCGGGGCCGTGGCATCCCTGGCGGAGTCCGGCATGGTGGAGACGCTGTTCTCCGGCCTGGGCGATAATCCGTTCCTGGGGTATCTGACCGGCGCGGGCGTGGCTTTCCTGCTGCAGAGCTCCTCGGCGACCATCGGTATCCTGCAGGCCTTCTCTGCCACGGGGCTGCTGAGCTTCAAGGCGATCTACGCGGTCATCGTCGGCATCTACCTGGGCGACTGCGTGACGACGGCCATCGTCTGCTCCATCGGGGCCAAGGCGGACGCCAAGCGGGTCGGTATCGTCAATATTCTCTTTAACTTGAGCGAAACCGTGGTAGTACTGGTACTGGTCACGCTGATCCACCGGATCGGCTGGCTGGACCCGCTGTGGGACAAGGCTGTCAATTCCAGTATCGTCGCCAATACGAATACGATTTTCAACCTCGGCTGCGCGCTGCTGCTCTTCCCGATGCTGGGGATCTATGAGCGGATGAGCCGCAAGCTGGTGAAGGATGACGTCGAACCGGCTTCGAAGTATAAGGAAGAGCTGGACGCCCTGAACCCGGTCTTCTTCAACACCCCGGCCCTTGCGCTGCGCAGCTCCTACAACCTGCTGATGACGATCTTCCTCGCGTCCCGGAGCAATATCGAAAAGTCTTTCCGGCTGATCGAAAAATACGATCCGGCGCTGCATCAGGAGATCCTGAAGGAGGAAGATGAGATCGACCATATGACGGACCGCATCGGCCGCTATACCGTGGAGCTCCTGCCGCATCTGCAGCTGAACGATCACGTTGTGATCCTGAACCAGTATTACAAAATGATGGCCGAATTCGAGCGTCTGGGCGACCACGCGGTCAATATTGCGGATCACGCGGCGTCCTTATTTAAGAACGAAACGAAATTCTCGGCCGCGGCGCTCTCCGAACTGGCGGTTCTGGAAGCAGCCGTTATGGGGATCCTGGATGAGGCGGAACAGACCTTCAAGAAGAGAGACGTGGACGCCGCTCGGCGGATCGAACCGCTGGTCCAGGTGATCGCGGAACTGATCGCAGAGCTGAAGAAGAATCATTTAAGGCGGATGAGCCGGGGCGAATGCGACGTCTATGCCGACGCGGGCTTTACGAATCTGATGGTGGAATTCCGGCGGATCGCGGATATCTGCTCCAATGTCGGGATCGCGACTATGGTCCGTGTCTATCCGGAGCTGGCCGATCACGAGCATCTCTATTTCGATACGCTGCATCAGGGCGGAGATAGATCCTTCAACGAGGCCTATGAGCGCGCCTATGCGAGATATTTCAGCCTTCTTCGACGGCCGGCCGAAGAGGAAAAGCCGGCCATTCCGGAACAGGACGCCGACGCGGAGGTGTTTTCGTAAAACGGTTTCAAACTTCCCCCGCTGGCTGTCAGGTCATCAAAAAAAGCCCCTCCGAGGAGGGGCGTTTTTCATGGTGGGCAGATCAGTCTTCAGCAGCCTGCTTTACTTCTTCCGGAATCGTCAGCGTAAAGTCGTCGTAGCTCAGATTGAAGTTTACACTGAGTGCCTCGAGCTTGACCTTCATGCCTTCGATCGGCATCAGATTATCCAGCGGAAGCTCATACGTGCCAACCGTAACACTGAAAGAGGTCGGGCGCTTTTCGGGATCGCAGGTGATGCGGACCTTCGGCTCCATTCCGCTCAGATCCAGATTTCCGAACTGCCCGGACACGGTTTCACTGTCCGTAATCAGGTTTGTGTTCAGCGTCCCTTCAAAGATATACTCTTCCTTGGTCACCGTAAAGGTATACTCCTTAAAGACTTTGTCCAGCGGATACTTTTCGGGGTCAAAGTCAAGTGAACTCAGAGAAGAAGTGACCTGAGCACCCTGCTCATCCTGCGATTCGCTTTCGTCAGGTTCTTCTTCCGGACCGAGTTCTTCCATCTCCCAGTCTTCATCCTGCCCCGCCTTAGTGTACTGCTTTCTTTCCGTCTGATCCAGATACACTTCGTAGGTACCCTTCATCAGTTCTACTGCTTCAGGGTCCTGCCCGTACAGAACGGCCAGGAATTTCATATAGTCGGTCTCATACTCCGCATAAGCGTGAGCGCCCTGCTTGACGTCGACCTGCGCTTCCCCGCTGCCCTTGGCATACATGCTCAGGTTGATCTCTTCATTGCTTTCCGTCTTGGGAATAAAGAGGGAGACCTTGACGCTGCCGGACGCTGTGCCGCTCAGCACGAATTCTTCCGGCTTCTTATTGGATTTCAGTTCCTTGATCTTGGTGTTCAGGAAATCCAGCATGCCCTGATAGACGTCCTCCGCCTTGGCGTCACGGTCCGTCAGCCAGGCTTCCGTGGTAGGCTCTTCCGTCGTCTCCTCCGCAGTCGTTTCGGACGTTTTTGTTTCAGTCTTATCCGTTTCCGTGTCCTTTTTTACGCCGCAGGCAGCCATGCTCAGCGCAAGAAGAAGGCAGAGAAGCAGCGTAAACAGTTTCTTCGTATTCTTCATTATCCATCCTCCTTCGGTATTTGCGCCATTATAACACGCTTCGGCAGATTTGTCGACAGAAAAACACGTGAAATAACCGGCCGGCACCGGTGATATTCCTTGCGGAGCAAAAAGAAACATGGTATGATTTTTTTATAATACGGAAAGGACGAAAGCCATGAAAAAAGTACGGTTTTTACTTCTGACAGCGTTATGTCTGGTGCTTGCCGCAGGTGTGCTGCATACCCGGGCGGCTGACACGGACGAAATCGAAAACGGGGACGTGGTGAGGATCGGTTCCTATCCGCAGTCGCGGGTGACGAATACGTCGCTGATCTCGTCGCTGAACGGGGTTTCCAAATCCTGGAAGAAATACCCCTATTATTCGAAAAACACGAGCAGCAGTTCTATCCCCGCCAAACTGGATACAAGTATGATGGATTACGCGGACTTTACCTATAACGGCGTGAAATACCGCGCGGTCCGCATCAATAAGTGGCGGCCGTCCGACGTGACCGGGATTGCAGACAATGTCAGTGATTCCAAGCAGCAGATCAACGGCTACACCAAGGGGACGGTCTATTATTTCATCTGGGAGCCCATCGAGTGGATCGTTCTGAAAAAAAGTGACGGGATCGTCATTTCCAAAAAGGTCCTGGATGCCCAGCCGTTCAATGCTTACTTCCAGGTAGGCAGCGGCAACGGCAGGTACCTAAGCACGCGGGACGAGGACAAACCGGCTTCTGCCTGGCATTATTCCACCGTCCGCGACTGGCTGAACGGGGATGACGAGTACTATGAACAGTACGCGGGTTTTAACTTCTATTACTCTGCCTTTACTTCTTCTGAGAGAAGCGCGATACAGTCTCAGACCCACACGTATACCGTGGAACTGGAAATGTTTATCAGTTACGATTCCGTCTTCCTGCCGCTGGAATCTGAAGTTAGCACCTATAAATCCTACATCACTTCGGCGGAGAATACAGCATATGCGGAATCGCAGGGCAAGAGCAGGCCGGGCAGCAGCGGCGGCAACTACTGGTACACGTCCAAGGCGGCCAATGATAAGCGGATGTACTACTGTGTGGACCAGTCGACGGCCTACTCTGACAGCTCTTACAGCAGTATCACTAGTACCATCACCGGCATCCGGCCCATGCTGAAGCTGGATCTGACGTCGGACGAGGTCATCGGGCCGTTCACCATCCGGGCCGGGTCGGTATCCCGTACGCCGTTTCTTTTGTGGGATGTGCAGGATGACGCGACAGGGTTTGACGTTTACCGCTGTCCGGGTGATAAAGATCCGGATGCCGCCGCGAACTGGACCAAGCTGACCACGGAACAGCTGGAAGGGACCGCGGAGTATTATGACGATACATCTGCCGTCACGGAAAAGTCCTACTATTACGCCGTCACCAAGTATACGAGCTGGGGCTCGGAGCGCTCGAAGCCGGTGAAAGCTTACTGCCGTCTCGGGATCCCAACGATCACGGCGAGCAACGACACAGCAACCGGGAAACCGGTCCTGAGCTGGAACGCCGTGAACAAAGCGGACGGATATCTGGTCTACCGGAAACTGTATGGAGGATATTCCACAACACTGCTGACCGATTCTCCGATTACCGAACTGACCTTTACGGACGAGACCGCAAGCACAGGCTATCAGTATGGCTATTGGGTCCGCTCCTGGTCTTCCCTGGGATCTGATTACTATTCTGTTCACTTCCCGATCGGAAACGGGACAACGGCTTACTGTATCCTGGGCACCCCGCAGATCACGGTAAGCACTTATGCCAACGGAAAACCGCAGGTCTCCTGGTCGGCAATCGACGGGGCGGATAAGTATGAAGTGGAATACCGGATCGGGACAAGCGGCAGCTGGAATGTGATCCAGACCACAGCCGGAACGTCATACACGTATTTCCAGGCCAGTACTACGGACGGCAGTTATTTCCGCGTGAAGGCGCTGACGGACGACGGGGAAGAATACTCTTCGAAATATTCCAATATTGTCAGCTGGACGCCCAACATCGCGATAACCTCGCATCCGAAGGACTATTATGTCCTTTCGGGAGAAACGGTTTCGTTCTCCGTGTCCGCGCAGGGTGTGGGCTTACAATACCAGTGGTATTATAAAAAAGGCTGGACCTCGGAAGAGTGGACGGCCGTGTCGGCCGCAAGCGGCAAAACCGACACGTACAGCCTGACGGCCGCACTGCGGCATGACGGGAACTGGTATTATTGCCGGATTACCGATGCGAACGGGAATACCAGAGACTCCAATATCGGAGATTTATGGGTCCTCGGTATCAAGACGCAGCCGAAAGATATTTCCACAGTTGCCGGGAAAAAGGTAACATTTTCCGTGGAAGCCGGCGGAGGAGATCTGGACTATCAGTGGCAGTACCGGAAGGCAGGTGAAATAGCATGGGCCAATGTCCAGGCGGAAAGCGGTAAAACGGCCAATTACAGCCTGACGGCGGCTGCACGTCATAACGGCTACGCCTACCGCTGCAAGGTCAAAAGTCCGGCTGGTGTTGTGACCACAAAAACGGTCACCCTCTCGGTTCTCGGGTATACCGCACAGCCTTCCTCCAAGACCGTAGCGGTGGGCAGCAAAGCCAGCTTTAAGGTGAAGGCCTGCGGAGATGATATCAGCTATCAATGGTATTATAAAGTGCCGGGAAGCACACAATGGAAGCCGGTTTCTGCTGAGAGCGGGAAAACCGCGAAATACACCCTGACGACAAAAGCCAAGCATAACGGTTATGAATATCGCTGCAAGATCACCAATTCAGCGGGATCGCTGAAAAGCGATATCGTTACACTGACTGTCGTCAGTCATGCACCGACAATCACGACACAGCCCAAATCAGCTTCTGTCGCCGTTTCGAAAAAAGCGACCTTTACCGTTGCTGCCAGCGGAGAAGGCCTGAGTTATCAGTGGTATTATAAGAAACCTGGTACAACGGAATGGGTGCCGGTTTCGGCTGCGAGCGGCAAGACAGCGAGTTACAGTCTGACGGTGGAAGCACGCCACAATGGATACCAGTACTATTGCGTGGTGACGAACTTAAAGGGCAGTGTGACCAGCAAAACCGTTAAGCTGACGGTAAAAACCAGCTGACGTTTAATCCTTTCCAAGGCGGCCCTGAGCCGCCTTTTTTTGTGAATGCCATGTTAGCCAATTCGTTTTTGTTGCAGAAAGATAAAAGTTGACAGTATAAAGTTTGGCAGAGTATACTTGTGAAAAATTGTTTGTGGGGGACGTATTATGAATAAAAAAACCAGCTTATTCCTTTTTCTTATTTTGATGACAGGAATCCTTTTCGTAACGGTTTGCGGGAATAAAACCGCCCTGGCAGAAGAACAGAAATCGAATGCAGCAGAGTCAGCCGGTCAGATCTCGGCAAATACCGCAAAGCCAACCATTACATCACAACCCAAGAGCGTCAGTGTAAAAGCAGGGAAAACCGCAAGTTTTACGGTTCAGGCCAAGGGGAGCGGTCTCAGTTACCAGTGGTACTACCGGAAGACCTCTTCCGGCAGCTGGACAGCGGTTTCGGCGGCAAGCGGCAAAACGAAAACCTATAGTCTGAAGACAGAAGTGCGGCATGATGGGTATAGTTATAAATGTGTGGTGAAAAACTCCTCCGGCAGTGTTACGAGCAGTGTGGTTTCGTTACGTGTCCTGGGGATCAAAACGCAGCCGAAATCGGTGAAAACTTCAGAAGGCATGAACGTGAAGTTTACGGTAGAGGCGGCAGGAAAAGATCTATCGTATCAATGGCAGTATAAGACGCCCGACGCCACAAGCTGGAGCAATGTCCGCGCGGCAAGCGGCAAAACAAAGACATACAGCTTAACGGCAGAAAAGAGACACAGTGGATATTCGTATCGCTGCAAGGTCAGCAATGCAGCCGGTTCTGTATACAGTAAAACCGTAACCCTGACGGTTGATAATAAACCGGAAATCTATATACAGCCCCAAAATACAACAGCAGAGGGATGGTGCGACGAGTGCGATATCGTATACTTCTATCCTGTCGTTTTCTATGCGGGGGCTTTCGGGACAGATATAAAATATCAGTGGATGTACGGATCGGGTAACGGTATTTGGTTCGAAGCAAAGGATGATGTTTACTCGGCGGGATATCATTGGCATACGGGAGGCAGGAGCGATACTTTGGTCGTATACACCATTAATGATGGGGATTGGCAGTTTTTCTGCAGGATCACAGATAAATATGGGAATACAGTTGATTCTGAAATTGCAACATTAACCATAACCTGGGGGGAAGAATACGAAGAAGAATACGAAGACTAGTAAAGAATACGGTCACGTAAGGAAGGAACAGAACCTTATGAAGAACAGTATGAAACGGACAGCTCTTCTGCTGGCAGCCATCCTGCTGCTTTCCGCCTGCGGAGTCCAGCCGTCGGTCACGACAAAGGAAGAGACCACCGCGGAAAGCGTGCAGGAAGAAACCACCGCGGAAAACACGCGGGAAGAGACTGAAAAGCCGAGCGCGGCGGAAAGCACCGGACAGACGGAGCCGGCTTCGGAAACGGTGACAGAAAGCGCCGCGGAGGAAACTGCGGCGGAAAGCCCGTCCGAAAAAGTCGACGAACCCACGACTGATGATCCCACGCCGTACGAAGAGAGCAGCGAGGAGACGCCGGAAGAATCGGAAAGCGAAACCGCAGAAGAACCGCCGCTGACGGAAGAAGCGGCGGCCTACCACGCCGCAGTCCGGGAAGGAAGCTATACGCTTGCGGGTGAGCTGTCGTTAACGAGGACCATAGGGGAAGAATCTTACGTCACGAAAGACAGTTTTCATATGAATATCCGGAGCGAAGAGAGCGAATCCCCTTCCGCGGCCGGGGAACTGACGCACAGCATAAAAGGCGCCGGCATGGAAGCGGAACATGGGTATCAGCTTTTCTACGGCGACGGAAAGGGAACGCTCCTGCGGGAAGGCGCCGCCTTTACCGCGGTCCAGACGCTGGAAGACTTTTTGTTCTTGCTGCCGGATCAGGCAGCCCTTACGCCTTTGCGCTATGAAAACCTGCAGTGGGAAGACGAAAGCCACCGCACCCTGGTCTTTTCCGGCCCGGTGGATGTGGAGAGCGGCTGGCTCGGGACCGACTGCACCGGAATTACGATGGCGGAGGGAAAAGCCCTGCTGGATGAAGAAGGGAAGCTTTCCCATATCAGCTATCAGGCGGCGTATGAACTGGAAGGAAACCATCTAGAAGCTGCGCTGGAGATGGATATCACGGCAGGCGCGGACGCCGGTGAGACCCCGGTTCTTCCGGAAAAGGCGGCGGAGATCGAAAGCCTGAAAGCCGTGGTTTTGCTGGACGCTGCAGGCGCGGCTTTTTATGCGGACCGCTTCAGTGCCCGCACAACGGAATTCTACCAGAGCAACGCCGCCGGGCAGGTCCTGCTTTCTCAGCAGACCTGGGCGCTGGATGAGACGCAGGAGGCCCTGCAGCTGCGGGAAAAAGTTGACGAGGCCCTTTATGATGCGAACGGTACCGATATGCGGCATACGGATCTGCTGCAGTCAGATGGGGTCATGACCTATACGGATGAATCCGGAAAACACAGGCAGGAATATGACGGATCGGCTTTCCCGGGCATTATCCGGACCTATCTGGAGAAACGCTGGCCGGCCTCGGAAGGTGTGGAAACGCTCAGCCTGAAAGACACCGAAGATTGCTGGCTGCTGGAATTTACGATGACGGAGGAATTCGGCCGCGATCTCCGCGGGGTTTCGGAGGAGATCCTTTTTGAGGATGCGGAATTCCTTGAGGGGTACGGGGCATATACCCATACGTCCTGTGAAGGCGCCCTTTCCATCGATAAGGGAAGCGGCCTGCCGCTGCAGCTTACCATCACGAACAACGGGAATCATCAGATCGGATATATGCCGGCCCAGCTGCTGTACCGCGGGGAAATCAGTCTGACGCCGGTTGACGCGGAAGTGTATCAGGTAATCTATGATGAGCCGGCCCCGACCCCGGAACCCGAAAATCCCGCGACTCCGCTCTTCTATCAGGTGACGGATCCGGAGGGGCATACGCTCTGGCTGCTGGGGACCATCCATGTGGGCGATTCCCGGACTGCGCATCTGCCGCAGATCATTTACGATAAACTGCTGTCCGCGGACGCGCTGGCGGTGGAAGCGGACGTGACGGAGCTGGAAAAGCGGCTTGATGAAGATGAAGACCTGCTGGACGCCTATCTGGACGCCACCTATTATTCGGACGGAAAGACGGTGTACGATCATCTGGAAAGCGAAGAGCTGAAGGAGACGGTGAAAGAAGCGCTGAAGAAATACGGCGGCGGGATTCTGGTGGATCTTAACCTGTTAAAGGCGGTCAGCCTGCAGAGTTATCTGGAGCAGGATTTTGTGGGTTTCGGACGGCAGCTCAGCTATGACCGCGGCGTCGATTATCAGCTGATCGCGCTGGCCAAGAAGAACGGCATCGAAGTCCGGGATGTGGAAGACTATCTGAATCATGTGACCTTTACCGGCAACTTCTCGGATGCGCTGCAGGAGCTGCTCTTAAAGGAGACGCTGGAGTACGGCCGCTATCAGATGAATCTGTCTGCCGTGGAGATGTTCGACCTGTGGTGCGAGGGGGATGAAGATACCCTGCGGCAGTATCTGGAAGAGGAAGAAGAGCCGGATGAAGACCTGACCGAGGAAGAAAAAGCCCTCGAGGAAGAGTATAATCAGGCCATGATGGCAATGCGCAACAACGAAATGATCAACCGCGCCAAGGAATATCTGGAAAAGGGTGAGACGGTCTTCTTTGCCGTCGGCCTGGCCCATCTGCTGGGCGAGGACGGCCTGGTGGATATGCTCCGCGCGGAAGGCTACAGCGTGGAAGCGGTAAGCTATCAGAACCCATAATCATTGGTGAAAAGGGCCGGAGGGGAGATTCCTTCCGGCCCTTTTTTATTAAAAACCAAATTCGTGATTCTTGACAAAATCAGCCGGATTTCGTATATTTTGAAAGGTATGACTCGTTGTACACAAAACGGTAACAGAGGTGGAAAAATGAAAAAAACCGGTTGGTCAGGTAATTGGGGCAGGGCCTTGGCTTTGCTGCTCTCTTTTATTGTGGCGCTAAATACCGTTGCTGTCCCTGTCAGGGCGGAAGGATCCGGGAAAGAAAACGCAATCGATCTGATCCTGAATGAAGAAATGACGGTAACGATTTATAACGGAGACGGTGGAGAAACGACGTATTTCCGCTATATTCCCGAAGCAACAGCGGTATATCGTCTGTCGATTCCCTATCATGAGTATGCGGGTGGCGTTGTTCTGTATGACGTTGATGACGGGCAGCTCTTTTATTTCGGAAGCAGAAGAGAGAATAATAATGTGCTGACATTTGATGCCCCGCTGGAGGCAGGACAGACTTATTATCTCGAAGTCCAATCCTGGGAAGAAACAGGAGATATCCCCGTAAAGCTGACGTATGCCGAAGACTATCTGCTGTGTGAGGGTGCTTCAGACTCGTTCTGGCTGGATAAACAGGGAGACAGTGCGACCCTGCAACCCCAGATCATTACGGACAGAACGGATCTGACCTGGACATGGCAGAAAGCCTGCCTTGACGGATATGATTGGGAAACGCTCGACGAGCACGGAAACAGTATTACCGTTTCCGCCCCGGGCCAGTATTCCTTTAAAGCGGCAGATAACGTTGGAAATGAGGTGCTGTCCTATTTCTATGTTTTTTTATCCTACGCGAGACTGGACTACGAAATCATCGGCAGTCAGGAGGTTGTGATTCAGCCGGGTACCACGGCGCAGATCGGCGTGGAAATCTACAGCAGTGACCAGGAAGTGCATCTGCAGTGGTTTCATAACGGGGATCTGATAGACGGGGAAGAAGAGCCTTTGCTGGAGACCTCTGTGGGGGGAGAATACCGTCTGATCATGACAGATGATTACGGCAACAAACGGATCGCAGTCTTTTCAGTGATCATGCAAAGCCAGTTTTCTGCCTGGACAGAGCAGGAGTATTACAGCATCGAGGCAGGTGATACTGCAGAACTGCGGGTTTTTGCGGAAGGCGTCGGAGAGCCGTTTTCTTATCAGTGGTGCCGCTATGAAGACGGACTCTGTCAATATATAACGATTGAAAACGAAACGGAAGACACGCTTCTTGTTCAGCGCCGGGGCCAGTATAAATGTATTGTAAGCGATGTGTACGGCAGTCAGGCAGAAGTTTATATTTACGTTGATGTTTTTATCAACTGGTATCTGGAAAAATCCTGTTCCCCTTCTGATACAGTGGCTGTCGGGGAAACGGTTACCATGTCGGTAGAGGTCTGGGATGCTCCCGAAAATTCCGTTATCTCCTATCAGTGGTATGAAGTTGAAGAAGCGATGACGCTGCTGGAAGGCGCCAATGACTCGAGCTATACCGTTACGTTCAGAGAACCGAAGAATTATTGCTGCCTGGTAACGGAAGAAAACAGCGGTGTTGACAGTTATGTCTGGTTTGAACTCAGCCTGGAAAATCATCTGGTGGTAAGTACCCAGCAGAATTGGTTCAACGTCCATCCCGGCGAAAGTGTTACCCTGGAGGCGGAAGTTTCCGCGGATGATATGGACGGGATCACCTATACCTGGTTTGACACTGCGATGGACGATCCGCTGGCCACGCAGGTCCTCAGCATTACTTTGACTGACGTGCGGAATTTCCGGACAATTCAGCTTGAAGTTCAGGACGCATATGGGAATTTTAAAAGAATAACGTTCTATATCGATATTGATAATGATTTCAGAATCTTTTATGACGGATACCATGCTGTTGCTCCGGGCAGTGACTGTACGCTGGAGGTCATTGCTTCTGCCTATGATATGGATGGGATCACGTATTCCTGGAGCAGATGGGAGGATACAGAAGGAGAATGGGTCTCTTTGAATGGGGCAGCCGGTCCGTCTTATACGATAAACAGTGTTACGAAGTACGGCGAATATAAGTGTTCTGTCACGGACGGCTACGGCGGTGTGCGGACAGCCTATTTTGAGGTCACGGTCGATAATCAGCTGACGCTGGAACCGGCAGACGGTGAAGATACTAAATATGTGCTTCCCGGAGATGATCTGACGCTGACAGTCACGGCGTCGGCAGCGGATATGAGCCAGCTGGAGTATTACTGGCACAGGTATGATCCGGATACCGGGGACTGGACTCCTCTGGGGTCGGGAAGCAATATGACGTCCTATGCGCTGCATAACGTCACGGCCGGCAGCCAGTACCGCTGCATCGTACTTGACCAGTACAACAATCAGCAAGAGGTCTGTTTTACGGTACGGATCGTAGATTCGGAAAGCGGCCTTGCCTGGGAACCGATCGATGAAGAAACCTGCATGATCCTGGGGATCGGACGCTGCAGGGATACCGACCTTCAGATCCCGGCCTATATTAACGGCTATAAGGTAAGTGAGCTGGCGGCGAATGCTTTTGAGAACTGCACACAGCTGCAAAGCGTTACCGTACCGGCCGGGGTGAATTATCTGTCTTCCGGCGCTTTCATCGGCTGCACTTCTCTGGAGAAGGTGACGCTGCCGGAAAGCTTTGATATGGTCGGCTATCGCTGCTTTGATTCCTGCACCGGTCTGAAAGAGATCAATCTGCCGGAAGGGATGACAGGCATTTCGGATTTTGCCTTCTATGGCTGCAGCGCGCTGGTGAATATGAAGCTGCCCTCTACGCTGAACTATATCGGCGGTAATGCCTTTAACGGCTGCAGTTCGCTGAAATCGGTCGTGATTCCATGGGGACTGACCTGGCTCGGCTATAATACGTTCAGTTACTGCACCGCGCTGGAAAGCCTCGCTCTGCCGAACTCGCTTGAGTCGATCGGCGACGGCTGCTTCTTTGGCTGCGAATCGCTGACTGAGGTTGTGCTTTCAGAAGGATTTGTTTCGCTGGGCGGAAAAGCCTTCAGCTGCTGTACGGCGCTTAAGCAGATCACGCTCCCGGTATCCTTGCAGTATGTGGGATATAATTGCTTTAACGGCTGCAGTGCGCTGGAGAAAGTAATTTACGCCGGCTCCGATGAGGAATGGGCGGCCATCTATATTTCCGACGGCAATGAACCGCTGCTGAATGCGGAGAGGACCTCTGACAGCGGCTATGTCATGGTCGCGATTACGAAGCATCCGCAGGATCTGACAGTCGTTGCCGGGGATACGGCAAGCTTTACCGTAGAAGCGGAAGGAAACGGACTGACCTACCAGTGGTATTATAAATCGAGTGCCTCTGCAGACTGGGCAGCGGTCTCGGCAGCGAGCGGGAAGACGGCCACATACAGTCTCACCGCTGCGGCCAGACATAACGGGTATCAGTATCGCTGCGAAGTGACCGATGGGATCGGCATCGTTACGAGTGACGCGGCGACCCTGACTGTCATTTCCAAACCGACGATCACCACGCAGCCGACATCGGCCACTGTCGCAGAAGGAGCGAAAGCCACCTTCAAGATCGTCGCGAGCGGGGACGGTCTGAACTATCAATGGTACTATCAGAAGCCTGGCGCGACGACCTGGACGGCAGTAAGCTCGAACGGAACATCTGCCAAGTACACGCTGACGACGGCAGCTCGTCATAACGGATACTCGTATAAGTGCGTGGTAACGAATGAAGCCGGCAGTGTGACCAGTGATATTGCCGTCTTGACTGTCATTGCCAAGCCGACGATCACGACGCAGCCGAAATCGGTCACAGTCGCAGAAGGAGCGAAAGCCACCTTCAAGGTGGTCGCGAGTGGGGACGGCCTGAGCTATCAGTGGTACTATCAGAAGCCTGGCGCGACGACCTGGACGGCAGTAAGCTCGAACGGAACATCCGCCAAGTACACACTGACCACGGCGGCGCGTCACAACGGATACTCGTATAAGTGCGTAGTAACGAATGAAGCCGGCAGTGTGACCAGTTCGGTGGCTACATTAACGGTTAACTGATATCAGTTAAAAAGCAGGCGGACGGCTGAAAACCGTCCGCCTGCTTTTTACTGTCTCTCCCACCTTCCGGCTGCGCCGCAGGGCAGGACCAGTCCCAGCTCCCGGGCAGCCTTTGTCCCGCTGACGGGCAGTCCGACTTCGTCCGCCTGAACTTTGCCGCCATAGCAGCTCTGCAGTTCGGTTTTTAAAAAGTAAGCCAGGACGCCCGGCTGCAGCCCGGTCGTGTAGGAATTGATGAGGAAAAAGAGTGGGTCTTTACTCAGGATCTGCGTACAGGCCCGGATCAGCGGATGCACCGTATCTTCCAGCTTCCAGAGTTCGCCCTTGGGGCCGCGTCCGTAGGAGGGCGGATCCATGATGACGGCATCATAGGTCTTGCCGCGGCGTCCTTCCCGCTCCACGAATTTCATACAGTCATCCACGATCCAGCGGATGGGGGCTTCCTCCAGGCCGCTGGATTTTGCGTTTTCTTTTGCCCAGGCGACCATGCCTTTGGCGGCGTCCACATGTGTGACCGAAGCGCCAGCTACGGCCGCGGCGAGCGTCGCGCCGCCGGTATAGGCGAAAAGATTTAAAACATTGACCGGCCGGCCGGCATTCCGGATGAGCGCGGAAAACCAGTCCCAGTTGACGGCCTGCTCCGGAAAGAGCCCGGTGTGCTTGAATTTAAACGGCTTGAGGTGAAAAGTCAGCTCCCGGTAATGCAGGGCCCACTCGTCGGGCAGATCGAAAAACTCCCACTCCCCGCCGCCTTTGCTGCTGCGGTGATAGTGCGCGTTCGGACTTCTCCAGCCGGGCAGCGTCTTTTCTCCGCTCCAGATGACCTGCGGATCCGGCCGGATGAGGGTATAATCCCCCCAGCGCTCCAGCTTTTCTCCGTCCGCGGTATCCAGCACTTCATATTCTTTCCATTGATCAGCCAGTAACATGATGCTTCCTCTCTTTCACTCTATCATAGCAAAGCGGGAAGGAAAAATCTACGGAATCTTTCGAAGAGGGCCGGGGGGACTTGTTTTACACAGAAAAAGAGTGTATGATATCTCCGTCAGTTCGAAACCATCCTGACGTTAAACAAAACTAAGGAAATTACAATTTATGAAGAGAAAAGTTGCCGAAGCCGGCATGATCGCCGCGCTTTATGTTGCGTTATGTTTTCTGGTCCTGCCCCTGGCTTCCGGGGCGATCCAGTGCCGGGTCGGAGAAGCGCTGTGCGTCCTTCCCGTATTCACGGCGGCGGGCATCCCCGGGGTGACCATCGGGTGCTTTTTATTCAATCTCCTTTCGGGCGGCGCGGTCTGGGACGTCATTTTCGGGACGCTGGCAACTTTGATCGGGGCGATCGGGACAAGGCTTCTGCGCAAGGCAAAGCCGAAAGCCCTGGCGCTCCTTCCGCCGGTGCTCAGCAACACCCTGATCATTCCTTTCGTGCTGAAGTTTGCCTACGGGCTGGAAGGAACGATCTGGTTCTTTATGCTGACCGTCTGCGCGGGAGAGATCGTTTCCGTCCTGATACTCGGCTCGATCCTGCGCTACGCGCTGGAGAAAGAAAAACGGATATTTCCTCCGGAAAATACCGGAGATGAGGAATAAAGACTATGTATAAAATTGATTTCAATAAGCCCGGATGGGCTCATTTCATGGGGATCGGCGGGATCAGCATGAGCGGTCTGGCACAGTATCTGCTCGGCAGAGGCTTTAAGGTCAGCGGCTCGGACAAGGCCGAATGCAAGAATACGCTGCGGCTGCGCAGCCTCGGCGCGGATATCAAGATCGGCCAGTGCGCGGAAAATATCGTGGACGGCATCGATTTCTGCGTCAATACCGCAGCGGTGCATCCGGACAATCCGGAGTATATCGCGGCCGTGGAAAAGGGCCTTCCGATCTTAAACCGGGCCCAGATGCTGGGGCAGTTCATGGCCTGCTATACGGATTCCTACGGGGTGGCCGGCACACACGGCAAGACTACGACGACCGGCATGGTCACGGAGATCCTGCTGGCGGCCGACGCGGACCCGACCGTCTCCATCGGCGGGCTGCAGGAAAGCATCGGCGGGAATCTGCGCGTGGGGCAAAGCCCCTATTTCGTGGGCGAGGCCTGTGAGTATTCCAACAGCTTTCTGGAGATGTATCCGCATGTGGGGATCATCTTAAATATCCGCGCGGACCACATGGAATTCTTCCATACCATGGAGAATATGCGGCGTTCCTTCCGGCAGTTCGCGATGAATATCGACGAAGACGGCGTGCTGGTCGTGGAAAGCGATATCGAAAAGCTGGAGGAGGTGCTGGACGGCGTCCGCTGCCGCGTGGTGTACGTGGGCCGGAAGGAGACCGATGACTACCGGGCGCTGAATATCGAAGAGACAAAGCTCGGCCTCGGCCGCTTCGACTTTTATAAAGGCGATACTTGCCTGGGCCGCATCGAGCTGGATGTCCCGGGCGAGCACAACGTGACGAACGCCCTGGCCGCCGGCGCCGCGGCACTGGAGGACGGCATTCCGTTCGAGGCCGTCAAGCGCGGACTGGAACGTTTTAAAGGCGTGCACCGCCGCTTTGAAAAGCGCGGGATCCTGCGCGAGGATATCGTGGTCATGGATGATTTCGGCCACCATCCGGAAGAGATCCAGGCGACCTATGAAGTGGCCAGACGCTACCCGTACCGTCTGACCTGCATCTTCCAGCCGTATACCTTCAGCCGGACCAAGACGCTCTTCAACGAGTTCGTGGACGTGCTTTCGAACTATGACCGGGTCGTTTTATCCGACATCATGCCGGCGCGGGAGACCGATGATCTGGGGGTTCACTCCTCCCAGCTGCGGGACGCGCTGCTCGCACGGGGCGTTGAAGCCTATTATTTCCCGGGATTTGATGAAATCGTAAAATTTTTATTGGAAAATTCATCCAACGGCGACATGTTGATAACTACCGGTTGCGGAAACGTGGATTTAGTGGCAGATGCGCTGGTCGCTTCGGACTTATGCACATCATCCACTTCCAAGACGCTCTGAGGCCTGTGGAGAACCCGGAACCCAAAAACCGCGCAGCTGCGCGGTTTTTTGATCTTTTCCACTTTATCCACCGTATCCACAGCGCCGCTTCCGGGCCTTGGGGGCATCTTGCAAAGATTTTCAGGTATGTTATACTGAGGACCTACGGCGCGGAGGTTTTTGGGTTATGCGGGTAGATAACGGACTGGCAGCAGGATGGACGGCGGTCCCTCATGCTTTTATAGATGATTATATGGTGAAGGCAAATGGGGAGTACGTGAAAACGTACCTGTATTTGCTGCGCGTTTCGGAGCAGGGCGAGCTGACGCTTGCGGCGCTGGCGGAGCAGCTGGAAATGACGGACAAGGCCGTTCTGCGCGCCTTAAAGTACTGGTCCCGCGAAGGGCTGATCCGGCTGCAGTGCGACGGAGAAGGCCATCTGGAGGGGGTCGCTTTCCTTCCGGTGCAGCCGAAAAAGGCCGCGGAAGAGGAACCGCTCCTGCCGCCGTCGGATGAAGCGGCGCCGGGAAAGGATAAAGCGCCTGAGAAAGAAGCCGCCGCCCCGGCTGCCGGAAAGGCAGAGGAGGCCGCACCGCCGTCCGGGGAAAAACCGTCGGAGGGAAATACTGCGCTTCCGAAGAAGAAATACTCTGCGGTCCAGGTCCTGCGCATGAAAGAGAAGGATGAAAGCTTCAGCCAGCTGATCTTCGCGACGGAGCAGTACCTGAAGAAGACCTTAAGCGGCACGGATACGGAACGCCTCGCGTATCTGTATGACAGCCTGAAGCTCCCCGGCGACGCGCTGGAGTACCTCGTGGAATGCTGCGTGGAAGACGGCCACCGGGACATCCGGTATATCGAGTCCATCGCCCTGCGCCTCCACGAAGAGGGCAAGTGTACGCTGGAGGCCTTTAAGGAGGATCTGCGCCGCTACGCGAGCGATTATCCGCGGGTCCGCAAGGCCTTCGGCCTGACGAACCGCCAGCTCACCGACGAGGAAAAGAAGCGGGTCGATGGCTGGATGGACCGGTTCGGCATGCCGATGGAGATGATCCTGGAGGCCTGCGCCCGCACGGTGCGCACCATCAGCGATCCGAGCTTTGCCTACGCGGAAGCGATCCTCCAGCGATGGAAAACCGCGGGCATCTCATCGCTTGCGCAGCTGCAGGAAAAAGCCAGCGAAGCGGAGGCGGAAAAGCCGGCTGCCCGCAGCACGGCCGGCCGGAAGAACGCGAAAAATGACTTCAACTTCACCCAGCGCGGCACCGATTACGACGCCCTGCTGAGCGAGATCGGCTTATAGAGGAAAGACCTATGCCGCTGACGAATGAACAGTATCAGGAAGTGATGCGGATCTATCAAAGCCGCCGGAGCGAGGCGCAGGAAGCCGCAATGGACCGGGAGAGGGAGCTTCTGCGGACCCTCCCGGCTTACCGCGCCCTGGATGCGGAGCGGCTGGAGCTTGGCTGGGAGAAGATGAAGCTTTCCCTGAAGGGGGAGTCAGCCCGAGCCGAAGCGCTGACGGAGAGGCTTCAGGCGATCACGCGGGAGAAAGCAGCCGTCCTTCAGCAGGCGGGCCTGCCGGAGGATTACCTGGAGCCGCGCTATACCTGTCCGATCTGCCGAGATACCGGCTATGTGGACGGAGAAAAGTGCCGATGCTTCCGGAAAACGGTCCTGAGCAGACTGTACAGCCATTCCCCGCTGTGGGCGCGGGTAAGCCGGGAGCGCTTTTCGGATTTCTCCCTGAAATGGTATGAGGAGAAGCCCCTGCCGGAGTTCCAGGGCAAGACCAGCCGGCAGATCGCCGCGCAGAATCTGGCGGCGGCAAAAGCCTTTGCCGCAAAGTTTGAGGAAAAGGGCGGGAATCTCCTGCTTACCGGGCCGGTCGGTACCGGAAAGACCTTCCTTTGCAATGCCATTGCCGGCGCACTGATGGAAGAAGGCTTCGCGGTCCTGTATCTGACCGCGGCGGAGTATTTTGACAGCCTCGCGGCGCAGGCCTTCGGGGAAGAAGCCGGGGACGGCCCCTTCGGGGAAGCGCTGGAAAGCGCGGACCTGCTGATCCTGGACGATCTGGGCATGGAAGTGCCCAATAAATTCAGCCGCTCGGCCCTTTTCCGTACCGTCAATGAGCGGGGACTGAAAGGCCGCAGCACGGTCATCTCCACGAATCTGAATCTGAATCAGCTTTCGGAACAGTATTCGGAGCGGGTCGTGAGCCGGATCCTGGACGATTACCGGATCCTGCGTTTTGCCGGCCGGGATATCCGCCAGGCAAAACTGACGGAAAAACGATAAAAGCGGTCCTGTTTTTCGGATTCTTAGGTGACAAGCCGCAGGGGATGCGGTACAATAAACATAGTAACACCGATCAAGATAACAGAGAGGTTAGGGATGGAAGCAAAAAAACACTTCGGACCGCTGGGGATCGTGGCGCTGCCCGGCTGTGAGAAACTGGCGAAGCAGGTCAATGCCTATCTGGTCGCCTGGCGCGCGGGCCGGGAAACGCAGCAGGCCGGTTATGTAGAGGATTCGTACCTGATCGACGTGGAGATCACCCGCTACAGCGGCGGGGAAGCGAAAGCCATGCTGAAGCAGACCGTACGCGGCTATGATCTGTACATCATGGTGGATGTGTGCAATTACAACATGGAATATGATCTGAACGGCCACAGCAATCCCATGTCTCCGGATGATCATTACATGAATCTGAAGCGTGTGATCGCGGCCTGCACGGGCAAGCCCAACCGCATCAACGTGGTCATGCCTTTCCTGTATGAGAGCCGCCAGCACCGCCGGACCACCCGCGAATCGTTGGACTGCGCCATGGTGCTGCAGGAGCTGGTCGGCATGGGCGTGGACAACATCATCACCTTCGACGCCCACGATCCGCGGATCTGCAACGCGATCCCGTTGGCCGGCTTTGACAACCTGCCCACGAGCTATCAGTTCATCAAGACCCTGATCAATCTGGATCTGCATGAGCAGTTCGACAAGGATCACGTGCTGATCATCAGCCCGGACGAAGGCGCGGTCGAGCGCGCGATCTACTTTGCCAACATGCTGGGCGTGAACGTGAGTATGTTCTACAAGCGCCGCGACTATACCCAGATCGTGGGCGGCAAGAACCCGATCGTGGCCCATGAATATCTGGGCGAATCGCTCGAGGGCAAGACCGCGATCGTCGTAGACGATATGATCGCCTCCGGCGACAGCATCATCGACGTCGGCAAACAGCTGCGGGCCCGCGGCGCCAAACGGGTGATCGCCTGCGCCAGCTTCGGCCTCTTTACCGCGGGAATGGAACGCTTCGACAAGGCACACGAAGAAGGCCTTATTGATTACGTCCTGACCACGAACCTGATTTATCAGGATCCGGAAACCCTGCGCCGCGAATATTACGCGAGCGTGGATATGAGCGAATATCTGGCCAGTGTCGTGGATACGCTGAATCACAATGCTTCCATGGAGAAGCTGATGACCGCTTCCGACAAGATCCAGAACAAACTGAAAACGACAGAGGGAATATGACGAATTACAGAACACTTTCCCAGCAGCTGGACGCGCTGATCGGCGGCGTCCCGTACAGGCTGGCCAATCTGTCCAATACGGCAGCGCTTCTTTACGAGGTGCTGCCGGACTTAAACTGGGCCGGGTTTTACCTGAGCCGGGAAGAGGACGGGGAAAACGTCCTGATCCTCGGCCCCTTCCAGGGCCGGCCGGCCTGCATCCGCATCGAATACGGAAAGGGCGTCTGCGGGACCGCGGCGCAGCAGGATACGGTCCTGCGGGTCGCGGACGTGCACGCGTTCCCGGGGCATATCGCCTGCGATGCGGCCTCGGCTTCGGAGATCGTCCTGCCGGTCCATAATGAAAAAGGCGCCGTTATCGGCGTCCTGGACCTGGACAGCCCCCTGCCGGGCCGCTTCACCGAAGAAGACGAAAACGGCCTGTCCGGGCTGGTAAAGATTATAGAGCAGAATCTCTGACGGGTCAAAGGGCTCTTCCCGGATCAGAAACGGTACGGCCCTGTATCGCCGGAAGAAGCCGGAACCATCCCGATATGCGAGACGATCCCCGCCCCGCTTACCTGATGCAGGGCAAAAAAGGGCCGTTCCAGAAAGAAGGCGTCGCCACCGGCTTCGGAAAGGTCAAATTCCATCAGCATCGCGGCGGGCGGGCACACAAAGACGGGGACGCCCTGCCGGTGGGTCAGGACAGCCGCGTGAATGTGGCCGCAGCAGATAAGGGAGCCGGGCCGCTCTTTTAAGATCTCCGGAATCCGTTCTGCCTGCGGGAAGGGCTCGTCCATCACGGTATAACCCGTCCGGAACGGCGCGTGGTGCAGAAAGAGCAGGAAGGGCTTCTCCGTACGCTGGACGGCTTCGGACAAGGCGCGAAGGCCTTCATCCGAAACCGATCCGCCGGATTGGCCGGGAGAAGAGGAATCCAGAAAGGCGAGAGCGATCTCGTCTTTTTCAATGCAGTAAAAAGGCCAGCGGACAGCCGTCTGCTCCGGACAGAATTCCCGGTAAACGCGCAGCAGGACTTCCCGGTCATCGTGATTGCCCGGCGTGATATAAAAAGGACGCTGCAGACGCTGCAGTTCCCCGAAGGCGCGCCGGTAAGAGTCTGCGGAGCCGTCGGTGGAGATATCACCCGTTACGGCAACAAGATCGACCGGAAAAGGCCGGCTCAGGATATAGTCGGTCAGCCGGGAAAGCGAAAGCGCCGTGTCGGCGCGGCCGAAAGCAAAGGCGCCGCCCTCACAGAGATGCAGATCGGTGATCTGAAGGATATTCATACGTGCATTCCTCCGGGTCGTTTTGATTTTTTATAGCCCGTGGCCCGAAAAAAGTCAAGAAAACGATAAAAATCCCGGAAACAAGGCAGGTTTTTTTGCAAAAGAGAGTAGATTTCATGGAAGAGATATAGTATAATGCCTATGTTTCCTATTCTCTTTTGATTAACAACGCCCTGAGATCGGCGCAGAAAGGAGCAGTGAGAAGGGAAAATGAAGGGTTACAGTCATGACAAACCTTTTTCAGCGGGGGCCGAGAATGTACTGAAACGGGTCCGTCAGATGATCGATCTGCGATGGACGCCGATCCGTCCGCTGCCCAGCTGCCTGACTTCTCAGGATCCGGACGGGACCAAGCATTGTTATTTCGGATATTTCCCGGAATGGCGTCCGCAGGTGGGCGTTCCGTATTCTTCCTGCCGCACGGTGGAAAAATATGTGGGCTGGAATGTTTCCACGGAAACGTTTCTGTCTGCGCTCCGCAATCCGAACAGCGTCGTCTATACCCGGGAGCTGAAGGATCAGCCGGGCACGAGAGGCAACTGTTATTACGGATCAGTCTGTTCGATGACAGTGAGCTATGCGCTGGATCTGCCGTACCGTGTGGTCTGCAAGGACTGGCCTTCTCTTCCGGACCTTCATCCGGTCGATACGGCGCAGCTGGAAAATCTCCGGCTTTGCGATATCGTTGTCGACCCGACGCATCATGTGGCGCTGATCACGGATATCGTACGGGACGAGGCCGGCCGGGTCTGTGAGGTCGAGGTATCGGAAGAGACGACGCCTGTCGGCATCAGGAAAAGCTTTACGCCGGAGGAATTCCGTCATTTCTGGCTGGAAGACGGCTACAGCATCTATCGCTACGATAAGATCGATGCGGTGACCTACACCCCGGATCCGTTCATTCCGCTGGAAGGCGACCCCGAACTCCCCGTCCCGGAGATCAACCGGGATCTGATGCCGGATTACGGCAACCGGGCCAATTACCGGATCGGAGACGAAGCGGTGGAGCTGTCTGTCCTGACCGAAGGCTGGGAAACGCTGGAAGTCACGGATCCGCAGGGGAACGTTGCGGCCTATCCCGTCACCGAAAAGCCGCTGCGCCTGGAGCCCTCTCTGCCGGGAACCTACCGGGCCCGCGTCTGCCGGGGAGAAAGCGGCAGCGCTTTTGTGGAATGGTGCATGGTCGATATCCGGGCGGCGCTGAATAAAACCGTTTTCAGCCCGGGCGAAAAGGCCGTCCTGCGTTTTGACAATGCCGAAAAAGGCGACAAGGTATTCCATCACGTCATCAATACGGGAGAGTTTTACGTGATCCGGAGCACGGATCTGACGGAAGAGGAAAGCAGCGCCGGTGTTACGGAATTTGCGGCGCCGGAAAAGGCGGGCGATTACAATCTGATCCTGCTGGCCAGAAACAATAACGGGATTTACTCGTCACGGTATCTTGATTTCCGCGTGGAATAAACCGTGATGATTAAACACATAAGAAGGTTAAACATTTTAGGAGGAAAACAATGAAGAAATTATTGGCAATCCTGCTTGCCGGCGCCATGATCCTTGGCCTTGCGGCGTGCGGAAAAGAGCCCGCTGCTTCCGAAGGCAGCTCCGACAGCAACGTCGAGACCGCCGGAGAAGTCGTAAACACGAGTGTCGAGGTGGACGAGAACAAAACCTACAAGGAAACCATTATCCTTGGCTACGAGCAGCCGGTAACGACCCTGGACTGCCAGGTGCTGGTCAACGGTGTTCAGGACACTGTGTATTATCTGTTCGTGAATGCCCTGCTGAGCTACAACTATGAGACCAAACAGCTGGAGCCTTGCCTGGCGAAGGAATGGTCCAACAACGAAGATTCGACCGTATGGACCTTTAAGCTGAGAGACGACGTGACCTTCAGCAACGGCGAACCGCTTACGGCGGATGACGTTGTATTCACCATCGAGCGGATGGCTGAGAGCGGCGTCAGCGGCGCGGCGGATGCCAAGAACGTGGAAAGCGTTGTCGCCAACGGCGATTATGAAGTGGTAGTCACGCTGAAGTCGGCGAACATGGACTTCCCGTACCGCATGGGCCTGGCTTTCTGGGGCATCCTGAACCGCGAAGCGGTGGAAGCGGATCCGGACAACGGCTTTAAGGTCGGTACCGGCGGCTGGAAACCCGTCAAGTTTGAGCCCGGCGTTGTTGTGGAATTTGAAAAAGTCGAGACTTCCTGGGTATGGAAAGACGTCCAGACGCCCACCAAGAAGATCGTTCTGAAGACCATGACGGAAGAAAGCGCCCGCTCGATCGCGGTGCAGACCGACGAGATCCAGTTCTCCTATCAGATCAACTACGGCGACACCAACATCTATGATGCGGACCCGAACGTTGACTATATGATCATTGACGCGGAAGCGATTTACTATCTGGGCATGTCCTATGAATCCGAAGCGATCGGCGACGATGTCAACCTTCGCAACGCGATTGCCTACGCGATCAACCCGCAGGAACTCAAAGACGTCGGCTTTGCCGGCAAGGGAAAAGCCTGCCAGACTTTCTGGGGCCCCAATCAGTACGGCCTGTACACGGATTACGAGCAGCCGCTGGGTCAGAACCTGGAACTGGCCAAGGAATATATGGCCAAGTCGAATCACCCGGACGGTGTGACGCTGACGATTACCACAGTTACCGCTTTTGAAGAGATGGCGGAAGTCGTTCAGGCACAGCTGGCGGAGATCGGTATCACGGTAAAGGTGAACATCACCGACGCGCCCGGCCTGGCGCAGACCGTGGCGGACAAGAAGCTGGATCTGCTGCTGTACAACAAGACCTGCGGCGCTTACGGCGACCAGTTCCGTGACATCCTGGTCTACGGCAACACGGCCAACCGTATGAAGTACAACAATGAAAAAGTAGCGGAACTGCTGGACAAGGCGCTGGGTGAGACGGATGATGCCGCCCGCAAGGCCCTGTATCAGGAAGTTCAGGAGATCACCCATGAAGAAATGCCCTGTGTGCCGCTGTTCTACGGAACCAACAGCGTGCTGTTCCGCAAGGGCCTGTCCGGCGTGAAATATCAGCCGAACCTGAAGCACGACTTCACCTACGTGATCTGCGAGGACAACAAGTAATCGGTTTACCGATTGTTTCAACGAAAAAGGTCATCTGAACCGGTCGTTCAGATGGCCTTTTTTTCGTGCGCTGGATCGTATTGCGCAATCCTCTTTTACTGATTCAGGGCAGTGGAAAGCCCGGTAAGAGACGGCCGGATATCGGAGAACTGCCGGTACAGCAGTTCATATTCCGCAATATTTTCCCGGCAGGGAAAGTAAGAGCGGTAATGCAGCGGCTTCTGCTGCCGGTCCGCGCTTTGCAGGGCGCAGAGCGCCGCGCCGATCGCGCCGCGGTCCTTCGGGGATTCCGGGACGCGGATCTCGATCTGAAGGATATCGGCCATCGCCTGCATCATGATGCGGTTTACGGCGGCGCCGCCGCAGAACGTCAGATGAGCCGGCGCTTTTCCCGTATCCTCTGCGGCCTTTTCCAGCTTCTGGCGGATCAGATAGCCGTACGATTCAAAGACCGCTTTCAGCATATGTTCCCGTGTGTGCGCCGCCGTGAGATTGATAAAAACGCCGCCGACCCGGCCGGAGGTGAACGGCGCGGCCAGGAGCCTGCCGGACCCGGCCGGAATATCTTCCAGCCTTTTATCCAGACAGGCCCAGATCTCTTCCCCGTATTCTTTTTTTTCTGCCGCGAAAAAGGTATCCAGCATCCACTGCGTCGTCGGCCCGGCGGAAATCCCCAGCGGATATAATCCGACGTCCAGGGAAGCCTGCAGAGACGGCTGGTAAGAATTAAGCGGATCGACCGGCTCAATGCAGCCGACCCAGCCGGACGTCCCCAGATACGCATGATAATCGCCCGCCTGAGAGCAGCCGGTCCCGATCGCGAGCGCCGCGATATCGCAGCATCCGCCGCAGACCGGGGTCCCCGCAGGCAGATGAAGCTGCGCGGCCGCTTCCTCCGTGACATGGCCGACGGTTTCCTCTGAAGTGCACAGCGGCGGGAACAGCGAAAGATCCGCCTCGGAAAGCGCCAGGAGCTTCCGGAAGAAGGCATCCCGCTCCGCATGAAACGCCCGGGTATAGTTGTTGGTCACGTCCGAGCTGAACTGCCCGGTCGCCTTCCATTTTAAAAACGCATTCGCTTCCAGAATGTGGGCGGTGCGCGCATAAAGCTCCGGTTCATGGCGGCGGTACCAGAGAAGCTTCGGCCAGTAGCCGGTTCCGGTAAAACGCTTTTCCCCCAGCGCCTGATTGATCTCCTCCGCTTCCTGATCGGCCCGCCGGTCCATCCAGATGATGGCCCGCCGAAGCACCTTCCCCTGATCGTCCAGCGGGATCACGCTTCGCCACTGCGTGGCAAAGACCAGGCCGCGGCAGTTTTCTGCCGCCAGGACTTCCGTCAGCCTTTTTGTTCCGCGGCAGACTGCCTCCCAGTATTCCTGCGGATCCTGTTCGGCCTCTTTTCCTTCACAGTACAGGGAATAGGCTTCGGTAACGCTCCGGAGGATATGTCCTTCCGGATCCACCGCCGCCAGTTTCACACTGCTGGTCCCCAGATCTCCCGCAATCACATAGCTTTTATCCATGCTTGTAAATCCTTGCCCTTTCGACCGTGTAGCCGGTCAGTGTATCGAAGGGATAAAACGGTCCCGTTATTTTTCGGAAAGGAAGGCTCTTCAGATCTGAGATCCCGACACATCCCGGAACATCTACCGTATGGAAATTCCGGGTAAAGGAAGAAAACGGCAGCCGGAATGAAGTATTGGCCTTCACTTCCACCAGATCATACAGGGACGGCTCGATCCCGAAATGACGGTAGATCTGCGGATCCCCGGTATTGGCCGGATAGCCGCACAGCATGATGTCGCAGCTGCCGACCCGGATCGTTGCGGCCGGCCCGACGCTCTGATCCAGTCCCCGGCCGATCGGCCCTTCCATGCGGTAATTTCCGTCATGCAGGGAGCAGACCGTCCCCCGTACCTGCGCGGGCGTCTGCCCCATGATCCCGGAGCCGGCACCGATCGAGAAATCCGCCTCACGGCCGACCCCGGCCGCAAAGGCTTTTTCCACGGCGGCGCTGTCCCGCACGACGGTGGCGAAACGGATCGGAAGCCGGCGCTCGAGAATGCGCTTCAGTACGGCTACGCTGTCGCCGATCGCCCCGCCGTTCGGTGAATCGCCGGCATTGGCCAGGATCACCGGCTTTTCGGAGTCTTTGGAGGAAGCGATATCCAGGACCTCGTCGATGGTTTCGAGCTTCGGCCAGTATTCCTCCCTCCCGTCAAACAGCTTCTGCGCGAGTTCCTCTGCGCAGCGGGCCGCAGAAGAGGCATCTTCTGCCACGGTCACGACGGTGCTGCCCGCGGGACTGACGTCCAGCCACGGCTGCATCTGGAAGACGGAGAAATCGAGCAGCTTGCCCTCGCGGACCCAGTGATGCCCCATCTCCAGTACACCATGGAAACAGCCCGCATCGCTGGTATAACCGGATGCCGGCACGATCATCGGTACGGTGACCGCCGCAGTGACAAAGGCATTTCTGTTTTGGATCTTCGCGATCCCCAGCCGGGCGGCCCGGTATCCGGTCTCATACGTGTCCCGGTGCGGATAAGTCTGATAGCCGCAGCACACATCCGTGTTCTTCAGGATCTTCTCCGTTATATTGGCGTGCATATCATAGGAAGCGGCGATCACGACTTCGGGGCCGACCATTTCCCGTATCTTTTCCAGCAGATACCCGCAGGAATCATCTTCCCGGGTATCCTGCGTCCCGCCGTGGAGCACGGCAAAGACCCCGCCGATATCCGGGTGCTCTGCATAGCATTGCCGGATACGGGAGAGAAGAAAATCCACGATTTCGGCGCGGACGGGCCCCATGCTCTGCGACCAGAGAGAAAGACAGGGGATCAGATGCGCGCCGGCTTCTTCCGCCGCTTTTCTCATGCCGTTCGTTTCCATCGGCACATCCGGCCCGAGGCCGGTAAAGATGTCCTCCCCTTCCCGGAAGACGCCTTTCCGAAAACAGGTTTCATCACAGAGAAAAGGATTAAAGGAATTCGTTTCCTGGCTGTATTCAAAGTATAAGATATCCATCGCTCTCACTGCTTTCAGGATGCTGTAAAATCAGCTCACTGTTTTCTTTGTCCCGAACATAGAACAATCAGTGCCGTTTGTCAATCGGCTTTGCCGCTCTTCTTATTCCTTTATGATTCCGCGTCTGGCTGCGGCGCCTCCGCCGGGGAAAAGGCAAATTCCGAAAGGCCGTCAAAACGGCAGGTGGTATTCCGGAAGACCTCTTTGTAATATCCGATCCACTCCAGCGCCAGCGGGGAAAGCGCGTGCGTATGCGCGAAGACGTATCCGATGATATTGCTGCAGTCCGCGTCGCGGAGCGTAAAAGTCCGGTATTCTTTGGTCAGGGCCTCCTGGGAAGCGGGAACAATAGCGGAAGAGACGGAGATAAAGTCGGTCTGCTCGCGTATCGCCCGGACCCCGTAGTTGTTGTTGCAGATGATCTGGTTCTTTCCCAGACGGAGCCCCAGCCTTTTGTGAAGCTCATTGACCACGGTCGTACTGGAGAAAAAAGGAAAATCCATGATCATATCCTTGGTGACCCAGTCTTCGGTCCGCGTATACAGGGGATTGTGCGGACTGACCCGGACGGTGACGGGCGAGCGGCAGACAGGAACGAAATCCAGATTCAGCCGGCGCAGTTTCTGGAAGGTCTGGTCCCGCTGGAAGTCCCAGAAGCGGTATACGCCGATGTCGATGCTCCCTTCCGCGGCCAGGGTAAGGGACTCCCGCCGCGAAAGATCCAGATAGCGGATCTGGATCCCTTCCTCCTGATGCGCGTAGTACAGCTGCGAAATGGTTTTGGCGATAAAGCTGTAGTTTCCGTTCGCGACGGAAAAGAACAGCCGGTTCCGTTCTTTCATCAGCAGATGGCTGGTCATCTGGTCGTAGAGGGTGATGGTCTCGGCGGCATACGGCAGCAGATCCCGTCCGAACGGCGTCAGCGACACCCCGTTCCGGTGACGGACAAAAATCGTCTTATTCATCTCTTTTTCCATCTTTTTCATAGACATGGACAGGGCCGGCTCGGAGATGGAAAGCTGGGTGGCGGCGCGGTTCAGCGATCCGCAGCG
This sequence comes from Lachnospiraceae bacterium, assembly GCA_017394885.1. Taxonomy (GTDB): domain Bacteria; phylum Bacillota; class Clostridia; order Lachnospirales; family Lachnospiraceae; genus UBA6987. The sequence goes on along the minus strand of JAFPWO010000004.1, from coordinate 34,491 downwards.
TTCGATGGCGATCAGGTAACGGAACTGTTCAATATTCATGCAGCCCTCCCAAAAGATATAAGCAATGTTTACAACAGCTATAAGTATAATATCATGGCAGGCCGGAAATTCAAGCAGTATAATATAACTACAGAGGAAAGACCGTCAGAATAAACGACCGGAAGAGCAGGCTGCAGAGATGAAGAGGGCAGAGAGAGTATTCGGGGGAGAAAAATACCGATGGGTCATTTTCGGCGCATGCTGGATCATGGTCATGGTATGTCTCGGCTTTATGAGTACTTCGAGGAGCCTGTATCTGGCGCCGGTCACGGAAAGCCTTCATATTCCGCGGAGCGTATACTCTCTGGCAGAGGTGTTCCGCTATGCGGCGACCGCGATCATCAACTTCTTCTTCGGAAAAATAATCGTTTGGCTTCATACCCGGCGCATGATTGCGCTGGGTTTTGTGTCTCTGATCCTTTCTGCCGTCTGCTATTCGCTGGCGGACGGCGCCGTCCTGCTGTGTCTGGCCGGGACTTTTCTGGGGATCGGGCTGGCCGGGACGACGACAGCGATGATCGGGTATGTCGTGGAACAGTGGTTTGACCGCAAAAAGGGAACAGTCATGGGACTGATCCTGGCGGCCAACGGTTTCGGAGGCGCAGCTGCCAGCCAGCTGCTTTCTCCGGTGATTTATAATGAAATGCGGGGTGGTTGGAGAAAAGCATACGTTATTACAGCCATTCTTATGGCCGCGGTCGGGATCCTGATCGTTCTGCTGATCCGGGACAGAGCAGAAAAAGCAGGTTCCCATCCGGCGCAGCAGGCGGCGGAGGCAGAAAACGGGCCGAAAGAATGGGCAGGTCTATCGTTGGAAGAGGCAAAGAAAACAGGATATTTCTGGCCGGCGCTGGCCTGTACCCTGCTGACCGGTATGATGCTTCAGTCCCTGAGCGGGATCGCCAGTGCCCATATGAAGGATTCCGGGCTGGATATCCGGACGGTTTCCCTGGCACTCAGTGTATTCTCCCTGGGGATCGCTTTTACAAAGCCGTTAACGGGAGTGATCTTTGACGGGATCGGGCTTCGCAGGACGATGCTGATCTGCAGCGGCAGCGGAATGGCCGCCGCTTTTCTCCTCGGCGCGATGACAGACAGCCCGGCCATGGCGCTGACCTACTCGCTGTTTGCCGCCTTTGCCATGCCGCTGGAGACGATCCTGCTGCCGCTGATCGCGCTGGAAATGTTCGGCAGGAAAGATTACAGCAGGATCATGGGTATCTTTGCTTCTGTCAGTGTGACGGGATATGCGTTCGGTTCGCCGATCCTGAATCTGATCTACGATCTGAGCGGTTCCTACCGGAAAGCACTGTTCTGTCTCGGCGTTATGATGTTTCTGATCACGATCACGATGCAGATCCTTATCGGAAAAGCGGAAAAGAAAAAATGTTCTTATAAAAATAAGTAGATTTCAAAAAAGAGATATAGTATAATACCTCTGTTTGCCATTCTCTTTTGGTTATTTGCATCCGGAAGACCGATCAGAAAAGAACAAAGAGGAAGGAAAATGAAAACTTTGTATCACGACAAGCCTTCTTCCGTGGGGGCTGCAAATGTACTGAGACGGGTTCGGCAGATGACGGAACTGAAATGGACTCCGGTTCGCCCGCTTCCATCCTGTCTGAGTACCCGGAATCTGGATGGCACGAGGACAAATTTTTACGGATATTTTCCGGAATGGCGTCCTCAGCAGGGCGTACCGTATTCTTCCTGCCGTACCGTTGAAAAATACGTGGGCTGGAATGTGTCTGCGGAAACGTTTTTATCAGCGCTTTCGAATCCGAACAGTGTTGTGTATACAAGAGAGCTGAAGGATCAGCCGGGGTCGAAAGGAAACTGTTTTTACGGCTCGGTCTGCTCCGCGCAGGTAAGCTATGCGCTGGACCTGCCGTACCGGGTCGTCTGCAAAGAATGGCCTTTTCTTCCTGACATGCATCCGGTTGACACCGACCGGCTTGAAAACCTGAAACTGTGCGACGTTATCGTCAATCCGAAGGCGCATATCGCCATGATCACCGATATCGCGCGGGACGAAAACGGCCGGGTCTGCGAGATCGAAGTCTCGGAAGAAACGCTTCCGCTTAGCATCCGGACCGGTTTTTCGGCGGAGGAATTCCGCCGGTACTGGCTGGAAAGGGAGTACAGCGTTTATCGGTATGACAAGGTGGATGAGGTGGGATATACCCCGGATCCTTTCATGCCGGTCGAAGGGGATCCCGAGCTGCCGGTGCCTCCGATCAACCGGGACCTGATGCCGGACTACGGCAACAAGGCGAATTATCGGATCGGGGATGAACCGGTGGAGCTTTCCACGCTGACAGAAGGGTGGAAAGAATTCGAGCTTACCGCACCGGACGGGACCGTGCACCGATATCCTGTCGGAGATGGACCGCTGCGGCTGGAGCCTGCGCAAGCGGGGATCTGGAATGCCCGCCTGCTGGGCGAAGGCAAAGAAAGCGCTCCGGTGGCATGGTGTATGGTGGATCTGAAGGCGGAAACAGACAAAAACATCTATAAACCCGGAGAAGAGATCCGGCTGCATTTTGAAAACACCGCAAAAGAGGACCGCGTATTCCATTATGTACTCAATACGGAAAGCTTTTACGTCCTCCGGAACGGAGACTTTACGGGGCGGGAGATCGCAGACGGCTGCGCTTCCTTCCCGGCACCGGACGAAGAAGGTTTGTACAATCTGATCGTCCTGGCGAAGAACCAATACGGTATTTATACATCCCGGTACGTGTATTTCCGTGTGGAACAGGCGGGATGATAAAAACAGAAGAATACGATAGTAAGGAGGAATAGCGATGAAGAAACTTTTGGCAATCTTACTTGCCGGGGCAATGGTCCTGAGTCTTGCGGCGTGCGGAAACCAGAACGGCACGACGGGAGAAGCGGAAACCAAGGGTGAAGCGGAGTCGAATACGTCCGCTGCGGAAAAAACCTACAAGGAAGTCATTACGCTGGGCTACGACCAGCCGGCGACGACGCTGGACTGCCAGGTCCTGGTCAACAGTATTCAGGATACCCTGTATATGCTGTATCTGAACACGCTGGTCAATTTCAACTTTGAGACCAAGCAGATCGAGCCTTGCCTGGCAACGGAATGGTCCCACAATGATGATTCGACCGTGTGGACGTTTAAGCTGAGGAACGATGTGACCTTCAGCAACGGCGAGCCCTTTACCGCGGACGACGTCGTCTTTACCGTCGAGCGGATGGCGGCGACCGGTGTCAGCGGCGCCGCGGATGCCAAGAACGTGGAAAAAGTCGTTGCCAACGGAGATTACGAAGTGGCGATCACACTGATCCAGGCCAACATGGATCTTCCTTACCGTCTGGCGATGCCTTTCTGGGGCATGCTGAACCGGGAAGCGCTGGAGAAGGATCCGGACAACGGCTATAAAGTGGGCACCGGCGGATGGACGCCCGTGAAGTTTGAGCCCGGTACGATGGTGGAGTTTGATAAGGTCGAGTCCTCCTGGGTATGGAAAGACGTGCAGACCCCGACCAAGAAGATCATCGAGAAGACCATGACGGAAGAAAGCGCCCGCTCGATCGCCGTTCAGACCGATGAGATCCAGTTCTCCTACAGCTTCAATTTCGGGGACATCAATATTTATGATGCGGACCCGAACGTTGATTACAGCATTATTTCAGCGGACCTGATTTACTACCTGGGCATGTCCTATGAAAGCGAAGCGATCGGAGATGACGTGAATCTTCGGAATGCCATCGCGTATGCCATCGATCCTACCGAACTCATGGATGTCGGCTTTTCCGGCAAGGGCGAACCCTGCAAGACTTTCTGGGGCCCCAACCAGTACGGTATTTATACGGACTATGAACAGCAGCTGGGCAAGAACCTGGATCTGGCGAAAGAGTATCTGGCCAAGTCGAATCATCCGGACGGCCTGACCTTATCTCTGACGACGGTCAGCGCTTTTGAACAGATGGCAGAAGTCGTCCAGGCACAGCTGGCTGAGATCGGGATCGAGATCAAGCTGAATATTACGGACGCGCCCGGCCTGGCGCAGACCGTGGCGGACAAGAAGCTGGATCTGCTGCTCTACTCCAAGACCTGCGGTGTTTACGGCGACCAGTTCCGCGATATTCTGGTTTACGGCAATACGGCCAACCGTATGAAGTACAACAATGAAAAGGTAGCGGAGCTTCTGGACAAGGCCCTGGGTGAGACGGATGACGCCACCCGCCTGGCGCTGTATAAGGAAGTGCAGGAGATCACGCATGAAGAAATGCCTTGCGTCCCGCTGTTCTACGGAACCGCCAGCGGACTGTTCCGCAAGGGCCTGTCCGGCGTGATATTCCAGTCGAATACAAGACATAACTTCACTTATGCTGTCTGTGAGGAATCCAAGTAAGCGGTTTTCCTGCGCGTAAGAAATAACATATTGTTTGCCTGCTCCGCCTTTGCGGGCGGGGCAGGCTGCTTCTTTGGGAGTCTTTTATGCATAAATACATCTTAAAGCGTATCCTGATGCTGATCCCGGTTATCTTCGGAGTGTCACTTCTGGTGTTCTGCATCATGAATGTGGCATCCGGTGACGTAACCGCCGTTATGGGAGCCGAAGAACTGGATGCGCAGCAGCTCTATGAACTGAAAGAATCGTTGGGACTGAACGATCCTCTTCTGGTCCGTTATGTCAAGTATATGTGGAATCTGATCACGAAAGGCGATCTCGGAACCGGTTATATCTCGAAGGAACCGGTCATGTCCCTTTTCCTGAACCGTTTCCCGAATACGCTCAAGCTCGCCCTGGGCTCGACGCTGGTCTGCGTGATCCTGTCGATCCCGCTGGGCATTTACTCCGCGGTCCATCACGGCTCGATCGCGGATAACGTAGCCATGGTCGGCGCGCTGCTGGGGCTTTCCATTCCCAACTTCTGGCTCGGCCTGGTGCTGATTGTTATTTTTGCCCTTCGCCTCGGCTGGCTTCCTTCCGAAGGCGCCGTGGGCTTTAAGAGTATCATCCTGCCGGCGATCACGATCGGGACCGGTTTCATGGCCAGCATGACGCGTGTCACGCGCTCTTCCATGCTGGATGTTATCCGTTCCGATTACCTGCGGACGGCCCGGGCCAAGGGGGCTCCGGAACGGCAGGTCATTTATAAGCATGCCCTGAAAAATGCGCTGATCCCGATTATAACAAGTATCGGAGAGACCTTTGCCACCGCGCTGGGCGGCGCGGTCGTTACCGAAGCGGTGTTCTCCTGGCCCGGCGTAGGCCGACTGATCATAGACAGTATCAGAAGCCGCGATACGATGGTCGTTGTCGGATGTATTATCATGAAGACCATCGTTATCAGCGTGATTCTGTTGATCGTGGATATATTGTACGCCTTTGTTGACCCTCGTATCAAATCTCACTATGCAAGAGCAAGAAAGGCAAAGATCGATGAGTAAGAACAAAAAAGAAGTTCAGGATATAAACCGGAAAGCGACCGGAGAAAAAGCAAAAGGCAGAAGCCAGGGCGCGGAAGTCTGGTACCGGATGCGGAAAAACAAAGGCGCCATGGTTGGCCTGGTGGTCGTGGTCCTTCTCATTCTGCTGGCTGTTTTTTCGGATGTGATCTTTGATTACAGCAAGCAGATCGCGGGCATCAATACCAAGGCGCGGCTGCTTCCGCCCAGCTGGGAGCATCCCTTCGGGACGGACGGAAAGGGCAGGGATCTGTTCGTCCGCGTTCTGTACGGGACGAAGTATTCGCTGACGATCGGTGTGGTAGCTACGCTGATCTCCACCCTGATCGCGGTCCCGATCGGCGCGCTGGCCGGATACTACGGCGGCTTCTTCGAAAACGTCGTGATGCGTATCATGGATATGCTCTCTGCGGTTCCTTTCATCCTGATGGGCATCGTGGTGGTGTCGGCGCTCGGCGCGAATATGATGAACCTGATCATCGCGCTCGGTATCGTGGGGATCCCGAAGATCTGCCGGATGACGCGCGCCGCCGTGCTGACGGTGAAGAATCAGGAGTATATCGAATCGGCCCGCATCATCGGGCTGAAGGAGCGGGATATCATTATCAAGCATGTCCTGCCGAACTGCCTGTCTCCGATCATCGTCAGCATAACGCTGCAGGTGGCGACCGTTATCATTTCAGCCTCTTCCTTAAGCTTCCTGGGGCTGGGCGTTCCGGCGCCTTCGCCCGAGTGGGGCGCCCTGCTTTCCGCCGGGCGGGATGAGCTTCGCCAGCACGCGAACCTGACACTGTTCCCGGGCCTTGCCATTATGATCACCGTTCTGGCCCTGAACCTGATGGGAGACGGCCTCCGGGATGCGATGGATCCCAAGCTGCGTAAATAAGGGAGGCCGAAGATGAATAAGGAATACGTACTCGAAATAGAAGACCTGACGGTCGAATATGTGGTGGAAGGCGAGGTCACCCAGGCGGTAACGGACCTCAATCTGAAGGTCGAAGCCGGGACCACGGTCGGCCTGGTCGGAGAGACCGGCGCCGGCAAGACCACGACAGCGCTCGCCGCCCTCCGGCTGGTCCCGGATCCGCCGGGCACTATCCGGAGCGGCCGGATCCTGGTCTGCGGGCAGGATATCATGAAGCTGAGCCAGAAGCAGCTCTACAACGTGCGGGGCCAGGATATCTCCATGATCTTCCAGGACCCGATGACGTCCCTGAACCCTGTCGAGACGGTCGGGGACCAGATCACCGAAAGCATTATGCTGCATGAGAAGCTGAAGCGTCCGCAGGCATGGGAAAAAGCCTTGGAAATGCTGGAGCTCGTCGGGATCCCGCGCACGCGCGCCATGGAATACCCGCACCAGTTTTCGGGTGGAATGCGGCAGCGCGTGGTGATCGCCATTGCTTTGGCCTGCAACCCGAAGATGCTGATCGCGGATGAACCGACGACCGCGCTGGACGTGACGATCCAGGCCCAGGTCCTGGATATGATGAAAAAGCTGCGGGACCAGTTCAACATGGGAATGATCCTGATCACGCACGATCTGGGGATCGTCGCGGAGATCTGCGATGAGGTCGCGGTCATGTACGCGGGCCGGATCGTGGAGATGGGGACGCTGGACGAGGTGTTCAACCATACCCGCCATCCCTATACGGAAGGCCTGTTCAACTCGCTGCCCAATATCAAGAACCGCGAGGCGAAACTGCAGCCGATCCCCGGCCTGATGCCGGATCCGACGGATCTGCCGGTCGGCTGTGCCTTCGCGCCGCGCTGCCGCTATGCGACCGAGGCCTGCAAAGCGGCCCAGCCCGCAGCGCATCATTTCAGTGATACGCATTTTGCGGCATGTACCGCGTATGAGGATCCTTCCTTCCGCATTGAAAGGAGCAAAGACCGTGAGTGAAGTCGTTCTGGAAGTAAAAAATCTGAAGAAGTATTATAAGTCCCCGAACGGAACGCTGCATGCGGTAGACGACGTTTCCTTTACCATCGAGAAGGGGAAGACGCTGGGCGTCGTCGGGGAATCCGGCTGCGGAAAGACGACGACGGGCCGGACGATCCTGCGGCTGGTGGAGCCGACGAGCGGCCAGGTGATCTTCAACGGGACCGATATCACGGCGCTCAGCAAGGAAGAACTGCGCAAAATGCGCTGTGAGATGCAGCTGATCTTCCAGGATCCGTTCTCCTCGCTGGACCCGAGAAATACGGTCCGGCAGGCGATCGCGGAGCCGATCATCTACAACAAGATCCTGACCGATAAAAAAGCCATCGAAGACAGAGTGATCGAGCTGATGGAGATCGTCGGTCTGGCGCCCCGTCTGATCAACAGTTACCCGCATGAGCTGGACGGCGGACGCCGCCAGCGGGTCGGCATCGCCAGGGCGCTGGCGATGAATCCCAAGTTTATCGTCTGCGACGAGCCGGTCTCAGCGCTGGACGTTTCGATCCAGGCGCAGATCCTGAACCTGCTGGAGGAACTGCAGGACAAGCTGGGGCTGACCTATATGTTTATCACGCACGATCTGGCGGTGGTGAACCATTTTGCGGACGATATTGCCGTCATGTATCTGGGGCAGATCGTGGAGAAGGCGCCGGCGGAAGAGCTGTTTGAAAACCCGCTGCACCCGTATACGAAGGCGCTGCTTTCGGCCATCCCGATCCCCGAGACAGGCAATACGATCCAGCGCATCATCCTCAAGGGGGAGATCAATTCCCCCATCGATCCGGAAGATGAATGCCGCTTCGCCAAGAGATGCCTGTACGCGACGGAAGAATGCCATAAGAAAACTCCGGCCCTGATCGAGGTTAAGCCGGAGCACTGGGTGGCCTGCTGCCGCTGCGGAGAGCTGCAGTAAGCGCTTACGATTCTTTTCCGCAGAGACTTTCGATCATATCGCAGATAAAAGTCACGGCGTCGGACTGATTGCTCTGTTCCATCGCCGCAATATACTGATCCCGGGACGCGTACAGCGTCTCAAGCGCTTCGAAGAGACCGTCATCCGTGATGGTCTCTTCTTCCATAACGGCGCTGAAGCCCTGCTTCTCGAAGGAACGGGCATTTAAGATCTGGTCGCCGCGGGACTGGGTCAGCGGCAGCGGGATCAGAAGATTCGGCTTCTTCAGGAACAGGAACTCGCAGATCGCATTCGCGCCGGCGCGGGAGATCAGAAAGTCCGCGAGAGCGAAGAGGTCCTTCATTTCCTCACTGACATATTCAAACTGCGCATAGCCGGGCAGGGAGATCGTCTCGTCCAGCCGTCCTTTCCCGCAGAGGTGGATCACGTCAAAGCGCTCCAGCAGGCGCGGCAGGATGGCCCGCAGATGGGTGTTTAAGGCAACGGATCCGAGGCTGCCGCCCATGGCCATGAGCACCGGCTTTTCTCCGGACAGGCCGGTAAAGCGAAGCGCGGCTTCCCGGCTGCCTTCCGCCAGCTCCGCCCGGATCGGGCAGCCGCTGACATAGGATTTCTCCTTCGGAAGACGCGAAAGCGTTTCGGGGAAGCTGCACAGGCAGCGCGACGCGTACGGGAAGCTTAAGCGGTTGGCCAGGCCGGGCGTCATATCCGACTCGTGCAGGATGACGGGGATGTCCAGCTGATGGGCCGCGCCGACCACCGGCGTGGACACGAAGCCGCCCTTGGAAAAAATGATATCCGGCCGGATCTCTTTCAGACGCTCTCTGGCCTCTTTGAAGCCTTTCAGCACACGGACCGGGTCCGTAAAATTCTTCCAGCTGAAATAACGGCGAAGCTTGCCGGTCGAGATTCCGGTATAGGGGATCTGCTCCGCTTCCACCAGATCTTTCTCGATGCCTTCGTAGGAACCGATGTAATAAACTTCAAAGCCGCGGCGCCTCAGCTCCGGGACCAGGGCCAGATTCGGGGTGACATGGCCGGCGCTGCCGCCGCCGGTAAGTACGATTTTCTTCATAAAAATGCTTCCTTCCTTGAAAACAGCCATAGTTTAGCATATTTTTCCGTTTCCGTACAGTAAAAACAGGTGCGTTTTCGCGGCGAAGCGTGTATAATATTTCTGAATCTTTTGCAAGGAGACGGAGAATATGAATCACGTGACTTTTGATGCTTCCAAAGCCCTTCCTTTTTTGAGCGAGCAGGAACTGGCCGAGAGCCTCTCCGAGGCCAGAGCGGCCCGGGCGGTCCTGATGGGCCGGCAGGGAGAAGGCAACGACTTCCTCGGCTGGCTGGATCTGCCGGTGGATTATGATAAAGAAGAATATGGACGCATCAAGGCGGCAGCGGCCCGGATCCGCGAGGATTCGGATATCCTGGTCGTAGTCGGGATCGGCGGTTCGTACCTCGGTGCCCGTGCGGCGGTGGAGTTTTTAGGCAATCCGCTGGGAGCGGCCGTCGGCGCAAAGCCGCAGATCTTCTTCGCGGGCAATCAGATCAGCGCCGCGTATCTGTGCGCGCTGGAAAAAGCCCTGGAGGGGAAACGCTTCTCCATCAATGTGATCTCCAAGTCCGGGACCACCACGGAGCCGGCCATCGCGTTCCGCCTGTTAAAGAAGATCCTGGAGGAACGTGTCGGCCGGGAAGAGGCGGCGAAGCGGATCTATGCGACCACGGACAAGGCCCGCGGCGCGTTAAAGAGTCTGGCGGACAAGGAAGGCTACGAGTGCTTTGTGGTGCCGGACGACGTCGGCGGGCGCTTCTCGGTGCTTACGGCGGTGGGCCTGCTGCCGATCGCGGTGGCGGGGATCGATCTGGATGAGCTGATGGCCGGTGCGCAGGCCATGCGGACGCTCTGCTATGAAAACGAAGAGAGCGACGCGCTGCGCTATGCGGCGGTGCGCGGCGCCCTGTACCGCAAGGGCAAGACCATCGAAGTCCTGGCCAACTATGAGCCGATCCTGCATTATATCGCGGAATGGTGGAAGCAGCTCTACGGCGAGAGCGAAGGGAAAGGCGGCAAGGGCATCTTCCCGGCGGCCGTGGATCTGACCACGGACCTGCACTCGATGGGGCAGTTCATCCAGGACGGCAACCGTATCCTGCAGGAGACGGTCATCGCCATCGAAAAGAATCCGGCCGATGTGCGGATCGAAGCGGAAGCGGAAGATCTGGACGGCCTCAACTACCTGGCCGGCCGCGAGCTGGATTTCGTGAATAAGAGCGCGATGCAGGGCACGATGCTGGCCCACGTGGACGGCGGCGTCCCGGTCTCGCTGATCACGCTGCCGGAGGTCTCCGCATATTCCCTGGGCGAGCTGTTCTACTTCTTTGAGTATGCGGTCGGCGTGAGCGGCTATGCGTTAAAGGTAAATCCGTTCAACCAGCCCGGCGTGGAAAGCTACAAGAAGAATATGTTCGCGCTGCTCGGCAAGCCCGGCTACGAAGCCGCCGGCGAAGCCCTGCGGGCGAGACTGTAAAAGAGGTATAAAATGGGTAAAAAACAAGCGGCCGCGGGCGGCCTGAAACTTAATTACAAACGGACTTTCCTGATCGGCTTTGCCTTCTTCGGCATCCTGCTGCTCTGGCAGGTCTACGACTCCTGGTGCCCGACCTTCCTCACGGACATCTTTGCCCGCCGCATGTACGGCATGTCTTCGGCGCAGCTTAAGGCCGGCGACGCGGACAAGATCCTGAACGTGCAGTGGCTGGTCGGCATCATCATGGCCTGCGACAACCTGGCGGCCCTGATCCTGCTGCCGGTCTTCGGGAACCTTTCGGACAAGACCCGCACGCCCATCGGCAAGCGCATGCCGTTCATCCTGGTGGGCACCTGCGTTTCCGCGGTGGCCTTCCCCTTCATCCCCCTGTTCTTCCATTACAACAACGTGGTCGGCATGGTGATCATGATGGCCGTCGTGCTGCTGTTCATGATGATGTACCGCAACCCGGCCGTCGCCCTGATGCCGGATATCACGCCGAAGCCCCTGCGGGCCAAGGCCAACGGCATCATCAATATCATGGGCTACTTCGGTGGTGCGTTCGCGACCGTGCTCGGTATCTTCATGGTTTTGAGCAGTTATATCAATGCCGAAGATTCCGCGCGGAATATCTGGACCATTGAGATCCCCTTCATTATTGCCTCTGTGTTGATGGTGATCTCCGCGCTGGTCCTCTTCTTTACGGTGAAGGAAAATGAGATCGCCGAAGAGATGAAGGAACAGATGGAAGAGGGCGAGCGGATGGCTGCGATCGCGACCCCGGTGGACGACGACAAGCCGATGTCGAAGGAAAACAAGACCATGCTGCTGGCGATCCTCGGGGCGGAATTCCTCTGGTTCATGGCGGATAACGCGATCGGGACCTATATCGGAAACTATGTCATCTATCACCTGAATTCCGTGTCCAGTTCGACCATGATCTTAACGATCCTGGGCGGGGTGGCCTCGGTCGCCGGCTTTGCCGTCGCGGGCGGGATCGCGGATAAGATCGGCCGGAAGTGGACCATTTCCACGGGCCTCGGGCTGACGATCATCGGCCTGCTGATCATGTGCTTCGTCGCGCCGACCGGCAAGGTGACCGGCCCGAACGGGGAGTTCGCCTTCCCGACACTGCTGTACGTGGTCTGGATCATCAAAGGCTTCGGCATGGCGCTCGTGCACAACTGCTCCTTCCCGATGGTGGTGGAACTTTGCTCCTCCAAAAAGATCGGCAAGTTTACCGGGTATTATTATACGGCGTCCATGTCCGCACAGACCGTTACCCCGGTGCTGCTGGGCTTCGTTTTCAACGCGACGCTGGCCTGGCGCGCGCTGCCCGTCTATGCGGTGATCCTGATCGTCTTAAGCTTTACGGTCTTCACGCTGCTGGTCAAAAATATCAAAGCGAAGAAGGTCGAAAACGTGACCGGCCTCGAAGCGCTGGGAGACGACTGATCCTTCTCTGTAACAGAAAAGACCGCCGGAACCGGATCCGGCGGTCTTTTTCTGTCGGCAGGAGCTTATTCCTCCATCATCAGGCTGATGATCTCTTTATCCGTTTCTTTCATCCCCACGCTGGCGAGTCTCCCGATAATACGGATGGTATTCTCCACGCCTTTCTTCACCAGGCCGTCGCCGCCGTAGAACTGATTGCCGCACAGATACATGCGCAGGCCGAGCAGGCCGGCGTCCACGGCCGAGGCGATCTTCGCGGCGCAGCTGGGCTTGGCGCCGTCGCAGACGATGCCGGAATCCGTGGCCAGGGTGTTGACGATGGTATGCGCTACGGTGTCCAGATCGCCGCATTTCAGGAAAGCAATACCGGCGGCCGCGCCGCAGCCGGCGCTGACCACCCCGCAGTAGGCGCTGAGCCGCCCGATCCCGGTCTTTAAGTGGATCGTGATCAGATTGGAAACGCAGAGAGCCCGGAGAAGCTGCTCGTGGGAAAAGCCTTTGTCCCGCGCGTAAACGATGACGGGAACGGAGGCGGTAATGCCCTGATTGCCGCTGCCTGAGCAGACCACGACGGGCAGCTCGCAGCCGGACATGCGGGCGTCGCTCGCGGCGGCGGCATAGGCGCGCATGCGGGTCGGGGTATCATCCGAAGCGGAAAGAAGCGTGCTTCCGATGTTCGCGCCCCAGTTGCCGGCCAGTCCTTCCTCCGCGATCGCCATGTTGCAGCGGATCTGTTCTTCCAGCAGCGGCCGCACCGCTTCCAGATCCGTTTCGTGGGCAAACGCCACGATCTTTTCCACGGACAGGCAGGTGCGGTCCGTCAGGCTTTCTTCGGATACGCAGCCGGTTTTAATCACGGCCCCGTTCTTTTTTTCTTCGAGGATATTGGTATGGTGCCCGGCGATCCGCACGAACGCTTCTTCCGCGCCGGCACGGAGCGTTACCGCGATATCCAGCACATGCGGCGTCTGGGCGCAGAAGACTTCGATCGGCGTCCTGGCAAGATACGCGGCCAGCTCGGCTTTCTGCGCCTCGCTGACTTCGCTCAGGACCTGCAGCTCCTTGTCAGCCTGCCCGGCCACAATACCGGCTGCGGCCGCCGCCGCGATCCCGCGCTGTCCTCCCGTATTCGGAACGACCACGCTTTTTACGTTTTTAATGATGTTGCCGCTGACGTCGAGACGGACGTGATCCGGCACAGCGCCGAGAATCTCCCGGGCCCGCGCGGCGGCATAGGCGATCGCGATCGGCTCGGTACAGCCCATCGCGGGGATCAGTTCCTCCCGGAGGATTTGCACATAGTTTTCGTAAAGTTTCACTGTCATTCACCTTCTCTTTTTAATTTAGCAAATACAGAGAAAAAAAGCAATAAATGCAAAGGGAGTATTGAGCAGAAAAAATCAGAGAGACAGAAAATCTTCGAGTTGGGAAGGGGTGTTCTGCGTTTGATGAAGAATACGTAGTATGATGATCTGAGAAGACGATTCCTGAACAATAAAAATAACAGAATAATGCTGGATAAGAAGCCGGCGCAGCCCGAGCCGGCGAAACGATTCTTCAGACAATAATGCGCAGCGGAAAGGGAAATCGGCAAGCGTTTCGATTTCCGCGATTATTTTATGATAAAGTTTTTCGGCAGTTTCCGGAGAAGACAGATCGAATGCGATATAGGAATAGATGTTATTGATATCGAAAAAGGCCTGATCGGTAAAACAGATCTTATATCTCATAGGCCGTACCGATCCTTCATCTCTTGTTTGAGCTCGTCGGAGCTGCGGAGGCGTCCCGCTTCAACATCTTCCAGCCCTTTTCGAACAGCTGCTTCGAACTCTTCCTGCGTCTGTACCACCATATTGGATGGAAGGGGACGGAGGGTCAGCTGAAACGGGATTCCCTGGTGAAGAACAACTTGTTTCAGAAAAATGTTGATGGCACTGGACATGGGGATGCCAAGTTCGTTGAGAACAGCTTCCGCCTGTTTTTTGACTTCAGGGTCCACACGGGTAAAGACAGTGGCAGTTTTACTCATAAAAAAACCTCCTTTCCTGAAAGGAGGTATATCATAAATGAATGCTTTTTGCAAGCAGATCGCTATCGGTTGTCTTAACTATTTATCTCGCCTCTGCGATATCATAGATCATGCGCTCTGTCTTCTCCCAGCCGAGGCAGGGATCGGTGATGGACTGGCCGTATACCCCGCCCTCGGCGCTCTGGCAGCCGTCTACCAGATAGGACTCGACCATGAGCCCTTTGACGAGGCGGCCGATCTCTTCGGAGCGACGCATGCTGTGGAGCACTTCCGCGGCGATCCGCGGCTGCTCCGCGTAGTGCTTCCCGGAATTGCAGTGGTTGCAGTCCACGATGACGGCCGGATTGTGCAGAGACGCTTCGGCATACAGATCGGCGAGGTGCCGCAGATCATCGTAATGGTAGTTCGGAACGCTGCGGCCGGACGGATCCGAATAGCCGCGCAGGACCGCATGCGCCGTATGGTTGCCGTAGGTCTGCACTTCCCAGTTGGAATAGACGAAGACGTGGCCGTGCTGGGCGGCTGTAATGGCATTCATCATCACGGAGAGATCCCCGCTCGTCGGATTCTTCATCCCGACCGGGATATCCAGGCCGCTCGCGGTGAGGCGGTGCAGCTGGTTCTCCACGGAACGCGCGCCGACGGCCACATAGGAGAGAACGTCGGACAGATACGGGTGGCTGTCGGGATAGAGCATCTCGTCCGCGCAGGAGAAACCGGTCTGCGATAAGGCGTGGATCAGCATCTGCCGGCTGGAGATCAGGCCGCGCAGCATATCCGGCGCCGCGGCGGGATCGGGCTGGTGCAGCATGCCTTTATAGCCCTCGCCGGTGGTGCGGGGCTTTTTCGTATACATGCGGGGCACGATCAGGATCTTGTCCTTTACCTTCTCCTGTACCGCGCGGAGACGGGTCACATAGTCCAGGACGGCGTCTTCCCGGTCGGCCGAGCAGGGCCCGATGATCAGCAGCAGCCGGTCGTCCTTCCCTTTGAGAACGTGGCGGATCTGCCGGTCATTTTCCTGCTTGACGTCACGCAGCCCTTCCTCCAGCGGGATCATTTCCTTGATCACCTCCGGAGAAGGCATCTCACGCTTATATTCCATATTCATCCGATCCGATCTCCCGTACGATGGCATTAAAAAACTCTGCTTTGACTATAGCGAAAAAGCAGAGTTTTGTCAAAAGTCAAATTGGCAGTCCAGCCCGGCATGGGTAAGAATCCGGAAGAAATCAGGCCAGCTTTTGCGGATGGCCTCCGCCCCGCGTATCTCGCCGCCGGTCAGGCTCAGGAGCAGCGCCTCCGCCATGATGATCCGGTGATCGCCGTGGCCGGGCAGCGGCCCGGACGGGGCATGGAGCGCTTCCCCGGGGATGGTGATCCGGTCGTCTTCGATGCGGCAGTGCACACCGAAGCGGGCAAGCTCCTCCGTCATGGCTGCGATCCGGTTGCTCTCTTTATGGCGCAGCCGCCGGATCCCGGTAAAGCTTCCGCCGTGCAGGGCCGCGGCGGCGGCAAAAAGGACGGGCCCCAGATCCGGATAATCCGAAAGGTCGAGCTGCGCGCCGGGGCTGGTCAGCGCTTCCAGAAACGAGAGGATTTTTTTATCGCCCTGGACGGAATCGTCCTGCAGGCCGGTGACGGAAATATCCGAGCCGAGCGCGCGGAAGGCAAAAAAGACGGCGGCGTTGGTCCACCCGCCTTCATTCACGCAGCAGCAGGGCCGGTAGGTCTGTCCGCCGGGGACGAAGAAGCAGCCGGGGGTTTCTTCCCGGACCCGGATCCCGAACTGCCGCAGCACGGCCAGGGTAATGTCGATATACGGACGGCTTTCGCAGGGCGGAAGGACGGTCAGGCGGCTTTCCGCCGGAAGGAGGGGGAGCGCCAGCAGAAGGCCGGAGGCGTATTGGCTGCTGAACTGGCCCGGGACGGTATACGTACCGGGTCTCAGACGGCCGCTGATGCGGATGACAGCTTCACTTTTTTCTATCGCAATACCTTTTTCGGCAAAGAGGGTCTCGTAGACAGAAATGCCCCGCTCCATGAGGCGCGGCGCGGCGGAAAAGGCAGCGCCGTCTCCCAGCGTCAGTGCCAGGGGGATCAGGAAACGCAGCGTGGAAGCACTCTCCCGGCAGGGGAGGATATCCCGCGGCCCGGAGGCTTTACGAACGATCCGGACAGCTCGGCCCGCCGCATCCGCCGGCTCCAGAACCGCCCCGAGCGCAGAAAGGCACTCCCGGGTGGCCAGGATGTCCTCCCCGTCCGGCAGGTTCTGCACAACGCTCCCTTCCCCGGCCAGCGCGGCGGCAATCAGCAGCCGGTGTCCGAAGCTTTTGGAGGGCGGGGCGGGAAGCGTCCCCTTCAGTTTTCCGGGAGCGATCCGTACGTTCATGGGGCCTCCTACAGACGGAGCAGGAAATCGATGGCTTCCGTGTAGCCGTCCGTTCCGTGGCCGATAATGGTTTTCGCGCAGGCGGCGCGAAGATAGCTGACCTGCCGGAAATCCTCCCGGCGGGAGACGTCGCTGATGTGCACCTCCACAGCCGGCAGCCGGACGGCCTGCAGCGCGTCCAGCAGCGCAATGCTGGTATGGGTATAGGCGGCCGGATTGATCACGATCCCGTCCGTCCCGTCGAAATAGGCCCGCTGGATGGCGTCCACCAGCTCACCTTCGTGGTTGGACTGGAGACAGGTCACTTCGATCCCGCGCGCCTCGGCGTGAAGGCGGATCTTTTCCAGCAGCGCTTCATAGGTTTCGGTTCCGTAGATCTCAGGCTCGCGGATCCCGAGCATATTGATGCCCGGCCCGTTCAGGACCAGTATTTTCATAAAACGGCCTCCCGGATGGCACGGACAGCCTCATCCGGGCTGCCGCTGTTGTCGATGATAAGGTCCGCCGCCTGCCGGTAGAGGGAACGGCGCGCGGCGTAGAGCACTTCCAGATCCTTGCGGGTGCGGCTTAAGGGCCGCTCATCGCTGACCTCAAGGAGCGGAAGCGGCCGGTCCAGAAGGATCAGCAGGCCGCCGGCCCGAAGATTCCGGACGTTTTCGGCCCGCAGGACCGAGCCGCCGCCCGTGGCGATCACGCACCCGGACATATCCCGGAGCGAAGCGATGAGCTTCGTCTCTTCGTCACGGAAGGCTGCCTCCCCATAGCGGGCAAAGAAGTCGGCGATGGAGATCCCGAAGCGGCCGGTAAGCTGTTCGTCGATCCCGATGAAGGGCCGTCCCGTTTCCCGCGCAAGGAGCCGCCCGACCGTGGTCTTGCCGCAGCCCGGCATGCCGATCAGAACGATGTTCCGGTCGGAGGAGACCCTCTGGCAGGCGTTTTCGATAAGTCCGGATTCCATTCCTTATTCCTTTATAAACCAGTCGCAGCCGAAGCGGCCGGTCAGCAGATCGGCGGATACCAGCACGGCCAGGCTGTCCAGTACCGGGCAGATGCGCCGCAGGATCGTCGGATCATGCCGGCCGGAAAGCGTCAGCACGGTTTCTTCCCCGCGGAGAAAGTCCACGGTATTCTGCGGCTGCGCGATCGAAGACGGGGGCTTGACGGCGCAGCGGAAAAGCACCGGCATCCCGGTCGTTATGCCGCCCAGGATCCCGCCGTTATGATTGCTTTCCGTCACGATGTTTCCCGCGCCGTCCAGGCGGTAGGGATCGTTCGCGCGGCTTCCTTTTTCGGCGGCAAAGCCGAAGCCGAGGCCGAACTCTACGCCTTTGACCCCGCCAAGTGAATACACGGCGTGCGCGAGCAGTCCTTCCGCACTGTCGAACCAGGGTTCACCGAGGCCGGCCGGAAGGCCGGAAATGACGGTCTCCGTTATGCCGCCCACGCTGTCCTTTTCTTCCCGGGCCGCCAGGATCTGCGCCGTCATGGCTTTGCCGGCCGCGTCGTTTAAGACAGGGAAGGACTTCGCATTCAGCTGATCCAGCTGCGCCGTAAGCGCCGCGGCGTTCTCGGCGAAGGGTTCATCCTCTGTGCCGGCGCAGCGCAGGATATGGGTCCCGATCCGGATCCCTTTTTTCTCCAGCGCCGGGAGCAGGATGCCGCCGGCGGCTGCGATCGCTGCCGTCACGCGTCCGGAAAAATGGCCGCCGCCTCGGTAGTCTTCAAAACCGTGATATTTTATAAAGGCCGGATAGTCCGCATGGGACGGCCGGGCCGGCCCGTAGGTATAATCCCCGCTGCGGGCTTCTTCGTTCCGGATCAGCAGGCACAGCGGCGTGCCTGTGGTATGCCCTTCAAAAACTCCGCTGATGATCTCAAAGCGGTCCGGCTCGCGGCGGGCGGTGTCCGCTTCGGTTTGCGGGCTTCTTTTTGCCAGCTGCGCCGCGATAGCCGCCTCATCCACCGGCAGCCCGGGGCACAGCCCGTCCAGCACCGCGCCGACGGCCGGCCCGTGGCTTTCGCCGAAAAGCGTGACGGTCAGGTTACTGCCAAAGCTGTTTTTCATGATAGTTCTCCAGATCCTTCAGGATCGCGGCCGGGGTCACTTCCTCAAAGCGGAAACTCCCGACGTGATCGCAGTAGACTTCGATGATCCTGGAATCCAGCCGCTTTTTATCGTGCATCAGATAGGGCAGGAGGCGAAGCGGGGACTGCGGGATCTCCGTATCCAGCTCATAGCGCTTCCAGACCGGGATCACGCGCGCCAGCACCTCTTCGCTGCACATGGGAAGCAGGCCCATGGCGACGCATTCCCCGTGCAGAAGCTTGCCTTCCTCCGCGCTTTCAATGGCATGCCCCAGGGAGTGCCCGAAGTTGAGCACGCGGCGAAGCCCCGTCTCCTCGGTGTCCTGCTCCACGACCGCTTTCTTGAAAAGCAGGGAGCGGCGGATGATCTCCGGCAGATCCTGTGTCAGATCGGTACTGTTTTCGATCAGGGAGAAAAGCTCCGCATCGCCGGTCAGGGCCATCTTTGCGGCCTCGGCCAGCCCCGCGCGCAGCTGACGCTCATCCAGGGTGGCGAGGGTGTCCGGGTCGATCAGGACCGCGGAGGGCTGATAAAATGCGCCGACAATATTCTTTACGTTTTCGAAATCGATCGCGGTCTTCCCGCCGATGGAAGCGTCCACCTGGGCCAGAAGCGTAGTCGGAACGATGTAAAACTCGATCCCGCGCATATAACAGGCCGCGGCAAAGCCGGCCATATCCCCGGCCACGCCGCCGCCAACGGCCACCACGCAGTCGCGGCGGGTAAAATCAGCCGCCAGCATGGCGGTCAGGATCGCGCTCCAGGTGGAGAGGTTCTTACTGGCCTCCCCCTGCGCGAAGCGGTGGATAAACGGCTTTTCGCACTGGGACGCGAGCAGCCGGCAGTATTCGGCCGGTACGCCGTCGTCGGTCACGATCATGACCTGGCGCTTCAGATTGAAAAACTCGCCGGCCCGCGCCAGGGCGCCGGATTCCAGCCATATATCATAATCTCTTTGCTTCGTGGAAACGGATAATTTCATAAGACCTCCTTATTCAGCCGGGCCTGATACTCCCGGGACAGGGCGAGAACCTGCTTCAGGAACGGCAGATAAAACGATGCGATCTCCGGATCCCGGATGAGGTTCTGATTCTGCCGGATCAGCGCTTCCTCCCGTGCCGGATCCCGGACGGGGAGAGCATGTTCCTTTTTGCAGGCGGCGATCTCCGCGCAGATCTTCATGCGCGCTTCAAAGAGCGCGGCCATCTGTGCGTCGATCCGGTCGATTTGTTCTCTGGCATTTTCCAGTTCGATCATCATGGTTATCCTCGCAGAAAAAAGGAAAAGAGGGGCCCTCCGGCCCCCTTCGGAAAACAGGGAGAACCCCGCTTTCCGTTTCTCCACGCGTCAACTTTACAATACTTGGCGCGGGCTGTCAACGGTTTTCGTTTTCCCGCCGGGCTGTCGGAAGGAAAACGGTTTCCCAGCGTGGCAAAGGTTTTGAAAAAAGGGAAGAAAGCTTGTGCATCCAGGCTTTCTTTGCTATAATCCGTTCATAAATAAGTTCGTGAGACGAAAGGGAGGTACCATGCGCTTTCTGTCTTTTTATGAGATGATTTCATACTATGCGGAGACGGCGCCTCAGTCAGCGGCGCTGATCGCCGGCAGCGGGAAACAGCTGAATTTTTACGGGCTGAGAGAGGCGGTGGAGCTGCGGGCCGCCCGGCTGAAAGCAGAGGGAAAAAGCTGCCTGGGCGTGCTTTCGGACGGAAGCCTGGCCTGCGTGATCGAGATCTTCGCGGCGGTGAAGGCCGGCCTGCAGGTCGTGATGCTGGACGAAAACGCCTCGGATGAGCTGCTCCGGCAGCTGATCGCCTATACGGATATCGACTGCCTCTGGGGCGATCCGGAGCTGTGTGACGAACTGGACCCGTATCTGACGAAGGGCGTCGCCGACGGGGCCGGCAAGCTTCTGTTTTTCACCTCCGGGACCACGGAGCACGCCAAGGCGGTGGTGCTGACGGAGAAAAGCCTGATGGCCAGCGCGTATAACGGCGGCGCATTGCTGCCGCTCTCCCCGCAGGATAAGCTCCTGTGCATGCTGCCGCTGGGGCACGTGTTCGGCTTTGTCTGCGGGCTGCTCTGGGGGCTTTCCTGCGGCGCCGCGGTGGCGCTCGGCCGCGGGGCCAGGCACTACCACGAGGACTGCCTGTTCTTTAAACCGACAACTCTTTCCGCGGTACCGATGCTCTGGGGCTTTCTCTTAAAGTTTAAAGCTTTGAACCCGGAGTTAAAACTGGTGCTGATCGGGGCGGGCGACTGTCCGAAGCCGCTGCTGGAGGCGGCAAATGCCCTGGGAATAAAGCTCTGCTTCGGCTACGGCCTCACGGAGACGAGTTCCGGGATCGCGCTGAGCCTCGGAGAAGGCGATCCTTACGCCATGACCATCTGCCCGGATGACCGCATCCGCATCGCGGAAGACGGGGAGATCTTGATCTCCGCGCCGACCTGCCTGATGGAGGGCTATTATAAGCGGGAAGCCGATACGGAAGCGGCACTGGAAGACGGCTGGCTTCTTTCCGGAGACCTGGGCTTTCTGGATGAGGAAGGAAAACTGCATATCACCGGGCGGAAGAAAGAAATGCTGGTGCTCCCGGACGGGACGAAAGTCTATCTGCCAGAATACGAGCAGGCAGTCAGGGCGGTCCTGGGGACCGATGAGCTGCTGATCCGGGAGGAGGACGGGGTGCTGACCCTCGTGCTTGGGAAAGCAGAGCCGGGCGATCCGGCAGAGGTCCTTGAAAAACTGCGGCCGGTCCTTGAGGAACGCCCGCGGGGCCAGCAGCTGCGGCGGGTCGTGTTTGAGAAAGAAGCGCTCCCGCGCACCGCGACAGGGAAGCTGAGAAGATGGTAGAGGCCCAGGCTCCCCTATGAAGGGGAGGTTACGAGACAAAGGAGATACATTTATGATCAGCAGAGAAGAAATTCTGAACAAGACCCGCGAGGTCATTTATGAAAGCGCGCCTGAGCTGGAAGGCATGGATCTGACGGAAGCGACGGTCATCAATACGGATACCGGCATCGATTCCATGGGCTTTACCCTGATCATCTGCCGGCTGGAGGCGGCTTTTAACGTGCGGATCCCGGGCCGGCAGTGGCAGAAGCTCTCCACCCTGGGCGACGTCGTGAGCGCCATCGAAAAAAGGCTCCCGAAAAACTGAGTCAGGCGGGCGGGGACAGACAATGTCGGTATATCGAAAAAAATATACGCTGCTAAGCTCCGATGTGGACGCGCTGCAGCGGCTCAGGCTCTCCCGGCTGTTTACCATGCTGCAGGAAGCGTCGATCGCCCACACGACCGAACTCGGCATGGGCCGGGAGAAAACGCTGGATAGGGGCCTGCTCTGGATCATCGCGCAGCAGGCGGTGCGGGTGGAACGGCTGCCGGTCTATGACGAGCCCGTCGTTCTGTCTTCCTGGCCGGGCGTGACCATGCATCTGTATTTCCCGCGCTTTTACCGGCTGGAGACGGCCGGCGGGGAACTGCTGACGGAAGGCTCCGCGCTCTGGGCCCTCATGGATCGGGAAAGCCGCCACATCATTTTCCCGGAGGAGCACGGGATCCATATCGAAGGGGAGACGGACCCGTCGGATCCGCCGCTCCCGCGCCTTCCGCGCTTCCCGCAGGCGGAAGAGAAGGGCACGTTTACCGTCCCCTACAGCTACACGGACTTAAACGGCCACATGAACAACACCCGGTATCTGGATCTGGCGGAAGATCTCATGCCGCCCGCCCTGCGCAGCAAAGCGCCTAAGCGGATCGAAGCGGAATTTTCCGGGGAGGTCGGCGCCGGAGAAACGATGGAACTGAATATGTCCGCTGCCGAAAACGAGTACTATCTCAGCGGCAGCCGGGAGAAACGCCTGTTCCGCCTGCATCTGTGCTATACATAGAAAAGGATGGAAGAAAGAACGGTTCCCATGGCGAGGGATGCCGGATTCCCCCTTGCGGGTTCGGCACGCCTCTGCTATAATTTTATAAATATTGGAACGTCACCCGTCAGGAGGAAAAAGAATGAATAAGGACGTTAGGATCTGCATTATCGGCGGCGGCCCCGCCGGTCTTTCCGCAGGCATGTATCTGGAGAAAAAAGGCTATTTCAATTATGAAATCCTGGAACGCCTTGACCGTGTGGGCGGCAAATGCTGGTCCCCGACGTACAACGGACGCCGCTATGAGATGGGCGCCATCATGGGTGTGCCGAGCTACTATGCGGTGCACGACGTCGAGGAATTCTGCGGCATTACGCATGACGGCCCGAAGCTGAACCGCAACTACAAGAACAGCAGGGGCGACGTCATCGAGCCGTTCGAACCGAAGAAGAATATCTTGAAGATCCCGCGTCTTTTAAAGATGAAGAAGCAGGTCAAGAAGCTCGGCGAGATTCTGGAGACCAAGTATAAAGGCTACGATGTGAACGGCCACCGCGGCGTGGCCGAGGGACGCTACGAAGGCTTCTCCCAGGTCAACGCGAAGCGCGAACGGGTGGAAGGCGTCAACCCGAATCTGAAAGATCTGACCCTGCCCTTCAACGAATTCTGCAAGCTGAACGGCGTCGAGCTGATCCAGGATATCTGGATCGGGCCGTATACTTCGTTCGGCTACGGCTATTTCGATGAGATCCCGGCCGCCTACGTGCTGAAATATCTGGATTTCCAGACCTGCATGAATTTCGTGAAGATCAATCTGTGGACCTGGAAGGAAGGCACGCAGTACATCTGGGAGCAGCTGAATGCGCACTTAAAGAACCCGGCCGTCTTAAACAGCCGGATCGAAAAGATCGAGCGGACCGAGGACAAGGTCTATGTGACCGTGAACGGGGAAGTCAAGGAATACGACAAACTGATCGTGACCGCGCCGCTTTATATCCCGGGCACCCGCATGGACGGCCAGAAAGGCTTTGTGGAATACTGCGATGCCCGCGAGGACGAAAAGGAGCTGTTCTCCAAGATCGATTATGAGCGCTACGACGTGCTGGCCGTGGAGACCAAGCCGGAAGATCATCCGGAGATCTCCTACTACGTGTTCGACAACATGACCAAGGAACGCCTGGGCCATATGATGGTCTACTACCGCCGCTGGAAGGATACGAAGGATCAGGTCATCACTACCTATGCGCTGCGCAAGCACAAAGACACGAAGGAGATCCCGTACGAAGATTGCAAGAAGACCGTGCTGGAAGACCTGAAGACCATGCACAACCCGGCTTCGAACGTGATCAACGAGTGGAGCGTCTACTACTTCCCGCACGTATTCAGCAAGGACTACGCGGATGGCTGGTACGACAAGGTCGAAGCCATGCAGGATAAGTACAACACCTTCTATGCCGGCGAGATCATGAGCTTCGGCGACATGGACGAGACCGCCGAATACTCCTACGAGCTGGTAGAGAGATTCTTCTGAGGGGGATCATATGAAGTTTTACAAGGATCACTATGACGTGATCGTGATCGGAGGGGCCCTCGCCGGCCTCTCCTCCGCACTGATGCTGGCGGATAAAGGCCTGGACGTGCTGGTGCTGGAGCGCCACAACCTGCCGGGCGGCATCGCGACGAGCTTCGTGCGCGGCGGCATCGAGATCGAGGCCGCGCTGCACGAGATGATGAGCATCGGATCGAAGGACAACCGCCTGAAAGTCGGCAAGTTCTTCGATGACATGGGCGTGGACATCGACTGGCTCAAAGTTCCGGAATGCTATCACGCCTCGCTCCCGGGGATCGAGCTCACCCTGCACCCGGGCCTGGAGACCTTCGCGAAGGAAGTCGATTCCGTCGTGCCCGGTACCTATGAAAAGGTCTTAAGGCTCCTCAATCTGTGCCACACGGTCTTCGATTCCGTGAATGAGCTCTCCATCCATCCGATGAGCAAGGTCCAGATGCTGATGAAGCACGAAGCCTTCGTCAAGACGGCCGGCTATTCCACGCAGGAAGTGCTGGATACCTTTGAGCTGCCGCAGAAGGCGCTCGACCTGCTCGCGCCGTACTGGATCTACGTCGGCTCGGGCTTCAAGGATCTGCCTTTCACGATCTATTCCGTGCTGATGGCCGATTACGTCGGCTACGGCTCCTACATCCCGCACCGTTTCAGCCACGAGATGAGCCTCAAGATGGCCGAGCGCGCCGAAGCCATGGGCGTGCAGATCGAGTACCGCCAGCACGTGGAGAAGATCCTCGTGAAGGATGGGAAAGCCTGCGGCGTGCGCACGCAGCGCGGCGACGAGATCCATGCGGATTACGTCATCTGCTCGGCGTACCCGCACAAGGTCTACACCTCCATGATCGAGCCCGCCTCGGCGGTTCCCGCGAAGGCCATCAAGATGGTGAACGGGCGGCGCCTGTCCCTTACCGCCTTCTCAGTTATCCTGATCCTGGACAAGACAGCCGAGGAGCTGGGTATCAAAGATTACAGCGTGTTCCGCGGCGATACGATGGATACCGACCTCCTCTATGAAGATCTGGCCGGCCTCGGCCCGTACCGGTATCTGACGTGCATCTGCCACAACCTGGCGAACCCGGACGCGACGCCGGCGGGCACCTGCTCCTACTCCATCACGACCCTGCCCCGCGTGGACGGCTGGAAAACCGTCACGGCCGGGGACTACGACCGCGTCAAGCACGAGGTCGCGAAGCAGATGATCGACGATATGAGCGCTTACCTGGGCGTCAACCTCCTGGATCACGTGCTGGAGATCGTTATTGAAACGCCGATGACGGTGAATCACTACACCGGCGCCTGGAACGGCTGCATCTACGGTTTTGCGCACACGATGGAAGACCATATCGTGGCAAGACTCCAGACCGCGGAAGAAGAGCACTTCATCGACCATCTGGAATTCTCCGGCGCGCACCAGATCTCCGGCGACGGCATGGGCCCGGCTGTGACCAACGGACGGAAAGCCGCCAAAAATGTGCTGGATACCATTGCGAAGGAAAAGGAGGCCGCGGCGAAATGAAAGTCAAAGGATTCTTAAAAGACGTCGGCGGGGCCTCCCGCGTGACCAGGGCGAGACTCGCCGCGTTTGAAAGCGCTTCCGCGACCCCTGAAAAGACCGACCCGATCGGCGAGGCCTCAAAGGCCTGGCATCCGGGAAGGCTGGAGCTCAAAGTCGCGCAGATCCGCACCTGCACCAAAACCTCCAAGACCGTGCGCTTCGTGCGCGCGGACGGCGGGGAGCTGCCCTACTTCTATGCGGGCCAGTTCATCGCGCTGGAGTTTCCGATGGGCGAGACTATTATCTCAAGGCCGTACTCCCTGTCCTCCGCGCCGTATCAGGCGAGAGGGAAAGAGGGCTTTGCGGAGATCACCGTGCGCCGTTCCAAGGGCGACGGCTTCGTCTGCGACTACATCAATGATACTTTAAAGGAAGGCGATACCGTCTACGGCACCATGGGCTGCGGCCAGTTCTACTATGAACCGCTGCGCGACGCGAAAAACGTGGTCGCCCTGGCCGGCGGCACGGGCATCACGCCCTTCGCTTCCATGGCGAAGGAGATCGCGCACGGGACGCTCGACATGGATTTAACGATCCTCTTCGGATCCGTGAGCTCGGACGATATCATCCTGAAGGAAGAGCTCGAAGCCTGCGAAGGCGAGCATGTACATATCGTGCACGTCCTCTCCGGCGACGAGCCCGGCTGGACGGGTGAGCGCGGCTTCCTTTCCGCCGACCTGATCAAAAAGTATTCCAAGGGCGATACCACCTACTTTATCTGCGGCCCGCAGGTCATGTACAATTTCCTGCACGGCGAGCTGGCGAAGATGGATATCCCGAAGCGCCGCGTGCGTTTCGAGGTGTTCGGAACGCCCAAGGATATCACCCGCTTCGACGGTTTCCCTGCGGAAGAAAAAGAGGCGATGCATAATCTCACGGTCGTGCGCGGCATCCACGAGGACGTGATCCCCGCGAAGGCCGCGGAAAGCCTCGTGGTCGCGTTAGAGCGCGCGGGCATCCGCATCGAGACGGCCTGCCGCAGCGGCGAGTGCGGCCTGTGCCGCACGAAGGTTTTGTCCGGCCACGTATTCATCTGCCCGGAGGGCGACGGAAGACGTGCCGCAGACAAAGAGTTTAATTACGTGCATGCCTGCTCGGCCTACCCGGTGGGTGACGTGAAGATCAAGATCCCGATCCTGTGAGGTAAGTTATGGTTAAAGAAGTCAACCCCATGATCCACGTCAACGAACGAGACTACCCCGTCACGGACCACCGCTGCGATGATCCGGAGAAGAAAAAGCTCGTCAAAAAGCTCGCGGTCATGATCACGGACAACATCCCGCGCAAGCTCCCCGGCGGCATGAAGGAAAACCACATGGATTTCTGGATCCTGGACCGGCTGCTGACCAAGGATGAAGTAAAGTTCATGCTGAGCTTTAAAAAGCGCCGCTTCGGCCTGACCACGAAGGAGCTGGCTGAACGCAACGGCATGAGCGTGGAAGAGGCGCAGAAGGTCATCGACCACCTGATCTGGATCGGGATCTTAGAGCAGAACCGCGACAACGCCGACCATCATATCCAGTACTGGATCCCGAAGTGGGTCATCGGCTCCGGCGAATATATGGTAGAGCACAAGACGCTCTGCGATACCAATCCGGAAGTCGCGACGATGTTCAACCTGGCCCCGCAGGAGCCGCTGGAACTGGCGGCCAAGCTCGTCCCGCCGGGCGGCGCGGGCATCGGCATGCACGTCATCCCGGTGGAGAAGGCCATCGAGGCGAACACCGAGAGCGTGAGCGTGGAGCATCTTTCCCACTGGCTCGAAAAGTACGATAAGTTCTGCACGATGGTCTGCGCCTGCCGCAAGGCCCAGCGCGTGCGCGGCGAGGGCGTCGGCGATATCGAAGGCCACATGTGCATCGGCCTCGGCGATATCGCGGAGTTTCTGGTCGAGACCGGGAAGGACGCGAAATACGTGACGCGCGAGGAGGTCATCGAGATCCTGCAGCGTGCGGAGCGCAAGGGCTACGTGCACCAGATCACGAACCTGGACGGCCCGAACCGCATCGTCGGCATCTGCAACTGCTCGCCGGGCAGCTGCTACGGCCTGCGCACTTCCCAGCTTTTCAACACGCCGAATATGTCCCGCTCGGCCTACCGCGCGCACGTCGATAAGACCAAGTGCGTGGCCTGCGGCAAGTGCGTGGAGGTCTGTCCCGCCGGCGCGGCGAGGCTCGGCCAGAAGCTCTGCAAGGCCGACGGCACGAAGGTGAAATACCCGATGCACGAGCTGCCGGACGACCACGTCTGGGGCGAAGACAAATGGAACCGCGACTACCGCGACACCAATAAGATCAACTGCTACGATACCGGCACTTCCCCCTGCAAGACGGCCTGCCCCGCGCACATCTCCGTGCAGGGCTATATCAAGATGGCTTCCGAGGGACGCTATGCCGAGGCTGTAAAACTCATCCGCCAGGACAATCCGTTCCCGGCCGTCTGCGGCGCGGTCTGCAACAAGCGCTGCGAGGACCGCTGCACGAGAGGGACGATCGACAATCCCGTCTCCATCGACGAGATCAAAAAGTTCCTTGCGCAGTGGGAGCTGGACAATCCGGACGCGTTCGTCCCGGTCTGCGAGAACGCGGAAGGCAAACAGTGGGATGATTACAAGATCGCCGTGATCGGCGCGGGCCCCGCGGGCTTATCGGCCGCCTACTATCTGCGGACGGAAGGCTATCCGGTCACCGTCTTTGAAAAAGAGTCCCGCCCCGGCGGCATGCTTTTAAACGGCATCCCGAACTTCCGCCTGGAAAAGACCGTGCTGGAACGCGAGATCGCGATCATCGAAAAGATGGGCGCCGAGATCCGCTGCGGCGTGGAGGTCGGCAAAGATATTACGCTGGATGAGTTGCGCGCGCAGGGCTACAAAGCCTTCTATATTGCGATCGGCCTGCAGGGCGGGCGCCTCGCGGGCGTGCCCGGCGAGGACGCGGACGGCGTGGAGAGCGGCGTCGCGTTCTTAAAGCGCGTGAATCAGGCGGGCAGCGGACACTTTGACGGCGACGTGGTCGTGGTCGGCGGCGGGAACGTCGCGGCGGACGTGGCACGGGCCGCGCTTCGCTGCACGAAGGGCAAGGTCCACATGCTCTGTCTGGAACAGCGGCATGAGATGCCGGCCGCGAAGGATGAAGTCGCGGAATGCGAGGGCGAGGGCATCATCCTCCAGAACGGCTGGGGCCCGAAGGAAGTGCTGCACGAAGGCGGCAGGGTCACGGGCATCGTCTTCAAACGCTGCACGAGCGTCTTTGACGAACAGCACCGCTTCGCGCCGAAGTACGATGAAAATGATACGATCACGATCCCCTGCACCAACGTGCTGATGGCCATCGGCCAGAGCGCGGAATGGGGCGGCCTGCTGGACGGCGCGAAAGTCGAGCGCCGGCCGAACGGCTCCGTGATCGCGGATCCGGTGACGCTCCAGACGGCCGAGCCGGATATCTTCCTGGGCGGTGATATCTACCACGGCGCGCGCTTCGCGATCGATGCGATCGCGGAAGGAAAGCAGGCGATGGTCTCCATCAACCGCTTCGTGCATCCGGGCCAGTCCATGACGATCGGCCGCGACCTGCGCGAATTCATCGAATTTAACCGCGAAGACATCACGAAGCCCGAAGGCTTCGACAACGCGGAGCGCCAGCGCCCGGGCGCCAGACCCGGCAAGGCCCGCGAGACCTTTGCGGATCTGCGCCTGCCGCTCACCGAGGAGCAGGTAAAGACCGAGGCGAAGCGCTGCCTGGGGTGCGGCGCGACCACAGTGGACTTGAACCAGTGCATCGGCTGCGGCCTGTGCACGACGCGCTGCGAATTCGACGCGATCCACCTGACCCGCGACATTCCGGCGGCCTCCGATATGCATACGGCTGAAGAGATGATGAAGCTGGTCGGCCCGTATGCCTTAAAGCGCATGGGCAAGATCATCAAACGCAAGGTTACCGGCAAGTCGGAATATCCGACCGAGCAGGAATAAAGAGAAGACACCGCAGAAGAACACTCCTTCCCGTGGAAGATCCGGGGCAAGG
Organism: Lachnospiraceae bacterium; assembly: GCA_017394885.1. Classification (GTDB taxonomy): domain Bacteria; phylum Bacillota; class Clostridia; order Lachnospirales; family Lachnospiraceae; genus UBA6987. The sequence continues at coordinate 4,644 of JAFPWO010000004.1, read as the reverse complement.
AGTGTTTTTCTGTGATAAATATGTGCTGCCGTTCAGGATATTGAATTGATTTAGCGGTAAGAATAGGGTATACTTTTTTTAACGGCAAGGGATCTGTGAAAACAGGCAGGGTCATCGTAAAGAGGAGGTATTTTTCCATGAAAAAGAGAACGGTTCGGAAAACATGGCTGGTCTTCGCGGCACTGTTTCTGGGACTGCTGTTTTTTCTGAAGCCGGAGACCGCCAAAGCGGACAGTCCGGTCTATTATGTGTATCTGGAAGGGTATTATCTGGGTGAGGGCAATGGCGCCGACGGCCTCTATTATGTGCAGTCGACCCATACCGTCACCACGGACAGCTCTGTGAGCTGGAACGCCCGGTATGTCCCTTCTTCGGGTACGCTTTATCTGCGCAATTATTCGGGCGGCCGAATCGTCTGCCTTCCGGCCCATGGGGATAAGCCTTTTAAGATCTCCCTGCAGGGAACCAATGTCATCAATTCGTCAGACAGCGTCGGTATTAAGGTCTCTGCCGGCAGTGTTGAACTGGATATTACTTCAACCTCCGGTTATCCGTCTCTGGAGATCCATGTGGTGGACACCGATGCGAATTATGCCGTCGGGATCGACAATTATTATAACGGATCCAGTACGGAAACGGTCTTCATCGATGATAAGGCCGCGGTCTCGGTCGGTGTATACGGCAAGAGGAGCTTCGGCATCCGGGCCGGCGGAACGGTCAATATACTGGAGAGCGCGAGTGCCAATGTCAGCGTGACCTATACCAAGGATGCCGGCGGGTACAGCGCCGCCGTCTATACCAAGACCGGCAACCTGGATATCAGTACCAGCGGGGCCGTTAATCTCTCTGCCGTCAGCCGGGATGAATATAAAAATCAGAGTTACGGGTATGCTTTCTACAGCGGAAAGAGTTCGGCAACCTTAAACTGCTCTCCGAAGAATTTCCCTTATGTCTCGCTTTCGAGCGTCGGTTACAAAGCCAAGGTCAGCAATATCAGCGGCATTCTGACGAAGGATTATTATAATCTCCTGGAGACGGTCAAGACGACCGGCGTCACCGAAGCGCTGTTGCTGGAGTATTCGCACAGTGCCGTGCCCATCACCGGGGCGACCTTCCCGGATCAGTCTTTCCGTCTCTTTGTATCGGCCAGTTTCGATACGGACCATGACGGCTTCCTGTCCGCCTCGGAGATCGACCAGATCAAGGAAATCTATGTGACCAATGAGGACAGTTATAAGAGATACAATGACGCCTACAGCCTGGTCGGCATCGAATATTTCACGAAACTCACCGACCTGACCTGGGATATGGATATTTTTGATGAAGGAATCACCCCCGGCAACATCCTGGAGCTGGATCTGCGCTCGAATACCAAGCTGAAGAATGTAACGGTCCGTTCCGGGCAGCTGCGTGAACTATACGTGAAGGGACTGAAGCAGCTGAAGTGGCTGGACTGCGCGAACAACCATCTGCACGGCCCGACGCTGGAAAATCTTACCGCACTGAAGGACCTGCTGCTGCATGGCAATTTGCTCACGGATCTTTATATCTCCGGCACGACCAATCTCGATTATCTGGACATTTCGGATAACCTGCTCGATTCGGTTGACGTGAGTAAGAATACGGAACTGCGATACCTGTACTGCGGCGGGAATCCGTTTACGTCCTTAGATCTCGAAAAGAATACAAAACTGGAAAGTCTTTCCTGCCAGAACAGTCAGTTGAAAACGCTGAATGTCAGCAAAAATACCGCGCTGAAAACGCTGGACTGCAGCGACAGCTCTTCCCTGAAGACGCTGAAACTCGGCACCAATTCCGTACTGGATGCGCTTCGCTGCATCCGAAACAGCAAACTGACTTCCGTCAATATCAGCAGCTGCAGTAAACTGAAGCAGACGGTGGGAAATAAAAAAGGCTTTGTGGAAGACGGAAAGACTTATATACAGTATGCGGTCTATGATGAATACGATAACCCGGAGATCTGCATTCAGGCAGATCTCGGACTGGTACTGTTCTATAAGATGCCGAAAAATGTAAATACCTGCGCGGGAAAAACGGCAAGCTTCTCAGTAAAAGCAAGCGGAAACGGAAAGCTGACTTACCAGTGGCAGTATCAGAAACCCGGGGAAACAAGCTGGAACGATGTAAGTGCCGAGAACGGAAAGAAGGCGTCGTACAGCCTTACAACGAAACCGCGGCATGATGGATACAAGTATCGCTGTAAGGTAACCAATCTGTACGGAACTTCTGTGTATTCGTCGGCGGTCACTCTGCGGGTCCTGGGCATTACAACTCAGCCGTCACCGGTCAGTACAGCGGTAGGGAAAACCGCAGTCTTTACGGTAGAAGCGACGGGACCGGATCTGCAGTATCAGTGGTACTATAAGAAGCCGGGAGAAACAATATGGACAGTGGTTACGGCAGCCAGCGGAAAAACGGCATCATACAGTCTTACTGTAAAAGAAAGACATGACGGTTATCAGTATTTCTGCAGGGTGACAAATGCGGCGGGAACCGTCGACAGTAAAGCCGTGAAACTGACAGTCGTCGTTACGCCGACAATTTCGTCCCAGCCGAAGAGTGTCAGTGTAATAGCCGGCAATCCCGCAACATTTACGGTAGCGGCATCGGGAGGCGGCCTGAGCTATCAATGGTATTATAAGAAGCCGGGAGAAACGACCTGGCAGAAGGTTACGGCAGAAAGCGGAAAGACGGCGTCGTACACCCTGACAGTAAAAGAGCGGCATAACGGTTATAAGTATTACTGTGAGATCACCAATGCAGCCGGAACGGTTTCCAGCAATACGGTGAAGCTGACAGTTAAGTAAGGCATACTCTTTTGATGACAAATCAAGGGGCTGTGAAAAAACAGCTATAAACGAAAGAGGTCATCTGGTTTTAGCCAGGTGACCCTTTTTGTGTTACAATTAGCTTGACATGAAAACCATAACACAGCCTTATTCTAACGCCAAACAAGGATTTTTGCCAGTGTTTCTTTCGGATTGTTTAGATCTGCTGGACCCGGTTTTCACATTTGACCGATTCATGGAGGGAATCGATTTACAAAAGTATCTGAGAAAGATCCCGAGATACAAGACGGGACGGATCAGATATAATCCGGTCAACATGCTGAAAGCTGTCCTGTTCGGATTTATGACCAGCGGATACTGCTCCTTGAGAGAACTGGAGGACAACTGTAAGGTAAATCTGCGGTTCATGTATCTAATGGAGCGTGAAAAACCAAGCTATCGCACCTTCGGATATTTCATCAATGAGATTTTAAGCGAATCGGTCGAGGAGATCTTTGCTGATATCAACCGTGCGATATTTGAAGAAGAACACGTCGATCTGCAGCACCTCTACATCGACGGATCCAAGTTTGAAGCCAATGCAAACAAATATAGCTGGGTATGGAAGAAAGCCACTGAGAAATCCCGATATCGGCTGTATAAAAAGATCACGGAACTGTTCGAGGCCATCAACGAAGGCTTAGCCTGGAATGGCACAAAGATATCCACAGGCACGGAATACGTTCCGGACTATCTGGATGAAATCGCTGAGAAGTATGCAGATCTGTATCAGATAGATGAGGAAACATTTGTATACGGAAAAGGGAAGCACAAGACCGTTCAACAGCGGCAGTATGAATTGCTCCGACAGTATGCAGCCAAACTGAGGGAGTACGTTGAAAAGATAGAAATCTGCGGGCCGGAACGAAACAGTTACTCCAAAACGGATCACAGTGCGACCTTTATGAGAGTCAAGACGGACTATATGAGGAATGATCAGCTGCTGCCTGCATACAATGTACAACTCGCCGTTGCCGATGAGTATATCGCCATGGTGGATGTCAATCATTACCGGTCCGACATGGATTGTTTCATTCCTCTTATGGAGCACTTCCACGACGTGTATGGATTCTATCCGAAATACCCGGTGGCAGATGCCGGCTATGGATCGTATAACAACTACATCTACTGCGAACAGAAAGGGATGGAGAAGTACATGAAGTTCACGATGTTCAAGAAAGAGACAGAGGATAAGAATTATCGTGAGAATCCCTTCCGTGCAGAAAACTTCCTGATAGACGAAGAGGGAACGATGCGATGTCCGAACAGGAAAGCGTTTATCTTTCAATACAGGAAACACGTAAAAGGTAATGCTTACGGCCGACAGGAAGAAATCTATCAATGTGAGGACTGTTCCGGCTGTCCATATGTAGAGCAGTGTAAAAAGGCAGAAGGAAACCGAACCGTTCGAATCAATCAGGAACTGACAGCTATGCACAAAGAGGTTATCAATAACCTTGAGAGTATACAGGGCGCGCTGTTACGGATGAACAGATCCATCCAGGCGGAAGGCACTTTCGGTATCCTGAAACAAGACCGGTGGTACAAAAGGATCGTAAGAAAAGGGATAGATTCAGTTCGATTGGAAGTGTTGCTGGTTTCTATCGGTCACAACCTTTATAAATATCACAACAAGAAGAATCGAATCTCGACTGCCGCATAGATCTACAAAGGAATGATTTATGGGGAAAGGGGGATTATACGCCTTTTTGAGGTGGTCACAGTATTTTTCGAAATTTCAGACACAGAAAGAGGGCTTGTGAAAATGGATTTCTCTTTTTTCACAAGCCCTTTT
>JAFPWO010000001.1 GCA_017394885.1 Lachnospiraceae bacterium | reverse complement strand
CTGCTCTACCATCTGAGCTATCTGAGCATAAGTTTGGAAGCGCAGGAGCAGATACCAAATGCGGAGACACGTTGCGGGAAAGCTCGCTTTCACGCATTCGTGTCGAGGCAGTTTGTTCTTGGCCTGCATTGCCAGGCCAAGACAATTGAAAAACGCAACGCGTTTTTCAATTGAGTATCGGGATCTTTGCTCTTCCTCCCTATCGTAGCGGGAGCAGGATTTGAACCTGCGACCTCCGGGTTATGAGCCCGACGAGCTTCCGGACTGCTCTATCCCGCGTTATGTAAAGTGCAGTGCGCTTTTTGAGGCGCTTAAATAAAATACCACAGCTGAAACAGCCTGTCAAGCACTTTTGAAAAAAATGTAAAGTGACAGAAAAAGGGAGCCCTGGAACCGTACCCCAGGGCTCCCTTCTCTGTCGGCCGGGATCAGTACAGATACTCGCTGAAGGCGGCGAGGTTCTTCAGGTCCGTCTCATACGGATGCTGATAGTAGGCCCCGAGTGTCAGCTCCTGGCTGATCAGGCCTTCATAGCCGTTGTCATAGAGCACCTTCAGATCTTCGCCCAGATTCCGCTTTCCTTCGCCCCAGAGGTAATGGAAGTACGGATTCGCATCGATAAAGTGCATATGAATGATCTTCTTGCCGAAGACGTCGAACCACTGCTGGATCGTTTCTCCGGCAACGCCCATGGCCGTGGTATCGATCAGGATCCCGAAACGGGGATGATCCACCATATCGGAGAGCTCCTTGATCTGGTCCAGGCGGCAGCCGAAAAGCGATTCCTGCGGACGCAGCGACTCGCAGGCCAGGCTGACGTCGTAGCCGTCGGCGAATTCGCAGAGACGCCGGATCAGGTCGGCGCAGCGTTTCCGGCAGTCTTCGAGCGGCTCGTTCAGATAGCCCCAGCCGGTGTTGCACTGTACGATGTGCGCGCCGAGCTCGGCCGCCATGCGGATCCCGTTGGCGAAGAACTCGTAGGTCATCTCCCGAAGCTCGGGCTCCTTCGCGCCGTACTGATACGGGAAGCGGCAGTTCTGCGCGGTAATGACGTCGATCTTCACTCCGTTGTCCCGGGAAAGCTGCTTCACTTCACTTAAATCGCAGATCTCCTTATGGTCCATATAGAGGCTCTGATGGCCCGCGATCAGCTCGCAGTGCTTCACGTCCAGCTTCTTCATGCACTCGAAGAAATAGCGCAGCGAATAGAAGGAATCGTAATGCAGATTGAAATTACAGAAACGGTCTTTGCTGAAATATTTCATCCTCCTGCGCCTCCTTTCTCAGTCCGTAAGATAGGGAGCGAACGCTTCCCAGTTTTTCCGGTCGATGGCCGCGGGGTTAAACCAGTAGTTTTCGGGATAGAAGCCGTCGCCGGTCCATCCCTGCTCGGTCAGCTTGTTCCAGTCGAACCAGTTGCCGCGGTTGTTGATGTTCAGCCCCAGATATCCGGTATAGCCGCGGTCGTTCAGCGTCTGGAGATAATCGTCCAGCGGATGGAGGCCCTGCCCCCAGTACAGGCGGCCGGCCGGCCTTCCGTCGGTGAAGTGGATGTGGGCGATATCGCCGCCAAAGGCGTCGAACCACTCGTCGAAGGTCTCGCCCGCGGTGCGCATGGCGCAGACGTCGATGCAGGGCTTCACATTTGGGCTGTTCACGTCCGCAAGGAGCTTTTTAAGCTCCGGCAGCGTATTGATGACGACCGAGGCGTCCGGGCACATAGTTTCTACGGCGATGGTCACGCCCAGCTCTTCCGCGATGGGGGCCAGTCTGCGCAGGCTCTCCACGGCGTTGAAGTAGGCGACGCCCGGATCATGATCCTTCAGTCCTCCCGCGCAGCTTACGGGAACGAGCTTCGCGCCCAGCTCCTTCGCTGCCTTTACGGCGTTTGCGAAATAAAGGAAGGACTTTTCTCGGACCAGCGGGTTTTCGGTGCAGAGCAGGTACTGATAGGTCGCGCTTTCGGGGGTGAAGGCGATGACCTTCATCCCGCGGCTTTCGACGGCTTCCCGGACGGCTTTCCAGTCCGAGACCACGTCAAAGCTTAAGGTCACGTGAGGGGAACCGCCGTACAGCTCAATACTTTTGACGCCCAGCGCCTGCTGCGTGTCCAGAAAGTATTCCAGCGTGCACATACGGTAGGGAATGTTCATCGCAGAGATCTGCGATCTTTTTACTGTCGGCATACAATCCTCCTGTCTGAGACAGCGTGCAGCTGCTTAGTATTCTACCTTGTACATATAGCGGCGCATATCCATATCATGCCCGGTGATCAGGGACATTTGATAGACATACCAGCGCTCGATCGGGATCAGGGTGACCGGCGCGAAGAACTCGGCGACGCTCTCATCAATGCGGCCCTTGTTCATCTTTTCGAAGTCGATGATGATGAAGTTTTCTGCATAGGTCTTCAGGAACTTCAGGCACCGTTCATCCAGCGCGCGGGTGCGGCCCTGGCCCATGATCAGGACCATCGGGAGGTTCTTGTCGGTGGTCTCGAAGGGCCCGTGGAAATATTCGCCGGTGTGCATGCATACGCCGTGCTTCCATTGCATCTCCTCAAAGTGGCAGCAGCACATGGAATACGCGACGCCGTAGTTCGAGCCGGAAGCCAGCACGTAGAAAATGTTCTCGTTGTAGTTCTTCTTCGCCCAGGCCGTGGCTTCGTCCATGCAGCGGACCTTTTCTTCGGCAACGATCTCATCGATATACTGATACGCTTCCATGGCCTTGTCATAGTTGGCATAGCCCTCAAACTGATGCAGCAGCTCGAAGCCGATGCGCAGGGAGTTGGCCTGGTTGGAGTCGCTGTAGATCTGGTTGTCGCCGTTGGAATAAACGACCACATACTGGCCGACTTTGGCCATCCCGGTATCGTAGTTGCCGGTCATGGCGATCGTGATCGCACCGGCGGCATTGGCGGTCTCAACGGCCTTGACGCTCTCCGCGGTGGCTTTCAGCGAGCAGATGATGACGAGGGAGTTCGCGCCGACCTCTTTCGGCAGGGCATGCACGAATTCGTTGCTGGTATAGGTCGTGGCCGCGAAGGTCTTCGCTTCGCTCTGCAGCAGATACAGGCCCGGGAAAATCGCGGCCTTGGAGCCGCCGCAGGCGACAAAGTAAACGTGGTGCAGTCCGCCGCGCTCTTCAAACTTTCCCTTAATTTCCGCAATAATTTCTTTTACACTCATAACAGATATTCCTCCTTGCCTGATGAATGTGCTTCCGCTTAATTTCGCATCGGGGTCATATTCCTTGCCGTGGCCGAACGCGCCGTGGACAAGGCAGGTCGTGGCCGCGAATTTCGCGGCATACTGCAGGGCTTTGCGGATCTCTTCCTGATAGACCTCGCCCTTCTTTTCCATTTCTTCCGGATGATCTTCCCGGGAATGGGCCACGGACAGCAGGAAGGCGGCCGCGAAGGAGTCGCCCGCGCCTAAGGTATCCAGCGCGTCCACATAATCCGGCGCCTGGAAGAAGAAGGTCTCTCCGTCATAGAAGACCGCGCCGAGGCTGCCGCGGGACGCGACGATATTTTTGCAGCCTTTTTCCTTCATGCGGAAGCAGATGTCCCGGACTTCCTCGTCGCTGACGGAGCCGCAGGAGAGCGTGACATAGTCCGCGTACGGCGCGACTTCCGCGACCAGCTCATCCTCGGTCCACTTGCCGGAAAAGTCGTAGCTCAGCGGAACGCCGGTGGTCTTGACTTTGGCTAGCTGGCTGTTGAAGTGAGAGTTGTTGCTGGTGTGGATCACGGCGAACTGCTTTAAGTATTCCAGATCATCCTCGTTCAGATCCAAGGGCTTTTCTTTCGCGATGCCGCCCTTGTTGCTGCTGAGGAAGACACGGTCGCCGTCGACCAGCGCGATGCGCGCGTAGCCGTTTTCCCCGTCATACTGCCGGCAGTGGCTGTGCTCCACCCCCATCTCGTCCAGTGTGGCGAGAATGTGGTCCGCGACTTCATCCCGGCCGAATACCCCCATGTAGGAGGCGTCCGCGCCGAGCATCTTGGAAAAGGCGGCATAGTTCAGCGCCTGCCCTCCGGGATACATGGTCCTCAGTGTCTCGTACTTGTCGCAGGTGTTGTCCCCGACTCCAATAACCTTCATACAGACTCCTTTCTTTGGCGATCCGCAAAAAGGCGCAGATCACCGATAGATGTGTTTGATATTGTTGAAATTGACCCTTTTTTCCTAATTATATTATTGTATTTTGCCCCCGGCCTGTCAAGTAAAAGATGGTTTTTATCCTTTGAAATGAAAGGGTTTTCCTCGACAAAAGGCCGAACCTCTGTTATACTGCATAATAATCAAAACGGCTTCGGGAAGGCCCCGGACCGCAGGAGGAGGAGAGCATCATGAACGATCCCAAATTTCTTGCGATAATTGGCATGGGCGCCATATTTTTTGTTATAATCGCGATCCGCGAGCGGATCCGGGTCTACAAAGCGAAAAAAGAGATGGAAAAGTACGAGGCGCAGGCGGGGGAAAGCTTCGGAGAAGCCGAAATGCCTCCGGAAGCCGAAATGGCGCCGGAAGCCGAAGCGATGCCGGAAGCCGAAGCGGCGCCGGAAGCCGCCGCGGAGGGCGGCGAGGACCCGGAGGCGCTATGACGCCGTAACACGTTTCGCGCCGAAATCGGTATGGCGGTAGTATACAAACGTGATGACCGCGCAGAGGATCCATCCGGCCGGATACGCCGCCGCCAGCGGCAGGAATTCGTTCACGATAAAATTCGAAACGACGAACAGATAGACCTGCCGGAACACGACATAGGATAAGAGCATGATATACATCGGGGCCTTGCTGTCTCCGGAGCCCCGCAGCGCGCCGGCGTAGACCTGCGTGACCGCGCAGACCGGCTGGAAAGGAACCAGGCGGCGCATCAGAAGGACACCGTAGAACAGAACGTCCTCATTTTTATTGAAGAACCAGACGATTTGCGGTGCAAACACCATAATGATGATTGTTGTCACGGCGGTACAGCTGACAGCGATCGCCAGCGCGGTGTTGGCACCTTTTTTTGCGCGCTCCACCTGATTCCGGCCCAGGTTCTGGCCCACGAAGGTCATCGCGGACATCTGAAGAGACTGGATCGGCAGGAAATTGATCGCGTCCACCTTGGCATAGACGGTCCAGCCGCCCATCGCTTCTTTGCCGAACTGATTGATATAGGACTGGACAAAAACGTTGGAGAAGGACGTGATCGCGCTCTGGATGGCTGCGGGCAGGCCGATGAGGACCATCTTCCGCAGCAGCTGCCAGTCCATCTTCATCTCCTTCATCGTGATCCGCACGACGGAATCCGTCGTAAAGAGCGTCCGCAGCACCAGAATGGCCGAAAGCGCCTGAGAGAGGATCGTGGCCAGCGCGACGCCTTCCACGCCCATGCCGAACCAGATCACGAAGACCAGGTCCAGGACGATATTCGTGAGGGAAGCGGTCACCAGGAAGAAAAACGGCCTGGTCGAGTCGCCGACGGCGCGCAGGATCCCCGCCCCCATATTGTAGAAAAGCATGGCGGCGATCCCGGAGAAATAGATCTGTAAATATAGTTTTTGATCCGGAAAGACGTCCGCCGGCGTTCTCATGATGCGGAGCATCAGCGGGACGCCGGAAACCCCGATGACGGTGAACAGGATGGAAAGCCCGAAGGTCATCAGAATGGCGGAGTGGACGGCCCGGCGTACGGTCTCCTTATTCTGCGCGCCGAAAAACTGGGAGATGACCACGCCGCAGCCGTTGGCCAGCCCCATAAAGAAGAAGATCAGGACGTTGATGACCGGGGCGACGGTCCCGACGGCGGAGAAGGCCTCGTCGCTTACGAAGTTCCCGACGACCCAGGTATCCACCATATTGTAGAGCTGCTGAAACAGATTGCCCGCGATCAGCGGCAGGGCAAACAGGATCAGATGTTTGGCGACGTTCCCTGTCGTCATATCTGTATCGCGGCTGCGGCGAAGCAGCGAGAATCCTTTTGTACTCATAACATATCTCTTCTCAGTTCATGCGAAATTCCGACAGGCTTTTGGACTGCTTCAGTTTGTGTAGCCGACGCCGAGGGGAAGGCCGAGCAGCCAGAACAGGGTCAATAACGCGGTAAGCGCCAGTAGCATGGCGGCGCTCATGGGGAGCTGGACGGAGAGAACCGTCCCGATCCCGGGTTTTTCAGCGTGAAGAGAGGAATCCCGGTTCTCCTCCATATAAGAGAGGATGAGGGGGATCGCGGAATAGATCGGGGAGATCGCGCCGCCGCAGGAATCCGCGATGCGGTACGCGGCCTGGGTCATTGCGGGATGGATCCCCAGCTTCAGGAAAAGCGGGACGCAGAGCGGCGCGAAGATCGCCCAGCGGATCGACCCGCCGTAGGTAAAAAAGGTCAGGCAGAGCAGGAAAAGAATAAATATATACAGCAGAGGCAGTCCCGAGACCCCGATGGAGCGGAAGAAACGTTCCCCCAGCGAGGCCAGGACGATCTGGAGATTGCTGTGGTTGAAAGAATAGATAAGCACCGAGATCGGGAAGAAAACGATGATGATGGTGGCGATGTTCTTCACGCCCTGGATCATCATTTTGATCACGTCTTCCGCGCGGTGAACGGTCCCGCTTCCCTTTCCGTAGCAGACGCCGAGCAGTAAAAACAGGAAGCTCAGCAGCGGGACGATCGAGGAGATGAGCGGCGATTTGGGCAGCAGGGTCCCGTCGTCATTCCGGAAAAAGGCGTGAGGCGGAACGGTCAGCAGGAGCATCAGGGCCAGAAAGACCAGGAAGCCGTATCCGGCAACGCGAAGGCCGCGCTTTTCTTCCGGGCTGAGCTCTGTCTGCCGCACTTCGGAAGAAGAGACCGGCAGGATCTTTCCGCCGTAGAAGAGCCTGGGCAGGACCTTTTCGCACATGAACGTCAGGACCAGCGCGGCAAGGAAGGTCGCCGCCACCTCAAAATAGTAGGTGGAAAGCGGATTCAGCTCCACGCCGTACGCCGCCGAGGAGGCGTTGGTGATCGTGTAATTCAGAATATTGGTGTTGGAGGGGATGACGTGCGCCACAAAGCCGGTGCAGAAGCCGGAAAAGCCCAGCATGATCCCGATCCAGGGGTCGCGGCCCAGCGCCTTGTAGATGCTGGCCCCCAGCGTGATGGCCAGGAGGATCCCCGCGTCGGACATGATATTCGTGCTCAGGCAGCACAGCGCGAGGATATAGGTGGTCACGCCGGCCGGGACACCGCTGATCAGGCGGCGCAGGAACGCGGAGAAAAAGCCGCTTTCGTTGGCGACGGCGGTGAACATGCAGATGATAATGATCGCGGGCAGGACGCTGTTGCTCTGGTAGATGGAGGTAAGGCCCGTGATGACGTCCCGCAGGGATTCCCGGCTGAGGAGATTCACCACGGAGACATGCTGGATCACGCCCTGCTGCTCGTAGTCCACGCTCACCCCGGCCTTAGCCAGGATAAAGGAGAGAAGGTAGAGTGCCGCGAGCAGAAAGACGCTGAGAAGCAGCGGATGGGGGAGCTTGTTTCCGAGCTTCTCCAACCGCTTGGTAAAGCGTATCAGGCGGGATTCCTTTTCCATGGCGGTCAGACTTCTTCCTGCTTATTCCAAAGGGTATCAAGGATCTGCGGCAGCGCGGCGACGGATTCGATGCGATAGTCCGCGGCGTCCCACGCGTGCGGCAAAAGGAGGCTCCGGACGCCGATCACCGTCAGGCCGGCCCGGTGCGCGGCTTCGATCCCGTGCGCGGAATCTTCCACCGCAAGGCAGTTTTCGGCCGGGACGCCGGCCCGCTCGATGGCCCGCAGATATACGTCCGGCGCGGGCTTGCTGTGCGCGACCATCTCGCCGCTGACGATATCGTAAATATAGGGTTCGAGACCGGTCTCCCGCATCATCCGGCGCACGGAAGTCTCCCGGGACGCCGAAGCGATCAGGAGCCGCCACCCCTGTGCGGAAAGCGCCGCCAGCGTTTCCTTTACGCCCGGGAAAATCACGGCCGGATAATCGACCTGGTTTGCGGTATTTGCCCGGTAAAACGATTCGACCCACCGCCAGTCGCGGTCCTCGCCCCACATCGCGGCCATATCCTGCCAGGTGATCTCATTGGAGGCGCCGACCGTATGAAGCAGCAGGTCTTCCTGCGGGGTTTTTCCGTGCGCCAGCAGGAAGCGGCGGAAAAAGTCCAGATAGACCGGTTCGCTGTTGACCAGGACGCCGTCCATATCAAAAATGATCGCTTTCATTCTGCTGCTCCTTCTTCTTCCGGGAGAGGCCGGGTGCTGTAGCCGCGGCGCCGGCACAGGAAGATAGCCGCAGCCATGGCTGTCAGAAAACCTACGATTTTTGTCACAAGCATCGCTCCGATCATCTCCGGATCCACCGCGGCGTAAAAGCCCAGATGATCGCCCAGGAGGCAGCTGCCGCTGATGGCGAAGGCGACCGAGACGACCACCCCGGCCGGCGACATGCTGTTGCAGCCGTTGAGCACCGGCATGATATTGGCGATCCCGCCGAGAATGCCGGATACCGCGGCCTGATCGATTCCGATCAGCTTCCCGAGCCGGGCAAGCGGTTTGCCGAGGAAACGGTTCACGAGGCGCAGGAAGGGGTACGCGCCGCACAGAACGATGGCGCAGCTTCCCACGATCTTGATACCGTCCAGCACGGAGGTCAGATTCTCGATCAGGACGAGGGGCGTAAGCTCCTGGATGATCCCGATCGCGAAGCCGACCGTCGAGACGGCGATGACCAGCTTCCCCAGCCAGGTAAAGATCCGGATGCAGAAAGCCTGCGCTTTCCAGATCCCCAGGGCGATGACCGCAGCGATGATGGCGACAGGTATCGTATTGTGAAAGATGAGCGACGGGGAAAACCCGGCCGCGAACCCGCCGGCGATCAGGCCGAACGGGATGGTCGTGATCCCCACCAGCACGCCGACCGCAAAGTACTGGCGCAGGGATTTCCGGATGAGGCCGAGCCCCACGGGGATCACGAAGGTGATCGTGGCGCCGAGGGATACGCCGAGGAGGCAGCCGGAAAAGCGCGCGGCTTCCTCGCTTTCCGCCATGGCATATGCCAGCGAATACCCGCCCATATCACAGGCGAGGAGCGAGGGGCCGAACAAGGCCGGGTCCGCGCCGAGCAGCTTATAAAAGGGGCTGACGATCGGCGCAAGGAAGCGTCCCAGCATCGGAGACAGCAGGATCATGCCGGCCATCGGGACCGTAAGCGGCCCCATCGCAGCCAGCGCCTCGTCGATGGCGTCGCCAAGGCCGAGGCGGCTGCCGAAGCAGCGGTCGATGGCGGCCAGCACCATGAATGCCACCATGGTATAGACGATGATCTGATTGACACTCATCGAAAAAACTCTCCGGATCCTTTCTGATAAGACTCTCCGGCGGCTGGCACCGAACGTGCCTGCCGCCGGATTGGGCTCCCCCCAAGGGGATTTTACCGCAAGGCGCTCTTTTAATCAAGCAGGTCCCCGACTAATTCTTTCAGGCTTGCGCGCTGCTTGTCGCTCATCGGGCGATATTCGCTGTTGTCGATGGCGTCGTGGCCTTCCACGTACATCAGCTTGCAGTCTTTGGAGAGTACGTTGTTGAACCAGGTCTCCTTCGGCAGGCTGAATACCTTGCCGATCTCCAGCGGCTGCACCTTCAGGACGGTGTCGTCATCCATGTCGGTCGGCGCCAGCAGCAGGCAGGCCTTGCCGTGGATCAGCATGAACTGCTGGTCCGTCGTGTGATGGATCTCCAGCCGCATGACTTTTTCCACCGTGTTGGCTTCGCGCCAGTTCTTGATGGCGATGAGCCATTTGCCGTTGTCGTATACTTCGTCGATGCCTTCGCCCTCATAGGACAGAATGTTGATCAGTTCGCTCATGTTTTCTTCCTTCCGTAAAGTATTTTTATTGTGCGCGGCTGCCTGTGCCGGCAGCGATTTTACAGCGTTTCGACCTCAGCCCGGATCTCCGGCAGGTGAGCCTCCACAAAGGCCTTCGCCTCCGGCAGAAGCGGATAAGAGGGCAGCGTGCCCTTGAACTGGGTCGTATAGGAGGCGTAGAGCCCGGCCCATCTGCAGGCTTCGATCTCATCCTTGCCCCAGACCAGATTCGCGGCAAAGCCCGCAAGGAAGGCGTCGCCCGCGCCGGAGGTGTCCACGCAGGCCACCGGGACGGCGTTCATGCGCCAGCGGCGCTTTCCGTCCAGGCCCGTGCTGCCGTCTCCGCCCAGCGTGATGATGACGCAGCCGCAGCCTAAGGTATCCTTCGTCTTCTGCAGCAGTTCGGGGATCGGGAGATCCCGCCAGGAAGCCAGCCCGCATACCGCGGCCGCTTCGGTCTCGTTTACGATCACATAGTCGCAGCAGTCCAGCGTGCCGTGAAAATCCGCCGGGATGGGGCTGTAATTGGTGATGGTCGTGATCCCCATGGCTTTGGCCTTCCGAAGGCCCGCCAGCGTCAGCTCCGAGCGGATCTCAAAGCCGCCGTAGAAATACTTTGCCTTTCCGAGGCGGTCCATTTCCCGCTCGACTTCCGCTACGGTCAGCGCGCGGCTGGAGGATTCGCCGCAGACGATGGTATTCCCGCCGTTTTTCGCGACGATGCGGATCCCCTGGCCGGTCATGACTTCGTCCGTGCGCAGGAGAGCGCTGGTATCGACGCCGGCTTCCTTCATCCATTTTTCGCCGCGGTCGCCGGCCGGGTCCTTCCCGCACTTGCCGATGAACGCCGCCCTGACGCCTAAGCGCCCGAGCGCGATGCAGGTGTTGGGGCCTTTGCCGGAGTCGATGCTGGGCGTCCAGTTATAGCCTTTTACGGTCTCGCCCGGCATGGGCAGCCGGTCGACCTGGCAGGACTGTCCGCCGCCAAGATTATTTAATACAATGACATCCAATTCGTTGTTCATCCTGGCCTCCAGCTTAGTCTCTTCCCATGTTTTCGTTGGAAAGAATGATCTCATCGTAGGCCAGCGGGCTGTCCGCGCTGTTCCTGTCGGCTACGAAGATGACCTCGGGCACGTATTTCGGGAACAGGGTGATGGGATATTCCAGCGTCGGTTCGCTGAACATGGCCACGCGGATGACCGTGGGCTTCAGCTTGCCGGTGGCGACCATGGCCACGGCGCGCTTCGCGGTCAGCAGGGTCTTGAAGCCCAGCGTGATCATATAGGGGTCGATCACGTCGTACAGGCCGCCGTAGGTGCGGACGCTCTTTAAAATGATGCTGTCCGTGTTCTTGGTGGTGATGCGGGTCTTGGAGTTGGCATACTGTTCCAGGGTCAGGTTATAGTACGGATTCTCGGGGAATTCGTTCGCCCCGACCAGGCCGCGGAAGCCGACGCCGAGCCAGGCCGTATCGATCCCGCCGAGCTTCTCGCACAGTTCGTCGGGATAGTCCATATTTTCCACCCGGGGCCAGATGCGCTGTTCTTCGGGCACATTGAGCTCCGGATCGATCTTTCCGTAGAAGCGCACCAGCATTCTGCCTTCGCAGCTCTTCGGATTATTTTCTTTCGGATAAGGGCGGCATTCCCAGTCCAGGATCTCGTCGATATGGAAGACCCAGAGATTCTTCAGGCTGATGCGCTCTTCATTGACGCGGCGGATGAAGGTCTTATACTGATCCTCCGGACCGGAGGGCAGGACCCATTTGGTGATCTTCCCGGCGGCATTGTTGGCGATCATTTCATCCGCCATCATATTGCCGACGGTTTCCGCGACCTGCGGACGGTTTTCTTTCAGGATCAGTTTGATCTTGCTGTCCGGATGGTTTTCCAGCTGATCCACCGGAATGGAGCACCATTTTTCTTTTTCCGCTCTTGATATTCTGTATTCTAACATGGTTAAAAGACTCCTTTATTGTTCCTCTTTCGCCTGACGTGCCTCGATCAGTTTATTATCCACGGCGACTAAAAGCACCGCGGAAAGAATCAGTACGATGCCGAAGATCATATTCTGTTTCAGTACATCATGGTAAACAATGAGACTGACGATCACGCTGGCCACGGGTTCCAGCATGTTGACAAAAGAAACGTTGGAGGCACCGATCAGCCGGATGCCTTTGACGATAAGAAAATGTGCGGTAAAGTTGCCGACGCCGTTGATCAGGATCAGGATGATCCAGACTAACAGGCCGTGGGGCATACGAAGGCTGTCTGTCGCCGCCGAGACGATCCCGAACAGGATCGTGCTGCCGAGGCCGGCATAGACAAGCCTCGTCAGAAGAGGCAGGCTGGCAAAACCTGCTTTTTCATTGGAGATCATGTAGAAGGAGTAGGTCAGGCTGGAGCCGGCAGCCAACACGATGCCCAGCAGAGAAAGATTGCCGCCGCTGCCTTTTACATTGGTGATGAGAAGAAGCCCGGTGATCGAGCAGATGATGGCGAGCAGCTTGAACCAGGTCGCTTTCTGCTTGAAAACCGTAAGCATGACGATCGTCACGATCGTGGGATACATGAAATGGATCACGGTCGCGACGCCGACGGGAATGTACTGGGTGGAAGTGTTGATCAGAAAGGCGGTTATGCCCATGCCGATAGCGCCGAGCATCAGCAGCCTTCCCGCGCTGGCGCGTTCGATCCGCAGCGATTCGTGCCGCAGCTTCGAAGCGATATAAGCCGTCAGGGTAAGTACGCCCTGTGTATAAAAGGTAACACAGGCCGGCGGGAGCCCGCTGATAACCAGATAGCGGGCCGTCGTAGGCAGAATGCCGAAGATCAGTGACGCACCGACGATGCAAAGAATTCCCTGAAGCATAGATGACTCCTGTATTCTCTCGGAAGAAGGATTGGCCCGCATTCCGCGGGCCAATCCTCCCTGTAAAAGGACAACTGTAAAAGCTGAGCGGGAATCAGTGCATATCCGCTTCTTCCCAAAGATTCAGTTTGATACCAAGACCCATTTTGACAGCGTTGTCGTAGATCTGCTTGCCCCAGGCAACGTCGTAGATCGGCAGACCGCCCTGACCGAAGATGATGATCTCATCGTCGCTCTGACGTCCCGGTACCTTGCCGTTGACGATCTCGCCCAGGTTGGTGATCTCGTCGCGGGTCATCGCGCCTTCCTTGATCCAGTCAAGGTAGTAAGCGCCGACCAGCTCGATCGAGTCATGCCAAGGATAAGGCAGTTCTTCGGACCAGGCTTCGTACATGCCCCAGTTGTCGATGATCTTCCGGATGTCCTTGCGAAGCAGGAAATCCTGATCCATCTCGATGCCGGCAGGCAGGGAGATGAGAGCGCCCTTCTTGATCCAGTCGCCATTGATGTACGGCAGGTTCTTGCCGGAGGTGGCGGAGTTCACGATGTCGGCGTCACGGACAGCAGCTTCGGTGCTGTCAACCGGATAAGCCTTCTTGATCTGCGGATAGGTCTCCAGGATCCAGGCAGCCATCTTTTCGGCATATTCCGGGAATACGTCGAAGATCTTGACTTCTTCCAGTTCAGGAAGCGCATCCACGATGCTCATGAAGCAGCTTCTGTTGATGGGGCCGGAGCCGATCAGGCCGCAGACCTTGGCGTCCTTGCGGGCCAGATAACGGGCAGCTACGCCGGGCACAGCGCCGGTACGCATGCCGGAAATCAGGTTGCCGGACATAAGCGCAATAGGGGCACCGGTATCAGCGTCATTGAGCATGACCATCAGGATGGAACGCGGCAGATTCTTCTGCTTGTTGGCGGTGTTGGAGCCGTACCACTTTTCACCGGCTACGTTGAAACGTCCGCCGACGTAAGCGACCATGGCCATAAAGCGGCGGTCCGGGCCTTCCAGAGGCATGTTGGGGAACGGAGAGGTCTTCGGGAAAACGATCTTTACGCCGTGGGAGTCATGGTTCTTGCCGCCCATTACGTAGTCGCCGTTGCCCAGCAGGTGATAGCACTCTTCGATAACATCCATGCAGGCATGCATATCCTTAACGCCGGCCTTGATCATGGAAGGCTCATCCAAATACAGAAAATCTACTCTTCCGGTATTGCTCATACTTGAATTAACTCCTTTTCTAGTATTATTCAATTGTGGGACACCCCCGGGACCGGGGGAATCGTCGGAAAGAATATCAGGCGCACCCGATCGGGTGCGCTGAGATGCCGTTACGCGGCCAGTAATCGGCGATTGTTAAAGTTTTGCAGGACTGACAAGTCTGGAATTTATCCTCCTGTCCGCCCCTGATATCAAGGGGCGGAACAGGAGGGAAATTCTGTTTAGTTGTCGAAGTAGCCTTCGCGTCCGGCAAGCGGGCCCTTGAACCACCAGCCCAGCACCTTTGCGATGATCAGGGCTGCGATGGAAATGGCGAAGCAGATGCCTGCAACGGCCCAGGACGATCCGGCGCCCTTTAACAGGGCCACAGGAATCGCGGACCACAGAACAACTTCCGCAAAGCTCAGGAACGGGAACATAGCCGTGTCTTCTACGGTGTGGGACCTGTTCTCCGGGTCAAGGATACGAAGCAGAACGAAGCCGATGGCGAAAACGCCGGTGCCGTAGCCGTAGCAGAACATGGAACGTTCGAACCAGCTCTTTTCATTGAGCTTGGCGCCAAGCGGGATAACGCCGAGGACGACGATGATGAGACCGCCCAGGGAGCAGACCAGCAGCGGAACCGCGTATTCCACGATAACCGTCAGGTTCAGTTTGGCAACCGCGAAGAATACCAGATAGTCGGTAGCGGTACCGGAAATACGGCTGTTGATGCGCTTGTCGACATACTTCTCATAGAACGGCATCTTGCGGGTAGCCAGGAAGAAGAACAGCGCTACCAGGTAGGAAACGGTGAAGTCCGGAATGCCCTTGATTACGTAAGGAGCCAGGACTTTCGCGTTCAGCAGATAGCCGAAGCCGCCGACCATGCAGACCAGAGCCAGGTGCCAGGCTAAGCTGTCCAGGGAGACGGAGGAGATGGGCTCACGGCCGATGGACTTCTGACGTTCAGGAGCGATCATACCGGTACGAAGATCGTTGTCCAGGAACTTGAAATCCTTGATGTAGACGGTCCAGTTCTTCTTGGTAGCGATCTTGATAAACGCCACGCCGCCGAATACGCCGAGGATAACGCCGATGGTCGCGAAGGTGACACCCAGGTCAGCGCCTTCTGCCCAGCCCAGATCGGTGAAGGTCTTGCCGACAGCAGCAGCGGTGCCGTGGCCGCCGGTGAAACCGGAAGCGAGCAGGATGCCGAAGCCGTGGCTCAGGTTAGGCATTACGGTAGCGATGACCAGCTCGGTCAGGGCGATACCAACGGTAAACTGGATGAACATGTTGAAGGTACGAAGGCAGCCGTAAGAACCGACACGCTTGAGAACTTCCTTGCCTTCACCCTTCTTCATTTCGAAGCCGTTCAGACCAACTACCGTAAATACGATAATGATCAGCAGGCCGGAGTAGGAACCGGAAGCGCTGGAGAAGTTCAGAGCAACAGAGCCGCCGGTGATTCTGCCGAGTACCTGAGGCCCGGCGATCAGGCCAAGGATACCGGCGATCAGGCTTGCAGGAACGAAGAATTCCTGGAAGAACTTGACTTTCGAGCGGAGCCACTGAGCGACCAGAATAAACAGTGACGCAATAGCTACATCGCTGAAGATGTCATATACAGACATGATTTTCCCTCCTGTTTTTTTCGTTTTTTACGAAGGATTTTCCGCCGCCGGGAATGGCCGCTTCCCGCCAGCGGATGAAAACTAAACAGATTATAAATCGTATCTTAATTTTTGTAAAGCGGTTTATTTGTTTTGTTAAAAAAATAATCTTTTAACTGCATATTTGCCATTATAATCACAATATTATACGTTTTATGTCATGAAAATGAGTAATAATTCTAAAATAGACAGGATCAAGGCGGGCTTTTTCTCCGAAAAGCAGACGGGGCAAAGCGTCGTTGACAAGCGGGCGGTATTGTGCGATGATTAATTATCATATCAAGAGAAGAAAAGGAGATACCTGCTTATGTGGATGAAAGAGCTTTTTGGCGTGGAAAAACCGATCATCGCGCTGCTTCATCTGCGTCCCCTGCCCGGAGATCCGCTGTTTCCGGCCGGCGGTTCGATTGAGGATGTGGTGCGCATTGCCCGGGAGGAACTCACCGCGCTGCAGGACGGCGGCGTGGACGGCGTCCTGATCGCGAACGAATTCAGCCTTCCGTATGAAAAGAATGTTTCTCTGGTCACGGTTGCCGCCATGGGCTATGTCGTCGGCGCGCTCCGCCCTTCGATCCGCATCCCCTTCGGGGTCAACGTCGTATCCAATCCTTCCGCGGCCATCGAACTGGCGGCGGCCACCGGGGCTTCCTTCGTCCGCGCGGCCTTTACCGGGGCCTATATGGGCGAAGACGGGATCATCGATACGGACGTCGCGGCGGTGATAAGGCGGAAAAAAGCCCTCGGTCTGGACAACCTGCGGCTGCTGTACAAGGCCAATCCGGAATCAAGCGCGTATCTTGCCGAGCGGCCGATCGAGAAGATCGTCAAGTCGATGATCTTCCACTGCTTCCCGGACGCGCTCTGCGTATCCGGCACCAGCGCCGGCTCGGAGACCGACAGCTCTCTGATCGACCGCGTCCGCGCGGTGGCGGGCGATACGCCGGTGCTGTGCAATACCGGCTGCACCGCGGCCAATATCAAGGAAAAACTGGATCACTGCGACGGTGCCTGCGTCGGCACCGCGTTCAAAAAAGACGGAAAGTTCAGCAATGTCGTCGATCCGGCGCGGGTCGTGGAATTCATGGCCCGGGTCCGGGAATACCGCGAGGAACAGGGAGGAAAGAATCAATGAGTGCATCGCTTCTGATGGGGATCGATATCGGGACTTCGGAGAGCAAGGGCTGTCTGGTGGATTTTGCCGGGAACGTGATCGCCTATGCCACGGAGAAGCACGGCATGGAGAATCCGAAGCCGAATTATTACGAGCAGGACGCCGAAGCCATCTGGTGGCATGATATGTACACCCTTTCGAACCGCCTGCTGGAGCAGAGCGGCAAAACGGGGGAGGACGTAGCCTGCGTGGGCCTGAGCACCCTGGGCACCTGCCTTCTGCCGGTGGATGAGAACTTAAAGCCCCTGCGCAAGGCGATCCTGTACGGGATCGACGCGCGCAGCGTGAACGAGATCGCCTGGCTGACGGAATATTACGGGGAAGAGCGCGTCAAGGAGCTGTTCGGACGGCCGATGGTCTCCGGCGACGTCTGCGCGAAGATCCTCTGGGTCCGCAACAACGAGCCGGAGGTCTACGCGAAGACGTATAAATTCCTGACCGGCACCTCCTATCTGGTGGCCAAGCTCACCGGAAAGTTCATGATCGACCGCTTCCTGGGGCTCGCTTCCTTCCGCCCGTTCTTTGACGCGGAGGGCAGAAAGCGCGAAGAAATGTTTGAGCCGTTCTGCCGGCCCGACCAGCTGCCGGACGCCAGCGTCGTCACGGATATTGCCGGGCATGTGACCGCGGAAGCGGCGCGCGTCACGGGCCTAAAGGAAGGGACGCCGGTCATTATCGGGACGGGCGATTCCACGGCGGAAGCCATCAGCACGGGCGTTCTCCACGCCGGCGACGTGATGCTGCAGTTCGGTTCCTCCACCTTTATTTACTGCTGCACGGACCGCCTGGTTACGGACGACCGTGTGCGCGGCAACAATTTCACGATTCCGGGCACCTTCTCCCTGGCCGCCGGCACGAACAACTGCGGGCTGGTTACCCAGTGGTTCCGCGACAAACTCTTCCCCGAGCTGCTCGAGGCGGAGGAAAAGGGCGGGCCCAACGCCTATGAAGCAATGATGGACGCGGCGAAGGATATCCCGATCGGCAGCGACGGCCTGGTGACGCTTCCGTATCTGGCCGGGGAGCGCACGCCGATCAACGACCCGGACGCGTCGGGCGTCGTGCTCGGCCTGCGCAGCCATCACACGAAGGAGCATCTGTATCATTCCGCCCTGGAAGGGATCGCCTTCTCCGTGGCCCAGCATATCGATATTTTCCGCGAGCATGAGATCTCGCCGCTGCGCATCCATGCGGTGGGCGGCGCGACGAGGAACGCGCTCCTTATGCAGATGGTCGCCGACGCGATCCGTGAGCCGGTGCATATCGCGGCGGTCACGATCGGAGCCTGCTACGGCGACGCTCTGATGGCCGGGATCGGCGCGGGCGTATTCCCGGATTTCGAATCCCTGCAGGGCATTGTCCGCGCCAGCAAGGTCATCGAACCGGATCCGGACAATTTCGAAGCCTATGAAAAGTTCCGCGCGATCTATGACGAAGCATATCTCGCGACAAAGGATTTCATGCACCGGCTGGCCCGGCCGTAAAGAGGAAAGGTTGGCTGACTGAAAATACCGGATTGCTGTACTATGCAGCAATCCGGTATTATTTATAGGGTCGATATAGACGAAAAGATCGCTTCTCTCACAGTCTTTTCCGGTAAAAGACGAATCCATCCTCAGTTTTTTTGATACGATAGCCTAATCTTTTGTAAAAAGCATTTGTCCGCTCATTCCAACATGGGGTATCCAGATCAAACTCAGCAGCACAGGGAAATTCCTTCTCTATGCATTCCATCAAACGAATTCCGTAACCTTTTCTGTGATAGATGCTGTCAATAAAAATCCTGCCAATGGTTACGCTTTTTTCTGTTTCGTCTGGAAATACAATGGCTGCCCCTACCAGATCATTTCCTATCATTGCCTGATACAGATGCCCCTCCCGGGCCATTTGTTTATGCCATCCTACTGAATCAAATCCGGGCGGACACTCACCTTCTGCTCCGCCGACATTGACATCTGTTTCAAAAGCTCTGACAGACATATCTGTGATTTTTTCAACCTGATTCTCATCTGCTTTGACAAGATACATCCCGCTTCTCCTAACTGTCTTATACGAGATCTTTATCCCCTGATACGTCACTATTATGGTTTTTGATTCAACACACGTTCGAGCGCCACCCAGCCCAGGTATTCAGGATGATCTCCGGTCAGAGCCGTCAACTTTTCGATTGCCAGATAGTCATCGATTCGGACCATGTCCCACGCATGGATCACACGGCCGTCCCCTAAACTTATTCCGCAATGTCCCCA
Organism: Lachnospiraceae bacterium; assembly: GCA_017394885.1. GTDB lineage: Bacteria > Bacillota > Clostridia > Lachnospirales > Lachnospiraceae > UBA6987. The sequence goes on along the minus strand of JAFPWO010000001.1, from coordinate 77,576 downwards.
GCCCACCGGGCCGTTCTCGCCCGGACAAAGACAGTTATAGAAAACAAACGCGCCTCGCTTTGGCACTCCGCCCCGCAGCGCGTCCTTGTACAGCTCGCAGGATTCCTTTGCGGAATCTCCGCCGAATATTTCGATATTGTTGCTGATTTCAAGCGCGGCCTCGATGAACGAAAGGCACCAGCCTGCATACTCTGTGCTGCCAAGTTTGCTTTCAGCAAAGCGGATCATATTCTCTGTCAGTTTCTCCATCTGAAAACCTCAAGCCTCTGCGGATCTGATTTTATCTTTTCTTATTAGTTTCATTTGTGACTTCTCCATAAACTTGAATTCTTTTTGCACGTCTCTTTCTCACTCACCTGCAACAATCCTGCGAATGCTCTCCCAATCGGCGCATCTTTGATAGTTTCCCTTCGGAAAAGCACATTCTCTGTTCCATGGTCTGTCAAATACCAGAACCTTAAGTTCCGGCAGATGTTCGAAAAACCGGAACGCCTTTGGAGAATCCTCAACTGCGTAATTAAACTTCATCCTGTAATAGTCTTCAAGTTCAAGCGTGCTGTTACTGTTTTTGATAAAGTGATCCCTTCCGTATTTATTGAGACAGTACAGTCTGGCCTTCTTAAGTCCATGCTCATCCAGCCATATGCGTGATGGCTCATAAACGCTTGACGGGCGGCCGGTAATGACCGACACCTCGTACCCGCAGGAAATCCATTCGTTTATGGTCTTCGCAGCGCCCGGCGTCGCATCAAACGACAACAGTATCTCCGGCTCGTGCGCCCGAAGCATTAAGCGCTCATATTGTTCCGTATCCAGATCAAAAGACCTGCCCAGATCAAAATAATGAATCTGATCATACGGAACATGCTTATGGAACATTTCCAGCGCAAGCTTTGAGAATGCCCTTCCTGTCTCGCACAGGCAATCGTCAAAATCAACATAGATACGCATTATTTTATGATCTCGCTTTCTCAGATATCATACTCTTTTATAACTTGCACTCCATCTGAATATCAAATGGTTCATCTTCTGCACAGGAAGGTATCGGATGTTCACTCAGTTCGAACCCCAGTGCCTTGTAAAAATCAATGGTTTCCTCAGCAGAAGAGCAGGATGCATACAGGGCAGAAGCCCCACGGCCTCTTGCATAATCCGAGACAGTTTCAACCAGCCGTCGTCCGATTCCGCACCGTCTGAACTCGCGGGAAACATGAAAACTGTCAATGATAAGGCGACTCTCGTTGAGTTCCGGTATCAGCATGATTTCACCAACGACCGCATCTCCGTCAAATGCGCAGAAGGTAATATATCTGTCTGATAATATCTCTCCCGCCTTTTAACGCCTCTGCTTGGGCGACCAGGTTTCGGTAAAGGATTGAAAATTCAAAACGAATCTGCCGTTTTCTATGCGCCAAACATTTTGAACCTCTTGAAATCTATCAAATGAATCCATTGACGTTTCGCAGAAATTGTTCCTGTCCGCCTGTTTGATTTCAATCATGTTTTCAGTCATGATGATCGGAAGCCTCACTTGTATTCCATCGGGGTAAAGCGGATGCCGTTGACTGTTTGTTCGCCGTCCGTCTCCTTGAAGCCAAGTGCCTTATAAAAAGGCAGCCCGTATGGAGAGGAATTGAGTGTGATTGTCTGTCCGGGGAAGTCCTTCAGAAGTTGCCGGAACAGCTTTGTTCCGATGCCGCGGCGATGGTATTCGCCGTCTACGAAAAAGAAGCAGATATGGCGCTGCCGCACTCGGATCGCCAGCAAGCCGATCAGCTTTTCTCCGTCAAAAGCTCCGTAGTATCTCAGACCGGCCAGATAAGCTTGATCTTCCAAGGCTTTTCGGAATTCCTCCGTACCCTCCGGCGCGTAGTCGGGTGATTCATATTCGGTAAAGACCTTCCACGCAAGAGAAAGTGCCGCGTCTGTTTCGCTTTCTGTGAGGATCCGGATCGGGTATTCGCTTTGTCCGAGCTTTTCCACACGCAGAAAAGTTGATTGACACCAGGCAAAGAGAGCCGAGAAAGCCTGATCGAAATCGAATCCGTCCGGCAGTTCTGCCAGCTCCAGTACCCGTCGGTCTTCCGCTGAAACAGCTTCTTTGAGTTCCTTTTTTGTGAGTATAAAATGCCCGTTTTCCAGAAAATGCAGATTCTGGATTAGGTAAAACACGGTTTTGCAGGTGTTGCGAAACCTGGAGGCGTTCTTATCCCTGTCCGCGTGAATATAGCGGTGGCAGAGTTCGTGATACAGATTTCCCAGGCTCAATTTGACATAGTTGATTTCGTCTTCCCGCGTCGCGGGCGGAAGATAATCTGCCAAATCACCGACCAGGTCTTTCGTCGTATGACGCAGCTGGCATACCTCCAGAGGATTCCAGCGCTTCATTTCGTCTTTCCCGCAGATGAAGCCGCAGGATCTCTCGAAAAAACCGATTTCCTTCAGAATTCCGCGGTATGTATCCATATCCCTCACGGAAAACCGGTCAAGGATCACCATGATGTCGATATCGCTGTTTTCATGAGCTTCGCCGCGCAGCCAGCTTCCCTGCAGGCCCATGTACAGCAATCGCTTCCCGAAGGCAGACCGGCAGTTCAGGATCAGATCAGCTAGGTATTTGTCCAGATCAAACATTGTTACTTCACCCCGTAAGTCGCAATAAAGTGCCTGCTGAACGCTTCGATCTTTCTGACAGCATCCTCAGCTTTTTCTGGCTCCCGGTCGCACAGGTGAATCAGCGCGGAGATCGGCATGGTATAGGCAAAGGCAAGCATGGAGGGGTCATCACGGCGGATTAATCCCTTGTTCATCATCCCGGCAAAGATGCGCGTGAATATCTCTGTCAGCCCGGTCAGGAAGTGCTTCGTTGCAAGATTCCGCGCGCGGTCATCCCGGAACTGCTCAAGCGTCAGCACCTTGCGCGTCATGATAACTTTTTCATCATGCACAGTGAAGTTCACCATCTGCATCGTCATCGTAACAAGATCTTCCGGTGAATCCGGTACAGGCGGCAGGTGCTCAGGCGAACCGAAATTCTCTCCGTAATAAGCAATCATCTGGTCCAGCAGCGCGTTCCAGATCGCTTCCTTGCTCTCAAAATGTTTATAGACCCCGGACTTCACGAGGCCGAGAGACGCGCTCAATTCACGGATGTTTGTCCCTGCATAGCCGTTTTGTGAAAACATCTCCAGTGCAGCGGTAAGTATTCTCTCTTTTGTGCCGTTAGCCATAACAACCTCCATACACAGAACGGTGACCCCTCGTTCACCAATTATAGTGAACGAAAGGTCACTTGTCAAGTTCTTACGTTATTGTTTGAACGAATGAAACAGGAAATGGCACGACCCGAAGATCATGCCATTCCTGAAAACGATACAACTTTCTTACGAGGGGCGGCCTAAACTCGCCGCTTCCTTTTTGTGTGACGGAAGGCATCGCCGGTGCCGGATCTATTCTACCGTGAATTCCACCGTCGTTTCCGCGGCGCCTTCCGCCCGGATCGTAAGAGAAGCGCTGCCCGTCCGGCCGGTAGTGCGGATATAGGTCCCGGTCATGCCGCCCTCGGCCGTAAGCAGGGACGGCGAGGCTAGCTCGATGGGGCCGCTCACGGAAAGCGCAAGCGGCAGCTGGGCGTAAGGCAGGGTGTTGCCGAATTCATCGGTGATCCGGATCCGGACCGCGGCCATATCGTAGCCGTCCTTTTCCGAAAGGATCGTCTTGCTCGGGACGGCTTTCACGGAAAGCTGATGGCCCGGCGCGCGTTCCACGCTTGCGACCACCACGTTGTCCTTTCTGGCTTCAAAGCGCCAGGTAGTCGTTTCTCCGCCCCAGTTGCCGACGTATTTTCCGTACAGCGCCACGCCGTCGGCATAGCTTAAGCGGTAGCGCAGCATGACCCAGCCGAATTTCAGCTTATACTTTAACGGCAGGGTCGTCGGGCCGTATTTTGCCAGCGCGAGCAGGCACTCGCGGACCGCCTTCGCCTTGTTCTTCGGGAAGCCTTCTTCGCTTTCCAGAAGATCCCCCACCAGGTCGTCGATCAGGATCGGCTCGTGAGGAAGGCCGGTCAGCTCCTTCGGCGAAAAGCTGGTCACAAAGACGTCGTTTTTATACAGATCCACGGAGTCGGCGTTGGTGAAAACGTAGAAGTTCTGCAGGCGTCCGCCGGGATAATCCCCGATATCCATCGAAGAGCCGGTCTCCAGGACCGGTTTTTCTTCGCCCTGGCTGGCGTAGACCGCGGCGGCCAGCTTCGGATTGCGGAAAGCGTCCATGACGCCGTGATAGCAGATGCGGTCGCCGGAGCCGAAATCCTTGTGGGTCTGGTAGTCGAACATGCACCAGCCGAAGCAACCGACGTGCTCGCCGCCCGCAAAGGCTGCGCCCTGCACCCGGGCATGCCGCATTGCGTGCTCTTCGCGCTTATCCCAGGGATCGTACGGCTTGGTCGGGAACATGTGGCCGTTGTGCTCGCTGATCAGGAAAGCCTTGTCGGCCGCGTCCGTGACGTCCTTTTTCTTTTTGACGGGCGGCGTCGTGCCGTCGTGGGAGAAATCGTTGAACGCATAGACGTCCTCGAGCAGGGAGCTCTTTTCCAGATACCGGACCCCGCCGGTCTGCCGGGTCGGGTCGAGCTTGCGGGCTTCGAAATTGGTGCGGCGGTAGAAATCGTCGTCGTCCTGGCTTTCGTTGATGCGCACGCCCCAGAGGATGATGCTCGGGTGATTGCGGTACTGCAGCACCATCTCCCGGGTGTTTTCGATCGCCTGATCTTTCCAGGCCTCGTCGCCGATATGCTGCCAGCCCGGGATCTCTGTAAAGACCAGGAGCCCCAGGCGGTCGCACTCGTCGATGAAATACGGACTCTGCGGATAATGCGAGGTCCGCACCGCGGTGCAGGCCAGCTCTTCCTTCAGGATCCGGGCGTCCTCGCGCTGCAGATGCTCCGGCGCGGCATAGCCGATGAAGGGATAGCTCTGATGGCGGTTGAGCCCGCGCAGAAAGGTCTTCTTATCGTTCAGGAAAAAGCCGTCGGAGGTAAAGACGGCCGTACGGAAGCCGAAACGGGTCTCCACGGTATCTCCGGGCACATTGTTCTGATCCAGCAGAGAGATCTGGCAGGTATAGAGATAGGGGTCTTCTCCGCTCCAGGGGCGCGCGTCCTGCAGGGTCAGGTCAAAGGTCTTCCCCGGCCCGGAGAGCTGATAGACGCAGGTCCCGCCCTGATCCAGCAGGCGGATATAGGCCCCGGAGGCCTCGCCGTCCACGGTGAGCTCGATATGCGCCTGATTGACCGTGGGCGTCTGGATAAACACATCTTCGATATAATTCTGCGGGCGGATATCCAGCCAGACGTCCCGGTACAGGCCGCCGAAGGTCAGATAGTCCACCACGAAGCCGAAAGGCGGGATCGCGGCGTTTTCCGAGGTATCCAGCCGCACGGCGATCTCATTTTCCTCATCGAAGCGCAGCAGATCCGTGATCTCCGCCCGGAAGGCGGTATAGCCGCAGTTATGCACCGCCACAGCCTGGCGGTTGCAGAAAACGGTGGCGATATGCGCGGCGCCGTCAAACTGCAGGAAAAAGCGCTTTCCCTTCTGGGAGGCGGGGATGGCCAGTCTGCGCCGGTACCCGCAGAGTCGCGAATAATCGGAGGGATCCGCGTAATGCAGAGGAAGCTCCCCGACATTGTGCGGCAGACGGACCGCGGCCGCTTCCTTCTGAAAGCGAAGAAATTCATCGGACCAGATTTCGGTAAATTCCCAGTCGTTGTTCAGTTTCAGCATGGCAGCTTCCTTTCTCCTTCCGTGTTACCGGCGGATCTGCGTGACGTAGAACAGCGGGGCGTCTTCATACCAGAACAGATAGGCCTCCAGGCTGACGGTATCGCCGATCTGGATCTGGGTGGCGGAATCGTACAGAGCGCTGTCGCAGAGGCTGCTGACGATAAAGCGGCAGGTCAGATCCCCGACGACGGCGTTGAAATAGATATTGTTTCCGTAGCTGCCGCTGCCGTCGGCCTTGAACAGATACGGGTATTCGACGGGGCCTTCCGTCTCCTGTGCGGACGATTCCCCGGTCTCTTCCGGCGTGGTGTCTTCCGGCGCGGTTTCCGCGGTGGCAGCCTCTTCGGTCTCCTCCTGAGACGTTTCCTGCGTCCCGGGTTCTTCCGTATTTTCTTCGGTCTCCGCCGGGTTTTCGCTTTCCTCGCTGCTGTCTTCCGGCGCATCGGTGTTTTCTTCCGAAGAATCTTCCTCCGTCCTTTCTTCCGAAGACGCCGGCTCCGTGGTCTCTTCGGGCGTCCCGGTCTCATCTGAACTGTCCGGGATGGATTCCGTGGTCTCGGGCTCGGTCTGCTCCGTGCGGTAGGAAGGCGCTATAACGGCTTCCGCAACCGTAAACGGGGTCCCGATGTAGAAGGAAAGCTCATGGCTTCGGCCGATGGTCTGGACCAGATCCGTCTGCGCGGCGAGATATTCGCCCTCCAGCGCTTCGGCCACACCGTCCGTGATCATGGCAGAGCCGTCCCGGCCGGCCTTGAAGCCGCGGATCTTCCAGTGCGTTCCGGGCTGCATGGCCTCCGCCTCCTCCGGCGTTGCCGCAAGCTGGGAAATGAAATATCCGCCGACGCCGTCATGCAAAAACAGGGAAAGGCGCTGGCCGTCCGAGGAGGAGAAGCGCTGCTGGATATAGCCTTCCACCGTGATCTCCCGGCCGTATTCGGCGGCCATATATTCCGCGTAGCCTGCGACGCCCTCCTCTTTTTCGGGCGTCACCGTGCAGATCCGGCGGACGTGCGGCTGCGCGCCGAATTCCGTCTTTTCCGAATACCAGTACAGCGAGGCTTCCAGATCCAGGATCGTCCCGGCCTGCAGCGCACAGACTTCGTCATAAAGCGCGGTATCCGCGCCGAATTCTTCGGATTCCACCACGCAGGTCACATAGCGGCCGTCCAGAAGGACGGTAAAATACAGATCGTCCCCGTGCTCGCCGGAGCCGTTATACTTATACAGGAAGGGATGCGCCTCGCCGTCCGCGTCATAGGAGGGGACGACCAGCCCGCCGCCCAGCTTCACCTGACAGTTCATATAGTCCCGCAGAGCTTCTTCGTCCGTGATCAGCGCCGTCACGTCCTTCGGCCCGGCCAGATAATAGCCGTCCAGGATCTCATAGACCGCGCCGTCCGCCAGCTCGACTTCCTTCAGGTAGTCGGTCTTCTTGCCGGTGATCCGGAGGTGCGTCCCCGGGATGATCCGCGCAGCGTCGTCGGCTTCCGTGTACAGGCGGTAGACGTAGTAACCGCCGACGGCGTCTTCCAGGAACAGGGAGAAGGTCGAATCGTCCACCCGGGCGACCGTCTGAATATAGGCTTCAATGACCAGATCTTCCCCGGTGTCCTTGTCGGCCGCGATATACTGCGCGTGCGTGAGGGCGCCGACGCCCTTGCCGTACACCGAAGAACGGGACAGGCTGTGGATATGCGGCTGCGCGCCGTGATACCAGTACAGGAAGCCGTCCATATCGATGATCTCGCCGATCTCCAGCTTGGTGACGGCGGAATAGACCGCGCTGCCCTCCGGGCACTCGTCGGATTCGACCACGAAGGTGTAGGTCTCACGGCCGATGGACGCGTTGAAATACAGGTCCTGGTTCTGGCCGGCCTCCCCGTTGCCGTTATAGGTATACAGGAAGGGGACCTCTTCGCCGAGGCTGTTGAAGGAGGGAGCCACGGTCGCCGTGATCCGGACCCGCTGATTCTGCGCGGCGGCGACGGCCTCCGTGCCCATCAGGACCGTGATGTCCTGCGGGTCGAAGAGGCAGGTGTCCTCCGGGAAGATCCGGTAATCCGTGACGTCCTGGATCTCGATCTCTCCGCTCCACTCGGACTTGCGGCCGGTGACCTGGAGCCGGACTCCTTCCGTCAGGCGGTCCAGATCCTCTTTTCTGGTCGGCATATCATAGATATAATAGCCGCCGTCCGCGTCCTGCAGGAAGAGGCAGACCATCCGTTCGTCCTCTTTGACGGCCGCGTACTGAATATACGCGGAGATGGTGACCTCGGTATCCAGCGGCGCCCGCAGGTATTCCTCATAGGGGAGCGGCGCCGCAGCCTCTTCGGAGGAAGGCTCCGTTTCGGCTTCTGTGGACTCATCCGTCTCCTCGGAAGAAGGGACCTCGCTGGCCGGGGCTTCGGAAGAAGGCAGGGGAGCTGCCGTCTCCGCTTCGGTCGTCGGGGCCGAATTCCCGCAGCCGGCCGCGGAAAGGATCAGGGCGGCTGCGAGTATCATGATCAGAAATTTCTTCATAAAAAGTCTCTCCTTTCATAAGCGGGGGCTTATGAATGAATATCGTCAGGCTGATTAAGCGTGTTTTTTCTTTCCGGCGCGGATCCGCCCGATAAGCCAGGCCGCCCCGAGCAGCACCCAGACCGCGGCCAGCGAGATCAGCAGCGCCCGGGCGCCGGCCGGAAGCGGGCCGAGATCCTTGGGATCGGAAGGGGCCGTAGTCTCTTTTTCCGCCGCGGTGGTGGCCGGGACTTCGGCGGTCTCGCCGGCCTCGTTGGTCTCCGGCTCTTTCACCGGCTCCGGCTCATCCTTGATGGTGCCGTACAGATCCAGATGGTAGAGCGAGATCATGTCCGAATAGAGCTTGTCGATATAGGCGTCGTCCACGGTCTGCTTGCGGCGGATGGAGGTCGCGACGTTTTCGATCATCTGCCCGGCGGATTCGCGGAGCGTTGCGGAACCGTTGAACACCGGCGTGGTAAAGGTGTTGCCGATATTCTCCAGCACCATTTCCGTGGCTTTGATCTTCACGTCATAGTAGGTGGAATTGTCCTCGCCGGCCCGGGAGAGGTAGTCTGTATATGCCGGATCCTGCTGCGCCTTGGTGGTGACGGGAACGTAGCCCTCGGTCTGAGAATAGGCGATCTGTACGCTGTTGGTCAGTAAGAACTGCATGAAGAGCCAGGAAGCCAGCACCTCCTGCGGATCGTCCTTCCAGAACAGGCAGACGGAAGGGCCCTGCGAGATCATCTGCGGCTCTTCCGGATCAAACTGCGGGATCGGGCGCACCACCGTGTTGAAGTGGACGACCTTGTCCGCGGGGATCTCCGTCAGCGGCGCTTCGCTGCCGATCCAGGTCGCGCCGGCCGTGGAATCGATCGCGAAGATGCACTGCCCCGCGTTGAAGAAGTTGCCGGGGTAGCTGGAGATCTTGAATGTGGAGAAGGCGCCGCTCTTTACGTGGTCCGCGATCTCAAAGAGCAGCGAGCGGGTGGTATCGTTGAAGATGTAGATGCTGCCGTCGGCCGCGTTGTAGCCGGCCTTCTTCTGGCGCAGCATCTGGATCATCATATTGTCGGTGGACTTGTAGATAAAGGGCAGCAGGGTCTTCTGATTGTTCAGGGAGTAGGTCCCGTCGCTTCCCTTCGTGGCGGCCGCGGCTTCGGAGACTTCCCAGATCCAGTCCCAGGTAATGACGTCCGGGATCTCATAGCCCAGCTTCTTCACGAAGTCCTCATTGATATAGAGGGCCTCGGAGGAGCGCATGTACGGCAGGGCGTAGATGCCGTCCTGCACGTAGCATTCCGCCAGATATTCCGGGACGATCTCATCTTTCGTGGGGGAGTCGAACTTGAGCTCGGAGCCGCCCAGGCCGAAGCGCGGATCTTCCAGCAGGCCGTCGAGCGGCACCACGACGTCTTCGCCGGAGAGATAGGTCGCGATATGGTCCGGATAGCTGATGCAGATGTTCGGCGTCGTATGGGTCCCGATATTGGTGATGACGTCCTGGTAGATCTTCCCGTAGTCGTTATAGCGCCGCAGCTCCACGGTAATATTCGGATACAGCGCCTGGAAATCCTCGATGGCCTTCTGATAGATCTTGACCTGGGTCATATTCGTATCGTTCTTGGCCCAGAATTTCAGCGTGAACTTCTTGGAGGTATCCAGCGTATCCGGCAGGGTGTAGCGGTAGCTGACCGGGGCCGCGCTTTCCTCGGTGCTACCGGTTTCTTCGGGAGCAGACTCCGTGGCGGCCGGTGTCGTTTCGGGCGGCGCTACGGTGGTCGCGTACGGATCCACGTAGCGGCCGTGGCAGCCCGCCAGAAGGCCGGCTGCAAAGCTGAAGGCCAGGAGCAGGGCAAAGGCTTTCTTCTTCATCCTTTTGTACCTCCCCGGGAAACCCCTTCCATGATCTTTTTGTGGAAGATCAGGAAGAGAATGATGAGCGGCACGGAGATGACCACGACCGCGGCCATCATGGCCGGGATATTGTCGCGGCCGAAGCCGTTTTCGCGGATCTCCTGGATCCCGTTGGAAACCAGGAAATAGTTCGCGTCGTCCGTGATCAGGCGCGGCCAGACGTAGGAGTTCCAGCACTCGATGACCTTCAGGATCACGACGGTCACGAGGGTCGGCCGGCAGATCGGGACCATGACCTTGAGCAGGAACTTCATATCCGAGCAGCCGTCGACCTTGGCGGCCTTGTAGAGCTCATCCGGCACCTGCGCGAAGTTCTCCTTCAGCAGGTAGATATAGAAGACGGAGGTGATGCTCGGCAGGATCAGGCCCGTGAAGGTGTTCCGCAGGTCCAGGTTCGTGATCGTGACGAAGTTCGTAATGATGACCAGCTCGTTGGGGATCATCATGAGGGCGAGGAAGAGAGTAAAGGTTATGTTCTTCCCCGGGAAATCCAGCTTGGCAAAGGCATAGGCCGCCAGGATGATGACCACCAGCATGATGGCAGTGGTCGCCAGGGTAAAGATGAGGGTATTGGAAAAGTACTTCGCAAGCGGCACCGCGTTGAAGGCGTTCACATAGTTTTCCAGCGTGGGCGAGAGCGTGAAGAACTTGGGGATGTACTCTCCGTTATAGGCGCTGTAGCTCTTTAAGGAGGAGAGGATCATCCAGTAGAAGGGGAACAGGACCATCAGGGCCCAGAACACCAGGAAAATATAGATCACGGTGTGCACGATCTTCTTCCGGGTGCGGGCGGCCTGTTCGATTTTCGTATAATCTCTGCTCAGATCGGTCATCGCGCACCTCCTTTAATAATGGACGCTGCGCCGGCTCACCATCAGGTTGATGCAGGTGATGGTAAGCACGATCACAAAGAGCATGATGGCCGCGGCCGAGGCGTAGGACGGATAGCCGCCGCCGGAACTGTAGAGCATATCGTACACATAGCCCACGATGGTATTCATCCCGGCCACGTTCAGGTTGGTGCCGAAGAGCGCGACCTCGTCGCTGTAGGCCTTGAAGGCGCCGATAAAGCCCGTGATGATAAGGTAAAACAGCATGGGGCTGATCATCGGCAGCGTGATCCGGAAAAACGTGCGGGATTTGGAGGTCCCGTCGATCTTGGCCGCGTTGTAGAGGTTCTGGTCCACCGAGGCCAGCGCGCTGGTCAGGATCAGGATCTTAAACGGCAGCACGACCCAGATGGTATAGAAGCACATGACGAACATCTTGGCCCAGTACGGCCCTTCGATAAAGTCCACGGCCTGCCCGCCGAAGAATTTGATCAGCAGGTTGACCATGCCGTCCGTATAGAAGGTCGGCTTGAAAAGGATCATGAAGACCAGGCCGACCGCCAGCGTATTGGTGACGTAGGGCAGGAAATAGATGGTCTGGAACAGGTTTTTCAGTTTCGGGATCGAGGTCAGCGCCAGGGAAATAAGCAGTGCGAAGCCCGTGCTCAGCGGCACGGTGATGATCACGATCAGGAAGGTATTTTTCACGGCCTGCAGGAAATACGGATCGTGCAGGACGTAGGAATAGTTGAACAGGCCGGTGCCGGTATAGGTCTGGGAGGCGAAGCTGTAGCCTTCCTCCGCGGAGTAGACCAGAACGTCCACGAGCGGGTAGACCATGAAGACGGCTAAAAACACGATGGCGGGCAGCAGATACAGCCAGCCCTTGTATTTACTCTTTCCCATGGCTTACTCCCTGAAGCGGATGCGCTCTTCGGTCTCTTTGCTGAACAGGTGGACCTTCTCCGGCAGGAGGGAAAAGCGCACCGAGGCGGCGTTCTTGTCGATCTTCCGGACAGAACTGATGATGGCGCGGATCTGTCCGCTTATGCAGGCGCTGTTTTCCGCGATGATGCTGGTATCGCGCCCCATGACTTCCACCCGGCTTACGCCGCAGCCAAAGTTCCCCTTTTCATCCGGGACAAAGCCTTCCGGACGGATGCCCACGTAAACGTCCTGGTCCGGGACGCCGGTCACGCGCAGCACGGGTTCACCGCCGATATAAAGCTGTTCGGCGGCGACGTGGCCCTCGAACACATTGATGGCCGGGGTCCCCAGGAACTTGGCCACGAACAGATTGACCGGATCGTCATAGACGTTCTGCGGCTCGTCGATCTGCTGCACATAGCCTTCCTTCATCACGACGATGACGTCGGAGATGCTCATGGCTTCTTCCTGGTCGTGCGTGACGAAGACCGTAGTGATCCCGGTCTCGCGCTGGATGCGGCGGATCTCTTCTCTCGTCTGCAGGCGCAGACGGGCGTCCAGGTTGGAAAGCGGCTCGTCAAGCAGGAGGACGCGCGGCATTTTGACCAGGGCGCGGGCGATTGCCACACGCTGCTGCTGGCCGCCGGACATCTCGCTGGGCTTGCGGTCCAAAAGGGCTTCGATCTGTACCAGTCTGGCTGCCTCCAGGGCCCGGGCATTCATCTCTTCCTTCGTCAGCTTGTCCGGCCCTTTCAGATTCTGCAGCGGGAAGAGGATATTCTTCATGACCGTCAGATGCGGGTACAGGGCATAGTTCTGGAAGACCAGCCCGACGCCGCGGTTTTCCGGCGGAAGCTTGGTCACATCGTCATCGCCGAAGAAGATCTTTCCCTCGGTGGGCTCTGTCAGGCCGGAAATCATATTCAGGGTCGTGGATTTGCCGCAGCCCGAAGGGCCGAGCAGGCCGACCAGTTTGCCGTCGGGGATCTCAAAGGTGAAATCACCGACCGCTACGACTTCCCCGCCCTCCTTTTTGTTCCGGTTGGGGTATCTCTTTGTGAGGTGTTCGAGTACGACTTTCATGGCTTTCTGCCTCCCAAAACAGGATCCGTTATGGATTTTTTCCAACAAAAACTTCTCTGCCGCGGCAGAGTCAACAAAACGTTTAAAACATGATTATACTGAATATATTAAAACAGTACACTTAATATTACACGAAATGAATGGAAAAAGCAAGCCTGATCAGTTTTCTTCCGCCGGGACGTTTACGACCCGGACCGAAACGCCCAGCTCCTGATAGGCGCGGCACAGCTCGGCCGGAGTGCCGCTGTCGGTGATCAGAACGTCGAGGCGGCCGGCCGGACAGATCGAATAGGCGCAGACTTTCCCGAATTTGCTGTGGTCGCCGATCGCGATCGTGCAGGCGGCCTTATCGATAAAGGCCCGCAGCAGCGCGGATTCTTCCATGCGGAAGTCCGTGAGCCCGTTTTCCGGCGTGATGCCGCCGATCCCGAGGATCAGCTTGGCCGGGTTAAAAAGCGCCAGATTGGAAAACGCCAGGCTGCCGGAGGTGGCAAGATCCTCTCCGCGCAGATGGCCGCCCAGAAAATAGACGTTGATCTCCGGATATTCAGCCAGCTGCATGGCAAGAGGCAGGCCGTTGGTGATCACGGTCAGATTTTTGCGCGGCGCAAGAAACGGCGCGATCTGCAGGGTGCTGGTCCCCGGAGAAAGGATCACGGTATCGCCGTCCGCGATCATCTCGGCGGCGGCGCGGGCGATCAGCCGTTTTTCCGGCGTGTGCGACTGCTGCCGCAGCACAAAGGCGGTCTCACTGACCATGCGCAGCGTGCTCATGGCGCCGCCGTGGACCCGCTTCACCGCGCCTTCCTTTTCCAGCTGCTCCAGATCCCGCCGGATCGTCTCCGAAGATACCTGGAAGCGGGACGCCAGATCCTGGACATTCACAAAGCCGCTGGTACGAAGCAGTTCTTTTATTTTATCGCGCCGGATCTCCTGCATGGTCTCTCCTTTTCTCGGATGATTCTTTTCTGCAGTATAGCACAGACGGATCGGAAACCGCAAGGCGGCAAAGCTTTTGTGAATATTCCAACAGAAAAAGGCAAAACAACGGAAGAAATGTTGCAAAAGCCACAACAACACAGATTATATCACAGTCACGCTTGACAAAAACCACACGTCAAAGTATCTTTAGGATACCGGAAGGAAAGCGTATGCGCGGTTCCGGAAAAGAAAAAGAAAGAGGTAGCGTTATGAAAACGATGCTGTTCAGCCCCGGCCCCGTTATGGTGGAAGATAAGGTCCGCCAGACCCTGCTGCATTACGATATCTGCCACCGCAGCCCGGAATTTGAAGAGATGTTTGTCCGTCTGCAGGCGCTGATCCTGAAGATCTTCGAAGCGGATGATTCCTATTATTCCGTGGTCGTATCCGGTTCGGGGACGTCGGCCAACGAGACCTGTCTTTCTTCTGTCTTTGCGCCAGGCGACAGCGCGCTGCTGATCAACAACGGCGAGTTCGGCGAGAGACTGCATGAGATCCTGACCAAGCATAACGTGCCTCATATCAACTATGCCTGCGGCTGGGCCTGCGATCCCGATCTGGCACAGGTGGAAGAATACCTGAAGAACGATGAGAGCATCAAATACGTCTGCGCGGTCTTTCATGAGACCAGCACGGCCATGATCAACCCGATCCCGGAACTGGCAAAGCTTGCACACAAGTATGGCCGCCGCATCTTCGTGGACTGCGTGAGCGCCGCGGCCGGCCAGCACATCAAAGCGGCGGAGAACGGCATCGACATCTGCACCTCCGTCGGCGGCAAGTGCGTCGGCGCCTACCCCGGCTCCGCCTACGTCTGCGCGAAGAAGGAGATCCTGGAATCGCTGACGCCGGAGATGGGCAAGACGGTCTACCTGAACCTGGCCAAGCATTATCAGATGGCGGTTGCGAAACACCAGACCCCGAACACCCCGAACGTCAACCTCTTCTGGCCGCTCGAAGCCGCGATGGATCATATCATCAACGAAGAAGGGCTGGACGCCTATATCGAGCGCCACAAGGAGTGCACGAAGATCGTGCGCGACGGGATGCGGGAACTGGGCCTTCGGTTCCTGCTGCCGGAAGAAAAAATGTCCAACACCGTGACCTCGGTCTTCCTCCCGGAAGGAAAAGACGTGGCTGCTTTCATCAAACGGATGGGCGACGCGGGCTATACGGTCTATGCCGGCAAGGGCAAGTATTACGACATGAATATGTTCCAGGTGGCTACGATGGGGGCGATCTACCCGGAGGACTGCCGCAAGTTCCTGGAAGTGCTGAAAACCAAAATCTGACCCACGGGGCGACGCGCTGCATCGCCGCGGTACAATGGCGGATCATACACTCGGCGATGCCCGGCATCGCCGTTTTTATATGGATAAAACCGCAGCATCGCGGCGCGGCAGGGCCCCGTTTATTTTCCTGCTTGACATTTGGCTCGGGAATGGGTAAATTGCATTTTCTGAAAGGAAGCCTCCGGGTCTCCGATCAAAAAAACAGTAAGTGTTAAGGCGATGGAATATACCTATCAGAATGCGCAGCGACTCGCTGAGCGCTGCTATAAAGAAAAAACGGCCCGGAAGGAAGATCCGTACCTTCCGGTGCTGGAAGATATAACCGCCGGGACGAGCAGTCTGTCCGAGCAGGCGCTCGGCCTGCAGGAGATTCCCCTTGAGCGGATCGTCGGCACCGCTTCGGACGGCCGGCGGCAGGCTTTCGCGGCCAATTTCATGCCGCTGATGGAGCCGTCCACCGAGTTTGCCGCGAAATATCAGGCGCTGATCGCAGCGCACCTGGGCGAAGGGATCCGGGACCCGGTCAAGGTTTACGAATACCTGCACCGCTACTATGTCGTGGAGGGCAACAAACGGGTCAGCGTACTCAAATTCTTCAACGCGGTCTCGATCCCGGGCGAGGTGACCCGGATCATTCCGGCGCGCTCCGAGGAGCCGGAGATCAAGGTCTATTACGAATTCCTGGCTTTTTACCGGATCGTTCCCGTCAACTTCCTGGTCTTTTCCCAGCCGGGAGATTATGAACGCTTTTTATCACTGATGGGCTGGTCCGCGGCGCATGTCCCGGCGGAAAAGGATATCCGTCTGCTGCGCTCCGCCTACATCCGCTTCCAGACCGTCTACCGCGCGCTCGGCGGGAGCAGGCTGGAGGGACTTACGGACGCGGACGCCTTTCTCATCTATCTGGAGATCTACGGCTATGAAAAGGCGGAGAACGCGATGTCCGAGGATATCCGGAAGGACCTCGGGCAGATCTGGGATGAGTTTGCGCTGCGCACGAACGATGAGGCCGTAAAACTCGTCACGGACGCGGAGGAGGAAAAGCGGCTCAGCCTGCTGGGGAAGCTCTTTGTTCCCGAGAAGGTCCTGAAGATCGCCTTCCTGTATGAAAAGACGCCCGAAACGCTGGGCTGGACATACGGCCACGAGCTGGGGCGCCAGCACATCATCGATGTTTTCGGGGAGAAGATCGTCACGGAGGTGTACGATCAGATCGACGGCGATAACGTCGCCGAAAAGATAAAGGAGGCGGCGGAGGCCGGCGCGGATGTAATCTTTGTCACGTCTTCGCGCTTTCTGAACGCGTGCCTTAAGGCGGCGGTGACCTGTCAGGATACCCGGATCCTGTGCTGCGCGCTGAACTTCCCGCACCGATATCTGCGCACCTACTATGCCCGCATCTACGAGGCAAAATTCGTCTCGGGCGTGATCGCGGGGGCCATGGCCGGCGCCGGGGATATCGGCTACGTTGCCAACTGCCCGTTTATCGGGAACATTCTGAATCTCAATGCTTTCGCGAACGGCGTGAAAATGGTGAATCCCGGGGCGAAGGTGTACGCCGTCTGGACGGATGAGATCGGCGCGGATCCGCGCGTGACCTTCTGGAATGAGGGGATCAGCATCATTTCCGGGCGGGAACTGCTCGCCCCGGTGAACGAATTCCACCGGGAGGTCGGGCTGTACCGCTATACGGAGGCGCATGAGCTGGAAAACCTGGCGATGACGCTGTGGAACTGGGGGATCATCTACCAGCGGCTCATTGAGAGCATCCGGAGCGGGAACTGGGAGGCGATCGATAAGAAAAGCGGGCACCGGGCGCTGAATTATTTCTGGGGCTTTGACTCCGGCGCGATCGAGCTGCTGATCGGAAAGCTTGTGCCGGAAGGGACCCGCGTCCTGGCGGAGCATCTTGTCTCCGCGGTAAAAAGCGGGGAGCTCTCGCCGTTTTACGGACTGCCGGATCCGCCGGAGGAAGGCGCGGAACCCTTCATCCGCGGCGCCTGGATCCTGAAGGGCCTGCGGGAGAAGGGCTGGCTGCTGGACAATGTAAAGGGCCGCATCCCGGCGCCCGAAGAGCTCCGTCCCGAAGTGCGGCTGCTCGCGCAGACGCAGGGGATCGGAAGCCTTGCCGGATCGCCGCTGCAGGAGTAAAATGACGGGTGTGCGTGATTTTTCGGAACAGAAAGGGAGAGTGCTGCCGATGAAGACCGATTGGTATAAGAACAGTGTTGTTTATCAGATTTATCCGTTCAGTTTCTGCGACGCCGACAACGACGGCTGGGGCGATATCGAAGGCATTATTTCCAAACTGGACTATATCCGGGATCTCGGGGTGACGGCGATCTGGTTTTCCCCGCTGTACCGTTCTCCCGATTACGATTACGGGTACGACATCAGTGATTACCGGCAGATCGATGAGAAATTCGGCAGCATGGAGGATTTTGACCGGCTGCTTGCCGAGTGTCACAAAAGAGAGCTGAAGGTCATCATGGACATGGTCGTCAACCACACGTCCACCGAGCACCCCTGGTTTCAGGCGGCCGTCAGCTCGCCCGACTCTCCGTACCGGGATTATTACATTATCCGCAGGGGCAAAAGGAAAGGAAAGAAGCTCCTGCCCCCGACCAACTGGGCCTCCACGTTTACGGGCAGCGCCTGGGAACGGATCGGTGACAGCGAGGACTTCTACCTGCATCTTTTCTGCAAGGAGCAGGCCGATCTGAACTGGGAAAATCCGGCGGTCCGCAGAGAAGTTGCGGATATTCTGAATTTCTGGCTGGAAAAAGGGGTGGACGGCTTCCGTTTTGACGTGTTCAATCTTTCTTCCAAGGTTTATCCGCTTCAGGACGACACCGACAGGAAAACCTTTCAGAAAGGCGCAAAGTACTTTGTGGACGGCCCGCGCATCCACGAATTCCTGAAGGAGCTGAACGATCGGGCCTTTTCGCACTATGACTGCTATACCGTGGGCGAATCCTTCCATCCGTCTCCCGAAAACGCCCGGGCCTATGTGAAGGCAGGCAACCGTGAGCTGGATACGATATTCAACTTCGCGCATCTGGATTCCGACAATATCGGAGGAATGAAGTTCTTCCCGAAGCCGTTCAACATGGCGCAGTTTAAAAAGGGCCTTTTCGATCCGCAGAAGGCCAGCTTCGGGGAGGGATGGAACACGCTGGTGCTGGAAAACCACGACAATCCGCGCTGCGTAAATCGTTTTTCCCTTGACACGAAGCACTATCGCTATGAAGCGGCGACCCTCCTGGCCGCCGTGACCTTCCTGGGCTTCGGGATCCCCTTCGTCTACATGGGCCAGGAGATCGGCATGACCAACTGCGATTTTAAGAGCATGGACGAATTAAAGGACCCGGTGAGCCATTTTGTTTTCGATCTCATGACCTCCTACGGCATGCCGAAGGGGCTGGCTTTCCGCTTCATCAAATACGGAGCCAGGGACCATGCCCGGGTCCCGATGCAGTGGGATGGGAGTGTGAATGCGGGCTTCAACCGGGGCCATGCGCCGTGGCAGGGCATGAATCCGGCCTGGCCGGAGATCAATGTTCAGAAAGATCTGGCGTCGGAGCGTTCGGTATACCGCTTTTATCAGAAGCTGTTGGCGATCAAGAAAAACAATGACGCCGCCATTTACGGCGGCGTGAAGGAATATGACCGGGAGAACCGGAAGATCGTCGCCTACAGCCGGGACGGCGAAAGCAAACGGCTGTTTGTTGCGGGAAATTTCTCGAAAAAGCCGGTCCGCTGCCGTCTGCCGGACTGGGTAAACGGCGGCGTGGTCCTGCTGAACAACTACGGGACGGTCTCGGAGAAAGGCGGGTCGGTCCTGCTGCAGCCGTATCAGGCGGTCGTGTGGGAAAAATAAGCGCCGTCCGGTTTGCCGCTTTCTTTGCCGCCCTGAGCCGGGCGGCTTATTCTTTTTCCTGCGGGAAGCCGATCCAGTCCGCCTGATGTCCGCGGGCGTGCGCGGTCAGAAGGAGCCACAGAGGCAGAAGTTCAGAAAACTGTTCCTCAAAAAGATCGAAATTGTATTTTTTCCGCAGGGCGGGCTGATCCTTGGGGCGAAGCGCGTCGATTCCGCTCTTTTCCAGATGGTTTTCTGCCAGGAAGCTTTCCAGAAGCCGGCTGTGCTCTTCCGCGCCGATCTCCCGCAGATCCTCCGGCAGCCGGTCGAAAAATGCCCGGACGGTGGGCTCGCAGAGATACTGGGCAAAGCCGCCGTCGTCAAATTCAGTCAGAAAGAGATTGACCCGGGTAAAGAGCTGAATGGCTTCCGGGAGCCCCGCCAGCTCCTCCGGCTCGCCGGCAGCTGCCAGATCAACGGTCCGCTCCTCAAGGGCTTCGAACAGCTCTTCATCCGACAGATCCGCAAAATCCGTCAGCGTAAGCGGAAACAGCAGGCTGGCCGGCGCCGCATGGTCGAAAAACGGCGACATTTCATCGGCGGCCTGTTTCAGCAGCAGGTCGAGCCGGAACTCATCCTCGGAAGAAAGCGTGTCTTTTTCGAGGAGGTCTTCGTTATCTGCGAACAGTCCGAGAAGCGCCTCCGGCAAAGCGGTGGGTCCACCGGCGTCCGGCAGCGTTTCGGGATTGACAGCCTCTTCTTTTTCTTTCATGATCTCTTCTTTCATAAGAACCTCCGCAGCAGCCGTGCCGGCTGCTTTCTTTATCTGGGACCTTTCGGCTTATGGCCCGTTTTCCGCCCGGTCGATGCTTTCCTGCGTTCCGCAGAGATAGAGGACGTTCGTTTCACCCGGAAGGCCGGTGCCGTCTTCGTCAAACATCAGCAGCCAGTCTCCGTCCAGCTTGTCCACGGTACAGTAATAGTACCATTGGCGCGGATGATGCGGGCTGTAGGCGACCACCCTGCCGAGATCGGCCGGGTCGCTGACAGAAAGCTTTTGCAGCAGATCGTTGAAGGCTGCTGCATCCATAAGGCGATAAGGAATATACAGCTTGCCGCCGACGGTAAACGGCGCTTCGAAGTCCCGCTGCCCGATCGCTTCCAGTTTGGTCAGATCATAGGAGGCCGGGTATTCCTTTTTCTGCAGGACGCACCGAAGGATCAGAACCGCCGAAAGAAGGAGCATGAGAAAAGATATCACCGCGATCCCTTTTCGGCTTCGCCGCCCGTTCTCTTTTTCCTGCTGTCTGTCCTTCAGGAAATAAAACAGGTCCATGATCAGCCAGGCGGCCGCGCAGCAGAGAGCAAACGTGCCGGCCAGAAGTGCGATCATCTCCCATAAATAACTTCGAATATTGTTTCCGGCTGTTTCACAGGCCAGCCAGAGGATCACGGCAGGAAGAGCCGGCCAGATAAAGCATTTTCTGTCGCGGCGGTGCAGAAGCACGGCGGCCGCGATCCCTGCGGCGCCGAAGATCCAGAGATCCGCGCTGTGAAACAGGTTATAGGGTATCGAAAGACGGTGCGGCCAGATCATATTCTTGCTCCTTTTTCAGTCTTCCGGGAAGAATCATAGCATAAAGCAGGCAAAAAGGCTATGAAACGCGGTTCAGGACGTGGAAATCATCGGTCAGGGAGCCGCGCAGCAGCCCAAAACAAAGGAGGGAAAGCACGATGATCAGTACGGTATTGACGGATCGGTCAAACTGCACAAAGAATGCCGGCAGGAGGCCCAGGAAAAGGCCTGCCGTCGTGATCCCGAAAGCCAGCCCGGGATTTGTTTTCAGGATGTTCAGGCACATGGCAAAGGTCAGGCTCATCGTCATTGAAAAGAAGAACACGCCGATGCAGGAGACGGCCATGCGCTGATCCCCGAACAGAAGAAAAGGGATCGCCGCCAGCGTTCCGATAAAGGCGGTCTTTCTGACGCCGATGGTATCTGCCAGCAGTCCGCCCAGCGCTTTTCCCGCACCCATGATAAAAAAGAGGAAGAAGGTCTGCCACAGCTCCTTGTTCCATGAGATCGGGATCGCATAGGCGATATAGCTTCTGACGGCCGTCACGAGGAAGGCGATCAGCAGGATAAGGCCGGCCGGGATCTTCGCGTCTGTTACATGAAATTCCGGGTAGCTTTCTTTCCGGACGGACGCTTTCGCCGTAAGGCAGAGCGCTTCCGACAGCAGAAGCGGCAGGATCAGAAAATACGGAGAGACCTGGTATATCCCCAGCGTCTGGCCGATGACCAGGCCGAAGGAGCCGCCGGAGACGAACAGCGCCGCGGGGAATATCTTCCCTTCGCTGTCCGCGACAGCCGCGATCGCGCCGCATTCATGGAGAATGGCATTCCCGATGCCGAGGATGAGATACCCGCAGACGTGCACCGCCTTTGCGGGCGAAGCCACAAGAAAAATACTGGCCGCCATCAGGACATGGCCGGCGGTCTCATAAGGGATCTTTTTGTGTCTGATAATAAAATCCCCGATGAGGCCCTGCGGCAGAAAGGCGGCAAAATCATAGGCAAGCGCGATCGCGCCTGCCATCGCAGCCGGGTAGTGGACCCGCAGCAGATAAAAGCAGACGATCTCGACACAGGCGTGAACGAAGAAATACTTCGTGCCTGTCCGATTCGCGGCCTTACTTGTCTTCATGCGGCGCTTCCGGAACAGACGGCCCGGCTTCGGCCGGGGGATCCGCTGCGGCGGGGCCTTCGATTTCGTTGGCCGGCGGCTCTTCTTCCGCTCCGTAAAATGCTGCCGCGGCAGGTTCCGCGGCCTGCGCGTTTTTCTTTGCCAGCTCGCGGCGGATCGCCTTGACGCCCTTTACGATCAGGAATATCCCGAGCGCGGCGAAGAGAAGGATCCACGGATTCGTAAGCAGGACGTCCCAGAATCCGAAACTCACATCCGACAAAAGCAGTTTTACCATTATCAGACCTCCTTTCCGTAATGAGGACAGATCTATCTGAAAAAGTACCGGAGAATCCCGTCCAGGATAAGCCCGGCAGCACAGGACGTAAAATTGGCCAGATAGGTGAACAGGAAGATCCGCTTTGTCCCGGCAGAGGAGATCTTTCGGTAAAGGAGTCCTTCCGACACCGGGATCAGGAGCAGTTCCGCGAGGACAAACCAGGCGGTGCTTACCGTGTCGATCAGCTTTTCATCCGCCCCGAGCGTCTTCTCGTGCAGGAGGCACACCAGGATCAGGTTCAGCGCCGCGTTCGTCACGATATTTACGTTCCGGATATAGGTTTTGTTATCCGTTACGCCGCCGTAAAGGAGGATCGGCGTCTCGATCACGACGGTCAGCGCAATCGACGCAGCATAAAACAAAATAATAAGCAGGAAAGATTTTGTCGGCATGGCTTTTATTGATCGGTTCGCAGGAATGCTTCTTATACGTAATCGAATATTCCCTGGATGGCATCGGTGATGTTAATGATGTCAGCCATGGGGATCCGGTCTGTTCCGGCCCAGCCTCTCACATTCAGATCCAGCAGGGCGAGTTTCTCACATTGAACATAGCCTTCCGTTTTGTCCGTACGGATCGGGATGTGCAGCGGCCCCGCCCCGCCGGTCTGGAAAATCGGGCAGCCGATAATCTCTCCGCTTTGATTAAAGAAATCCTTGCTGACGACGAGGACAGGCTGCCTGATGTTTTCGATTTTTAAATATCGCCCTGGTGCAGTTCTTTCATCATCACCAGACCTCTTTCCCAAGCGGCTCGCCCCAGTCATATTCACCGTCCAGAGACAGCTTTCCGCCGTACTCCGCCGCGCGTTCTTCCAGCGTCTTATGCCGGAACGGCTTTACCAGCATGATGATTCCGTCAGACACCTTTATCTCCAATGTGTCATCTATCGATATGGAAGCAGCCTGGAGAACTTCTTTTGAAATCCGGACGCCCTGGCTGTTTCCCCACGCTTTCACCTGAGTCTGCATGATGATTCCTCCTTGGTATATCTATTGTATATCCCTTGGGGCCTTACGTCAAGGCTTTGCCGGCGACTGTTTGCCAATGAAAAGACCCTGTGTCCGCAGAATTCCTCCGCAGGCACAGGGCCTTTTCTGTTTTGCGTCTGCCGCGCAGAGTTTCTGCTTACAGCTTCATCGCGATGTCCCAGGCGCCCCAGATGACGCTCCTGAGGTTCCCGACCTTCTTGCAGTCGCCGAGCAGGTGGATGTGCTTGTTCTCCTCGGACAGCGGCGCGGGTTTGTAGCCGACGGACATGATGACCGAATCAGCCGGAACCTTCGTAAGGCGCTTGTCCTTGCCTTCGACCAGCACGTAGTCCGGACCGATCTCCTTCGTCTTGGCTTCCAGGAAGACCGGGATATTGTTGGTCCTGAAGCAGTCGCGCAGGTAGCTGGAGTTCGCCAAGCACAAATTCGGCACAGCCATCAGGTCGTTCATCATTTCGACGATGGCCGGATGTTTGCCCTTGCGGAACAGGTCGAGCGTGATCTCGCAGCCGGTCAGGCCCCCGCCGATGATGACCACGTTGTCGCCGACTTCCTTGGTGCCGAGCAGGTACTCGGTCGCGTCGATCGCGCGCTCCACGCCCGGGATCGGGATCTTCTTCGGGGTCGCGCCGGTGGCGATAATGATCTCATCCGCCAGCAGGGAATCCAGGTCTGTGATCTCGGTATTTAACTTCACCGGGATGTTCAGATCCTTCATCTGCAGCTTGAACCATTCGATCAGCTTCTTATCGTTCTCCTTGAAGGACGGGGCCGCCGCGGCAATGAAGATGCCGCCGAGCTCGCCGCTCTTTTCGTAGATGGTCGGGAAGTGACCGCGGAGCTTTAAGACGCGGGCCGCTTCCATGCCGCCGATGCCGCCGCCGATGATCGCGATGCGCTTCGGGTTCTTGGTCTTGACGATCTTATATTTTTTCGACTGCATCGAAGGCGGGTTGATCGCGCAGCGGCACATCCCCATGGTATCGGAGAAGTCCTGATCGTTGCCGGTGCCTTCATGCTTCGAAAGGTTGAAGCAGGCGGCGTGGCAGGAAATGCACGGCCGGATCTCTTCTTCGTGATCGTTGATGAGCTTGGTGAGCCACTCCGGATCCGCCAGGAACTGACGGCCCACGGCCATGGCGTCGATGCCGCCCTCGGCCACGGCTTTGGCGCCGTCGGCGGGCTGCATACGTCCGGCACAGACCACGGGGATGTCCACGAACTTCTTGATGTGCTCGACATCCTCCAGGTTGCAGTTCACCGGCATATACTGCGGCGGGTGCGACCAGTACCAGGCGTCGTAGGTGCCGTTATCGCAGTTGAGCATGTCGTAGCCGGCATCCTGCAGATACTTGGCAGCCCACTCGCTCTCCTCCATGTCACGGCCGATTTCATTGTAGACCTCGCCGGGCATCGCGCCTTCGCGGAAGGCCTTGGTCTTGGAAAGTACGGAGTAGCGCAGGGAGACGGGGTAATCATTGCCGCACTTTTTCTTGATCTCCTGCACGATCTCCACCGCGAAGCGGTAGCGGTTCTCGCGGGAGCCGCCGTATTCGTCTGTCCGCTGGTTGGTATATTTCAGCGTGAACTGGTCCAGCAGATAGCCTTCATGCACGGCATGCACTTCCACGCCGTCCACGCCGGCTTCCTTGCACATGCGGGCCGTTTCGCCGAAGGCATAGACGATCTGCTGAATTTCTTTCTTGGTGATGGGACGGCAGGTGACCTTGTCGTGCCAGCGGTTGGGCAGGACGGACGGCGCCGCGGTCAGATATTCAGCGTCCAGAACGGGGCTCGCCAGGCGGCCGAGCGGCTTATTGTAGGCCAGCAGGGCCAGCGAATCCGAAAGGGCCATGGAACGGCCGAAGCCGGCGGTCATCTGGATGAACATCTTCGCGCCGGTGGCGTGCAGCTCATCCATGAATTCCTTCAGCTTTTTGAATTTGGCCTTGTTCTGGTACAGCCACATGCGGCCGAGCACGTCCCGGATCGGAGCGATGCCGGGGATCACGAGCCCGCAGTGGTTTTTCGCTACATTCAGCAGGAGTTTGGCCGCTTCCTTGTCGAAGTGGTTGGGCTCCATCCAGCCGAAAATGCAGGTCCCGCCCATGGGAGCCAGCACGATCCGGTTTTTGATCTCCAGATTGCCGACCTTCCAGGGGGTAAATAACGGGGCATATTCCTGTTTCATAAATCCTCCTATGCTTCGGCCGCAGAAGCTTCCTGCGTCCGTACTTTTATGATGTTGTTTTCCAGATCGATGGATCCGATGGTGCCGGGGAAGCGCCGTACCTGCCCGAAGAGGTCGCGCAGGATCACCTCGCCGCCTTGTTCTTCCACGCGGGCGGCGAGCTCCATGAGCAGGGCGTTATCCGAGGCACGGTAGACGTTGGAGAGGCACATATCAGGCTTCCTCCGAGAGTGCGTCAGCCAGCAGGGCATTCGCTTCGGCCAGACGGTCCGCGGCAGCGCGGATCTTTTCCGCGGCAGCGGCTTTTCCGTCCTCTTCAAAGTGCAGTGCCAGATGGAGCAGCTCTTCCTTATGGTGTTCATTGTGGGAGAGCATGTGCTCCGCGAGCATGCGGTTCTTTTCGGAAGCAGAAAGCGAAGCTGCTTCTTCCGGATGCGGATGCGGGTGATCGTGTTCCCCGTGATGATCGTGATGGTAATACTTCATTTCTTCTTCCCCAAATGCATTTCCCGCATGCCTTCGACTTCGTCGCAGACCGCTTTTAAGCTGCAGTGGCCGCAGTCCGCTTCCAGGCCGTCCAGAATGTGGGAGAGAGTTTTGGTGATATCATCCACCTTTTTCGCGTTCGGCTTCAGGGCTTCCACCGCCGCCTTATCCGTAATGAAACAGACGCGGACGGCCTTCACGCCGGGAACCGCCTTATACTTTTCCAGATAATCCGCGCCGACCGCGGCAAAGCTGATCCCGCTTTTTACGGCCGCCTTGCTGACCCGCACCTGCTCCTCGTAGCTGGTGGAGGAGACGCGCACCATATAGCCCTTCGGGAATACATGATAGCGCACGAACTCCATGCCGCGGATCATATCGTGCCCGGCGTCGTCTTCGGAGATCTCGTCGGTGAGAAGCAGCACGATGCGGGCAAACGGGGCGTCGGCTTTGAGCGCCGGAAGGTCATTTCCGAGCAGGAACACGCCGCTCTCCGCAAAGAAATCGCCGGTGGTCACGCAGGTATAGTTCACGGACGGCTCGCCCGAGCCGCCGAGCTCAAAAGCCGCGTCGCGCTGCATCACCAGCTCGCTGGCGCCGGAATCCGGCCACGCCGGGGCCGGAGAAAGCGGCTTCGCCTTCTCCAGCACCGAGAGCGTCTGTAAAATGATGGAATCGTATAATTTCATGGTTTAGAATTGTATATCTGTCTTCTTGCGGTCAAAGATCTGGTTGACGCGCCGGTACGCCCATTCCATGAGCTTCTGATCGAGGTTCCAGAAGTAGACCACGAACAGGACCCCGAGCGCCAGGCCGAGGATCTTTAAAATAATGCCGATGACTTTGAGTATTGATTTCATAAGCACTTCCTCTCTTTCAGCGGCGCTTACTTCTTCGCCTGTCCCTTCTGGCGGGCATATTCAGCCGCGCCGAGCGCCCCCATCAGCTGCGGGTCCGTATCCAGATCCACGACCTTGAGCTTTAATACGTGCTCGATGGCGGCCTTTAAGCCGTCGTTCTTCGCGCAGCCGCCGGTCAGCGTGATGGAATCGGTCGCGCCGGCTTTTTTGCTCATGACGAAGCAGCGCTTGGCCACCGCCATCTGGATGCCGGCCGCGATCTCGTTCATGGGCTTGCCTTCGCCGACCAGGGTGATGACTTCGGATTCCGCGAAAACCGTGCACTGCGCGGTGATCGGGATCACGTTCTTGGCAGACAGGGAGAGCTTGGAGAACTCGGGCAGGCTCATTTCGAAGGAACGGGCCATGGCTTCGTAGAAGCGCCCGGTACCGGCCGCGCATTTATCGTTCATCGCGAAGTTCTTGACCGTGCCGTCGGTGTCGATCGAAATGCCCTTGATGTCCTGGCCGCCGATATCGATGATGGCCTTGACCGTCGGATTGGTCACGTGCACGCCCATCGCGTGGCAGGAAATTTCGGAAATGTTTTCATCCGCGAACGGGACCTTGTTGCGCCCGTACCCGGTACCGATCAGGTACTCGAGGTCTTCGGATTTTTCCAGGCCGACCTGCTTTAAAACTTCCGCCATCGCGAGCTTGGCGGATTCTTCCGCGTTGATCTTGCTCTTTAAGGTGGTATCCGCCACGATCTTGCCGTTTTCATCGATGATGACTGCCTTGGTGTAGGTGGAGCCTACGTCGCACCCGCCGTAATATTTCATAAGTATCTATCTCCTTTAATAATGATTGTGTATTATGTGTCATTCTGAGCGGAGCACCGCTTGCGGTGCGGAGTCGAAGAATCCCACATCTTTATCTGAGGGCCCTGTAAAAGGGATGGGATCCTTCGACTCGCTGCGCTCGCTCAGGATGACAGGCGTTTTGCTGCGCTCGCTCAGGATGACATTACCAGCTTGCATCGTCCTCAAAATCTACGAGCGACGGGTCGATCGGTTCTTCCCGCATGACCGTGCGCATGTATTCATTCACCTTTGAACGCATATCCTTGCGGGAGACGGTTCTCGGATCCATCAGGTCGTGCTCGATCCAGATCAGACGCACGCCGTGCTCTCTGGCCTGGTCGTCGAAGAGGCCGTTCAGGGTGGACATGTTCTTGCAGGACACGTGCTGGTACATGATGACGATATCCGGCTTCCAGATCTCGACCTGGCGCCAGAGCTCGGTCAGCACGTGGTCGTAGCCGCCGTTCGTGTGGCGCCGCATGACCATGCGCTCGTAGAGTCTTGCCATATCCTTGAGGGCTTCTTCCGGATCCTCGGTCTCGAGCGGTTTGGTGAAGTTCAGGCTCTCCATCTCGACCAGGACGTTGATGCCCCAGCAGTTGGCCAGCCAGTTCGAGAAGTTGGCGTAGTAGTGCGCCGGCACGCTCCAGACGATCGCGCGGTGGCGCATCTTGCCGCGCCACGGCTCGTCGCCCGCCTCGTAGGCCTTCATCATCAGGTTGTCGACCTTCTGGAAGGTCTTTAAGATGCGCGGATCCAGGCCGCCGTCCATCTCGTAATTCCACTTGCGGAAGAGCTCGTAGCAGGGACCGATCAGCTGCGGCGTCGGCGTCTGGTTGACTTCCCACTTCTGCAGCTCGTACTGAGTCTCCTTGTTGAAGCGCTTCATCGCCGCAAAATACGCATCCCAGTTCCACTTGGCGCCGGTCTGTTCCTCAATGAACTTGATGCAGTTCTTGATATCGGCCACGGCCGCCTGCATGGAGGATTCGTCCTCGTAGCGGACCGGGAAGCACAGATGGAAGGTCGGCAGATCCTTAAACCGCCGGCTCGTGTAGGACGAGGCCATAACGGAGCCGTCGCAGGGCATCGAGCTTGAGATGAAGCAGGCGCCCATGTGCGGCAGCGCGTCGATGACGCAGGCGCCGCATTCGGAGGTCGGCACCGGGCAGGTGTCGGACGGCAGGCCGTAGCTTTCGACCGCGTCGATATACGGCATGCAGGCCAGCTGGTCGATCTCGGAAAGCAGGAACACCGGCATCAGCTGATACGGGATGCCGACCAGATCCGGGAAGCCGGCCATGATCTGCGCCATGGTCATTTCGTCGAGCAGGACGATCTTCTTCGAAAGCTCGGTGGAATTGCCGCCCTTTTCATCGCTCTTCATGAGCAGGACGAGGTTTTCGGCCACGTAGCGGAAGATCGCGTAGATAAGCTCGTGATGCATCTTTAAGGCGTTCCCGCGCAGGCCGAGCGTATTTTTATCCATGAACGAATGGCAGCAGAAATAGGAAATCATCCAGCGGTAGTGCAGCGCGCCGTTTAAGGACGGGATGAGGTCCTTCCCGAAGGTGGCCAGGAGCATGCCCCACATGCGCAGCCATTCATAGAAGTCCACGCCGGTGTCCTGAAGGCCGCGCCATTCGCGGCGGACGGTGGCCATCTTGCCGCTGCGGTAGAGTTTGCCGAGCTGCTTTTCCCCGTTGATCAGCCAGTCAATGCGCTCTTCGTTCGACATCCCCGCAAACAGGCCGGCTTCCATTTTGGCGCGCTTGCCGAAGGCTTTCGCGTCTTTCGCGATGGCCTGGCCGACGCCTTTCCAGTCGGTTTCCTTGATCATTCCGCCGACGATGCCGCCCAATTCCTTGAGGTTCTCTCCCTGGAGCTTCAGGTTCATATGATCTTTCAGACGGAAGAATTTCGGATTCGGATATTTGACCTTGCTCATGCTTTCGCCTCCTCTTCCGCGTGAATGCGTTTGATTTCCAGGGCCTCTACAAAGGCCTGGAATCGGGTCCGAAGCTGCCCGGAGTTGCGCACATTGTACGGGCGGTCGATGGAGAGCACCGGCCAGCCGTATTCATCGTGCAGGATGTGGCTCGCGAGCGGCCGTTCGAAGGCCCAGAAGTCGCAGAACTTCATCTGCTCGTAAATGATGCCCTCGGCGCCGTTTTCACGGGCAATGCGGTCCGCGGTCTCGCGGCGCTGCGTGATCTTCTCCGCGCTCATGTAGCGGGCGCACTCACTGGTCTCCATGTAGTGCCGGACGATCTGCGTTAAGATATCTTCGCCTTCTTTGATCACGATCTCTTCGCGGCCGGGCGTGGAACCGTAGCAGTAGCGGTCGGCCACGACCAGGGCGCCGGCGTCTTCCAGGAGCTTCGTGAAGTCCAGATCGTCGATCTCGGAGCCGACGACCGCGACCTTCGCGCGGAACCGCGGCTTCTCATCGATTTCGCGGGTTTTGATCTCCTCGAGCGTTTCGCGCAGCTTCGGCAGGATCAGGCGCTTGGGGCAGCAGTAGCTGACCAGATTTAGGACGTGATACTCATACCCGGTCACGGGCGGATTCGGCAGCGCGCGCAGCTTGCCGATCTCGGTCAGGATCCGGCAGACTTCGTTGTGTTCCTCCACGGCGGCCAGCAGCGCTTCGTCCGAGGTATCCACGCCGTAGCGGGCGGAGAGCTCGTCCAGCAGGTGCAGGCGCATCTGCGTGCGCATCTGTTCTACCGTATAAGTCTCGATCTTATACGGGATATCGCAGTGGCTCACAAAGAAGTTCGGCTTGGTGTTGCAGTTCAGGATCTCCATGTGCTCGTAGCAGCGGTTCATGGCGGAGCAGGCGTCCACGCCGGCAAAGGCGTCGAGGAACTGATAGCCGCCTTCGATCGCACGCTCGAGCAGAGACCGGGCGTACTCGCAGGTGTAGTTGGACATGTAGTAGGTGGCGATATCGATCGACGCCGTACGCGGTGCGCGGATGCGTACGGAGAAGCAGTTGCCCACGTTGCACAGCACTTCCGGCATGTGATAGCAGGTATAGCCGACCGCCAGTCCTCCTTCCTCCTGCGCCTGCCGGACGAGGGCGTTGTCCGCGTCCTCCAGCAGGTTTTCAAATTCAATCAGGTATTTGAGATCTTTCATAGGACCTCCCTTCCTAAAAATGTGCGCATATAGCTTCGCGCTCGCGGCTGGTTTTTCATTTTTTGCGCTCGCATCCGGTTTCCTTCCGGCTCCTTGTTCGCACAAAACTTTCTCGGAATCAGTTCACTTCGTTCAATATTCCTCGAAAGTTCCGTGCTCGCGTGAGCCGGGATCAAGATTCGGAATTGCTCGCGCAAAAGCCTCAATCGGCCTGCTCGCGCGGAAAAAGTATAGTATCCGTGCCCTTTCAGGATGAGGTCCCGTGAAAGGGCGGACGGGGGCGTCCGCCGGGGCGGGGCTGCTGCAGGCGTTACACGATCTGCATTTTCTCCAGTATTTCCCGTGCTCCCTGCAGGATCACGGAGTCTTCCGGCAGGTTGAAGACGCTTTTCCCTTCGATGTCGTTTTCCGCGTGCCGCGGGTCGGGCGGGATCACGGCGATGAGCGGCACGCCGCCGATCTCGGTCTCCGTTATCTTTTCCGGCAGGAGGACGCGGTTTAAGACCGCGCCGACCTGGTCGGCTGCGACGAGGGTGTCCGCCACCTCTTTGATCGTCGAGATGATCTGGATGCCCTTGCGGCTCTGGTCGGAGACGCACAGAAGGTGCGTGACCTTCTCCATGACGCGGCGGTTGATCTGCTCGATGCCGGCCTCGCCGTCGATGACGACGTAGTCGAATTCATTCACGAGCAGGCTGATGACCTGCCGCAGGTACGTGTTGATGGCACAGTAACAGCCGGCCGCCTCGGGGCGTCCGATCGCAAGAAAAGCAAAGCCGTGCTGTTCTTTCATGGCTTCAAAAAGACGAAATTTTGCTTCCGCCAGAATGTCCTGGGTCTCGCTCAGGCCTTCGGTCACGTTTTTGGCGACGCGGAGACGGATATCGTCCAGTGTTTCCGCGACTTCAATGCCGAGGGCCACGGACAGGCCGATGGCGGGGTCCGCGTCGATCGCAAGAATTTTCGCTTCCGGCTTTTCTTCCGTTAAGATCCGAATGATCGCAGCAGAAAGAGACGTCTTTCCGACGCCGCCTTTGCCGGTCAGTGCCATGACTGTAGCTTGATGCATGCTTTCCTCCAGCAGTACCGTACGACTTTCCATTAAAACAATATATCATTTTCTTGAGAGCTTAACAAGCGGAAAATATCATCGCAAAAAAAGAAAGGTACGCGCTTTGCGCGGAAGAAATCCGGATGTTTCTTCGCTTGCATTTTTGCGGTGCCCTTTTTATAATGTAGGGCAGCGACGGGAAGCTGCCGCCGGCAGGCGCGCGGCTCCCTTTCCGGGGTTTTTATGAAGGATGATCAGCCTCAAAACAGAAGATGGTCCCGGCTGCTGCTGTTGGGTTTTTCCCTGCTGGCAGTCTTTTTTGTGACCGCGCTGATCGGGCGGGCGAGCGCTGCGTCGGATCTGGCGGTGGACGCGAGCTTAAAGAGCCGTCTGCAGGCCGCCGCGGCCGCGGATCCTTCCGGGGCGGCGGAGGTCGTTTTCCGGGCGGAAAGCTCCCGGCAGAAACGGATCCAGGATTCGGTCGATGAAAGTATCTATCTGGTCGTTTCTGCCTATGAGTCGTCTGTGGCGGAATCTCTTTCCGTGGAGGCGTCTGTAGAAGAGTCGGTCGCGGCTTCCGTGGAAGCGGCTCGGCTCTACGAATCGGTGATCGCCTCGATCCGCGAAGCCTCCCGGCAGGCGGCGGCCGGGGAAGGCCAGTCCGAGCACGAAAGCCGGGTGGAATCGTCGATCCAGTCATCCATCGCCGCATCCATCGAGGAATCGTCCCGCGAAGCCGCCTATCAGGCGTGGCTCGCGGAATCCTCCCGCGCGGAAGCGTCGCGCCAGGCTTCGATCGCGGAGTCGTCCCGGGCTGCCGCGACCACCGCGGCGACAACGGTTACGCCGACGTCCACTGCGGTGGTCAGCGGCCAGACCTTTCTCTTCGGAGATTCCCGGGCGTCCGGTTTTTCGGTCTGGCATTTCTGGCCGGATTCGCAGGTCTACTGGATGTATTCCCAGATCGACGTCCATTATGATATGGGACGCGCGGCGGCAGCCCGCTATCCCGCCAAGATCGTCTTCTTAAACGGGGTGGACGATATCATCGCCCACGGAAACGCCGAAGCCGCCCGGATCTATGAAGAATTCATCCTGGATTTCCAGAGACGCTCGCCCTCCACGCGGATCTATGTGGGAAATGTCCTGCCGGTGGGAGCCGCCGGGACGGCGCGGTATCCGCAGCTGGGCAATATTGCCGGATATAATGCGCTTCTGCAGGCGATGTGCAATCGCCGGGGCTGGACCTATGTGGATGCTTCACAGAGCTTTTCCGAAGCCGATCTGATGCAGGACGGCATTCATTTTACCTCGGTGTGGACCCAGAAGTGGCTGAATAATCTTAGGGCCAAAGTCGGATTCTGAAAAAAGGACAGCGATGCGTTCAGCGAAGGACCCGAAAAAGAACAGGCGGAAGATCCCGCGCCGGATCTGGGCTGCCGTTTTGGGAGCCTTGGTTCTGGTTGCGGTTTTTGCCTATGTTCAGGCGCACCGAAGCGAAGCCGGACAGAAGAAAACAGAAAATGCCACGCTGCCCGGGGTGATCCGGGTCCGGGAGAAAACAACGCTGCCGGCGCCGATCCTTGTGGCGGAGGAGACAAAGGAAAAGCCGGAAGAGACTGCGGAATCTGTCCCCGAAACGTCTGCTGCGGCCGTGCCGCCGGAAAGCAGGAGTCCGGAGACGTCCGCGCCGCCGGAGTCGCCTTCAGAGACGGTCCCGCCGGAGACGCAGCCCGCCACGGCGGCTACACAGGCGCCGCCGGAAACGCCGTCTGAGACCGCTCCGCCGGAAACGACAGCTCCTGCGGAAACCGTCCCGCCGGAAACGCAGCCTGCCGAGACGTCGGCTCCCGCCCCGCCGGCTACACAGGCGCCGCCGGAGACGCCTTCAGAGACGGTCCCGCCCGAGACGGCCGCGCCGCCGGAAACGACAGCTCCCGCGGAAACCGTCCCGCCGGAAACGCAGCCAACGACGGCAGAAGAAACACGGCCTGCAGCGGAGGGCCTCCGGGTGTGGATCGGGGACTCCCGCATGACAGGCGTGCGTCTGTATGTCAATTATGACCGGGAAAATGACCGGTTTATCGATAAGGAAGGCGAAGGCTTCATCTGGTTCCGCGACAGCGCGGTCCCGCAGCTGAAAGCCTTGCTTGCGGAAGAAAACGTCTCCGCGGTCTACATCTGGATGGGTGTCAATGACTGTGCTTCGACCTACCGCTATGCCCCGGCCACCAAGGCCGCCGACTACAGCGCGGTGATCAACGAGCTGACGGATACATATCCGAATGTCCGCTTCTTCTTCTGCTCGGTCGGGCCGAGCGACGGGGAGAAATACTTTGCCATAGAAATCTCCCGGCTGAATGAGGAAGTCGACCGCTTCAACGCGGAGATGGCCGAAATGTGCCGGGCCGCGTATATTGCCTGCGGCGAGTATCTGCAGCAGACGGGTTTTTCCACGCAGGACGGCATTCACTATACGCTTTCCACATATCTGAGATGGTATGATTATGTCAGGAGTCAGTCACAGTAGGCGTAGCAGGCATGAAGGAAAACAGGAAAAACAAGATCGCTTTTCTGGCGGGAATGACGGCGCTGCTGGCCGTCCTTTCCGTCTTTATTGCGCTGCGCCTGCGGCAGCCGTCCGCGGTGCCCGATGCGGACCTTGACGCGCTGGCCGCCTCTCTAGAAGCAGAAGAGCTGACCGAAAGAACGGTCCGCGCCGGGGAAGCGGAGCTGAAGAGGAACTTCGGCCTGCTGCCCTCGGACTGCGGCGAGGTGGTCTATTATACCGCCACGGATTTTATGGATGTGGATGAGCTCCTGCTGGTGCGCTTCTCTGAGGCGGCGCAGGCCGATACCGTGCAGAAAGCGGCGCAGGCCCGCAAAGAAGAGCTCTTAAACCGCTTCCGCAGCTACGGAACGGACCAGTACGGCCTGATGCAGGAGGCCCGCATCTACCGGAACGGGAGCTATGTCGTCTATGCGGCCGGACACCATGCCGAAGAACTGATGAACCGCGTCAAAGCGGTGATCGAGAGGTAAGCAATGGTTTTCAGCAGTACGGTCTTTGTCTTCTTCTTCCTTCCGCTTTGCCTGCTCCTCTACTTTGTCCTGCCGGGGCTTAAGGCGAAAAACCTGGTCCTGCTTCTGTTCTCGCTCGTCTTTTACGCCTGGGGAGAACCGGTCTATATCATTCTGATGATCCTCTCGATCCTGCTCAACTACACGGTCGGGATCTACATGGAGAAGATCCCGGAGTGGCGGAAGGGGATCCTGATCGCCGGCCTGATCGTCAATCTGGGACTGCTCGGCTTTTTCAAATACTACGGCTTCGCGGTAGAGATCATCAACCGCCTGAGCGGGCTGCATCTTTCGGCGCATACGCTGCCGCTGCCCATCGGGATTTCTTTCTATACCTTCCAGGCGCTCTCCTATGTGATCGATCTGTATCGGGGAAAGATCGGCGTGCAGAAAAACCCGCTGCTCTTCGGCCTGTATATTTCCCTCTTCCCGCAGCTGATCGCCGGGCCCATCGTCCGCTATTCGGAAGTGGAAAAAGCCCTCGGAGACAGAACCGTTTCGTTTGACGGGCTGGGCGAGGGCATGGCGCGCTTCCTTTTCGGCCTGGGCAAAAAAGTGCTGCTGGCCAATACGCTCGGCGCCGTTTTTGACAGGACCGGGCTGCAGACGGGGCCGGCCTCCGTGCTCACGGCCTGGATCGGGCTGATCGCCTTTTCGCTGCAGCTGTACTTCGACTTTTCGGGCTATTCGGACATGGCGATCGGCCTCGGAAAGATGCTGGGCTTCGATTTCCCCGAAAACTTCCGCATGCCCTACGCGTCCGGCAGTATTACGGAGTTCTGGCGGCGCTGGCATATGACGCTGGGCTCCTGGTTCCGGGAGTACGTCTATATCCCGCTCGGCGGCAGCCGCGCCGGGACCCGCCGGCAGATCTTCAACATCCTTATCGTCTGGATGCTGACCGGCCTCTGGCATGGGGCGGCCTGGAATTTCGTGCTCTGGGGCCTGTACTACGGCGTGCTCCTGCTGCTGGAAAAGCTGGTGATCTTCCGTTTTAAAAAGATGCCGAAGTGGATCGGGCATGTCTATACCGTGTTCCTGGTATTCCTGGGCTGGGGCATGTTCCTGTGCGGCTCTCTTTCCGAGGTCGGGCAGGTCTTTACCAATCTGTTCGGCCTGGGCGGCGCGGCCGCGGCGGATGCGGCGGGCCTTTGGCTCCTGCGCTCCGACGGGGTGCTGCTGGGGATCGGCGCGCTGTTTTGCCTGCCCTGTTTCCTGCGGCTCAGAGAGAAACTGATGACGGAGCGCCGCGGCGCGCTCACCGTCGTCTGCGCGCTGCTGTTTGTGCTCTGCAGCGCTTTCCTGGTGGCGCAGAGCTATAATCCGTTTCTGTATTTCCGCTTTTAAGCGGGCCGCTGACCGCCCTCCCCGGCTTTCGGGAGAGAGCAGAAAAGGCAGAATATGAAGGAAAAAGCTGAAAATATCAATACAGAGCACAGTGTCCCAGCTTTGCCGCCCGCTGCGGAAAAAGACCGCTTTTATGCGGCCTTCGGGAAGGTGTTCCTGATTCTGCTGCTGGGCATCATGGCGGTCCACCTGCTGCTGCCGGATCAGGCCTACAGCGCATCGGAAAAGCGGGCGCTCGCCGGCGTGGAAAAGCTGCTCGGCGCGCCGATCTCGGAAGGCTTCGCGGACCGGGCGGAGGAATATGTTTCCGACCAGTTCCCGCTGCGGGCGACGGCCATGCGCCTGCGGTCCAATCTGATGCTTCTCCTGGGGGAAAAGGAATCGCAGGGCGTCTATTACTGCCGCGACGGAAGCCTGATCGAGTCGTTTGCCCCGTACCGGGCCGGGCAGGCCAAAACGATGGCCGCCGCGGTCAACGAACTGGCGGAGCGAAAAGACTTCCGACAGATGATCTTCCTTCTCTTGCCGACCGCGGTCAGCCTGTATGAAGAAAAGCTTCCGGCCTATGCGCAGACCGCTTCGGAGCGGCTCTTCTTTGAAACCCTGACGGGGAAACTGTTGGACAAGATCATCGTCCCGGACAGCTTTGCCCTGATGGAGGCGGTGGAAGCGGACGGCATCCAGGCTTATTATCTGACGGACCATCACTGGACCACCCCGGCGGCGAAAGCCGTTTTCGAGAAACTGGCGCCGCAGGCGGGCTGGGAAAAGGGCTCTTTTACCGGCGGCGTAGTGAGCGACCGCTTCCTTGGTTCACTGGTCTCCTTAAGCGGCTTCATCCCCGCCCAGAGCGACGCGCTGACCGTCTATGAAAACGATAAAAAAGACGCCGCGGTGCTGGTTTCGCATACGGCGCGGGGCGCAAGCTCCGCGAGCTTCTATGATCTTTCCGCGCTGGAGGGGGAAGACCCGTACGCGGTCTTTTTCGGCGGCAATGAACCGCTCATCACGATCCGGACCACCGCGGATAACGATGATACCCTGCTGGTC
This sequence comes from Lachnospiraceae bacterium, assembly GCA_017394885.1. Classification (GTDB taxonomy): domain Bacteria; phylum Bacillota; class Clostridia; order Lachnospirales; family Lachnospiraceae; genus UBA6987. The sequence continues at coordinate 40,328 of JAFPWO010000001.1, read as the reverse complement.
TTCAAGGATTCCTATGCCAACTGCTTCCTGCCGTTCCTGACGGAAAGCTACAAAACGATCACCGTTGTCGATCCGCGGTATTATTCGGATCCGGTCTCTTCGCTGTTCCTGGATTCCGACTATACCGACGTTCTGTTCCTCTTTAACGTACAGACGCTGGCGGGCGACGATTCGCTCCGCATCGTCCTCGAAGACTGGCAGTAACGGAAGCCGGGAAGGAGGCTTTTATGATCACGATCCGTCCCGCGGAGCTGGCCGACGCGCCGGCGCTGCGCGAAATCTACGATTATTACGTGACAAACACTGCGGTCAGCTTTGAATATGAGACGCCGTCCGCCGCGGAATTTGCCGCGCGTATGGAGAAAATAAAACAACGCTATCCGTATCTGCTGGCAGAGGAGGACGGGCGCGTGCTGGGCTATGCCTATGCCGGCGTCTTTAAGGACCGGGAGGCGTACAGCCGCTCCTGCGAGATGACCGTCTATCTGGATCCTGCGCTCCGCAGGCAGGGAATCGGAAGAAAGCTTTACGAAGCGCTTGAAGAAGAGCTGAAAAAGCAGGGCATGCGGAATCTGTACGCCTGCATCGCCCGGCCCCGGCAGGCGGACGACGAATATCTGACCCGGGACAGCGAGCTTTTCCATGCGCGTCTGGGGTACGTGACGGTGGGGCAGTTCCATGCCTGCGGCTATAAATTCGGCCGCTGGTACGACATGATCTGGATGGAAAAAATCGTGGGAGAACCGGTCTGAAAGAGCGGAAAAAGACTTGCAAGTTCGGAACGAAGGAGTATAATGCGCTTGTTCCGGCCCTGCGCCGGAGAAAGGAAATGCGCTATGAAAAATACAGTAACGGATATCATAAAGAAATATTGGAAGCCTTTTGTGGGTACGACCATCGGCTGCCTGATCACCGGCTTCGCCATCGCGGTGTTTTACCACCACTCGAAGCTGATCAGCGGCGGCATTACCGGTATTGCCATGATCCTGAATTATAAGCTCGGCTGGAATACTTCGGTGCTGAACCTGCTGCTGAATATCCCCCTCTTTATCGTAGGGCTGATCCTGCTGGGGAAGAAGCATATCGTTTTCAGCATTTACGGGACGGTCATGATCTCGCTGGCCCTGCAGCTTTTCGAGGGGATCACGATTCCGTACGAGAGCCATCTGACCACGGTGCTGCTCGGCGGCGCGATCAGCGGCTTCGGCTCCGGCATCATGATCCGCAGCGGGGGCTCCTCCGGCGGGACGGACATTCTCGGAAAGATCCTGAACAAGTACTTTTCGATCGCGATCGGCACCACGCAGATGAGCTTTAATATCGTCATGCTGATCATCTACGGGATCCTTTTCGACCTGGATCTGGCGATCCTGACCATGGCGACCTCGATCATGGCTTCCTATATTAATAATTATATCAACGACGGAATCGACCGCCGCCGGGTGCTGCAGATCGTCACCTCCAAACCGGATGAGATGGCGCAGCGGATCCATGAGGAATTAAAGCGCGGCGTGACCTCGATCCCCTGCGAGGGCGGCACGACGCACCTGCCGCATAATATGCTCTATGTGGTCATTTCCAAGTTCCAGCTGGCCTCGATCAAGCGGATCATCAAGGAGGTGGATCCGGAAGCGTTTTTTACCATTCATGTGACGACCGGCGTCTACGGCAAGGGCCGGACCTTCCACGCCGTCAGCCAGATCGGAGACTGAAAGGAAAAGAACAGCGGCGAGATTTTGCTCTGCCGCTGTTCCTTTTTTATACATCGTACCATCCGCCTTCCGGGCGTGGTGTGCCGCATTTTATACATTTTGTCAAAGGCGCAGATCCCCGGCTGTTTTCATTCGGCGTACCGCACGCTGTACATACCCAGCGCCGCTCTTCCTCCGTTCTCGGATGAAACATATTTGGAGCTAAATTCGGATAGACACGTCCGCATTCCGGACAGCGGACAAAACTGTCCCCATAGTAATTTTCAAATTTACAGCCGCATCGGCAGGTAACCATTGCACCCCGTCCTTTTTTTGTGAAAGAGGTTGCCGTTCTGCGTTTTCTTACGGCGCGCCGCCGTTCTCCTTTTCTGGATCTTCTTCCCCGTAAGCTTTCTGAAGAGACTTGACGTAGCGAAAGCCGAAAAAGATCGCGGCTCCAAGGGCGGCGACAAGCAGCGCATCCCACTTCGAAAAACCGCTGATGGCCCACAGGACCAGTCCGATCGTTCCAACGATCGCGCCGATAATGATACAGAGATTGAGAATGGTTTCCTGCAGATACCGAGGTGTCATAGGTCCGTACGCCATTTGCAACATCACTCCTTTTCAATAGGGAAAAACCGCGTATTACGGCTCTTCTTTCTGCCCCAGCATGTTCAGGGAAACATGAAGATTCAGCGCCGCACATACTAAAGCAGACAGGGACAGCCATAATACGATCAGATCTTTAATAAATACTTTCTTTTCTTTGTTCATAAAAAACTCCTTCCGTGCGTCCCGTAGTGTCAACTCCGCCGCGCCTGCCGGCACGAGAAAGCCTATGTTTTACAGGGCTTTTGTTTTTGTACGTAACAAAAAGCAATACCCCTTATTTCTGGTATAATGTTGCAACCAAACCGCATCATAAGATCGGAGATGTATAGCAGAATATGTTGTAACGGAGGTTGACGCGGATCACTGGACCGTCAGTTTGGCCGTCTTCGTGATGGTGGTGCCGGCTTTGTTACTGACCTTGCAGCGATAGATGTACCCGTTATGCCTGGCCTTTACCGTCAGGGAATAGGAGGCAGACTTGCCGTTTTTCACCACGTTGACCCATTCTGAAGTACCCGGTTTCCTGTACTGCCACTGATAGCTGAGGCCGGTCCCCTCCGCCTGCACAGTAAAGGTGACCTTTTTCCCTGCCTTGACCGTCTTCTTCACGGGCTGTTTGCTGATGCCGGGCTTGCAGTACAGCTTTCCTGCCGACGTGAGCATGTTGTCCTCATAGTCGTTGGAATCGTTGTCGATCAGTTTGCTCCAGGCGGCCTGGGTGCCTTTGAAGCAGACCCACTGCGGCCGGTTGCCCTGGTCGGACAGAAAGGCCCACTTTCCGATCTCCTTCACGGAGGCCGGGATGGTGATGCTTTCTAGGCTGTCGCAGAAACTGAACGCAAAGACTTCGATGATCTCAACGCCTTTCGGGATCACCAGCGTCTTTAGTCCGATGCAGGATTCAAAGGCCCCTTCGGGAATTTCCGTCAGGCCTTTGGAGATTTTCACGGACTTGGCAAGCTGGCAGGCGAGGAAGGACTGGTTGCCGATCTCCGTCACGGAATCGGGAATGACGATCTTGTCCACGCCGCTGAAGGAGCAGGCTCCCAGGCCGATCTTTTTTAAGCCGTCGGGAAGCGTCAGGGCCCAGGGGGTAAGTTTTCCGGTGTTCTTCTCATATCCGATGTAGGCAAAGGCATTGGCGCCGATGGTGGTGACGCCTTCCTTGACCACAACTTTCTTGATCTCATTGTGAAAGTCCCACCAGGGATAGTTGACGGTCTGGGCCTCCGGATCCATCAGATAATTCTTCATGGCGCCGGTGCCGCTGATGGTCAGCGTGCCTTTGCCGTCCCAGGACCATTTCACATTCTTGCCGCATTTGCCCGATGTGGCTGCCTGAGCCCTTACAGGGGTGAAAAGACCGGCAAACATCAGCAGCGCAAGAAACATTGCAAAGAAACGTTTCACTTTCATCATGTATCCCTTTCGTTGTTCCACATTCCACTGGTAAAATAGTACTGAAACCTGAAAAAGTCAACTCCCTTTTCCGCCGGGAAGGAGGGCTTGTTCCCTGACATTCACAGGTGTTTCGCAGTAGGAATTATATATTGCCCTTAAAGGTGTGCACTTTCGATTGTACACTTTGTACATGACAAGCAGGAGGGCAAAAGGAGGATTGTACACTAATTTGTACCCCTAAAGATGAAAAAAGAAGGAGCGAGGTCTCCCTCACTCCCTCAAAAACGTTGAAATTACGCGGTTTTTGCCTTATTTGAAGTATCTCTCCAATAACCCCTTGAAGGCTTTGCCGTGTCGGTATCGCCGCAAAACGTCAATACGTCTTCTCGTAGCCGCAATTATCGCAGTGATAGCGGATCTTTTGGCTCTTTCTGCCCATGGTGCCCGCCAGGTTCTGCCCAAAGGTATTGCGGATCGGTGCGGACGCAAACGGGTTCACCGCTGACGCGGTGTTCACGTAATCCTGAGGCGCTTCAGAAGTCAGCATGCGCCAGCCATCCGCTTTCCCGCATTTCGGGCAAACCGCAGGCAGTTTTTTTGAGGAAAACAGTGCCATCCGTTGCCTCCCGGCTGCCTTATTTGAAGTATCTCTCCAGCAGGCCCTTGAAAGCCTTCCCATGTCTGGCTTCGTCCCTCGCCATTTCATGGATCGTGTCATGCAGCGCATCCAGATTGTATTTCTTGCAGAGCTTGGCCAGGTCGGTCTTGCCGGCGGTCGCGCCGTTTTCGGCGTCTACGCGGACGCGCAGATTCTCTTTGGTGGACGGGGAAACCAAATCGCCCAGCATCTCGCAGAACTTCGCGGCGTGCTCGGCTTCTTCCCAGGCCGCTTTTTCCCAGTACAGGCCGATCTCCGGATAGCCTTCGCGGTGCGCCGCGCGGGCCATGGCCAGATACATGCCGACTTCGCTGCATTCGCCTTCGAAATTCGACTTCAGGCCGGCGAGGATCGCTGCTTTATCTTCGGCGGGAACGGTGTCCGGGATCTCCTTGCCGACGCCGATCACGTGCTCGGCAGCCCAGCCCATTTCCTCTTCTACTTTTTTGAATCTTTCACCCGAGACTTTGCAGACGGGGCAGAACTCAGGCGGGGTATCGCCTTCGTGAACATAACCGCAGACAGGACATACAAATTTTGCCATACAGATCACCTCACAAGAATTATTTTCATTAAGTATACCATTTCCCGGAGGCATATGCAAGGGCCAAAGCGCTCTCCGGCCGCCGGCCGGCACCTTCGTTTTTACATCCCCCGGGCCCGGATTTTCTCTTGTGTTTTGGGAAAAAGCGTGATAAACTCAAATAAATATCGGCGGATGCCTTATTTTTCATGCGCTTTCGCCGGAGGAACGTGAAAATGTGGCGCCGGGGACGCCCCCGCCGGCACATAAAAAGGAGGTTCGCGCGTGCGGGATCTGATACACATCATCGAATTTGACGAGCTGCTCCAGGAAGTCAACAACGACCTGGTGCGGCAGGCCAAAGCGGAGGGGAAGCGCGCCCTCGGCTACACCTGTTACTTTATGCCGGAGGTCCTGCTGGATCTGCCCGGCTGTTTTTCCGTGCGGCTTCGCGCGCCGCGCAGCACTTCGCCGGATATGGCGACGTACTATATGTCCAACCGGACCTGCATGTTCGGCCGGTGCCTTCTGGAGCGGGCGATCGAGGGCGGATTCAATTTCCTGGACGCCGAGATGGCGACCGAGACCTGTACCGTGACCTGCCGTTTCCAGGAACATCTGCAGATGATGGACATCATCCAGAACCCGGATTTCTTCTGCGAGTTTACGGACGTGCCCTTCAAGAAGACGCCGAACTCCGTGGAGCATTATAAGCGCCAGCTGATGGGCCACGTTCTGGAGCCGCTGCGGGATCATTTCGGCATCGATATTTCGGACGAAGCGCTGAAGAAAGCCATTGAAGAGCACAATGAGGTCTGCCGGCTGGTCCGGGAGATCGGCAGCTACCGCAAGCTTGACAATCCGACCATCACGGGCCGCGAATTCCAGATCATCCAGCTGGTGACGCTGACCTGCCCGAAGTATCTGATCATCGATAAGCTGCGCGACATCGCGGAGGAATTAAAGACCCGCGAGCCGGATGAAAACCCGACCTGGCGCTGCAAGGTGGTGCTGGCAGGCTCCGAGGATGACGACCCGGACTTCACAGGCCTCATCGAAAGCTGCGGCGCGCTGGTCGTGGCCGACCGTCACTGCTACGGGTCGCTGCCGGGCCGCGAAGAGATCGTGATCCAAGAAGGCGAGACGCCGCTTGACGCGATCGCCCGCCACTATCTGGAGACCAGCCAGTGCCCGCGCTTCATGGAACAGACGACCATGCGCGAACGCAAGCAGTACCTTGCGGATCTGGTAAAAGAATACAAGGCGGACGGCGTGATCATCGAGCAGATGAAGTTCTGCGAATACTGGAGCTACGAGCGGACGATCGACACGCTGATCCTGCAGCGGGATTACGGCATCCCGGTCTGCTCCATCGAAAAAGAATATGTCAACAACGCGATCGGGCAGCTTCGGACCCGCTTCCAGGCCTTTATCGAGAGCATTGAGATCAAGAAGCTGGCAAAGACGCCTGAGGGAGGAGAGCAATGATCTACAAAACAAGCGACGGAAAGGAGATCAACCTCTTTTCCAAAACGGTTCTGAAGGATCTGAAGCTGAAGGAGCGCGCGCAGGCGGCTTTCGAGAAGGCAAAGACCACCGACTATAAGCAGAAGGCGGCGGATACGGTTCAGAAGATGAAGAATCTGAACGCAAAGAAGCTGGCCAACGATTTCATCTACGGCAAGCCGCACGAGGAACGCGCGCTCGGCACGCTCTATGTGGGCGGGACCGGCCTGTACAAACACCGCGAGTGGCGCGGCGTAAAAGATACGATGTACTATTTCAACATGATCTGGCTGTACAACTACGCGCACATGGTCATGGATATTATGGCGAACGGCGGCCTGATCCCCTTCGCGAAGGGCACCTGGCGCTACCGCTGGATGGGACAGACGTATCTCACCGTTATGCACTGGTTCGACCGCGGCCTGGAAGGCATGCGCGGCGAAGCGCTGCGGGCTTCCGCCTGGCACTACCGCGGCATGGTCAACGAGTCCATCCGCCAGTTCATGCGCATGTTCGTGGCGGATAAGCGCTTAAACGGCGGGAAGGAAAACGAGACCTGGAAGAAGACGATCTCCCACGATGAAACCGTCTCCGGCTGCATCTTCTACGGCTGGCGCGACCGCATGGACGACGTCGCCCTGCAGATGATCCCGTACTTCGTCACCTGCCACGTGAACAACCACACGGTGCTGCATTATATCGACGCGATCCAGTCCATCGGCCTGCCGGCAGACCCCTGCCCGATGTGCCAGGCCGAGGCCGGCATCTTCCTGACCAGCGACGTGCCGGATTACAGCCCGGTCGTCGTGACTTCGAACGAAGCCTGCGACGGGTCGGTCGCGACCTCCATCCTTCAGGACTGGTTCCTCGACCGCCCGCTGTTCGCGATGCCGCAGCCGATGCGCTTTGACGATCCGCTCGTGCAGGAACACTGCCAGAAGGAGATCGAAGCCTGCTGGAAGTTCATCGAAGAGCAGACCGGCGAGAAGATGAACTGGGACGAATACGTGCGCCAGGCCGAAGACTTCAACAAGCTCACCGAGTTCGAGCACGAAAAGTGGGACGTGGCCGCGAACACGGATTACTATCCGATCAACGGCGTCGCGCAGGCCCTCTACCGCATCTATTATTCTCAGGACGGCAACCGGCCGATCTGGCATCAGATCGACAAGAAGGTGAAGCGTATCCTGGAGAAGTGCGTGAAGAACCAGATCGTGACCTTCCCGAAGACGCGCCACCGTGTGATTGCCTGGAGCTGCGCGCCGCTTTACTACTCCAACTGGTGCACCTGGGCCTACAACTGCTGGGGCCTCAACTGCATCATCAACATGGACTCGCTGATGTTTGACCAGTTCCTGCGGACTGACACCTATGAGCACGCGCTGGAAGATCTGGCCATGTTCAATGAGCTGGCGCCGATGCGCTCCATGGCTGTCGGCGGCTACGAGCACATCTTCCGCCTGTGGGAATTCATGGAACGCTTCCACTGCGATTTCGTCGTGATGTACGACCAGCTGCAGTGCAAGGGCATGCAGGGCATCCACGGCATGTTCGAGGATGAGTTCAGAAAGCGCAACATCCACGCGATCTGGGTGCCGCACGCGCTGCCGGATAAGCGGACGGTCTCCCGCCGCGAGATCCGCCAGATCATCAACGACTACATGACCACGGTCATGCACGAAGAACCCCTCGACCCGACCCTGGTCGACTTCGAAGATGGTGATTCCTGGTAAAAATCGCTGAAGCGCCGCCTGCGGCGGATGAAGCGAGGCGATTTTTGTGACACCGTCCGAAAAAACGACCGAGAAGGGAAGTTTTTTCGTTGACGGTGGAGGGGAAAATGCTGAAGCGCCGCCTGCGGCGGAGGGAAAAATAAAACTGCAACGGAGTATATATTATAATATGAAGAAAAAATGCTTATTCAAAGTCCTCTGGTGGATCCTGAAGGTGATCGGCATCGCCTATCTTCTCGTCTTCCTCGTATACTACTTTGATCTGGACGGCAAGCTCCTCTATCATTTCGTGGAGCCGAATATGGACGCCCACTTCAGCAAGATGGAGCGTCCGGACCTGACCGGCACGCCGTACGGGCCGAAAGAACCGGTGGAAAGCTGACAGAACGCTCACAGGCGCCGCCTCCCCTTTGCCGGGGAGGCGGTGCTTTTTCGCCAAATTATTACATAAACCAATAACCGACAAAAGAAAATAACAGTGTCTCTATATCCTCCCCATACATTTTTGAAACTAAGTGACTGTGTTGACACAGTTTCGATAATATGGTATGGTTATGCTCAAGGGAAAAGCTGTGCAGGAAAAGCAGCGATTATTTGCGTTACCTGCCGGGAAAAATTAAAAAAGTATAAATTTTCTCCCGTTTTCCCTGAAAAGTATATTGACAAGGCACAGAAAAAAGGGGATAATGAATAATTGCTAAAGAAGGCACTTCTTTGGCGTGCTTTGCATCCTCTGGGAAACAGAGAACAATTCGCCGAAAGGCGATTGAGCAATAAAGTAAATAAACAGGGTTGAGTAAAAAGAAGGAAAGGTGAAGAGATGAAAAAGTTCAGCTTCAAGAAGATCCTTGCACTGACACTGACGTTGGGCATGGTTCTGTCTCTGGTGCATGCTTCCCCGATCAATCGGGCAAAGGCAGACGCAGGGGATGAACCGGCTCACACCAAGACTGTAACTTCGAATGGGGACGGCACGTACACGATTGAACTGACCGTAACCGGTGAATCGGAGACCATCGTGCCGAAGATCAATGTCATTGTGATCATGGACAGATCCGGCAGTATGGGTGATCCTGCTACCAGACTGTCAGGAGCAAAGACGGCCATTAATACACTGGCACAGGGGCTCCTCTCCAAGAACACGTCGGAGTATGCTGACCAGGTGGAAATGGCTCTGGTCACGTTTTCCACGACTGCAACGATCACGCAGAATCCCACCAACAACTACAATACATTCAGCGGTGCGGTTAACCGTGTGACGGCGAATGGCGGCACAAACTGGGAGGCAGCCTTTACTACCGCGGGAACAGTAGATTTCAACGACGATGATCCCACGTATGTGGTCTTCGTCTCAGACGGTCTGCCTACATTCCGTGTTTCTCCAAACGGATATACACGGGACTATTATCAGCCTGGGGTATACGGCGATGGCCAGGAAGGCAATGCGAACGTTGAGCGCTGCTATAACGCGGCGGTACCGGCGGCGAAAGCACTGGTGGATGCCGGCATGCACATGTATACCATCTTCGCTTACGGCGGAAATGCCGGTGCGCAGAGACTGCAGAGTTTGACAACAGAAGCGGGTGAATCTGCAGATCACTATTATTCCGCAGCAGATACGAACGAGTTAAATGCTGCCATCAATACCATTATGGGCGAGATTTCCCAGGCCGGTTTCGGCGGTGTGGAAATCGACGACGGTACCACCAGTGAAGTTGCCACATCGTCCGGTGTCGCCAACCTTCTGGTAGTCGATGAAAGCTCGTATAAGTATTACCGCAACAATACGGAGTGGAAATCTACCGATGATCCGGCTCCGCCTGCAGCGGAATTAAAGAACGGCCACGTCGAATGGGATCTGAAAGATCTGGGCCTTCTGGAAAACGGTGTTACCTACAAGGTGACGTTCCGTGTTTATCCCAGCGAGGAGACACTGAATCTGATTGCCGATCTGAAAAACGGCAAGCAGAACTATGACGATCTGGATGAAAACATCAAGAAGTATTTAAAGAAAGATGGCAACAGCTATACTTTATTAACAAACACTACGGCAACCCTGACCTATACAGATACCCGTACGGATGACGGCGAACAGACTGTCGGTTATGTCAATCCGGATCCTGTAGCGACGGAAGCCAGCCAGATCAACATCGAAAAGCGCTGGGTCGGCACTTATAATAATGAAGAAGCCAAAGATCTGACCATGCAGGTCTATCGTGGCGATGAAAAGTACGCGGATATTCCGCTGACCTATGACAGTGCGACGCAGACGACGAAGGGTTCATGGTATATTCCGATCGGTCTGATGACGGTTGATAAGACGGCGGGCACGACGGAGATCCTTATTAAGGGCTCTGATTATGTCCTGAGAGAACCGGAAAACCTGTCCTATCACTGGGAACTGATGGCGGATATCGTTCACCCGATGCTGATCAACAATGTGCTGACGATGCTGATCAAAGTCGATGATGCTGATAAGCCTTCGGGGATGACCGGCGCTTACTATTCCGACGGGACCGATGAGTATTACGATATCGACGGTACGATTTACAAAGCCGGTGACAGCGGCGCTTCTGCTGCGCTGACCGCGACCAACTATCGTCGTAGTAATCTGAACCTGACCAAGGTCGTGGATGGAGAAAACGCTCCGGAAGACGCCGAATTCACCTTCACCCTGAAGATGAAGACGTATCCGACTTTCCTGGATCCGAACGGCGAATCGCTGTGGTTCTCCGTATACGATCCTGTTAATGATGAAAATGTAGATGCTCTTGTCAGCGGCGCTGAGAAAGAGCAGGGCGCGGACGGATGGACCGGTTATTACTACACCCCGGCCGGCGGCGGCACGGTTGTCGTGAAGATGCGGGCTGGCTGGAACCTTCGTTTCACCAACGTTCTGACCGGTACCGAATTCGATATCGAAGAAACGGATGTTCCGGAAGGCTTCCATTTTGTATCAGTTGCCGTTGATCCGGAAGATGATGATCCTGCTCCTGAGATCAGCGGGAAGAACATTTCCGGCACGATCATCCAGACGAACGAAGGCTACACTGTCACCTATACGAATGAATATCCTACCAAGGATGTCACCGTAGAAAAGGTCTGGGAAGACGAAGATGACAATGCCGGCCTCCGCCCGACGAGCATCGAGGTTCAGCTGCTCCAGAATGGGGATGCTTACGGCGATCCTGTTGTGCTGAGCGAAGATACGAAGTGGAAGTATACCTGGGAAGATCTTCCGGTTTACTCCGGCGAGGAAGTAGCGGAATACTCCGTTAAGGAAATCGAAGTCGACGGCTATGAAGTCGAAATGGGCGGCTCGGAAGATGAAGGCTTCGTTATTACGAATACGCTGGTTACCGGCAAGCTTTCCATCAGCAAGACCGTGACAAGCGATCTGAGCGAAGATAAGACGCGCGAGTACGAGTTTACCATTACTACCAGCGATCCTTCGATCAAAGGTGATTACAAAGCAACGATCGGCACAACGGAACAGACCGTAAGCTTTGACGACGAGGGCAAGGCGACCGTGAAGCTGACGAACGGCCAGACGATCCTGATCGAAGGCCTGCCGGCCGGTGTCACCTATAAGGTTGCTGAAGCAAAAGTAGACGGTATGGATACGGAAGCGGAAGGCGCCGAGGGCACCATTCCGGAAGGCGGAACGGCGGAAGCCAAGTTTACGAACACCCGCCGGACCGGCAGCCTGGTCGTGACCAAGGTTGTTGACAGCCCTGCGGCGGAAGATGCTGATAAAGAATTCTCCGTAACGGTTACGTTAGGAGACAATACGATTTCCGGCACATACGGAGATATGAGCTTCAGCAGCGGCGTAGCTACGTTCAAGATCAAAGCCGGTGAGGACAATGCCGTTACGGCAACGGGACTTCCGGTCGGCGTATCTTATACCGTAAGTGAAGAGACACCCGCTAACTTCGAGGAACCGAAGATCGAAGGCGAAACGGGCTCGATTCCGGACAGTGAAGAACCGGCTAAGGCTACCATCACCAATGCCCGCACTCTGGGCGAACTGAAAGTCACCAAGGAAGTCGTTTCCACAACGACCACGGACTATACCAAAGATTTCACCTTCACGGCTGAGATCGATGTAGTGGACGGCACCTATGGCGATGTTACCTTCTCGAACGGCAAGGCGACCTTTACCTTAAAGGACGGCGAGTCTGTAACGATCAGCGGCCTGCCGGTCGGTCTTGAATGCAAAGTAACGGAAGCGGAAGCGGAAGGATTCGCGACCACTCCGAAGGCTGAACAGACTGCGACCGTCAGCGAAGACGGAGAAGAAATCACCTTCACCAATACCAAGAGCGAAGGCAGCCTGATTGTATCCAAGGTCGTCGAGAGCGATGTCGCGGCTGACAAGACCGCTAAGTATGCGATCAAGATCACGCTGGACGACACGACGATCAACGGCACTTACGGCGATGCCACCTTCACGAACGGTGTAGCCACGGTTGAACTGGCTGACAGCGAATCCGCTACGATTTCCGGCCTGCCGGAAGGCGTAGGCTATACGGTTTCCGAAGAAACGCCCGAAAACTTCGAGGATCCGGAGATTGAAGGCGCAACGGGCAAGATCGTAAAGGATATGACTGCTGCTGCGACGGTTACGAACACCCGCAAGACCGGCGGCCTGAAGGTTGAAAAGAAGGTCGAAAGCGATCTGGCAGCGGATAAGACCGTCAAGTTCAGCTTCACTGTCAAGCTGGGCGAAGAGATCACCGGAACCTTCGGCGATGTGGACTTCAGCAAAGGCGAAGCCACCTTCACCCTGGCGGACGGCGAATCCGTATCGATCACCGGCCTGCCGATCGGCGTGAGCTATGAAGTTACCGAAGAAGAAAACGCGAACTTCCTGACTGTTTCCGATCCGAACCCGGCCAAGGGCGATATCGCGGAAGAGAGCAAGACCGTTACCTTCACCAACACCCGCAAGACCGGCGATCTGACTGTCAAGAAGGTCGTGGAAAGCAAACTGGCGGCGGACAGCACCGCGGAATTCAAGTTCACCGTAACCTTAAGCGAGAAGCTGACCGGCAAGTACGGCAACATGGAATTCACGGACGGCGTAGCAACGTTCACCTTAAAGGACGGCCAGTCCATGTCGGCGGAAGGCCTGCCGACCAACATCACCTATGAAGTGGAAGAAGAAGCGGTCGAACTGATGGCCACGACTTCCGAAGGCGAAAAGGGCGAGATCACCGAAGAAACGGCGGAAGCGACCTTCACCAACACCCGCGACACCTATGACCTCAAGGTCAAGAAGGTCGTGGACAGCCCGGCGGAATCCGATTCCACCAAGGCCTACAGTGTTAAGATCACGCTGAGCGACACCAATATCAGCGGCACCTTTGGGGATATCACATTCACCAACGGCGTAGCCGAGTTCACCTTAAAGGGCGGCGAGACCAAGACCGCGGAAGGCCTGCCGGCTACGGTAGAGTACACGGTTGAAGAAACGAGCCCCGGCGAAGAATACACAGTAACGTATGAAGGCGAGAGCGGCACGCTCGAAGCGGATGCGGAAGTGACCATCACCAATACCCGCAAGCTGGGCAAGGTCACCGTGACCAAGAAGGTCGAATCCACCACCGCGACGGATCACGAGAAGGAATTCGAGTTCACGATCACGCTGGGCGATACCACCGTAAACGGCACCTTCGACGGTGTGGAGTTTAAGGACGGCGTGGCGACCATTACCCTGAAGGACGGCGAGAGCATCACGATCACCGGCCTGCCTCTGGGCGTCACCTACACGGTGGAAGAAACTGCCGATGAGGCGTTTGTCACCACGACCAACGGCAAGGAAGACGGCTCCATCACCGAAGACGGCGAAGAAGCGATCTTCACCAATACCCGCAATGAGGGCGGCCTGGTCGTTGCCAAGACCGTTGTCAGCGATCTGGATGCCGACAATGACGCTGCGTACACCATCAAGGTTACCCTGAGCGACAAGACCTTAAGCGGTACCTACGGCGATGCTTCCTTCACGAACGGCGTGGCCACGCTGAAGCTGAAGAACGGCGAGACCGCGAATATCACCGGCCTGCCGGAAGGCGTCACCTACACCGTGGAAGAAGAAGAACCGGAAGGCTTCGAAGTGAGCTACGAAGGTGAGACCGGCAAGATCGAAAAGGACAAGACCGCGTCCGCGACCGTTACCAATACGCGCGAGACCGGCAGCCTGACCGTCAGCAAGACCGTTGACAGCCCGCTGGATTCCGATAAGGAACTGTCCTTTGAATTCACCATCACCTTAAGTGAAAAGCTGAACGCGACCTACAGCGATGTGGTCTTCACGGACGGCGTGGCGACCATCACCCTGAAGGATGGCGAGAGCAAGACCATCGAAGGCATCCCGACCACCGTTGACTACACGGTTGAGGAAAAGGAAGCGACCGGCTTCGATACGACCTCCGAAGGCGAAGAAGGCACCATCACCACCGAGGAGAGCGAAGCGGCCTTCACGAACACCAGCATCCGGACCGAGATTACGGTTACCAAGACCTGGGTCGACTCGAACGACCAGGATGGCAAGCGTCCGGACAGCATCACCGTAACCCTGTATGCGGACGGCGAAGCGCTTCGTTCCGAAGAGCTGAACGAAGAGAACGGCTGGAAGTTCACCTTCACGGGCCTGCCGGAATACAACGACGGCGAGAAGATCGAATACACCGTCGATGAAAACGATGTGGAATACTACACCAAGTCGATCGACGGTCTGGAAATCACCAACACCCACACGGTCGAAAAGGTGAAAGTCACCGTGACCAAGGTCTGGAACGATGACGGGGATGAAGCGGGCCTTCGTCCGGATCACATCACCGTACAGCTGCTGGCGAACGGCACAGCGATCGGTTCCGCAGTTGAACTGAAGGAAGACAACTACTGGAGCGTAACCTGGGCTTACCTGGATAAGTACGAAGACGGCGTAGCGATCGAATACAGCGTAACGGAAGTCGAAGTTCCTGCCTACGTCAGCGAGCTGGCCTCCAGCAAGGATGCAGATGGCAACTTCACGCTGACCCTGAACAATACGCTGGTAACACCGGCTGAAGATGACCCGCCTGTTCTGAAGGAACTGGTCGGCGACAAGCCGGAGCAGGATGAAGAGTTCACCTTCCAGCTGAAAGCCATCAGCAACACGCTGGGCCTGAGCCTGGCCGAGATGCCGATGCCGGAAGGCGAGAGCGAGTCCATGACCGTGAAGGCCAAGGCCGGTGAAGAGATCGAATTCGGTATTCTGACCTTCTGGCTGGCCGGCACCTATGTGTACGAGATCAGCGAAGTGAACGACGGTATCCCGAACTACTCTTACGATGACACGGTCTACACCGTGACCTACAACGTAACGCAGAGCGGCACCGAGATGCAATGCGAGCGTATCGTCAGCGTAGACGGCGAAGAGGTTGAGATCGCGAAGTTCGAATTCAAGAACGAATACCACATCCCGCCTATCGAGATCGAAGTGACCAAGGTCTGGAAAGATGAAGTCGACGCAGAACACACTCGTCCGGAAAGCATCACCGTGAAGCTCCTGGCTGACGGCGAAGACTCCGGCCTGACGCTGACCTTAAGCGAAGACAATGAGTGGAAGGGTTCCTTCACCGATCTGCCGGTACAGAAGGACGGCGAGGAAATCACCTACACCGTGGAAGAAGTAGAAGACATTGAATTCTATGAATCCGAGGTGACGGGCGATGTCGAGAGCGGCTTCGTGATCACGAACACCTGCTATTACGAGCCGACCGGTGACCCGACCAACCTCCTGCCGTGGATCAGCTCCATGGTACTCTCCGCGGCTGGCGCCGGATTCGTCGGATTCCGCAAAAAGCGCGAAGATGAGGAGTAATCCAAAACAATCCTGAATAAGGAAACAGGGCGGCTTCGGCCGCCCTGTTGTATTCTGTGCTGCGGTGATGCTATGCACCGCTGTATTATATCCACGGATCTTCTTCTATCACCTGGAACTCCAGATAGTCGAAGGGGATCTCTTCTATAAAGCTGTCCTGCCGGAAGCGCGCCTTGGCCACCTTCTGGAATTCCCGGACGTTCGGCTTCAGCCAGATCGGCTTCGGCAGATCCAGCTGCAGGCACGCCGCATCCAGCGCGTGAAAAACCTTCGCGGTCCGCGACTCCGTTCCGTTTTCTTCTATCACAAGATCCCTGACCAGATGATTGCTGCGGATGATCTTTGCCCAGAAACGCATGGCCCCACCTCCTTCTTATCCGGGCTTCAGTATATCATAACTCCGCGCGGCTGTCATCCCGAAAGGAAGCGCCCGATTTCGGCAAATCCCCGAAAAGCTCCTTGAAATCTGCCGAAAATGTGCTAATATTATCACGTATCAATAAACAGGGAGGATCCAATATGCCTTTAGTAACCAGTACTGAGATGTTTAAGAAAGCCTACGACGGCGGCTATGCCATCGGTGCTTTCAACGTTAACAATATGGAGATCATCCAGGGTATCGTCGAAGCGGGCCGTGAAAACAATGCACCGCTGATCCTGCAGGTCTCCAAGGGCGCCCGCGCCTATGCGAATCCGATCTACTTAAAGAAGCTTGTCGAAGCGGCCGTGGAAGACACCGGGCTGCCGATCTGCCTGCACCTGGATCACGGCGACAGCTTCGAGACCTGCAAGAGCTGCGTGGACGGCGGCTTCACCTCGGTCATGATCGATGCTTCCGCGAAGCCCTTTGAAGAAAACATTGCCATCACCACGGAAGTCGTAAAATACGCGCACGATCACGGCGTGGTCGTCGAGGCCGAGCTGGGGACCCTGGCCGGCATCGAAGACGAAGTCAGCCATGCGGTCGGCTCCTACACCCGTCCCGAGGACGTGCAGGAATTCGTGGAACGCACCGGCTGCGACTCCCTGGCCATCGCGATCGGCACCAGCCACGGCGCCTACAAGTTCAAGCCCGAACAGTGCACCCGCAATGAGGAAGGCCTGCTGGTCCCGCCGCCCCTTCGCTTTGACATTCTGGAAGACGTAGAGAGACGTCTCCCGAACTTCCCGATCGTGCTGCACGGCTCCTCTTCCGTCCCGCAGGAATTCGTCAAGATCGTCAACACCTACGGCGGCGCCATGCCCGATGCCGTGGGCGTTCCGGAAGAACAGCTCCGCAAGGCGGCTACGATGGCCGTCTGCAAGATCAATATCGACTCCGATATCCGTCTGGCCATGACCGCGACTATCCGTAAGTATTTCGCGGAGCATCCGGCTGATTTCGATCCCCGCCAGTACTTAAAGCCCGCCCGTGCCGCCGTGAAGGATATGGTCGCGCATAAGCTGGTATACGTGCTCGGCTGCAACGGAAAAGCCTGATTGCAATCCGGCCGGATTTGTGGTAAAATAACAGAACTATCCCGGAGTAAGGAGTTCTTCTCATGCAGTATGTCATGAAAGGCGGGAACCCTCTCGTGGGCGAGGTGACTATCAGCGGCGCGAAAAACGCGGCGCTGGGGATCCTTGCCGCGGCTATTATGGCCGATGAAACGGTGACCGTCGAAAATCTTCCGGATGTCAAAGACGTTTCGGTTCTGTTGTCCGCCTTTGAGGAGATCGGCGTCCTGGTCAATCATAAGGACCGCCATACCGTTCAGATCAACGGCGCCAACATTTTTTCCGCGTGTGCGGACAGCAGTTATATCCGCCAGCTGCGCGCCAGCTACTACCTGCTCGGCGCGCTGCTCGGCAAATATCATCATGCCGAAGTTGCCATGCCCGGCGGCTGCAATATCGGCAACCGTCCCATCGACCAGCACTTAAAGGGCTTCCGCATGCTCGGCGCCACCACCACAGTGGAGGGCAGCAAGGTCATTCTGGACGCGAAGGAACTGCGCGGTGCGCATATCTATCTGGATATGGCGTCCGTCGGCGCGACCATCAACCTGATGCTGGCGGCGTCGCTGGCGACCGGCAACACCATTATCGAGAACGCGGCGAAGGAGCCGCATATCGTCGACGTGGCCAATATGCTCAACAGCATGGGCGCGAAGATCAAAGGCGCGGGCCGCGATATGATCCGTATTACCGGCGTAGAGTCGCTGCACGGCTCGGAATACACCATTATTCCGGACCAGATCGAGGCCGGCACGTTTATGATGGCCGCCGCCGTGACCAAGGGCGATATCCTGGTGCGGAACATTATCCCGCAGCATATGGACGCGATCTCGGCCAAGCTCGTGGAGATGGGCTGCGAGGTCGTGGAGCTGGGCGATTCCATCCGTGTGGTCGGCCGGCCGTCGCTGACTTCCTGCAACATCAAGACCCTGCCGTATCCGGGCTTCCCGACCGATATGCAGCCGCAGATGGGGGTCGCGCTCTGCCTGGCAGACGGCGTGGGCACCATCACGGAGAGCATCTTCGAGAACCGCTTCAAATATGTGGATGAGCTGGCCAAGATGGGCGCGGAGGCGGAAGTCAAGGGCACCATCGCCATCTTTAAAGGCGGAAAGACTTTAAAAGGCGCGGATCTGGTGGCTCCGGACCTTCGGGCCGGCGCGGCGCTGGTCCTCGCGGGGCTGGCAGCGGAAGGCATCACGGCCATCGACAACGTCGGCTATATCCTGCGCGGCTATGAGGACTTCGATGAAAAGCTCCGGAGCCTCGGCGCGGAGATCCGCCTGGCGGAGGATGAAGACTCGCTGCAGAAGCTGAAACTGAAGATGGGCTGAGAAAAAGCCCGGAGAAACAGAGTGAATCGTGACAGGATTCCTTTGCATGAGATTTCCGGCAGACGGGGACGATTCTGCGGAGAGAGCGGCAAGAGGGATCCTGTTTTTTTCAGAAAAGGCAAGGTGTTATGCGTATGGAAAAGCGATTGTTTACCTCGGAATCGGTCACGGAAGGACATCCCGACAAGATGTGCGACGCCATCTCCGATGCGATCCTGGACGAACTGCTCAGGCAGGACCCGGACAGCCGGGTGGCCTGCGAGACGCTGACTTCCACCGGCTTCGTGGTGGTAATGGGTGAGATCACGACCAAGGGCTATGTGGATATTCCGCAGGTCGTCCGGAATACGGTGCTGGAGATCGGCTATGACCGGGCCAAATACGGCTTTGACGGACAGAGCTGCGCGGTCTTTACGGCGATCGACGAGCAGTCGCCGGATATTGCCATGGGCGTCAATGACGCGCTGGAAGAACGCGGCCGGGAAAAAACAGATGTACTGGACAGGATCGGCGCGGGCGATCAGGGCATGATGTTCGGCTATGCCTCCAATGAGACGCCGGAGCTGATGCCCTACCCGATCGCGCTGGCACACAAGCTGGCAAAGCGCCTTGCGGACGTGCGGAAGGACGGCACGCTGCCCTATCTGCGGCCGGACGGCAAAACGCAGGTGACCGTGGAATACGATGAAAACGGAAAGCCCTGCGCGATCGACAATGTGATCGTATCGGCGCAGCACAGCCCGGAGATCCCGCAGGAACAGCTGCATGCGGATATCATGGAGCATGTGATCCGCCCGCTGCTCCCGCCGGAGATGGTGCGCGAGGATACGAAATACTATATCAATCCGACCGGGCGCTTTGTGATCGGCGGGCCGCAGGGCGATTCAGGCCTGACCGGCCGCAAAATCATCGTGGACACCTACGGCGGCATGGCCAGACACGGCGGCGGCGCCTTCTCCGGGAAGGATCCGACCAAGGTGGACCGCTCGGCGGCTTACGCGGCGCGGTACGTGGCGAAGAATATCGTGGCAGCCGGGCTCGCGGACCGCTGTGAGCTGCAGCTGGCCTACGCGATCGGCGTGGCGCGCCCCACTTCGATCCAGGTGGATACCTTCGGCACGGGGAAGCTCAGCAATGAAAAGCTCGTGGAGATCATCCGGGAGAATTTCGACCTGCGGCCGGCGGGCATCATCGAGATGCTGGACTTAAAGCGCCCGATCTATAAAAAAACCGCGGCGTACGGCCATTTCGGGCGGGAAGACCAGGGCTTTACCTGGGAGAAAACCGATAAGGCGGAAACGCTGAAAAAGTATTTGCAGTAAGAGCGGTGCATCGTGAAGAAAACAGTTTGGGGACGGTTCCGTTTTGTCGTATGACAAAGCAGAACCGTCCCCAAACTGTCTCAAACCGGGATCGCCGTCAGAACAGATCCGCCCACTGCATCAGCAGTTCCTCCGCCCGGCCGGCATCTTTCTCCAGATAGGAGATATGGAGATTGTACAGGATGCCGTCTTCGACCAGATATCCGTCCATCCCGAAATAACCGCTTTCCATAGCCGTCTCTTTTATGACGTGGAACGTTTTCCCGCTCTTTGTGGTGGGGAAGGATTCGGTAAAATCGATCTTCTCCGCCGCGGCGGTAAGAATGGTGATTTCGTCTTCCATGTTTTCCGTAAAGATTTCTGCGAAGAACTGGAAGCGGATATCGTCTTCGGTATACTTTGTTTCCAACGAAACATACGTAATATCACCGTTTTCTGTCCCCGTAACATTCAGGGTCGTCTGGTCTTCTTCCGCGTCCCACGGCAGGCGTTTTAAGCGGTCAAGGCCGAGATAATCGCAGGCTTCGCTGCGCGCCGCAAAGTCTCTTTCCCAATGCGCCGGAGCCTGGTTCATGAATGGCTGATACGACGCAAACTGCTGCCGGATCAGAGCCGGAACTTCCTGAATTTCTCCTTTCAGCTCTTTTACCGGGATCTTTTCGATCTCCGCGCTCAGTTCATACCCGGATTCGCTGCGGGATGTGAAAAGCCGGATCAGCTTGGTGCCGAGGCCGCTGACCGCCAGCACGGTCGTCGTCCCCATCACCAGGCAAAGGCAGGCCGCTGCAACAACACCCCAGCGGATGCGGCCGCGCTTTTTGATCTTTGCCGCCGTCTCCGCGGCTTCCACATAAGCGGGATCGACCAGAGACATTTTATCCAGAAACTCATTTCCTCTCATAAGATATAACCCTCCTTTTTCAGATGCTCCCGAAGCCTGTTGCGGCAGCGGAAGAGCGTGGTCTTTACTTTGCTCTGAGATAAGCCAAAACAGCCGGAGATGTCCGCGATGGAATCCAGAAACCAGTACCGACGGAGGAAGATATTCCTCTTTTCGGCATCCAGCCCGCCGAGGAAATCGTTGATCGCACTGCGCAGCGCCATATCGTCGATGCGGCATTCCAGATCGTCGGGAGCAGGAATACACTGCTCCATCTCTTCGCTGAGTTCACAGATCAGCGCGCTGCGCTTGAGCCGGCTGCGGTCACGGCAGCAATTTAACGACAGATGACGGGCGATCCGCGCAAGGAAGGGATACAGATAGTCCCGCGGCTCATGGGGCGGAATGGTATTCCACGCTTCCATGTACGTATCGTTTTCACATTCTTCGGCGGTACCCCAGTCCTTTACAAATCCGTAAGCCAGCGTGCGCAGGCGGCTGCCGTATTTTTCTGCTGTCTGCCGGATCGCGGCTTCATCACGCAGCAGATACAGTTCGACGATCCTGTTGTCGTCCAAGGCGTTTCTCTCCTTTCTTTCCGTATTGTTGAAAGGCCTTCATCCTGATAAGCACCGTTTAGGAGGGCAGGGTTACACTTTCATGAAAAAATTTACAGCGGCGGTGCGCCGCAGCGTCCTGAAAAAAGAAGCGGCGATGCAGAGCAGCGCCGTTTCGAGGGACGGACAGGGCGGCGATGCCGCGCATTGCCGTTACGATACGAACTGGAATACGGTAAAGGCGACGTAGATGCCCAGCAGCAGGATGCCCTGCCAGCGGGCCAGTTTCCCTTTCAGCAGCGCCGGCAGGCACAGGATCAGCATCACGCCGAACATGACCGGGATATCCACGAGCAGGGAGGCGTTGACCCCCAGCAGCGTCTTCTCCGTGGGTACGGCGAACGGTGAGATGGTGATGGCCGCGCCGCTGACCAGTACGATATTGAACAGATTGGCGCCGATCACGTTCCCGACGGACAGCGCGCTGTGGCCTTTGATGAGGGAGGTGATCGCCGTGATGAGCTCCGGCAGCGAGGTCCCGAGCGCGACCATGGTCAGGCCGATGACGCTGTCGGGGACGCCCAGCGCGGACGCGATCTTCGTGCCGTTGTTGACCAGAAGGTTCGCGCCGACCGCGATCGCCGCCGCGCCGACGACCAGGAGGAGAATATCGAGCCAGGCCGCGTGCGGCGTGACGCCCTCCTCTTCCTCCTCCGCTTCGGCCTCCTCCGGGTGCTTCTTCATATGCATCACGGACAGGGCCAGGTAGATCACGAACACCAGCAGGAACGTGATGCCGTGCCAGCGCTCAAAGCGGCCCTTCGTATAGGCGATCAGGGCATAGGCAGCGGCGACCGGGAAGAAAAACAGGGCCGGCAGCCGCAGGGACCGGGAATTGACTTTCCCGGGCCTGAAGCACATGGTCAGCGCGGCGATCAGCGAGGTATTGCAGATGACCGAACCGATCGCGTTGCCGTAGGAGATGCCGGCGTTGTTCTGCATGGCCGCCTGCGAGGAGACCATGACCTCCGGGAGCGTGGTCCCGATAGAAACGATCGTCGCGCCGATCAGCAGCTCCGGCAGATGCAGGCGGTGGGCGATGCCCACGGACCCGTCCACGAACCAGTCGCCGCCCTTGATCAGCAGGGCAAAACCCAGTAAAAACAGTAAGACAGGAACTAACATAGAATTCTCCCGAAAGAATGAATGATCTTATGGATTCTTCTTTCTTTTTTTGACAGATTTTCTGAAGGCCAGCAGGTTCAGCAGGAAGAACATCACGACCATGACGCCGAGGGTGAGGAAGGCCTGCTTCCAGCCGTTCGGGGCCACCCCCATGAGCAGCAGCATCGGCGCGCCGAAGAGGATGGACCAGGTCTGCTGGTAGACCAGGTTGTTCGCGGCCGGCGTCCGGAACTGCGGATCGATCTCACGCAGCAGGATGACCCCGGTCGAAGCGGTGCCGGTCAGCATGCCGTAAAGGCTGAGGAAGGCTTCGTGCGGATAATCCGGAAAGACCTTCCGGCAGAAGATCCGCAGATACAGGTACGTCAGGATCGCGCCGACGGTACAGATCGCCACGAGGGGCAGCACGAATTCGGCATGGCGGAAGGCGGAAAGATTGATGGCGGCGATGGATGCGACCACCATCAGGTCGAACATGAAGCCGGCGATCCGGTTCTGCATGAAGGTATTCGTGTATTCGCGCTTGATGATCTTCGCCTTCTGCAGCTTGCGGAAGGTGAATTTCACCAGCATCGCAAAGAGGCAGGCGAAGAGGAAGTTAAAGCCCCAAATGAGCGGCTGCAGCGTATTGTAGCCGAACTTGCCCAGCGCGCCGGACTCGATGATGTTGTTCAGGCCGCGCATGAACAGGTAGGCCAGGAAGTAGGTCCCGAACACCAGCGCCAGCTGGACCGTAAATTTGTCGATGGATTCGGAGAGCGGGATCTCGTTCTCCCCGGCGATCTCCTGCGGGGTGAGCGTCTCAGCCTTGCTGGCCTGGGATTCCCCGGTAATAATGCCGCGTCGGCGCAGGCGGTTCAGGTAAATGATGCCGCCGATGCTGGAGGCGATAAAGCCCATGGCGGCGACGGTCAGGCCGAAGCTGGAGCCGTCCATGAAGCCGTAGGTGTTCTCATAGGTCCGCCCCCAGTTGTAGGCCTGCCCCGGCCCCTGGCCGTAGCCCATGGGAAGGATCAGCCCGGAGGCGAAGAAGCTCCCGATCGTCACCGCGAACAGGAAGGACAGCAGCAGGCCGCTGGTCCCCTGCAGCAGATAGGAGCTGACTACGCTCAGGCTGGCGTCGAAGCTGTCCCCTTTGTACTCCTTGTTCTGCTGGTCGAGATTTCGCAGCGTCATGGCCGCAAATCCTAGGCCGAGCCCGTGGTAGGTCAGCGCTTCCAGCAGGGTGCGGTCGAACATATCCTGCTTCGTGATCAGCTTATAGCCGCCGCTGACCAGGAGGATCAGGAAGCCGCCCAGCACGCTGCTGGGGATCATCAGCTTCTTGATAGGGGGGATGGCCTGGCGCAGCATGGTGGCAATGAGCATGGCCAGCAGCAGAATAGTCAGGGTCTTGACAAAAGACCAGATGCTGACGTCCCAGAAGTTAATACCGGTTGTCATAACGTGGACTCTCCTTTTTCAGGGTCTCGGCAGGGTCAAAAGCCTCTTATACCGGGTGAAAACGGTCAAACAGCAGCTTGTATTTGCGGCCGCTGTAAAAGCTTCCTTTTTGTAACGGCATGAGCTCGAAGAACTGCCCGTCCTTCATGGAAAAACTCACGGTCCCCTTCAGGCGGACCGCCATGTCGGCGATCTGAGAAAGCGGGAAGACCTTCTCGCCGACCCGGAAGCTCTGTGCGCTCATCGCGGCCCTGCCCCGGGTGACTTCGGTGCGCTCATGGTTTTCGCTGTGGATCACCAGGCGCAGGCATTCATCCTCCGCCAGTACGGTCTCCGGATCGCCTTCCTTCGGATCCGGCAGGGACTGTAAATACGCATGCTGCCAGGCGTCCCATTCGGTGACGGTAGTGAAATCGCAGTCATTGATGCACAGATACCCGTATTCGTCGTAGCTGCCCTTCAGGCCGCATTCGCAGGAGAAGGTATTGCCGCGGCCGCGGACCGAATCGATGCGGTGACACTTCGGGCAGATCACGAGCGCGTGCCCGATCCCTTTGGCAAGATCCTTTCCTTTATAAGGGTGAGGATCTTTTTTCTGTGCCGCGTACGCGTCTTCAAAAATATCCTCCGCGATACGGCGGTTGATCTCCGCGGGCTTCATGGCCTTGAGCTCCTCCGGCTGATAGACCGCAACGACTTCCGCGGTAAACGGTCCCCGGCGGGTGCTGTAGGCCCAGCGCGGATGCGTGAAATATCCGCCGCGGATGCGGCAGGTCACGAGCGGCGCCCCGCTGACCCGGACCATCTTGCCGGTGGATTCGCTGAAGGAGCCGGTCAGGCCGTCCCAGCTGCAGTTCCCCTCGGCAAAGATCGCCACGCTGTGGCCGTCCTTTAGGCGCCGCAGGGTCTCCATGACGGCGCCGGCCGCGGCCCCGCCCTTCGGCAGGCCGATCGGGTCGACCAGAAAGACCAGGATCTTGCTGAGCCAGCCCTGCCCCAGGATATGCTCGGTCGCCACGAAGTAGGTATGGTGCCGCAGCATCGCGGCCAGCAGGAAGGGATCAAAGTTGGTCACATGATTGCAGATCAGCAGGAAATGGTCCGGCAGGTCAGGCGCGGGCGTTTTCCGAAAACCCGTTTTCAGCCGCAGGAACAGGCGGACAAACGGAAGAGACAGCAGCATGATTCGTTTGTGGAAGCGCGGAGAAGCCATCTTCAAAAGTCTCCTTTTTCTTCCGGATCGCCTAAGGAGCCAGCGGCAGACGGAAGATAAATTCGGTTCCGCTGCCCGGGGTGGACGTGACGTCAATGGTTTCCCCGTGCGCGGAAATGATCTCCTTGGTAATGCTCAGGCCCAGCCCGGTGCCCCGCTTGTCTTTCCCGCGGGAGGCGTCGGTCTTGTAAAAACGCGTCCAGATCTTGCCGAGGTCGTCCCGGGCGATGCCGACGCCGAAATCCTTGACGGATATCGAAGCCTTCTCGCCCACCTCGTAGACGCGGATGCGGATGGAACTGTCATTGTGCGAAAACTTGATCGCGTTGTCGACCAGGTTGTGGAGTGCCTGCCCGATGCGGCCGTAATCGGCCCGCACCGTGATCTCCTGCGCCGAGAACACCAGGTCGAAGGTGATCCCCCGCCCGGCGCAGACCCCTTCGAAGGTCTCGCAGACGGAGCGGATCAGCTGGACGATATTGAAATCGGAGAGCTCCAGACCCAGCCGGGCTTCGTCCAGCGAGGTTAAGGAGAGCATGCTCTGCGTCAGGTTCGTGAGCCGGTCGGTCTCCCCGATGATAATATTCATGTACTTTTCCTGATTCTCCGGCGGAATGACGCCGTCCGCCATGGCCTGCAGGTATCCGCGGATCGAAGTCAGCGGCGAGCGGAAGTCGTGCGAGACGTTCGCGATAAACTTCTTCTGGTTCTCGTCGGTAGACTGGAGCTGCTCCGCCATGCTGTTCAGCATCCCGGCCAAGTATCCCATCTCGTCCTGCGAATCCACCCCGATCCGGTAGCCGAGGTTTCCTTCCGCGTAGGCGGCGGCGCCGTCGGTAATGGCTTTCAGGGGCTTTAACACCGTGATATGCAGCAGAACGAAGATCAGCAGCGAGAGCAGCAGGATCACGATCAGGAAAAGATAGGCGCGGGAGAGCAGGTCGTTTGCGCGCTGGTCCGCCACCGAGGCCGGCTCGTGAAGGGTAAGATACCCGTAGCGGTTGGTGCCGGCGCTGATCGGGGCAAAGGCGCTGATCATCGGGCGGGTAAAGACGCCGTAGAAGCTGCCGATGCGCGTGTTTTCGCTGCTTTCCGCCGGGTCGAAGGCGGCGATCTCGGTATTGTAGAGGGCAAGGCCCGGATCGCTGTCATACACGACCACGTAGCTGTTGTTTAAGATCAGGACGCGCTGCTCGGTGGCCGAGGTCAGCTGGCTGAGCGAGGCGGTGTCCAGCCGCCGGGAAGCCCGGTAACTGCTGCTCTGCTGCTCGGCGAGGACCAGGACCTCCTCGTACAGCTCGCGCGCGGCGCTCCGGCGGGCGGAATCGATAAAAAAGCGGTCGCCGGCCAGGGCCAGAAGCAGAAAAGAACCCAGCCCGAATATCACGTACGCGATAATGAATTTTAGCGCCAGCTTTCCCCGCATCGCTTCTCGCTTTCTACCGTTTGTTGACCTCGAAGCGGTATCCTACGCCCCAGACCGTGCTGAGCCGCCAGTTCTCATGCGGCGGCAGATGGCTCCGCAGCCGCTTGATATACACGTCGACGGCCCGGTTGTCGCCCACGTAAGTATAGCCCCAGACGCTGTCCAGGATCTGCTCGCGCGTAAAGACCTGATTGGGCGAGGACGCCAGGAAGTAGAGGATCTCCAGCTCCTTGGCGGGCATGGTCAGCGGCTCGTCCTTGTACAGGACGGTGTAGTTCGTGAGATTGATGACCAGATCCGGCAGGATCACGACCTTTTCGCCTTCGTCGGCCTCCTCGCGGTGCGGCTTCTTCTCGCTGCGCCTCAGGATCGCCTTGACCCGGGCGACCATCTCCTTGTTGTCAAAGGGCTTGATCATATAGTCGTCGGCGCCGAGCTCCAGCCCCAGGACCTTGTCAAAGACCTCGCCCTTGGCGGATAGCATCATGATGGGCACGTCGCTCTCGGTGCGGATCTCGCGGCAGACCTGATAGCCGTCCTTGCCGGGCAGCATGATGTCCAGCAGGATCAGATCCGGGTCGAATTCCCGCCAGGCCGTCAGCGCCGAGGGACCGTCGCCGGCGATCCGGGTCTCAAAGCATTCCCGGACCAGATAGAGCGAGATCAGTTCGGCGATATTGGCGTCGTCATCCACAATCAGGATCTTTTGTTTTTCCATAGTGTAATCCTCAGTTTTTGAGGGTGGCGACGGTCACGCCGTACCCGCCCTCGTTAAAAGGCGCGCTTTCAAAGCTTTCCACGTGTTTGTTCTTCCGCAGCAGTCCCGCCACGGCGTTGCGGAGCGCGCCGGTCCCGCGGCCGTGAATGATGCGGATCTTGTTTAAGTGCGCCAGATAGGCGTCGTCGATATATTTGCCGAGCGCGATGACGGCGTCGTCCGTCGTCATCCCGATCAGATTGATCTCCGGGGAGATGGTCAGGGCTTTCTGGAAGCTGCCGCTCCCGCTGCTCTTTACTTTTTTGCCTTCCACGGTCGCGGTGGATTCCTCCACCGGCTCCACGTCCGCGGCGTCGACCTGGGTGCGGATGATGCCGGCCTGGACGGTGAGGCGCCCTCTGGCGTCCGGCAGGGAAGCCACCGTCCCCTTCACCCCCATGGAGTGGATGTAGACAAGGTCGCCGAGGCGCAGCTTCTTTTCGCTGACGGTGACATTGCGCGGCTTCGGGGCCGGGGCGGCTTCACGGCCGGCCTCTTCCAGCGCCAGGCGCAGGGACGCGCGGGCGTCTTCCGCTTCGCGGCTGACTGTCTCGCCGTTCCGGCGCAGGTCGCGGATGGCCTTGTCGGCGGTGTCCTTGGCTTCCTGCAAGATATCCCGGGCTTCTTCCCGGGCCTTCTGCAGGATCTTCTCCTTCTGGGCCTCGAGGGCGCCGCGGTGCTGCTCCGCCTCTTTCTTCATGCGGGCGGTCTCCTGCTGCAGCGCTTTGATCTCCTGCTCGGCGCGCTCCATTTCCGTGCGCTGCTTATCCAGCTGGGCGATCACGTCCTCAAAGGCCTCCTCGTTGCTGTCGATATAGCCGCCGGCCTCCTGGATGATCTCCTCCGGCAGGCCGAGCTTGCCCGCGATGGCGAAGGCGTTGCTCTTGCCGGGGATGCCGGTCACCAGGCGGTAGGTAGGCCTGAGGGTCTCCACGTCAAACTCGCAGGAGGCGTTCTCCACGCCTTCGGTGGAAAGGGCGTAGACTTTCAGCTCGCTGTAGTGGGTGGTCGCCATCGTGCGGATCCCCTGCGCGTGCAGATGGTTCAGGATCGCCATGGCCAGCGCTGCGCCTTCCACAGGATCCGTACCGGCGCCGAGCTCATCAAAGAGCGCCAGCGAGTGCTCGTCGGCCTGCTTCAGGATGGCTACGATATTGGTCATATGCGACGAGAAGGTGCTTAAGGACTGCTCGATGCTCTGCTCGTCCCCGATGTCGGCGAAGACGTCATGGAAGACGGCGATCTTCGAGCCGACGGCGGCCGGGATGTGCAGGCCGGCCTGGCCCATGAGCTGAAGCAGGCCCACCGTCTTTAAGGAGACGGTCTTGCCGCCGGTGTTCGGGCCGGTCACGATCAGCAGATCGTAGCTGCTGCCGAGCTTCACGTCGATCGGAACGACGTTCTTCGCGTCCAGCAGCGGATGGCGGGCCCTGCGCAGTTCGATGTATTTATTCTCACTGAGCTGCGGCTCGATGCCTTTATAGTTGCGGGAGAGCCGCGCCTTGGCAAAGATGAAATCCAGTTCGGTGAGGACTTTATAGTCTTCGAGGATCTCCTCCGCGTGTTCCACGACTTTGGTGGAAAGCTCCGCCAGGACCAGCTCGATCTCCTTCTGCTCCTGGATCTCCAGCTCCCGCCATTCATTATTCAGCTTGACGACGGAGAGCGGCTCGATGAAGAGCGCTTTGCCGCTGCCGGAGTGATCGTGCACAATACCGGAGACGGAAGCCTTATGTTCCGCTTTGACGGGCAGGCAGTACCGCCCGTCCCGCATGGTGATGACGGCGTCCTGCAGGATCGAACGGTGCTTTAAGAGCAGCGCGTTCAGTTCGGTGTGGATACGGTCGGAGATGGTGCCGAGCTGGCGGCGTACGCGGGCCAGGCCCGGGCTGGCGTTATCCGCCAGTTCTTCTTCGCTTAAGATATCCGCTTCGAGCTCCTGCCTGAGCGGCGTGACGGGAGAGAGCGCATCGAAGCGCTCCGTCAGGCTGTCCGGCGTCTCGCGCTGCTCCTCGCGCCCGTAGGTTTTGGCGCGGGAGGCCATGGTAAGGATCTTCTGGACCCGCAAAAGCTCGGGGATGCTGAGAGAGGAACCGGACTGGGCCCGGCGGATGGAGGCGCGCACGTCCTGGATCCCCGAAAACGCGAGGGATCCGTGGGCGATCAGCCGTGCCTCCGCATCGCTGGTCTCACGGAGCGCTAAAAGGATATCCTCGCGCTCGGTGAACGGGATCAGCGCCCGGCAGAGGGCCTTGGCGCCTTCCGAGGCCGCCAGCGATTCCAGCTGCCGGATGATCTTGTCATATTCTAAGGTGTGAAGAGCTTTTTCATTCATCGAATTCTACCGTTTTTTTGATAGCCGGCCGGGCCTTCTGCTTTTCGCGCATACAAAAAAGAAGGTCCTGCGCCAACAGTTTCAGTATACCGCAGAAAGCCTTCTTTTTTCAAGTGATTTTACAGGGAGGCGCGTTACAGGACGCCGAGGTCGCTGAGCAGGATGCGCAGGCCTAAAAGGATCAGGATGACGCCGCCCAGGATCTGCGCGCCGCGGCTGAAGCGGCGGCCGAAACGGTGCCCGATCAGGACGCCGGCCGCACTGAGCGCGAAGGTGATCACCCCGATGATCAGCACGGAGAGGTAGAGCTGCACGGGAAAGAAGGCGAAGGTCACGCCGACAGCCAGCGCGTCGATGCTGGTGGCAACGGCTAACAGCAGCATGGTCTTCACATCCAGCCTACCGTCGGAGGCGTCGTCCTCGTCCTTTCCGGCCTCCCGGATCATATTGATCCCGATGAAGACCAGCAGGCCGAAGGCGATCCAGTGATCGATCTTCTCCACGATCTCCCGGAAGGCGGAGCCGAGCAGATACCCGAGCAGCGGCATCCCGGCCTGGAAAAGGCCGAAATAGAGTCCGACGATGAGCATGTTTTTCACGCTCAGTTTTTTCATGGCGAGCCCCTTGCAGACCGAGACGGCGAATGCATCCATGGCCAGGCTGACGCCGATCAGGACGATTTCCCAGAATGTCATAATGTCAGCTCCTCCCGCGGACTAGGCTCGTTTCCGGAACAATTCTTTTGTATCGGCTGCCGCCAGGATACCGAAGATCAGAACAACGAGAGTGCATATGACGGTGACGGGATTGAGCAGGCTCAGATCCCGGAACAGGACTACGGAAAAGATAACGGCCCAGGCAGAATAGGTGATATTGAGCGCCATGGATTTGGATGCGCCGATCTGCGAGATGGCCCGGTAGTAGAACAGATAAGAGACCGTGGCAAAGAGCGCGGCCAACGCGATGGTCGGAATCAGCCAGCCGCTGCCATGGAAGAGGGAGGCGGTAAAGCCCCAGCCCTTCAGGATCGGCAGGATCACGATGCCGTAAGTGACAGCCGAGGTGGTCTGCCGGATCTGCAGCGCGATCTCGTCGGTGATCTCCGGATCCTGTACGCATTTCGCGATAATGACCGCTTCAATGCCCCAGCCGAAGGAGCACATGAGCGTCCCCGCGAAGCCGAGCCAGAAATTTCGGATATTCAGCTCCGGAGAGTAGCTCAGCCCGTACACGCCCAGCAGGGTGATGAGCAGGAAAATCCAGCGGTACCACTGCATCTTTTCTTTCAGGAAGAAATAGGCCAGCACCGCGCCGATGGCCGGGAAGATCGCACTCGCGACCGCTCCGATGGAAGCGCCCATGTAGGCGACCGAAAGCACATAGCCGGTCATTCCGACCGGACCGCCGATCAGCGCCGCGAGGATCACAAAGCGGCCGCTCCGGGTTTTTAAAGCACGGATGACTTTCCCGAGATTTCCGCGGAACCCGTTATAAAGACAGGAAAAGACGGCGGAGAAAGCATCGTGCAGGAAGGTGCTCGCGAAAGGCGCGAGGAAAACTGCCTGTTCTGTGGATAAGAAGGGGCTCATGGCCAATGCCAGCCCCAGGATAATGGTCTCAAAAGCCCAGGTGATCCCGGCAAAAACACCAGCAAACATAGTATCCCCCTACCCGATCTTCCGATACGCTTCGATGTTTTTCTTTAAGCGGATATAGCGCCCGTCCGCGTACTCCTGCATAAAATCTCCGTCAAACGGAACGCGGGTCAGGCCCCAGAGCGTCCACAGATAATCCACGTAAAGCTTGGCCGCGGCAAAGCGCTTCCGCTCGGAAAGTGTGGCTTCCCGTCCGTAATATGCGTTCAGCAGCTGAGAATCATTCTCTTCGGTGTAGTCCGCTTCGATGGAGAGGCAGGAGAGATCCCACATCGCTTCGTTCATGCCGGAATACTCCCAGTCGATCAGAAAGAGCTTTCCGTCCCCGCGGATGACCCAGTTGCCGACCAGGGAATCGTTGTGGCAGGGTACGCGGGGCGCTTCGCCCCCCGCATCGACAGCCGCCTTGATATCCATCACGGCCTGCCGGACTTCATCATAGTCTTCATAGAAAGCCACGCCGCCGTCCCGGATGATCTTTTCATACAGATCCGCCATTTCAAAAACTTCGAAACGGACACCGGTATCTTCTCCGCAGGTGTGGAGCTTATGAAAGATCGCCGCAGCCTGCTCGAGGTATTTCTTCTGACGCAGCACTTCTTCACTGATGGGCTGCGGGTCCGGGATAAACCGCATGATCTTGGTGCCGTCATCTCCGAAGTAGAGCAGCTCGGAATCGATCCCGAGACGGCAGGCCAGCTCGGTGCTCTTTTTTTCATCCGTGCGGACGATCATCTCTTCCGTGCCCTCCCCGGGAATGCGGACGAGATATTCCTGACCGTCGTGACGGGTTACCTTGTAGGAGTGATTGGTCATGCCGCCCAGACGTTCAATGTTTCGGTACTCTCCGTCCGGGAACACCCTGCAGAGAAGCTCTTTTACAAGAGGGAGGTCTTCCGGGAGGATCGTTCTGATCAGTTCTGCCATAATTCAAATCCTTTACTAAAATATCTATCGTTTTATGACTCGTCCGCTTCTTTCAGCAGTTCCCCGCGCTTCCGGATCATGTAATCGGCCGTCAGCTCGGCAGACTGGCCGATGTGCGCCCAGCACTCGGATTTGACGGCTTCGATGGCCTGCTTATAGGCAGGGTCGCCGATCATGCTGTCGATGATCTCTTTGAGCTGTCCGAAGTCCTCTTCCTTTAGCTGCCGACCGATCTTCGGGAGCGTCGTGAAGGTCCAGAGCTCTTCGTCCAGCCAGGCTGCGTCGTACGGAGACTTGTCGAAGGAGGTATCCGCGTAGATCACGGGCTTATCGAAGATCAGGGCATAGTCGAAGACCACGCCGGAAAAGTCGGAAATCATGATGTCTGCGCGGCGCAGGGCCGTGTAATTGTCGTTGTCACGATTCCATTCGAGCGAGGGGCTTTCCGGGAACGCCGTCATCAGGCGCTCCAGCATCTCCTTCTCCGCCGTGAAGGACTGCGGGTGCGGCCGGATGATCAGATGGTATCCGGTATCCAGCAGGGCCCGAAGGATCGTCTCGCCGTAGCGGCCCAGGATCCCGCTGGGGCCCCATGAGGGGGCGAGCAGGACGGTGGTTGGCTGCGGCGCGCGCGCGCCGCCTTTTTCCGTGCGCTGCTTCATCGCATCCAGATAAGGGACGCCGACCAGCCGGCACTCTTTGGCCGGAAGGGAGCGCAGCTCCTCCAGCTCCCGGATCTGCCGGATCTGGTAATCGCCGGAAAGGAGCAGCGCGTCGTAATAGTCGACGCCGAACATCCGGTAGACGGTGATCTCGCTCGGCGCGTGCAGGATATGGACATACCAGCGGACGTCGCGGGATCGCTTCCACTGATATACGTCCAGCCCCGGGGTGGTGGAAAGCACGATGTCGGCCTTCAGAAAATTCAGCTCGGCGAAGGCGTGGTTTCCTTCTCCGATAAAGCGGCAGGCGACGTGCTGATATCCTTTTCCCAGCGCCGGATCGTCCGGCGAGGCGGTCAGATAAGTAAGCGCTTCCCCGCGGCGTTCAAATTCATCGCAGATCGGTTCGAACAGGTTCCAGTACCGCCGGCTGTCCGCGAAGATCACATAGGGCAGGCGGTCATTGTCCGCGCTTCGTTCCCGAGTGCCGCCGGAAAAAAGAAAGCGAAGCTTCATCAGGCCGTCCCGGAAGAAATACAGTAAGGTCCCGAGCACCCCGATCAGGATCGTGAACAGCATGCTCCCGGTCCCGGGATCGATATACAGCAGCAGATTTCTCATAAGACTGTCCTCCCGGTTCCTTCAGTACTTCCCCAGCGCGCGCCAGTTCTGCATATCGAAGATATTGTCGCGGACCGCGAACCAGTACGCGGGCTGGAAAGTGGTGCCGTTGTTGACGCTGATCTGGAAGACCTGCGAGGTGGTGATGTGCTGCTCCGGCAGGAGCTTGGCATCGGAACTGATCGCCTTCCCGGTAAAAGGATTGACCGGGTCTTCCACCAGGCCTTCGAGAGCTAAGGTCGGCACGTCGGCGTTGGTCATAAACTGATCGTCGGTGGAAAACTCGGTGCTTCCGAAATCCTTGACCAGCAGGAGGGGATTGTAGAACATGACGTCATAGATCTTGTCGGAGCCGAATTTCCAGTCGTCGAACTGGGCCAGATGGCGGCCGTGATCCGCGACCACGATGATGCGGGTGTTGTCCCAGACGCCGTTTTCCCGCAGATAATCGAACCACTGGCCCAGCAGCAGAAAGGCGGCCATATTGATGTGGTAGTGCTCCATCTGATTGATGTTTTCCACCCGCATGGTCCGGCCGTTTACGGTAAAGCGGTCCAGATGCGCCAGATCGTATTCGGTGTTGTCGACCGTGGCGGCAGGCACATAATCCGGCTCCTGGAAGAGCATGGGCTCGTGCGTCAGCTGATTGCTCATGATCAGGAAGGAGTCGGCACCGCCGTCCGTGATTCGGGTCATTTCCGGCAGGGAGTACAGGGCGGCATAGCTGTTTAAGGTACTTTCCTTCATGCCGACGGCTTTTGAGAGGTTGTCCTCCACCTGTACGAGCTTCTGGCTGACGCTGGCCTTAAAGTAGGATCCGCCCTGATACAGCTCGGGCTGCAGGATGAGCGGGGAGATCTTCATGATACTGTAGCGGAAGAAGTTGCTTTCCCAGATCTGCGTCATCTCCGCGCTTTCCGAAAAGATGCTGAACTGTCCCTGTTCGGTGTTGTAGCAGTGGATCTCCGGATAGTCGTCAAAAACGGAAAGATCCGGGATGCTGTGATAGCCTGCGTAAGGGGGATCGCAGACTGTAACGTCAAAGTCGGCGTTCTGAAACAGGACCGGCATGAGCTTAAGGGCTTCATCGTGCTTGTCGGCCAGCTTTTCCGTCGTCCGCTTATTCATCTCCTCCGGCGTATACTCATAGCCGCCGTAGACGCAGGGCACGCCGAAATTGGTATAAGCCCCGAAAGAAAGGGTATTGGGATAGTAGGTAAAGCCCTGGAACTGCTCCGCGAGCTCCGGTTTTTCCTGAAACAGATAAGGCAGATAGCTGCTGATGCCGCGGTCCAGCATCAGGACGACCACGTTTTTCCCGTCCCGGCTGAGCGTAAAGTGCGCCTTTCCTTCTTCCGCCTGCCGGGCCGCTTCCTTCATGGCGGGGACGGCAGACTGGATCTTTGCGATATTGACGGCGGACATGCCCAGGACCGCGATGCCCAGGATCACGCAGAGGCCGCGCGCGAAGGCCTGCTTCTTAAAGAACAGCAGGCAGAAAACGGCGGCCAGCGCGGCCAGAACGCTTAGATTGAGCACCATATCGGAGGTCGAAAATACCGGCTGCGTATCGTATTTGAGCGACGCGGACAGGGTTCCGAGCCCGGTCCCGAAGAACATATAATCGGTGACGGCTATTCCGGCCAGGACAAAAACGACCAGGGTGAAGATCTTCCGCACCTTCGGGCCGGAAACATAGTAGAAAATGCCGAACCAGATCACGAACAGGCCGGCGGCCAGCAGCGCGGCAAAGAGCACATGCCGCAGCGGGGAGTAGAAATCCGTCAGCAGCACGAACTCCTCCGGGGAGGAAAGCACCACGGAGGAGGGGATCAGCACGCCGGTCAGCAGCGCGAGAAAGATACAGGCGGCGGTAAAGAGCCGGCGCTCGCCCTTCGGGGATACCGCGGCTCCGCGCTCTGCCTTTTCCGCCTTCGGACGGCGGAGCCGGTAAACGATATTTTTTCCAAGGGAAAAGAGATTATTCAGCGTCCAGTAAAAGACCAGCCCGGCCGGGGAAGGATACAGCAGGATCAGGAAAATCAGCGCCATCCCGTACAGCTGGATCTTGTCCTTCAGGGAGGAGCCTTTGGTATAGATCGCGCTGGAGATAAAATTGATGAGGGTCATCAGGACCGGCAGGACGTGGATCGTCACGCCGCCGGCGGTGAGCAGCCCGTCCGGCGCGCCGAGGTCGCGGATCGGGCCGAAGGCAAGGCCGTTTAAGATCTCCAGATTGGACAGAAAATGATAGGCCGCAATAAAGAAAGGGATCTCCAGCAGGAGGGGGAGGGATCCACGCAGGCTGTAGTAGGGCTTGTAGTTGTTCTGACGGTAATAGGTCTGCAGGATCATAAAGCGCTCGTCGCCGGAAAAGGTCTTTTTGATGTGGCTGACCCACGGCGCGAGCTTATCTTCCTGGGCACGCTGTGCGGCCTGGATGGAATCGGCGCGCTTATACAGCGGCAGCAGCAGGATATTCATGGTCAGGCTGAGAGCGACGATGGAAAGACCCGCGTTGCCCGTGATATTTAAGGCGATCCCGAAAACGGTCTCAAAGATCAGCTCCAGCGGCCCGATCAGAAGTTGATACAGCATATGGAAAAACGACATGTCCTTCTTCCTCCTGACGTCTTTCTCCGCCGCCCGGCAGGAAGCGGAAAATAGACATCGACAGGTAACATTGTATCAAATTTCGAAAAAAAGACAATGCATTCCGGGAAAGAAAAACGAATTCATGCCGGGAAACGATTTATTATGGAAGAAAACTGCCGAAAAACCGCCTGCCAGCGATATTTTCTGCTTGACAAGTACTTTCTTTATGTTATAATTTTCAAGCCCGGTTTCGCCGGCGTCTTATTTTTGTGTGCATTTAAGACGGCCTCCCGCGGGACCGAAGAAGGCAAAATCTTGAAAGAAGGAGGAAAATGTATGCCTACTTTTAACCAGTTGGTAAGAAAAGGCAGAGAGACTTCGGAAAAGAAGTCGACGGCGCCCGCCCTGCTGAAAGGGTATAATTCCCTGCACAAGAAAGCGACGACCCAGGCTTCTCCGCAGAAGCGCGGTGTGTGCACGGCCGTAAAGACCACCACCCCGAAGAAGCCGAATTCCGCTCTCCGTAAGATCGCCCGTGTGCGTCTGTCCAACGGCATCGAAGTAACGAGCTATATTCCCGGCGAAGGCCACAACCTTCAGGAACACAGCGTCGTTCTCGTCCGCGGCGGAAGAGTCAAGGATCTGCCCGGTACCCGTTACCACATCATCCGTGGGACTCTGGATACCGCCGGCGTTGCCAATCGCAGACAGGCCCGTTCCAAGTACGGTGCCAAGAGACCCAAAGCTGCCAAGAAGTAATGGGACTCGGAATCTCGAGCGCACATGCTAACTGAATTGTGACACAGACAGGTATATATTTTCCGTTTGGAAATAGACTGTCCGGTGCACGAAACACATAAGCCCATGTGAGTACCGATGAATTAAAATCTTTTAAGGAGGGAAGTAACGTGCCGCGTAAAGGACATACTCAGAAAAGAGACGTATTGGCGGACCCGATCTACAACAACAAGGTTGTGACCAAGCTGATCAACAACATCATGTTGGACGGTAAGAAGGGTGTTGCGCAGAAGATCGTCTACGGCGCCTTCGAGCAGGTTGAAAGCAAGACCGGTAAACCCGCCCTCGAAGTCTTCGAGCAGGCCATGAACAACATCATGCCCGTGCTGGAAGTCAAGGCAAAGCGTGTCGGTGGTGCTACCTATCAGGTGCCTATCGAAGTCAAGCCGGACCGCCGTCAGGCTCTCGCGCTCCGCTGGATGACTATGTTCTCCCGCAAGAGAGGTGAGAAGACCATGCAGGATCGTCTCGCCGGCGAAATCATGGACGCATCGAACAACACCGGTGCCTCCGTGAAGCGGAAGGAAGACATGCACAAGATGGCAGAAGCCAATAAGGCCTTTGCCCATTACAGATTCTAAGGTAGGGTGTAAATTGCCCTCACCCGGCCCTTGGGGCCAACCTCTCTTCGGAGAGGACTGAAACAGGAGGTCAGATTCATGGCGGGAAGAGAATATCCGTTGGAAAGAACGCGGAACATCGGCATCATGGCACACATTGATGCCGGGAAAACCACGCTCACGGAACGAATTTTATACTACACCGGTGTGAATTATAAAATCGGGGACACCCATGACGGCACCGCCACCATGGACTGGATGGAACAGGAGCAGGAACGCGGTATTACGATTACGTCGGCCGCGACCACCTGCCACTGGACGCAGGAACTGGAGCACAAGCCCGCGCCCGGCGCCCTGGAACACCGGATCAATATTATCGATACCCCCGGCCACGTGGATTTCACCGTAGAAGTGGAACGTTCGCTCCGCGTTTTGGACAGCGCGGTCGGCGTCTTCTGCGCCAAAGGCGGCGTGGAGCCGCAGAGTGAGACCGTGTGGCGCCAGGCGGACAAGTACCGCGTCCCGCGGATGGCGTTCATCAACAAGATGGACATCATGGGCGCGAATTTCTTCAATGCGGTATCGATGATCCACACCCGGCTGGGCCATAACCCGATCCCGATCCAGCTGCCCATCGGAAAAGAGGACAGCTTTGTCGGACTCATCGACCTGTTTGAAATGAAGGCCTATTACTACCGTGACGATAAGGGCGAGGTGATCGAGATCACCGAGATCCCGGACGACATGAAGGAACAGGCCGAAGAATACCGTCAGTCCATGATCGAGAAGATCTGTGAGACGGACGAAGAACTGACGGAATTGTTCATGGAGGATATTGAGCCTACCGAGCAGCAGCTCAAAGCCGCGCTCCGCCGGGCCACGATCCGCATGGAAGCCATCCCGGTGCTCTGCGGCAGTGCCTACCGCAACAAGGGCGTGCAGAAGATGCTGGACGCCGTGGTGGAGTATCTGCCGTCCCCGCTGGATATCCCCCCCGCAAAGGGCGAGGATATGGACGGGAACGAGATCGAGATCCCGTCTTCGGACGAGGAACCCTTCCGTGCGCTGGCCTTCAAGATCATGACTGACCCTTACGTAGGCAAGCTGGCTTATTTCCGGGTCTACTCCGGAACCTTAAGCGCCGGCTCCTACGTCTATAACGCCTCCAAGGGAAAGAAGGAGCGCGTGGGCCGCATCCTGCAGATGCACGCCAACAAGCGGATGGAGATCGATAAGGTCTACGCCGGCGATATCGCCGCGGCCGTCGGCCTCAAATTCTCCACCACGGGCGATACGCTCTGTGAGGAAGAACACCCCGTGATCCTCGAATCCATGGAGTTCCCGGAACCGGTCATCGACGTCGCAATCGAGCCGAAGACCAAGGCGAGCCAGGACAAGATGGGAGAAGCGCTGGCGAAGCTGGCGGAAGAAGATCCCACCTTCCGCGTGACCACCAACAAGGAAACGGGCCAGACTGTCATCGCCGGAATGGGCGAGCTCCATCTGGAGATCATCGTGGACCGGCTGCTTCGTGAGTTCAGAGTGGAAGCCAATGTCGGCGCCCCGCAGGTCGCCTACAAGGAAGGCTTCACGAAGACCGTGGAAGTGGATTCCAAGTATGTGAAGCAGACGGGCGGCAAGGGCCAGTACGGTCACTGCAAGGTCCGCTTCGAGCCGATCGACGCCAATGCCGAGCACAGCTTCGAATTTAAATCGGAAGTCGTGGGCGGCGTGATCCCTAAGGAGTACATCCCTGCGGTCGGCGCCGGCATCGAGGAGGCGACCAAGGCCGGCATTCTGGCTGGCTACCCGGTCCTGGGCGTTAAAGCGACGGTCTTCGACGGGTCCTATCACGAAGTGGACTCCAGCGAGATGGCCTTCAAGATCGCAGGCTCTCTGGCGTTTAAGGACGCCATGCAGAAAGCCGGATGCGTTCTGCTGGAACCCATCATGCGCGTGGAGATCACCACCCCCGAGGAATACCTGGGCGACGTGATCGGCGACGTCACCGGCCGCCGGGGCCGCGTGGAAGGCATGGAAAGCGTGAACGGCTCCCAGCTGATCCGCTGCTACGTGCCGCTGGCCGAAATGTTCGGCTATGCGACCGATCTGCGTTCCAAAACGCAGGGACGCGGGGCGTATTCGATGTTCTTCGACAAGTACGAGCCCGCTCCCAAATCGGTTCAGGACAAGATCGTCCTGAAAAAATAACACTTGAAAAGTCAGCATCGTTCACGTATAATAGATAGGTGCTGACAACACAAGAAACCATGCCCTTACAAATGGGGCAAAAAATAAAAATTTAAGGAGACCTGAAATGGCAAAGCAGAAGTTCGAAAGAACCAAACCCCATTGTAACATTGGCACCATCGGCCACGTAGACCATGGTAAGACCACCCTGACGGCTGCCATTACCAAGACCCTGCATGAGAGATACGGCCTTGGCGATTTCGTAGCGTTCGATCAGATCGACAAAGCTCCCGAAGAGAGAGCCCGTGGTATCACAATCTCCACCGCTCACGTTGAGTACGAGACCCCGAACCGTCACTACGCTCACGTTGACT
>JAFPWO010000031.1 GCA_017394885.1 Lachnospiraceae bacterium | reverse complement strand
CGGCAGATTATAGTTCTGCCGCTCTATGATTCCACACTTCCGCTTGGTTTTCGCGATATTTAGGTGTGTCACATGGAAACCGTACTTTTCCTGCACCCACTCCTGGATCTCTTCATATGTAGCCTTACTCTCGGCGGCGGTTAGATCCAGCTCGTCCATATCCACCTGAACGCTGATATGATGCTTCGCCTCAGAAAGTTTGGACAATAAACATACAGTCTCGACGTGGACTGTTTGTGAAAACATATCCACCGGCCGGACCTTCTGCAGGATGTATCCGCCTTCTTCGTGCAGGATCTTGCAGTCCCGTGCCAGCGTGGCGGAATTGCAGGAGACATAGACGATCTTTTCGGGCCGGCAGGAGATGAGCGCTTTCAGCAGGGCCGCATCACAGCCCGATCGGGGCGGATCGAGGACGACCACGTCCGGCTTTTCTTCCGGATGGGCAGCGCAGTATGCGGGGAAGATCTCTTCGGACTTCCCGACAAAAAACTCGGCGTTGCCGATGCCGTTCAGCGCTGCGTTTTCTCTGGCGTTCTCAATGGCCGGGGCGATGATCTCCACCCCGCGGACCTTCGCAGCCTTCTGTGCCAAGAAGAGCGAGATGGTCCCCGTGCCGCAGTAGAGATCCCAGACGTTTTCACTTCCCGAAAGACCGGCAAATTCCAGGGCTTTCGCGTAGAGCTTTTCGGTCTGCGCCGGGTTCACCTGAAAGAAGGCGAGCGGCGAGAGCCTGAAACGCAGATCCCCGATGCTTTCGGTAATATACCCCGGGCCGTGCAGCGGGATCAGCTCCTCTCCGAGGATCACATTATCACGGCGGGTGTTGACGTTCAGTGAGATATCGGTCATCCCCGGGATCGCAAGCAGCTGCCGTATCAGCTCGTCCGCATGGGGTATCTTCCGGCCGTTGATCACCAGGCAGACCATCCACTCACCGCTTCCGCGGGCGTGGCGGATCAGGGCATGGCGAAGGAGCCCGCGGCCGGTCTCCTCGTCATAAACGGATAGCCGGAACTCGTTTGCGAAATCCAGAAGAAGATGCAGGATCTCATCAAAACCCGCCTGGTTCAGCGGGCAGCCTTCCATCGGTACGATCCGGTGCGAGCGGCCCGCGAAGTAGCCGGCGATAACACGGCCTTCTTTATCCTTCCCGAAAGGGATCTGCGCCTTGCCCCGGTAGCCGAAAGGCTCATCGGCCCCCAAAATCGGCTCCATGGGCGGGTCGGCAAAGCCGCCGAGGCGGATCAGATGCTGCCGGACCTTGTTTTCTATAAAGGAGAGCTGGGCGGGATAGGAGAGCGCCTGCAGCTGGCAGCCGCCGCAGGGGGCGGCGAGCGGACAGCGGGGGATCACCCGGTCCGGGGAAGGCGCGATCAGCCGGCTGATCCGTCCGAAGCCGTAGCTTTTTCCAATCTTGGTGACGATGACCTCGGCGGTATCGCCGATCACGGCGTCCTTGACAAAGAGGGGATAGCCCTCCAGATGGCCGATCCCCTCTCCGTTTTCCGTCATGTCCGTAAAGGACAGGGTGACGGTTTGGTTTTTGATTAAAGGCGTACTCATTTGGTCTCCGTCCGCCGGACGTTCGAATCCAGGAATTTCTGAAAACCCTGCCAGCCCGGCACCGGATTCTCGGTCAGCAGCTCGCACATGATCTCCAGCTTCGCGTCCGTATTGTCGGCAAAATGCAGGGCCATGGCCTCGAGCAGGGCCGGCTTCTTGGGTGAACCGAACTCAAATTCGCCGTGATGGGCCAGAATAATATGGCAGAGCTCGTTCTTCGTGACCTCGGGGAAATCCGGAATCAGCGCGGCCTTTTCGCTCACCATCTGAACGC
This sequence comes from Lachnospiraceae bacterium, assembly GCA_017394885.1. Lineage (GTDB taxonomy): Bacteria > Bacillota > Clostridia > Lachnospirales > Lachnospiraceae > UBA6987. The sequence goes on along the minus strand of JAFPWO010000031.1, from coordinate 87,427 downwards.
CGATCACGATATGCCCGATCAGCTGGCCTTCGTCCGTATAATCGTTGGCCGGGAAGCCGGAAAGCTCACGGGTCTTGCCGATGTCGTGGCAGATCGCCCCGGTCAGCAGCAGGTCCCGGTTGATGAGAGGATACAGGCTGCAGAGGTGTTCACAGAGCTGCGTTACACGCAGGGTGTGCTGCAGAAGGCCGCCGGCAAAACTGTGGTGCACGCTTTTGGCAGCGGAATGTGCTTTAAAACTCTGCATAAAACCCACGTCATTTACAAAAAAGGCTTCCAACAGCGCCCGCAGCTTAGCGTGAGAGATACTGCGGATGTATCGGAGCAGTTCTTCGTACATACTGTCGATGGAGTAAGGACTGCTGGGCACGAAATCAGCAGGGTCATATTCTCCTTCCCGGGCCAGGCGGACCCGCCGGATGTTCAGCTGCAGGTTGTTCTGGTAGCGCTGGACTTCTCCGTCCACCTTGATATACTGCAGGGCTTCGAAGTGGTCCACGCCGCTGGAAAGATCCCAGACCTTGCCGTCTGCGGTCCCGCTCTTATCCTGCAGGATAAGCGAGTAGTATGAGCGGCCGGTCTTGGTCTTCCCGGTCACTTTGGCCTTGCAGAGAAAAATGTCGCTGATCTGTTCGCCTTCCCGCCAGTTTTCAATGGTATGCATGCGCTACCGCCTTTCTATTTTTACATCGAAGGTCAGTTCCTGATAGACTTTTCTGGACTGACGCAGGACTGTTACTTTTACGGTCTGTTCCGTGTTCATGCTCAGCAGCCGGGTCCGCAGATCGTTCATGTCGGTGACAGGCTGCTCGGAGATCCGGATGAGGATGTCCCCGCTCTGCAGGCCGGCGTTCTGCGCCGGGCTGTCTTCCACACATCGGGTGATAAAGACGCCGCCGTCGCCTTCCAGCCCGAATTCACGGGCCATCTCCGCCGTGACCGAAACGCCTTCGATCCCGAGATAGCCGTTGGAGATCCCGTTGGTCAGGTTCTCGAGATAGCTCTTCAGATCGGAGATCCCGACCGCGGACAGGCAGCCGCCGATCAGAAGGTCCGGATCGATCCAGCCGATCAGATAGCCTTCCGAATTCACCAGGATCCCGGCGGAGTTTTCATCTCCGGAGATATCGGTATGGAGCACGCGGATCGTATTATCCACGGTGGAATGGCCGGTTTCGACGAAGGAGAGGATTCCGTAGCGGATGGATTTAATATAGCCGGCGGGCGAGCCCATGGCAAAAACAGGCTGGCCGGTGGTGCAGGCGTAGGAGTTGCCGAGCTGGAGCTCGGCAATGCTGTTGACCGTGCCGGCCGATAAATTGGCGACCGGAACCGCCAGGACCGCGATCCCGCAGATACTGTCGGTAGCCTTGGTATAGGCGTCCGCCGTGATCAGATTGGCAAAGGTGACTTTCAGAGAACTGTCCTCGGAGAGCTGAGCGGTCGGCGCGGCTGGCGCGGCGATCAGCACTTCCTGGGACGTGATGGCGACAATGACGCCGAAGGTTTTGGTATCGAATTGATAATCCGTCTGGAACCAGTCCTGCTCCTCATTGGTGGCGGTCACGGTCACCAGGGAGCGGGAGACGGTCGTGGTTAAAGAACTGAGGACAGAATACATGCGCCGGAAATCTTTGATCTCCAGATTGTGCGCGTTGATCCGGGCGTCGATCATGGCGTCCAGCTCATTCGGCTCCCGGGTCTCCGCCGGCTCCTGCGTGGGCTGTGTCTCGTACGGCGCTTCGGTAGAGGCTTGTTCGGGATCCACGTCCGTCTGGAAGGAGACCCCCGCATACGGCGTGGTCGTGGTTTCCTCTCCCCCGGGAAGGAAGCGATGGGTAAAATACGCGCTGACAGCGGCGACGGCGCCGAAAACAAGCCCCAAAAAGAGCGTCAGAACAAGCTTTTTCCAGAACGGGGTCCGCTTTTCTTCCTGAATCACGGTCTCCCGGATAAATGGCCGGGCTTCCTGTGCTTCCGTTTTTTCGGTCTCGTTAGGATGATCCTGTGACATAGCAACCTCCTGAGATATGGAAAAACAACCGCATCGCTGCGGTCCTCTCGATTCGGCGCTGGGAGCCTGTGCCTATTAAATCATACTTCAGGGAAAAAGTCTACAGAAAATATGCGGAGAGGAGCGGCGCCTGTCCGCAGCCGGGGGGAAATCACGGCGCCGCCGCTGAAACAGATGACATTTCCGGAATCTTGTGCTATGATAACTTGATACCGGAACAGGGAACAAAGTGCAGAAACCATGATATTTGATACACATACCCATTATGACGACCGCCGTTTTGACGGCGACCGCGCCGCGGTGCTGGCGGCCCTTAAAACCGCCGGGATCGGCGGTATCGCCGCCGTCGGCGCGGACCTGGCCAGCTCGAAGGCCGCCGCCGGCCTGGCTGAGCAGGATCCGGCTTTTGTCTTTGCTCCCGGCGTACATCCGGATAATGTCTTGGAGCTCGAAGAGATAGGCGAAGAAGCGGCCCGAAAAGAGCTTTCCGGCCTGCTGGCGCGGCCGAAGGCAGCGGCTCTCGGGGAAATCGGGCTGGATTATCACGGAGACTGGCCGGATAAGCCGTCCCGCCTGCTGCAGGAGAAATGGTTCCGCTTCCAGCTTCGCCTGCTGAAGGAGAAGGACCTTCCCGGGATCATCCACAGCCGGGACGCCGCGGCGGATACGCTCCGCATCATCCAGGAGGAGGGAGGAAACGCGCTTTCTCTCATCATGCACTGCTATGGGTATGAGAAGGAACTGGCCCGGTATTATCTGGACATGGGACATTTCCTCGGGATCGGCGGCGTAGTGACCTTCAAAAATGCCAGAAAGCTGAAGGAAACGGTGATGTATGCCCCGCTTTCGCAGCTCCTTCTGGAGACGGACTGCCCGTATCTGGCCCCGGAGCCTTACCGGGGACGCCGCAATACTTCCCTGTACCTGCCGAAGGTGATTCGCGCGATCGCCGAACTGAAACAGACGGATCCGGAGACGGTGGAGGCGGTGACCTGGGAGAATGCCCTGCGCTTTTTCCGCCTGCAGGATGATTTCGGAAAGGAGAGGACATGAAACCGTATCTGGCAGATCCCGCGGCGGTCAAAGAGCTGATAAGACGCTTTGATTTTACCGTCCGCAAGGGCTACGGTCAGAACTTCCTGATCGATCCTTCCGTTCCCGAGGCGATCACGCGGATCGCCGCCCTGACCAAAGACGACTATGTTCTGGAGATCGGCCCGGGCATCGGCACCATGACGCAGTACCTCTCCGAAGCGGCCGCCCATGTGACCGCGGTGGAGATCGACAGGCATCTGGAACCGATCCTGTCCGAAACGCTGCGCGGCGCGGACAACGTGGAGATCATCTGGAACGATATTCTGAAGGTGGATCTGTCCGCCCTGCCCGCCGGCCCTACGGGGCGGCTCAAGGTGGTGGCCAATCTGCCGTATTATATCACGACGCCGATCCTCATGGCCCTGCTCAAAGAGGGAGAGTGTTTCGAGAGCATCACGGTGATGGTGCAGGAGGAGGTCGCCGAGCGGATCGTTTCCGGCCCCGGAAGCAAGGAGTACGGCGCGATCTCCCTGGGCGTGCTCTACTATGCGGAGCCCGCACTCTGCCTGCGGGTGCCGGCCGGTGCCTTCCTGCCGCAGCCGAAGGTGGCGTCCGCGGTGCTGCATCTGAAAAAAAGAGAGGAACCGGCCGTGGAATGCCGGGATCCGGACTATATGTTTACCCTGATCCGGGCTGCTTTTATGCAGCGCCGGAAAACACTGGTCAACGGACTGAGCGCATCGGCCGCCGGCGTCGGAAAAGGACAGACAGCCGCGGCGCTTGCCGCCATGGGGCTTTCTCCCATGGCGCGCGGGGAGACCCTGACTCTGGAACAGTTCGCTGCGCTGTCCGATCTGCTGAAACAGGTGTGATGATATGGATGAACGGTTTAACAAGCTGACATTGGTGGACAAAGACGAAGCGGAAGAGGAACGCGCCGCAGGCCGGCCGCGGATGCTCCTGATCGGGGGGATCGCTGTACTGGTCCTGGCGGTGATCCTGGCCGTCTTCCTGATCCTGCAGGGACGAAAGCCCTATACGCGGGCCGTGCTGGTGGACCAGAGCGAGCACACGGTGTCCGGCGAGGTCAGCTGCAGGATGTTCGGCGGCGCGCTGCTGAGGTATTCTTCCTCCGGCGCGGCGCTGATGCAGACGGACGGCAAGGAGCTGTGGAACCACAGCTATTCGATGATCAATCCGGTGGTCTGCCTGCAGGGGGATTACGGCGCGATCGCCGACCTCAACGGAACGAATCTGATCATTTTCAATAAAGAAGGCGTAACCGGCAATCTGTATACGGACGAGCCGATCCTGGCTTTCTCGGTCTCGGGTTACGGTGTCGCGGCGGTCGCGCTGGACCGCAACCTGACCAGTGTGATCCGTTTTTACGATAAAAAAGCGTCCCTGCTGGATATCGTGATCAGTCTGGAAATGTCGGAAAGCGGGTATCCGCTCGCGATGGCGCTTTCTCCCGAGGGCAGCGGGCTGCTGCTGTCCGTGGTGACGTCTTCGCTCGGGGAACTCAACAGCCAGCTGGTTTTCTATAACTTTTCCGTGGGCAAGAGCGACTCCAACCGGCTGATCGGGTATTACAATTACGAGGGGACCTTATTCCCGAAGGTCGAATATCTTTCGGACAAGACTGCGGTGGCGGTCGGTGACGACCGGCTGGAGATCTTCTCGCTGGAGCAGGAGAACAAGCCGCAGCAGAGCCAGGAGATCCTGTTTGACGGCGAGCTGCAGGATTTTGCCTCGGGCAACGGATATATCGCGACGATCCTGCCGGACCCGGGCAGCGGGCAGATGCGTCTTTCCGTACGCAATACCGCAGGGAAAGAAATGTTCAACCAGACGGTGAAGGGAACGGGCTATCATCTTCAGCTGGCCAAAGACGGCGTGCTGCTGGTGACGGATACGGGCGTGCGGTACTGGAATTACAAGGGGCGCCTGCGGTTTGAAGGCATGCTGGAAAAGAGCGGCCATACGGTGTTTTCCACCGGTTCGAAGACCCTGGTGCAGTTTGACGGCGGCCGGATCTTCGAGTACGAGCTGAGATGAGGCATTTATGAAACTGAGTACCAAAACCATCCTGGCTTCCCTGGCGCTGGTCCTGATCCCGGTTCTGCTGCTGGCCTTATCCCTCTTGTGGCTCAGCGTTTACCGGCCCCGGACCTTAAGTTCCAATGCCGGGGAGCAGGAAGAACTCAATATCATGAATATCAATGCCATCCGGCGCTTTGACCGGCTGATGACGCAGCTGGAGCAGGAGCTGGATTCGGTGTATAAGCGCGGGGAAGACGCGCTGCTTAATCCCGAGGCCCTGAGCCGGATCAACCAGCGGATTTCCTATCAGGACGACGCTTACCTTCTGGCCTGGAACAACGGATGGTATTATAACGGCGGTGACGACAACGAAGAGCTTATGACCTTCGTTGAGGACGCGGATATGATTGGCAAGCGGGATATGGTTTATTTCGCAGGCTTAAGCGCCCCCGATCTGATCGGCTGCCAGGAGTTTACGGCCTCCGACGGGAGCATCGGCGCGGTCTTTCTGGTCTGCGACGTATCCGGCGCGCTGCCCTCGCTGCAGCGGATCATCGCGCTGATCGCCTTCAGCGTTTTTGCCCTGATCGCCGGCTTTTTCGTACTGGCCTTCTGGTCACAGTCCCAGCTGGTCAAGCCCGTCAAGGAACTGAAGCTGGCCGCCAATGCGATCCGCGAGGGCAATCTCGACTATGAACTGAAGACCGAAGCCTCGGATGAGTTTGGGGAGCTTTGCCGGGATTTCGAGGAGATGCGCCTGCGCCTGAAATCCACTGCGGAGGAGCAGATCCAGTATGAGCAGAATCACCGGGTGCTGATCCGGAACATCTCCCATGACTTAAAGACGCCGATCACAGCTATCAAGGGTTATGTGGAAGGCATTCAGGACGGGGTGGCTTCGTCGCCTGCGATGCTGGAAAAATACCTGCGCACGATTTATAAAAAAGCGGACGACATGGATAAGCTGGTGGATGAGCTGAGCTTCTATTCCAAGGTGAATATGAGCCGGATCCCCTATAATTTTGCAAAGATCTCGGTCACGGACTATTTTGAAGACTGCGTGGATGAGCTGAGCCCCGAACTGGAGGCACAGCAGATCGGGCTGACGTACCGGAACGAGATGGCGAAGGACGCCATGATCATCGGCGATCCGGAGCAGCTGCACCGGGTCATCAACAACATTATCTCCAACGCGGTCAAATACATGGATAAGGCGGAAAAGCACATCGCGATCCGGGTGAAGGACGCCGGAGATTTTGTGAGGATCGAAGTGGAAGACAACGGGCGGGGTATCGCGGCGCAGGATCTGCCGTATATCTTCGACCGGTTTTACCGGACGGATCAATCCCGCAATTCCCGCACGGGCGGCAGCGGGATCGGCCTGTCGATCGTCAAGAAAGTAATAGAAGACCACGGAGGCCGGGTCTGGGCGGTCAGCCGCCTGGGCGAAGGCACGACCATGAATCTGGAGCTGAGAAAGTATGAGGAGGAAACATGAGCAGAATACTGATCGTAGAAGATGAAGAGAGCATTGCCGAGCTGGAAAAGGACTATCTGGAACTGAGCAATTTTGAGGTAGAGATCGCGACGGACGGAAAAAGCGGGCTGGAAAGAGCGCTTGCGGAGGATTTTGACCTGTTTATTCTGGATATCATGCTGCCGGAGATCGACGGCTTCGAGCTGTGCAGCCGCATCCGGGAGGTCAAGGATGCGCCGATCCTCATGGTCTCAGCCCGGAAGGATGATATCGATAAGATCCGCGGCCTGGGCCTGGGGGCGGACGACTACATCACCAAGCCGTTCAGCCCGAGCGAGCTGCTGGCGCGGGTCAAAGCGCATCTGGGACGCTATGACCGGCTGATCGGCCGGCAGGCCCGCCAGAACGAGATCCTGCAGATCCGCGGGCTGAAGATCGACAGCACGGCCCGCCGCGTCTGGGTCAACGGAGAAGAGAAGACGCTGACGAACAAAGAGTTCGACCTGCTGCACTTTCTGGCCTCGAATCCGAATCATGTTTATACGAAAGAGGAACTGTTCCGGAATATCTGGGGCATGGAATCGGTCGGGGACGTCGCGACAGTCACTGTGCATATCAAGAAGATCCGCGAGAAAATCGAACTGAATCTGTCGAAGCCGCAGTATATCGAGACGATCTGGGGCGTCGGCTACCGGTTCAGAATGTAGCAGCCGCTTTTTGCGTGAAGGAGAAAAGTCATGAAGAAGGAAAAGGAAACGATCAGCCTGGATCAGCTGGAAGAGATGATCCGGGTCTGGCAGGAAAAAGGACGAAGCGGCCTTAAATCGGCTTTCCCCGGGGTGCACGTCAATACGTCCAAAGCCTGTCTGGAAAATGTGACGATAGAGACGGATCAGCTGGCGGCGACCTATCCTGGGCTTCCGGCGGATGAGGCGGAGCTGATCGCGGAAGCGTTCTGCGAGCAGGTCGGATTCGGGAACCGTAATATGAGCGCGCTGCTGGCAGAGCTGGCAAAGCTGAAGAAAAAGCGCAGCCAGCCCGTGCCGCTGCGCGAGTATTCCGACGAGGTGAAAAAGCAGTACGTTCTGTATTGCTATGAAAAAGAACTGCCCGGCGGTATTTCGCAGCCGGAACTGCTGTTGTATATTCTGTACCTGGATGAGCTGTGCGGGAAAAAGGACCCGGAAGCGATCCGGATCAAGATCTCTCATCTGGCGGGAACGGACGGCGTTTATACGCCGAACCGGAAAAAAGCAGCCGAGATGATGAAGGAGATCGTGCAGAGCGAAGGCGATCCGGCGATCGCCGGCTGGCTCGGCCGGCTCTATATGGAAGGAATTGCCCCCGGGGAAAAGCCGGACTTCGGCAGGGCGTTCTACTATCTCAGCATCGGGGCGGCGGCCGGTTTCCCCGAACCGCGGTATCTGATCTCCGATCTGTTCCTGCGCGGCGCGGGCGTTCCACAGAACCGCCAGGTCGCCGGGAGCATTCTGGAGGAGCTGATGGATGCCCTGTACCCGATGGCGGCGTACGGGGACTTCGAGAACCCTTTCCCGGAGGTGGCGTACCGGCTGGGCAATCTCTATGAAGCGGAGGGGGCTCCGATCGAAGCGGCCCGTTTTTACTGGCTGCTGGCGGACTGCGTCCTCACGGAGCGGCGCAGGCTCTTTTCGGATGAAGAGGATAAAACGCTTTCCGCCAAACTGGCGCAGCGGGCCGGAAGAAGAGAGGATCGGCCAAAGCCGAAAATCGTTTATTCCGGGCTGGAGGCATTTTTCAATCCGCTGGAAGAAAGCGTTCCCCGGGTGATGGAACTGAAGATCTCCTATCTGAAAAACAGCACTAAACTGGTGCTGAAGGATACGGAGGAAGAGGGCGGCTTCTTTGTTGTTTCTCCGCGGGACGGCTACTGCGCGAGATTGGAGAAAGCGGTCTTTACAGCCGGTGCGGATTTTTCCGTGAAAGAGGGGCCCGGCTGTCGGAAAACGGCAAACAGCCTGACCATCACCTTTGATGAGATCAATGACGGCGATCTGTATCTGGCCGGCGAATGGGCCGCAAAGGTGGAAGGCATGCTGGAACTGAAGCTTTAAACCACCTGAAAGATAAAAAACTTGAGATAATCTGTCTCGGGGACGCCCCAGAGGATCGGATGGTCGGCAGCTTGCTGCCGGCCTTCTATTTGGCGCAAAGACACCCCGGCTTCGGCGGCCGCATCCTTAAGCATCGCCTTAAAATGCGTTTCATCCGCGAAATGCGAGCAGCTGCAGGTGGCCAGATACCCGCCGCGCGGCAGAAGCCGCATGGCCCGGCTGTTGATCTCCTTATAACCGCGGAGGGCGTTTGGCAGCGTTTTTCGGCTCTTGGTAAAGGCCGGCGGGTCCAGGATGATGAAATCGTACGGCGTTCCGCCCTTTTCGGCCAGGCGCGGCAGGAGGTCGAAAACGTCCTCGCAGAGGAAATCCATTTTCTCTGCCAGCCCGTTTAAGGCCGCGTTTTCCCGGGCCATCTCCACGGCGCTCTCGCTGACGTCCACCGCGGTCACGTGGGCCGCGCCGCCCGCGGCGGCATTGAAGGCAAAGCTCCCGGTATGTGTAAAGCAGTCCAGCACGCGCAGGCCTTTGGATAAGCGCGCGACGGCCTGCCGGTTATACTTCTGGTCTAAGAAGAAACCGGTCTTCTGGCCGTTCTCCACGTCTACTTTGTAGCGGATGCCGTTCTCGCAGATCTCTGTTACGGGGCTCGCCGGCGGCTCCTCGCCGGGCAGCCGATACCAGCCCTTGCCTTCCGCAAGGCCCTCATGTACGCGCAGCGCGACGTCGTTGCGTTCAAAGATCCCGTCGATTTCTTCTCCGTCCTCCCGGAGGATCTTCACCAGCATCGGGAAAAGAAGATCCTTGCGGATCTCCATGCCGTAGGAGAGGGTCTGCGTGACCAGAAGATTATGGAAACGGTCCACGGTAAGGCCCGGGAACTGGTCGGCTTCGCCGAAGATGAGACGGCAGCAGTCTTTATCGTCCCCCATGACCTGCCTGCGGTAGGCCCAGGCATAGCGCAGGCGCCGCTCCCAGAAGGCCTCATCAAAGCGGTCGTTAGCATTGCGGGAAAGGATGCGGACGCGGATCTTGGAGGCCAGGCTGATAAGCCCGGTCCCGAGGTACTTCCCCTTCTGGCTGATGACGTCGGCGAGGCCCCCGTTTTCCGGCTCGCCCTGAACGTCCGTGATCTCCTCTGCATAGACCCAGGGGTGGCCGCCCGCAAGCGCCGCCTCCGCCTTTTTGGTTACCGTATAACGTATAAATCCGCGTTCCTGCTTCATGACAAGACCTCTTTGGAGAAAAGCTGTTGTCATTATACGCAGGGAACGCGGAAACCGCAAGGGGAAACGCCCGGTAAGTGTGCCTTACGGCACGAAGGTCATATAATCCATCACCTTCTGCCGCAGCACACGCTCTTCCGTGACCGCACTCTGCGAATCCCGGCTCATATAGTAATTCTGTTCGAAATACGCATTCCGGTCCGCCTCCGTGACGGAAAGACCGTATTCCTCCGCGATCGCTTCGACCAGCAGATATTCCTCGATCAGCTTCCGGAACCAGGCTTCGCTCTGTTTGCGCTTTTCGGCAAAGGCGGAGAGCTTTTCTTCGTCGATCGAAAATTCACAGGCCGGCAGAAGCTTATTCAGAATCCTCTCCCAGCCCTCGGGCTGGCCGTTGCGGAGGAGCTGCCGGCGCAGCGCAGCCCGCCATTCCTCGACGCTGCCGTAACCGGTATTCGCCCGGACGAAGTCGTCGCTTAACTCGGCCGGCTCTGTCCTGTAAATGTACAGCAGCGTGACGTCACAGGTCATCTTCCGGTTATCATGCCTGTCCGGCGCGGTGTCATAGGTGAAGGTTATGGTCTCCCCGACTTTCAGTCCTTCGAGGATATCCCCGATATGCGGGTTGAACGGGACCGTCTCGCCGCAGCAGACCGTCTCCGGATATTCTGCGGACATATTGCTGTAGACTTCAAACTCATCGTAGACCTTATAGGCGATCTTGCCGAGGTCGCCTTTTTCCATGACCTGTTTCTCCAGCGGGATGATGATCGGATTATAGGCCACCTTGTTTCGGATCGTCTCCTCGATGTCTTCGGAGATTCTGTCCTCAGAAGCTTCCGGAAGCGCGGTGCGCGCGGCTTCGAAATCCCCGTGCGCGGTCAGGCGGCAGCCGTCGATGATGCCGTTCTTCAGCAGGATCTCCAGCCAGATGCGGTCATTCGTTTCGTCATCAAACACGACAAAACCGGTATATTCCTCAAAGCGGAACATATCGCGCTCATCCCTGCCGAGCAGGCTGAATAATTCTTCGGACCGGTCCTCTTCGGAAAACCGCACTTCGATACAGTTATCCCGCTCATTGACGCCGAAGGAACTGATCCCCCCGATATGCTCTTCCTGGATCCGGCTGCTCACGTATTTCATCATTTCATCCAGCTCGTCGTAGGAATAAGTGACTTTCCGGACAGTGAACGAATAATCTCCGAGCGCTTCCTGGAACGCGTCAGTGATTTCCGCAGACGTGTCGGTCAGGCAGATGACAAGCCTGTCGTCCATACCGAGATACGCCCCGCCGTAGTATTTCCGGTAGGCCTCTCCTTTGGCGTTGCGGTAAAGGGAACGGTCATAGCCGGTCCCGCCGATAAACCGCAGCAGCGTATGATAGGCAGACGTGGCGTGATCCTGATTGCTGCGCTGCAGCCAGTCCTGGACCTGCGCCTGGACTTTCTGATCGACCGCCAGCAGGCTGCCAAACAGGAGCAATAGGGTAATGACCACGGCGGCCGCGCGGGGGAAGGAGCGGCGAAGGCGCGGCTTTCCGGCAGCGTCATCAGCCTGCCAGGCCGCGCGGAGCCGGGCCTCCATTCCCTCGGGAAGCGGCGCTTCGGATAAAGCGGCAAACCGGTCAGTCTCTTTCAGCCATTCTTTCTGTACGTTTCCGGCGGCTTCCCGCCAGTCTTTTTTATTGATCGGTTCTTTCATTTTGTCTCTTCCTCCATATACGCGCGGACCTGTTTCTTCGCGCGGTAGAGCAGCTTCCGGACGTTCTCTCTGGTAAGGCCGGTCATTTCGGCGATCTCTGCCGTGGTAAAGCCGTCCGCGCAGGAAAGCAGCAGCACGTCCCGCTGCCGGCCGGGAAGAGACGCGATCGCCTCCTCCAGCAGGATCCCCGAGGTCACGGAGACGGCGGCGTCCGGGAGCGTCTGCCCGATCAGATCCATGTCGGCGCTTTCCGTGCGCCTGCGCAGGATATCGATCGCCCGGCTTTTTACGATGACCGTTAACGCCGCGGCAAGCTTTTCTTTGCTCATCGCCGCGTAAAAATCTTTCTTTCGGGCGACCGTAAGAAAAGCCTCCTGGACCGCATCCTCCGCGTCGTGCGGGTTGCGCAGAATCGCCGAGGCGAGGCGGAACATTCTGCCGGCATGCTGATCGTACAATTCGGTAAAGTCCATGGATCTTCCCCCGAAAACGTCGTTCACTCTATATACGCGGGAAAGTGGGAAAAAGGGACAAAAAAATAGTCATCCTGAGCGAGCGCAGCGAGCCGAAGGATCCCAACCCTTTGAAAAAAGGCCTTGTTTGTATGGGATTCTTCGACTCCGGCTCCTGCGGAGCCTTCGCTCAGAATGACATGGATCGTTATCACTTACAGCCCCGCCAGCCAGACGTTGTGGTAGCGGTGGTCGTGGGTGACCTCCGGCCCGAACCACGCGGGCGGGATGAAGTTCAGCGCGTCTTCCACGCTCGGGAATTCAATCTCCGCCATCCAGATGCCCTCGTGCGCGCCTTCAAACACGTCCAGTTCGATGGTATAGGGCGGCAGCGGGATGCGGTAGCGCGTCTTTTCAATAGGGATCCCGTCGATCTTGGCGGCCAGATGTTCAAAGGACCGCGGCGTTAAGGGAAGATTGGTCTCTTCCCGCGCCATCATGCCTTTTCCTTTATAGGTCAGTACGTACATCTCACCGTCCTTCCGGATGCGCACGGTGGGACGGGCGCAGAGATACCCCTGCCAGATATGGGTGTGCGGATAGGACTCAAGATCCTCCGGCAGCTGCGGGATCAGAAATTTCCGTTCGATTTCCATGGTATTGCATCCTTTTCTGTGATAAGATGTTTCCGTTAAATTCTATCATTGTTTTGGGAGAGCGTCAAGAAATGATGAAGGAAGAAAAGCGGATCGCCGAGATCCTGGCCCGGCTGGACGCGCGGTACGGCACGGAGCTGACTACCTATCTGGAATACGAGAACGCCTGGCAGCTGCTGGTGGCGACGATCTTAAGCGCGCAGTGTACGGACGCCCGCGTCAACCTGGTCACGAAAGACCTGTTTAAAAAGTACGACAGCCTGGAAAAGCTGGCGGCGGCGGATCAGAAAGAGCTGGAGCAGGATATCTTCTCCACCGGTTTTTATCATAATAAGGCAAAGAATATCATCGCCTGCGCACAGGCCCTGCTGGAGAGGCACGGCGGCGAAGTCCCGACGGATATCGAAAGCCTGACCGCGCTTCCGGGTGTCGGCCGCAAGACCGCGAACGTGGTCCGCGGCAATGTCTACGGCATCCCGAGCATCGTGGTGGATACGCATGTAAAGCGCATCGCGAAGCGCCTGGGGCTCACCGAATCGGACGATCCGGTCAAAGTGGAGTTTGATTTAATGGAAAAGATTCCGGAAGATCACTGGATTTTGGTGAATCTGGACCTGATCGCTCTGGGACGCAGCATCTGCAAGTCACAAAAGCCGGCCTGTGCGCAGTGCTTTCTGGCCGGCGTCTGTCCCTCGCGGAAATAACCTATACTTCGTTAAAGGCGATGCGTACCGCGTAGTCTATCAGTTCCAGCCCGAGAATATAGACGTGGAAGTGCAGATGGGCCGGCGGATCCAGCAGGAGAAGGATGCTGATCCCGATGCTGATGGCTGCCTGGATCAGGTGCAGGACGTGTCCGACCACCGATCCGTGCCGGTGGATCAGAGAGTAGAGGGAATGGCTGATATTGCGGGAAGCCAGGAGCAGTGCCAGTATGCCCCAGATGGCGCCGATGAGATTATCGGAAACGTGCCGCTGCAGCAGGACGACGACCGCCAGAATGATATAGATGATGGCGTTGCTGATCTCGTCCGTGTCTTCTTCATCGAAGGTGCGGTCGGATAACGCCTCATATAGGTTGTCGCCGGCCAGAAGCAGCAGCAGTGCGCTTAAGAGAAAGGGAAGAATCCCGCGGACCGTTTCCGAAAGGATGATGCAGACCACGCCGAACACGAAGATCGTGAGCGACATGAATAAGCGGACCCGGCGGTCATGCTTTTTATGGAACTCGTGAAGGCGCTGCGGCATGAGATCGTCCTGCTCTTTCTCTGATACCCAAACTGTAGCATATACGCCCGGGAAAGACAAGAAAAAACCAGGGGATCCGGAAGAAAAATCAACACGCCGAGGACTTTTTGAAAAAACAGTGGAAGTCCTGGAAAAAAGATTATATAATAATCTGTTGTGCGGTCTGCCGCACGGAAATATCAGTCAGGCGAGTGTATTATGTTTGAATTCGGCAACAAAAAGAAAAACAAGATGTTCGTTCTCGTGATCGTGATTATTCTGGTCCTGGCCATGGTGATCCCGATGGCCTATCAGATGATCGCGGCGCTCGTAGCCGCCGGGGAGACGACCGCGGCGCTGGTGGGATGAAGCTGGTCCTGGCCGGAAGCGTCGGCCTGTGCGGCGTGCTGCGGGAGGCGGAAAAGCCGGAGAACGCGGCTTTGCTCAGGCAGATTTTCCCCGCGCGCTTTCTTGCGCACTGGGAGAAGGACGCGGCCGCACAGCTGGCGGCGGAGCGGCCCTGTGACGCGGAAATCCGGGAGGATCTTTCGGAGGGGGTATTCGCCGCCCTCTGGAGGCTGGGCGAGAAAGCCGGCTGCGGCTTTACGGTCCGGATGGAAGCGCTGGCCCTGTCCCCCTATACGACAGAGATCGCGGAAGCGCTGGACCTGGACCCGTACCTCCTTCCGGGAAGCGGCTATGCTGCGCTGCGGGAAGAACCCGGAGCGGGCGAGCGCGTGATCGGTGAGACGACGCCGGGGGCGGCGAGAGTTGTGGAAAGTGGGGACCGAAAGCGCTATCTGGTCCCGCCTGAGCGAACCGTGAAAGACAGGTGACGGGATGAATATCGTATTGCTGGAGCCGGAGATCCCGGCCAATACAGGGAATATCGGCCGGACCTGCGTCGCCACGGGTACCCGGCTTCATCTGATCCGACCGCTGGGTTTCAGCCTCTCGGAAAAGAATCTCAGGCGCGCGGGACTGGACTACTGGCCGCGGCTGGACGTAACGGTCTATGACAGCTATCCGGCGTTTCTGGAGAAGAATCCCGGCGCTGTCATTTATTATCTGACGACCAAGGCCCGGAAAAGCTATACCGCCCCGGCCTACGGCCCGGACGATTACCTCCTTTTCGGAAGGGAGAGCGCCGGCATCCCGGAAGAGATCCTGGTAGAGAATGAAGAACGCTGCATCCGGATCCCCATGGTAACGGATAACCGGTCGCTGAATTTGTCCAATTCCGCCGCCGTCGTCCTGTACGAAGCCCTGCGGCAGCAGGGATTTCCGGGTCTGGAGGAGAAAGGGCAGCTGCACAGGCTGAAGTGGAGGGAATCATAAAAGAAAAATCACAGCGCGGCCGTTTAAAACGTGAAAATTCCCCTTGCATTTTTCGCCCGCCGCGTGTACAATACTTCAATGCGTAAGCAAAACGCAGGTGTTTCAGGAGGCAGTTATGAGTCAGGCTAAAGTTGATAAATATAAGGAATTTAAGCAGAACCGCAAAGAAAATCTGGAAAAAGAAAAGAAAGCCAAGAAGAGAAATTCCATGATCTCGAAGATCGTGATTGGCGTGCTGGCGCTGGCCCTTGCGGTGGCGCTGGGTATTACCGCCTACAACGCGATCAACAAGCGGATCCAGGCCCGTCCGGACTATGACCGCAGCGAACTGATCATTAACGATATTGCCGGCATTCTGGAAGAAGAAGAGGAAACCGAGCCCGCGACGACGGAAGACGGCGGGGAGACCAGCCAGGAAACCGAATCGGAAGACGCCACGGAAAGTGCTGCGGAAAGCGGGCAGGAGACCGAGCCGGAAAACACAGAGGCAGAGACCGGCAAATAAGCCGTATCTGACAGATCATGATCAATCAAAACCGGAGCCGAAAACCTGCTCCGGTTTTTTCGCAAAAGGGGGCTGTTATGGCAGAAAAGAAAAAACTGGTACAGGCGATCACCTCAATGGAGGAGGATTTCGCCCAGTGGTATACCGACGTCGTGGTGAAGGCGGAGCTGGTCGCGTACAGCACCGTAAAGGGCTGCACGATCTTAAAGCCCGCCGGCTACGCGATCTGGGAAAATATCATGCATGAGCTGGACAAGCGCTTCAAGGCGACCGGTGTGGAAAACGTGGCGATGCCGCTGTTCATCCCGGAGAGCCTGCTGCAGAAAGAAAAAGACCACGTGGAAGGCTTCGCGCCGGAGGTGGCCTGGGTCACCATGGGAGGCGGCGAGGTGCTGCCGGAGCGGCTGTGCGTGCGTCCGACCTCGGAAACGCTTTTCTGCGATCTGTATAAAGATATTATCGAATCTTACCGTGACCTGCCCAAGTGCTACAATCAGTGGTGCTCGGTGGTGCGCTGGGAAAAAACGACCCGCCCGTTCCTGCGGACCACGGAATTCTGGTGGCAGGAGGGCCATACCGCCCACGCGACCGCCGAAGAAGCCGAGGCCCGCACGGTGCAGATGCTGAACATCTACGCGGATTTCTGCGAAGAGATGCTCGCGATCCCGGTCATCAAAGGCCAGAAGACCGATAAGGAAAAGTTTGCCGGCGCGGAATCGACCTATACCATCGAAGCGCTCATGCACGACGGCAAGGCCCTGCAGTCCGGGACCAGCCATAACTTTGGCGACGGCTTCGCCCGCGCGTTCGGCATCCAGTATTCGGATAAGGACAACAAGCTGCAGTACGTGCATCAGACCTCCTGGGGCATGAGCACGCGCATCATCGGCGCCCTCATCATGGTGCACGGCGATGACTCCGGCCTGGTGCTGCCGCCCCGCATCGCGCCGACGCAGGTCATGGTCATGCCGATCGCGCAGCATAAGCCGGGCGTGCTGGAGAAAGCCTCCGAGGTACGTGACGCGCTGGCAACCGCCGGTGTGCGCGTAAAAATGGATGATTCCGAGAAGAACCCCGGCTGGAAGTTCAGCGAGCAGGAGATGCGCGGCATCCCGCTGCGTGTGGAGCTCGGGCCGAAGGATATCGAGGCCGGCACGGCCGTGGTCGTGCGGCGCGACAACCACGAAAAGACCGCGGTGCCGATCGATGAGCTGGCCGCGCGGATCCCGGAGATCCTGGAAGCCGAGCAGCAGGCCATGTTCGACCGTGCGAAGGCGCATCTGGAATCGCATATCTATGACGCGCTGACGTATGATGAGTTTAAGGACACCGTGGCGAATAAGCCCGGGTTCGTCCGGGCCATGTGGTGCGGCGATCTGGCCTGCGAGCTGAAGATCAAGGAAGATACCACGGCGACCTCGCGCTGCATGCCGTTCAGGCAGGAGCGCATCGGCGAGACCTGCGTCTGCTGCGGAAAGCCCGCGAAGAAGCTGGTCTACTGGGGCAAGGCATATTAAGCATTAAAAATGATAAACGAAAAGGCGATGCCGGGCATCGCCTTTTTTTTGCGGGGATGCCGGGCATCGCCGCTTCAGAAAAATGTTGGGCGGTATGTCCCAGCAACATACCGCCCGATTTTGAAGATATAATGAAGAAGGAGGGAGTCGCTTCCCAGCGACCGGAATTATGAAAAAACTTACCACCTGCTCATACTATAGTATATCTTCTTGTTATTTCTATGCTTTTAAAGTAGAACTTTTTTGAAACATTTTTGAATAAAATATGAACGTCCGGAAATCAGGCAGAGAAGGAGCAGCAAAAACAGGAAGGCTCCCGCACCGATGAATCCGTACAGCGCTTTGTCGGCAATGATCCACAGCCAGTAAGGCGGGATAAATTTCCGTACGGTTTCGGCGGCTGGGACAAAGAGCGACAGATCCGTATAGATCGGACAAAGCGCGACGCCGGCTGCGGCCAGCAGCATGACGGCGATCGGCTGCCAGTGCTTCCCCGGCAGGACAAGCGCGAGCAGATGCAGACCCGTAAAGCAGAGAAGGCACAGCATGGCCGGGATAAGGAGATTCGGCAGTTCCGCAAGATGGCAGGCCAGCGCGCAGGCTCCGCCGATCAGGAGAAGGCGGAGCAGGAGGCCCGGCAGCAGAATGCTCCGGCGCGCGCGGGCGGGCGGCATGCGGAGCGCGGCCAGATCGGCGGCTTTCATCAGAGGCAGCGCGACCGCAAAAAAGCTTGTGATATACAGGAGGATCGCCAGCGCGCCGGTAAAAAAGCGCCGGCTCCGTTCCGTATCCGGGACGAGGCGCCCTTTTTCCGTACTGATCTCAAAGCGGAACAGATAGCCGCCGTCCAGCATGCGGTAGTATTCTTCAAAAACTTCTTCTGCCGTCACCTCGGAGCCCGCAAAGGAAGAGGCGGTGATATACGGCGCGTAGACCGAGAAAAGCGCGGCGGCGGCGTGTTCCTGCCACAGGTCTCCCAGCAGCGTCGTGGGCGATTTGATAAACGATAACGCGTTTTGGACGGCGCCTTTTGCAAGACGGTCCGTCAGATCTGCCGGGACGACCACTCCGGCGTCCAGCCGGCCGTTCGACACTTCGTCCCGCAGCTTTTCTTCACTCTCAAGCCGGACAAAGCCGGAATCAAGAAGCGCCGTACACACGCGGGCCGCGTCCTTATCGGGCTGTCCTTCGCAGACAAAGCCGGCCGGCTGCGGGGAAATGGTTTTCCCGGCCTGCCCGAAAAAGACCGGAAGCAGCGCGATCCCGATCAGCAGCAGGAGAAAGACCGGCGAGGTCAGGATCCGTTTGGCGGCAAAGAGGATGAGCTTCATTCTTCGCCTCCTTTCACCGGCAGCTGCCGTAGCGTATGAAGCGCCAGCAGGAAAAGGATCCCGGCATAGAGCAGGCCGCAAAGATCACTGAGAGGGTCGGTTTTCCCGCCGAAAAGCGGGGCAAGGAGACTCATGGCGGCGCCGGACGGCGTAAAGCGTCCGAGCGTCAGCAGGGACTGCGGCAGCATGCTGCGCGGCACGAGCCCGCCGTTAAAGAACAGCCCGGCGACGCTGAGCGCAAGCAGGATCCCCTGCCATCCGCTCTGCCCGCCCAGGATCACCGCGGCGCAGCCGAAGATCACGCTCATCATGATCAGGGCCAGCATCGCTTCCAGAAGGGAAGCGGCGGAGAAGGAGAGCGGCAGCAGGCGGGAAATGCCGGCCAGAAAGGCAATGGCCAGTCCGAGACGGTACAGGAACGGATACAGAAGCTTGCCCTGCAGGAAGCCACCCGGTGTGACGTCCAGGGAATACAGGCGCAGCAGGACGGAGCGCCGCCGGTCCTCCGTATACAGGGCCGTAAAAAACAGCCCGCAGACCGAAGCCAGCAGCACAAACCAGGCCAGCGCATAGTACGCTTCCGTGGTCAGCGTGCTGCCGAAGTAAGGCGTGAGAGAGAGCTCCATGCCTTCGTCGAATACGGATACCGCGACAGAAAGCAGTTCACTGTTGTTTTTATCCAGAAAATCGTTATGAAACTCCCCGGAAAGACTGTGGGCTTCGATCAGGTTCTCACCGGCGAAGATCCCGTACTGGCCGGCTGCCAGCAGCCGTTCCCCGAAGTTGGCCACGGAGCGGACGATATCCGCTGAAGCCGCGGCGGCTTCCGAAAGAATGATCTGCCCGGTGCCTTCGTAGCCGTACATGATATTGTCGGTATAGCCTTTCGGCAGAATGATAACGGCTTCGTACGTCCCCTTATTTAAGCCCTGAACGGCTTTTTTCTCCGAGGTCTGGGTCACATCCATGAGGGAGGCGATGTAGGACTGGCTGCTGACCAGATTGATGCAGAAACGGCTGAGCAGGCCGCCCTCGTTGTCCACGACGGCCACATTCACAGGCTTCCTGCCCTCCCGGGTGCTCTGCAGCACGGAAAAAGCGGCCAGGGCACAGACCGCGGCCATAAGGAGGGTCAGGACGAGCGCGGGAAGAAGTCCGCGCCTGAATAGTTTTCCGTCTCTGCGGAGCATCGGTTTCAATGGGGCCTCTTTTCTTCGGCTCTCATCAGGGAGCCGGGACAGCGGATGGATCTCCGGACGCGGAAACGTTCTCTTTCAGCATTTCCCAGGCGTCTTTCAGATCTTCAAAAATATCCTGAAAATCTTCTTTATCGAGAGTCAGAAGGTCCGTATAGGCGGGCGGTTCGGGCATCTGAGCGGCATTATCCAGGACAACGGTCACGCCGGAATCTCTGATATCCAGATCAGCCAGCCCGAAAAGGGAGGTCTTCAGTTTCTCCGCAACCAGTGTCGTGACGTTTTTCTCTTTAGTTAGATGCCCGCCCAGACGGAGGATCTCCCGGGTCTCATCGGAGTTTTTATCGTTCAGGATGACGGTGAAACCGCCTTCTTTCTTGTCCCACTCTGCCGTGCCGGTATACTTCCTGCTGCCGGTTTCCAGCCTGTAGCGGGCATAGTAACGGGAAGAAGTCCGCTCTTCGACCGTATAGTTGAAGCTTAGCTTCCAGTCGCTCCCGTTGTTTTTGAAGCTGAAGGAGATCACGTCCGGCTGCTTCGGCTTCGGTCCGACAGTCAGACTGCAGCTGATTTTTCTGTCGTTTTCCCGGAGGGAAGCGTCGGTCCGGAGCAGCCGGAGGCCGCGGATATAAAAGTCCAGCGTAATCCGGACGTCCTTCAGGGCTTCTTCGATCCGGTCGGGATCGATCTCAGCCAGGGCGTCATAGAATTTATCGATATAGGCTTCCAGATCGTAATTCGCCGCGTCGGCCAGATCGCCATATTCGTTCCGGACGATCGAAAAGTATTTTTTGATCTCCGCACTGTCGTCCATCCAGTCGGTTACGTCCTCGATGATCGCCGCAACGGATTCCCCGTCCAGCTTTAACGTGATCCGGGACGTGCGAAGCGTTTTTTCCCCGATCTCGATCTTCTCGGACACGCGGCTCCATTCACCGTGCTTCTCCAGCGCGTCCAGAAAAACTTTAAAGAGCGCCTTGGCGATCTCTTCTTCCTGTTCGTTCATGTTCCGGACGCCGTCCAGCGGGCTCTTCCTGCTGTCGCACAGCCATTCATACACATCTTCGTAGCAGGAAAAGACCTTGCTCAAAAGCCCGGAAAGAAAACTGCCTCCCTCCGGATCCAGTACCGATCCCGGAAGGGTCTTTGACAGATTGTTCAGATCGATCCCGTAAGCGGTTTCTCCGAACAGTGCCGTACTGGATAAGACGGCTTCGTCGATCGAAAGGTTGGTTTCTGCATCCAGAAAACTTATTCCGCCGCGGTTTAAGTCAAGGGCATAGGCCAACCGGTAGTTTTTCGGATCGGACCAGGCCGTGAAGCTTCCGGCATACGGGTAAGACGCAAACGAAGTTCCCTCATTCGCGGCATCTTCTCCGCCGCTTTGACTGCGGAAGCTCACAGTGCCGTCAATTTTCGACAGGTCAAAATCGACTTTGACGCTGGTGGGCTTCTGCAGCATTTCCTTGGCAGAAGAGGAAATGTCGATCAGCGTGTTCCGAAGGCTTTTTGTTGCGATCCTGGCCGGCATGTCCAGGAACAGCTGCGAGATCAGGAGCATGATCAGGGCGGCCAGAATCAGCCCGCCGAGGATCCCGCCGGCGATCAGAACGTTTTTGTTTGCCTTTTTATGGTTTTCAGACAGAGGCTCCGCAGCCGGAAGATCCTCCGGCGCACCGGGCACAGCGTTTTCAAAACTTTCTGTCATACACACACCTCGCTTACATCGCTGTCAGGGTCTTCGCAGAGCCTGCGGTAGGCGGCGCGCAGCCGCTTTGCCTCTTCTGCGGGATCGCAGGAGCTGCCGGAGAGGTCTTTGCGGGTAAACAGGCGGGGCTTCGGGCCGGAAAGAAAGATGAGCTGATCGTAGAAGCTCTCATATTCTGCGGTGTCGTGCCCGACGTAAAGGATCGTGCGGCCGGCGGCTTTGAGCTCCCGGATCAGCGCGGCCAGTTCCTCCTGATAGAGGATATCCAGGCCGGCGCAGGGCTCGTCAAAGAGAAGGATATCGGGATCGCCGAGAAGCGCGCAGACGATGCTGACCCGCTTCTTCATGCCGCCGGAAAGAGAAGAAACTTTTTTGTTCAGAAAACTGCCGACGGAGAGCGGAAGCTCCCGGGGGATGGCGGCATGCGCCAGCCCGGCAAAGAAGGTCAGATTATCCTGCACGGTCATATCTTCAAACAGGGCGTTCCCCTGCGGGATCAGGCCGATTTTCCCTTCCTTCCGGATCTGCCCGGAATCCGGTTTTGCAATGCCGGCGATCAGGGACAGGGCGGTGGATTTGCCGCTGCCGTTCGGCCCCGCAAGCGCGATGCACTCGCCGGGTGCGGCCTGAAACGTCAGATCCTGCAGCAGCTGGCTCCGATTATAGGAAAAGCAGATGTTTTCCGCGGCAAGCATAGAATACCTCCCTGTGTTCATAATAGGACGATTATACCGAAGAGATCAGGAAAGTGCAAGTTTCCCGCTCTCCAGCTCGATTTTCCGGAACGGAATCCCGGCTTCCCGCAGCAGCGTTTCCTCCCGGTCCTGGCAAGTGAAAAGGAAGACCTGGCCGCGGTAGTGCTCCGTCAGCCAGCGCAGCAGGGCCTGCAGCCGTTCCCGGTCGTAAAAGGCAAAGCTTTCGTCAAAGAAGAGCGGCATGGGCTCATCGGGCCAGAGAAGCCGGATGACGGCCAGGCGGAACGCCATATACAGCTGCTCCGCCGCGCCGCCGCTTAAGGCAGAAGGGAGGATCAGGCGATGATCCCGGACTGCGAACAGCTGCATCTTTTCGTCCACGCGGACACCGTCGTAGCGGCCGCCGGTGATCTCCCGGAAGATCCCGGAAGCCGTTTCCGTGAGCGGTTCGCCGAAATCGCTGTATACGGTCCGGGAGAGGCGGTCCAGCGTACTGATGGCCAGATCGACGGCCCGGATCTCTTCCCGCAGCTGTTCATTTTCCTGCAGTACCGGCTGCAGGGCTTCCCGCTCATCCTCGAGCTCCCGTTCCTGCCGGATCAGGTTTTCCTGCCGGATCTTCCCGGTCATATTGGATTCCAGCCGTCCGCCCAGTGATTTCTGTTCGGCGGAGAGCCCGATCAGCTGCTCGGTCAGCTGCCGGATATGCGCTTCCTGCTCCTCCAGATAATCAAAGACGGAAAGCACTTTCTGCAGATAGTTTTTCAGCTGCCCGGCCTCCGAGGCGCTGCCCCGCGGGGTGTGCCCGGGCAGATAGATGCCGAGAAGCCGGGAGAGGATCTCTTTATTGGTACGGGACGCAGATTCGGCGTCGAGCCGGCGGGCCAGGCGGATCTCAATGACCGTGACCAGGACAAGGCCGGCTCCGAACAGCGGCCAGAAACGCCCTCCGTCCAGAAGATTCCGCACGGCCAGCCAGAACAGCAGCAGGAGAGGGATCATCAGCACCACGGAAAGCACGCTGAAGAACCCGGGCTTCAGGCGGGTTTTTGCGTAATCCTGTTCATAGATCCGCTGATTCTTTTCCAGGGCTTCGGCCATCTCAAGATGGGCCTGCACTTCGCTTTTATCGGTAATTCCCTGCTCCTGCAGCGCCGCGGCCCGGCGCTTGCATTCGCGCACGGCAGAGCCCCGCTCGATGCTGAGCCGGTCGATCTGCGCTTCCCGCGTATCGATTTCCTGTTTCAGCTGATCCCAGTCGTCGCCGGGCGCGGTTTCTTTCAGCACTTCCAGCTGGCGAAGCTGCGCCTCGATCTCCCGGGCGGACGGTTCCGCTTCGGGATCGATCCGCTTTGCCAGCGCTTTCCGTTCCGTAAGGAGATTTTGCAGCGCCGCGCCCACGTCCAGCGTCTCATTGCCGCTTCCCTGCAGATTGACGATATGGCTGCGCAGCTCATTGGCGAGGCCGTCCGAAGTCGCGCTGCCCGGCTGGCGGAAAGAGAGCGTATTATAGTATAAAAACGGGGTGAGGGAGGGCGGCAGGGGCTGTTCCTCGGCCCGGATCTCCCGGGTCGAGGAGCCTTTGGTTTCCAGAATATAGCTCGCGGGCGGCGTCGAAGCAAAATCCCGTTCGGTATGGATATGCACGCCTTCCCGCTCCCAGTCCAGCTCCCCGCCGTAGATCTCCGGATCCTTCCAGGGAAGGTTCCGCTTGTAGGTATCGTTGGCAGCGGCCCGTCCGCGGCCCCGTTCGAGGCCGAAGAGAAGAACGGCCAGCGCAGTATGCAGCGTGGATTTGCCGCTTTCGTTGCTGCCTTTGATCAGGGTGACGCCGTCCTCAAAATCGAAGCGCTGCTCCCGAAGGCTGCCGAACTGATGGATATAGCACCGGGTCAGTTTCATCGTAGCACCTCGCTTCCTGCCGTTCGCTCGGAGGACAAAAGCGCGCGGATCCCGTAGTACAGGGCCTTTTTGCGCACGGCCTCTTCCGCGGCGGACCCGTCGGAGAGCGCCGCGATATACCGCGCCAGAAGATCGTGCTCCGGCCGGGTCTTCCACTCTTCCCAGGGATAATCCGGCTCGGTCAGATCCCGCACCTCGCAGATAAAGCCCAGACGCCTGATCAGATCCGGATCGAAAGTAAGCTCCGGATCCCGAAAACCTTTCAGCGTCAGATTCACGGCTTCGGAGCCGTCTTTTTTCAGATGGTCGTCCAGCCACGCTTCCAGCGCGGAAAACGTCGTTTCCGGCGTGATTTTTACGCTCAGGTCGGTATACTGGAAATCGGAGAAGTTTCTCCAGTCGAGTTCGAAATCATGGGTGGTAAGCTTTCCCTGGAAATAGCCGTGGCGGCCGGTCTCGGTGTGATCGAGCGGCTCCGGCGAGCCGGGCATGGCGATGCGGCTGTCCCTGGTCAGGCCCGGCTTATGCAGATGGCCGAGCGCAACATAGTCCCAGCCCTGTTTCTGCAGCTCGTTCAGGCGGAAGGGGACGTGAGAGGCGTCCCCGCCGTGGGCCAGCAGAATATGGCGCTTGCCGTCTTCCGGCGCGCGCAGGCCGTCAAGCCTGGCTTCAGGAAGCAGTTCCGAATGGTAGCTGAATCCGTGAACGACCAGATTCCACTGCGGGAAACTGACTTCGGCCAGCTCGGCCGAATCGATAAAAAATACGTTGGGGCTGAACGCGAAATCCGCATAGGCGCAGCCGGGACGGAGATGATCGTGATTGCCTGCGATCAGAACGACCTTGGTATGATTCAGGCGCACAAAAAGAGCGTCGGCCTCCCGCAGTTCCGATACGGTGGGCGGACGGTGGAAAAGATCCCCGGCAATCAGAAGGAGATCGATCTCTTCTTCATTGCAGCGGGAAATGAGCCGCGATAAAGCGGTGCGCACGGCGTCCGCCCGGGAAAAGCCCCAGACGCGGTCCTTATCCGGCTTCATACCGATGTGCAGATCAGCTGTATGAATAAAACGCATAATAAAAAACCCTGTCTTTGATCCTGAATAACAGACGCCATTATTTTACACGAAATTCCGCGGTTTGTCGAGTAGAGGGACGGGAATTCACGGAAAGGCAGAAAAAGGGCACAAAAAAACCTGGCAAGCCAGGTTTTGCTGTGTGAGCGATGCGGGACTCGAACCCGCGACAACTTGATTAAAAGTCAAGTGCTCTACCGCCTGAGCTAATCGCCCTTATGGCTTTTCGCAAAGCGGAAGGACCAAACTGGGCTAGTTGGACTCGAACCAACGAATACAAGAGTCAAAGTCTTGTGCCTTACCACTTGGCGATAGCCCAACAAGGGTGGGATGTGGGGCTCGAACCCACGACCTTCAGAACCACAATCTGACGCTCTGCCAGCTGCGCTAATCCCACCGCATAACGTTGCACCGAGGCAATGCCCTGGGCTGGTGCAAACAGCGGGTGATGGGAATCGAACCCACGTGTCCAGCTTGGAAGGCTGGTGTTCTACCATTGAACTACACCCGCGCACTTTGAGCGCAAACGAAATTATAGTATAAGCCCAGGTTTCTGTCAATCGGTTTTTTCGAAAAGACAGAAAGTTTTGAGAAGCCGGTAAACGCAGAATCGCTTTTGTATCTTTCATTCAAAATAATAAATAACATCATCGTTAAAAGGGACCGCAGACATAATCTGAATATAGGGATTAAATAAAGAATTATATAAATGATATAAAGAGCCTTTTTAGACCTCCTGAAGGAAGAAAAAACCCACCTGACAACAGTGGTGTCAGGTGGAAAAAAGGAGGTATGTTGTCATTTGTTACATCAGCAACCAAATTGGGTTCTCAATATAGTGTTTGATGCACTGCAGAAAACGGGCGGAGGGAGCCCCGTCAATCACCCGATGATCATAGGTCAGACAAAGATTCATCATAGGCCGTATTATGATCTGGTTATTCTCAACGATGGCTCGATCTGCGATCCGACCTACTGCCAATATACAGGTTTCAGGCGGGTTAATGATAGCGGTGAAGGAGTCCACTTCAAACATACCAAGATTGGAAATAGTAAACGATCCGCCCTTCATGTCATCAGGCAGCAAAGACCCCTGTCGGGCCTTGTCAATCATTGACCGGCTATTTTTTGAGATTTCCACAATACTCATCAGATCAACGTCTTTTACGACAGGAACCACCAGTCCGTTTTTAGAATCTACTGCAATACCGATATTGGCATAATTTCTATAATGAATGCCGTCAGACTGCAACGATGCGTTGGCCTGAGGATTTTCAATGAGGGCTTTGGCACAGACAGCAATCAAGAGGTCCAGGAAGGAGATCTTGATATCGTCTTTTTCAAGCCGATCATTGATCTGTTTACGCATGGATATCATGTTTGTCATGTTCACATCCATACGGGTATTGGTCTGAGCCATCTCGGATAAGCTCTGATGCATCCGGGCGGCGGTGATTTTACGAACACCGGATAAAGGCGTCACAGTCTCTTTGGGGATGCGGACGGGAGCTGTGATAGCACGGCCTGCGCCATTTTCTATAAAGACGCGGACGTCATGTTCTACAATACGGCCGTTAGGACCGGTACCAGATACCATATGGAGATCAATGCCATTTTTCTGAGACAGACGGCAGGCACGAGGGGTTGCTAGCAGTTTCCTGGTTTGTGGGGACGCGGATTCAACTGCGGGCAAGGCTACGGCCGCAGTGGGCTGCAACACTGTTTCCTCAGATTCAACAGGTGTATCGTTTACCGTTGGAAGCGAACTAATATGATCAGGTGCCTGATCACCTTCCTGCCCAATTGCGGCGATGGGCTGAAAACAGGGGAGCGTGGTTCCTTCCGGGTAATATAATTTCAAAACGGTACCAGACGTTGGTGATTCTACTTGAACGACAGATTTATCTGTTTCAATCTCTACAAAGGGTTCTCCTGCCTGAATGAGATCTCCTTCGCTTTTCAGCCACTTGACTATAATACCTTCTTCCATATCCATACCCAGTTTGGGCATTTTGAACATATCAATCACGGAATTTCCCTCCTTGGCAAATCTTTTTTACGGCGCTCACAACTTTAGCAACTGTAGGAGCGGACTCCACTTCAGGAATGGTAGCGTTGGGAACCGGTATATTAGTGCCGCATACTCTCAGAATGGGGGCATCTAATTCATCAAATAGTTTGTCTGAGATTTCAGCAGCAATCTCAGCACCGTAACCGCCTCGTTCGCAGGCTTCGTGGACAATGAGTACTCGTCCGGTTTTGCTGACGGATTCAGTAATGGTGTCGAAGTCTAAGGGAACTAACGAACGAAGATCCAACACTTCAGCGTCTATTCCGTGCCCTTCCAGTTCTTTAGCGGCCTCCAGGGCTGTCAAGACTGTTTTTGACCAGGTAATAATGGTGACATCTTTTCCGTACTTTTTCACATCAGCCAAGCCCAATGGAATCAGATACTCTCCGTCAGGGACTTCCCCTCTGGTTTGATACAACCCTTTATGTTCGATAAAAACAACAGGATTGTTATCCCGGATGGCACTTTTTAACAATCCTTTTACATCGTAAGGTGTGGAAGGCATGACGACTTTAAGGCCGGGAATGTGTGTAAATAATGCTTCAAGACTCTGGGATTGAGTACAGCCGTTGGATTTACCCCGGCCACACTGGGTACGAACGACTAGGGGAACAGTGACCTGGCCATTGGTCTTATAACACATCTTTGACATCTGATTCAGAACGATATCAAATCCGCAGCCGATAAAGTCCACATGCATGATTTCCGCCACGGGCCGGGCACCGCACATGGCAGCGCCGGTAGCGGTTCCAAGGATGGCCAGCTCAGACAATGGAGTATTACGGACGCGCTGAGGGCCAAATTCATCCAGCAGTCCTTTTGTAGCCTTGTAAACGCCACCGACGATCGCCACGTCTTCACCCATTACAAACACGCTTTCATCTCGCCTCATTTCTTCGGCCAGAGCAGAAGCAACTGCATCGCGGTACATTATTCTATTCATTTCTGTTTGTCACCTCTTTACTCTGCAAATAAATGGTTTTCCATGTCCTCCACCTTCATGGGAGTACCGTTCATGGCGAACTCCACAGCGGCGGCAACCTGGTCATCTACTGATTTATGAAGAGCCTGCTCCTCTTCCTCAGTCCAGGAGAATTCTCGTTCAAGCAGTTCCTTCATGCGTTTTATACAGTCATTATTGTTTAATACATTCTCTACCTCGGCGCGTGTACGATAGGTCTGTTCATCGCCTTCGTGATGGCCTCTCAGACGATAGGTATCGCACTCGATGAGTGTGGGACCATCCCCTCGGCGGGCACGCTCCACGGCATGTTTGGCGGCGGTGTAAACTTCGAGGACATCGTTTCCGTTGACCCACACGCCGGGTACACCGTAGCCGGCCGCTCTCTGATAGAAAGAGCCCATAGCAGTGGAGGTTTTTACGCTCGTGGAAATAGCATAGTGATTGTTTTCACAGACAAAAATAACAGGCAGTTTCCAGACAGCTGCTAAATTCATTGCCTCGTGGAAGGCTCCCTGATTCCCTCCGCCGTCACCAAAAAAGGCTACTGCTACACGGTCAGGTGCAAACATGGAACAATAGAGAGCATGGCCAGTAGCCAATGTTTCAGAAGCGCCGACTATACCATTGGCACACAGGAATCCTACCTCAGGAGCTGCCTGATGCATTTTGCCGGCACGTCCGCCGCAGTTTCCCTGTTCCATACCCATCAGCTCCGCCATCATCAGATTGATATCAGCCCCTTTGGCAATCATGTGTCCGTTGCAACGGTGGGTGGAGGAAATATAGTCTTCTTTCTTCAATACTTTACATACGCCGGTAGCAACAGCTTCTTCACCGACATACATATGCATATTGCCAATAACATAGCCCTGTTTAAAATAAGCAACGGTAGTTTCTTCAAAATGGCGGATC
This sequence comes from Lachnospiraceae bacterium, assembly GCA_017394885.1. Taxonomy (GTDB): domain Bacteria; phylum Bacillota; class Clostridia; order Lachnospirales; family Lachnospiraceae; genus UBA6987. The sequence goes on along the minus strand of JAFPWO010000031.1, from coordinate 58,285 downwards.
AATATCATCATTCGATACATTTCAACCAAATCTGCACGCGTCAGGTTTAATTCCTGAGAATTCATATCAGCCCGCCCCCTTCTTTTTCTTGTTAGGCATATGAATGGCTCTTCCCTGGGAGGATAAAACAGCTTCTCGAATTGCCTCACTGATAGTAGGATGGGCGTGGATAGTATTGATCAGTTCCTCTGCTGTGCCTTCCATTTGAATAGCCACGGCTCCTTCTCCAATCATTTCCATCGCATTAGGTGCCAGAATATGAACGCCAAGGATTTCATCCAGTTCATCCCCAATGAGTACCTTTACCATGCCTTCCCCGCCATTAGCAATCAGGGCCCGGCCATTTCCGCTTAAAGGAAATCTGCCGACATGGTAGGAAATCTTTTTTTCTTTGGCCTGTTCTTCCGTCAGACCGACACTAGCCATTTCCGGGAAACCGTAAATACCAACAGGTACACAATTTGGATTGTATACGAGGTGTTCGCCCATAGCATTTTCTGCGGCTAGTTCACCCATGGCGTAAGCGGTATGAGCCAGCATCGTTTTGCCGACGCAGTCGCCGATAGCATAGACTCCAGGAATGGTTGTTTCCAAATATTCATTGACAAGAATACGGCCTTTTTCAGTTTTTATACCGCCTAAATCAGGAGACAAGTCTTCGGTATATGGACGCCGCCCTACTGCACAAAGCACTTTTTCTGCTTTGATTTCCGTTTCTGTTCCCCCAGTGGAGACAACAACTTTAGCACCTTGTTCACCGTCTATTATGGCTGATACTTTGCACCCCAGCATCACCACCACGCCTTGTTTTTCCAGAATCCTTAATAATAATTCAGCAAGCTCCTGATCCATGGTGGGAACCAAAGTGGGCAAAGCTTCCACGATAGTTATATTGCAGCCAAAAGCATTCAATACATACGCCATCTCAATACCGATTACGCCACCGCCAATAATGACCATGGAAGCGGGCAGGCTGTTCATATTCAATGCTCCGGTTGAGTCAATGACGAAGTGACTTTCCTTTAGTCCGTCAATCGGCGGTATCACGGGTACAGACCCGGTCGCCACAATGATACGATCCGCTTCCAGAACTTCGCTCGTGTTGTCAGCCTTCTGTATCTCTATTGTTTTGGGCCGAATAAACTGTGCCGTGCCATTAATTACGTTGATCTTATTGCTGCGCAGAAGTCCTTCTACACCTTTCACCAATGTCTGTACTACGGAATTCTTATACGAGAGAACCTGAGACCAGTTTATTTCTTCCAGGCTCAGTTTCACACCGAAGTTTGGACTTTCATGAATGCTGTTCAGGAATTCTGCAATGTGGATAAGCGCCTTGGTCGGAATACAACCTACATTAAGACATGTTCCCCCTAAATGCTTTTTTTCTACCAGGGTGACATGGGCGCCTAATTGGGCGGCGCGAAGCGCAGCAACATAGCCTCCGGGTCCTCCGCCGATAACTACAACATGCTTCTGTGATATACCCATTTTAAAAACCTCCATGTTTACAGTTGGCCTCACAGTCTTTAAAACCATACTAGTGAAATGCCGCTTTTTAGTTCAAAGGGATGATCTGTACCCCGGTCATCATTAATAATTCTTGTCTTATCGAAACATTTTTACTGTTTAAAGTTTATTACGATAATTTTTCATTGTCGAATACTAATTAGACTATTGCTTATAAGTAAATACCTATGCTATTATATATAAGAAATTGTATTGATAGAAGGATGGTACGAAACATGACACTTCGTCAGCTTGAATATATTATTGAAGTAGCTGAGCAAGGAAGCATTTCGGTGGCTGCCCGAAAACTGATGATTTCTCAACCTTCATTAAGTCAGGGGATCCGAAGTATCGAAAAAGAGTATAATGTAACGCTGTTTACACGGGGATCAGGGCCGTTAGTACCCACTAAGGCAGGCGCAATTCTACTGAAAAAGGCACATGTCATTCTTACAGCATTGGAAGACATAAAAAAAGAAATCGCATTAGTGGAACATGCCACGGAAGAATTATTGATTGGAATATCTGATTCCGGAGCCATTATTAACCGGATTATATTTCGGGATTTTCAGAAGCGCTATCCTGATGTGAAACTCATGTTGGTGGAACGAGAACAACTTACTTTGGAACGTATGCTGGAAGCCGGAAAGCTCAGCATGATTTTCACCATGATTCCTAACGAAAATCCGAATTTGACTGTCATTCCGCTGGTAGAAGATGAGATGCTTGTTGCACTGCCTAGAAGCCATCCAGTGTCATGTCAATGCGTATTAGATAACCCGGATATGCTGGATGAGAAAGGCAAACAGCGGTATTTCCCTTTTGTTGATCTTGCTGATTGCAAAGATGTACGCTATGTACTTTCAGGACGTGACCGGCTGAAGGTTGCCCAGCTTGCTGCTCTGCGTTCTTCTTTTGAACCAGAAATCGGGTTTGAAACCGATACTCTCGCATCAGCTGTTTCTATTTCCGCCTATGAACCGCATGGGACTATTGTGCCACAGTTGTTTTCAACTTTGTATGATGGACCGGATCGGCCATTTTTCTTTCATGGGAAAGGGAAAATGCCCATCTGGAATTTTACCCTGAGCCTGCAAAAAGAGTTTCATCTTTCCGCTGCCGCACTCTATTACATCAAATTGTTTATTGGCTATATTGACCATCTAGGTTTGCTGACGAATAATATTTTGGTAGATGACATTTTGGGTTATTTAAAGAAGGAACCTACGCCGAAAAATATACAAACACTTTGATTATATTTTAGGTAAGAAAACAATGTGAGAAGTATACTTGGCAAATGTTTGTTAAATCTTATAGGACTCTCTATTATTTTATTTAATAATACTTTTGTTTGAAACGAATTTGTCTTTTAGAAATTCCTCCAGTATATTTAAATCAAAAGTGGTGGAATACACGCGTATAAAAAATATCTTCATTAAGGAGGTCGCTTTTATGTCAAGATTAGCGTTTTCCCCCAACGAATTACGTTCCATTCTCGTTCAGTGCAATATTAAAAGCGCCGCTACCATGTGTGATGTGGACTATAATACCGATCGTATTTTAGAATGGATGGAGCGAGCTGTCTCAGGTTATCCAGGCGTTGATTTGCTGGTTTTTCCTGAGTGTTGTTTCCAGGGTATGCATTTTACTGAATACTATAAGGTTGCTCTTACTTTGAACTCAGAACCTATCCGCCGCGTATGCGCCAAGTGTAAGGAACTTAAGGTCTGGGGGGTATTCAATCCTTGGATTAAACCGGATGATGGTCGTTTCATAGAAAATACGGCCATTCTGGTCAATGATGAAGGTGAAATTGTCAGTAAGTATGTGAAAATGAATCCCTGGCTTCCCTACGAGCCCACCTATCCCGGAAGAGGAGTAAGCGTAGCCGATGGTCCCAAGGGTTCTAAGATTGCTATGATCATCTGTGCTGATGCCAAATATCAGGAAATATGGCGTGAGTGCCGCCTGCAGGGGGCTAATCTTGTGGTCCATGTTTCTCACTGGATGGCACCATATGTTCATTCACACAAGCTGGCAAATCAGGCAGGCGCATATTTCAACCGTATTCCTGTTTTGGCAGTAAATAGTGTGGGTATGGATGAAGGGTATATCTATCTCGGCAACTCTATGGTTGTGGATGCCCTTGGCAGAATTATAGACGAAGCCCCTATTGGAGTAGAATGGATGCTGGAAGCAGTTCTCAATCCTACTGCCATGTGCGAAGCGGTAGAAGATGGTATCAACTCCAACTCACCGTGGGAATTCAATCACCGCGGGGCATCTTGTCCCGACATGAATGGTGTCGGTCTTGATGCCTCGGATTACTCGGCTTATATGAATGCCCTGCACTGAAGAAATGGAGGATATATTATGGCAGTTTATTTTACTTACAGCACTCACCTGATGGTCAAGGCTATGAGCGAAGCAGAAATCGAATTTCCGTCTACTAAAGAGGAATGTATGAAAAAAGCGGGAAATATAATGGTTCAAGTGGATTTTGACAAATATCGTCCTCTTTGCGAAATAATAGCCAATCTGGCCCCCGATTACTTTTCAAACAAAGAAGCTTTCTTTAGTGCATGGGTGTGTGCCAATATCAAAGCTGCTACAAACGTAGAGAGCAATAAGACAAACTGATTATTCATAAGAATCAACTCCTTTTCCTCCGTTTTGCTCAAATTGCTGAGTGGAACGGAGGTTTTTACTGAATGAATTTGTTTAGTGTTCGTCTTATCTTGAATCGCCCTCTATTATTTCTTTTAATATTAATCTCATTTGAAACGAATTTGATTTTTTCGTTTTTATTGAGTATGTTGGTGTTGTCTATTGATGGTTGAACGAATAGTCGCATGAATCGAATCGGCATTTGGACAACTATCCCGTGTAATAAAATATACAGAAAATGTATTATTTTTTAAGGAGGAAAATCAATGAAAAAACTGTTTGCTTTGGTTCTCGTGCTAGCAATGTGCCTCTCTATCACTGCTTGTGGCAGTGAGTCCACTGCTACCACGCCCGCTGCTACCACACCTGAGACTACTGCTCCTGCAGCGACTACCCCCGATGCCAGCATCCCCGCAACGACTCCCTCTGCTGACAAACCCATCCGTATGTTGTATGCCGTTACGACTATGACCAGTAACTATTTTAACGACTCTTACAACGCCTTTAAGCCCATCATGGCTGAAAATGGGTTTGAAATTGTGATGGATGCCCCGCCACAGAAAACTGCTGAGGCGCAGCTTGCACACCTTGAAAACGCTATTACCAGCGGTGAGTGGGATGTCATTCTGTGCTACGCCGATGTGCCGGAAGCTATGAAGAGCATTGTTCCGCTGGCTGATCAGAATGGTGTAAAGGTTATCGGTTACTGCCAGAACGCTCAGACCAATATGGGTCATATCTACTACGGTACCGATACCACTCAGCAGGGTGAGATGTGCGCACAGATGGCTATCGATTATGTAGATCATCACCCCGAACTGTATGCAGAGTTCGATGAGAACCACAAGATCCCATATGCTATCATGGCGAACTATGACAATCCTCAGGTTAACGCTCGTAATGAAGCATCCAAAGCACTTCTGGAAAAAGACGGCCGTTTCGAAGAGGTCTTCGAACAGAAAGTGACCAATCAGGAAGAAGGTATGGCCTTCGGTGAAAATCTGGCAATCACCTATCCTGACATTAAGATTATTCTGGGGGCATCCGATTCAACTGCTCTTAGCGTCATGGAAGCTATGGATATTGCCGGTTATGGCGATGACAAGAGTGTTGCCATATTCTCTCATGACTGTGTTACCAAGACGCGGGAATCTATCCGCAATGGCGGTTTGCTGCGCGGATCCGGCTATGCTCCTTATGAAGTCGTGGCTCAGGATATCATGAATGTAGCCAGAAAACTGTTGGCGGGTGAAGAGTTTGATCTGAACAATATGCCCTATATGCATTGCTATGGTATTACGATCGAAAACATCGACGAGTTCTTCCCCGACGGCAAGTAATACCAAATAAAGCAGTTTGAATACGGGCAATTCTTATGTAACACACTAAGTGGTACAGTATTCAAATTCATAGTCAGGCAAGATCCTTATCCGGCTTGCCTGACTATGATCTTAATATCCAAATAAGGAAGAGATACAATGAAGGAAGATTTATTGACTGTGCGCGGCATTACGAAAACCTATCCTGGTGTCATTGCCCTGAATAATGTGTCTATGAGCTTCCGTAAAGGTGAGGTCCACGGCATTGTTGGCGAGAATGGCGCGGGTAAATCTACTCTTATTAAGACAATTACCGGTGCCATTGTGCCGGATTCCGGAGAGATCATATTTGACGGCAAAACATATGATCGACTTGACCCCATCGCTGCCATCTCCATCGGCATTGGTGTGGTATATCAGGAGTTTAATCTGATTCCAGGATTGACTGTGGCGGAGAATGTCTTTTTAGGAAAGAAGGTAGAGGGTACTAAATATCTGGCTGATTTCAAGACCATGAACCGCAGAACGAAAGAACTGGGCGAACGAATTGGCGTCAAGTTGGACGGTTCCAAGCGGCTGTGGGAGCTGTCAGTTGCTCAACAACAGATCGTTGAGATTACGCGAGCCCTGGCGGAAAATGTCAAGTTGCTTATTATGGATGAACCGTCTGCACCTCTGACCAATGTTGAGATCGAAAAAATGTTTGAGATCATTAAAATGCTGAAGGAGCAGGGCGTTACCATTATATATATTTCCCATCGAATGGATGAGATATTCAGAATCACTGACCGTGTTTCTGTCATGATGGATGGAAAATATATCAACACTGTGAACACCTGCGACACGAATCGTCAGCAACTGATTAATATGATGGTGGGGCGTGAGTTGAAGGAGACTTTTCCGGAACGTATCACTCCCGTCGGGGAAGAGGTGCTGCGTGCGGAACATCTGTCGGGGAAAGGAGTCCGGGATGTTTCCTTTACTCTCCATAAAGGGGAAATATTAGGATTTGCCGGTTTGATGGGATGCGGTCGCACGGAAACCATGGAGCTGATTTTTGGCGCACGAGAACGCTATGGCGGTGAATTATATCTAAAAGGAAAAAAAGTTAACTTCAGGAATACGGAGCAGGCTCTAAATAGTGGAATAGCACTGGTACCCGAAGATCGGAAAGGCCATGGTATTTTTCCAGACAAGTCTATCAAATGGAATTCCACTATCAGCTGTATTAAAGCGCTGAGTAAATTTGGCGTTGTTAATCTGAAAAAAGAGAAGGAGACCGCCAAGACCTATATTGATGCCATGCGCATCAAAACACCCAGCGATGAACAACTGGTCAAAAACTTAAGCGGCGGTAATCAGCAGAAAGTGGTGGTGGCCAAGGTGCTCGCCACAAAAGCGGACATCATCATTTTTGACGAGCCGACCCGCGGCATCGACGTAGGTGCCAAGCAGGAAATCTATGCACTTATCCGCCAACTTGCTGAAACGGGAATCTCAGTGCTGATGATTTCTTCCGAGCTGGAAGAGGTCATAGGTTTATCTGATCGCATTGTGGTCCTGTCCCATGGTAAGGTGACGACCATACTGGAACAAAAGGACTTTGCCCAGACTACCATTCTGGACTATGCGTCTATGGCCTAATCAAGATTGGGAGGAATTATTATTATGATGGATAAAGTATTAAAAGCGTGGCAAAAGATTGGGATGTTTGTCGTACTGCTTATTCTCGTTGTCTTTTTCTCTTTGACTTCGGATAAGTTCATGACGACAAGTAATATTCTAAATATTCTACGTCAGGTCTCAGTTGTAGGTACCGCAGGCGTTGGTGTTTCCTTCGTAATGATCTCGGGCAGCACCGACCTCTCTGTCGGCAGCATTGTTGCCCTTTGTACGGTCATTATTTATAAACTGGTCATGGCAGGTGTTCCGGTTCCTATTGTTTGTTTGATCGCTATCTTGATTGCTGCTAGTTGCAGTGTGATCAACGGCATTCTGGCGAATACTCTTCAGACGCATCCCTTTGCGCTGACTCTGGCTATGAGCAATGTATGGACCGGTGTCGCTATGCTTGCCTGTGGAGGCGTAGTTCTTTTTGGTCTGTCTGAAAAGTTTACCATAATTGCTAAGTATCAAATATTTGGAGCTATTCCTTCTTTAATTCCTATTTTCTCTTTCTTAGCTATGATTGGTATTTTTGTTCTCAGCCGTTCGTATTTCGGACGCCGGGTTTATGCCCTGGGTGGTAATCCGGAAGCAGCAAGATTAGCTGGTATAGATACTAAGAAAATGACCATACTCACGCATGCATTGGCTGGTGCCTTTTATGGCGCTGCCGCTATCCTTTACTGTGCCCGCACCGCTACTGGTGATGGTATGAGTGGAACATCCTATGCTTATGATTTGATTACTGCTGCCAATTTGGGCGGCATCACCATCGGTGGAGGCTCCGGTCATGCCTACGGTGCTATTTTGGGTCTTATAGTTCTTCAGGTGCTTACAAACGGTTTGACTCTTTTAGGCGTCAGTGAGTTCTATCAGCGTATCGCTAAAGGTCTCATTCTCATTGGTGCTTTGACTATTGCCATGGCTCAGCGTAAGTCTGCTAATAGAACAGATAAGGAAATTGCCATGATTAAAGACAAAAAGGATAATTGATACCATTAGAGATAATGTAGATGATAAAGCTAACCACCCCAGAGCAGGTTCTTATCAGCATCTTGCCTTGGGGTGGTTTTTAGAATCTTTTATCGTCAGACTAGTTAGTATTCTCTGTCGACCCAATGTTTTGCAAATTGTACAATAGCATCAATTACCGGGGAAATGTTCTCGCGCCGCCAACATATGCCAACTTCTTTTATAATGGATTCTTTAATCTTCAATTCCTTGATGCCATCGATGGATCGATCTTGAAATTCTTCGGTTGGGAAAAATGCTATTGCAGATCCGCCTTGAACCATATAAAGACCGGTAGTAGGATTGCCTGATCGACATACAATATGAGGATCAAAGCCTGCTTTTCGGCAGGCTTGTAAACAAAGCTCAGAAGCAACCTGTCCGGTTTGATGAAAGATAAAACTTTCGTCTTTCAGCTCATATAAACTTACACAGTCTCTCTCTGCTAATCGATGTGTCTGAGAAACAGCAAGCGAAAAGCGATCTTCTCCCAATTTTTCAAACGCTAATTGTAAAGGTAACCGGGTTATAGGCAGGTTCATAAAAGCAATATCGAGGTTACCTTCAAGAAGATGAGAAATTAACTGATGTGTTCCGCTCTGAATAATATTGACCGAAATGTTCGGATAGGTATTACAGAAAGCGGAAAGCATCCTGCCAAAATCAATGCATTGCAAACTGGTAATAATCCCTAAATTAAGCGAACCTTTGCGAAGACCGGAAAATGCTTCCATTTCAGCCTGAAGAGCATCTACTCGCTGCAAAATTTCTCTTGCCTGATGAACAAACACCTTACCGGCTTCTGTCAGCTTAGCGCCTCGGGAGTTTCGTATAAAGAGCGCTACGCCTAATTCTGCTTCTAATTTTGCTACTTGCTGAGAAAGTGCTGATTGTCCGACATAGCAAGCTTGTGCTGCCAAAGAAAAGTTTTCGTACTCAGCTACACTTAAAACATAACGAATTGCATACAACTCCATAGTGGTTCTCCTTTATTAAAAACGAACAGTTGTTATACGATGTACGACATTTCCAAAATACCATAATGAAGTATTATTTATAATAAATATCTTCGCTTTTTTTTCTTGTCAAGCGGTAAATGCGTTTATTGTATTATTTGTGTTAATACTTTCTGTAAGTAAGACGAATTGGATTTTTGTGAATTAATCTTATATCGTAATACAGTAGAAGTAAAGAAAATGATGTACTCCAAATGAGTAATCAATAAGTCGAAAGGGAAAAATTATGGTGAATCACTATTATTTTACCGAACGCGATGTTTATCGTTTGGAAAAGCAAGCAATCCAGATTCGAGAAGACATTATTTCCATGATTTACAAAGCAAAAGCCGGCCATCCCGGTGGTTCGTTGTCTGCTGTTGAAATGGTAACTGCATTATACTTTCATGTGTTGAACATTGATCCTTGTCATCCTGACTGGGCTGATCGTGACAGATTTGTTCTTTCGAAAGGACATGCTTGCCCGGTTATGTATGCGGCATTAGCGCGACGAGGCTATTTTAAACCTACTTATTTAGACACACTGAGAGAGTATCATTCCATTTTACAAGGCCATCCCGATATGAATAAAACCCCCGGTGTTGATATGAGTACTGGTTCTTTGGGAAATGGTTTGTCCGTCGGGGTGGGGATGGCCATGTCAGGTAAGCTCCATAAACAGGACTATATGACCTATGTTTTGTTGGGCGATGGAGAAACCCAAGAAGGGCTAGTGTGGGAAGCAGCTATGGCAGCTGCTCATCATAATTTAAAAAATCTGGTGGCAATTGTAGACTGCAATGGTGTACAGATTAATGGTTGGACCAATGACGTGATGACGGTAGAACCTTTAGCTGATAAATGGCGAGCCTTCGGATGGCGGGTCATTGAAATAAACGGCCATGATATGAAAGAAATTCTGACAGCTCTGCATACTGCAAAGACCATGTGTCATCCTACAGTGATCTTGATGCGAACCGTAAAGGGAAAGGGAATCTCTTTCATGGAGGATGATTCTAAATGGCATGGAGCAGCACCTAACGATGACGAGATGATAAAGTCAATTTGTGAAATAAAAAAAGGCGGGGTGGTTTAGATGGGAAAAGTACTAGCTACTCGTATGGCTTTTGGTCAGGAGTTAATGAAAATAGCAAAGACAAATGAGAATTTTGTAGTGTGCAGTGCAGACACAAAGACTTGTGGTATTGAAAAATTTGGACAAGTGTTCCCTGGACGTGAATTCTCATTCGGTATTGCAGAGCAGAATCTTGTGGCAGGTGCTGCAGGACTTGCTTCCTGTGGAAACAAGGTCTTTTTAGCAACTTTTGCTGTATTTGCATCTATGCGGGCTTGTGAGCAGGTTCGCACCTTTATTTGCTATCCAAAACTCAATGTTACAGTTATCGGTACTCATGCTGGCCTTCAGGTAGGTGGTGATGGTGCGACGCATGCAGCTATTGAGGATGTGGCTATCATGCGCTCTTTCCCTAACATGACTGTTGTTCAGCCTGCGGATGCTATCTCTAGCAAAGCGCTTGCTCACGCTGCTGTGGAATTTACGGGGCCTTTGTATATTCGCTTACATCGTAATCCTGTAGCAGATTTTTATAATCCGGAGACTTATGTCTTTGAATGGGGAAAAGCCAATACGGTGGTAGATTATGGTACGGACATGACTTTCATTGTATCTGGTATCTTATTAAAAAAGGCTGTTGATGCCGCCAATATTTTAAGAGAACAGGGAATCTATGTTCGTGTAATAGATATGTCAACTATTAAGCCATTGGATGAGAATGCGATTCTTAAGGCGGCGAAAGAGACTGGCGCCATAATGACTATAGAGGATCATACTATTTATGGTGGTCTTGGTAGCGCCGTTTCTGAAGTAGTGGTTCAGAAATGTCTTGTTCCTATGGAAATTGTTGGTATTCAGGATCGTTTTGGGGAATCGGGAGATACTGAATTAATATACAAAGATCATAATATGGATGTGGATTCTATTGTTTTTAAAGCTAAAAACCTGTTTCAAAGAAAAAGGAGTGTGACACTTAGTCCGCACGAACTAAGGAATGATACTGTGTGATTCCATTACTGAAGTGAAAATCAAAAGAGAAAAAACGATAAACAAAGCTTGAAAGCGAGGAATAAACAGTGAATAAGATCGGAATGGTTGGATTAGGTGCTATGGGCCATAGCATTGCTCAAAATATTCTCAATCACGGGTATAACATGGTTTTGTATGATATTCGTCCTGAGGCCTTAACTGATCTGGTTAAGCAAGGAGCAGAAGCCGCCAAAAACTTGCTGGAACTTGGTGAAAAAGCAGACGTAGTACTTATGATTGTGAATACGTATCAGAACTGCTGTGATGTCCTGAATGATCTCCTTAAAACATTTCATGATGGTATAATTATCAATATGAGCACCATTGCCATGGATGAAGCTCAGAACCTGGAAAAGCTGGCCGCGGGAAAAAACTGCTGTATGATGGATTGTCCTGTCAGCGGAGGTACTGCTGGTGCGAAAAAGGGTGAACTGACGATTATGGCAGCAGGCAGTCCTGATTTATTCAACATGTATAAGCCTTTGTTAGAAAGCTTTGGTACTAACGTTATTCATGTTGGTCTGAAAGTGGGAGAGGGACAGGCCATCAAAGCAGTAAATCAGTTGTTAGTAGGAATTCATATGTGTGCGACCGCTGAGGCATTCAATTTGGCGCGCCAGTGTGGCTTAAACCTGCAGATGGTTTATGATGTAATCAATAAAAGTGCTGGAAGATCGGAAATCTTTAGAAATCGGGGGCAATTTTTAATCGATCGGGACTTTACTACCCGCAGTACTTTGCAGATTCAATTAAAAGATACAAATATAGCCTGTAAAACGGCGAAGTTGTCAGGTGCTCCTTTGATGTTAGGTACTGTAGCTCAGAGCTTGTTTGAACAGGCAGTGAGCAAATATCCTGTTTTAGACGATTCCATTGAAGTAGTACGTATTTATGAAGAATTGTGCGATATAGAAGTTGATTAAAACAAATTACAGTGAAAACTCAAAAGGGACTGCTGCTCGTTATTGAGTGTAGCAGTCTCTTTTTTATATCTAGTGATATCTATTTCGACTCAGTCTTTAATGTGTAATCCTTGAAGTCCCGAGCCGCTTTGCCAAGATAATGCTTTGGGTTCCAGATAATTGCGATAGGACGTTCGGCATAATCATCCGAAAGAGGAATGAAAATGTTGTTTCCCAACATATTCATGTCAATTACACGGCCTGTAGTGATAGCAACGCCGAATCCTGCCTCGATCAGTTTACCACGCATGGTGTAATCACATTCTATGGAAGAAATGGGTGAGATTCCTGCTCGCTCAAATAGCTTATCACAGAAGATTCGAAAGCTTTCACTTTCAGACAGATTGATGAACGGTTCGTTTTTAGCTTCTTCCAGTTTAATGCTCTTCCGTGAAGCAAAGGGATGGTCTTTATAAACACATAAATACAGTTTTTCCTGGCGAAAAATAGTGTATTCCAGACCGTTTAAAAGCAGATCGTCGGTACCAGCGATGACAAGGTCCGTCTCCTGATTAATGAGAAGATCTCGATACTGTAGACGTGTACAATTGACTTGCCGAATACTGTAATTGCGGTATTTCGTTCGAAAATTACGGATTAGTGTTGTCCAGATATGAGAACTGCTCATGGCGATCGAAACGGTATCATTTTTTCGATCCAAATAATCATCTACAACAATCTGAGCGTTTTCCAGTGCTGACAGTGCTTCTTCCACGTAATCAAGATAAATCTTTCCGATCTCGCTTAATTCGAGAGTCCGTCCAACACGATGGAAGAGCTTGACTCCCAGATCTTTCTCCATGTGAATGATCGTGTTGCTGAGAGACGTTTGCGTGATATGCAGTTTTTCCGCTGTGCGTGTCAGATGACCGCCAATTGCAAGTTCCCTGAAATATCGAAGCTGCTGTAACGTTACCATATGTGTCTCCTTGATTCATTTATTACAATAAATGAATATAACAATAATATAAATTGGAATAAGACAATTGTCAATGGTAAACTATAATCAGAATACAATGTTTTATATTGAACGGATCAATACTGGGAGGCGAAACAATGGCAGATTATGGAGCGTTAAGCGATATCAGAGTGCTTGACTTGAGCAGAGTTCTCAGCGGCCCCTATGCAGCCATGTGGCTGGGTGACCTTGGCGCGGATATTATTAAGATTGAGATGCCGGGAAAAGGCGATGATGCGCGTATGACTCCGATCCATGTAAATGGAGCAAGTACTTTCTTTGCCGCAATAAACAGAAATAAACGTAGCGTTACTCTGAACTTAAAGGCGCCGGAAGGAAGGGAAATCTTACTGGAAATGGCAAAGGAAGCCGATGTGGTATTGTCAAATTTCCGCCCGGGGGTAATGGAAAAACTGGGGCTTGGATATGACGTATTTCGAGCAGTCAATAAACGCATCATCTTTGCGACAGTCTCCGGTTTTGGACAGAACAGCAAGTATGCTTCTCGGCCGGCCTACGATATTATCGGTCAGGGCATGGGCGGAATCATGGCTGTGACAGGCACCGATGGCGGTGAACCAAACCGGGTCGGTACTTCAATCTCAGACGTTGCAGCCGGTATGAATGCGGTGATTGGCATCCTCGCAGCGTTGCACGCGCGGGAGTTGACCGGGGAAGGACAGTGCGTAGACATTGCACTTCTCGATTCTGTGCTGGCGTTGATGCCATCAGAGAATATGCGTTATTTTGTGAGCGGTCGTCTAGTGCCTCGTCTGGGAAATCGCTATATGGGAAACGCACCGTACGGTTCCTTCAAGGCAAAGGATAGTTATTTCAATCTGGCGTGTGGCAGTGAGAAGCTGTTCCGTAAATTTGTGACAGATGTCCTGAAACGTCCGGAATTGGCAGAGGACGTACGTTACTGCATCATGGCTCGCCGCTCGGATCATTATCCGGAGATAAAAAAAATCGTGGAGGATTGGGCGGCTGACCTGACAGTCGATGAGATTGTGGAGAAATGCTTGGCTTGTGGTGTCCCGGCTGGGCCGATTTGGAACATGGACGATATTTCTAATAATACCTATTTCACAGAGGAACGGGAGATGTTGGTTAAAATCGATCAACCCGGCATCGGTGAGCTGACCGTAACTTACAATCCCGTCAAGCTTTCGGATACAAGTACCAGTATACGAATGCCTGCGCCGCTTCTCGGACAGCATAATGCGGAGGTCTACGGCGAACTGCTCGGCTACGATGAAGAAAAGTTGCAGGAATTGCGTGAAAAGGCAGTGATCTAACCATAGGAGGAAAATCATGAGAGATGTTTATATCACAGCATTTTGCCGGACACCGATTGGAAAAATGGGAGGTGCGTTGCGTCCGTTGACTGTAGCAGATCTGTCTGTAGCGGTCTTCGAGGAGATCGTCAAACGCGGCGGCATTACCAAAGATATGGTTGATGAGATTGTGATGGGTGAAACGCGTCCGTCCTCCGCCATCCACAACGTTGCGCGGCACGCGGCGCTGATGGCGAGTTTCCCGTACGAGGTGATTGGCTATACGATCCAGCAGGCTTGCTCTTCGGGCATGTGCGCGATCCAGAATTCGGTCAACAAGATCCGGGTCGGGATGGCGGACATCGTGATCGCAGGAGGCGTGGAGAGCATGAGCAATTCGCCGTTCTTTACGAACAACATCCGCTATGGCGCGGGAACCGGCAACCTGACCATTTACGACTCGATCACGGAAAGCCAGGTCGGCGCGCAGCCGTCGTCTATCTACGGACGTTTCGGCATGGGCATCACCGCGGAAACGGTCGCGGAGCAGTATCATGTCAGCCGCGAGGAACAGGACGCTTTCGCGCACCAGAGCCAGGTCCGTTACCAGGCAGCCTACGAGGCTGGAAAGTTTGACGAGGTCGTTCCGGTGGCAGTGCCGCAGAAGAAGGGCGATCCGGTCATCGTGGATAAGGATGAGCACCCGCGCCTGACTTCGCCGGAGAAACTGGCGAGCTTGAAACCTGTCTTCAAGCCAGATGGCACGGTAACGGTTGGCAATGCCTGCGGCCGCAACGACGGTGCGGCTGTCCTGCTCCTCATGAGCGATGATAAAGTGAAAGAACTCGGTGTAAAGCCGCTTGCGAAGATCATCGGCTATGCGATGGCCGGCGTCGATCCGCGGATCATGGGCATCGGTCCGATCCCCGCGGTACGCAAAGTCCTGAAACAGCTGGACATGACCATCGATCAGATGGATCTCATCGAACTGAATGAGGCGTTTGCGGCTCAGGCACTCGCCTGCGTGCACGAACTAGGCATCAATCAGTCGAAACTGAACGTCAATGGCGGCGCGATTGCGCTCGGCCATCCGGCCGGTATGACTGGCGCTAGACTGATCGGTACACTTTGCTATGAGATGAGACGCAGGCCAGAAGCCCGCTACGGGCTTGCTACGATGTGCGTGGGCGGTGGCCTAGGCAGCGCGACAGTCATCGAGAAAGTGTGAGGCAAAACATGAAAATCGAAAAGGTATGTGTGATCGGATCTGGAATGATGGGGCGCCAGATCGCCCTGAATACAGCTAAATATGGGTATAAAGTGAATGTGACAGACAGCAATGTAGCGGTGCTCGAGGATATGGGAGAGTGGGCGGAGGATTATCTTGCCGGCCGTGTCGCAAAGGAACGAATGACCGCGGAGGAAGCGGAAGATGTGAAGAATCGCCTGCACCGGATTGGTGACTTTGCAGAAGCTGTGAAGGATGCCGACCTTGTGATCGAGGCTGCCTTCGAGGATGAAGGCGTCAAGCACGGTATCTTCAAGGAATTGAACAAGTATGCGCCGAAGGAAGCCATCCTGACGACGAACTCGAGCGCGATGGTCTCCTCGACCTTCAGTCCCGACATCGAGGACAGATCACGACTCGCGAACCTGCACTATTTCAACCCGGCCCTCGTGATGGAACTCGTGGAGATCGTCCGGAATCCGGAAACCTCGGACGAGACCGTCGCCGCCCTGCAGGAATTTGCAAAAAAGACCGGTAAGACGCCGGTCGTGGTGCAGAAGGAATTGGAGAAATTCATTGCCAACCGAATCATCACGGCGATCCAGAACGAAGCTTTCTGGCTCGTGGAAAACGGCTACTGCACCGTCGAGGACGTGGACATCGCCTGCGAGAAGGGCTGCGGCCATAAAATGGGGCCCTTTCGCACGAAGGACCTGACCGGTATCGATCGGAACTTCCTCATGATGCAGGCCCAGTACGACAAGACCGGTGTAAAGCCCTCCGGCTACGACCTCTTTAAAAAATACTACGAAGTAGGTCGCTACGGACGTAAAACCGGACATGGGTTTTACGATTACGAGTGATGGAATATACTGATAGTAAAACGTATAGTCCTTCTGACCGGTGGCTTTTGTCAGCGGACGGCTGTGAAAAGGTCAGTATTATCAGAATGTTTTCCAGCAATTTGTTTTCAGAAAATTGGTGATCCGTTTCTGATCCTCTCCTTCGTAGTACTCTACAAGAAGCTTCTTGAAATCGGAAACACAAGCTTCCGGAATCACCAGAAATCCCTGACCGTGGGCAATCAGATAATGATTGGCATAGATAATGGCGGCACGCTTATTTCCATCGATGAAAATCTGTGTTTTCATGGTGTACAGACACAGACGGATCGATTTGTCAATGTCATCTATATTACTCTGAAGGATATTCTCAATGTGCTCCTTTACGACTGATTCTATCGGAAGCGGAGGAAGATAGGAGGAGCCCCCGATCGCAATAGGAACGCCGCGGATTCTTCCTCCGTCAGTAAAAAAGCCCTCGTTAACCAGACGGGCGATATGACAAAGAACATAGTAATCACTTTTTGCCTGTATAACATCCGGATCCAGTACGAACTCCCAAGCATGCTTCAGATTGAGAATCTTCTGTACATCAGAGGCGTTCATGCCATTTACTTTTCCGTTTTCAATGATCTCTTCGGTCTGAGGAAAGGATGTGGCAACACCTTCCAGAACAGCCTGATCATAGATGTTTATCTTCATATTTGCCCGCGCAAAGTCCAGGTTTTGGGTAACACGGGCAGAGAGCTTGCTTTCCTGATATCCGAGTTCAGCCAGATGCTTATCAAGCTTTCTGATTTGTCTTCGGAGTTCTCTGGCTTCTCTGGTATTCCGCAGGAGAAGCTGATACAGCTCATCTGAATAGATTCCGACGTATGTTGAAGTGACTCTGCTGCCTATGCGCTTCCTTGTATAAAGATAGTTCTGTTCATTTACATTCTTTATTTCAGGAGTCCCTTCATAGGGAATCAGAGACAGTCTCGCATTCAGATCTGCTCTTTCACGGAGAAGAGCCTGAGTTTCCTCAAATGCTGACATGTGCATATCCTCCTTTTAGGGAACATTTCGGTTCTGATTATACTGATATGTTCCCTAAGTGTCAAGCCTGTTTAGGGAACTTTTTGATTACGAATCCCTTCATTTGTTCCCTAAATGCTTTTTACTCTTATTCTGTTTCAAGAGGGTGTACATGGCTAACCGCAGCCTGATTGATTCTTTATAGACGTTTTCTCCGATTGTAAGTATAGCGGATCTGTGCTATGATAAACCAACAGCACTTTTTAGTTCGATACTGATTATAAAGTTATAACGGCGGCCTGCCGCCGCACTTTAGGAGGAGCGTATGCGAAGCATCAACGACAGACGGAATATTGCCATGATGATGGACCTGTATGAACTGACCATGGCAAACGGGTATTTTCTGCAGGAACAGGGCAGCAAACGGGTAGCCTTTGACGTGTTCTATCGGCGAAATCCCGACGAAGGCGGCTTTGCCGTGTTTGCCGGCCTGGAGCAGATCCTGCAGTATCTGGAAGAAATGCGTTTTGAGGCGGAAGATGTGGCGTATCTCCGTTCCCTTCATCTGTTTGATGAAGCATTCCTGAAATATCTGGAAGATTTCCGCTTCCGCGGGGATGTCTACGCGTTCCCGGAAGGGACCGTCATGTATCCGAACGAACCTATCCTTACGGTGGTGGCGGATCTGGTGGAAGCGCAGATGATCGAGACAGAACTGCTCACGCAGATCAACCATCAGAGCCTGATCGCCACCAAGGCGAACCGCATCGTGCGGGCCGCCGCAGGCCGGTCGGTCTCGGATTTCGGCGCCCGTCGGGCTCACAATAATGACGCCGCGATCTACGGCGCCCGCGCCTGCTATATCGGCGGGGTCAACGGGACCGCGACCGTCGCGGCCGGCCAGGATTACGGGATCCCCGTCGGCGGGACTATGGCCCACAGCTGGGTCATGTTTTACCGGGATGAGCTGACGGCTTTCCGGCGTTTCGCGGCCTGCTATCCGAACAACTGTATCCTGCTGGTGGATACCTACGACGTCTTAAAATCCGGGGTCCCGAACGCGATCAAAGTCTTTGAGGAGATGAAAGCGGCCGGCGTACAGTCTTCCTGGTACGGGATCCGGCTGGATTCCGGGGACTTAGCGTATCTTTCCCGGGAATCCCGGAAAATGCTGGATGAAGCCGGCTTCCCGCAGGCGAAGATCGTGGTCAGCAACTCTCTGGATGAATTCACGATCCAGTCCATCCTGCTGCAGGGCGGCTGCATCGATTCCTTCGGCGTCGGTGAGCGGATGATCACCGCCCGCTCCGAACCGGTCTTCGGCGCCGTCTACAAACTCTGCGCCGTGGAAGAGGACGGCAGAATGAGCCCGCGGATCAAGATCTCCGAGAATATCGAGAAAGTAACGAATCCGGGACTGAAGAAAGTGTACCGTCTGTATAATCAGGAATGGCACAGCATCGCGGACCTTCTGACGACCTGGGAAGAAAGCCCGGCCGACGTCGAATATCTGGTGGATCCGGAAAAACCCTGGAAGAAGATCCCGGTTGACGGCCTGCGCTTTAAGGAACTGCAGCAGCCGGTCATGAAGGGCGGAAAGCGGCTGCAGCCGGCCGAGGCTATCCATGTGATCCGGGAACGCCTTGCCGATCAGCTGAAAACGGAGGTCTGGAAGGAGGAACAGCGTTTCCGGAATCCGCACAAGCATTATCTGGATATGTCAAGAACCTATTACGATCAGAAGATGCAGCTTCTGGAGGAAGAATCATAAGGAGGCAGTATGAAGGGATTTGAGAGAAGCGAAGCCTTTCAGGCGGATCAGATCCGGGATACCCTGGTGGAGATGATCCGGGCTTTTTCGGAAAAGACCGGCGTGAAGCGGGTCGTGCTCGGTATCTCGGGCGGGAAAGACAGCTCGGTGGCGGCTGCGCTCTGCGCGCGTGCGCTGGGGAAAGAAAACGTCTGGGGGATCATGCTGCCGGATAAAGTACAGGCAGACCTGGCAGATTCGGAGCGGATCTGCCGCTCGCTGGGGATCCATGCCCGCACGGTGAACATCGGCGCGATCCATGAAGCCCTGCGGGAAGCGGTGCGCAGCGGCGCCGGGCAGGATCTGTTCCCGGACGGCGAACCGGTGGCGGCGGAATGGGAGAGCAATGTGAACGTCCCGCCGCGCCTTCGGATGACCACGCTGCGCTATATTGCGCAGAGCCTGGGCGCTTTTCTGTGCGGCACGGGCAATCTTTCGGAATCGACCGTAGGATACTGCACCAAGGACGGCGATACCAGCTGCGATTTTAATCCGCTGGGGCGCCTTACCAGTGTGGAAGTGGTCGAAGTCGGACTGAGTATAGAGGAACTGCCGCCGGAACTGATCCGCAAAGCCCCCAGCGACGGCCTTTCGGGAAAGACGGACGAGGAACGTCTCGGCGTGACCTACCGGCAGATCCATGACTGGATCCGGAAGGGCTCTTCGGGTGATGCCGAAGCGGACGCGGCCATTGAAAAGAAGTGGAAGGGCAGCGCACATAAGCGCCGCCTGCCCGCCGTGCTGGATCCGTTTACAGGGGAAATCGTATGAAAATAGGCTTGGTGGGCGGCACGTTCGACCCGATCCATATCGGGCACCTGCTGCTGGGACAGATGGCGGCGGAGCAGCTCGGACTGGATGAGATATGGTTCCTTCCGGCCGGTATGCCCTATTTTAAAGAGGGAAAGCAGGTCTCGGCGGCGGAGGACCGGCTGGCGATGACAAAGCTGGCGGTGCAGGATCTCCCGAATGCCGCCGTGTGCGATGCGGAGATCCGCCGCGGGGGGCGGACCTATACCTGTGAAACCGTAGAGATGCTGAACGCTTCTTTCCCGGAGCATGCATTCTACTTTATCTTTGGAGCCGACTGCCTGGATCAGCTGGAGAGCTGGCGGGAGCCGGCGCGGATCCTGGCAGGATGCCGGATCGTGGCAGCAGGCCGGGGAGAAAGCGCGGACCGCTTTCTGCTGGAAGAAAAGGCAAAACAGCTTACGGAGCGCTTCGGCGGGGAGATCCTGATCATGGATTTTCCGGTGCTGGAGATCTCTTCGACGATGATCCGGGAGCGGGCCGCAGCCGGGCTGCCGCTGCGCTTTCTGGTGCCCCCGGCAGTAGAAGAGTACATACGACAAAGGAAACTGTATCAGAATACAGAAGCGGGAGAGGGATGACCCCTCTCCCTTTTTTTGTCAGGTTTTGTCAGCCGGACCCTTCTTCTTTTTTATATGGAGGATCAGGAACAGGCCGAATGCCAGGATCAGGCTCACGCTCCAGAGGATCAGGGACGCCGAGTCTCCGGTTTCCGGGATGGGCTCCGGGGTCGTCTCTTCCGGGACCGTCTCCTCGGGAGTGGTTTCTTCTGGCGTGGTTTCCTCGGGGGTTGTTTCCTCGGGAGTCGTTTCTTCCGGTGTTGTTTCCTCCGGCGTGGTTTCTTCGGGCTCTGTCTCCGGGGGCGGCGGTGCGGTGAGCAGGATGCATTGCGCCGGATCGTTCGGATCCCGGTGCTGCGCGACCAGGTGATCTTCCTCTTCCAGGGCGAAATAGCACGCTTCGAAGGCGGCCAACTCATGCCCTACCAGTCCGTCCGCCGTGATCCGGCAGCGAATCTCCACTTCCCCGTCCGCTTCCCGCGGAACGAAAAGCAGGGCCGAAGTCTCCGGCAGCAGCGCGCCGGCCGTTTTGTCATAGAAGGAGGCCTTTATCAGATACGTCAGCCCCGGGACCAGATTCCGGTAGGTCACCGTATCGGTGAGGGTGACTTCCCCTTCGGCAAGGGCTTCCTTGGCTCCGTCCACGGTGGCAAGGGTGGCGATGGCAGGGATACGGATCTGCTGCGCGGGATCCTTCAGATCGAAGTGCGCAGCGATGATCTCCCCGCTGTCGGCGTCACAGATCACTTCGGTAAAGACGAGGGTGCGTCCCGCGAGCCGGGAGGCGTCGGGAAAGATAATCGGCATGACGAACTGCCCGTCCTTCGGCCCGAGCAGGCCGTAGCTCATCTCCTGGACGGTTTCGGCCTGCAGGCTGATTTGCAGGAACTGCTCGCATACGCAGGGCCTGCCGGATGCATCGATGACGATCTTCCCGGTTTCAACGTCCCGCAGCGTGCCCTCGATGCGATAGAGCCGGCCGGGCGTCAGGTTTTCATACAGAACGGTGTCAGCGACCGGGATCTCCCGGCCCGCGGGCAGGACCGGCTGATGGATCCGGCTGTTCTCGGCCAGGGTGCGGACCGACGGGACGTACAGCATCTGACGCGGCTCGGACAGATCGCGGTTGTGTACGATCAGTTCGATCTCGTTATCCTCAAGAATGACATAGAGAATATCCACGGCGTGAAGCGTTCCGCCGTCCAGATGATCGGTCCGGACGGTCACGCTGTTCGGGATAAGCCCGCCGGCGGTATCGGTCGCGTCGGTCTTCTGAGGCTGAAACAGCACGTTGTTTTCTCCCAGCCTGGTAAGGACTTCGCCGTCCCGGCTCCTGTGCCAGATCTCTGTCACCAGCCGGTAGGTCATGGTAGTCTTCAGATGATCGTAGCGGAAGACGTCGGTAAGCTCGACCGCCTCCGCCAGACGGACCGTTTTGCTCACCCCGGTTTCGCAGCTGAGGTCGGACTCCGGATGCAGGATCAGATCCACGTAGACGTTGCCGAGTTCAAAGACCTTCCCCTCGGTGAACTGCGCGGCGAGCTCTTCCGGGTCGATAAACAGGTCCTGCGTGAGGAGATTTTGGCCGCGGTTGGCTGCGCACTGCAGTTCGGTGATCCGGTAATTGCCGTAGATCAGGGCGCCGCGGGCATCATCCCGGGCGGAAGGCTCGCCGAACCAGACGCCGGCCCCGGGATCCAGTGCTTCTTCCTCCGTAAAGACGCCGCCGGCCGCATGAACGTCCAGGCTGTTGACTTTTTCGTCGGTTTTACAGCGCATCGCGGTATGGAGGCGGCCGTTCTCGTCGGTCACGGCCACATGGCTTTCCGCTGTGCTGCCGTCTTCATTCAGGCGGGAGATCAGGAAGGGGATCCGCGCGCAGCGGCGCCCGTCGATATCCACCTTGTAGAGATAAAGATCCGCACGGATCACGGGCTCTCCGATCTTTCCGCCCGCCGGAGCAAGGAGAAGATCTTCATCCTCCCCGGCAGTATCCACGATGCGGCCGTCGGTCCGGATCCGGAAGAGAACTTCCCAGTCTGCGCGGATGGTATAGCCTGCGGACGGAGCAGTTTCGGCGGCCCGGTAGGTTCCGTAGGACAGGGCATCCGGTGCGCTTTCCGCCACGCCTTCTGCATCGGTCCGCAGGACGAGGACCGCTTCGCCGGGCATTTTCAGCCCTTCCGGCGTCATGATCGCCTCCGGAGAGGCATTGTATACGGTGATCTCGGCGCCTTCCAGGCTGGCTGATCCCTGCGGCGCGGTTTCCGCGCTTTCGCCGTCGACCTTGGCGAAGCGGACGCCGCCGCGCACGACGGTATCCGCAAAGCAAAGCGCTTCGCCTTCCGGGTCCGAGCTGACGATCACTCTGTCTTCCCGGATCTCAAAAGCGAGCGTCCGGGTATCGCTCAGCAGGTATGCTTCCTGGGACGCGGCCTCCCGCACAAGATACCGCCCATAGGGCAGGGCGTCGGCCGCGCTTTCCGCTTTGCCTTCCGCATCTGTGTATAGATCGCAGACGACCTCGCCGGGGCCGTAAAGCGAGCCGCCGACGGATACCGCCGCTGCGGAATCATTGAGGATCTCAAAACGGATCCCGGACAGCACGGCGTCGCCCTGTGGCAGCGCTTCTCCTCGTTCTGCGTCGCGTTTTTCCAGCCGGACGCCGCCGCGCAGGACTTTATCCGTGAAATCAAGCAGGATCGTTTCTCCTTCTTCCCGCACGGCAAAGTCTTTTTCCTCCCTGCCGAACAGATATCCGTGTTCATTGGCATAGAGGGAAACGCCTTCTTCCTCCGGGGCCGGCCAGGCGCTGCCGGGACTGAGGGAAGCGTCGCTGCGCAGCTCGCACAGGCGGTAGCTTCCGTAGGGAAGCGGTGCGTGGACGGCGCCGGCTCCGTCCGCGTCCAGGGTCAGGATCTCCATGACCGTGCCGGGGGAAAAGCTTTCGCCGCCGAAAAGAACCGCGGCGGCAGAGGTGTTGACCAGCGCGAATCGGATGCCGGAAAAGTTCGCATCGCCCTGCGCGCCGTCCGTCTCCGCATCTCGCTTTCTGACCGTGCCGAAACCGATCACGATACGGTTTTCAGCCGGCGTTTTTGAGGCCGGTACGATCACACCATCCTCTGAGATCAGAATATCCGTGTATTCATTTTCCTGCCAGAGATAGGATTCGTTCGCATAGCGGCTGCTGCCCGGGACAAGCGGCGCTCCGATCTCGGCGGTATCATCCGTGCGAAGCTCCCGCAGCTTGTAGCTGCCGGCGGAGAGAGCGCGCGGGGCTGTTGCGGCATGGCCCAGTGCATCGGTCGTCAGGACGGCGGCAACGCAGCCGTCGGACACGATAGTCCCGTCCTGCAGGACGCATTCCCGGCCGGAGGCATTGATCACGGCAAAGCGGATCCCGGAAAGCGCGGCGTCGCCCTGGGCACTTCCGCTTTCCGCATCGACTTTTTCTATAGAGATCCCGCCGCGGATCAGGGTATTACAGAAAGTATAGATGACGTACTCCGCATCGGAAAGAATGATCTGGATCTTATCTTTTTTTTGCCAGATCGTTTTCTGGTGCGATGTCAGAAGTTCTTCGACTTCGTAAGTTCCGTAAGGGACCTCTTCAAACCGCACGGTACCGCTCTCGTCGGTTGTCTTTTCGGCCGAATAGACTTCTCCCAGCTCCGTCGTCCCGCTCAGCCGGAAAGTAAAACCGGCCAGAGAAGTTAGACTCCGCAGCGGGGAAGGAAAAGTCTCAAGCTCTTTCTGAATGATCACTGTTCCGGAGGCCGGTGCGTTCACAAAAGTTCCGGCTTCCGTAACGGTCCTGTTTTTCTGCACGGAGACGGTATAGGCGGTATCGCTCCAGCGATAGTTTTCATTGGCATAGGAAGAAGAGCCGGCCGGAAGGGCTTTGCCGGTTTTGGTCTTCTCCCACTGATCCATCCGGAGTTCGACGACCCGGTACGTCCCGTACGGCAGAAGATCGGAAGCGGTGCTGCCGCGGCCGGAAGCATCTACGGTTATGACGGCTGCCACCGTGTCCGGGGCGGCCGCAGTGCTGCCGATCATGACGTCCTGCGAAGACAGATTGATGACCGCAAAACGGATGCCGGCCAGCGATCCGCTTCCGCCGGAGGCCGTCTTGGTGACGGAGATCCCGCCGCGGATGATCTCTTCCGGGGCCTCCAGATTCAGGTTTTCCATCCCATTTTCAGTGCTGATCAGGGGCGTGTCCGCATGGACGAGCCCGTCGCTGCCCAGGGTAAAATGGACCGTATAGACGGCCGTGTTCAGGCGGTAGCCGGCCGGCGCCTGTGTCTCCCGGATCTTTACGGTCCCGATCGGGATCTGGGGCAGGCCGTCTGCCGTATAAAGCGGATCGCCGGATACTTTATAGCTGCTTAAAAAGTGGATCTCGCCGTTTGCATCGGTCTCAAAGACCCAGGTCCTTGCCGCGCTTCCCGAGCCGGCGGCATTCGGATAAAATTCCATAGTATAGTGAGCTCCCTGCAGGGAAGCTCCGCCTTGCGCGCTTCATAGAAATGATCGCTCAGTTCCCACACCCGGCGTGCGGCTTTCACCGCACCGGGCGTTCCGTCACCGAAACGTCGCAGATACAGATGTTTGAACGAAGAAAGAAAAACAGTACGGATGAACGGCTTCAGCGGACGGCGCCGCAGCCGCGGCAGCGGTATCCGGCAACAAGCGTTTCGGTACGCGCTTCCTGAATAACCATGATCTCTTCCCGTGCTTCCCGGTCCGTGACGATCTCATCCCAGGCTTCTTCCAGGAGAACGGCTTCCTCCCAGGCCTCCCGGTCGGTCAGCGTTTCCTCCCAGGCTTCCCGGATCACGTGTTCCTCCGTGTGCCATTCTTCCTCATGATGGACCAGCGACGTCAGGGGCTCATGGTGCAGGATCTCCACGGTGACCGCTTCGGTATGCCAGCCGGAGCCTTCGCCCCGCTGCAGATGGCCGCTCTGATCGGCCTGAATGATCTCTTCGCTCAGTCCGTGATAATCCATGCCGCAGACATTGCAGAGCGCATGAATCTCCGTGATCTCTTCGTCCCAGGCTTCTTCCAGAATGACCTCTTCCTCCCAGGCTTTCCGGTCGGTGACACGCAGGGTTTCGGTCTCTGCTTCGTGAAAAACCACTCGCGTCTCCGCTTCGTGGTGCAGGATTTCGGTTTCCGCTTCATGGTGGACGATATGCGTTTCGGCTTCATACTGCACGACGGCGGTCTCCTCCGGAAATATAACCGTCTCCGTGACAGGGACCCACTCATGGCTGTGCGCAGGCACGCTTTCTTCCTCGCTTTCTGGCGGGAGAAGAGCCGCGGACGAAGATACTTCCGCTGAAGCCTGCGCCGGGGAAGTGCTTTCCGGCACCGCAGCAGGCGCCGCCGTTTCGGTGGGGCAGGCGGCCGTTCGGCGGCTTTCCGTCTCCCTCACCGCGGAAGCTCTTTCCGGGAGGGCTCTGGTCCTTTCGGCGGGAAATGCGGCTTCGGGAAATGCGGTTTCGCTGCCGGAAACCGGGCTTTCCGGGGGGCAGGGGATCACTTTTATCCCGCAGGATACGGCCGCCGCAAGCAGACAAAGCGAAAGCGTGACTGCGGCAAACAGCCGGAAATATCCCATCTTTTGATTCATTTCTATTCTTCCTTCGTTCGAACGTCGGCTTTTCGCAGGGATCATCCGGGGAGACGTCCTTTCCCGAATTCTTTTTCATACAGCCGGCGTATGCGGAGCGGTACCGGATCCTTCCAGGTCTCCCGCGGATCCGGGATCATGGCCAGCAGTTTTTCGGGCGGGATCCCGAGCATGATGGCCATCCGGACTTCCGAGCTGCTCAGACGGCACTTCTTTTTCGCAGCCGCATAGGCTTTTTCATCCTGCTTTTTCATACAACGTTTCTTTCTTCGCCGCAGGGGGTCTGCGGCGCGGTGACTGGGGCCTGTCGGTCCGCCTCCGTTACAGAGGCTTCCACCCTCGTGACCCCGCTCTCACGGACCGGGTCCCTGCGCAGGGATTTTTCCCGCTCCGCTTTCCGTGTTCCGCGCGAAGTACAATATCGGTTTCAGGTGCTTCCCGGGGCCCCGCCGCTTTTTTGATAGAGGCTTTTGCAGCAACGGATACGACTCGCCTCTGCGTGCGGGAGAACCGCTTTCGCGGAAAGACTTGACCCTTTTCTTCGGAAGTTCGTCCAACAGGACAGGCAAGGTTTCTGCCCTGTATCCTCACCGTGACCGAATGCACCCGGCGCCTGATCCGCCCTGCCTTTCGGTTTAGGCTTTTCTGCGCCGTCTTTACCGGGCTTCACGGGACGATGCGGTGCGCACCGTGATCTCCCGTGCCGGAGCTCAGTGTGGCCGTCGCCGGCCATCCTTCGCACAGTTCATCCGTTTGCCGGATGGAGCAGCCTGCGTGATTCACTGCTCAACGCGTCGCCCTTCGTCGCCTGTCTTTTCATCGGTCTTTCGGAGGATCAGCCCGACCGGATCCGCAAGCGGCGGCTCCACGGACTGTACCACGGCCGGGTTATCTGCCGTATTTTCAGCACTTACATCTACGGAATGGATCGCCGTGTCTTTGGCGTATCCCGGCGAAGCGGTCAGTTCTTTTACATAGTAGGTCCCGACTTCGAGAGACAGGCTGCCGCTGCTGCCGTCCGATGCGGTCGTGAGCGTCCCGAGGCGGTTCGCGTCACTGGCCGCATCGGCCCGGGAAGCGTACACCCCGTAGACCGCGCCGGCCAGGGAATACGCGGTGTTGCCCTCGGTCAGGGCGCTGTTCCCGCCGGTTTTCATGACCGTAAGATACCCGTCGTTCAGTTCGGCTTTTACCCGGGCCCGCAGATACAGCAGCTCGCTCACGTCCACGATAAACTGCCCCGAGCCGGCCACATAGCTTCCCTCCGCATCGAAATAAGAGGGATTATACGGCAGAGAAGAGTAGATCATGCGGGAGGATTCCGTCATGCCGAGCCAGTCGGTCCATCCGGCCGTCGGTGCGGCGGCGGTCAGGGTAATGGTCTTTCCGTCCGCGCTCCGCTGTACGGCGATCTCCCCGTCCGGATCGATCTTTCCGCCGTTGGCGTCCAGAATCTTCCCGATGCCTTCCGCATCCGCTGCCGGAACGGTGAACGGAACACCGACGGTCAGTTCATACTGCCATTCCGCATCGGCCGTGGACGCGGCACTGCCCTGCAGCTCCACCCAGGCGCGGTAGCCGAGGCTGTACAGCCCGGGGAAATCGATGAGGCTTCCGATCCCGACGATGGGCGTGGTGATGGGTGTGGAACCGGGTGTTTCGATCCACTGCCCCTCCTTATTGTAGTAGCCGGCGCTGGTGAGAAACGAATAGAACCAGTCGGAGAAGGAAATATCGTTCATCTGCTGCCAGACCAGCATCTGCACCAGCCCGCGCTTAAAGGCGATTCCGTCCGCGGAGGTGTCCTGCAGCAGGCGGACCATCAGCTCCTGCGGGATCTCGACGCCGGCGCTTTCAATATAGCTGTAGTCCGGGTCGGTAAAGGCCGGAATGCTGAGCCCTCTGGCGATCGAAGAAGCGTTGTCGCGGATCAGCTTGTAGTTGTCGCGCGTCAGCATCTTCGCGGCAGCCGCGAGCTTTTCCACGTCCGCGCCGGTGCCGACGAGGATGCCGGCGTCCACCAGGGTGGGACTGGGCTCGTGCGTGCCGGAAGCCGCAGGCGTGGTCCAGTCAAAGCAGTAACCGATCTCGCCGTTGATGGTGAACTGCTCGTTGTTCAGAAACTGCCCGATCCCGTAGGCGGCGTTGCCGGTGGAGCGGGCGGAACCGTTGATAAAGGAAACGGTGGTGCCGGAGTTGCCGCTCTGCCGGTGGTTGGGGGAATTGGAGATGAGGACACGCAGCCCGAGGGTCTCGGCTGCTTCCTGGCCGTCGACGTAAATCTTGCTGACCGGGAACAGGCCTTTATAGGCGTCGGAAGCGGCCAGACGGTTGATCAGGGAGATATAGTCATATTCCAGGACTTTTAATGCCCCGTGGTCGGCAATGATATCGCCGTTGGCGAGCGGAGAAACCGGAGACGGGGCTTCATCGTAGAGCACGTCGCCGTCCCGCCGGAACCGGTTGTTGTCGCCTGCCTGCGCGGAGAGGGTGCTGAAAAGCAGGGCCGCAGCCAGCATCAGGGCTGCGGTTTTTCGAAATATCTTATTCATATGATTTCCTTTCATGGATTTTTCATTGACGGATGGCGGACAAAACGGTGCGGCGCAGGGGGCAGGCGCCCCCGCGGCGTCAGTCTGGAATGCCGGATCATAGACACCTCCTTGGTAAAAATGATGCAGAAATACAGGGTTAATGGTGATTTCAGCCTTGTTTGGATAAAATTGTGAAAAGCAAAGATCCGTCCGGCGAGCAGAAGGCACGCGAAAAGGACGGCAGGAGAATCCGTGATAAAATTGATTGTTACGGGGGAATTGTATCAGACAGCCCGCAGGCTGTACCGTTATGATACGGGATGAATAAGGATTTGTCAAGGCGAAAAAGAAAGCGGCGGCTTTTTGCTGTGATGAAAAGAAAAAGCCGGAAGGCTTGTACCGTCCCCCGGAATGTGCTATGCTGTCAAAGGTCCGGAAGCGGCTGTGACGGCTTCCGGGAGAGGATGATCATGAAGAAAACCGTTATATTGATCCCGGCCCTTGATCCGCCGGCTTCCTTTCCTTCCTATGTGGAGGAGCTGCACGAAGCCGGTTTTTCGGATGTGATCGTCGTGGATGACGGAAGCAGCGATAAAACGATATTTGAGGAGCTTTCGCACAAGGGCTGCGCGGTCCTGACCCATGCAGTCAACGAAGGGAAGGGCCAGGCCTTAAAGACCGGGCTGGCGTATTACCGGGATCATTATGATTTCGATGAGTATGCCGGCGTGATCACGGCGGATTCGGACGGCCAGCATTTATGCGCAGATGTGAAAAAACTGGCGGACGCCATGACCGGCGGCGAAGAGCGGCTGATCCTCGGCTCCCGGGATTTTACCCTGCCGCAGGTACCGGCCCGCAGCCGCTTCGGCAATCAGACCACCGCCCGGGTTTTCCGGATCTTTTTCCGCATGAAGGTCGGGGATACGCAGACCGGCCTGCGTGGCATTCCGAATGCGCTGGTTGAGGCCTGCCTGGCGGTCAGGGGGAAGCGCTTTGAATATGAGACGGCCATGCTGCTGGACGTGGGAAAGCAGTCGGGCATTCTGGAGATCCCCATTGAGACCGTCTATCTGGACGAAAACAAGGGGACGCATTTCAATACGTTTACCGATTCCGCCCGGATCTACTGGATCATCTTCGGGACCTTCTTCCGCTTTGCGCTCTCCGGCGTCAGCTCCGCGATCGTGGATCTCGTGATGTTTGCTTTCTTCTCCAAGCTGATCCTGCCGGAGGGAGAGCACCGCATCCTGGCGGCGACCTACCTGGCCCGCGTGATCTCCGCGAGCTTTAATTTCGTGGTCAACCGGAATATCGTTTTTAAGAGCGAGAAGAAAGTGTCCGTGACAGCCGTGGAATATGTTTTGCTCTGTGTGGCACAGGCGTATGTTTCCGCATTCCTGGTAAAAAACTTCAGCCTGGCCCTGTCCGCCGAGGAAGTGGTCGTCAAGGTCTTTGTGGACCTGGCCCTGTTCTTTGTGAGTTTCTTTATTCAGAAACGGCTGATCTTCAAACGGTAAAAATTTCAGACAAAGCGATACCGCCCCCTCCCGGATTCGGGAGAGGGCGGTATCGCTTTGCTGCTATTGCTGCAGTTCGTACAGTTTTTTGTAGATGCCGTTCATGGCCAGCAGCTGCTGATGCGTGCCGCGTTCGCGGATCCGTCCCTTATGCATGACCAGGATCTCGTCCGCGTGCTGGATGGTCGAGAGCCGGTGCGCCACCAGAATGGAGGTGCGGCCCTGCATCAGCGTCTCCAGCGCTTCCTGGATCAGCTGCTCGGTCTCGGTATCGATATTGGCCGTTGCCTCATCGAGGACCAGGATCTTCGGGTCGAAGGCAAGCGTGCGGGCAAAGCTTAAGAGCTGGCGTTCCCCGGCGGAGAGCGTGGAGCCCCGCTCCGTGACCGGTTCGTCAAACCCGGCCGGCAGCTGATGAATGAAGTGATCCGCGTTGGCTGCTTCGGCCGCGGCGCGGATTTTTTCATCCGGGATATCGTCGTTCAGCAGGCGGATATTGCTGCGGATGTCCCCGGTGAAGATGAACACATCCTGCTGTACCTGGCCGATCGCGCCGCGCAGTTCTTCCAGGGACAGATCCCGGATATTGACGTCGTCGATCAGGATCTCGCCCTTCTGAATATCATAATAGCGGCCGATCAGGTTCAGGATAGAGGATTTCCCCGCACCGGTCGCGCCGACGAAGGCGACCCGCTCTCCGGGCCGGATCACGAAGCTGACGTCCTTTAAGACATAATCTTCATTCTCATAAGCGAACCAGACGTTCCGGAACTCGATCTTCCCGCGGAAATCACGCAGCGGCACAGGATTTTCCGGCTCTTCGATCGTATTCTTTTCATCCAGCACGGTAAAGATCTTCTCCGCGGAGGCCATGGCGTTCTGGAGGGTGGAGAACTGTTCCGCCAGCTCCTGGATCGGTTCGAAGAAGGAGCGGATGTAGTTGGTAAAGATATAGAGCGTCCCCAGCGTGAGCGTGCCTTCGAGGACCGATACGCCGCTGCGGTAGATGATCAGCGCGTAGGCGATATTCGCGAGGAAGGAGAGGCCGGGGCGGAAGCACCCGAAGATCATCATTTCCTTCATCTGTGAGCGGTACAGATCGTCGGTGCGTTCCCGGAACTCGTCGGACTTGGTCTTCTCGCGGGCAAAGAGCTGGATCAGCTTCATCCCGGAAATGTTCTCCGAGAGGAAAGTGTTGAGCCCGGAGATCTTGGTGCGGACGATCCGGTAGATCCGGCGGATCTGGATCCGGAAAAAGAGCGTCATCCCGAATACGATCGGCAGGAAGAGGAAGGAGATCAGCGCCAGGCGCGGATTGATGCTGATCATGACCACGGCATAGCCGATGATCAGGACCGTATTGCTGATCAGCCGCACCAGCACCTGCGTATACATCTGGTTTAAGGACTCTACGTCGTTGGTCACCCGGGTCACGATGCGTCCCACCGGATTGGTGTCAAAGAAGCGCAGGGGAAGAGAGTGGACGTGGGTAAAAACTTCCTGGCGGATGGTAAAGATGATGCTTTGGCCGGTCTTCTGCAGCAGCCAGCTCTGCCAGCGCTGCAGGAAGAAGCCGATGATGAGCAGGCAGGCGTAGATCAGGGCGATCCGGGTGATGCCGGTCCGGTCGGAAGAGCGCAGCAGCGCCAGCTCATCCCGTGACATTTCATCGGCCATCAGATCTTTTCCGTTTACGGAGAAGGACAGGGTATCTACCGTGGGACTTCCGTACAGCTGAAGCTTTTCGGTGCCGGGATAGCCTGCTTTTTCCCAGTCGTTTACGGCGGCAAGATCTTCCTGCTCCAGATCCCGGACCAGGAAATATTCTTCCTCAAAGTAGATCAGGCGGGCATAGCGGGCGTCGGGCCCGGCCGCGGCGTCTTTGCTTAAGCCGGTCTGCCGCAGCGTGACCTGGGCCTGATCGGCCGGGACCTGGACGTACGGCGTATCATAGCCTTCGATATATTTATCGATCGCGTTGCCGATCAGCACGGGCTTGACCAGGTCGATCCCGGTCACGGTCAGCACCAGGATCAGCGCCAGGATCATGACTTTGATATGCGGCTTGACGTACGCAAACAGGCGGGCAAACACGTTGCCGTTGTATTTGGTCTCGAGGAGTTCTTCGTTCATCTGTGCCATGACCAGACCCTCCTTACTCGACCTGCTGGAGCTGCCGCTCCAGCTGCTGCTTGCGAGCCATGGAGGCAAAGATGCCGTCCCGCTCCATGAGCTCATCCCAGCTGCCATATTCCGCGGGCACGCCCTCGTCCAGCACCAGGATATGATCCGCGTTCTGCACGGTGGAAACGCGGTGCGCGATGATGATATTCGTCTTGCCTTTCCGGTACTCCTTAAGGTTCTTCAGGATCCGCTCCTCGGTATCCGTGTCAACGGCGGAAAGCGAGTCGTCCAGGATCAGGATGGGGCTGTTCTTTAGAAGCGCGCGGGCGATCGAGCTGCGCTGCTTCTGCCCGCCGGAAAGGGTCACGCCGCGCTCGCCGACCATGGTCTCGTACTGCTCGGGGAATTCCATGATATTGTCATGGATATCCGCCGCCCGCGCGGCCTTCTCGATTTCTTCCTGCGAGGCGTCCAGTTTGCCGAAGGAGATATTCCCGGACAGGGTCTGAGAGAACAGAAAATTGTCCTGCGGGACGTAAGCGATATTCTCCCGCAGCGTCCTGAGCGGGATCTTTTTGATGTCGTGGCCGTCGTATTCGATCGCGCCGTCTTCCACATCGTAGAGGCGGCACAGGAGATTGACCAGCGTGGTCTTGCCGGAGCCGGTGCGGCCCATGACCGCGAGCGTCTCGCCCGGCTCGACCGAAACGGATACGTGCCTGAGCTTCTCCGGAAGATTTTCAGAATAGCGGAAGCTCAGATCTTTGATCCGGATCTGTCCGCTGAAGGGACCGACTTCGTCGGGCTCTGCCGCATCCCGGATCTCGCTTTCCTCGTCCATGATCTCATGGATGCGCTTCATGCCGGCAATGCCCTGCGAGAGGGTCGTGATCGCGTCGCCGAGCGCCAGCATCGGCCACACGAGCGAGCCGATATAGGCGTTGAACATGACAAAGCGGCCCAGCGTCATTTCTCCGATCATGGTAAACCAGCCTCCGACCAGAATCGCGATCACGTAGGTCACACCCACCAGAAGGCGCAGTGTGGGAATAAAAAGGATATTCAGCTTTACCACATGGAGGGAGGCTTTCCGCTTTTTATCGTTGACCGCGCAGAAGGCGTCGATCTGGCGCTTTTCCTGCACGAAGGCCTTGACGACGCGCTCGCCCGAGACGCTTTCCTGCACGTAATCCTGCAGATCCGCGAAGGCTTTCTGCATCTTGCGGTAGCGCGTTTCGATATGCTTGCCGTAAAAATACCCGCCGACTGCCAGGATCCCCATAGGGATCAGGGCGTACAAGGTCAGGGTAAGGCTCACGCGGGTGATCATGCGGTAGAGCACGAGCACGGTCAGGACCGTCGCGTCGAAAGCCGTCACGATGGCCGGGCCGACCGCCATGCGAACCGCCTCCAGGTCGTTCGTGAAATAGCTCATCAGATCGCCGGTCTTGTGCTCGTGAAAGTAGCGCTGGGAGAGGGTCTCCAGATGATCAAAAAGCTGGTTCCGCATGATGCGCTCGACCTTGCGGGCCGTGCCGAAGATGCAGTAGCGCCAGACAAAGCGCCCCAGTAGATGCAGGACGCCGACAAAGATGATCTTCATGCAGAGCGTCCCGACGCCGGCCGCATCCAGCGTGCGGGAAGCGAGGCCGTCGGTCACCTCCCCCATATACTGCGGGATATACAGCTGGACGTAATCGACCATAAACAGCGCTGCAAGCCCGATCAGATAGATCGGGCTGTAGCGAAGCATAATCGGTGTTAAAATAGCTTTTTTCTTTTTGGAATTCATGAATATATGTATTACAGTTCGGCTTCGTATTCCGTTACGTTCAGAACGGTCTCACCGTCGATCTGCGCCGCGCAGGGGCGGGAGAACTTCACATGGACCTTGTTGCCGGTGATGACCGTCACCCGGTCTGTCATCTCCACGTGCTTTCCTTCGAAGATCTTCGGGAACGCGATCAGAGTCTTCAGTCTGGATTTTCCGCAGTAGATCATCACGGTCAGCTTATCGGAGAAACGGTCCTGGCCGGGTGCCAGCATCATGCCGCCGCCGCAGTAGCGTCCCTTCATGGCCGGGGCAAGCCAGATGTTGTCAAAGTGGCGGGTCACGCCGTCGACCGTCACCTCCGCGCTGCCGGGCTTGAAATCGTAGAGCACGCCCTTGATCGCGATCGAGGTATAGTTGATCTTCTTGCCGGGCGCTTTGGCCTTGATCTTATCCGCGACCTCGCAGCAGTAGCCGTCGATGCCGTAGCTCATGTTGTTGATGTATTTGATCTCCCTGCCGTTTACGCGGGCGACCGGCAGGTTTTTCAGATATTTGTTCAGCAGGATCTCTTTGCCGGGCTTCTCCCCGATATCATTCAGGAAATCGTTGCCGCTGCCGTTGCCGAGGAGGTAGATCTTGTTCGGCAGATTTTCGCAGTCGACGTGGTTGATCAGATAGTTGATCGTGCCGTCGCCGCCGACTATGACCACTTCGTCTTCCGGAGCAAGGCCGCCGAAGAATTTCGCGTAGTCGGTTTCCGTCGCATTGATCAGCTGCGCGCCGGTTTTCAGCAGTTCCTCAGCGGGAACTCCGGGCAGGATCCCGTTGTTGGCGAGCGGATTGTACAGATAGTATTTCATCACAGACCTCCTGAAGAGACAATACTCCGTATCATAAAACAATGTTGTTCAGCTTTCTACAATAGCACAATTCGGCCGGTTTTTTCAACCGATTTCGGACAGAAATGCAGGAGAGAGGCTTTTCCTGGG
This sequence comes from Lachnospiraceae bacterium, assembly GCA_017394885.1. Taxonomy (GTDB): domain Bacteria; phylum Bacillota; class Clostridia; order Lachnospirales; family Lachnospiraceae; genus UBA6987. The sequence goes on along the minus strand of JAFPWO010000031.1, from coordinate 22,966 downwards.
AAAGATAGAGAATAAAACAATGCCGCCGGGAAAACCGACGGCATCGTCTGACAGCTTTTGTGCGGAATCTTATCCCTGATATCCGAGCAGGCGCGGAAGCGTGAGCGAGATCTCGGGGATGTAGGTGATCAGCAGCAGGCCGATGATCAGCGCGACCAGGAACGGCAGGATCCGCTTGACCAGATCCATGAACGGGATCTTGCCGATGCCGCAGGCCACGAAGAGGTTCACGCCGACAGGCGGTGTGATGAAGCCGATCGCCAGGTTGACGACCATCACGATGCCGAAGTGGACGATGTCCACGCCGAAGGAGGCCGCCACCGGGTACAGGATCGGGGCCAGGATAAGGATCGAGGAAGTCGTCTCCAGCAGGCACCCGCAGGCCAGAAGCAGCAGGTTGATCAGCAGCAGGATGACGATCTTGTTGTTGGTCAGGCTCAGCATCGACTTGGCGATGGCGTCCGGGATCTGCTCCAGGGTCAGCACGCGGCCGAGGATCGTGGAGGTACCCACGATGATGTTCACGGCGCCGTGCGTGGAAGCCGCTTCCGCGAATTTCTTATAGGTCTTCTTGAGGTCCAGTTCCTTGTAGATGAACAGGCCGACGATCAGGCCGTAGACTACGGAAATAACCGCCGCTTCGGTCGGTGTGAACACGCCGGAGTAAATGCCGCCGAGGATGATCACGGGGGTCAGGATCGCCCAGAAGGCGTCCTTGAACTGCTCCCAGACACGCTTCCAGCTGAATTTCAGGCCGTTGCCGGTGTAGCCGTTGACCTTGCAGATGCGGACAGCCACGATGATCAGCAGAATGCCGAGCGTGATGCCGGGCAGGAAGCCGCCCATAAACATGGTGCTGACGGAAGCATTCGTGGAAATGCCGTACATGACCATCGGGATGCTGGGCGGGATGATAACGCCAAGGCAGCCGGAGGCCGCGACCAGCGCCATCGCGAACTTCTTATCATAGCCCTTTTCCACCATGGTCGGGACCATGATCGCGCCGATGGCGGCGGTGGTGGCGGGGCCGGAGCCGGAGATCGCGCCGAAGAACATGCAGGCGATGACCGTCACGACGGCCAGGCCGCCGGTCCAGTGCCCGACCAGCGAGTCAAAGAAGAGAACCAGCCTGCGGGAAAGGCCGCCGCCTTCCATGAGCGCGCCCGAAAGGATAAAGAACGGGATCGCCATGAGCGGGAACGAGTCGCAGGCCGCGAACAGACCTGAGGCAATATAGCCCATATTGATGGTGCCGGCCGTCAGGGAATAGGCAACAACGGACAGGCCGATGGCATAGCCGATCGGGACCGTTGAGAATACGCATACCAAAAAGACGATAATAATGATCCAGGCTTCCATCAGGCGGCTCCTTCCTCTTGCACGGCTGCGGAGGCTTTCTTCTTCTCTCTATATTCCGAGATGTGGCGGAATATATTCTGAAAAGCCCGGACTGCGCAGCAGGTCATGCCGAGTGCCGGCCCGGCATAGGCCCAGCCCATGTTGAGCTTGGTCGCCGGCGCATTCTGCACGAAAATGAAAGCCACCTGTTCGACTACCTTCCAGCCGAAGATCGCCATGACCGCGGCAAAGACGATCAGGCCCACGTCGGAGATCAGGTTGAAGATCAGCTTGCCGGTGTCATTGACCAGAAGCGGAAGGACGTCCACCTTCTGATGCGCCATGCGCTTGGTGGCATAGGCCGCGCCGACATAGACCGCATAGATGAACAGGTAGCGGCCGATCTCTTCCGTCCATGCCATGGGAAGCTGGATGAGCGGACTGATCGTCCGCAGAATGATTTGGATGAAGATGACCACGGTCATCGCGGCCAGCGCGACGACGCAGATGATCTCTTCAAAATATTTATCCAGAAATTTCAGTACTTTCATAAGATTGTTCTCCCCGGGCAGGGGAGCAGCCCGGTAAAGGACTGTTCCCCTGCGGTCCTGTGACTGTCAGTTTCTTTCCGAAGATTTATTTAGACAGGGAAAGGCTTGATCAATACTTGGCAATATCCGCCATGATGGCGTCGATATCATACTGCGAGAACTCGCCGCGGTACCAGTCGTACACGGGCTGGCAGGCATCCTTGAAGGCCTGTCTCTGCGCGTCGGTCAGGATGGTGACTTCCATGGTCTTCTTCATCTCGGTCAGATAGGAATCCAGCTTGTTCAGATATTCCTGGCGTTCCTTGGCAACGGCTTCGTCAACCGCCTGCTGCAGAGCCTTCTGCAGATCTTCCGGAAGGGTCTTCCAGAACTCTTCGGAGATAAAGATAACGGAGGTATCCTGTACATGGCCCAGGTCGGTGTAGTACTTCTGCACTTCATTGAACTTGGAGTCCATGGAAAGGATCAGGCCGTTGTCCTGGCCGTCCACGGTACCGGTCTGCAGTGCGCTGAACAGCTCGGAGAACTGCATGCCGACAGGCGCGGCGCCCAGCGATTCAAAGGTCTTGATATACACGTCGGAGGTCATGACACGGAGTTTTAAGCCCTTCATGTCATCGGGAGTCGCGACCGCTTTCTTGCCGTTGGTCAGCGCACGGGCGTCATTATAGAAATAGCCCAGAACACGGACGTTGGTCTCTTTCAGGAACTCCTCTTCGGACTTCTTTACGCTGTCGGATTTGTCGAAGAAGTCAAAGGACTGCTGGGCGTTCTTGAACAGGAACGGCAGGGAATACGGCGTAAACGCGGTGGAGAACTGGGTTACGGATGCCGGGGAAACGTCGCCCATCTGGACCGTGCCGGTGGGCAGCTGCATCTGCGCGAAGCAGTCGCTGAAGGCGCCCAGCTTGTTGTTGTTGAACACGGTGATCTCCAGCTGTCCGTTGGAGAGCTCTTTCGCTCTTTCGGCCAGCCACTTGGCGTTGATCGCCTGGGGGTTCGCGTCAGCTGTGGTGTTGGCGTAGGTGATCTTGTAGACCGTCTTGGCGGCTTCGGTCGTAGTATTGCTTCCGCCGCAGGCCACAAGGGTCAGAACCATGAGCAGGCTGAGCACGATTGCTGCAAATTTCTTCATATTTTCCTCCTCTTTCAGCATTTTCTGCTGTTTTTTATATTCCCATCAGAGTGCGCCTCTGATCGAGCTCGTAAGGTTTCATTTTTCCTGGCTGACGCCTTCCAGGACCAGGCTTCCGTCCGGGGAGATCGCGCCGCCGCAGCCGTCCACGCGGGCGGTCCCGGCCGCAAAGTATTCTCCGTCCCGGTACATGACGCTGTTGAGCATGGTGCTCATGGCCTGATCCGGCGCATTCCGGACGATGTGATGGCCCATCTCCTCCAGCAGGCGCAGGGTATCTTCGGAGATGCCGTATTCCACTTCCAGCCCTTGGGCGTTCGTGATCACGTGTACATAGGGCAGGCCGACCAGCCGTTCGGGCGTAAGATGGAAGTCCACGGCATTGACGATTCCCTGCATGGTGCCGGTGATGATGCGCGGGCCGCCGGCGGCGCCGATCGCGAGGAAAGGCCGGCTGTCCTTTAAAACGATGCACGGCGCCATGCTGGAGAGCGGGGTCTTCCCGCCTTCGATGGCGTTGGCCCTGCCGTAGGTAAGGCCCTGGCTGGTGAGCGCACCGACCGCCGCCGAGAAATCCGACATGGCGTTGTTCAGCACGAAGCCGAGGCCGTCGGCCACGATGCCGCAGCCGAACCAGTCGCGGACGGTCTGGGTCTGGGAGACGACGTTGCCGAAGCGGTCCATGATCACAAAGTGCGAGGTGTTGCCCGGATATTCCTTCGCTTCGATATTCTCGGCCGCGGCATATTCGCCGGCTTTTTCCCCGGCCAAAGCGAAGCGTTCTTTCGCGAAGGCCTTGGAGGCAAGGCGTTCCGTATCGACTTTCACAAAGTCCGGATCACCGAGCGCGGCGCTGCGGTCCGCGAAGGCCAGCTTCATGGCTTCCGCAATCGCGTGCAGGCTGGCGGCGGTATTGTGTCCCATGGCCTTCAGGTCGCTTTGCTCCAGAATATTGAGCATCTCCAGGACGGTGACGCCGCCGCTGGGCGGGGCAAAAGCCACCACTTCGCAGTCACGGTAGGTCGTCCGCACCGGGGTACGGAATTTCGGTTTATATTCGGAGAGGTCTTCCACGCTGAAGCAGCCGCCCCGTTCGTTGATAAGCGCCACGAGCTGCTCCGCGACTTTTCCTTTATAGAAATAGTCGCTGCCTTCTTCGGCCAGATGTTTCAAAACCGCGGCGATCTCCGGGTTTTTCTGCTGCTCGCCGAAGCGGTAGAAGCCGCCGTCCGGCTTCAGATAAAGCTTCCGCATGGCCGGGGAAAGGCGCAGCTTCCGCTCGACCGAATCGTCATACATGGTGAGAGCGCCGGTAAAGCTCGTTCCGAAGCCTTCCTCCGCGAGGCGGATGGCCGGGCACGCGGTCTGCGCAAAGCTCAGGGTGCCGAAGCGGGAGAGCAGGGTCTCCAGCGTTTTGATCAGCCCGGGAACGGCCACGGACTGGCCGCCCAGGTCCTTCCATTCATCCTGGACTTCTCCGTCTTTGATAAAAAGGTCCGCGGTGGCTTTCCGCGGGGCAATGCCGCGCCCGTCCACCGCGTGAAAGGCGTTTTCCTTCGCGCTGTAGATCAGGGAAAAGCATCCGCCGCCGAGGCCGGAATGATGCGGCTCGACGACCGAAAGCGCGAGGGATACGGCGGCTGCCGCATCAAACGCGTTGCCGCCCTGCTGTAAGATCTCCAGACCGGCCCGGGTCGCATATACACTGTTGCTGCTGACCGCGCCGAAGGGTCCGTGCGCCACCGGGCGGTCCCAGTGGGCAGGCCACATATAGATCGGTTTCTTTTCTGCCATAGCTTCACCTTTGACTTTTGAAATATGTAATATATTTCTTTGCATCACAGTTTCTTGCATCTCCTGTGATCCGCTTTATCTGTACGTCATAATCGGCGGCATAAAATATATTTCAATATATATCACTTTCTTTTCTTCGTTTCAAGCGCTTTTTTCTTAATTTTATTTTGCGATATTCACCAATTCTCCCCGTCGGCAGCCGGATGCGCCGCGGCGATCGGGAGGCTCAGCTCCAGTATTTGCTGAGCGTCCGGCGGTAGGCGTCCTCCAGATGTGTCTGCGCGCAGAAAGACGCCTTCATCTGATCGTGCTGGGAGACGGCTTCGAAGATGGCCCGGTGTTCCTCCATGATCGCGTTGGCATAGAAGACGTTGTGGTAAACGGTCTGCACCTCGAAGCGCAGGTAAAGGTCCAGAACATTGTCCAGCGTCGTGCACAAAAGCTCGTTATGCGCCGCCAGCGCGACGGCCCGGTGGAACTGGTGGTCCAGACGGTAGCTGACGGCGATATCCCGGGATTCGTTGTTTTCGTCCAGGTTGTCATAGCAGGCCTTCAGGCACTGCTCGATATAGGCCAGATCTTTTTTATCCGCCCGCATGGCAGCCAGATGAGCGGCTGTGATCTCCAGATACAGCCGCATCTCCAGAATATCATGAATCGATTTATCATCCAGGGTAACGATCTGGATCCCCTTGCCGCGGCAGAAGACGATATATCCTTCGCTCTGCAGCTCAAGAAGCGCCTCCCTCACCGGGGTGCGGCTGACGCCCAGCTCCTGACAGATCGCCTCCTGGGAATAGATCTTGTCCGGCTGAAATTTCTGATAAAGAATGGCTTCCTTGATCAGCCGGTAGGCCTGCTCTTTATACGTAGGTTTCCTGATCTGGCCGTATTCGGAAAAAATTCCCGATACGGAATCTTTTTCATGATTCATGACTGCCTCGACCGAATGGTGTATTTTTCCTGCCTGCCGGCAGTTTTTGGTGTCGATATCCGATGGATTACCGCCTCGCGATCGCTTCGATCTCGACCCGCGCTCCCTTCGGGAGTTTGGCGACCTGTACGGCGGCGCGGGCGGGGTACGGCTCGGCAAAGTACTCGGCATAGATCGCGTTCATGGCGGCAAAATCGTTCATATCGGCCAGAGAGACATTGGTCTTGACCACGTTGGCCATGCTGCAGCCGGCGGCTTCCAGGATCGCCTTGATGTTTTCCAGGCTCTGGCGGCTCTGTTTCTCAATGCTTTCGCCGGCAAAGGCGCCGGTCGCCGGATCGACCGGGATCTGTCCGGAGACAAAGATCCAGCCGTCAGCCTCGATAGCCTGAGAGTAAGGGCCGATCGCGGCCGGCGCGTTCGGGGTATGAATCATCTGTTTCATTTTGCTTCTCCTTTTCGGATATAGATTTGTTTGAATAAAATCGCGGATATGCGCGGCAAATACGGCATGGCCTTCCGGGGTAAAGTGCACCCCGTCAAAGGAAAGCGCGACGGACCATTTTCCCGCGTCGGCGAAAGAAATGTCCAGTTCTTCCGCCAGCTTTTGGTATTCGGAAGAAAGCGCCTCGGATTCCTCTATCATTTCGGGTCCTTCGACCCACTGCCCGGTGATCAGGACCGGCGGTGCGATCAACAGGAGCGTATCGGCGGCCTGCGCGCTTTGGACCGCGGTCAGGAGCTTCCGCATCTTTCCGGCGGTCTGCGCCGCGGAAAAGCCCTGCAGGATATCATTGGTCCCGAGCATCACCGTAACCAGATCCAGCGGCTGCTCGGAGAGCAGCTCCTGAACGAATACCGCGTGCGCGGAGACGTCGGCTGCCGCCAGCCCGTTGACGCCGTGATTAAAGACCGCATCGGCTTCGCCGGCCAGGCGGCCCGTCCAGCGGACGCCGCGGGCGTAGCGCCCGCCCCAGACAGAGAGCGGATCGTAACCGAAGGTATTCGAATCACCGATACAGGCAATACGCATGGATATTTATCCTTTCGGGCAGGCCGCTGCCGCGCGGCAGCGGGTCATCGCCTCTATCATAGCACATGCGGCCTGGAATGCAATCAAAAAGAGGAAAAAGCCGGATGTTGACTTGCGGCGGGAGTGCGGGTATATTTTTAGGAAGACGTCGCGGCAGCTTCGCGGGAAAGGAGAAACATGGCGTCAGGCAAAGAATATCTGGATTTCGTACTGGACCAGCTGTCGCTGGCGGACGGGATCACGTACAAGCCCATGATGGGCGAATATATCATCTACTGCCGGGGGAAGATCATTGGCGGGATCTACGACGACCGCTTCCTCATAAAACCGACGAAATCCGCGAAGCGCCTGCTGCCGGACGCGCCGTATGAACGGCCCTATGAAGGCGCCAAAGAGATGCTGCTGGCAGAGGAACTGGATGACAGGGCCTTCTTAAAAGAACTGATCGAGGCCGTGGAGCGGGATCTGCCCGTACCAAAAGGGAAAAAACGAGTATAGACTGCAACTTTACAGGCGGACAGACTGTTTTATTTCTGCATATAGAAATGACAGGAGGCACATCGCAATGATGAAAAAAGTTTTGAGCCTGCTGCTGGCGGCCCTGCTGGCGGCGGCACTTATGGGCTGCGGGGAAAATGGCAAAGAGAGCGCGGCGCCGGGTACGCAGCCGGAAGGATCGCAGAAAGAACAAGCGACAGACACCCCGGATACGAAGGCGGAAAGTCCTGCAGAGGCTTCTTCGGATGCGCAGCCGGAGGACGGTCTGGAGATCCTGGATAAAGACGGCAAACGCCTCGGGGCAATAAGCCAAAGGGCCAGCTGTACGGCGGCGGATGAAGGTATCTTTTACAGCGTCGTGGACCAGGCGGAATATGCCCTGACCGGGACGGCGCAGTACCGCTTCTTCCGCCTGGCGGACGGGAGCGACGTTCTGCTGGGAACGCTGGAAGATCAGGGCTATGAAGCGCTGTATGCCCGCACGGAACTGGACGGCGTCGTTTATGCGCTGGCCGTTACCGGCAATCCTTTCGATAACGAGCCGGATACGCTCTGGCTGCTGGCGTTTGACACGGAAAAGGGAAGCATGGAAAAATACGCGGTCTCGGAGCACGGCCATCCGTATGCGGCGCTCACCGCGGTGAACGGGAAACTGTTCATTATGAATCATGAGATGACCGAGCCGGCCTGCGATACGGTCTATGTCTTTGACCCGGCCGCCGGATCGGTGGACGAGCTCCTGTCCTTTGCGGATACCGCGGAGGCTTCCCTGCGCAGCATCTGCGCGGCGGAAGACGGATTCTTCCTGCTGCGCCTGCGGACGGCGGACGGACAGCCGCAGCTTTCCCTGGACCGCTATGACAGCAGCGGAAAGAAACTGTCGGAAAAGGCGCTGAACGAGATGTGCCTGGCCGCGCTTCTGAAGGTCCAGGGAATCATTTCGGAAGATGATGCGAAAAATGAACTGGCCATGATGGTGAGCCATTTTTCCGTGGAGGAAAGCCGTTATCTGTTCTATGAAAACTTCTCCGTCACGCGCCTGATCCTGGATCTGGAGACAGGAGAGGCCCTGCTTGCGGAGACCGACCTGTACACGATGTCCCCGGGCGGCGGCAGCCCGGTGGTTTACCGGATCAATTTCCCCGGCGATGATTTTGCGGGGCCGGAGATCCTGGCGCTGCAGGACGGCGCCATGACGCAGCTGGCATTTACCGCACCGGATGAGCGCACGCTGATCCAGAGCGTATCGCATTCCCCTGCCGGCACCTGGCTCGTTTACGCCAAGGATGCGGCCGGCAGCGCGGCAGCGCTGATCCTGTGGACGGAGCCGTAAAAAGCGGAGAGAATAGGATGCTGAAGAAAGAGTGGATCCGTAAAACCGAAGAATTCCTGAAAAAGAAGATGGACGGCGGCGTCTATCTGTCGTCTCATCCGGAAGAAAAGGCCTACCGTATCGAGCACACATACCGGGTGGCCAACATCGGGCGGGAGATCGCCCGGCAGGAGGGCTTTGACGAGACCGAAATGGTGATCGCCTGCCTGCTGCATGATATATCCTACTGCGAGGACTTCGGCGAGAACGGCTGGAAGGAGCACGGAAGACGCGCCGCGCAGATCGCCCGCCCCTTCCTCAGAGAGCTGGGCATGGCAAAAGAGCGTGTGCAGGATATCTGCTACGGGATCGCGATCCACGTGGATGACGAGGCGGATTTCGAAGGGGAAAGGACGCCTTTCGCCCTCTCCGTCGGCGACGCGGACAATATCGACCGCTTCGACGCTTACCGTATCCACGAGATCCTGGCGGGTGACGATTTCCTCGAAAAGAGTCTGGAAGAAAAGCAGGAATACGTGGATAAGCGCCTCGCGAGACTGCGCGCTCTGATGGACGTGCCGCAGGGAACGAAGACCGCGGAAAATTTGTGGAAGGAACGGCTCTCGTTCTATATTCTGTTTTTTGAGAAGCTGGCGGCACAGCTGAAAAACAGCCGCAGCGTTACAGAGTAAACAGATCAAGTACTGGAAAACGGAGGACAGCCATGAAAAAGTTACTGAATCTGAAACTGGACAGAAAGACGGTATGGATCCTGATCGCAGTTCTTCTTCTGAATTGCGTCGTACAGAGCCTGCTTGCGCTGAAGCTGGCACAGAAAGAAAAAGCGGAGAGAGAAGCGGCCGCCCGCGAAAAGGCGCAGGCAGAGCCGGAAGCGGTTCTGGAGCCTGCCCCGGAATCGGAACCCGTCCCGGAGCCGGAACCCGCGCTGTAATCAGGCCATGGCTATGAAGCTGACAGAACCGACGGAAGATTATCTGGATCAGATCCGGGCTTATAGGCAGGCCTTCCTGGATATCGAAGGCTCCCTGGACGGGTCGGGGTCTTTGCGGCATTATGCGGATCCGAAGGAGTGGATCGCGGTTTCCCGTGCCGGAAAGGACCCGGAGACCGCCGCACCGGGCAAAGTCCCCGCGACCCAGTATCTTTTTGTGCGGGAAGAGGACGGAAAGCTCGTCGGCATGCTGCAGATCCGGCATTATCTGAACGAGCATCTGGAGAAGTTCGGCGGCCACATCGGTTATTCCGTGGCGCCGGACGAGCGCCGGAAAGGCTATGCTTCACAGATGCTGGCTCAGGCTCTGCCGAAATGCAGGGAACTGGGGATCGACAAAGTGCTGATCACCTGTTTCCGCGGCAATGAAGGCAGCCGGCGGACGATCCTGAAAAACGGCGGGGTCTATGAGGGGACCGTGTACGAGCCGGACGAAGGAGAATATCTGGAGCGCTACTGGATCGATCTCCGCCAATAAATTTATGAAAACACAGAGGTAAACGACCATGAAGAAAGTATGCGGGATCCTGCTGATCATTGCCATGACGGCGGCGCTGTGCGCCTGCGGCAAAAAAGACTCGACCGAGCCTTTCCAGAAGCTGCGGCACGCGGAGATCACGATCAAAAACTACGGCACGATCAAGCTGGAACTGGACGAGGGGACCGCGCCGATCACGGTGGCGAACTTTATCGACCTGGCCAGCCAGGGCTTTTACGACGGCCTCACCTTCCACCGGATCATCGACGGCTTTATGATCCAGGGCGGCGCGGCGAACGCCTCCAGCAAGATCACGCCGAAGACGATCAAGGGCGAGTTTTCCGCCAACGGCGTGAATAATCCGATCGAGCATGTGGAAGGCGTTATCTCCATGGCCCGCGCGAAGGATATGAACAGCGCGAGCTCGCAGTTCTTTATCATGGTCGGGGATGCGCCGCATCTGGACGGAAACTACGCGGCCTTCGGGCGTGTCACGGAAGGGCTGGATATCGCGAAGAAAATCGCGAAGGATGCAAAACCTACCGACAACAACGGGACCATTCCGGCCGACCAGCAGCCGGTGATCGAAAAGATCGTGATCACAGATTGATCTCGGGAGGTCACGGGCGATGATCCTGGAAACCGAAAGACTGCTGCTGCGTCCGTGGGAGGAAGCGGATGCGGAGGAACTGTACAAATACGCGAGCCATCCGGACGTGGGACCGATCGCCGGCTGGGCGGTCCATACGAGTGTGGAAAACAGCCGGGAGATCATAAAAGGCGTGCTTTCGAAGCCGGAGACCTACGCGGTGGTGCTTAAAGAGACCGGACTGCCCATCGGCAGCGCCGGGCTGATGCTCGGCACGGCCGGGAATGTCCCGCTGGCGGAAGGCGAGGGCGAGATCGGCTACTGGCTCGGCGTTCCCTACTGGGGGCAGGGACTCATCCCGGAAGCGGTCCGGGCGCTCATGCGCCGCGCTTTCGAGGATCTGGGCCTTCAGAAGCTGTGGTGCGGCTACTTTGACGGGAACCTCAAGTCGAAGCGCGTGCAGGAAAAGTGCGGCTTCCGCTATGATCATACGAAGGAGAACGTCCCCTGCGCGATCGAAGGGCTCCTGCGGACGCTGCACGTCAGCTGCATTACGAGGGAAGAATGGCTGGCGCAGAAAGAAGAGGAAAGCCCCTGTATCTGCCGCTTCGCGGAAGAAGGCGATCTGGAGCGCGTCAACGGGCTCCGAAGGCAGGTCAACGAGCTGCATGTGCAGGGCAGGCCGGAGATCTTCAGGCCCGGCTTTCCGGAGGAACTTCGTGACTATATTGATGAGATCTTTGCCGATCCGATGAAAAAGATCGCAGTCTGCGAAAGGGACGGAACGATCTGCGCTTTTGCGGTGCTGAACCACGTCATCCGGCCGGAAACGCCGTATATGAAGGTTCGGGACTATCTGGATGTCGATGAATTCGGCGTGGATAAAGCCTGCCGCCGAAAGGGTCTCGGCCGCAAGCTGATGGGATTCCTTCGGGAATACGCGAAAAAAGAAGGCTTTGACCGGCTCGAACTGAACATGTGGGAGTTCAACCGGGACGCGCTCCTGTTCTATGAATCGGCCGGCTTTTCCACCTACCGCCGGTATATGGAGATGAAACTGTAGCCAAAGTGCGGCCTGCGGAAGATCGGAGCAGCTGAAATCACAGATTTCGGTTGCTCCTTTTTCATATTTCCTATATAATCATGGGCAGAGCAACTGTTTTGACCGGATCTGCGGTTCCCCCCTTGGAAAATGTAAGGAGGCTGGCGGGAAATGAGTGAAACCAAAAATGAAGTAAGTACGGAAAGAGTTACGCCCAATATCACCCTCGGCGAGGACGGCAAGTACCGTTGGGTTTATGAATTCGATATGCTGAAGAATCCGACGATCCTGATCACCACCGTAAAGGCACTGCTGCTGTCCTTCGGGATCGTGATGGCTTTCATGCTCGGCATGCAGCTGATCGAAGGCGTTATGACCACGTTCGATGAGTACTGGAATTTCTATAAATGGATGCTGGTCCTGCTGGGAGTCCTGCTGGTGCTTGCGGTCATTTCCTATCTGATCCTGGCGAAGATCTACGGATGGAAATATATGGTCCTCTTCACCATGGATGAAGAAGGGGTGGAAAACCGCCAGATGAAAGCGCAGTTCGACAAAACCCAGGCGATCGGCTGGCTGACCGCTGCCGTGGGCCTCGCTTCCGGGAAGGTGGGCATGGCCGGCACCGGTATGCTGGCGGCGACCCGGGACCGGGCTGTATCGGTTTTCGATTCTGTGCGGAAAGTAAAGTCTGTCCGCCGCCGGCATGTGATCTATGTCAACCATCTGCTGATGCACAATCAGATCTACGCCGAGGACGCGGACTTTGAATTTGTCCGGAACTGGATCGTAACGCACTGCCCGAAAGCGAAGATCCGCGGATAATCGCTGCGGTATCGATCATCAAAGGCCATTTCTGATGCGGAGATGGCCTTTTCTCAATATCAGGTACTTTGACGTGGAAACACTTTATACAAGCGACAGAAATGAATGGCGGGCCTGGCTTGCGGCGCATTTTGAAACGGCCCCGGAGATCTGGCTCATCTATCCGATGAAGGGCTCCGGCGAGGCGTGCATCCTGTACAATGACGCCGTGGAGGAGGCCCTCTGCTTCGGCTGGATCGACAGTACGATCAGGCATACCGATCCCCTCCACCGCGCGCAGCGGTTCACGCCCAGAAGAAAGGGAAGTCCCTATTCTCAGCCGAATATCGAGCGGCTGGTGTGGCTCGAGGAACGCGGGATGATCCATCCCAAAGTGCGGGAGAGCATCCTGCCGGTCATTCAGGCCCCGTTCGTATACCCGGAGGACATTCTGGACGTTCTCCGGCAGGATGAGAGAGTCTGGCAGAATTTCCTGCAGTTCTCGGAACCCTACCGGCGCATCCGGATCGCGTATATCGATGACGCGCGCAGGCGCCCGGAGCAGTTCGAAAAGCGGCTGAATCATTTCGTGGAAAAGACCCGTCGGGGAAAGCTTATCATCGGCTACGGCGGGATCGAAAAGTATTATCACTGAGGCCGGACTCCACGACGCGCAGGGTGCCGGCAGCATCCGGATATGTTACACTCGCCCCGAAAGGAGACGAAGGCCATGGATAAATATGTTACGGGAGCCATGATCCGACGGCTCAGGGAAGACAGAAAGATGACGCAGGAGGCGCTGGCGGAGAAGATCCACGTGAGCGGCAAGGCGGTGAGCAAGTGGGAGACCGGACAGGGCTTCCCGGATATCAGCCTGCTGGAGCCGCTGGCGAAAGCGCTGGGGATCTCGGTGATCGAACTCTTTTCCGGCGAATGCGTCCGGAACGAAAACCGCGCAGCCAATATGCTGAAGGGGAAGTTTTACGTCTGCCCGGTCTGCGGCAACGTGATCCGTGCGGCCGGAGAAGCCACGGTCAGCTGCTGCGGCGTCACGCTCCCGTCCCTGGAGGCGGAGGAGCCGGATGAGGCGCACACGATCCAGGTCGAGACGGTGGAAGATGAGTACTACGTCAGTGTCACGCATCCCATGACGAAAGAACACTCTATTTCCTTCCTCGCGGCGGTATCGGATCAGGGCGTGCAGTTCGTGAAGCTCTATCCGGAAGGAAACGCGGAAGCGCGGTTTAAACGGAGTGGGGTCAGGCTCCTGTTGGCATATTGCAGTCACCACGGGCTGTTTCAGAGGAAAGTTTACGGCAGAATAATGGGAGAAGAAGTATGAAAATACTGGTATTGAACGGCAGTCCCAAAAAGAAGAGCGATACCTTCCGCCTGACGGAAGCATTCCTTAAGGGATTGAATAAAAATGAAGCGCACGAGGTGCATGTCGTAAACGTGATCGATAAAAAGATCGCGCCGTGCCGGGGGTGCTTCGGATGCTGGCAGAAGGGAGACGGGCACTGCGTCATATCGGACGATCAGAACGAGATCCTGGACCTCTACCGTACGTCGGATGTGATCATCTGGAGCTTCCCGCTGTACTGCTATGGGATGCCCTCGCACTGTAAAGCGGTTCTGGACCGCACGATCCCGCTGATCAAAATGACGATGGTGCAGGAAGCGGACGGAACGGTGCGCCACGAACCGCTGGCAGATTTCTCCAAAATCCATACATTAGTGATCTGCGGCTGCGGCTTCCCGGACTGGGACGGCAATTTCGACGCCCTGAAAATCCAGTGCCGCAACTGCTTCGGCAAGCCGGTCATGGTATGCGTGCCGGAGACGCCCCTGCTGAACGTCCCGCAGGCAGCCGTGGCTGCGGATCCGCTGCTGGCGCGCTTTGAAGAAGCCGGGGAGGAATACGCCGCTTCGCTCACGCTTTCCGCGGAAACGATAGCAGCGCTGGAGCGGCCCATGATCCCGAAAGAAGTATACATCCGCCGCGTAAACGGCGGCTGAAAGAAAGGACCACGGCATGCAACCGTATCATCACAGGGTACAATATTATGAGACAGATATGATGGGGGTAACGCATCATTCCAACTATATCCGCTGGATGGAAGAGGCACGAACCGATTTCATGGATCAGATGGGCTTCCCGTACACACGGATGGAAGCGGAAGGCGTCCGCTCTCCGGTCCGTTCCCTTTCCTGCGAGTTTAAGCGGCCGACCACCTTCGGCGACGAAGTGGAGATCCGTGTTTCGATCGAGTCGTTCAACGGCCTGCGGATGGCTATCCTGTATGAAATGCGGGACGCGGAGGGAGAAATCGTGTTTGCCGCCCGCTCCGAGCACGCTTTTTTAAACCGCGAGGGACGGATCGTCCGCATGCGGCGGGCCATGCCCGCGTTCTGTGAAGCGGTCGAAGCCGTTATGCTGCAGGGAGAGACGGAATGACTGATTCGGTCCGGCAGATGACAGAGGAGATCACGAAGATCCTGGGAGAGGAACAGCTGCACAGCATCTGGCTGTACGGCAGCGTCGTGCTGGAAGACTTTAAGCCCGGCTGGAGCGATATTGATTTCATGGCTTTTTCGAACGGTCCGGTTACGCAGGAGCAGGCGGAGCGGCTGCTGATGCTGCGGCAGGCGCTTTCCGCGCGCGAGCCGAAAAACCCGTATTACCGCTGCTTTGAAGGCATTATCGTCAGCCTGGAGGAGTATCTTTCGGGCCGGTACAACCGGCTCGTTTACTGGGGAACGAGCGGGCAGCGGATCACGGACCGGTACGAGCCGGACGTCTTCTCCCGCTTTTCGCTTTGCCGGTACGGCCGCTGCGCGTGGGGCAGTGATGACCGCTCCATCTTTCTCTGCCCGGGGCAGGCTGAGCTGGCCGAGGCAGTCCGAAAACATTATGAAGCGATCCGGCGCTGCGCCGTTCAGACCGATGAGAGCCTTTATTCCTGCGGCTGGCTGCTGGATATCGCGCGGTGCCTCTATACGCTGCGGTATCATGACGTGATCGCCAAAACGCGGGCCGGGCGCTGGGCGCTTGCGGAACACCTCTTTGCCGATGAAGAGCCGCTGCGAAAAGCCCTGCAGGTCCGCCAGGATCCGCTGGAGTACAGGGACCGGGCGGAGGTGAAGGCCTGGCTTGCCTCGCTGGGACCGGCCGTGCAGCGCTATGCCAACGTTCTTGAAAAGGAACTGGAATCCATATAATATTACAGACGGAAGAATCGGACGTTTTCGGTCTGTTCAGGAAAGGAGGCCGGTATGAGAAAGTCTTTACGCTTTGTTACGGGGCTGCTGCTTATTCTCGCTTTATGTGCCTGCGGCGCCAAAAAAGAAGATACGGAAATCACGGAACCGGCAGCGGAAACGACTGAAAGTGCAGCGGAACCGGCCGGATCGCCGGCGGATAAAACGGAAGAGCCCGAAACCGTAAAAGAACCGGCGGCGGAGAGTACCGCCGCGGAAGAAACGGCTGCCGCCCCGGCAGAAGGCGATGCATTTCAGAAGCAGTGGGACGGTATCGGCCTGCGGGGAGAAAGCCCCGGGGAGGTCCTGGCCTGGGCTTTGGAACAGGAGAACGTGGTGACCTGGAATTTTGGTCAGAAAAACAATGAGGATCCGTATACGACAGTCGTCGAAAGCAGTCAGGAACTCATGGTATATACGGAGAACGGCCGGATCCGCGGCGGGCAGGAAGTGCTGGACGATTTCATGAGCCGGACCGCGCAGGGAGAAAAAGCGAAGCTGTATATGGTTTCCTGGCATACGCTCACCGGGACCCGCTACGGCGTGGAATACTTTGAGGAGCTTTACCCGACATATCCGCAGTGCTGGCTGACGATGCTGGAATACGACGGGGAACAATATCACTGCACGGCCCGGCAGAGCGATCAGAAGGAGGGCGAAGAACAGTGCTTCCCGTATCTGCTGCATCTTGAGGACGCCATCAGCGTCCCGACCGCGCTGTACCACAAAGCCGAGCACTATGTGCTGACAAAAGATCCGAACCTTACCTGGAAGCAGATCGAGTGGGGCATGCTCAGCTCGCAGTTTGACGACTTTATCCCCCATTGTCTGATCGCCTCCCTGTATTATAATGATCCGGCGGAGTATCCGGCGGATTCCTACATCCCGGCGGAGGAAGAGCGGCCGCTCTGGACCCGCCTGAACGGAAAGGAAGGACGCATTACGTATTTCTGCAAGGCCAATCTGGACTCCGAAAAAGCCCGGGCGCTTTTCAGTCCGGAGGCGGCAGAGGCGCAGTCGATGCTGTCCTTCTGGGAAGAAGAGCGCATCCTCTGGCGGGTGGGCCTGCCTTACAGTATTCATTCTTCGATGCCCACCGCAGACGGGATCCTGCTCTGCGGGACGGAATATAACGCCTTAAGCGCCGCGCCGCAGGCCTATTATCTGGAGCGCTACGACTGCAGCGGAAAGCGACTCTGGCAGTACAAGGAAAACGCCGATTCCCACGGGTGGCCCGAGCTGCTGGATGCCGGGGAGGAAGACGGGGCGCTTCGCTGCGTGATCCGGAAAGACGGGCGGACGGAGCTGCTGACGTTCGATGAAAACGGACAGCTTCTGCGGCGCAGTGAACTGGCAGTATCCGACACTCCGGTGTGTCTCTCGGAAGAAGGCGCGCTGTACGCGGTGCAGGAGAAGAATCACCGCAGTTACAAGGCGGATATCTATTCTGTTTCCGAGGACCGGCCGGATCAGCAGGCGCTGGCTTTGACGCTCGAAGCCCCGGAAGGACAGACACTGACCGTATGCGATCTTTTTGAGAACGAAGGATTTCTGTATGTTTCGGCGTATCTCTGCACAGACCATGAGGTCGTAAACAGAAGCGCGCGGGATGAAGTGCAGGATGTGATTGAAGAGTGCTTTGAAATGTTGAAAGAAACGCAGGATTTTACTGCTCTTACCCCGGAACTCACCGCACTGGTGAAAGACAGATACACGGCGGTCCTTTATATTGTCCCCATCGGAAACGGCGTCTGCGATGCGGAAGCGCTGCGGATTTTAAAGAAATGGCCGGGGAGCCTGGGCGGATGCCTGTATATCAATGAAAACGGCGAGGTCGCCTGGGAAATGCAGGAGATCGGCGAGATCCACTTTTCGCCGGCCACCTCTGCCTATACGCTGTCTGCGCCTTGCCGGGTGATCCAGTTCTTCTACCATCCGAGCGAAGAAGAAGGCGCAGCGTACTTTGGCGATAAACCGGGAGGATATATGGTGATGGAGAAAACGGAGATGTACCGGAGATAGGAGATGCTTCAATGACAGATCATATCTGCCCTGCACAGGGAAGCCTGGAGTCACTTGAGAAAACAGAGGAAACAAAATGAGTATCCGGGAAAGATGTACTGAAACGATGCGATATCATTTCGTAACTTTTATCCAGCACTGAGACGAATCATCGAAAGAGAAGAGGAGAAAGCTTATGCCTGAACAATCGATAAGGATACAAAAGATCGGCATC
The DNA here is from genome assembly GCA_017394885.1 of Lachnospiraceae bacterium. Lineage (GTDB taxonomy): Bacteria > Bacillota > Clostridia > Lachnospirales > Lachnospiraceae > UBA6987. The sequence goes on along the minus strand of JAFPWO010000031.1, from coordinate 4,949 downwards.
ACAGACCTGAATGCCGATGCCATTGTCAACGCGGCCAACGAAGGCCTGTGGGCCGGAGGCGGGGTCTGCGGGGCTATTTTTACGGCGGCGGGACGGAATGAACTGCAGAAAGCCTGCGATGCCATCGGCCGCTGCGATACCGGCTCGGCTGTCATTACTCCCGGTTTCAACCTGAAGGCGAAGTATATAATCCATGCGGTCGGCCCCATCTGGCGTGACGGCCATCACGGGGAACCGCAAAAGCTCTATGGGGCGTACCGAAGATCCCTGGAACTGGCGGCAGAAAACGGATGCCGTTCCATCGGCTTTCCGCTGATCTCGGCGGGTATATTCGGCTACCCGAAAGATAAAGCGTGGAGAAAAGCGGTTCAGGCATGCACGGATTTCTTTGAAAAGAATCCTGACGTGGATCTGAAGGTCGTCTTTGCGGTGCTGGATGACCATATTATTTCCCTGGGACAGGATACCCTGGATGAGATCGCCGCAAAGTATAAGGCGTGACGGCAGGCAGACCTGATCAAGCGGGATGCAATAATAGTAAGGAGGTTCCCTATGCCGATTCCTTTTGACCCGGCAGAATTTGCCATGCTTCATGATACCGGCTATTTCGGCGTTCCGGCGGATAAGCTGGAGGAGATCGCGGACGAGGTGCGGGGCGGCAAGGCGTTGTTCAACGCCGCCTGGGACTGCGGTGTCGACCCCGCCAATCTGACCGCCGAGGATGCCCGGACGATCCGGGAACTGCTGGCGGATGAAGAGTAGCGTGCCGCAGTGACGCGGGCCGGGAAGATCGTACCGCGTCCGGCAAAAAGCTCGCTGAATAATGAGGGAAAACTATGATTTATACGGACCTGACCAAGAAAGCGATAAAGCTAAGCTTTAAGGCGCATGAGGGCCAGCTCGACAAGAGCGGGCTCCCTTATGTTACGCATCCGCTGCATCTGGCGGAGCAGATGCCGGACGAGATCACCACGGCCGCCGCCCTGCTGCACGACGTGGTGGAGGATACGGATTATACGCTGGAGGATATCAAAGCCATGGGCTTTCCGCCGGCGGTGACCGACGCGCTGGCGCTGCTTACACACGACGAATCGGTTCCCTATCTGGAGTATGTCGCGGCGCTGAAAGATAATCCGGTGGCCCGCTGCGTGAAGCTCGCTGATCTGGAACACAACTGCGATCTTGGCCGCATCGATCATCCGACAGCCCGGGATCTGGCGCGCATTGAGCGGTATCATCAGGCACGCGCGATCTTGGAAGAGACGGAGGCTGTTTCCAGCCTCCGGTCACAAGAGAAAAAAGTTTAATCAAATATCGGTAAGGAGGTCGCTATGGACAAATTTGTGCCGTTAGGCAAAAAGAGCAAGAAAGAGCAGAAAAAGTTCCACGCCAGACAGAGGAAGACCTGGGAAGGCATCAGCCCGGTGACCAGAACGGTACCGAACGGCAAGGCCTACAACAGGAGAAGCAGAAAGCGGATGAACGACGAAGCAGAGATTTCGGAAACGGAATATCTGCTTTTTTCATATAAAAATCCGCTGGAGTTCCAGCGGATTTTTCCTGTGCGGGTGGCCGGACTCGAACCGGCACGGTGTCGCCACCGAGGGATCTTAAAGAGCTGATAAAACCTGTCAATTGATGATAATCCTTGAATATGTTAAGTAAAAAACACGATTTTGGCTAGGTCATATGATCGAATTCGATGTTTTTTGTCGGGAAGAATTATGGAAATACGGCGCTTCTGTCTTTTCTGACATCCAGCTTTTTCTAATCTTGCTTTAATGTTGATTCTGTATAATAATAAATAATATCCAGATATGGAAGAGAACAGTGACCCTAATGCGGTACGAGCAGCGTTATGGAAGAAAATGCTGCTGTGTGAATCATATAAACAGCCCGTCGAGCCGGGTGGGAGGCAGAGCATGCGTTTGTTGTTTGCGGAAGATGAAGAAGACCTGAACCGAATCCTGACAAGGCGGCTGATAGAAGAAGGATACAGCGTTGATGCCTGCCTGAACGGACAGGATGCGTGGGACTGTCTGGCGGGAACGGATTATGACGGAGTGATCCTGGATGTTATGATGCCCGGTATAGATGGCTTTTCCCTGCTGCGGAAAATGCGCGGCAAGGGGATTAAAACACCGGTCTTGTTCCTGACCGCGCGGGATTCCGTGGAGGATAAGGTTAAAGGCCTGGATCTTGGCGCAGCAGATTATCTGGTGAAGCCATTCTCCCTGCCGGAGTTGCTTGCCCGTGTGCGCGTGCTGACCCGCAGCAAAGCCGGAGCAGCCAGCAGCATCCTGACTGCCGCTGACCTGACGATGGATACCGCTGCACACCGTGTGAGCAGGGCCGGAAAAAACGTTGAACTGTCAGCAAAGGAGTATGCATTGCTCGAATACCTGCTGCTTCATAAAAACCAGGTGCTGAGCCGGGAGCAAATCGAAGATCATATCTGGAATTATGATTACGAAGGCGGCACTAACGTAGTGGACGTCTATATCAGTTATCTGAGAAAGAAGATCGATGAAGGACATGCTGTCCGCCTGATCCGGACCATAAGAGGCGCAGGTTACCGTTTGGAGGATTCACTCTGAAGAAAAGAGGATCCATATGAAAATAGGAAACAGTATCCGGTTAAAAATATCGTTCTGGTCTGCAGTCCTGTTGGTGCTGGCGGTGGGACTGTCTTTTCTGGCGGTCCGTTTTTCCAGCGGTCTGGTACTGCGCAGCATCAACCGGGAATACCTGATAGATGCCGTGGAGAAAAATGTCGGCATGATCCGCTTCGCGGAAGCGCAGGACCACAGGGAGGCAAATTCTTATATCCCCTATAAGAACGGGTTCCTGGAGATCGATGAGGACTTTCTGAAAGAGATGGGCGGAGTTTTTGCCGCCCTGTACGACGGAGAGGGCACGCTGCTTTACGGCGAAGATCCGCTAGCACGCCAGACGGGCACCCGCAGTTTCCGCAACACCGGGATTTGGTACGCGGAAAGCGGCGGCGAAACATATATCTTGTATGACCGCAGCATACGGCAGGATCAAATCGGGGATCTGTGGCTGAGAGGGATGGTGTCGGAGACCAAATCTCTGGCGCCGCTGGCCTCGATCACCCGCCTGTCACTGATCCTGTTGCCGATCCTGATCCTGCTGGCGGTGCTGGCCCTCTATCTTGTCACAGACCGGATGTTGAAGCCATTAAAGGATGTCGAGACAGCAGCTGGCGACATAGCCCGGGGAGATAAGCTGGACCGCCGAATCGAAGGCATCCGGACCGAGGATGAAGTGGGGCAACTGGCTGCCACGTTTAATCAGATGATGGAAAAGTTGGAGGCATCGTTTGAGCGGGAAAAGCAATTTACGTCAGATGCTTCCCATGAATTGCGCACACCAACTTCCGTGATTCTGGCGCAGACAGAATATACGCTGGAGAAAGAACGGTCCGCGGAAGAATATCGGGAAGCGCTGGAAGTGGTGCATAAGCAAGGCGAGCGGATGAGTGCCCTGATCCGTGACATGCTGGACTACTCCCGTATGGATCTGTCCGCAGAGCGGTATCCGCTGACTCCTCTAAACCTGTCTGAGCTGGTGCGCGAAACAGCCGATGCGCTGGCACCGGTGGGAGATAGTCCGCTGCAATATCGGGTAGAGTTAGAAGAGAATGTTCAGATCAAAGGAAATGAGAATCTTCTGAGCCGGCTGCTGCAGAACCTGATCAGCAATGCGTACCGGTACGGAGATCCTGAGGGGAAAATCCGGATCTGCCTGGAGCGGAAAGAGAGCGGTGTTATTCTCTCCGTGGAAGATGACGGGCCCGGGATTCCCCGGGAGGAACAGGAAAAAATCTTTGAACGCTTTTACCGCAGTGATTCTTCCCGAAACGCGCAGGGAACTGGTCTGGGGCTTGCTCTGGTCAAAAAAATTGCACAGATTCACGGTGCTGAGGTCTGGTTGGAGAGCGAAGAAGACCGGGGAAGCCGCTTTATAATTCTTTTTCCGGTGTTTTTTTGAAAAACTTTTCATTCTAATGATCCTTTAATCTTGACAGGTCATAATGAGGTCGTAAAAAGGTCATGACCCGTTCAAATTCAAAGGAGGGAAAAACATGAAGAGAATTACAATATTGATCCTGGCGCTGGCGGGAGCCATGTTGCTGGGCGGCAGCGCCGTTTTTGCAGCCGGCCAGATTGCCCGGAGCAGCGCCATCAGAGAGAAGGACGCGCGGTCATTTACATATGTGGACGCGGGGATCCTCCCAGAAGAAGCGGAGGAAGTCAGCAGCCGGTTCGGATTTGAAAAAGGTCGTTTTGTCTATGAGATCGAATTCACGGCAAGAGGACTCCGGTATAAATATGTGCTGGATTCCGGAAGTGGCGCTGTTCTGGAGAAAGAGATGGAAACAATCATTACGGATGTCACCGGGGAAGTTACCGGGCAATCTGCGGCGAAAATGATCGGGGTGGAAAAAGCAAAAAAGATTGCTCTGAAGGATGCAGGCTTCAGCGCAGATGCCGTCGTTTTCACCAAAGCCCGACAGGAAAAAGAAGGCGGCCGGGAAATCTATGATATTGAGTTCTATGTACCGGAAGACACGGAATACGAGTATGAGATCGATGTGTACAGCGGACAGATCCTGGAAAAAGATGCGGAATCGATTCGGCCTGTGCCTACCGAACCTGAACCTACCGAGCCCGTCCCTACGGAACCCGCTCACACGGAACCCGTTCCCACGGAACCGGTCTCTACAGAACCCGTTCCCACGGAACCCGTTCCCACGGAACCGGTCTCTACAGAACCCGTTCCCACACAGCCAGTGGCACCGGAAAAGATCGGGGTGGAAAAAGCAAAAAAGATTGCTCTGAAGGATGCAGGCTTCAGCGCAGATGCCGTCGTTTTCACCAAAGCCCGACAGGAAAAAGAAGGCGGCCGGGAAATCTATGATATTG
>JAFPWO010000030.1 GCA_017394885.1 Lachnospiraceae bacterium | reverse complement strand
GGAACGCCAGGGCATCCACATCATCGACCTGCAGAAGACGGTCGGCATGGTGGACGACGCCTACAATGCAGTCGTCGATATCGTAAAGGACGGCGGCAAGATCCTGTTCGTCGGCACCAAGAAGCAGGCGCAGGACGCCATCAAGACCGAAGCGGAACGCTGCGGCATGTACTATGTCAACCAGAGATGGCTCGGCGGCATGCTGACCAACTTCAAGACCATCCAGAGCCGTATCGCCCGCCTGCATGAGATCGAAAAGATGTCCGAAGACGGCACGTTCGAAGTCCTTCCCAAGAAGGAAGTCGCGGCCCTGCAGAAGGAATGGGACAAGCTGGAGAAGAACCTGGGCGGCATCAAGGATATGAAGCGCATCCCGGAAGCGATCTTCGTCGTGGATCCCAAGAAGGAACGCATCTGCGTGCAGGAAGCGCACACCCTGGGCGTGACGCTGATCGGGATTGCGGACACCAACAGCGATCCGGAAGAACTGGACTACATCATCCCCGGCAACGATGACGCGATCCGTGCGGTCAAGCTGATCGTCGGCAAGATGGCGGACGCCGTGATCGAAGCGAACGAAGGCGAACAGTTCGTCCCGGCGGAAGAGACAGAAGAAGCGGCTGAAGAAGCCGTGGAAGAAGTGGTTACGGAGGAATAAAAAATGGCAGCGATTACCGCAGCTTTGGTAAAAGAATTAAGAGAAATGACCGGTGCCGGCATGATGGACTGCAAGAAGGCCCTTTCCGCCACCGACGGAGATATGGACAAGGCCGTAGAGTTCCTGCGTGAAAAGGGACTGGCCGCCGCCGCGAAGAAGGCCGGCCGCATTGCCGCGGAAGGTCTGGTCACGGCGAAGGTCGAAGGTAAGAAGGCGGTCATTGTCGAAGTCAACAGCGAGACGGACTTCGTGGCGAAGAACGCGGAATTCCAGCAGTATGTGGCGGACGTCGCCAGCCAGATCTTTAACGGCGGAGCCGCGACGATCGAAGAGCTCATGGCGGAGCCCTGGGCCCCGGATACCAGCCTGACTGTTGAGCAGGCGCTGTCCGAAAAGATCGCCCGCATCGGCGAAAAGCTTTCCATCCGCCGCTTTGCGAAGATCGAAGCGGAAAACGGCATGGTAGTCGCCTACATCCACGGCGGCGGCCGTATCGGCGTGCTCGTGGAAGCGGAAACGGAAGCCGCGGACAACGCGGAAGCCGCGGAGGCGGTGAAGAACATCGCGATGCAGATCGCGGCGCTTCGCCCGCAGTATATCAGCCGTGCGGACGTCCCGGCCGACTTTATCGAGAAGGAAACCGAGATCCTGCGCGCGCAGATCATGAACGATCCCAAGGAAGCCGCCAAGCCCGAAAAGGTTATCAACGGCATGATCCAGGGCCGTATCGCGAAGGAACTCAAAGAGTTCTGCCTGAGCGATCAGCCTTACGTCAAAGCTGAAGACGGCAAGCAGACCGTAGCCCAGTATCTGGCGCAGGTCTCCAAGGCTGTCGGCGCGGATATCACCTTAAAGAATTTCGTCCGCTTCGAGACCGGTGAAGGGATCCAGAAGAAGGAAGAAGATTTCGCGGCGGAAGTGGCGAAGCAGATGAATATGTAAACCGTATGGTTTACGGCAGAGAAGACTGCGGATGGGAAACCCCGGACGCAGTCTTTTTTTGCGTCGGATAAAGTGTTGCATAAAAAGCAGCCGGAAAAGGCGCCGCAGCCGCCTTTTTGCCACAAAATGTCGCGCGCTGTTGCATGCACGGCCCGTGAAAACGCGCTATGCTGACAGTGGTCCCGGGACAACGGGACGGAAACGATGGTCTGGAACAAAGCGAGACGTACGGAATGGAAAATCAAGTGATATGTCATGAGGAAAAACAGATTTTTCAAAGCGCATTGCGCGACTGCCTCTCAAGCGGGCTGCCGGTGATCGTGGACGGGGAATTCCTGTCCGAAAAAACACTGGCGGATTCGCCCCTCCTGCGGGAGGATGCGGAATGGGAAGGATGCTGTCTGCGGGATGAGGAGGGGCACCTGCTGTGCCTCAATTTCTCGCGGAAACCGGTGCGCAATACCCTTCTGCCATAGGCCCTGCGAACCTGAAAGCCCGGTGTCCGGACCCGGCGCATCATCCGTTCGGCAGGGGAAAGCGAAAAGGCTCTCCTTTACAGAAAACAAAGCTTATGATATAATTTCATCCAGCTTTGGGGAGGGCAGCATGGCAGTCAGCAGAAAGAAAAAAAAGAATATATTTCCGATCCTTGTTGTCCTTGTTATTGCGGCCGCATTGCTGACCGCTGCGATCCTGACGGAAAACAGACCCAGCCGGGAAGAAGTCAATTTGGAAACGTACTTTGCGTCCCGCGAGGGGTCCCTTGCCGTCATTCGGGATGACGTCCTCACCCATGAGGACTTTCTGTACAGCAGCGGTGTCGTTTACACATCTGTCAGCTATCTCCAGGAACAACTGAATAAGCGCTTCTATTACGACAAAGAAGAAAAGCTCCTTCTCTATACGGTGCCGGAAGGCATTGTACGGGCCGATACGGAAACGGTCTATAAGGGCAATCCCGTCCTCCGGGAGGAAGGCGGGCAGATTTATGTGCTGCTGGACTATGCCGCACAGTTTACCGCCGTGACCTGGACACTATACCGGGATCCGGACCGGCTGGTCATGCGGACCCGCTTCGGGGAACGCGGCGGGATCCAGGCCGTGGCCCGGACTGCGGTGCGGCAGAATGCCAGGGTGACGAGCCCGATCATGACCTATCTGGAAGTGGGAGAGACCACCGATTACCTGCAGGAACAGGCCGAATGGAATTATATCTGTACGGAAAGCGGCATTCACGGATATGTGGCCAAAGCCGATATGGCCGAGCCGATCACCGTGAAAGACGCCGTGCCTTATACGGACCCTGTTTTTGAGATGGTAAAAAGCGATACCGGGCTGTGCCTGGTCTGGGATCAGATCGACGGAACCGGCCGGGCGGAGGAACACGCCAAAATGCCGGAGCGGATCGCCGCCACGACAGGCGTCACCACCATTTCACCGACCTGGCTGCTGATCGAAAACGAAAGAGGGGACCTGACTTCCTACGCGGATCCGGCCTATGTCGAAAAAGCCCATGAGCTGGGGCTGGATGTGTGGGTGCTTCTTAACAATATGGAGTTCGCGGTATACGGGGACGCCTTAACGGCGCTGCTCAGCATCACATCGCGGCGGAGCGCGCTGGTGGAGAAGGTGGTGCAGGAGGTGCTTGCCTGCGGCGCGGATGGCCTCAACGTGGATATTGAGAGCCTTCCGTCCGAAGCCGGGCGTGGCTATATCCAGCTGATCCGGGAACTGTCCCTGGCCTGCCACCGGGAAGGGCTGGTCCTGTCGGTGGACAACTACGTGCCCTCTGCCTGGACCGCGCATTACGACCGGGAAGAACAGAGCGTTTTTGCGGATTATATCATCGTGATGGGATATGACGAACATTACGCCGGCGGGGCGGAAGCCGGTTCCACCGCGTCGCTCAGCTTTGTCATCAAAGGCGTGGAAGATACGCTGAAAGTGGTGCCGGCTTCGAAAATCATCTGGGGCGTGCCGTTCTATTCCAGACTGTGGATGGGCAGCGGCGATTCCTTAACGAGCAGTTCACTCAGTATGGAAGCGGAAGAACAGCTGATCGAGGAGTACGGACTGGATCCGATCTGGGACAGCGAGCTCGGGCAGTACTACGCCGAGTTTGAGATCGCCGGCAAGATGGCCCGCGTGTGGTTTGAGGACGCGGAATCCATGGAAGCGCGCTTAAGCAGCCTGCAGCCTTACGATCTGGCAGGACTGGCAGCCTGGCGGATTGGACAGGAGAATCCCGCCGTGTGGCTGGTGTTTTCGAATTATTATGAAGCCGTGCATGACGAAAAGTCAGGATCATGACGGGGGAATTGATCTCTGACAAGCGGGACCCGGGAGCTTTGCCGAACAGGCGGGCTCCCTGTTTTTATGTGCCGCGGCGTCTTTCCTCCTCACAGCCGTCCGGGGCCGCTTTCGGAGAAACGTATTGATTTTTCGCGCGGGTCAGGTATAATAAATACAAATAATCGTTCGATAATCTATATGACGGAAAGGAAATAATATGGACGCACTGGAACGCTATCAGGAATGGCTTACGAATCCGGTCTTTGATGAGGAGACCAAGAAGGAATTGCGGGCAATTCGCGATGATGAAGAAGCGATCAGGGAACGCTTTACCGGAGATCTGGAATTCGGGACCGGCGGTATGCGCGGGGTGATCGGCGCCGGTACGCGCCGGATGAACCGCTACACGATCCGCAAGGCAACGCAGGGCCTGGCCAACTACATTCTGAAGAAAGGGGCCGCGGAAAAAGGCGTAGCCATCTCCTTTGACTGCCGCCGTTTTTCTCCTGAGTTTGCCGATGAGGCGGCGCGGTGCCTCTGCGCCAACGGGATCCCGATCTATATTTTCCCGACCCTTCATCCCACGCCGATGCTCAGCTACGCGGTCCGGGATCTGGGCTGCACGGCCGGCATCAATGTGACGGCCAGCCACAATCCGCCCGAATACAACGGCTATAAGGTTTACTGGGACGACGGCGCGCAGGTCACGATCCCCGACGATGAGAACATCATTGCCGAAGTGAACGCCATTGAAAGCTTTGCGGATCCGAAGACCATGAGCCGGGAAGAAGCGGAAGCGGCGGGGCTTTATCACGTGATCACCCCGGATCTGGATGACCGCTACAACGCTCACGTCAAGGCCATGATCAAGCGGCCGGACGTGATCGAAAAGGAATGCAAAAACATCAGGATCGTATATACGCCGCTGCACGGCACCGGTCGGGTCCCGGTCCAGCGCGTGCTGCGCGAACTGGGCTTTGACAAGGTATATACCGTCAAAGAGCAGGAGATGCCGGACGGGGAGTTCCCGACCGTAAGCTATCCGAACCCGGAAGATCCGGCAGCCTTCGAACTGGCGCTGAAACTGGCAAAAGAAGTGGATGCGGATCTGGTTGTGGCCAATGACCCGGATGCGGACCGCCTGGGCGTCTTTGTCAAGGCGGGCGGAGAGTTGAAGCGGCTGACCGGCAACATGACCGGCTGCCTGCTGGCCGATTATGAGATCGGCGGCGCGAAGGAGACCCGCGGGCTGGGCTCCAACACAGCCTATATCTCCACGATCGTGACCTCGAACATGGCCGGGGCGATCGCCCGCAAGTACGGCGTGAATTATTATGAGACACTGACGGGCTTCAAGCACATCTGCGGCAAGCTGCGCGAGCTGGAGAATTCTCCGGAAGGCGTGGATTATCTGTTCGGCTTTGAGGAAAGCTACGGCTGCTCCATCGGGACCTACTGCCGCGACAAGGACGGCGTCGTCGCAACCATGGCGCTGGCGGAAGCGACCTGCTACTACAAGACGCAGGGGAAGACCCTCTGGGATGCGCTGCAGGATCTGTACAAAGAAGTAGGCTATTACCGCGACATCAATATTTCCAAGACCTTTAAGGGACTGGAAGGCGCGGCGAAGATGGCGGCGATCATGGACAACCTTCGCGAGAATCCGCCGAAGGAACTGGGCGGCCTGCCGGTCGTGGCTATGCGCGACTATCTGAAGAAGATCACGAAGAACTTCGAAACCGGAGAAGAAGGCGCGACAACGCTCCCCGAATCCAATGTGCTGTACTTTGAACTCACGGACGACGCCTGGGTCTGCGTGCGGCCTTCCGGCACAGAGCCGAAGATCAAACTGTACTGCGGCGTCCGCGGCGAAACCGATGAAGAAGCAGCGCAGAAGGAAAAGGTAATGATCGAGCAGCTGAACGCCTTCATGGATGCGTTCTAAAACAGGGCCAACAGGGACGATTCCTTCCGGCTCCTTTTCCGCGGAAAAGGAGCCGGAAGCTGTATCTTCATCGATATTTGCGGGGGTGATAAGGGTGAACGGTGACGGGAGGATCGAAGAAATCAGGCACTGGTGGAACGCGGCGTCCGATTCCGACTGGTACAGATCACGAAGAACGGAGGAACAGATCGGCCGCCTGAAAGAAGACCCTGCGTCGGCTTTTCATCCGGCGGTTTATAAACTGATCCGTAAGTATCTTCCGGAACTGAAAGATCTGCGGATCCTGCTGCCCTCCAGCGGTGACAACCATGCGGCTTTCGTGCTGGCTATGATGGGTGCGCGGGTCACTTCGGCAGATATCAGTGAGCGGCAGCTGGAGAACGCGGCGGATATCGCGAAGCGGCTGCAGCTGGATATTGAGTTTGTCTGCGACGATACGAGAAAGCTGGCCCGTATTCCCGATCAGGCCTTCGATATGGTCTATACCTCCAACGGGACGCTTTCCTGGATCGATGATCTGGACGGCATGAACCGAAATATCTGCCGGGTGCTCAGGCCCGGCGGCTATGCGGTCCTGTACGATATGCACCCGTTCAACAGGCCGTTTTCGGGAGATGCTTTCAAAGAACCGCGGATCATCAAGTCCTATCAGGATGTTTTCCCGGATCTGCACTGGCGGATCCAGGACATCCTCAATTCGCAGATCCGATCGGGACTGGCTCTCTGTGAAATAGCTGAATTCCCCGCGCTCGACGCCTTTTTCTGGTTCCCCTATGACGAGCTGCAGAAAAAGAAGCGGGAAGAACTGGAAGGGATCAACGACTGGAAAAAGAATCCCCTGGCTGCGCTTCCCGCCTGGCTGGCCGTGATTTCAAAAAGAGAAGGATAGATGTAAAAAATATCGACAAACAGCCGCGGGAGCGGCAGGGCAGCGCCGTTACGTGGCCTGCTTCTTCTTGCGCCGGATCAGGGACCATCCGATCAGGCCAAGCAGCAGCGCGCCGCCGCCGGCCAGATACGGCCAGATGAGAGGCGTCTCCTCTTCCAGAATCAGGAAGGAGGCGCCGTTTTCTGCGGAGAAGACCAGATAGCTGCCGTCCCGGGCGGCTGCGGTTTCGACCGGGCCGTCTTCCTGCAGAATATACAGCTTTCCGTTCCCCGCCGCCTTTACATGAACGGTCAGATCCCCGGAATACCCGGGGACCAGCACCTGATACGCTCCCTGAACCGGCTTTTCTTCCGCCAGAAGAGAAGCCGCTTTCTTTTGCAGCGCTTCCCCGCTGAGGGGAAGGACGGTCAGGCGGTCTTCGTCGGAAAAACTGCCTTCCACCAGGATGATCGGCGGGGTCTGCCCGTCGGAGAGCACCGCGGCCGGCCGCTGATATTTCCCGCTCACGGTCCGGCTGTAATAGATATGATCCCGCTCGAAATCTTCCCAGTGCCAGACCAGGCCGTCCTTATCGGGCACCTGCGGCAGCGCGCCGGCCGATCCGCCGAAGGGAACGCTGCGCTCTTCGATCAGTTCGCCTTCGGCTTCAAATCGGAGAATCACGTCCGCGAACAGCGTGCTTCCGCTGCCTTTTTCCAGCAGCTCTTCAAAACTGACCGGTTCGCACTGGCCGCGGAAACTGAAGCCGTTTACGCCGCCAGCCGCGCTCTCCGCGTAGAAATTATTCAGCAGTTCTCCGTCCGCGTCGCCGGCAACGGCTCCCTGGTATTCCGTCCCGCTTTCAAAATGCGGCAGGACCAGGCAGCCGCGGATATCATGCCCCAGGCCGGCGATGCCGCCGGTGTAGTTTTTGCCTTCCAGATTGACGCGGGCCATGGCTTCTTCAATGAGGCCGGCGCTTCGCCCGGCGATGCCGCCCGCATAGCCGTCTTCCGCCCGGATGATTCCGGCAGAAATCCCGGCCAGTACCGCGCCGTAATCCATGCGGCCTGCGATTCCGCCGGCTGCGGTCCGCAGCGCGGTCACGTCGCCGTAGTTTTCGCAGCTGCGCAGGACGGCGAAGATCAGATACTCCGCCCCGCCCACCAGCTCGCGGATCGGAAGCTCATCCTCCGGGTCGTAGGATATCTCGAGCGCGATGCTCCCGATGATCCCGCCGGTGTTGATCTCGGCCTCTATCCGGCCGAAGTTGCGGCAGCGGTCCACCACGCCGGTGGTACGGCTCTCATCTGAATAGGCGGAAACGTCACGGGTCCGGATGACGGCCTCCTCATCCGCCTGCGTATCGTAGAGAAGCCCCATCAGAAAATCGCTGACGGAGAAGAGCTTGTCGGAGATATCCTGCAGATCCTTCGCCAGGGAAACCTCCGAAAAAGCGGTATTGACAATCTCCAGCTGATGGCTGAAGTCCAGAAGGTCCAGAAACAGACGGTGGGCGGATTCCGACTGGGCTGCGGTGATCTGCTGGAACTGGACGCTCCCGCCTTCGGACCACTCCGTAAGCAGAGAGGCGGTATCCGTCATCGCGCTGCTCAGATTCCCCAGCGCGCCGCGCAGCGTTTCACACATGCTTTTGCTGCTGTCAATGATTTCCTTTCCCTTTTCCCCGGCATTCTGCAGGTGCGTCAGCGAGGACTTCAGATCGCCCGCCGCGCTTTCCAGCGAAGTTAGGACCGGGCCGATCCCGGAGAAGGCGTCCCGCAGATCCCCGATCGCTTCCTCGATCAGAGATATATTCTCTTCCAGGGTCTGCCGGTCCAGGGCGGAAGCGAGCCCCGTAAAAGAGGAAGAGATCTGTTCAAAGGCGGCTTTCAGCGCCGGGCTGTTATCCTGGAAAACCTGGAGAAGGTCCTGCAGGAAGGTATAGATCAGCTGCTGATATTCGCCGACAGGATCCTCCGTGCCTTCTTCCGGAAGAGGGCCGAGGCTGACGCGCGAAAGATCGCCCGCAAGGGAAGCAAAGCAGTCGGCCAGGTCGGAAAAGGCGTCGGCCAGCGTGATAAAGGCCTCCTGTTCTTCCTTGATATTCCCGGCCGCTTCCTCCAGCGCGGCGAAGGCCGCATCCACTTTATCCAGGGCGGTTCGGGCTAGGGCAAAGGCGGCGCTGATATCGTCCAGGCTGTTTTTCAGATCCTCCGCGCCGGCGGACGCTTCGCTGATCGCGGCCTTCAGCGGCTCCGTCATATCTTCATACACACGTAAGGTCTGGGATAGACCGGAGGAAAACGCGGCAAACTGGGCGGCGATCGGGGCGAAGCCGCTGATCAGGCTGTGCAGGCGGCTGCTCAGCTGATTCACGGAAGAGAGGTTCCCGTTGATCCATTTTTCGCTTTCCTGCGAGAGCGTATCCGCCTCCCGGACGGCGTTGTCAAAGCTTTCACGCAGAGATTCAAGCGCTTCACTGAGCGCACTCTGGCTGCCGTCGGCGTTTTCACAGGCGGTATCGATCGAGGCTTTGAGTTCGTCCAGCCGTCCGTCCAGCTCGTCCAGGGCGGCAGTGGAATAGCTCCAGGCCCCGTCCGGCTCCATCTGGCCGACGATGCCGCCCGTATCCTTCCGCCCGCAGACTTTCCCTTCATTGACGCAGTCGGCGGCGTGGCCGCACAGACGCCCGACGATCCCGCCGACGTTGTAGCCGGTCCGGGAATACCCCACGGCGCCGCGGTTTGTGCAGTTCATTACCCTGCCGCTGCAAAGTCCCGCGATCCCGCCGATATCCGTGATATCCAGGATCTCTTCTTCATTCAGCACACTGATCACATATTCCGTGCGGTCCGTGACCTGATAAACGGTATTGATCTCGGCTTCGTTCACACAGCCGCGGATGGTTCCCCTGTTTTCCCCGGCGATGCCCCCGATGCGGTGCTGGCCGCCGGCATAGCCGGCTGCCGAGCAGTTGACAAGGCGGCCGCCCGCGTCGTTGAGCCCGGCCAGCAGGCCAATGGATCTCGCGCCGGCCACGCGCCCGTCAAAGCGGCAGTTCTCGATCAGCCCTTCGTTCTGGCCGGCCAGCCCGCCGACAGTTTCCGCGCTGCCGCCCGGCTCGACAGTCCCGCTTACGTTCAGGTTTTTGACTTTTCCCTTCGGCAGGATCCGGCGGAACAGCCCGGTATAGGCACCGTCTCCGCTTACGGAAAGCCCCCGCAGGGTATGACCCTGGCCGTCGAAGGTTCCCTGCCAGAGCGGGATCATGACCGGATCACAGCCGCTCAGGTCGAGGTCGGCGGTCAGCACCACTTTAAGACCTTTGGAATAACTGTCCAGTACGCAGTTTTCAGCCAGCGCCTGCCATTCTTCGCGTGTGGAGATCTCCAGCGTATCCTGGGCGAAGGCTCTTTCTGCCGGGACAAAAAGGAGAGAACAGATAAGCAGAGCGGCGCTGCATGCGGCAAGAAAGCGTTTCATGAATGATCCCCTCCTTTCAGAGAAACGGTGAAGCGGGTTTTCTCGATCGCTTTGTCCAGCAGCAGGATCAGCTGCGGCAGAACGCTTAACACCATGATGACCGAGATCAGCGCGCCGCGGCCCACGGCGAGGCCGATGTGCCCCACGTAGACGTCGCTGACGAGATACGCGATCAGCAGCCCGGCCATGGTCATGATGCTTCCGCTGGTCATGACGGTCGGGAAGCTCTCGCTCACGGCCCGGGCCATGGCCTCCTTCTGCGGAAGCAGAAGCCGGTTGGTCTGATAATGGTTCATGATCACGATCGCATAGTCGATCGTCGCCCCCATCTGGATCGCGGAGACGATCATATTGGTGACGAAGGACGGGACGTCCCCGGCCAGATAGCTGCAGGCGAAATTGATCCAGATGCTGCCCTGGATCACAAAGACCAAAGTCAAAGCGCCGACGACGCTGCGGAAGGTGAACAGCAGGATGATGAAGACGAAGCCGATGGTCAGGAAATTGATCTTGATGGTATCGGCCGTATACGAGGCTTTAAGATCCCGGGCGCTCGTGATGTAGCCGGTGATCAGGATATCGTTTTTGTTGTAATGGCCGGCAGCAAGCCCCCGCAGCTGCTCGATCAGGGCGGTACTTTCCTCGCCCTCCACCGGCAGGGAGGTCATGATGATCATGCGGTCGTAGTGCTCGCCCCGAAGCTGGCGCACGCCCCGCTCCAGCGTTTCCCGAAGGCCGCCGATCTGTTCCTGCTGGCTCTCGCTTAAGGTCACGACGCCGCGGTCCATCAGCTCGAAGAGGTAGAGGAACAGATCCATCAGCGGCACTTCGTAGTTTTCGGCATTGTTGAAAATGGCCTGATATTCGTCATGCTGCAGGCCGTAGGCCTGAAACAGCAGCCGGGAGAGCTCGTTATCGATCTTCAGAAGCTGGGCGAACATGCGCGGCGTGTATTTATCGGTCAGGACGTATCCGGGCTCGACTTCGACGGAAGCCAGGCCGGTGGCGCTTTTGACGCTGTCCAGCGCGGCGGCTTCCTTCAGAAAAGCCTTTTCCGCCTCGTAGTCTCCGGCAGGGACGATCACCGCGATCATAGTGTCGCTGTCGAAGGTTTCCGTGATTTTGTGCATGGCCGCGCGGTTTTCGTTATAGACCAGCTCGCTGACGCTGGCGTCGGAAAAGGCGTAGGTCACGCGGCGCGAGGCGATAAAGGCGGCCGGCAGCAGAAGCAGAAACAGGATCACGAAGACCGAGCGGCTGCGGACAAGAAAACGGCCCCAGCCCTGCATCGGCGGCACGAAATTCCGGTGCGCCAGCCGCTTTAAGGGCCGGGCGAAGATGAGGATCAGGCCCGGCATCAGCAGGAAGACTGTGATCAGGCTGCAGAAGATCCCTTTGGCCAGCACGACGCCCAGGTCGTAGCCCAGCTTAAACTGCATGAGGGTCAGGGCGACCAGCCCCGCCACCGTGGTCAGGCTGGAGGAGGAGATCTCCAGGATCGCCTTGGACAGCGCTTCGATCAGCGCCTCCCGCGGGGAATCGAAGTTTTTGCTTTCATCCTCATAGCGGTGCGAGAAAATGATCGCGTAGTCGATTGCAAGCGCCAGCTGCATGATGACGGCGATGGAATGGGTTATGGAGGAGATCGTGCCCAGCCAGAAGTTGGTGCCCATGTTGAGAAGCGCCGCGACGCCGAACACGATAAAGAAGATCACGACTTCAAAGTAGCTGTGGGAGGTAAACAGCAGGACCCCGACGATCACGATGACCGCCAGTAAAATGACCAGCCCCATCTCCTGCGCGAGTTTTTCCGAATAGTCGGCGATCACGTCGGTGGAAATATAGGTGTCAAAGCGGTCGGAGAGCGCCTGGATGGCGGCCATGGCCTCTTTATCGGCGGGGCCGTCAAAGGTCACGGACAGCAGGGCCGAAGCGTTCTTATAGTGCGCGCCGGTATCGTCCAGCGCGACGTCGGCCACATGCGGCAGCGCGCGCAGTTCTTCCGCGACGGCTTCGGCGGTCTCGTAGGTCACGTTGGACAGCATGACGTTGGCCGTCGCATACGCCGCGAATTCTTCTTCCATCACGGTGAGGCCCCGGCGGGTTTCCGTGTTCGGCGGCAGGAAGGCCGTCAGATCCGAATTGACTTTGACCCGGCTTATCGAAAAGGCGCAGTACAGGCAGGCCAGGGCAAAAAGCAAAAAGATCAGATAGCGGAAGCGTACGATCCAGCGGGCGGCAAGTTGGACAAAAGAAGGCTTGGACTCCATAGAACGACCCCTTGACAGGTGTTGAAATTTATTCATCAATTCCATTATAGGGCGGCAGCGGCCGGGGTCAATCGTCAGTTTCTCCCGAAACGTATAATATTCAACAGTACCTTGACAAGTGTTGAAAAAAGAGTATAGTTTGTTTCAAGACGGAGGATGAAGATTATGAAGAAAGCAGGAAAAGGAATAGGGCTGATCTTACTGCTGCTACTGCTTGCGATAAGCGGATGCGGCAAAAAATCCGCCACCGTCAATATCAATGACTATCTGTCGGTCAGTACGGACGGCTTTGACAACTACGGAGTCCTCAGTTCTTCGTTTGATCAGAAGGGACTGCAGGACGCCCTGATCGCCCAGCTGGGATATAAGCGGGAGACCCGCCTCGGCGCGGAGATGATCTCCCTGCTGGAGCATGCCCTGCAGTCGGTCATTACCGGGGAGTGGAACAAGACGAAGGACCTGAAAAACGGGGACGTCCTGACCTACACCTGGACGGTGGATGACGCGCTGCTGGCCGATACGTTCAACGTGACCCTGCTGCACGAACCCTTTGAATATACGGTCGGCAACCTGACCGTCGGGAAAGAAGTGGATCCTTTTCAGAATCTGACCTGGTCGGTGGAAGGCTTCAACGGAGAAGCGGTCCTGACTTATCAGGGGGACCCCGGGATCGGCGGCCTTTCGTATGTGTATGAGGGAAAAACGGAAGAGCTCTGCAACGGAGACGTGCTCCATTTCAGCCTCGCGGGCTATTCGGATGAAAAGACCTTCCTGCATCAGACCGGTTCGGTGATCACCGTCTTTGAAAAAGACTTCACGGTGGACGGCCTGATCGAGCTCGTCGCGTTCGATCCGTTTGACTATCTGACGGTCAGCTTTGAGGGCGTCGGCCCCTTTGCCGAGCTGAAGCTGGACGTGCAGGAGATGCCGGTCGAAGGCCTGGTATTTGAGGCGGACCGCTATAATCATTTCTCCAACGATCAGGAGTTTACGATCCGGGTCCTGAGCGAGAGCGGGGAGACCGATCTGGACGCCTACTGCCGGCAGTTCCATTATCAGATCACCCGGACCAGCCAGGACTATATCTCGGACGGGCTGGATGAGTACCTGCGCGACGCCAACATGCTGGATACGGAGACCATCCGGAAGATCGATGAAGAGGTCTCGGCCTATTTCAAGGATCTCTCACAGAGAGGCCGGCGCTATTATCCGAAGGCGAACTATCTCGAAAGCTTCAAGGTCCACGACATCTATCTGCTGTACAGCCGGAACTCGGAAGAGGACGAGCTGCTGAATATCCTGATGGTCGTCTTTGAGGTGAGCCTGACGACCGGGGACACGTATTATTATGCCTCCTACTACGAGAATCTCTTTCGGCATGCGGACGGGACGATCGATCTGGACCCGAAGGCGCATCAGGAAGCGGTTTCGTACTGTGAAAAGATCCCGACCGAATATATCAACAACGAGGGCTTCCGGGCGTTCGGCTTCGATACCGCCGCGCAGGCCTTCAACGAGCTGGTCTTATTCCGTCAGTTCAACTACAGCTATACGACCTACAATATGGAGCAGTATCCATGAATAAACCGGGCGATGACAACCGCAGCGTACGCAATACCAAGCGGAGACTGAAGGACGGCCTGATCCGGCTGCTCAAGGAAAAACCGATCAACGAGATCACCGCCAAGGAACTGACCGAGCAGGTGGACGTCAACAGAGGGACGTTCTATTTCCACTACAGCGATATCTATGCGCTGCTGCGCAGCGTGGAAGATGATTTCTTTGAAGAGTTTGACCGGATACTCTCTGATATGCCGGAGGGGGAGAACCGGGCCATGACGTACCTCACCGCGATCTTTACCTTCATGGGGCAGAATGCGGAGCTGTGCCAGATCATGCTGGGACAGAACGGAGATATGCTTTTTGTGGAGCGGGTCAAGGGCCTGGTGGGGGAGCATTGCTCCGCGATCTGGCGCTCTGTGGCGCCCCAGGCAGACGATGCGCGGATCGAGCTGTTCAACGCGTTTCTCATCAACGGCTGCATCGGCGCGATCAAACGCTGGATCGACGGCGGGATGGCGGAATCCCCGGAATTAATATCCCGGATGGTGACCGCCATCATCATGGGGGCGATCGGCTCCTATATCGGATAAGAAAGGGAAAATGTATGAATAAACTGAGACTTGCGGTGTTTCTGGGCGGACAGAGCGCAGAACATGATATTTCCTGCCTTTCCGGCACGACCATGCTGAAAAACCTGGATCCGGACAGATACGAGGTGACTATCGTCGGGATCACGCGGGAAGGAAAATGGCTGCTGGTCCCTTCCGTCGAAGCGGTGGAGGACGGTTCCTGGAGAGACGGAAAAGTTACGGCGCAGCTTCTGCCGGATGCCACGGAGAAGTGCCTGCTGATCACGGAAGAGGACGGCCGGATGCATAAGCAGCCGGTGGATGCGGCGCTTCCGGCCCTGCACGGGCGCTTCGGGGAAGACGGGACCATCCAGGGCCTGTTTGAGCTGGCGCGGATCCCGTACGTGGGCTGCGGCGTGGCCGCCTCGGCAGTCAGCATGGATAAGCTGTACACCAAGGTGATGGTTGCCAGGACCGGAGTGAATCAGGCGCGCTATGTGCCGCTGACCCGGGCGGAGCTTCAGGATACGGAGACAGCTATTGCGAAAATTGAGGCTTCGCTTTCCTATCCGGTCTTTGTCAAGCCGAACGACGGCGGTTCTTCCCAGGGCGTATCCCGGGCAGATCGCCGCGAAGATCTTCCGGCCGCGCTGGCGCTGGCGGCCGAAGAAGGCACCCGGGTCATGGTAGAGGAAAATATCGTGGGACGGGAGGTCGAATGCGCCGTCATGACGACGGCGGACGGCCTGCAGGCTTCCGGCGTGGGAGAGATCCTGGCGGCCGCGGAATTCTACAGTTTTGACGCGAAATATACGAATCCGGATTCGGAGACCGATCTGCATCCGGACTTCCCGGAGGGGAAGGAAGAGGAGATCCGCCAGGCGGCGCTCAAGGTCTACGAGGCGGTCGGCGCCTACGGCCTCTCCCGCGTGGATTTCTTCCTGGAGAAGGAGACGAACCGCGTGATCTTCAATGAGATCAATACGCTGCCGGGCTTTACCTCCATCAGTATGTTCCCGAAGCTGTGGGAAGCTAAAGGGGTCCCGATCCGGGAGCAGTTAGACAAGCTGATCGAAGGCGCATTTCAGAGAAACCGATAAGAAAAAAGCCGCAGGTGCTGCGGCTTTATTTCTTATA
The DNA here is from genome assembly GCA_017394885.1 of Lachnospiraceae bacterium. GTDB lineage: Bacteria > Bacillota > Clostridia > Lachnospirales > Lachnospiraceae > UBA6987. Next base: position 27,846 of record JAFPWO010000030.1, on the reverse strand, counting down.
CTTTGATCGCTTTGGTCTCCCATTTATTGCTGCGGTAGCGCAGGTAGAAGCAGATCGACCGGACGATCCAGTCCAGCACCGAGTGCGCCAGAAAGACGCCGATCACGCCCCATCCGAAAACGATCCCGAAAATATAGGCAAAGGTGATCCGTATCAGCCACATCGAAGCCATGCTGAAAACCATGGTGAATTTCGCGTCGCCCGCTGCCCGCAGGAAAGAGGGGAAGCTGAACGACGGCTCCCACAGAAAAATGGAAGCGACGCCGTGAATGATGATCAGGATCGCGGCGAGACGGATGGTCTCGTCGGCCACATTGGGCGACGAGCCGTATATTTTCATGACCAGAGGCAGCAGGGCCAGCCCGATGATGTTCGCGGCTCCCATGCAGACATAGGTGATCTTCAGGAACTTCTTCATGTAATAGCGGGCGTCGTCAAAGGCGCCGGCCCCGACGCACTGGCTGATGACCGTGACCAGCGCCAGGTTGATGGCATTTCCCGCGAAAAGGTGGAAGCCGCCTACCGTGGTCGCAATTCCGTTCGCGGCCTGGGAAACCGTGCCCAGGCTGGAGATCAGGCTCGCCAGAACGAGCCGCCCCAGATAGAACATCCCGTTTTCGGCGCTGCCCGGGATCCCGATATAAAAGATGTTGTGCATCATCCGGGCGTTGAAGCGGAAGCGGACAATGCTGCGCAGGCTTAAAGTCAGATCCGGCTTGGCCAGCAGGATCAGGATGACGAAGGCGGCCACGGTGCGGGAGACGAGCGTCGGGATCGCGACGCCGGCCACGTCCATGCCGAAGCCGAAGATAAGGACCGCATTGCCGATCACGTTCAGCACGTTCATCAAAACGGAGACCCGGAACGTGACGTTCGACTGGCTCATGGCGCGGAACACGGCGGTCCCGCCGTTGTATAAGGCGATGGCCGGGACCGAAGCCATGACGATCATGTAATACTTCCGGGTGGCTTCGATCACCTCCGGATCCGGATTGTGATTGATCAGGGAAAGCACGCCGTCGCCGAAAAGATACAGTGCGGCGGTGATGGTAAGCGAAGTGCCCAATAGGAGCAGGAACATATGATGGGTGGAGCGCCGGGCCTCATCCTTCATCTTTTTCCCGAGATACTGACCCGCCACGGCAGCGCCGCCTGCGGCCATGCCGGCAAAGATCTGGATCATCAGGTTGCTGAGCTGATCGACGAGGTTGACCGCCGAGATAGACGCCTGTCCGACGCGGGACACCATAAGAGAGTCGGCCAGCCCGACCGAAATGGTCAGAAGCTGCTCGAATACCAGCGGGATGATCAGGGCTTTCAGCATCTGATTGGTAAATACGATCTGACGCTGCGCCGGGATGTCGGGTGCGGATGATTTCATGGATTCAGCTGTCCTGGGCGGACAGCGCTTTTTTTAAGGTCTCCAAAAGCTCGCCGGTCTTAAGGAGCAGGGCGTCGGCGCTGGCGGCTTCCCCGGGCTTAAAGAGGAGCGTAAGTCCCGGCTCTTCCCCGCCTTTGAGTTTCATGGCGCCTTTATAATCCCGGGCGATCTCCATGAGCTTTAAGCCGTCGAGCTTGGCCTGCGGCAGGAAGCGCACGGTAAGGCTCTGGGAATTCCCGGTCAGCTCCGTAATGTAGACCGTATGGGCCAGGGCCTTCAGCAGCGCGATCTTTAAAAGATGCTCCGCGGGCTTGGGGATATTGCCGAAGCGGTCGATCAGCTCGTCCTGGCGGTCCTCGTAGTCCTCCCGGCTCTGGACCTCGGCGATGCGCCGGTAGATGTCCATCTTCTGGTTCTCGTTCGGGATATAGCTGGCCGGCAGGTTCGCGTCCATGGAGAGGTCGATGCTGGTCGTAAAGCTCCAGTCCTCCGCCTCGCCCTTCACCTCGCGGACGGCGGCCCCAAGCATCTTGCAGTAGAGATCGTACCCAACGGATTCCATGTGGCCGTGCTGTTCGGCGCCCAGGAGGTTCCCGGCGCCGCGCAGCTCCAGATCGCGCATGGAGATCCGCACGCCGCTGCCGAGCTCCGTGTAGTCCCGGATGGCCTGCAGGCGCTTTTCGGCGATCTCCTTCAGCACCCGCCCGCCCCGGTAGAAGAGGAAGGCATAGGCCGTGCGGTTGGAGCGGCCCACTCGCCCGCGGAGCTGATAGAGCTGCGCGAGGCCGTAGCGGTCGGAATCCTGAATGATGATCGTATTGACGTTGGGAATGTCCAGCCCGGTCTCGACGATGGTCGTGGAGACCAGCACGTCGATCTCGCCGCTCACGAAATCGTACATGATCTGCTCCAGCTCGCGCTCCCGCATCTGCCCGTGGGCAAAGGCTACGGAGGCGTCCGGTACCAGCGACTGGACATGGGCGGTGACATCCGCAATGTTTTTTACTTTATTGGAGACGAAATAGACCTGGCCGCCGCGGGCCAGTTCCCGGGAAATGGCTTCCCGGACGATCTCGTCGTTATATTCCGCAATGTAGGTTTGGATCGGCAGGCGGTCCATGGGCGGCTCGTCGAGCACGCTCATATCCCGGATCCCGATCAGGCTCATGTGGAGCGTGCGCGGGATGGGGGTCGCGGTCAGGCTCATAACGTCCACGGATTCTTTCAGTTTCTTGATCTTTTCTTTGTCCGCCACGCCGAAGCGCTGTTCCTCGTCGATGATGAGCAGGCCCAGGTCTTTGAAGGTCACGTCCGCGGAAAGCAGCCGGTGCGTGCCGATGACGATGTCCACCGCGCCTTTTTTAACGTCGGAGACGATCTTTTTCTGCTGCGCCGGCGTCCGGAAGCGGGAGAGAAGCTCCACGCGGACCGGGTACTCCTTCATGCGCTCGGTAAAGGTGTTGAAGTGCTGCTGAGCCAGGATCGTGGTCGGCACCAGATACGCCACCTGCTTGCTTTCCTGTACGGCCTTAAAGGCCGCGCGGATCGCGATCTCCGTCTTGCCGAAGCCCACGTCTCCGCAGATGAGCCGGTCCATGATCTTGGCGCTTTCCATGTCCTTTTTCACGGCTTCGATGGCTTTTTCCTGGTCCTCGGTCTCCTCGTAGGGGAACTGCTCCTCAAACTCGCGCTGCCAGAGCGTATCCGGGCCGTACACATAGCCCTGCGCATGCTCCCGCGCCGCATAGAGCGCGACCAGATCCTTCGCGATGCTCCCCACCGCCTTTTTCACGCGGGCCTTGGTGGTGTGCCACTCGGTGCCGCCGAGGCGGTTTAAGGTGGGCGGCGGATCGGCATCCGCCGAGGCATACTTTTCGATACGGTCCATCTGCGTGACGGGGGCATAGAGATTGCCGCCGTCACGGTAGCTGATCTTTAAATAATCCTTGCCGATGTTGTCGACGATCTTCCGCTCGATCCCCCGGAAGACGCCGAGTCCGTGATCTTCGTGGACGACGTAATCGCCGACGCTCAGGTCGCTCAGGCGCGTTACTTTCTGGCCGCCCTTCGAGAAGGTGCGGCGTTGCTTTTTCCGCACGCGGCGGAACATATCGCCCTCCGAGATGACGGCAAAACGGATGGAGGGGAAGGCATAGCTTTTATGCAGGCTGCCGTAGGTGACCAGGACCTGGCCGGGATGGACGTCCTTTTCCGTCTCTTCGGCAAAGAACGCACGCAGCTCCTGGTCCGCCAGCTCCCCGGCCAGGCGCTCGGCCCGGCTGCGGGAGCTGCTCAGCAGCACCAGCCGGTAGTTTTCCCGCTGCCATTTTTTCAGATCGGCCAGCAGGAGGTCGAAGTGCCCCCCGTAGGCATGGATGGCCCGGGCCTCCACCTGGAAGGCCTGATCCGCCTTCACGGGCACGCCGCGGTAAGGCAGGCCGGTCAGGATCAGCGTGCGCGGCCGGGCAAAGCGCTCCCAGAGCGAATCCGGTTCGGTAAGCTGCGGCATGGCGATCGGTCCCGAAGCCTCCTCAAGGCGGCGCACCGCGCTTTCCTGATACTCTTTGGCGACGGCGTCCGCCTTCTCTTTCATGCGCTCCGGTTCATCCAGGACCAGGATGTCCGAAGCAGAGAGATAATCCAGCAGGGACGCGCTTTCGTCCTGATCCTCGCCGGCGGGATAGATCGTGATCTCGCTTAAGTTTTCGATAGAACGCTGACTCTCCGCGTCGAAGCTGCGCAGGGAATCGATCTCATCGTCAAAGAACTCCAGACGGACCGGGTTTTCCTCCGTCAGCAGGAAAATGTCCAAAATCCCGCCGCGCAGGGCAAACTCGCCGGGCATCTCCACGACCGGCGTGCGCTCGTACCCCATCTTTGCCAGCTGCCGGCAGAGCTTTTCGACGTCAGTGCGGTCCCCGGGGCGGAAGAAGAGGAGCTGCTTTTTCAGCAGGGCGGGGGCGCTCATGCGGCAAAGCAGGGCGTCGACCGTACTGACGATCAGGCAGGCGTCTTTTTCCAGCAGCATCCGCAGGGCGTTCATGCGCTGGCGCGTAAGCAGGCTCCCGCGGATATCCGCGTCGAAGAACAACAGATCCTTGGACGGGTAAAGATAGGCGGCGTCGGTGAAGGTCTGCGCGTCTTCGTACAGTTCCTTCGCGCGGACCTCGTTATAGGTGAGAAGAAGGATGTGGCGGCCGCTTCCGGAAAACTCCACGGCGAGCTGCACCAGCTCGGAATCCACGCAGCCGGACACGGAAACAGGGGCCCTTCCCGTAAGAAGCGCCGCCCGAATCGCGTCATATTCCCGAAGATCCCGCAGGGAGCTGTTAAAGTTCCTTGCCATCCGCTTTTTTACCCTTCTGATTGTATTCGTTCATCGCGGCCCCGATCCCTTTTTCAAGCAGGCAGAGCACGGCCTGCGCGGCCCGCTCTTCCTCCGGGAGAAGCAGCTTGTCTTCTTCGGCAGTAAAGTGCCCAAGCACGAAATTCACCAGATCCGCCGGCGCCGGATCGGTCCCGACCCCGCAGCGGATCCGGGGATAGTCCTGGCTCTGCAGATGAAATTCGATATTCTCCAGGCCGTTATGGCCGCCGGAGGAGCCTTTTCTGCGTATGCGGAGCTGTCCGAGCAGAAGATTGACGTCGTCGCAGATGACGATCACATCCTCCGGCTCAAGACGGTAATAATCCATCAGCGGGCCGACGCATTCGCCGCTCAGGTTCATGTAGGTGAGCGGCTTGACCAGCATGATGCGCTCGCCCTGAAAGTATCCCGTCCCGGTCAGGCCGCGGCTGCGGTTGACGATCACGTTGACGTCCAGCTCCTTCGCCAGAAGGTCCAGGACTTCATAGCCGACGTTGTGACGGGTGTGTTCATATTTTCTGCCCGGATTGCCCAGGCCGACGATCAGTTTCATAGGGTCTTACCTCACTAACCATTCATTATACTCAATTCCCGGATCGTTTGGCAAGCAGAAAAGAGCGCTTGCACTTTTGGCTCCGATTTGCTACAGTAAAGACAGAAATCTCTCGACAAAAAATACAGGAGGAACTATATCGTGAGCAGCTTTATTGAGGAAGTAAAAGCCAAGGCAGCGGCTGACAGAAAGACCATCGTTCTGCCGGAGTCCAATGACAAGCGTACCTATGAAGCCATCGAAATGATCAAGAAGGAAGGCTTTGCCGACCTGGTCCTGGTGGCGACTCCCGAGGATATCGCGACCTACGGCGCCGGCTTCGACCTGAGCGGCGTGACCATCGTCGATCCCGTGAACGGCCCGAAGGTGGAAGAGTATGCCGAGAAGTTTGCCGAACTCCGCAAGAGCAAGGGCATGACCTATGAACAGGCGCTGGCCATTCTGAAGAAGGATTATACCTATTACGGCGTGATGATGGTCAAGGTCGGCGACGCCGACGGCATGGTCTCCGGTGCCTGCCACACCACGGCGGATACGCTTCGCCCCTGCCTGCAGATCTTAAAGACCGCACCGGGCGTGAAGACCGTTTCCAGCTTCTTCCTGATGATCGTTCCGAACTGCCCGTACGGCGAGAACGGCACGCTGGTGTTCGCAGACTGCGGCCTGGTCCAGAACCCGACCTCCGCAGAGCTTTCCACCATCGCCGGATCCTCTGCCGCGACCTTCGAAAAGATGGTCGGCAAGGAACCGCGCGTCGCGCTTCTTTCTCACTCCAGCATGGGCTCCGCCAAGCACGATGACGTGACCAAAGTCGTGGAAGCCGTGAAGCTGGCGAAGGAAGAATATCCGCAGTACATGATCGACGGCGAACTGCAGCTGGATGCGGCCATCGTTCCGAAGGTAGGCGCTTCCAAGGCTCCGAACAGCCCGGTCGCCGGCCATGCGAACGTACTGGTATTCCCGGATCTGGACGCCGGCAACATCGGCTACAAGCTGGTGCAGCGCTTTGCCAATGCCGAAGCCTACGGCCCCATCTGCCAGGGTCTGGCCAAGCCCGTGAACGACCTGTCCCGCGGCTGCTCGGCCGAGGATATCGTAGGCGTGGTCGCCATCACCGCAGTCCAGGCACAGGCGTAAACCGTACAGAAGATATCGAAACCGCAAGGCTGCGGAAAAGACGCGGACCGTCCTTTTCCGCAGCCTTTGCTTTCCCATTTACGGACCGGCAGTGCTTCCGGTCCCGGAGGAGAATCCTATGAAATGCTATCACGGCGCTGTCCTCAGCGTGAACCGGGAGGACAAGGTTTTTGAGTATCTGGTGGAGGACCAGGGACGGATCGTTTTTGTCGGAAACGAACTGCCGAAAATGTATGACAGCGCGGAGCGCGTCGAGCTGGGAGAGAAAGCCCTGATCCCGGCTTTTGCGGATACGCATCAGCACTTTGCTTCCTTCTCCACCTTCCAGGCGGGGCTCAACGTCATGGAAGCGGAGTCGAATGAAGAGATCTCGGCCATGATCCGCGATTTCGTGAAGCGCTCCGCGAACAAAAAGACGCTGATCGCCTTCGGCGCCTCGCCCTATTCCGTAAGGGAACGGCGCCTGATCAGCCGCGCGGAGCTGGATACGGTCTGCCCGGACAAGGAGATCATGGTCGTCAAATATGACGGCCACGCCTGCATCGTCAATACGAAACTGCTGGAAAAGCTGGACGCCAAGGTAAAAGACCTGCGCGGCTATCATCCGGATACAGGCGAGATGAATCAGGAAGCGTTCTTCCGCTTCTCGGATTACATCAGCGGTTCCCTGTCGCTGCCGGAGCTGTTCCGGAACATGCAGGATGCGGTGGACTTCATGGCTTCCCGTGGCATCGGCCTCGTGCATACGGTGAGCGGCGTCGGCTTCCCGGCAAACGCGGATATCACGATGGAAAAGATCTTCGCAAAATCGCTGCAGAACGGCTTCCAGCTGCGGGTCTTCCCGCAGTCGCTGAAGGTGAAGGTGGCGCTCAGCCGGAAGCTTCCGCGGATCGGCGGCTGCTTCGAATGCGCGCTGGACGGGTGCTTCGGCTCGCACGACGCCGCCATGAATGAGCCGTATATCGACGAAGAGGGCGGAGATGGCGTGCTCTATTACAGCGACGAGAAGGTGACCGCTTTCTGTAAGGAAGCGAACCGGGCCGGGCTGCAGATCGAGATGCACGCGATCGGAGACAAGGCGTTCGACCAGGCCACCCGCGCGCTGAAGGCCGCACTGGACGATTACCCCAGAGAGGATCACCGTCACGGGATCATCCACGACTGCCTGCCCACGGAGGAAGGGATCCGGATCTGCCGGGACTATCATATCCAGATGGCGGTGCAGAGCGCGTTTATCAACTGGAAGCAGGAACCGGATGAATATCTGGTCAGCATCATGGGAGAAGATCGCGCGGCGAGGCTGAATCCGCTTAAAACCTTCCGGGACAACGGGATCGTCGTTTCCTTCGGCTCCGATGCCCCCTGCACCGCGCCGGATCCCATCGTCTGGATGGATAAGGCCGTCCGCAACGGCGCGGAAGCGGTAACGGTGCAGGACGCGCTCCGGATGTGCACGTATAACGGCTACTGGACGAGCTTCGATGAGAAGGAGCGCGGGAGCCTCGAAGCCGGGAAGATCGCGGACATGGTGATCCTCTCCGGAAATCCCTATACGGCAGAGGATATTGCCTCGCTGAAGGTGGAAGAGCTGCTTCTCGGCGGACAGCCGTACCGCAGCGCCAGGGAGAAAATCGGCGGCGCCATCGCCCGCGGCATTACTTCCGGCAGCAAAGCATACTGAAAAACAAAGGAAGCATTGAACAGGGACTGAAAGGGAGCCAGGGGGTCCGTAAGGGCCGATTCCTGGCTCCCTATCTTTTTTGAAAAAGTGCTTGACAGGGTTGGTCTATTGTGATAAACTCGCCTCAAGACAGGTTTATTGTTATAGACCAAACAGGAGGCATTCGAATGTCAGAAGTAAAACTCGGACTGGTGGAAACCCGCTTTGCCGATATTATCTGGAAGAACGAACCGATCAGTTCCGGGGAGCTGGTCCGGCTGTGTGCACAGGAACTGGAATGGAAAAAATCCACGACCTACACGGTCCTGCGCAAGCTCTGTGAGCGGGGCTTCTTCCGGAATGAAAACGGAGTCGTGACGTCTCTGGTTCCGCAGGAAGATTTTTATTCGGACAGGAGCAAGCAATTTGTGGAAGAAAGCTTCGCGGGTTCGCTTCCGGCATTTCTGACGGCCTTTTCCGCGGGAAGAAAGCTTTCCGCCCGGGAGTATCAGGAAATCCGTCAGCTGCTGGATAGCTGGAAGCCGGAAGAAGACGGGCCATAAGCTTTTATCGGGGAGGAAATATGGTTCAGAGTATTTTTCTTCAAATCGTTAAAATGAGCCTCTCCGCCGCGCTGGTAGCCGGCGCCGTAATGCTTCTGCGCCTGGTCTTCCGCAAAGCGCCGCGAGCCGCCGTCTGTGCACTGTGGGCACTGGTCGCGCTGCGTCTGATCCTCCCGGCCCTTCCGGAGAGCCGGATCTCGGTCGTTCCGGAAAAGCTGGCCGACGGGAGCGCCGTCACAACAATCACAGAGCAGAATATCGAAAAGACGGTTCGGGTGAAAGAAGCAGATTTGCGCTTTGACCAGATACGGATGAGCCATCCGGAGGTGCCGGTCCGGGAAGAAGGCGGAGAACGCTACCTGGAGGTGTCTGAAAAGACCGGGGAAGTGCCGAAAACTTTTGAGAACACGGTCCTTCCGGTCCTGCCGTTTGTGTGGATCGCCGGAGCGGCTCTCATGCTGCTTTATATGCTAGTAAGCTACGGAAGGATGAAAAGGCGCACGGCAGCCTCCATCCGCCTGCGCGACAGCGTTTATCTGTGCGATTCCATCGACACGCCGTTTGTCCTTGGCACTGTGCGGCCGCGGATTTATCTGCCTTCCGGTCTTTCGGAAGAACAGAGAGAATATGTCCTGGCCCATGAGCAGGCGCACCTTGCCCGCCTTGACCATATCTGGAAGCCCTTCGGATTTGTGCTGCTGGCGGTCCACTGGTTTAATCCCGTCCTCTGGGCGGCGTATCTTTTCTTCTGCCGGGATATCGAATTGGCCTGCGATGAGAAGGTGATCAAAGACCGGACGGCGGCGTATCGGAAGGAATATTCCGAGGCATTGTTAGAGTATAACCGGCCCGGCAAGGCGCTGGCGGTCTGCCCGCTGTTTTTCGGAGAAGTCGCCGTCGGGACACGCATCAAGGCCCTGATTCGCTACAGAAAGCCGGCCTTTTGGACGCTGCTGGCTGTCCTGGCGGCGGGGCTGGTCACAGCCGGCTGCGCGCTGACCGACCCGTCGAGGACGTCGGAACCGTCGGAGACACTTGAGCAGACTGTTTCGACGGAAGCATTGACAGAGGCACAACCTTCGCAGGAGGTGGAAAGCCCGGAGGAAACCAGTTCGCCGGCAGAGACCGCAGCGCCGACAGAGTCTTCCGAAGCGGCCACGGTACCGGCAGAACCTTCGGAAGAAAGCAGCAGCGGTCAGGAAGATGAAACACCCTACACCGGGCAGTATGCTGCGGAGCGGATCTTTTTCCTGAGCCGGGAGGAGATCGAAGGGCTGTCAGACAAACCGTTTTCACCGAGTGATTATGTCGGAGAAACGGATTTTGGCTTTGGACTGCTGGATACTGCAGGGAAACGAATTATCTGGAAAACAGATAGGTTTTATAACTATACTTCTTCTATTCAAGGGGAATCGGTGCTTCACGTTTTTGATCTTGATTTCATGGAAGCTCCCCGGCAGATATGCGCCGATGCCGGACTCGGACAGGGATATTATATACTGGACCAAGAGGTCATGTACCGTATCTCGCTGGATCACAGCAAAAAAGAGGTCAGTATTCTTGACAAAATTCCGCTTCCTGACGTTACGGCAGAAGATGTACGGGATATGCAGAAAGTCAGCGGAACCCCGTATGGAAGCGGCGTCCTTCTGATCATGAAGGACGGAGATACGAATTACCTGTGGGAGCCGGGAAATACGGCATTTTCCCCGACAGAAGAAGGATATCGTGTGCAGAAGCTGGGAGAGGGGCAGTATCGTATCATCGAGCGGGATGGCCGGGAATGGACCGTCAGCCTTCCGCTGCCGGAAGTTCAGGTGATCTATGCTGACTACGACGGACGCTGGTACCCTTATAACGCTGGACTGCTGCTTTTCAATTATGAAGTAGACGGCCAGACGGCGCAGCTTCGGCACTACGATCCGGAGGGAAAACTGGTTTCTGTCAGCGAACTGGACACGTCAGACTGGCTGTCTGTTCCGGAGCGGATCAGCGGAGAATATAAACTGGATCTCTATATGGTGCCGCGGGCGGACGGTGTAAGCCTTTACGGGATATCTTCCGGTTATCATATCCTGCAGAAAGAACCGGTCTGGGAAGATCTGACAGCCTATGAAAAGGAAATACTGAGCGGCAGGATCCTGCCTGTGGGCAACGGCGGTATCCTTGCGGAAAACGAGGGCTTCCGGATCGATCTGGATCAGGACGGAAAGACCGATGAAATCAAATGGGAGGCCTGTGCCGGCCGGGACGGCAGCATCGGATACAGCTTTTATTATAACGGCCGGAATGCCGGATATGAGCTGAACGAACAGCTGGAGGATAATTTCTATCCGAAGGATGCGGGATACCGTCTCTGTCTGGTGTCGCTGGACGGGAGGACGATCTCCGTCGTAATGAGCAGCGAAGAGCGGATGCAGGTGGTTGATTTTATCTATGCGCATGGAGATAATGATGCGCTTATCCTGTACGCACGGGTACGGATGCGCAGTGAAGAGAAAACCATAGACGAGCTGATCCCCTGTTCTTCTCTTGCAGAATATATCGCGCAGGGATGGGAGTGCCGCCCGAGCTACGGAGACCTGCTGGATATAGACGGGGACGGAAAGGAAGAGAACGTTTACGTACGGTACTTTACCTTTGGATACAGTTATTTTGAAGAACTGTATGTCGGGGATATAAACGGGAGAGATCAGGCAACCTGTGTTATGGGCTGCTGTGTTATGGGCTGGAATGTAACAGATGGATATCAGAAGGAGATTTACCGCTTCCGGCGCCTGTATTATTCGCTGGAAGAGGCCGGAGAAATGCAGATCATCGGAGAAGGATCCTCGGCAGATCCGCACGCGAAGGCGGTGTATATCCCCCAGCAATTCGCAGACGGATGGCGGTATACCGTGCAATAGATGATTAAAAATATAAATTCCCGTGGACAGCGGCGCTTCAGTCTGATATGCTGAAAGTGCCGCTGTATTATTCTTTTCGGAGGATTCGGAGATGAGTGCTTTTCAGGCTTTTCTGAAGAAAAAAGATATCGAGATCTCTTTTAAACGCTACGCGATCGACGCGCTCGGCGCCATGGCGCAGGGTCTGTTCTGCTCGCTGCTGATCGGGACCATCATCAATACGATCGGCACGCAGTTCCAGATCCCTTTCCTTACGAAGACCGTGGCGACCGTGGCCGGGGTAGACTATACCGTGGGCGGGATCGCGACGGCGATGAGCGGGCCGGCAATGGCGGTGGCCATCGGCTATGCCTTAAAGTGCCCGCCGCTGGTGCTCTTCTCCATGATCTCCGTGGGCTTTGCCGCGAACGCCCTGGGCGGCGCGGGCGGCCCGCTGGCCGTGCTCTTTATCGCGATTATCGCCGCGGAATGCGGGAAAGCCGTCTCCAAGGAGACGCGGGTGGATATTCTGGTGACGCCGCTCGTGACGATCGCGGTGGGCGTCTTTTTCTCCTGGCTGATCGCGCCGCCCATCGGCAAGGCCGCGATGTGGCTGGGGAATCTGATCATGTGGGCGACGGAGCTGCAGCCTTTCCTCATGGGCATCCTGGTCGCCGTACTTGTCGGCATGGCCTTAACGCTCCCGATCTCTTCGGCGGCGATCTGCGCGGCGCTGGGCCTTACGGGCCTCGCGGGCGGCGCGGCGGTAGCCGGATGCTGCGCGCAGATGATCGGCTTTGCCGTGATCTCCTTTAAAGAAAATAAGTGGGGCGGCCTGATCTCGCAGGGGATCGGCACCTCCATGCTGCAGATGGGGAATATTGTTAAGAATCCGCGGATCTGGATCGCGCCGACGCTGGCTTCGGCCGTGACCGGACCGATCGCGACCTGCCTGTTCAAGCTGAAAATGAACGGCGCGCCGGTCTCCTCCGGGATGGGGACCTGCGGGCTGGTAGGCCAGATCGGGGTCTATACCGGCTGGGTCAAGGACGTGGCGACCGGGACGAAGGCTGCGATCACCGCCTTTGACTGGACCGGCCTGATCCTGATCTCCTTCGTGCTGCCAGCGGTCCTCTCGCTCCTGTTCCATGCCGGCGTCCGCAGGCTCGGCTGGGTCAAGGACGGGGATCTGAAACTGTAGAGGATGTGTTTTTATGCAATACAGAAATGACAGGCATCAGGAGCCGATCTCGATCCTCGGTTACGGCTGCATGCGTTTTACGACGAAGGGCCGGAGCATCGATATCGACAAAGCCGAAAAAGAGCTCATGAGCGCCTATGAGGCCGGCGTGAATTATTATGACACGGCTTATATTTACACGGGGAGCGAGGCTGCGTTGGGCGAGATCTTTGCGCGCACCGGGATCCGGGATAAGATCAATATCGCGACGAAACTGCCGCAGTATATGATCGGAAGCCGCGCGGCGGTGGACCGCTATTTCAACGAGGAGCTGTCCCGCCTGCGCACGGATCACATCGACTATTATCTGATGCACATGCTGACGGACGTGTTCCAGTGGGAGCGGCTGTTAAAGCTCGGCATCACGGAGTGGATCGCGGAGAAAAAGGCCGCGGGGCAGATCCGGAACATCGGCTTTTCCTTCCACGGCAACACGGAGATGTTTTTAAAGATCCTGGACGCTTACGACTGGGATTTCTGCCAGATCCAGTACAACTATCTGGACGAGGTCTCACAGGCCGGGGTGAAGGGCCTGAAAGCCGCCGCGGCGAAATGCATCCCGGTGATCATCATGGAACCGCTGCGCGGGGGCAAGCTCGTGAATATGCTGCCGGAGTCCGCGCGGAAGGTGATGGCCGCGTCCGGCAAGGGCTGGAGCGCGGCGGAATGGGGCCTCCGGTGGCTGTATAATCAGCCGGAGGTGACCTGCGTGCTGTCGGGCATGAATTCTCTGGAGATGGTGGAGGAAAACTGCCGGATCGCGTCCGAGGCGCAGGCGGGAAGCTGGACGGCCGACGAGTTTGAGGTGATCCGGAAGGTCTGCCGCCATATCCGGGCAAAGGAAAAGGTGGGGTGCACGGGCTGCCGGTACTGTATGCCCTGCTCGAAAAATGTGGATATTCCGGGGGCGTTCCGCTGCTGGAATGAGATGTATATTGAATCGAAAAGCAAGGCCCGCTTTGCGTATGCGCAGACGGTGGGCATGACAAAGGAAGCGGCGTTCCCGTCGCAGTGCGTGGAATGCGGCAAGTGCGAAAAGCACTGCCCGCAGGGACTGCCGATCCGGGACCTGTTAAAGAAGGCTGATAAGGATCTGCGGCCGCTGCCGTATAAGATCGGGATCAATGTGGCAAGAAAATTCATGATGCGGGAAGTGAGGAACTCCTCCGGCGGCTGACGCCGCCACCTCCCCTATGAAAGGGAGGTATAATCTCCGGCACTGCATCATGACTCTCATGGAAAGAAAGGACCATCCGTATGCATTACAGAAAAACAATCATCGCCCTCATCCTTCTTCTCGCTGCCTTCACTGCCGGCTGCGGCGCGTCCCAGGAGAAGCAGTGGAGAGAAAAAGCGGAAGAACATCTGGCCGCCCTCCAGAAAAAAGTTGGGGATGCGGATCAGCTCACCCTGTCGAAAGATAAGCCGGCTGCGGAGGATAAATCGACCTACGCGATCTTCTCGGCCGCGTCCAAAACCTACGGAAGCAGCTTCAGCGTGTATGTGACCCGGGACGGATCTTCCGGCGAGGACGATTATTACCGTCTCTATCTGAAAGAGGAAGCGGAGAAAAGAGTGAATGCGCTGGTGGCGGAAACGCTCGGAGCCGATGCGCCGAAATTCCAGGTCAGCATTCTCTCCGGCGCAGGGACGGCCGGCCTGTCCCTGCATAAAGTCAGTTCTCTGGATGAGTTCCTGGATAAGACGGAAAGCAGCCTTCTTGTGAGCGCCAAACTGGTATCGGACGGAAAGATAACGCTGACGGAAGAACAGGCCGACAAGCTGCTGCTGGCATTCCAGAAAGCGGGTCTTTTCTGCCGGCTTTATCCGTATCCGAGCAGCGCGGTCAGTTTTGAGATCCTGAAGGATGAGTTCTGGAAAACGACCCAGACCGGCGCGGATAAAGGCGCGTATGTGCAGCGGGATAAATACGAACCGTCGAAATAGTGGCGGTACGATATCATTAAAGCAGGGCGGCGATGCTGAGCATCACCGCCCTGTTTTAATGATAAAACCATTCTTACTCTTTCCGGTGCAGGAGGCTTTCTCCGGCCGCGTTAAAAATTTCGACATCGCCGTGGTACAGGGTAGGGTTATCGTTATTTTCCGGCTCGACGGTTACCAGCAGCGTCTGAACGGTATAACCCGTGTCCGTTTCGGCCCGCAGAAGCAGGCGCAGGGTGCTGTCCCTGCCGAAATCCGCGAAGCTCTCATCAAGGTTCAGGGTGGTCATCTCATTGCTGCGAAGCGTTACCGGGACGCTTTCCTTTACGACGCCGTTCACTTCTTTCAGAAGCTCTGCCTTCGTGATCCGGACATCGGTATCTTTTCCTGCCTGCGAGAGATGGAGCTCTCCGCTCATTTTCAGCGTATCGCCTTTTCTGGCCGTTTTCAGGGTAGAAGCATCTGCCATATAAATGGGAAGGTAAAAATCAAACAGATACCCGATCGGCATATCATCCAGGATCTGTACCCGGCTGGTGCCGCCGTCTGTCATGGTCAGCGCCGGAAAGTCCTCTATCATTTTGAAAATATCGACTTTGGCGGAACCCTTAAAAATGCCGGGACTGCTCTGTGAAAAGGAGACGGTTTCGCTGCCGCAGGTAAGGCTTAACCGTGTCGTTTCCGTGTAGCTCTGCGGGTAGAGTGTAAAATCAATGAAGACACAGTGGCTTTCCGCATCAAACTCACCAAAGCTCCAGTCATAGGAACGCAAGATCGCATTTTCTTTTTTCAGCATTTCTTCCAGATCAGAGATCCGGGAATTCATCAGCATCATCTGACTCTGCAGATTATTGCTCATGTTGTCCAGCCGTGCGCTCATCGAGGAGACCTTCCCCAGCGTGACGGCATTCCAGATGACCAGCAGGGCAATGAGCAGCCAGGGGACAAATTCCGCGGGAGAAGCACTGCTGTGCTGCCGGATGGACGGATCGCTGGAATCGGACAGCGCTTCATTCAGCCGCCTGCGGTAACGGATATAGGCCAGAATTCCGAGCAGCGCGGCTGCCAGAATCGTAACTAATAAAACAATAATGCTTGTTCGCATAAAAACCTCCTTCGGCCGGGGGCCGTCAAATATGGAAGAATTCACGGAAGGCTCCGTAGTAACTGCGTGTCACGTCCACGAGTGTCCCGTCGGACAGGGTCAGGACGAATTTCATGGACAGGGAAGGGCGGATCTTTTTTACATGCCGCCGCGCAATGATGACCGAATTGCTGATGCGCAGAAACTGCGCCGGGTCCAACTGCGCGGCCAGCTGATAAAGCGGATCCGGGCTGGCGTAGGTCCCGTCCGTGGTGTGCACGTCCACGTTGTGACCGTAGCTCTCAATGAAGATGATTCCGTCGGCGGCGATGCGCACGCGTGCGCCTTCCGGATCGCGCACGGTGAGAAAGTTTCCGGCCGCTTCGGCCTCGCTCAGGACGTAAGGCGCCTTATCGTCTATCGCGATGCCGGCCGCTTCCAGCTCCCGCCGCACGGATTCGATCTGCGCTTTGCTGATCTGAAGTCGGATCCTCAAGGCCTTTCTCCTTCCTTTTCTTTGGTCTGATGCTACTCTATAAAAGTCCCGCGAAAAATGCAATAGGGTCTGCACAGCTTGCACTGCGGGAGCGCACAGATTGCAGAAAAGTCTTTGGCAGTGTGTTCTGGCCGGTGCGTTGACACGCCCGGCCGATCTTGCTATAGTTTATTCGAAGTGTTCGAACGGCAGAAGAGGAAGGGGACTTATGAAAGAACTCTTTTCGGAGATCCCGTATATTCAGGGAGAGAAACTTGTTTTGAAGCGGGTTACAGAGGATGACGCACAGGCGTTGTCCGAGATGGCGCACGATCCGCAGGTCTACCGCTTCCTTCCGACCTTCCTGTTTGAACGCAGATACGAGGATGCTCATGAGGTGATCCGGCGGCTGTACGATGAATGTTTTCAGGAGTCCGTCATTCTCGGGATTTACCGGGACGGGATATTCTGCGGCCTGGCGGAGATGTACGGATATA
Source organism: Lachnospiraceae bacterium (assembly GCA_017394885.1). GTDB lineage: Bacteria > Bacillota > Clostridia > Lachnospirales > Lachnospiraceae > UBA6987. The sequence continues at coordinate 11,060 of JAFPWO010000030.1, read as the reverse complement.
AGGATCATATCCGCAGGATCTCCATCGGATGCCGCCTTCGCAGGCAGTGCTGGGGGCAGGGCATCGCGGCGGAAGCGGTCCGGATGATGGTCCGCTATCTGCACGAAGAGGCGGATATTGAAACGATCACCGCAAGTACCATGGTGGAGAACCGGGCCGTCACGAGAGTTGTGCAGAAGTGCGGATTTGAACTGGTATCGTCCGGTGAAAAAGAAGATTGGGGGTATGCCGGGCTCATCTCTGTCAATAAATGGATCAAAACTATTTAGAAAACGATCTTTCAGGAAGCGTGGTATCAGATATGAACTTTGATGAAATGATGCATTATAAGGATTACAGAAGCGGTCAGCTGGTCAACGGGATAGAACGGTCGGCTCACAGAGCATTGCTGTACAGTATGGGTCTGGAGCCCGATGACCTGAAAAAACCGATGATCGCCGTGGTGAATTCGTTTACGGAGATGGTCCCGGGTCACATCCATCTGCGTGAACTGGCGGATTTTGTCAAGCAGGGCATCTGTGAAGCCGGCGGGATCCCGCGGGAATTTAATACCATTGCGATCTGTGACGGAATCTGCCAGGGCCACAAGGGCATGAGCTATCCTCTTCCGAGCCGGGAGATCATCTGCGATTCCATAGAATATATGGTCGAGGCGCATCAGTTTGACGGGATGGTGATGATGCCCGGATGCGACAAGATCGTCCCGGGGATGCTCATGGCGGCCATGCGTCTGAATATTCCGGCCATTTTTGTGACCGGCGGTCCGATGCTGCCCGGCAAATACAATGGGCTGGATGTGATCACCCTGACGGATATGCGGGAACTCATCGGGCGTACGCAGAAGGGGAAACTGAGTGCTGACGAACTCATGCAGATCGAACAGTGCGCGCTTCCCGGATATGGGACCTGTTCCATGCTCGGTACGGCGAACACGATGAGCTGTATGGCAGAGATACTGGGCATGGCACTGCCCGGCGCAGGTCTGGCCCATGCGGTATCCGCGAAGAAACGCAGGCTGGCCAAACAATCCGGGAAACGGATCGTGGAAATGGTAAATGAAAACCTCACGCCCCGCCGCATCATGACCAGAGAGTGTCTGCGCAACGGGATCGCGGTCAGCATGGCGATGGGGGCTTCCACAAACAGCACGCTGCATATCCCGGCGATCGCCCATGAAGCCGGCATCGATATTTCTCTCGGCGATTTTGACGAACTAAGCAGAAAAGTCCCTTATCTGTGCAATATCAAACCTTCCGGGAAGCATCCTCTGATCGATCTGGAAGACTGCGGCGGGATCCCGGCAGTACTGAAGGCGGTGGAACCTCTTCTTGACACCGCTCAGATGACGGTCACCGGAAAAACGGTCCGCGAGAATCTGAAAGACGTTCCTCTCGTCGAAAATGACGTTATCTTCCCGCTTTCCTCGCCCAAAAGCCCGGACGGCGGACTGGCCGTCCTGCACGGAAACCTCTGCCCGGACGGCGCAGTCGTGAAAAAGAGCGGCGTGAAGCCCTCCATGTATTACTTTGAGGGCCGGGCCAGAGTCTTCCACTCCATGGAGGAGGCCAGTGCAGCCGTGTCAAATGACGAGATCCGATACGGTGATATCCTGGTGATCACCTATGAGGGACCGAAGGGCGGCCCGGGTATGCGTGAGATGCATATGACCACTTCACTGATCGTAGGCCGCGGTATGGATGAGAGCTGTGCGCTGATCACCGACGGACGCTTTTCCGGTTCTACCCGCGGACCGTGTATCGGGCACGTTTCCCCGGAAGCGGCGGCCGGCGGACCGATCGCCGCAGTACGGGAAGGAGATAAGATCATAATCGATATCCCGAACCGCACGATCACTTTATGTGTGCCGGACGATGAGATCAGGGAGCGCCTGAGGGAAATAAAGGCTATTCATAAACCACGGACCCCGGCACTGGATCGGTATTCCATGCTGGTGACTTCCGCCGATAAAGGCGCCGTTCTGCGTTCGCCGCAGGATTTTCCCTGCAGCTAAACAGAACGGTCCGGCCCCCTGATGTTTCTGTTTTACGTCAGGGGGCTTTTTTGCATTTGTATCAGCCTTGTCTCATTGTTGCAGCATATATGACTTCTCTATTGCAGCAGTTTCGCCGCCAGTGCATCGGCCAGTACGCGGGAAAAGTTAATCCCGGCTTTTTCAGCTTTTTCATTCAAATAGAAAGGAATGGTGCAGTTCTTTCGGACCATTCTGTTGTCATGCTTTTTCCGATATTCGTCTGCATCGACATCCACGAGCGAAAACAGGCCCTGACTGAAATCCAGATCTTCATCAGCGTTTTCTATTGCCTGACGAAGAGCAGTCTGATAATCAGAAGGCTCGGGAATGATCTCGTGAAAGTCCTGTTTTGTGATAATGGCCAGACCGATCGCATCGCGGGCCATTTTTATTGCTTCCACATAGCTTTTTCCTTCTGTATAGATTTTTAAATCAGGAATATAGACAAGATAGTCTTTTGCGTCGTTTATTATAAAAACCGGATAGGCATACTCCATTTCTTTTTCCTCCTCATAAATTCCATTCTTTTATTATTCTTTTGGCGAGTCGTTCATTGATTTCCCTGTGGCGCGGAATCTGAATTTCTTCCGAACCCCGTTTGTAAATATCGTGTTTTCCGCCGCTTCTGCAGAATACAAATCCCGCTTTTTCGAGTTTTATTATCAGTTCTCTGCGTTTCATGGAGACTCCTTTTTGAGTATAATACGCATTATATGCGTATTGTCAAGTGCTTAAATTTGATTTCAGTCTGCGAATCATAGATGATTTTCTGCGCAAAAAAAGAGGAAGAAACAGATCGTTTCTCCCTGTCTTTTCCCCGACCGATATATATCATGAAAGAGATCGGCTGTCAAGCTTATGCAAAACTGTTATTTCCCTTGATTTTTCTTCACAATTCATTACAATTAGCAAGGGCGTTTTCCCGCCCCTTATGTTTTGATTTGTCTTTCGGAGGTTTTATGGTCAGAGAAGATATCAGAAATGTGGCAATTATCGCGCACGTCGACCACGGCAAAACGACGCTGGTGGACGAGCTTTTAAAACAGAGCGGCGTGTTCCGCGCAAATCAGGAGGTGGCGGAGCGCGTGATGGACTCCGGCGACCTGGAGCGGGAGCGCGGCATCACGATCCTGTCCAAAAACACGGCGGTCACGTTCAACGGCGTGAAGATCAATATCATCGACACCCCCGGCCACGCGGATTTCGGCGGCGAGGTGGAGCGCGTCCTCAAGATGGTGAACGGCGTGATCCTGGTCGTGGACGCCTTCGAGGGCCCCATGCCGCAGACCCGCTTCGTGCTGTCCAAGGCAATGGAGCTGGACCTCGACATTGTGGTCTGCATCAATAAGGTGGACCGGCCGGAAGCCCGCCCCGAGGAGGTCGTGGAGGAAGTGCTGGACCTGCTGCTGGATCTGGACGCGAGCGAACGGCAGCTGGACTGCCCCTTCATCTTTGCCTCGGCCAAGGCCGGCTGGGCCGTGCGCGACCTGGGCGATGAGCGGAAGAATATGCGGCCGCTTTTCGAGACGATCCTCGAATCGATCCCGGCGCCGGAGGGCGATCCGGAAGCCCCGCTGCAGCTGCTGGTCAGCACGATCGATTATAACGAATACGTCGGCCGCATCGGCGTCGGCAAAGTGGATAACGGGACCATCGCCGTAAATCAGGAGGTCGTGATCGTGAACCACCACGCACCGGATAAGAAGCAGCGCGTGAAAATCAGCAAGCTCTACGAATTCGACGGCCTGCAAAAGGTGGCGGTGGAGCGCGCGCAGGTCGGCTCGATCGTAGCGGTCTCCGGCATCTCGGGGATCCATATCGGCGATACGCTCTGCGATCCCCTAAATCCCGAGCCGATCCCCTTCCAGAAGATCTCCGAGCCGACGATCACGATGCAGATGATGGTCAACGACTCGCCGTTCGCGGGGCAGGAGGGCAAATATGTAACCTCGCGCCATATCCGCGACCGGCTGATGCGCGAACTGAACACGGACGTCTCCCTCCGCGTGGAAGAACTCTCCCCCGACTGCTTCAAGGTAAGCGGCCGCGGCGAGCTGCATCTTTCCATCCTGATCGAGACGATGCGCCGCGAGGGCTACGAATTCGCGGTCAGCAAGGCGGAGGTCATCTACAAGCGGAGCGAGACCGGACGACTTCTCGAGCCGATGGAGCGCGTCTACGTGGACGTCCCGGACGAATACTCGGGCGTGGTCATCGAAAAGCTGAGCCTCCGCAAGGGCGAGCTTTCGAATATGCGGCCCTTCGGTGAAGGCAGAACGCGTCTCGAATTCATGATCCCCTCCCGCGGCCTCATCGGATACCGCGACGAGTTCCTGACCGATACCAAGGGCAACGGCATCATGAACCAGCTCTTTGACGGCTACGCGACCTACAAGGGCGATATCCACTACCGCAACCAGGGGTCACTGATCGCCTTCGAAACCGGCGAGGCGGTCACCTACGGCCTCTTCAACGCGCAGGAGCGGGGCACGCTCTTCATCGGCCCCGGCGAGCGCGTGTACGCGGGCATGGTGGTCGGCCAGACCGGCAAGGCGCAGGACGTGGAGGTCAACGTCTGCAAGAAGAAGCAGCTGACCAACACGCGGGCCTCGGGCTCGGACGACGCGCTGCGCTTAACGCCGCCCAAGCAGATGAGCCTGGAGCAGTACATGCAGTTCATCGACACGGACGAGCTTCTGGAGGTCACGCCCAAGACGCTGCGCATCCGCAAGCGGATCCTCGATCCGACCTTAAGAAAACGCGATATGCTGCGGAAAAAGACCGAGTAGAGCGAGGAGAATGCCTTGAAAATACTGGTATTAAACGGTTCGCCGAAGGGAAAAAACAGCGTGACGCTGCAGACGGTGAACTATATCGAAAAGTTTTTCCCGGAACACGAATTCTCCGTGCTGCACGTGGGGCAGCGGATCAAGAGCATCGAGAAGGATTTCGCGCCGTCGGCCGAAGCGCTTGTGGCGGCGGACCTCATCCTGTTCTGCTATCCGGTCTATACTTTCCTTGTGCCCTCGCAGCTGCACCGCTTTATCGAACTGATGAAGGAACAGGGCCTGGATCTTTCGGGCAGGGCGGCCGCGCAGATCTCGACCTCCAAGCACTTTTATGATGTGACCGCACATCGCTTTATCGAAGATAACTGCCGGGACCTGGGGCTGAACTATATCGAAGGCCTCTCAGCCGATATGGATGACCTGCTGAGCGAAAAAGGGCAGCAGGACGCGCTGGCCTTCTTCCGCTTCCTCGAGTGGAAGCTGGTGCCGCAGGCGGAGAATCCTTCCAAACGGGGCGGCCGGATCGCGCTGGTGACCGACGCCGCACCGGAAGACGAAGAGCTGCAGGCGATGATCACCCGCTTCGCCGCGCGTTCCCTGCGCTCGGTGGACGTGATCAATATTCAGGCGTTTCCCTTTGACGGCGGGTGTCTGGGGTGCTTTCACTGCGCCGCGGACGGGACCTGCGTCTACAAGGACGGCTTCGATTCCTTCCTCCGGGAGCATATCCAGACCGCGAACGCGATCGTCTACGCGTACCGGATCAAAGACCACTCCATGGGGTCGCGGTTTAAAATATATGACGACCGCCAGTTCTGCAACGGCCACCGCACCGTGACGATGGGCAAGCCCGTGGCCTATCTCGTGGCCGGGGATCTTTCAGCAGAACCGAATCTGCGGATGCTGATGGAGGCCCGTTCGCAGGTGGGTGGAAACTACCTCGCGGGCATTGCCGTTAGCACGGAGAGTCCGCAGAAGATCGATCAGACCGCGGACACCATGGAATATGCGATCGAAAACGGCTTCGAGCTGCCGAAGAATTTCTACGGCGTGGGCGGCCTCAAGATCTTCCGCGACCTGATCTATCAGATGCAGGGCCTCATGCGGGAGGACCACCTCTTCTACAAGGCGCACGGCTTCTACGACGACTTCCCGCAGAAAAAGAAGGGCCGCATCGCCGCGATGTACCTGGTCGGCGGCATGATGAAGAACAAAAAGCTGCAGAAGAAGATCGGCGGCAAAATGACGGAGGGCATGATGCTCCCGTACAAAAAGCTGCTCGAAAAAGTGGAGAAGGAACAGAAGAAATCCTGAATATCGGCGCCGGCGGACTTGCTTTTCCGCCGGCGCTTATGCTATGATGAAGCTGGCAGAAGGGTATAGGTTCGGGAAAGGAATCCTATGCCGAAAACGAAATGGCTGATGCTTTTTGTCGCGGCCGGGCTGATCCTCGGTGGCGGCTTGTTTGCGTGGCAGCAGGAAAGCTTCGAGCCGGTGATCACGGCAGCCGAAGGGGACGAGCTCTCTTCGGTTTTTTTCGTGCAGGAAGAAACGCTGCCCGCGCGGATCCCGGAGGCGCAGAGCGAGGACACGCAGCCTCCGGAGAGCGAAACGGTGCCGTGGATCCGGGCCAGCGAGCCGCTGCTGGTCAATATCAATACCGCTGACGCCGCGGAGCTCACAAAGCTTCCGGGGATCGGGCCGGCCAAGGCCGAGGCGATCCTGCGCTTCCGCGCGGAGCACGGCGGCTTTTCTTCGATCGAAGAGCTCATGCTGGTCCCCGGGATCAAAGGAGCGACCTTTGCGAAGCTCCGGGATTATGTTACGGTCTGAGCGGGCGGCCCGCCCGCTGGTGTGGGCCGCGGTCCTCTGGTGCCTGGGCGTCTGGCTGGCTTCTGCCTGCGGCCTGCCGCTTCGGACGGAGAGCGGGGCGGAAATCTGGCTGAAGGAAAAGGCGGACGGCTACGGGACCGTCCGGGGGACGCTGTGCGTGGCGCAGGAAAACGGCAGCGGAAACTATACGTTAACGCTGGAAAATGCTGCTTTTACCCCGCGGGACGGCTCCGAAGCGCTCTCTGCGGGTACGGTACTGGTGTATTTCCCTTTCCTACCGGACTGTGCGATCGGCGATACTGCCGCGGCGCAGGGAGAGCTGGAGCTGATCCGGCCCGCCGATAATCCGGGGGGATTTGACGCCCGAAGCTACTATCTGGCCCGGGATACGGCCTGCATGATGGAGGCAGATACCTTCCGGGTGGAAGAAGCCTCGCAAAACAGCTGGGCCGCGTCCGCAGCCGGGCTGAAGCAATGGCTCAGGGAAGGCTTAAAGAGCGTCTGTTTCGACGAGGATGCGGCGGTCCTTTCGGCCATGCTGCTGGGAAGCCGCGGAGATGTCCCGGCGGAGACGGAAAAGCTTTACGAAACGGCCGGGATCTCGCACCTTCTTTCGGTGAGCGGGCTGCATGTGAGCCTGGTAGCCGGCCTGTTTCTGAAGCTGTTTGGCTTTCTGCTTTCTTTCCTGCCGTACGATCGCCTGAAAAGCCGGGCGGGCCCGGGTCTTTTCCTGTGGCTGCGGAACCTGCTGGCCGGCGGCGCGGTACTGTTCTACATGGAACTGGCCGGCGGACGCGTCCCGCTGCGGCGGGCCGGCCTGATGTTCCTGCTGCTGCTCGCCTCCCAGCTGTTTCGAAAAAGCTACGATCTGCCGTCGGCACTGGCCGCGGCCGCGCTCAGCGTCCTTATCCCGTCCCCGCTCATGCTTTTCCAGGCTTCCTTCCAGCTTTCTTTCGGCTGCGTGATCGGCATCGGCGTCCTGTTTCCGATGCTGCAGCGCTTTTTTGAGCCGAAGACCGCGGCCGGCCGCGCCGTCCTTCTTCCGATTTCGCTTCAGTTCGTGATCCTTCCGATCACCCTTACCCATTATTATTGTTTCTATCCCTATCAGCTGATCGCCAATCTGATCGTGATCCCCTTCGCTTTTCTGCTGCTGGCCGGCGGGTTTTTCACCGCTTTTTCCGGGCAGCTTCTGCCTTTGGCCGGCCGTATCCTGGCCGGGAGCGTCCATATTCTGCTGAAAGGGATCGAGGCGCTGTGCGCGGGGATCCGGCGTCTTCCTTTCCATACCGTCGTGCTGGGGAAGCCGTTCGCCTGGCAGACCGCGGCTTTTTACCTGATTGCCGCCGCGGGACTTTTGTGGATGCGGGCCATCCGGAAAAAACAGCGGGATGTGGGGAAGGATAGGTGGCTTCCGGGCGGGAAGCGGAGCCTGAGACGGGCCGGGCGGGAACTTGTCCAGTCTGGAGTACTGCTTGTGTGGCTGCTTGCCGCGGCCGTGCCGTTTGCGCTCCGGGCGGATCAGGCTCTTACGATCACCAGCCTGTACGTGGGGCAGGGGGACTGCCATATCATCCGGACGCCGGCGGGGCACTGCTATATGATCGACGCCGGCAGCAGTTATGGGGACCCGGCCGAAAAGCATATCCTGCCGTATCTCCGTTATGCGGGGACCCGGCGTCTGGAAGCGGTTTTAGCCTCGCATCTGGACGAGGATCATACCAACGCGCTGACGAGCCTGATGGAAGAAGAGAGCCTTGCGGTCGATGCCCTGATCCTCCCGATGGCCTTCCGCTTTGACGAGAAGGCGCAGGCACTGCTGACGAAAGCGCAGGCGCGGCAGATCCCGGTCTTCTGGATCGCCGACGGCGCGGCCTGGGAGGATGGAGCCTGCCGCTTTTCGGTCCTGTATCCGTTCAGCCTGCCCGTCCCGGATGCCGGCAATAACGATTCCATGGTGCTGCAGCTTTGCTGCGGCGCCTTTCAGGCACTATTCCCCGGAGACCTCGAGGCGTCCGGGGAAGCGGCCCTGCTGGCCGCGCACGGAGAAGAACTGGCGGGTACCGACTACCTGAAGGTGGGGCATCATGGTTCGAAAACCTCCAGCAGCGAAGCGTTTCTGGCCGCGCTGGGGAGCCGGTATGCCGTGATTTCCTGCGGCCGGAACAACATGTACGGCCATCCCTCCGCGGAAGTGACGAAGCGGCTGGCCGCCTTCGGGACGGAAGCATTCCGTACGGATACGGACGGCGCCGTGACGCTTACGATTGAGAAAGAAGGAAGCATCACAGCCCGGACCTGTCATGAATCAGACAAGGAGAATTCCATGAAAGAAGAGGATAGCAGAAATAAACTGAACCAGGTCTATCTCGGGATCGGGATCCTGGCGCTCGTGGGGGTGGTGATCCTTGCGGCGCTGATCGTAAGGCGCGAGCAAAAAGAAGAGCCGGGCCGGGAAACGGAGCGGCTGGAAACAGCAGTGAAAGAGACGGATCGCTCGCAAAGCGAACCGCCGCAGGAGATGATCTCCTCCCGGGAGGCGGTCCTGCCTGCAGAGACCCGGACGGAAGAAAGTGGCAGTGTGACCGCCGCGGAAGGCGTATCCCCGCTCGATAACGCAGGCCGCGGCGCCCTGCAGGAGGATCCCCGGATGCCCGGGTATTTCTTTGATCCGGAGGCGACCGATGAACTGTATCTGCTCTTTGCCTCCGAAAACACCAACAACACGGATGAGACGAGCCGGTACCGAAGCCTTTCCGCCGCATTCAAGGCGCGAAACGATACGCTTTGCCTCCGCTTTGCCAATGAGCTTACGGAGGCCTCTCTGCTGGAAGCCATGCTCCTGCAGGCGGATTTTTCCTGGCCGGATGAGCCCGCCGTCAGGCACAGGCTGAAAAATGTGAAGATCGCGGAGTATCACTACGGCGGGCACGACATGGAGGTGGTGAAGGAACGGATCCTCTTTACCAATATCAGCGGCCGCCACTACCTGTTCCTGCAGGTTTTCTGTTCGGAAGAAGAAAACGCCGTGCACGTCATCATGGTCAACGGAATGATCTATTAAGCGGCGGGAAGAAGACTTGCGCGGGGAAGTGCTGTGTATTATAATACGGGAAGGCTAAGCAAGGAGGTCTTCAGAATGTATTGCATTCACTGCGGTCAGAGACTGGCGGACGGGGCAAGGGTCTGCCCGAGCTGCGGCGCCGCCATACCATATAATCCAGATGGAGAGACAGGAGAAGAATACGATCCGGGCCGTGTCACGCCGGACGATCACGGCAGCCAGTCTTATTCGGACGACTGGAATTCCCGGTACGGCGGTTACGGGCGGAACGACAGCCAGAACTACTCGGGTTATAACAGCTATCACAGCGGAGCTGCGAACGGATATCCGCAGGAGTATGCGGAATCTCCGACCAGGAAAGCAGACGGGTACGCGGTGGCCGGGCTGGTCTTCTCGATCCTCGGCGCGGTCTGCTGCTGCCTGCCGTATATCGGGGTCGTCCTGTGCGTCGCGGGCATCGTTCTCTCGAGCCTGGGCTTAAAATCCTCGATCCGGAAGACGATGGCTGTCATCGGCCTGGTCGTGGGGATCGTTTCCTTTGTCCTGAATGCTACGATCCTGATCGCGGCGATCGTCCTGATGTCCAATCCGGACCAGCTGGAAGCGCTGTATGAAAGCATTTTCCATGAGAATTTCATGCGGTGAAAGCCGGATGGAACGGCACGGAAGAGAGGCTCGCGGGTCTCTCTTTCTTTTTGGCGGCAGAAGCAGGTTTTTGTGCAGAAAGCGCTTGACAAACGGGGACGCACTGATTACAATATCATCTGCACGCTTCTTGGAGAAGTAACCAAGTGGATGAAGGTATCGGACTTGAAATCCGACAGGCAACCGAGCCGAGCGCTGCCGGCGGCAGATGAAGCGAGGCGAGGTTGGCGCAGCGGTCAAAAGTCCGAGCACGAAGTGCGAAGGAATTTTGGGCACCGCAAGAGGACACGCAAGCGAGGCGAGGTTGGCGCAGCGGTCAAAAGTCCGAGCACGAAGTGCGAAGGAATTTTGGGCACCGCAAGAGGACACGCAAGTGGCGCGAGGGTTCAAATCCTTCCTTCTCCGCTCACAACTGAATACGTTGCTTTTTTGGAGAAGTAACCAAGTGGATGAAGGTATCGGACTTGAAATCCGACAGGTCACGCAAGTGGCGCGAGGGTTCGAATCCCTCCTTCTCCGCTCACAACTGAATTTTTATTTATCACTTTGGAGAAGTACCCAAGCTGGCCGAAGGGACACCCCTGGAAAGGGTGCAGGTCGTTAATAGCGGCGCGAGGGTTCGAATCCCTCCTTCTCCGCTCAAGAGATGAAATGCGAACCCGAGAGCCGCTCGGCGCGGGCAACCGAGACGAGCGCT
>JAFPWO010000029.1 GCA_017394885.1 Lachnospiraceae bacterium | reverse complement strand
CTTTATGAGGACAATGTGGCTTCCCGGATTAGTGATGACCGTTTCATCATGATGAGCCGGGCCTATGAGGACGAGCAGCGTGATCTGAAAGCGGAAGCGGAAGTCTTACGGCAGGAAATCGAAACACAGGAACAACAGAACCAGAATCTTGAACAGTTCATTCAGAAGGTCAGAAAGTACGCAGAGCTGACGGAATTGACGCCTTATGCGGCTCATGAGCTGATAAAGGCTATCTATGTCGGGGCTCCTGATAAAAGCAGTGGGAAACGCCGCCAGAGCATCCATATCTGCTATGATCTGATTGGGTTCATCCCACTGAGTGAACTGATGACACAGGAAATGGCATGACCCGAAGATCATGCCATTCCTGAAAACTATAAAACTGTCTTATGAGGGCCGCCCTGACACCGCCGTTCTTTTTGCTTTCCGCATTATTCCGCGATTTCCGTGACGGCGCCGATGAAGATCGGCAGCTGCGTTTCGGTATCGATGATCATATAGACGAAGGGTCGGTCCAGGATCACTTCTTTGGGCGGCTGCATCGGCATCCCCGTATTCTTTAATCCAATCATCGTGACGGCAGCGGCGCGGGTCCCTTCCTCCGCTACTTCGATGTGGGTCTTGTGGATGACCGTATCGATATACAGCTGTGTGTCCTCGGAGATCCGGCTGAAGTCGGCCAGAGCGCAGAATGCGGCCGGCATGCCGAGCGCGGCCAGATCGGTCTCCATCCGCCAGTTATCGTCATAGCTGAACTTCGGCAGCAGGATACTGACCTTTTCGTTGCTGGCGCTTTGAAGCAGCCCGTTTAACTTCTCTGCGCTTAAGGAAGCAATGTACTCGTTCAGATCGGTGCCTTCCTCCGGCAGCAGCGCCACGAAACGATAGGTATCGTCCCGGTACGGTTTCATGAAGCCGGCCGTGTTTTCATCCCAAAGATACCAGTATTCGGAACCGCTCATCATGGGAACCGTCTGTTTCTGCCCCGAAAGCGCGGTAAACTCATGATCCTGCACCGCTTCTTCAAAGAAGATCGTGTTCCACTTGGCGTCAAAGACCAGCGCGTTGATCAGGATCATGCGGTCATCCTCGCTCAGGCGGTCCAGAATGCGGGGGATCATGGCGTCGGTATTTTTGCTGACCCAGTCGTTGATGTCACTGACCGCCGCGTCATTAAAGACGGTGCGGCGGACTTCCGCCTGATAATAATTGGCATTCGTCTGCAGGAAAGAAGGCAGGACCGTAAAGCTGCTCAGATCATTGATCCAGATAGAGTTCGCGGCCGCAAACCGGGCGGTCTCGTCACTGGGCAGGCTATGAAAGTAGCTGTAGAGATAATTGTTGAGCGTATCCAGCCCGATATCGCCGCCCAGCAGGGTCTGGATCTCTGCCAGCGTATCTCCGTCTGCGCCGTTCGCGACCATGGCGAGCGCGGTCATAATGGAGAGCGGGGAGATCAGCGTCGAGCTCTTCGCGTTTTTCTGGTGCGCCGCCATCAGGGCCGCCGTGAGCTTCAGATAAGCCGTGCGAAAGGCTTCGTCCGGGGCTTTTCCGTCCACTGTCTGCGGCGTATAAATGGCATTGCTCCCGCCGTGGGAAGCTGTTTCGGAAATCGTTTCTGTCATATCCGTGTTCGTGGTTCCGGAAGCCGTCTCCTTTGCATTTTCCGTCCCCGGCGCCGCAGCGCCGCAGGCGGTGAGGCTGAAAAGCATGGCTGCGGTCACAAGCACGCTGATCAGGCGGGTCAAGCAGTGTTTCATAACGTTTCTCCTTTCGGAAGGATGCATCCGCATCTTGTCTTCTGATAAGAATACCGATAGTATAGCAGAATTGTTGCGCAGAAGCAAAAAAAATAACGGAATGCGTTTCTTTGACAAACGGGTGAAAAACAGGTATAATATCAAAAGCTATGCTGTTTTTTTGGGAGGTCGGATTTTTGGCGGCATCATCAACAAAAAATAAAAAGAAAAAGACGTCTTCTGCGGCTCCGCCCCGGAACGTTCGGAGCAGCGCGAAGACAGGAAAGGCAGGCAGCACCCGGAGCACGGGCGGAAAAGCCGCGGCGAAGAAAAAGAGCAGTTCTTCGCCCGGCCGCGACGTTTTGCTTCTGTGCTGCATCGCTCTTTCTCTGTTATTGTTTTTAAGTCTTTTCGGCCTGGTCGGGAAGATCGGGGCGGTGCTGTCCCGCGTGCAGTTCGGGCTGTTCGGCTCGCTTGCGTATCTCTTCCCGTTCCTGCTGCTGATCGGGCTTTGCTTCCTCATGATCAATCTTCGGAGATATCCTTCGAATTCGATCCTGCGCTTCCTTGCCGGCTGCGTTACGTTTACGTTTTTGTGCGGCCTGGCCGAACTGGCCGGCAGCAAGGGAGCTTTGCTGACCTCGCTCAAAGCCTATTATGAAGCCGGAAAGGGAACGCGCTTTGGCGGCGGCCTTTTCGGGGGCTTCTGGTGCCGGCTGCTGGTGAGTACGACGGGCCGGGTCGGGTGCCTGGTGATCCTGTTCCTGCTGTTCCTGATCGGGCTGGTCCTGACGCTCGGCAAGGCATTGCTGACTGCGCTGGGCATCAAGAGCCGGCAGGTCCGCACGGCGCTCAAGGATGAGCGGCAGCGCTACCGCAATGAACAGGAAGAAAGGCAGAAGCTGGCGCAGCTGCGCATGGAAGAACGGATGCTGCAGCGGGCCCAGGCCAGGGAAGAAGAGGAAAAAAGACTCGAAGAAGAGCGGAAAAAGAATCGGGAAAAGTTCCTGCGGGAGCAGGAGGCCCGGGAAGAACGCCGCCGGAAAGAACTGGAAGAGACGGATCTCAAGCTGACGGAAGTGCGCCGCAAACGCTCGGAACTGGAGAAACAGCAGGCCAGGCGGAAAGCCCAGCGGGAAGCGGACGAGGAAGAAATCGCCCGCTCGCAGGCCTCGGCGCAGCCGGAGGAAGAAGGCATTCTGCCGGAAAATACCCCGCTCGGCCAGCTCTTCAGAGAGATGGAAGAAACCAAGGCGGAAGCCGGCCGGGATGTGCGGACGCTGGATGAACTGAAAAAGCTGGAGACGCCGAGGCAGCCCCGCCGGATCGGGACCCCGGCCGATCTGTTTACGGAAGACCTGCTCATGACCAACGGCATTGCGACCGGCGATCCCTCTGTCCGTCCCGTGAACCGCTACGCGGAAGCCGCGAGAGCAAAGCGCCCCTCCGCCATGCGGATCCCGGAGCAGAAAAAACAGAAGGACGATACCCGCGAAGCGGAATTAAACGCCGCATTCGAAGAATATGAAGCAAGCCGCCGGGAGGCGGAGAACGCGCCGAAGGAACCGGTGCGGATCCGCTATGCCGCGCCGCCGGAATCGGAAAAACCCGAGCCGCAGCAGTCGAAGGCGGAAGAAAAGCCGGAGATCGTTGAAAAAATACCGGAAGAGCCGGAAGAAAGCCTGGAGGATCCCCGCGAGACCCTGAAAAAGATCCAGGATGACAGCATTTTCCGCAAGGAGAGCGATAAAGATACCTCCGGCAGCGCCGGCAAGACCTTCAGCAGCCCTTCCGCTGCCCGGCCGCGCGCGCCGAAAGCGGACAGCGGCAACGTCCCCGGCCAGGAAAGCCTGGCCCTTACGCCGAACGAACTGCCGAAGAAAGAATACAAGCTGCCGCCGATCAGTCTCTTAAAACGCGGCAGCAGCGGCGCCCGCGTGCGCGAGCGGGAGCTGAAGGCGACCGCCCTGAAACTGGAGGAGACGCTTCGCAATTTCGGCGTGGAGGCGACCGTGACCGATATCAGCTGCGGGCCGTCCGTGACGCGCTTTGAGCTGCGTCCCGAGCAGGGCGTGAAAGTCAGCCGGATCTCGGGCCTTGCGGACGATATCAAGCTGGCACTGGCCGCGACGGAGATCCGGATCGAAGCACCGATCCCGGGCAAGTCCGCGGTCGGGATCGAAGTGCCGAACCCGGAGAAGCAGGCAGTTTCCCTGCGCAGCATCGTGGAAAGCGAAGAGCTGGCGCAGATGAAATCCAGACTGGCCTTTGCCGTCGGGCAGGATATCGCCGGACAGGTGGTCGTGGCGGATCTGGCGAAGATGCCGCATCTGCTCATCGCCGGTGCGACCGGCTCGGGCAAATCTGTCTGTTTGAACTCCCTGATCATCAGCATCCTGTACCGGGCCAAGCCCGATGAAGTACAGTTCATCATGATCGATCCGAAGGTCGTGGAACTGCGCGATTACAACGGCGTGCCGCACCTGCGGATCCCGGTCGTGACCGACCCGAAGCTGGCTTCGGAAGCCTTAAACGGCGCGGTCAAGGAAATGACCGGGCGGTATAAGAAATTCGCGGACTTAAACGTCAGGGATATCCGCAGCTACAACGCGAAGATCCGCGAAAATCCCGAAGAATACGCGGACCGGGAGATCCTGCCGCAGATCGTGGTCATCGTGGATGAGTTTGCCGACCTGATGATGGTGGCCGCCAGCGACGTGGAGCAGTCCGTCTGCCGCCTGGCGCAGCTGGCCCGGGCCGCCGGCATCCATCTGGTGCTGGCGACGCAGCGCCCGAGCGTGAACGTCATCACCGGCCTGATCAAGGCGAATATCCAGTCCCGGATCGCGCTGACCGTATCCTCCGGCGTGGACTCGCGGACCATTATCGATATGAACGGCGCCGAAAAGCTGCTCGGCAAGGGCGATATGCTGTTCTATCCGACCGGTTATCCCAAGCCCGTCCGTGTGCAGGGCTGCTGGGTGAGCGATGAGGAGATCGAGGCCGTTACGGATTTCTGGAAGAAGCAGACGGACCTCACCGAGGAAGATATGGCGAAGCAGAACAGCAGCTGGATGCATGATCCGGTAGAGCGCGAGCATCCCGTCGAGGATGAACGCGACGAGCTGTTCGTCAAAGCCGCGGAATATATTATCGAGAATGAGAAGGCGTCCATCGGCAACCTGCAGCGCATCTTCCGCATCGGCTTCAACCGGGCGGCCAGGCTGATGGATCAGCTCGCGGACGCGGGCATCGTGGGCCGGGACGAAGGTACCAAGGCCCGTCAGATCCTGCTGAACAAGAGCCAGTTTGAAGACTGGAAACGCGAGAACGGATATCAATAAACTCAGGAGAACAACGAATGCAGCTGACTGCTTTACTCGAAAGAACCCCGTACACCCTGATCCGCGGCAGCGGCGATATCGATATCACCGGCGTCGTATACGATTCCCGCAAAGCCGGTCCCGGCAGCCTGTTCATCGCGATCAACGGCTTCCGGACCGATTCCCACAACTTCCTTCCGAAGGTTGCCGAGCAAGGCGCGGCGGCCGTGGTCATTGAGAAGAACTGGAGCGAACTCCCGGCCGTGACGCGCCGGGTCTTGAGCGACGCAGACATTACGGTGGTGAAAGCCGGAAACGGGCGGGAAGCGCTGGCGCTGCTCTCGGCCGCGTGGTTCGGCTATCCGACGGAGAAGCTCACGGTCATCGGCATGACCGGGACCAAGGGCAAGACCACCTCCACGCACATGCTGATGGCGATCCTGGAGGCCGCCGGGAAAAAGGCGGGCATGATCGGGACCAACGGCATCAGAGTGCTGGACGAGCACTTTACGACTAAAAACACCACGCCGGAACCGTACGATATCCAGCGCTATGCCGCCTATATGCTGGAAAAGGGCTGCGAATACATGGTGATGGAGGTCTCCTCCACCGGCATCAAGTACCACCGCGCGGACGGCATCGACTTCGATTACGGCGTCTATACGAATCTTTCCCCGGACCATATCGGCCCAGACGAACATCCGGATTTTGCCGACTATCTGGCCAGCAAGGCGAAGCTCTTTACCCGCTGCAGGATCGGGATCTTTAACCGGGACGATGAACATTTCCCGGAGATCTATGCCGGGCACAGCTGCCGGGCCGTAAGCTTCGGCGTGGGAGAAAAGCCGTTTACGGAAGGCGTCACAGACGATTACGCCGTCACGGAGCTTTCCTATGAGAACCGGGGAGGGAGCCTGGGCACGCAGATCCGTACGGCAAACGGCCGGCTGGATTTCTATGTGGGCATGCCGGGGCTGTTCAATGTATACAATGCGCTCAGCGCGGCCGTAACGGCCGATCTGCTGGGCATTCCCGCGGAAGCGATCCGGGAAGGCCTGGCCGGCGTCCGCGTAAACGGGCGGATGGAAGTGGTCCTGCGCGGAGACTTTACGGCCCTCGTGGACTACGCGCACAACGGTGTCTCGGCACGGACCCTGCTGGAGACCCTTCGAGCCTATGATCCGGCCCGCCTGGTCGTGGTCTTCGGCTGCGGCGGCAACCGCGATCCGCACCGCCGCTACGAGATGGGAGAGGCCAGCGGGAAATACGCAGACCTGAGTATTGTGACCGCAGACAATTCCCGCTTCGAGAGCGTGGAAAGCATTATGAAGGACATCCATATCGGGCTGGATCCGACGGGCGGGAAGTCAGTGGATATCCCGGACCGCCGCGAAGCCATCCGCTATGCGATCAAACATGCCGAAAAGGGCGATATCATCGCCGTGATCGGCAAGGGCCATGAAGACTATCAGGAAGTGGAGGGCGTGCGCCATCATTTCCTGGACCGGGAAGAAATCGAGAACGCCGCGAAGGAATTCGGCGTGGGCTGAAAGAATGAACAGAACGATTGTAGAAATTTGTACCATGGTAAACGGCCGGCTGCTGGGGGGCGACCCCTTAACGCCGGTTCGTCATGTGAGCTTTGATTCCCGGGATATCCCGGAGGATACACTTTTCGTCCCGACCCGGGGCGCCCGTGTGGACGGACACGATTTTATCGAAAAAGCCTTCGCGGCCGGCGCCGCGGCGACCCTGACCGAGCGGGAGGAGATCCCGCGCGGGACGCATCCGGCGGTCCTGGTGGAAGATACCACTGCGGCCCTGCAGAGGCTGGCGGCGAAGGAACGCATGAATTACCGGGGGCGGGTCATCGGGATCACCGGGAGCGTCGGAAAGACGACGACCCGGGAGATGGTCAAAGCCGCCCTGTCCGCGGGCTATACCGTGACCGGGAGCGAGAAAAACATGAACAGCCAGCTCGGGACGCCGGTGGTGCTGTGCCACATGGATTATGAGGCGCAGCGGGCCGTGATCGAGATGGGGATCAGCGAACCCGGCGAGATGAAAAAGCTCGTGTCCATGGTCCGGCCCCATGCGGTCGCCGTCACGAATATCGGGGTGGCGCATATCGAATATCTGGGCAGCCGGGAGGGCATCTGCGAGGAAAAGATGCATATCGCGGATACGCTCGGGGAAGACGGCGTGGCTGTCTTAAACGGGGAGGAACCGCTCCTTACGGCGTATCGGGACAGGCTTCCCGGCCGGGTCCTGACCTACGGCCTGGAAGAAAACATGGATGTTTACGGAACGAATCTGGAGCTGGGGGATACGGCTTCCTTTACCGCCGTTTTTAAAGAGGACGGACTGCGGGTCCCCGTGCGGCTCTCCGTACCCGGGCGGCACAATGTGATGAACGCCCTGGCGGCCCTGGCGCTGGCGCGAGCGGAAGGCGTGGATCCGGCCGCGGCCGCGGCAGCGCTGGAAGGCTTCGGCGGCTTTAAAAGACGGCTGGAGCGGATCCGCATCGGCGAACTGACGCTGATCGACGATTCCTACAATGCCGGACCGCCCTCCATGAAGGCGGCGCTGGACGTACTGGCCAGGGCGACCGGCCGGCGCATCGCCGTGCTCGCGGATATGCTGGAACTGGGCGAAGACTCCGCGCGGCTGCACCGGGAAGTGGGAGAATACGCAGCGGCGCTGCCCATCGATCTGTATATCTGCATGGGAAAAGAGATCCGGGCCCTGGAAGAGGCGCTGGCAGAGGCCGGACGCACGGTTTTCCACACCGACAATTTGGAGGAAACATTGGAACTCGTGAAGAAAGTGGCCGCGGCCGGCGACGTCCTGCTGCTGAAAGGCTCGAACAGCATGCGGCTGGACGAAATCGTCAGGGGGCTGCGGCAGGAATAAGGAGATATTTTGGCCAGGTATGCGGACATTATCGTGAATATTTCCGCGGAAGCCGTGGACAGGGGCTTTACCTACCGGATCCCGGAGGCACTGCAGGAAACACTGGCCCCCGGCATGAAGGTGGAGATCCCCTTCCGCAGTAAAACCACCACCGGATATGTGGTGGGGCTTTCCGATGTCTGCAGCTATGAAGAAGAAAAGATCCGGGAGATCATCGGCCTCTCAAGCAAGGGGGTCGGGATCGACGATACCTATATGGAACTGGCGCTCTGGATGAAGACCGTGTACGGCTGCACGATGAACCAGGCCCTGAAGACCGTGCTGCCGGCCAAACGGCAGGTGAAGCGCGGAAAGACCAAGGTGGCGGCCGTCCCGCTTCCGGAGGATACGGCGCCTTCCCCAGCGCCGGCGCTCAGCGAGGAACAGTCCCGGGCTGTCCGGGATATTCTGGAAGAAGCCGCGGGAGATAAGAGGCCGAGCCTGCTGTACGGCGTGACCGGAAGCGGGAAGACCGAGGTCTATATGGCGCTGATCGCGGAGATGATCCGCCGGGGCAGGCAGTCGATCCTGCTGATCCCGGAGATCGCGCTAACCTACCAGAACCTGCGGCGTTTTTATGCGCGCTTTGGCGGCCGGATCGGGGTGATCAACTCCCGTCAGTCGGCCGGAGAGAAGTTTGAAACGGTGGAGAAGGCGAGGAAAGGTGAGCTGGACCTGGTGATCGGGCCGCGCTCCGCCCTGTTTACCCCCTTCCCGAAGCTCGGGCTGATCCTGATCGATGAGGCGCATGAGGAAGCGTACCGCAGCGATACCTCCCCGCGCTATGACAGCGTCCACGTGGCGGAGAAACTCGGCGAGCTTACCGGCGCGGCGCTCGTGCTGGGCAGCGCGACGCCGTCTCTGGAAAGCTTTGCCAATACGGAGAGCGGGAAATACCGGCTGGTCCGGCTGCCTCACCGGGCAGCGGCGGGCAGCCAGCTCCCGCAGGTACACATCGTGGACCTTCGGAAAGAACTGGCCGAAGGCAATAAAAGCGTTTTCAGCCGACTGCTTCAGGAAAAGACGCAGGAGCGGCTGGAGCGGAAGGAACAGGTCATGCTGTTCTTAAACCGCCGGGGCTACGCAGGCTTTGTCAGCTGCCGCTCCTGCGGGAAACCGGTAAAGTGCCCGCACTGCGACGTCAGCCTGACCTATCACAAAAGCGGCTTCGTCAAGTGCCATTACTGCGGCTACTCTCTGCCGATGCCGAAGACCTGCCCTTCCTGCGGCTCGCCGTATATCGCGGCCTTCGGGACCGGGACGCAGAAGGTGGAGATGCTGGTCCAGAAGATCTTCCCGGAGGCGCGGGTGCTGCGTATGGACGCGGATACCACCGCCGGGAAAAGCGGCCACAGCAGGATCCTCTCGGCCTTTTCTCACGAGGAGGCCGACATCCTGATCGGAACGCAGATGATCGTCAAGGGGCATGGTTTTCCCAAGGTGACGCTGGTGGGCGTGCTGGCTGCCGATATCTCGCTCTATGCGCCGGACTACCGGGCCGCCGAGCGGACCTTCGACCTGCTGACACAGGCCGCGGGCCGGGCCGGCCGGAGCCGCCGCCCCGGGGAGGTGGTCATCCAGACCTACATGCCGGAGCATTACGCGGTGGAAAGCGCGGCCGCGCAGGACTATGAACGCTTTTACCGGCAGGAGATCGCGTACCGCAGGCTGATGCATTATCCGCCGGCCGGCGGGCTGCTGAGCGTCCTCTTTTCGGATAAGGACGAAGAGAAAAACGCGGCCCGGGCCGCTGCCGCCGCGGAGATGGTGAAGATCCGCTTCGCTGCGCAGGCGCCGGTGATCATCGGCCCCACGGAGGACAGCCTGGCTAAGCTGCAGGATCTGTACCGGCAGTCGCTTCTCATCAAGCATGACGACCGCCGCGTTTTGTGGGAGATCCGGGACTATCTGGAAAAACTGACGGGAGAAAGCGCCCGCTTTGATATCAACTGAGCGAAGGAAAGGAAGAATCATGGCTATTCGGAAAATTCGGATCATGGAAGAAGACGAGATCCTTCGGAAGACCGCAAAACCGGTGAAGGCGATGGACCTTCGCACCGAGCGGCTGATCCGGGACATGAAGGAAACGCTCTATGAAGCCAACGGCGTAGGCCTGGCCGCGCCGCAGGTCGGCGTTTTAAAACGCATCTTTGTGACGGACTGCAGCGAGGAACGCAATGACGTCCGGGTCTTTATCAATCCGGAGATCCTCAGCAGCGAGGGAGCCGTAACGGACAACGAAGGGTGCCTGAGCGTCCCCGACCGGCACGCGCCGGTGACCCGTCCCGAGAAGGTGACCGTAAAAGCGCTGGATGAAAACATGGAGGAATTCGTCCTGGAGGCGGAAGGGCTGCTGGCCCGCTGCATCTGCCACGAGAACGATCATCTGGACGGGATCCTGTACGTGGACAAAGCGGAAGGCCCGGTGGAGTACAACACCAAAGAAAACGGTTGGGCGGAGTAGGGCTTATCCCCACAGAAGTTCCGCGGCCGCGGCCAGCGCGATAAAGGGGACAAAGGGAAACGCCTCCCCGCGCCGGCGCCGGAGGGTAAGGAGCCGGATAGCTGCCAGGGCGCTGGCCAGCAGGATCATGCGGAGGAGTCTGCCGAAAGACAGGTGCAGCGCCAGCGCGGATAAGATCTTGACGTCCGCGCCGCCCAGTGTCCTAAGCCCGAGGGAGCGCATCAGGCGGTTCAGCCCGTCGAGCAGCAGCAGGGTAAGCACCGCGGCAGCCAGACGGGGGAAAAGTGCCGGTGAAAACGGCGGCAGCAGCGCAAGGAAAGCGATCAGAGCCGGATAACGGTTCGGAACGCGCCGGTAAAGAAGATCCTGCCGCGCTGCCGCGGTAAGGAGCGAAAGCAGCACGAAACGGCGCAGTGCTTCCGGCTGGGGACCGAAGCGGAGAAGGATGGCGCCGGACTCCGAAAGGAGCAGGACCGGCAGGAAGGCACCGGGAAAACGCTCCGGATTATGGGGTGAAATAGGCATGCTGGAAAGTCCTCCGAAACATAGATGATATAAGGGAAAATCCCTGAAAAAAACTTTTTAAAAGCGCTTGACAAGCGTATCTGTTCGTGGTACTATCACCACGCTAATTGATTCAAAGCAGAGTATCCACTCTCACCTGAGCACAGAAGGTGCCTCGGGTCAACGGTCGGGCGAAGGCCCTTTTGGTGGATAGTTTTGCTGTCCACTTTTTTCATGTGAATCAAACAAGGAGGTACACCACCATCAGCGAATACGATTTATTGATCAATGAACGGATCACCGCCCCTGAGCTGCGCGTTATCGGCAGCCACGGCCAGCAGATCGGCATCATGAGCTCCACCGCCGCCCTTGCCATGGCAGAGGAAGAGGGCCTTGATCTGGTGCTGATAGCACCGCAGGCGAAACCGCCTGTGGCAAAAATCATCGATTACAGTAAGTATCGCTATGAACAGCTCCGTAAGGAGAAGGAAGCGAAAAAGAAGCAGAAAACGATCGAACTGAAGGAAGTGCGCTTATCCCCGAATATTGAGGATAACGATCTTCAGACGAAGGCCTCTGCCGCCCGCAAATTCCTGGAGAAGGGCAACAAGGTCAAAGTGACGCTTCGTTTCCGGGGACGTGAAATGAGCCATATGAATCAGACCAAGCATGTGCTGGAAGATTTCGCGGCTCAGCTGTCCGACATCGCTGTGGTGGATAAACCTTCCAAGATGGAAGGCCGCAGCCTTGTAATGATTCTCAGTGCGAAAAAGTAGAACATTTTTTAGGAGGATAGAGTAATGCCGAAGGTAAAAACCAAGAGAGCTGCTGCCAAGCGCTTCCACAAAACCGGTACCGGCGAGTTGAAGAGAATGAAAGCCTATAAGAGCCACATTCTGACCAAGAAGTCCACCAAGCGCAAGAGAAATCTGCGCAAGGCCACGATCGCCGATGCGAGCAATGCAAAGGCAATCAGAAAGGTTCTGCCTTACTAAAGGCAAAAGGAGGTAGACGAAAATGGCAAGAATTAAAGGCGCAATGGGCGCGAAGAAGAGACATAACCGTGTTCTGAAGCTGGCGAAGGGCTATCGCGGCGCCAGATCCAAACAGTATAGAATCGCCAAGCAGACTGTCATGAAGGCATTATCCAATGCCTATTCGGGCCGCAAGCAGAAGAAGCGCCAGTACCGCTCTCTGTGGATCGCCCGTATCAACGCGGCGGCCCGTCTGAACGGCCTGTCCTACAGCCGTTTCATGTATGGCTTAAAGTTAGCAGAAGTTGAGCTGAATCGCAAGGTCCTTGCTGACATGGCCGTGAACGATCCGGAAGGCTTCACCGCGCTGGCGGAAGTCGCGAAGAGCAAGATCGCGTAAGATCCCGGCAGTCCGCCCTCATCCGCCCGCACTTTGTCCGGGCACCTTCCCCCGCTTTCGGGGGAAGGTGAGGGGCGGTCTGACAGATTCCGCTTGACAATTCTCCGGGATTATGCTATCGTACAACTGCTTCGGAGCGTGGCTCAGTTTGGTAGAGCGTCCGGTTAGGGACCGGGAGGTCGCAGGTTCGAATCCTGTCGCCCCGACTATCCTGCCTTCGGTAGGATTTTTTTATAGAGCGGCTTCCGTCTGACAGGAAGCATATTTTGTGCCTGTAGCTCAGCAGGATAGAGCAACGGCCTTCTAAGCCGTGTGTCGGGGGTTCGAATCCCTTCAGGCACGTTTTTTATGGGAACCGCTGACCATCAAAATATGACGATATAGCGTCATATTTGAAAGGTCGGCAGTTCTTTATATTTGTGCTCATTTTTGCCCGGTCAACAACAAAGTCCATAACTCATGTGCGATGGAGTAACAGACATACAGATATTGCAACCACACGGGGATTTTACTACAAGAACCGGTATTCGGAGGCAGAAAAAATCGCGGTGGTTTCGAATGCACTCAAGGCCCAGTCTAACCTGCTCGAAGGGATAAAAAACGAGTAAGTCAAAAAAAAACCAGATCAACAACAAAGTCCATAACTCATGTGCAATGGAGTAACAGACATGGTTACTCCTTTTTTTGTCCCCAAAACCTGCGAATACATATCTGTCATTTTATATTCTTGATGGGATTGTAGCATCTTCCGAAAAGGTCTGTTTTATGCTATGATTCGAGTTGTCGAGAGGTGGAAGACCTCGACAACTCGAAATTTGTGAGGATGACGCAAAATGAATTATAAGGTGATCGATAAAGAAACTTACTATAGAAAAGGCGTGTTCCGTCATTTCACAGAAGATTGTGCGTGTTCGACTTCCATGACAGCGAGGATTGATGTTACCGATCTTGTTCATCATTCCAAAGAGACGGGGACAAAGCTTTACATCAACTTTCTTTTTATCCTGTCAAAGGTTCTGAATTCCCGCGAGGATTACAGGATGGGGTATCTTAGGGAAACGGACGAACTGATCTGTTATGATGTGATCAATCCCATACAGTATATCTTTCATGAAAATACAGAAACCTTCACGCTTGTCTATACGGAACACGATGAAGATTATGAGAAATTCTACGCAGCAGCTCTGCGGGATGCTGAAGAGGCAAAAAAGACCAGAGAATATGGTTTTGATATTATGAATCATCCCAACTGGTTTGATGCGTCAAGTATACCGTGGCTGTCTTATGATGCCATGCATCTTGAACTGCCCGATGTTCATATGTTTTTTGCGCTTGTCATCAACTGGGGAAAATACAGGGAGGAAAACGGCAGACTTGTGATGCCTGTGACTGTCCGTCTAAATCATGCGATTGCTGATGGTTATCTGGTGGCAAATGTATTTCGCCTCTTAGAGCAGGAAATCAACTCTTTTATTGGAAACTAAGATCAGCAACTTCGGGATTTGCGGAGGTGATTAAATGAATGTTCAATCCATAAACAGTGGAGAATATTTGTGGAAGAAGACGATTGCATTTTCAGAAAAATGCTCCTGGATTCCGGGGACACATTTAGCGGAAAGGATGCGGTCAAACAGTTTTGCTGATTGGGCAAGGGTTATTATTACCACTGACGAAGAAAATGTGGTTGGTTTTTGTGTATTTGAAGAAAAAGGGGGAATGATGCCACCGGAATATGACTTTAGTCCGTTTATAAACTTAGTTTTTGTCGACGAACATTATCGGGGGAAGCGTATTTCAGAATTAATGATAAGGTTCGCCCTTGACTATGCTAAAGAAATTGGATTTAAAGAAGTGTATCTTAAGAGCGAGCACCATGGTTTGTACGAAAAATATGGCTTTGAGAAAATTGCTGATTTTGAACCTATGCAGGGCCTCGCTAACCAGCTTTTTAGAATTGCTATCTGAATGAAAACTTCCAGTTTGTCGGGATACCTGAAAAAACTGAATACCACATTTTGCCAAGCCGGCAGCGTAACCCGCTCGAAGGGATGAAAAATGGGTAAGTCAACAAAAAAACCGCCTGGTCAACAACATAGGAAGTGCGAAATATGTTGATATAGCGCCATATTCGTACTGTTTCGCAGGGTTCGAATCCCTTCAGGCACGCACTCACGCCCCCAAAGGGGCGTTTTTTCTGCCCGGGAAATTTAAACCCTGCAGGTTCTTTCCCTCCATCGTCAACGACAAACCTTCCCTGTGCGGTCTGCTTCCCTAAAGAGGCCGTTTTATTTATTGTAGTTCGTATGATATAATAAAAAAAGCTGTGCTATAATACCTAAAAAAGAGACTGGCAGATCGGAATTTGGCGGACAGATAGAGAGTGACAAAATGAGAGCACATGATTATGAGATAAAGACTGAGCGATTACTGTTACGCCCGATGACAGTTGCGGATGCTGATGCTGTTTGGAAGTGGGTAAGTGATGAACGAGTAGCAAGGTATATGGTCTATCCGACATATACTGAAAAAGAGAAACTCCGTGAATGGTTGTGCTCTATCGAAGAATTTGATGGAGAGTATCATTTCGGATATGTTCGTTTATCTGATAATGAATTGATTGGAAGCGGAAGTATAGGTCCAAGTAACCAAAAAGATGGATTCTGGGGATTTGGTTATAACTTCAGATATGATTGCTGGAAAATGGGATTTGCAACAGAAGCCGCTAAAGCGATGATCGATTTTGCCAAAAGAGAATTTGGTATTACACATTTTTGTTCGAGTCACGTGGAACCGAATCTTGCATCCGGACATGTGATGGAGAAATGCGGTCTTCATTTCACAGGATACGGAGAATTCGAGAAACTGGACGGAAGCTGCAAGGCACGTTCGATGGAATATGAGGGCATTCTGTGACACAAATTTCAGTTTGTCGAGATCTCTGAAAGCTGAATAACCGTTTCTTAAGCCAGAGGCGTAAGTTTATGGCTTTCTTATGCACGTGGTATAATTACCGTAAAGAAAGAAGAATCTCTCGGAAGGAGGAATCTTGCGTATGAAACTCCGGACAGCCAGAATAGTAGTTTGGAGCATGATGGCAGCAGCCGTTTTGTCTGGACTGATCGCACTTGTTTCGCAGAGCCCGGTTGCTTACGTGCTGATGGGGCTGGCTCTTGCGGCAGAGCTGATCGTGTTTTTCACCTTCATCCGATGCCCGCATTGCAGCCGTCACCTGGACCGTGCCGGAATGAATTCAGAAATCGAGTACTGTCCGTTCTGCGGAGAGTCCTTAAAAGATCGGGATGAGTAAGCATTTGCCCGGAAAGTCGGCAGTATCTTCCGAAATAAGCGGGCTTATGGTATGATACGAATTGTCGGGAGACAAAAGATCCCGACAGTTCTAACTGGCTTGATAAATCGCTGTCTGGCCATACAGGAGGAGAAGGCTATGGAATTGGGACTGCGCCGCGGAACCGTGTCTGTTGAAGCGCATAACAGAGAATGGGAAACCATCGCAGCAAAAACCATTGATGAATTGCGGTCGATCCTTCAGGAAGTACTGATCGATGCGCAGCACATCGGAAGTACATCCATCCGGGGGATCTGCGCCAAGCCGATCATTGATATCGTCATCGGCGTATCGGACTTTGACAAACTCCTGCCCATGAACAGCATCCTTGATCAGAACGGCTTTTTCTTTCGGGGGCAGGATCATCCGGAGCAGTATCTATACGTGTGCGGGAAGGATGATGTCGTGACGCATCACATCCATGCAACGATCTATAATTCCGGGACATGGAACGATTACGTGAACATGCGGGATTATCTGAACTGCCATAAAGAGGATGCGGAAAACTACTCGAAGCTGAAAGAATCACTGGCAGAGCAGTATGCAGAAGACAGAGGAACATATACTGCGATGAAAGGTGAAATGATCGGCGAGATTCTTACAAAAGCGCAGAATTGGCGCAAGAGCCGGGATGAGATCACGGCAGCGGCGCCGGAAGAAGAGGCGGAAGTCCCCGCGCCGTCAGCCGCCATCCTGATCCCGATCGTCCGGGACCGGGATGAACCGGCGCTCCTTCTGGAAGTCCGTTCCATGAATGTCTGGCAGCCGGGGGAAGTCTGCTTTCCCGGCGGCCATATCGAGGCGGGAGAAAGCAGTATCGATACGGCGCTGCGTGAAACCTGTGAAGAGCTCGGGATCCGTCCTTCTTCCGTAAACATTCTGCAGCAGATGGAGCCGGAACGGCATATAGAGAAAATGCTTGTCTGGCCGGTAGTGGGGGAGATCGATCCGTTTGACCCGGACGGCCTGCGCCTGCGGCAGGAAGAAGTGAGCGAGGTCTTTACCCTGCCTTTTTCCTGGCTTTTGTCCCATGAACCGGCTGTTTATGATATAAGCGACCCGGAGAGCGGGGAACTGCCCGTCATTCTGAGGCAGTATTTGAAAAACTATACGCGGAAGAGCAAAGGAGCAACGACATATTACTGGGCCTATGAGGGGTATGGGATCTGGGGACTGACGGCGCGGCTTCTTGTCCGGTTCAAAAGAATGCTTCTGGCAGATCGGAGTTTTGCAGGTAAGAAAAATGAAGGATTGTGAGTGGTGCCATCTGTCTGAAGAAGACAAACAGTTCCAGGTGTACAAGAGTACATTGTGGTCTGTTTTTCTTTCCGATGAACAGGATTATATCGGACGGTGCATTTTGGTTCTGAAGCGTCACTGCGGTTCAATGTCAGAACTGACAGATGAAGAATGGGAAGAGCTTCGCAAGCTGGTTTGTAAAGTGGAGACCTGTCTGAAGACTGTTTTGGGAGCGGCCCTGTGTAATTGGAGCTGTCTGATGAATAGTTTTTATAAAGATGCAGACCCCGATCCGCATCTTCATATCCATGTCAGACCAAGATATGATAAACCGGTGATACTTAACGGAAACACGTATATTGACGGCGAGTTTGGCCATCATTATGCCGTGAATAAAAACGGATCAATACCTGTTGAAGACAAAGAAGAGGTGTTTACCCGGATCAGGGAATGGCTGAATTCCTGAATAAAGAGTGCATTGACGGAGGTCTTCCTGCAGTTCAGGGAAGGCCCGGCGGGCTAATTGAGGCAAGATCGGAGAAACATGGAATGGAAATGCTTTTTGAGATTCTTTTTGGGATCATCGTGGAAGGGTCCCTGGAAGCCTCAGCAGATAAAATAGTTCCGCTGTGGATTCGAATCATCACAGGGCTTATCCTGATCGTGGTATACGGCGGTTTGGTCGGTTTCCTGCTATACGAAGGCATTCGCAGCATGAACTGGGGCCTGCTGGTGATCGGGATTGCTCTGTTGGCCTTTTTTGCATTCGGATTCCGGAGAATATACAGGAAGCGTCGGGATCGATTTCGGTGAAAACTGCCTCATGATCGACGGGATCACCTGCAAAAAACGGTAAGATGAAGAAAAATATAGCTTATTGCGGCGCAGACTGTTCAGAATGCAGCGGCGGCGGAATCGCAGCCAGAGGAAACCATGAAGCTTGACGGAATTGATTGTCTGGGGATCGACCGTGTGCTGAGGCGCGGGAGCGGTGAGATCATCGCCGATACAGATCACGCGCTGCTGATCCGTGATGATGTAAGCGGCGCTTATATGCTTGCCTGCGATGACCCTTCGACCGGTATGGCGCTGCTTGACCGCCATATCAGCCGGGATTGCAGCCTGCTGATGGTTTCGGACTATGCGCTCGGGATCGCTGCGTTTGAGCGGTACGGGTTTTCAGAGAAACTGGAGTGCTTCCAGGTTGCCTATTTCGGCGAAAAGCCGGCGGCGGACAGCAGGCTGACCGTCAGAGCGGCGGAGGAACAGGATCTGCCGATGCTGACTGCGACCTATCATCTGGTCAGCCCGGAGGAACTGGAAAAACTCATCAGGAGAAGATCTATCCTGCTCGGGTATGAGCGGGAGCGCCTGATCGGCTTTATCGGCGAGCATCTGGAAGGAAGCATGGGGATCCTGTATGTTTTTCCCGCATACAGACGCAGAGGGTTCGGAAGCGCACTTCAAAAACATCTCATCATACAAACGATGGAAAAAGGATATATCCCGTTCGGGCAGGTGGAAAAAGACAACCGGAACTCATTGAGACTGCAGAAGAAGATCGGGATGACGAAGTCTGACGATCTGATCGTCTGGATGTGGCGATAGCATCGAAAAAAACGCCGTTCAGACAGATAGATCAGATCTGGGGAGAAGAGCATGAAAATAATAAAAATTTCAAATACAGACGCAGACCGGATCGCCTCTTTGGCAGCGGCGTTCCGGACGCAGCTCAAGTCCTATAAAGGCATTCAGTCGCAGCCCGATATCAATGCGGGAAAAGAAGAGATCCTTGAATTTCTGGAATCCGGTTTTCCGGTCTATGCGGCTGAAGATCAGGGGGACTTCGTGGGATATATCGTGTGCAGGATCGACGAGCCCTGCCTGTGGGTCGAACACATCTTTGTGCGGGAAGATTGTCGAAGAAAAGGCATTGCCACGATGCTTTTTAACAAAGCCGAAGAGATTGCAGCGTCAATGGGAGAAGATACGGTCTATAACTTTGTTCATCCGAACAACGAAAACATGATCCGCTTCCTCCGCACAAAAGGCTATACCGTTCTGAATATGATCGAGATCAGGAAACCTTATGCGGGGGAAACCCTGACGACGACGATTCCTGTCGGAAAGGAAGTTTTTGACTATTAGACTGCAATAACGATTTTCTTGCAATAGTCCGCCGGAAGAATTATAATCAAAAAAAAGGAGAATGACTGATGACAGTAAAAGATATCGTCAATGGACCGGAGTGGGCTGTTTGGGTCGTCTTCGTCGTACTTGCGGTAATCAGTATTGTTCTGCTGAGCGGACATGGAGAAAATCTGATTGCCGGTTACAATACAGCCACAGAAGAAGAAAAAACCAGATATGATACCAAACGTCTGTGCAGAGTGGTCGGAGGCGGTTTTACGGTGATTGCCATCACTGCTTTGATCATAGGTATCTGGGGGGATGTACTTCCCGCTTCTTTTTCTTATGTGCTTTTGGGTGTGATCCTTGCAGCTGTCGCGGCCATCGGAGTTTTGGCCCATACTGTCTGCAAAAAGAACGATGAATAAAAAGAGCTTTTGATCCTCTTGAAGAAAGGAAATCAACCGATGTTTTGTCAGTATTGCGGAGCACAGATCCCCGACGATTCGGCTTTCTGCAACGCCTGCGGGCGCCGGCAGCAGACCGTTCAGCAGCCTCGGCGGCAGGACGCGCCGGCTGCTTATCAGCAGGCCCAGCCGGCCTACCAGCAGTCCATGCCGGGCATGAAGTGGCATAAGTTCCTCGCATATTTCGCGCTCTGGCTGGGCGCCCTGTCAAACCTGGTCACCGGGATCACCTATTTAAGCGAATATGACACGATACAGAAGGTCTACGGGGGCTTCGCGATCGTACTGGCGGTGCTCGGCGTCATGACGGCCGTGAAGCTGATCAAATTCAAAGCCGACGCCCCGAAGACGCTGCATCATTTACTGCTGTTAAGTGTCGTCGGAAGCTTTGCCTTCACGCTTTGGGCCGCAGGCGTCTTCTCCGGATACGGGATCGATTTCGGAGACCGCGACACGGTGGCGGCTCTTCTCAGCTTCGTGATCTCGCTTGTGATCGTCCTGATCAACAAGTCCTATTACAATAAGCGGGCATATCTGTTTACCCGCTGAGAGGGAGTGCATACGATCCGCGCGGCCGCTGTCCGGCCAGGCGGAAGGGGACGGCCCGGCCGTCCCCTTTCTTATGTCCCGTTCACTGATTCGGTTCCGCGGAAAAGCCTTGCCTTTCCTGCAGAATCTTAAAGGGGCCGCTTCAATTTATTGTTGTTCCAATGGTTTATGACAGGGTAAAACTGTGTTATAATATATTTGTTCAGGAATAAGGACTGGCAAAGCCGGATGTTCTTCACACGGATTTGCTCCATGTTTTGATGGGCAGATATCTGTTTTTCGGAGGGAAATATGGCATCGTTATCTGAAACAAGGACAGGGGAAGAAAAAGAATTCTCCCGGGAAAAGACCATCATCAGGACCAGTATTATCGGGATCATCGCCAATGTTTTCCTGGCCGCATTTAAGGCGGTGGTCGGCCTGATGTCCCACTCCATCGCCATCGTGCTGGACGCGGTCAATAATATCTCCGACGCGGGCAGCTCGCTGATCACCATCGTCGGGACAAAGCTGGCGGGCAGGGAACCGGACAAAAAGCATCCGTTCGGGTATGGCCGCATCGAGTACCTGAGCGCGATGATCATCTCCGTCATCGTGCTCTATGCCGGCATTACCTCCTTTGCGGAATCCGTCAAGCAGATCATCCATCCGGAGACACCGGATTACAGCGCCGTTTCTCTGATCATTGTGGCTGTCGCCGTTGTGGTCAAGATACTGCTCGGGCGCTATGTAAAGAGCGTGGGTGTCAAAGTAAATTCGGATTCCCTGATCAACTCCGGCGAGGATGCCACGCTGGACTCCGTCATTTCGGCATCGACGCTGGTCGCGGCCGGAATCTTTCTGATCTTCCATCTGTCACTGGAGGCATGGCTCGGCGCAGTCATCTCCCTTGTCATCATCAAATCCGGCATAGAAATGCTGCGGGATACGATCTCCCGGATCCTGGGGGAGCGAAATGATAAAGAACTTGCCAGAGGGATCCACGATACGGTCATGAGCTTTCCGGATGTAGAAGGCGCGTATGACCTTGTACTGAACAACTACGGGCCGGACAGCTGGAACGGTTCCATTCACATTGAGGTTCCGGATACCTATTCTGCCGATCAGTTGGACCAGCTGATCCGCGAGATCATGATGAAGGTCCACAGCGAACATCAGGTCATCCTCACGGCGATCGGCGTCTATTCGGTGAATACGAAAGATGAGGCGGTCATCCGGACGAAGCAGAAGGTGGAGGAGATCGTTTTTTCCCATGAATATGTCAGGCAGCTGCACGGTTTCTATCTGACAAAGGATCCGAAGAAGATACGCTTTGATATCGTGATCAGCTTTGATGCCGGGGATCGCAGAGCCGTGTACAGCGAGGTGGTCGCCGACGTACAAAAAGCATTTCCCGACTATGAACTCCAGGTCGCGATGGACACGGATTTTACGGAAGAGTAAACCGATTCGGGTTTATCGATCCGAGGCAGCGGAGATTTCAGCCGGACGGCTTATTAAGCGTTGACTAAATCAAATATCGGGCTTATAATTAAGCCATCTCTTAATCAAAGGGGTGGCTTATGGATTTATCTGCGATGTTGAAAGCTTTGGGAGAACCCACAAGGCTTATTATTTTTCAACAGCTTCTCAGCCGAAAGCATTGTGTCCGTTCTCTGTCAAAAAAGCTTGGTATCACCGAATCGGCCATATCCCAGCATATGAAAGTCCTGAAGGAAGCCGGGCTTGTTTATGGGGAGCGGTTCGGATACCACATTCACTATCTTCCGAAACAGGAAGCACTGGATGAATTATGCGCTGCGTTTTCCGGAATGAAACAGCAGTCCGTTGACCTCTGCCGGGATCCGCAGATTTGTCAGTGCGAATTTCGGGAGGAGGCAAAGAAGTGAACCTTCTTCTTGATCTGTTTCTGACGTTCGCAAAAATCGGACTGTTCACTTTTGGCGGCGGATACGCCATGATCGCACTGATCGAAAACACCTGCGCGGAGAAGAAGCAGTGGATCACCCACGATGAGATGATGAACATCACCGTCGTTGCCGAGTCAACCCCCGGTCCGATCGCCATCAACTGCGCGACCTATGTCGGATATAAACAGAAGGGCCTGGCAGGGGCATTGATCGCAACGATCGGAATGATCCTTCCCTCTTTCTGCATCATTTTTGCGATTTCAAAGTTTCTGGATCATTTCCTTGCAATCACCTGGATCGCGCATGCATTCCGGGGCATTAAGATCGCGGTTGGGATCCTGATCCTGGATGCTGCCGTTAAGATGCTTCAGAAGATGCAGAAGAAACCGATGCCCAGGGCATTTATGCTTTGTGCGTTTGCGGCTATGCTGCTGATCAACATCTTCTCGGTCAGGATTTCTTCCATCATCCTGATGCTTATCGCAGGAATGATCAGCCTGATCATTTTCCTGGTCAATAAGCCTGCTGCGAAGGAAGGTGCCGGGAAATGATCCTTCTGGAATTATTCATTGGTTTCCTCAAGGTCGGCTGTTTTGCATTCGGCGGCGCATACGGTGCCATACCGCTGATCCGTGATGTCGTCCTTTCCTACGGCTGGCTGGACGATGAGATGCTGACCTATATGATCGCTGTCAGCGAGAGTACGCCGGGACCGATCATGGTCAATCTGGCCACCTATGTCGGCAGTTCACAGGCCGGGATCCCCGGGTCACTGGTGGCTACACTTGCCGTCGTACTTCCGTCCTTTATCATTATTCTCCTGGTGACAGCGCTTCTGAAGGCGGTGTTGAAAAATCCCTGTGTACAGGCGGTTCTTCGTGGACTGAAGCCCTGCATGATAGGGATCATTCTTGCCACCGGTGTCTGTATGATCATCAGAAACGGTATTGTCATCGAGAACAGTGCAATGATGCTCCGGCCTCTGATCCTGACACTGCTGCTTGGAGCTATATACTTTGGTTCCAGAAAGATAAAAAAAGGCGGCATATCACCGATCCTTCTGATCTGCCTTTCCGCAGCCGCAGGGATCGTCGCTTATGGAATTTAAAAGCTGAATGAGGATTCCATCCTGCCAAATTGTGTTATAATATATATGAATCGGGATATATCATGGGTAATCGGGTTTTTGTGAGGATATAGAAAATGGAATACAAAATCGAGGATCTGACAGAAGAAGAGGCCGGATACATCGGCGAAAAGATCAACGAGATCGTGCCGCGCGAAGTGGACGCGGACGAAGAGGAATTCGTTCTTAAGATCGCAGAGGCGAACTGAAAGACGTTCCCCAGGGACATAACTGCTACGAGCTATACAAAATGATTTAAAGCATGGAAAACAGTCTGAGAAGGGATAAAGTGTATATTCATGAAGTCGTCCCGGATGAAACGGTCCTTGCAAAGCTGATCCGGCTTTCGGAAGACTGGACGGCGGTAAACAGCTGCTACGGCTATCGCCCCAACGAAAGATCGGATATCGAAGGGAAGCGGATCTTTCTTGCCGGGGAAGATGGTGAGATTGCCGGGTATCTGTTTGGCAGGGTTTTTCAGTCAGAGCAGATGAAGTCTGTGATGCCCGAAGGGACTCCCTGTTTTGAAGTGGAAGAACTGTATGTCGTACCGGAAAAACGTTCCCGGGGGATCGGAGAAAAACTCTTCCGATACGCGGAAGAAGCCGTGAAAACGGAAGCCGCGTATATGGTTTTAAGTACGGCAAGCAAAAACTGGAAAGCCCTGTTCCATTTCTATCTCGACGAATTGAGCATGAGCTTCTGGAGTGCGAGACTGTTTAAGAAAATTGAATAGTGAGGTTTTCATTCCTGTCAGGAGAAAGTGACACAGAGAAGAAGGTGCGATCCGGGAAAGAACCGGTAAAAAATCGGGTTTGGCAAGGAGATAAGGAAAAGATGAAAGATCTGGAAAAACACAAATGTCACATAGCCGTGGTTCAGGCGGAGCCGGTATTGTTTGATAAGCAGGCCTGCCTTGATAAAGCGCTTGGATATATTGAAGAGGCGGCGGGAAAGGGAGCGGAACTGATCGTTTTTCCGGAACTGTTTATCCCGGGATATCCTGTAGGAATGAATTTCGGATTCAGTGTCGGCAAAAGGACGGAACCCGGAAGAGAGGACTGGAAACGATATTATGATGCTTCTGTTGTCGCAGGAGGAGAGGAGTTTCAACAGCTTTCCGATGCGGCGAAGAAGACCGGAAGCTATATCAGCATCGGTTTCTCGGAAAGGGACGCCGTGGGCGGCACCTTATATAACAGCAATGCCATATTTGAGCCGGACGGCTCATTTAAGATTCACCGCAAGCTGAAACCGACAGGTTCCGAGCGGCTGGTGTGGGGAGATGCCGATAAATACTTTTTCCCGGTCACGGAAACCCCGTGGGGACCGATCGGAAGCCTTATTTGCTGGGAAAGCTATATGCCGCTTGCCAGAGTGGCTCTGTATCAGAAAGGAATAACGATCTACATTTCGCCCAACACAAACGATAATCCCGAATGGCAGGCGACAGTCCGGCACATAGCGATAGAAGGCAAATGCTATTTCGTCAATGCCGACATGATAATAAGAAAGGGATCGTATCCTTCGAATCTGAACGGCAGGGCCGAGATCGAGAAACTGCCCGAAACAGTGTGCCGGGGAGGCAGCTGCATCGCAGATCCCTTCGGTCACTATGTTGCCGGGCCGGTATGGGATGAGGAAACGGTGATCTATACGGAGCTGGATATGGACAGGCCGGCAGCCTGCAAAATGGAGCATGACGCAGTCGGGCACTACGCAAGGCCCGACGTCCTGCAGCTAATCGTAACAGACAGATAACGTCCCGTTTGTTCCCCGGGGTTTTCCGGCGCAATTTGCCCCTCATCGACCTGTCGCCGAGGAGATTTCCGGAAGGATGGCACAGATGGAAATGTTTGAAGTTTGTTATATTTATACGATACAGGAATTGATTCTCCGGGCATTATCGTGTATAATACTGGAGAAGCTTGCGAAAGGAGCGCGGACCGATGGCGAACAGGAAGAATATCGCCGATTAACTTAAATAAAGGCGCACAGAGTATGGGAAAGGGGCCTGTCCCCTTATTTGAGCGCCGTTTTACGCTACTTTCGGATAGTGGGAACCGCAGGACGCAGCCACAGACGGGAGCTGCATCGCTGCGGATTTTTTATGTCCGCTGTCCGCGCAGACCGACACATTGCCAAAAATGGGAGGAAAAAACAAATGAGTATAACACTGAAACCGATCGATGAAACCAACCGCGAGGCTGTTCTGGCTCTTTCCGTGCGCGACGACCAGCCCTTCGTCGCCAGCAATAAGCGCTCCCTGGAGCAGTATGAGGAGACGGAGAAAGAGGCGCCCGGCGTCGCCCGCCCGTTTGCGATCTGTGCAGACGGCCGGCTGGTCGGCTTCTGTATGTTTGCCGTGGATCCGGAAGATGACGACGAGGATGATCGATACTTTCTCTGGCGCTTCATGATCGACAAGAAAGAACAGGGCAAAGGCTACGGCCAGGCGGCGCTGCAGGAGATCATCCGCTATTTCCGTGCGCTCGGCGCCGACCGGCTGCTCCTGTCCACGGAGCCGGAGAACGAGCGGGGCCTGCACGTGTATCACAAGGCAGGCTTTCGGGAGATCGGCATAATCGACGGCGACGAAGCCGTTCTGCGGCTATGGCTGAAAAAGAAGAGCAAAAAAGAGCAGGACAAGGTCCTGTGGTACGGGGTCAACGTGAAAGAACGCCTGCGGATCCGGGAGAAAAAAGGTTACGGCGTGAGCATCGCCTTGACCGGGGAAGAACTGGAAACCTACTGTGCCGGCAGCGGCCGCTTCGGGCAGGATTTCCCCGTGAATCCGGATATGCTTTTCCAGGCGGGCTCGGTCAGCAAGCCGATGTTCGCGCTGACGCTGCTGCGGTATGTGGATAAGGGGATCATTGATCTGGATGCGGATATTTCCGGCGTGGTCAGTGAGTTTGTAAAGGGCCCGGTGACTTTTTCCGCCCTGCTCAGCCACACAGCCGGCTTTAATCTGCACGGCTTTCCCGGATACCGGGCGGACGCGCCGCAGCTCACGCTCGAGGATGTGCTCGCTGGACGCGGGAACACGCCGAAACTGCGTCGGATCCGGCCGTACGGAAAGCAGTACAGCTATTCCGGCGGCGGCATCACGCTGGCGGAGCTGGCGTTCACGAGGATCACGGGCACGACGCTGCGGGAAGCCTTCCAAAAGGAAGTTGCCGGGCCGCTGGGCCTGACCCGGACGGGTTATTTCCAGCCGCTGGATGAGGAACTGGCCGGGAATGCCGCGTTCGGCGGAAGGCTGGCAGAAAAGGAAGATCCGGCGCATGGGTATCACTATTATCCCGAGCACGCCGCGGCGGGGCTCTGGACCACGCCGACCGAGCTGACGAAGATCGGACTCGCGCTCTCAAAGAGCTGGCGCGAGGGCGGCCTGCTGAAGAAAGAGACCGCCCGGCGCATGCTGACGCCGGTCATGAATAATTACGGGCTGTGCATTCACAATTTCAGAGGCGACATCGGTTATCATGACGGCTGGAACGAGGGCTTCCTGACGACCTGGATGTTCTCTCTGCGGGAAGACCTCTGCGTGGCCGTTATGTTCAACAGAAGCATGGAGGAGCTTGACTGGAAGCAGTCGTATATTGCCATTGAGCTGTTCCAGATGCTGGAGGAAGAGCTGGCAGAGGACGTGCCGAAGACCGGCTGGAAATCATTCTGCGGCAAGTACGAGCAGCTCATCCCGGATTTCCGCCTGGACGAGGTCTTTATGGAAGACGGTGATCTCTATGCCAGGATCATCGGCGAGGACGGCGCGTATACAAGCCGGCTTTATCCCATCGGGAAGAAGACCTTCGGACGGAAGGGCGGCTTTGCGAAGATCGTCTTCGGAAAGAACTGCCTGACGGTCGACGGGATCACCTGCAAAAAACTGTAACAAAAAGAAAAAGGATACGATCCTGTGACGGAGATCAGAAAACTGTATGAGGATAAAGGGATGAAAAATACGCTTTTTAAACGGCTTGTTCCGTTCGTACTGGTCCTCTTTCTTCTTTCTCTTTCGGGATGCGGAAGCAGGCAGGAAGAAACCGCGGACGATCCGGGTAATGTTGAAAAGATCGTTGAGGAGATGGCGGTCGATTACGGTTCATACGGTGTGGAAGCAAACGAGCGGATCGATACGCTGTTGAAGAGCCTTTCGGAGGCGGACAGAAGTGCCGGGACGCGCTGGGAAAAGATCATGGAGCTGTGGAGATCTCCCGAGCTCGGACAGCCGCTTCATTATGACATTCTGCCCGATGGCCTGCCGGATACGGATGAACTGTGCATCGTGGTCCTGGGCTTTCAGCTGAATCCGGACGGGAGCATGAGAGAAGAGCTGGTCGAGCGGCTGACGGTCGCGCTTGGCAGCGCGGAAAAGTACCCCCGCTCCTATATCGTCTGCACAGGCGGCGGCACTGCCGCGGAGAATGAGTCCGCTTCCGAAGCCGGTGAAATGGCAAAATGGCTTATCGGACACGGCATTGAAAAAGGCCGCGTCATCGTGGAGGACCATTCCATCACGACAGCCCAGAATGCGATATTCACCTATGACATCCTGACATCCCTTTATCCTTCCGTAAAGAAACTCGCGATCGTCTCCAGCGACTATCACATTGCGACCGGAGAGCTGCTTTTTAAAGCGGAATCGATCCTCCGGGCCAGTTCGCCGGGGAACGAAAAGCTGGAGGTCATAGCAAACGCGGCATGGAAAGCCCCTTCCGGCTCCCTCTCCGCCATGTTTCAGGCAGGAGCGCTGATCGAGCTGTTCGGGGACATCGAAACGGCATTTGCGATCTATTATGACAACTATGACATACACGCCCTGCCGCCGCTTCACTGAACCAGGCAGGCGTCCGGAAGAAGAGAGGCGTCGGATCACGCAGGGGAGGTGCTGAAAATGGATCTGGAAAAGCTGTACCGTCAGGTAGACGAGATGCTTTCAAAGCTGGATTTTGACAGGATATGGCCGGGGTTCAAACCGCTCCGGTTTGCCCTGTACGATGAAGAAAAATGCTTTTTCGGCGGCCGGTATGTCGAAAAGACCGATGATTTCTGCGCTAATACCTCCATTATCTATCAGGGGGAGCAGATCGCGATCTGGAAGGCGGCGGAAGAAACGGATCTTTCCGTACTGACCTCGAAAATGGTCCATGAGATGTTTCACGGCTTTCAGCGGCAGCAGGGATGGGACTGCTGGCCGAATGAAACGGAGGCGCTGTACCGGTATACGTATGACGCTGAAAACCTGGCCCTGAAACTGCGGGAAAACGAGCTGCTGCTGGCGATGCTTGACCGCTTTGACAACGCTTCGTTCCGGGAGCTGCTTTCGCACAGAAAACGGCGCAGGGAAAAGTTTCCCTATGAGTTTTCCTATGAAAGCAAGGTGGAGGAAATCGAAGGAAGCGCAAACTTCGTGGAGTGGCAGGCCCTTCGGCAGCTGGATGAAAAGAAGGCGGCTGCGCTGACGGACCGCATGCGAGTCGTGCTGACAAAGGCGGAAAGCCTTTTCCCGATCCGGATATCCGGCTATTTTTCCGGCGCGCTGATGATCAGCGCTTTACTGCAGGCAGGCTGCTATTCCTTTGACCCTGCCGTGCGGCCGGCGGCCGCTTTGATCCTGGATAAGGCAGACCCCTCCGACGGCGGCTTCCCCGGGAAAGAGGCATGCCTTCGGAAGGTATCGGATGCGCTCCGCACGTTCTTCGCAGAGACTGACGCGATCATTCAAGCCGCGCTGCAAAGGAACGAGATCGTTCTCCGCGGTCCGCTCGAGCTGGTCTCCGCGAATATCTACGATGCGAGATGCTGTCGGGGATATATCACGTCGACCTATTTCCTGATGGCGCGGGACGGGACGGAAGATAAGCTGCTTTACGGCAATTTCGTGATCCGGATGAAGGATGAAAAAACCATTGAAACAGTCTATCGATGGGAGTAAAGTTAGAGACGGACGGATTCGGAACAGAAGAGGAGCGAAAATGGACTGCGGACTGCGACTGCGCGATATGACGGAACCGGATATCGAAGACTATGTAAGATGGTTCACGGAAGAAACGGAATGGGGCGACTGGGATGCTCCCTGGGAGGGCCATTTTGCGGGCAATGCGGAGGAAGAGCGCCAGAGCTGGACGGAATATTACCGTTCCGTAAAGGATCTGACGGAGCATACCGTCCGGTGGAAATATGAAATCGAGGCGGACGGAAAGCATATCGGCTGGATCTGTTCTTATACGGACCTGGAGTATCTGGAGAATCCGGAGAATATCCCGGCCATCGGGCTGGATATTCCCGGTACGGATAACAGAAACCGCGGCTGCGGAACCGCTGCGTTCCGGCTGTATATGGATTTTTTAAAAGAGCACGGGCATCATTCTTTCTATACCCAGACCTGGTCCGGAAACCGGAGGATGATGCGCGTGGCCGAAAAGCTCGGCTTCCGGGAAGTGTTCCGGAAAAAAGACTATAGAGAAGTGGACGGAAAGAAATATGACGCCGTCACATACCGGTATGATGAGCAGCATGACTGCTGATTGACAAAGGAGATAGAATATGAAGTTTTCGGAAATGCCTTACAAAAGACCCGATCCCGAAGCGGTGAAGTCAGAGCTCGCTGCGCTGACCGAGCGGCTGAAAAATGCTGCGGACTATGCGGAGGCGCGGGCCGTCTTTCTGGAGAAGGAAGAGAAGGAAAAAGAAGTCGATACGATGGGGACCCTCGCTTATGTGCGCCACTCGATCGACACACGCGACGAATTCTACGACGAAGAGATCGAGTTCTGGGATGAGGTCGGGCCGGAGTTTGAAGAGTACGAACAGGCCTGGATCGATGCGATGCTGGAATCACCCTTCCGGAAGGATTTTGAAGCCGAGTACGGCGACCTGCTCTTTGTGAACGCTGAGATCGCGAAAAAGACCTTCTCGCCCGAGATCATTGAGGATATGCAGAAGGAGAACGAGCTTGTCACCGAATACGGCAAGCTGATCGCCTCGGCGCAGGTCCCCTTCGAGGGCGGCACCTATACGCTCTCCCAGCTGGAGCCGTTCCAGACCGACGCCGACGATGCGCGCCGCCAGGCCGCCTGGAAGGCCAAAGGCCAGTGGTTCAAAGATAATCAGGCCGCGCTCGACCGTATCTATGACGAGCTCACGCACCTGCGCGATACGATGGGGAAAAAGCTCGGCTACGGCGGCTATACGCAGCTCGGCTACTACAATATGCAGCGCAACTGCTGGACGAAGGAAGACATCGAGCAGTTCCGCGCCGCTGTGCAGAAATACCTGGTTCCGGTCGCGGATTCCATCATGCGTGAGCAGGCAAAGCGGCTCGGGAAATCCTATCCGCTGTCGTTCGCGGACGCCGCGCTGGACTTCAGGAGCGGCAATCCCCGTCCCGCCGGCACGGCGGACGATATTCTCGCGCAGGGCAAAAAGTTTTATGACGAGCTCTCGCCGGAGACGAGCGTGTTCTTCCGCACCATGCTGGACGATGAACTGATGGACGTGCTCTCTACGGAAGGCAAGGAAGGCGGCGGCTACCAGACCGACCTGTCTTATTACCGAGTCCCGTTCATCTTCGCGAACTTCAACGGGACGCAGGGCGACGTCGAAGTCGTTACGCACGAGGCGGGGCACGCCTTTGCCTACTGGATGAACCGCGACCGTATCCCGACCGAGTATTCGGGCCCGACGGCCGAAGCCTGCGAAGTGCATTCGATGAGCATGGAATTCTTCGGCTGGAAGAACGCGGACGGCTTCTTCGGACCCGATGCGCGGAAGTTCAGGTACAGCCATCTGGCCGGCGCGATCACCTTTATCCCTTACGGGACGATGGTCGACCACTTCCAGCATATCGTTTATGAGAAACCGGACATGACGCCCGCCGAACGCCACGCGGAATGGAAGCGGCTGCTGGGCATTTACCAGCCGTGGCTCAAGCTCGACGGGGAGATCCCCTTCTTCGCGGACGGCGAAGGCTGGCAGCGGCAGGCACACATCTATGAGTGCCCCTTCTATTACATCGATTACTGCCTGGCGCAGACCGTCGCCCTCGAGTTCTGGGCAATGATCCGGAAGGATCCGGACGATGCCTGGAAGCATTATATGGCGTATACGAAGCAGGGCGGCAGCCGCACATTCACCGATCTTTTAAAGAATGCGGACCTGACCACCCCGTTCGACGAGGCGTGCCTGCGGGGCGTCTGCGAGACCGCGACGAAGTGGCTCGAAAACTACGATCTGACCGGGATCGAATGAGGCAGCGCAGCCGGCTGCGGCCCGCCGAAAGGATAGCTGATTCATGAAACTGACCGATTTATTCAGCCTGCAGGGAACTTTGTTTGCGCTCATGCTGATCGGCGCTTTTTTCAAGAAGCGCGGGATCATCTCCGAAGAGGGCAAGAAATGCCTGAGCGATCTCTGCCTGAATATTATCATCCCCTGCAATATCTTTAAATCCTGCCTGATCGACCTGGAGCCGGGGATCTTCAGGACCTGCGGCCTGCTGCTGGTCTCGGGGCTTTTTCTGCAGCTGATGGCGCTGGGGCTCAACCGTGTCCTGTACAACCGCTGCGCCGAAACGCAGAAAAAAGTGCTGCAGTACTGCACGCTGGTGCCCATGAGCGGCTTTCTGGGGAATCCGATCGCGGAAGGGCTTTACAGCTCGGTGGGCGTACTGTATACCTCGATCTTCCTCATCCCCATGCGGATCATCATGTGGTCGGCCGGCACCTCCTATTTCGTGGCCGGAAAGAGCATGGATACGAAGAAAGTGCTGAAGAACGTTCTTACGCATCCCTGCCTGGTCGCGATCTATTTGGGCCTTATCTGCATGATCACGCAGGTGGAGCTGCCGAAGGTGCTCACCGAAACCGTGCGCTATATCGGAAACTGCAACACCTGCGTGACCATGTTCATCGTCGGCACGATCCTGGCGGATGTGAAGCTTTCGACGCTTTTTTCCAGAACGACGCTGCTCTTTTCCGGATTGCGGCTTGTGCTGCTGCCGGCGCTGGCGTTTGGCTTCGGCCTGCTGCTGGGGCTGGATAAAGTCTCCCTCGGCGTAAGCGTCCTGATGACCGGTATGCCGGCCGGCGCGACAGCGGCCATTTTCGCGGCGCGCTATGACAGCGACGCGCTGTTCGCGACCCGCTGCGTGGTCCTCACCACGCTGCTGTCCATGCTTACCCTCCCGCTGTGGAGCTGGATCGTGGGATAAGCTGATAAAAAATCTGCATAAAAAGAGGGCGGCCCTGAAAGGCCGCCCTTCGCGTGTGTTTGATCAGTCTTCCGCCGGCACGGTAAAAAGCATTTCTGCTGTGTGCAGCGGTTCCTGTTCTTCCTCTTCAGAATATTCCGTTACGCTTACTTCAGCTTCGATCGTTTCCACCGCAGTAATCTCCAGCTCTTCCAGAATGTTGTCGAAAATGAAGCGGTTGGTATAGCCCTGCGTCCCGGCCGGAATAATGACGAGCCAGTACATGGTCTCAGGAGCCTCCAGGCCGTTCAGCTTAAACGTTTCGAAATCAAACATAAGATCTTTGTCTGTCTTGTTTTCAACATAGCAGAATACCTGGAAACCGAGGAGTTCATTGACGCCGCTCCGAAGAACGATGAAGGTCACGTCATCATTGTCCAGTACGACACATTCTTCTTCGTAGGTGCGGCGTTCCGGGATACGGACCTCCTCAGCGGTCCCGCCGAGAGGGTAGATGGTCAGCCACTCTTTGTAAAGCGGATCGGTTTCTTCGTTATCGGTCTCGGTCACTGTGGCAACAAAGCGGACCTCATCGATAAATTCCGGCGCGATCGTCTCCAGTGCTCCGGAGTAGAGTTCCAGTTCAAAGCTCTTTTTCTTGCCGGCCGGGATGTCTTCATAGCCATAGTCATTGGCGAGATAGTTGTTGATCACCGTATCTGACACTTCAAAGGTCAGGTCCTTGTCGGACTTGTTTTCCGCTTCAAACGTGACGATGACGCTGCCATCCTTCTCCGCTTCCACGGAGGCGGCGGTCAGGGTGAAGTCATCCGTATCGGCAAGAACTTCGTCCTTCAGCGTGAATTCATTGGTGATCCAGGGAAGATCTGCTTCTTCGCCTTCTTCTCCGCCGATATCTTCTTCCTCAGGCTTTTCAACAGCATTTTCCGCGACTTCCGCGGGAAGCTCGTAGCTGCCTTCATCCCAGGTCAGGACGATATCCGCCTTGATGCCTTCCAGAACAAGCTTGGTGCCTTCCGCCAGCTCGGACAGATCGGCGGTGAGTTCGCCCATCTCCAGATAGATGCCGGTAAGCTCCATATCTTTGCTGATGGTGATGCGGCAGGTCACATCCAGATCTTCCATATTGATCAGGCTCGCGATCGCGGAAGCGCTGTCCGGCAGCATTTCTTCGGTTCCTTCGGGAAGCTGCGTTTTCAGCTTGCCTTCGATCACATAGTGATCGCCCATCGTACCGAATTCATAGCTTTCAAATGTTTCATCCAGCTGGATCTTGCCGGCCAGATGCTCGTCCTCATCCATGGGATCTTCCAGGCCTTCGATCGCGGAATAGTACCAGATCCCGTCCTCTTCTTCATAAAGCTTCTTCTCGGTGAAATCGGCATAATATTCTTTCGTGCCCTTGATGATCCCGTCGCTTTCGGCCTCATCATCGTTCAGACCGCCGATGAGAGCGGCAAGCATGCCGAGATCGGCTTCAAACTTGGCAAGCGTGTGGAAACCCTTGGCGGTATCGATCACGCCTTCCCCGCTGCCGGAGGCTTTCACGGGAAGATCCATGGACT
This sequence comes from Lachnospiraceae bacterium, assembly GCA_017394885.1. Classification (GTDB taxonomy): domain Bacteria; phylum Bacillota; class Clostridia; order Lachnospirales; family Lachnospiraceae; genus UBA6987. The sequence goes on along the minus strand of JAFPWO010000029.1, from coordinate 473 downwards.
GATCGCCCATGGAGAAGGAAACGATCAGGCCGCCGGAAGCGGTGCCGTTAAAGCTCAGCTGTCTGGCTTTTTCTTCATCGCCCACGCTGCGGAATACGTTCTCCAGATTGGTCAGAGCCGCGTCCAGGACGGACTGGGCATCTCCCGCAGGAGCCTTTGCTTCCGCGGTCACGGTGGCATTGCCGTCCTCGAAGGTGATGGTGACCACATAGGTGCCGTCTTCTTCGCACTTCAGGTTGTCCGCGCCGTCGCCCCAGCTGTAGGTCCAGTCGCTGTCCGCGCGTACCTTGAATTCGTCGCCGGCTTTCAGTTCCACTTCGCCGGTGTAGACGCCGTCAGCGCCTTCCATCTTGATGTCTTCGCCTTCGCCCCAGTTCGAGCCTTCAAAGCTGCCGACGATCCCGAAGGTGTGGTCCGCAGGGATGAACTCCAGAACTTCTTCATAGGCGTTGCCGTCCTTCGCTTCCTTCAGG
>JAFPWO010000028.1 GCA_017394885.1 Lachnospiraceae bacterium | reverse complement strand
ACCTCTGATTTTTCCTCGCGCACCCTGTACGCAGGTGCGCCGCGGTCTCGCCTCAGACCGGTGTGAGAACCGCCCTTCGGCCCGCTGTTTTTTAAGGAATTTTCAGGGTTGGAATGCATCATTTAATTGTCAAAGTGCAGGCGCCGTCTTTAGCGGCGCGACGATTAATTTACCACATCCCCCAACCTTTGTCAATCGCTTTTTTCACTTTTTTCACTTATTTTTCAAAGCCGAAAAACGATCCCCTCCGGAGCCGGAAAACAGCCGGGGAGGGGATCGTTTTTTCGTGTCGCCCGAAGCGAAAACGATTTTGTTTTCAATAATTATTTAATAAACTTGCTGCGGAGGATCAGGCATCCGTTTTTATCGTAGCGTCGGGTAAACAGGCCGCCTTTCTTTTCCGCCAGATCAGCCGCTTCCTCGATCATGTTTTCAGCCGCTTCCTTGGTCAGCAGGCCGCCGCTCTCCAGACGCTTTTCCGCCGCGTTCTGCAGCGCGATATCGCCGGCTTCGTCCAGGACACAGTCAATGGACGTCAGGTAATTCTTGGCATAGGCAACGAAGGCCTCTTCCGTCATGCCGATCGCACCGATCTTGCCCGTCGCGGTTCCGATCTTGGAGAAAATCTTCGTATCGCCGCCCAGCTGCTTCCGTTCTTCATCCGTGCGTATCTTCGTGTCGCCCAGCGAAGCCTTCGCCTTCGGAACTGCCTCTTCTTCCTCTTCCGGAAGGATCTTCGGAATCGCTGCGGTGACGCCGCCCAGAACCTTCTTCTCGGCCGGCTTCTGAGACAGCGCTTCGATCTCTGCCGCCACCCGGGCTGCTTCCTGCTGAAGCTCCTGCAGCACCTTTTCTTTTTCAAGCCGCAGCTCTTCGGCTTTCTGTTCCAGCTCAAGCTGCTGATCCTTCTGTGCCGCGTTCATTTCATCTGCGACCCGGCTGAGTTCTTCCTCGGCCTGTTTTTCTTCCATGATCCGCTCGGTCTCGGAGAATACGACCTCCGGCACCTCGGAGAAATCTTCTTCCACTTCTTCCGGAACGAGATCGGAAACTGCTTCGGCCAGGACTTCCTCCACAGCTTCTTCTGCAGCCGGCTCAGTTGTTTCCGGGATCACGTCTTCAAACGCTTCCCCGGCAGCTTCCACGGCCTCTTCTGCCGTCTCCGGAATCTCCTCCAGCGCTTTTGCCAGTTCTTCCGCTTTCTCTTCGGCAGCTTCGGCGGCTTCCTCCGCCTTTTCTTCCAGCGCGTCCAGTTTTTCCGTCACTTCAGCCGCCGCTTCTTCCGCTTTCGCGTTTTCTTCGCTCTGCGCACGGAGGAATGCATCGATGGTCCACTGCTCGCCCTCTCCGATTTCTTCTTCAGCCGGAAGCGTATCCTTTACCGGAAGGATATCCTCAGCCGTTTCTTCTGCTTTGGTCTCTATCTCTTCGAAGAAATTTTCTGCCTTTTCAGCGGCTTCCTCGGCTTTCTCTTCCGCGGCTTCTGTCAGTTCTTCCGCTTTTTCCTCAGCAGCTTCTGTCACTTCTTCTACCGCTTCGGCAGTTTTCTCAGCCTTCTCTTCAGCAGCTTCCGCCAGCTCTTCGGCTTTTTCCTCCGCAGTTTCCACGGTTTCTTCTACTGCTTCGGCAGCTTCCTCAGCCTTTTCTTCCGCGGCTTTTGCCAGCTCTTCCGCTTTCTCCTCGGCGGCTTCGGCAGCTTCTTCTGCCGTTTCAGCGGCTTCCTCGGCTTTCTCTTCCGCGGCTTCTGCCAGTTCTTCGGCTTTCTCCTCGGCGGCTTCGACGGCTTCTTCTGCTGCTTCTTCTACCGTCTCAGCAGCTTCCTCAACCTTCTCTTCCGCGGCTTCTGCCAGCTCTTCCGCTTTTTCCTCAGCAGCTTTCACAGTTTCTTCTGCTGCTTCAGCGGCTTCCTCGGCCGCATTTTCCGCGGCTTCTGCCAGCTCTTCGGCTTTTTCCTTCACAGCTTCCACGGTTTCTTCTGCTGCTTCAGCAGTTGCCTCAGCCTTTTCTTCCGCGGCCTCCGCCAGATCTTCCGTTTTCTCCTCAACAGCTTCTGCCGCTTCTTCTAGCGTCTCAGCGGCTTCCTCGGCCGCAGCTTCCGTCAGCTCTTCGGCCACTTCCTCCACAGCTTCCACAGTTTCTTCTGCTGCTTCAGCAGTTTCCTCAGCCTTTTCTTCCGCGGCCTCCGCCAGATCTTCCGTTTTCTCCTCAACAGCTTCTGCCGCTTCTTCTATCGTCTCAGCGGCTTCCTCGGCTGCATCTTCGGCGGCTTCCGTCAGCTCTTCGGCTTTTTCCTCAGCGGCTTCCGCAGCTTTGCCAAGGTCCGCTGTCGCAGCCGCGGCCGGTGCGATATCCTGGGTCGCCTGTCCCGCCGGCTCGGCCGATTCCTCGCCCATGACCTCGGAAACATTCAGCAGGACATCCTCCGCTTCCAGTTCGGAAACAACGATCTGCGGAACTTCCTCTTCCGCTTTGTCAAACTCGCCCAAGCGGGAATCCAGATAGGCCAGCTGGGTCGGATCATCTACCATGACGAAAAGATTTTCATGCTTTCCTTCCCGGACGCAGTTGACGATATCCGCCAGCAGTTCATCCGAAAGGAGGGCCGCGTTATCCACGAGAAGATCCTTCCCCTGGATATGCTTGCTGGCCGCGGCAAGGCCGATCTGATTGAAGCGTTCCGCGGAGATCCGGGTCAGCTTCGCCATCGGAGCCTTCTTCTCACGGTAATAAGCCGCGAGCTTCTCCAGAGCTTTCGGGACCGCCTCATCCAGCTTTTTCGCTTCGATCAGCACGATCTGCTCTTTCCAGCTTTCATCGGCCGGAACAGGCGGCGTTTCTTCATCGTCCTCATCCAGGCCGGCTGCCTTGCGCTCCGCGGCGGCCAGCGCTTCCTCCCGGCCGGTGTACTCATCCACCACTTCTTTATAGCGCTGTTCGTAATACTCTTTATTGCTGCGGTGTTCCTGCTGTTCCGCGCTGAGCGGGGCGTATTTTTCCTTCAGTTCCAGCGCTTCGTCCACATACTCGCCGACGCCGAACCAGAGAATAATCTCATCGCAGAGCTTGACGCAGGCGTCGCCCATGCCGGCCTCATCGTAAAGCTGGGCCAGACGCAGGGCCCATTCTTCCTCAAATTCATATTTCCGGTAGGTTTCCAGGATGGCAATGCGCTTATCCAGCGGTTCCTGTTTCAGTTCTGCCAGCAGATACCGCAGGAGATACCGGCCGTTGTCGTCCTGTGCCTCCCGCAGATACATTTCATAATAATGCTGGGCCAGTTCCACGTTATTGTCCGCGATGGCCAGGCCGGTCAGCTTATAAAGAATCCGCTTGCCTACCGCCGATTCCTCGTAGGCCATCTGAAGCAGTTCAATGGCGGTCTTATAATCCCGCACATTTTCATAGGCAGCGGCGGTTATCGTCAGCAGACGCACCGAATGGACCTCTTCCCAGTCTACGGTATCCGCCACTTTGACCGCAGCTTCGTAATCGCCCTTTTTCACAAGCTTCTGAATTTTTTCCGCCTTGATGCTGTACGTATACTTGTCCATACTTCCCCCTCGCGCTATAACGCTCTGCGCCCTTCCAGAGCTCTGTATAAAGTCACTTCGTCGATGTATTCCAGGTCTCCGCCTACCGGGACACCGCTGGCGATCCGGCTGGTCAGGATCCCCGTCGGCCGGATCAGTTTGCTGATATACATTGCCGTGGTTTCGCCTTCCAGCGTCGATCCCGTGGCAATAATCACTTCTTTTACGTCTTCCTCGCTGAGCCGCCGCATCAGCTCCTTGAGACGGATGTCGGAAGGGCCGATGCCAAGCGCCGGTGAGATGGCGCCGTGCAGCACATGATAAACGCCGCCATACCGGCCGGTCCGTTCATACGCGGCCAGATCCCGGGAGTTTTCCACCACCATGATGGTCTGATGGTCCCGCGCCGTGCTGCTGCAGATCGGGCAGAGCTCCTCGTCCGTCAAGGTGCAGCATTCCCGGCAGAAGCGGACGCCGCTGCGGGCCTCCACCAGGGTGTCCGCCAGCCGTCTGACCGTCTCTTCCGGCTGATTAATCAGATGGAATGCCAGCCGGGCGGCGCTTTTGGCCCCGATCCCCGGAAGCCTGGCCAGCTCCTCGATCAGATTCTGAATATGACTGCTGTAATATTCCATTACAGGCCGAATCCTCCCAGCCCGCCGGTCAGGGCATTCATGGAATTCTGCTTTTCGGTCTGGACCGTGCGAAGGCCTTCATTGACCGCCGCCACGATCAGATCCTGCAGCATATCCACGTCGTCCGGATCCACCACTTCCGGATTCAGCTTCATGGAAAGCAGCTCGTTTTTCCCGGAAAGCACGAGTTCCACGGCACCGCCGCCGGCAGTGACCGTGTACTCCTTCTCTTCCAGTTCCTTCTGCATCTCCTCCATCTGACGCTGCATTCGCTGGGCCTGCTTCATCAGATTGTTCATGTTGCTCGGCATTCCGCCGGGATATCCGCCTCGTTTGGACATTTTATTCCTCCGTATCGATGGGCATCCGTATCGCTTCCAACTCACTGTCCGATACGAACGTCGGCTGTATTTCCTTGGTACCGGCCGTTCTTCCGTCAAAGCGGAAGCTCTTGCCGTATTTTGCGGCCACCGCTTTCTGCAGCTGATCCAGCGTGCCGAATTTTTCTGCCATATTCCGGCTGAAGCTGTCTTTAAAGACCAGCTCCATCACCCCGCCTTCCCGCGGGGCGATCCAGGCGTCTTTTAAGGGGATGGACGCCTGATGCGGCAGCCCCCGCAGGATCCCCGCCCAGTTTTCCTCGAGCAGTTTCAGATCTTCCCACTGGGCCGGCGCCAGCGCCACTTCCGGGGCCGCCTTTTTTCCCGCCGGGGCCGGCGGGGAAACCGGGGCGGCCGGCGTCTGTGCCATCTGCGCGGGCAGCGCCGCCACTTTTCTTTCCAGCGCCGCCATGCGGGACGTCAGCGCGGACAGATCCGCGTCCATGGCCGGCCGGGACGCCCGGATCACGGCCACCTCCAGCAGGACCCGCTTGTCCGCGGCATTTCTCATATCATTATACAGAGAGGAGAACAGGCGGATATACCGCATCAGTTCCTCCGGCTCCGTCATGCGGGCCTCTTCCGCCATGCGCAGCCAGTCGTTTTCGGACATTTCCAGCAGGTCCTTGGACGCGTCCGCGCTCATGAGCAGCAGAAGGTTTCGCAGGTACCAGATAAAATCCTGCACGAACTGTCCCAGATCGCCGCCCGCATTCCGCACTTCTTCCACCAGGGACAGGGCCCGGGAGGGCTCATCCATCAGCAGGGCCCGCAGCAAATCGCTTAAGATATCGCTGTCTACCGTGCCGAGGGCTGAAAGCGCTTTTTCATAGGTCAGCTTCTCTTTGCCGTAGGTGGAGACGCACTGATCAAACAGGCTGATGGCGTCCCGCATCCCGCCGTCCGCCTTGCGGGCAAGATAGGACAGTGCCGTTTCCTCCGCCTCCACGCCTTCTCCGGCAGAGAGCTCCCGCAGGCGCGCGATAATATCCTCCGCGGTAATGCGGCGGAAGTCATAGCGCTGACAGCGGCTTAAGACCGTCGGAAGTATTTTGTGCGGTTCCGTCGTAGCGAGGATAAAGATCACATAGGACGGCGGCTCTTCCAGCGTTTTGAGCAGCGCGTTGAAAGCCGCGGCCGTGATCGCGTGGGCTTCATCGATGATATAGACCCGGTACTTTCCTTCCGCCGGGCGGTACTGCACCTCCTCGCGGATCTCCCGGATATTGTCCACGCCGTTATTGGAAGCCGCATCGATCTCGATCACGTTGGTCGAGCTTCCGGCTTCGATGGCGCGGCACATAGCGCAGCAGCCGCAGGGCTCTCCATCCTGCAGATTTTCGCAGTTGACCGCTCTGGCAAAGATCTTGGCGACCGAGGTCTTGCCAGTTCCGCGGGAACCGCAAAAAAGATAGGCGTGACCTATCCTGTCACCGATGATCTGATTCTTTAAAGTAGCCACAACAGCGTCCTGGCCTCTGACCTCGTCAAAGCGGGAAGGCCGCCATTTGCGGTACAGCGCGATATATGCCATAAGCAGTCCTCAAAAGGCCGGTTTCGGAAACCGAAACTTTGGATTTATCATAACATAGGCCATGGAAAAGTGCAATAAAAAATCCGCGCGTGCTGCTTCGAAGCACGGCCCAATGATCCGCAGAGCCCGGCTACCTTACGGCACACAGAAGGTTTGCTTAGTGCTGCTTCGTCCCCGACCTGACACGATTCACAATTTCTGTTGCGTAAGACCGAACGCTGCATTCGGAACACGAGACCGTCCCCTCTGTCAGCACATCACCCCTGAAGGCTCAGGTACAAGGCACGCCACGGCCCCGGCTGCGCGGAAACTTAGTATTCAAAATGCATGGGTATTATACACGGCGGCATCGCCGCTGTCAAACAGTTTCGGGAGGTGCCTTTCCCGGAAGGGTCAGCGTCCGAAACACCACAGGTAATTATTCTCCCGGCGGATCAGTTCCGTCATCTCGCTCTGCACGATCTTGGTGATCTCCTGCGTTTCCGGATCATAGAGCGCGGCGTCCTGCCAGTCATAGCCGACGATCCACAGTTCTCCTTTGTCCGGAGAGGCCCAGAGCACCGGCGTGCCCTGATTCAGGAAGTACATCAGCTGCCGGAAGCTGGCGCCGCTCAGTTCCTGCGGCGTTTCCGTATTCAGGGTCTCCGAAAGGGAGATATCGGCTTTTTCCCGGCGTGCGCTCCAGCTCCAGCTTAGCGTACCGTCGCTGCGGATCACATATCCGTAGCTGTCTCCCGCTGCCGCCGCGGCTTTCCCCAGCGTGTCGAAACGGCCGATGAGCCTGCCGCCGCCGTAGGCATAATACTTCGCCTGCCCCGTCTGCGACTTTCCGGAATCGGGCAGCGCAAGCGTCTGCGCCGCCTGGAACAGGTTCGGATAGCTTTTCTCGATGCGGAGATAGGACGGCATCTTGGGCAAATTTAGCATCGCCATCCGCCGGAGCGTCTCATGATTGTAGGTCCCGAACGAGGCCCCGGAATTGCCGGCGCTGTCGCCCCGGAGCATGACGTCGATATCCGCATAATAATACCGGCTGCTTTTCAGGCTGAAGCGATGGACCGTGATCTTCTCCGAGTCGATATCGATCCCGTTGATATACATATCCTGGAATTCATAATGATGCAGGCAGGCAAGCTCCGGATCCAGGATCTCCAGCGCGTAGTAATACTGCGCATCGCCGATGCCGTTGGAGACGGCTCCGTTTTCCTTTCTGCCGAGGCCGACGATCAGATCCTCCCGCATGAAGCCGAGGGTATAGATGGCTTCCCCCTCCTTCGCTTCGACCGTTTCGCTCCGGTTCTTCACCAGATCCACCACCCGGAGCGTCTTCGGGAACTGCTGGTCCGCACCGGACTGCCAGGCAAAGGCCGTACCGGCCTCATTGATCACCAGGGAATCCATCTCTTCCCGGGATACCAGAACGGCCATTTCTCCGGAGGAAAAGTCCATAACAAAGACCTGTCCTTCAAAACAGAAGTACAGGAAATGATCGTTGCCCGTCATGAACAGGGTCTCTGTCTCCCCCTTCAGCGTCTCATAGGAACCGTCGAAGTCCAGATACATCTTCTCCCTGATCTCTCCGGCCGACGGCTCATAGACGCAGTACGAGATCCCGACTTCCCCTTCCCGGCTTCCGCCGTTCATGTAGCCGTAGACCGCGAATTCCACATCGCCGTTGTCGGCCGCACTCATGATCTTGATGGAATAATCCCGGCAGAGCTTCCGGAGGTCATGTTCGCCCTCGCTCCGGAAACTGAATATCCGGGTCAGGCGGGACGCGGCGCTGTCATAGCTGTATAATTCGCCGGCAACGGTAAACGCGGTGATCTGTCCGTTCGGGCTTTTGACCGCGGAGAGATTTTCCGCCTCCTGCACGCCCAGTATGATCCCGGAGGAAACCACTTCGTTCTCCTGCAGCGTCCAGAGCTGCTCCGCATGCCGTTCATAGCTTAGAAGATAGACCGCCTTTTTGTCGCGCTGCAGGGTCATGGATTCCCGCACCCGCAGCTCCGCGGCGATCGTCTCGGCCGTCACCGCGCGCAGCAGATAATCGTAGGAAACATAGACATAATTGCCCTGCACCGCTTCGATCCGCAGCCAGGGGTCGGAGATCGGCGTGATCTGCGCGTTGCCCCAGGTGACCTGGTCCAGATTTCCCTGGATGTTCACATAGGCAAAAGTGTTTTTATCGCTGCGGGGATCCGTTTCCAGCTTGGCTGCGTAGGCGCGGCCTTCCTCGCGGCTGAAAAACGCCTGATGAAGATCGGCGGCATACGCGGTCAGCATCGGAAGCGTCTCCGGATCCGAGAGCTTCATCAGCCGCGTAAAGTACCGGGCTTCGGCGTCCTCGTAACGGACCGTCCAGATCAGGCGGTAATAGGTGTCGGGATCCAGAAGATCCGGGAGATCCACGGTAAAATAGCGGTCCGCACGGGTCCCGGTAAAGCTTCTGACCTCGCCGCGCCCGATCAGCCGGCTTCCGTCTTCGCTGCGCAGTTCGTAGGCGGCGGAGCGGGGGCGTTCGGTCCCGGCGACCAGATGGACCGTCAGAGAAAGCGAATCCTCCGTAAAAGGATACACGCTCAGATTATCCGTCTCCGCGCCGGCCTCATCGGTCCGTCCGTAGAGCGGGTTGATCAGCTGATCGCCGTAAGAAAAGCACATAACGGGAAGGGAAGCCGCCTTAAAGGCAGTTCCCCCGTTTACTTCCGTATCCTTCTCCGGACTGCCCAGCATCCCGATGACGAGGGCGGCCAGGAAAAGCAGGGACAGGATCAAAGCTTTTCTTTTTCCGGCTTTCATGGTTTACAGCGTCAGTTCGACTTTCCTTCCGCTGGGTTTGTACGGCGTAAAGCTGACGCCGGCCGCCGCCAGCATCCGTTTCGACGCCCGCACGGACGAGGTGTCCGCATATTTGTCGTCTGCATAGATCAGGCTTTTGATCCCCGCCTGAATGATCGCCTTGGCGCATTCATTGCAGGGGAAGAGCGTCACATACAGCTTGCACCCGTCCAGGCTGCCGCCCCGGTAATTCAGGATGGCGTTCAGCTCGCTGTGCGCACTGTAAAAGTATTTATTGTCATACGGATCCTCGCTCTCCCGGACCCAGGGAAATTCATCGTCCGAGCAGCCGATCGGAAATCCGTTATATCCCATGGAAAGGATCTTGTTGTCCGGGCTGACGATGCAGGCGCCGACCTGCGTATTCGGATCCTTGGAGCGCATCGCGCTCAGCATGGCCACGCCCATAAAATACTCGTCCCAGCTGATATAATCTTCTCTCTTATCCATGATCATTCCTTTCCTGTTATTTCTATGATACGGTAGCCGGCCGCCTTTTTCAGCCGGTTCATGATGGCTTCCGCCAGCGGCCCGTCCCGGAAAGCTTCCGTATAGACCCGGTCCAGGCCGATCCGGTCCACTTCCCGCAAAGCCGCGAACAGATGCCGGGCGATCTCTTCATCCTGCTTCAGGCTCCCCATGGGAAAGACCGGCAGCCGGCGGCCGGCTTTTTCAAAGCGGGCCCGGTAGTGCGGTGCGCTTTCCGTGCTGCAGAGTACCCCGCAGCGCAGCGTCTCTTCTCCGAGACATTGCTCCGCGATATAGTCTTCCACGGCCCCGGCCGGTCCCTCCACCAGGAGCATCTCGGCCTGCGGCGCATAATGACGGTATTTCATGCCGGGGGCTTTGGGCCTAATTTCTTCCGAGGGCCGGGAAAGAACCGCCGGATCCACCCGAATTTCTCCCAGAAGCTCCCGCAGCGCCGCCAGCCCGATATAGCCGGGCCGCAAAATGACCGGAACCTCTTCCGTTACGTCCACGATCGTGGATTCCAGGCCGATATCGCAGGGCCCGCCGTCCAGGATCATCTCGATCCGCCCGTCCATATCCGCCCGGACGTGCTCCGCGCTGGTCGGGCTCGGCCGCCCCGAAAGATTCGCGCTCGGCGCCGCCACCGGAACGCCGGCCGCCAGAAGAAAAGCGGTCGCCGCCGGATGGGACGGCATCCGCACCGCCACGGTATCCAGCCCGCCCGTCGTTTCATCAGGGACGACAGCGTTTTTTCGGAAGATCAGGGTGAGCGGCCCCGGCCAGAAGGCGTCCATCAGGCGGTCCGCCGCGGATGGAACCGCCTTAACGAGCGGGAGAAGATCTTCCCGGCGCGCGATATGCAGGATCAGCGGATTGTCCGAGGGGCGGCCTTTGGCCGCATAGATCCGCCCGGACGCCGTCCGGTCCAGCCCGTTTCCGCCCAGGCCGTAGACTGTCTCCGTCGGGAAGGCCACCAGGCCGCCGCTTCGGATGCACGCTCCGGCTCTTTCATATAGGGAACTGTCTTCCGGTCCTCCGGTCAAAACTGCAAACTCTGTCTTCATGATGCGTTATTATACCCAAGCCGGGATAGAAAGACAAGAAGAAAAAAGCATCGCCGTTATGTTTCCCGGCGATGCGTCGTTTCGCTGCTGCGTTTTTTCCGCAGCCGGCCGAAAAGGCCCGGCGAACGTACATTTTCCTCTTCTTCGGCTCCCGCAGGCACGCCCGTCTCCATGGCCTCCAGCAGCTGCGGGAAGCTGGTGTTTTCCTCGTGGCAGAGGCTGAAAAGGCGGTACGCCAGCTCGGCGGACGCGGTATCGTCATGGCTGCATTTCTTTAAAATATAGCGGGAAAGCGGCTGCATCTGCGCATACAGCGGCTCTTTTCTGACCGGCAGATAACAGAACAGCCAGCCCGTTTTCCCCCGGAACATCACGCCCGGCTCCAGCCAGAGGCTGCCCGTATCCAGCAGATGATCTTCCAGCTCCAGCGAGACCCGGTAAATGCTGCGGATCAGTTCACGGATCTCCGGCGCTTCGATCTCCCGGGTCGCGAGCCGGTTGCTCAGGCTCTGCGTGCCGCTGATCTCGTAGCGGTATTCGCAGCCGCCGTCCCGCGGCAGGACTTTGAGCGGCAGCAGATGGGGCGGCGCGGCCGCGGCGATCATCTTCTCCGAGAAGCTGTCTCCGGCCTGATCCGTCTTGACCAGCAGATAACTGCCGTCCAGTTCCCGGGCAAATTCCATTTCCGTCATGCTTTCCTCCTTAATTTTCCGGGATCCATTCTCTGATGAACAGGCTGATGCGGACAATATCCGACGGTCTGAGCCCTTCTTCATAGCGAAGGCCTTCCCCGCTCAGCGCTTCGGCCCTGCCCTGCACTTTCCGCATCATCCCCAGGCTGGATAAAATGACCAGCGCCAGGGTGATAAGGACCGTGCTCATGATCAGCGTGGCTTCCACGGTCAGGCTTCCCCGAAAAGAAACAGGCAGAGCGCCGCGGCCATGGTAAAAGGCAGGAACGGAAGCCGGTCCGTGCGGGATTTCTTCCGGAAGATCATCAGGGCAAGGCCGGTCAGGGCGCTCAGGCAGAGCGCAGTAAACAGGAGGGTAAAGAGCGGAACGATCCGTATCCAGAACGCGAAGGTAATAAAACATAAACCGTCTCCCGGGCCGATGGCCCCTTTTGTGATTTTCGCGAGCAGCAGCAGACCGGCGCCGGGAAGAACTCCCGGCCAGAAGGCCGCCCAGGCCGCCGCCAGTGTATTTTCCAGAAAGTATAGCTGCAGCACCGCCTGTAGCAGCCCGCCCGCCGCGCCGGCTGCCAGCAGGGAAAGCGGGATCGCCCGGCGGCGAAGATCCTCCCGGCTCAGCGCTCCCAGATAGAGGAAAAACAGGCCGGCCCGGATCCACTGAAAAGCCGGCGGCAGTTCCGGCGGCCAGCCCAGGCCGTTCATGAACCGTCTCCGCAGAAACGGCAGGCGCGGTATTTTTCCTGTGCCTCGCTGATCGAAAGCTCGATCAGAGTCCTCTTAAGGGAAGGGCAGTCCCGTTTGATATGATAGCGGTCTCCTTCTCTGGTCAGGTAGACCGTCCCCTCCTGCACGCCGCTGCGCAGGGCGCAGCGCTCGCAGGGATAATATTTGCCGCCGTAATTGTTGCGCAGCGGGCCGACTTCCGAAAAGTCGACCGCCAGGACCTTGATATCCAGCGAACGGCAGTATTTCGTACGGTGGTAAACGGTGCCCGCCGCCGTCACATAAACCATCTGTTCTTCCGCTTCGGACGAGGCCTCCTCCCCACCCTCTTCTTCCGGCGCCGTCCGGACGGTCCCGATCCAGAGCCGCCGGCAGCTGCGCTGCACCACTTTATAGTGAAGCGCAAAGGGAAACGGCAGAAGGCAGCGGACCCGGTAGGTCAGCACCAGATCCAGTTCCCGCCCATGAAGCGTGCTGCCCGAAAGGGACAGCCCCGCCGCGCCTTTTTCCAGAAAAGGAGAATTGTCCAGCTTCTCTTTCCCGACCCGCCCGATCAGCCAGCTTTTTAAAAGCGCCTGCCAGAGAAAAGCCGAGGCCTTCTCTTTCAAAAAGGTGCCGATCTCCGCCAGCAGATCCGCTTCGCCGCTCAAAAGCGCTTCGATATCCTCTTCCCGGCCGGTCAGCGCGCCGCTTAAGGCCCCGCCGTCGGCCAGGGACATCAGATCGGTCCCCGTATAGTTCTCCGCGAAGTCCACCGCGTAGGACCAGACCGCCACATCCTCACAGACGGCATCCAGACCTTTCTGCAGGGCCAGCCCCAGAAGCTGTCCGGCAAAGAAGGTAAAGAACAAGGCGCACAGCCCCAGGAAGAAGGGAAAGATCAGTGCTGCCTCCACGGTCATGCCGCCGCCAAGGACAATTTCCCCGGATGATCCGGTTCCGAAGAGTTCTTTTTTTCTATTGGGTTGGGGTAGAGTATTGGGGAGATAAGATGAGCCGGCCTCAGCCGGTTGTTTCAGATCTGTTCTTGCAATATTGTTGTTTTCTGTCCCTCTCATCCGGGGAAATCCGCGCATACCGATCACCTCCTTCCGTAGCCGTAAGCTGCCTTTTTGGTATATTTCCTGCTTTCCGGCGCCTCGATCAGGCTGCCGAAAGCCGGATGCTGTATATACAGGTAGGCCATGGCTGCCGTCAGCGACAGCTCGGCACAGACCATATGATCTCTCATCAGAAATTCGCCGTCCCACAGACGCAGGCGCGCCTGGATCACGTCCATCATCCGGTACATCTCCTCTTCTCCGCTGCCCAGATAAAAAAGCAGCCGGAGATAATCCTCGTACGAGATCCCCCGCCCGGAACCGGAAGCCTGCTCGGAATCCATACTGAGCGCGGCCAGTTTCCAGTCGGTCTTGTTTTTCCAGAGCGGGATCTTTTCTCCCTTTAAAAGGCAGCGGATGTCCGCGATGCTCTCCGCCAGCGCCCAGGCGGTTACCAGGATCCACTTAAGAACGGCCGTCAGCTCCGGGAGCGCCACGATCGACATGATGAGGACGGCGGCGGCTTCTGCCTCCGCGAGCTTCTCCGCATCCGTCAGCAGGTAGGCAAAGTTAAATCCCACGCGGATCAGAAGGAGCCGGGCGGCTATGGCTTCGAGGGCGGCTTTGTCCGAGTTTTTCCCGGTGATCACATATTCGATCTCATACCGGCTGCCCGCCTGCTCTTCATCCGTATAACAGTTCATGCGGTGCAGCAGATATTCTCCCAGCAGCAGTTTTTCGCCGAGGGAAAAGCCCGCTTCGGCGTAATCCGCATTCTTCGCCTTTTCTGCGGCGGGCAGCGCGCTGGGCAGCAGCGGGTCCCGCCAGCTGAAATCCGACAGCTCCGCCGAGCCCGTCACGAGCGCGATCAGGCCGTTTTCACGGACAGCCTTCAGCTGTTCCAGAATATCCGCCGAAAAGCCTTCCCCGGCCTGGCCCGGGCTGCCGCCGGCTTCTCCGCCTTCTCCGCCCGGTTCCTCATCGCCGCCTTCAGCCGCCAGCGAAGCGACCTGTTCCTTCAGCTCCTCAAAATTCCCGAGGATACTTTCGAGGGAACTGTCCTCGCTGCTTCCCAGCTCCTGCAGCGTCTGCAGGAGGGAAAGCCCGTCCTCTTCACTGTAAAGCCCCAGCCGGCTGAAGGCTTCCTGGATCAGGATACTGAGGCCCGCGCTTTTCATAAACGTCAGGACTTCACCCGCGAAAATGCGGCCGTTTCCTTCCGTGATATACACCGTTTTTTCTTCTTTCACCGAAAGATCAAAGAGGCCCAGCCTGTCCGAGGCGTCATAGGCGGTCCCGGCTCCGGGCGCCAGATATTTTTCCGCGTAAGAGGCCGCGGTCTTGATCCAGTCTTCCGTCCCGTGATCCGCTCCGTGACAGGCCAGAAGGCCGTAGCGGTCCAGCAGATCTCCGTGAAAGGCGGCAAAGACCGATTCCACTGCGGAAGCGGCGGCCTGCCCGGCCATATAATCCAGGCAGGCGCACCGTCCCGCTTCCAGCACGGTACAAAGCAGGGCAAAGATCAGCACCGCGCTCAGTGCGAGAAATACACTGATCTGCCCCCGGAGCGTCTTCATGAGGCCAGCGATTCCACGCTGTCCGAGATTCCGCTGAAAATAGAATTGACCAGCGCGGTCAGCTGATCCTTGAAGATCACGATCAGTGCGATCAGGACCACGAGGATCAGGATCACTTCCACGACGCCGACGCCTTCTTCATCATGAAGCCAGTCTCTGAAGCACAGCCGGCCGGCCTTCTGTTCCCTGTTATTTTCCATAATTCATCTCCTTTCCTGCCCTCTCCCGGACGGGGGAGAGGATCTGGTGAAGGCAGCCTCTCCTACCAGGCCGCCTGCATACTCATCATGGCCGGGATCACCACCAGCGCCAGGGTCAGGGCGAACAGCAGCATGATCGGCAGCAGCAGTTTTGTCTGCGTCTGTTCCCCGCGTTTTTTGACTTCCTGCAGCGCCTGGACCAGGCTCCCGGCCGCTTCGTTTTCCAGCATTTTGACCAGCTCGCGGTTTCCCTGCCGGACGTAGGTCTCCAACAGGCCGCCGAGCCTCAGATACTCCGGCAGGCCGCAGCGGCGGCCGAAATTCCCATAGGCGCGGTCTTCATACATACCGCCGCGCAGTTCCTGCCAGGTTACCTGCATTTCTTCCATGACCTGCTGCTTTTTCGCGCCGCGCTGCCGGTCTTCCCGATAATCCCGGACCATCTTTTCCCAGCTGCTGCGCAGGGAAAGGCCCGCGGTCATATAGAGGCTGAGAAGCGTGACCATCCCGCTGTATTCTTCCGAAAGCGCGCGGCGGCGTTTTTCTTCCTCTTCTTTCCGCCGCTGGACCGGAAGATACAGCATGGCGCCGGCGGCGGCGCTGCCGAGCAGAATAAAAAGCAGCCCTTCCTGATTCCGGCCCTGTCCTTTCAAAAGCACCCAGCCGGCGGCGCCTGTGATCCCGCAGAAAACCGCCAGAATCCGGCTTTTCCTATCGTCCATAGGCGCTCTCCAGAATCCGGTCTCCCAAAAGGACCGACCCGCCGTAGGCGAAAATGATGAGCGGCATCAGCCAGGGGCTGCTGCCCCGGTAGAGCACCGCGGTCAGTTCCGGCGCGGTCATGTTCAGATAAAAGAGGATCCCGGCGGGAATCAGGCACATGATATAAAACTCCAGGCGCTGCCCGGCCAGCAGCGTATCGATCTCCCGGCGGACGCTCTGCGAAGCTTCCATGGACCGCACCATGGCCCGGAGGACGGGCATATAGTCCCCGCCCTGCCGTTTGGCGACGGCAAAGATCCGGGCCAACTGCTCGCCTTCCCGTAGGCCGCAGCGCTCTCCGAAGGCCCGCCAGAGCTGCTCCGGGGTTTCCCGGAGCCGGATGCCCCGGCTCATCCGGGCCGCCTCCGCCGTGATCAGGCCTCCTTCTCCGTGCATGGTCCGCATCTCCCGCTCGGCGCCGGTCATGGCATTTTCCAGCGCATAACCGGCCCGGAGGAAAGCCGTTAGCGACAGGAGATAGTCCCGAAGCTGGACCGCCATGCGCTGCCGGCCGCGGATCGCTTTTTTGCGCAGGCCCGTCCGCAGCACCAGATAACTGACCGGAGGGATAAGCCAGAGCCCCCGGATACTGCGGAAAAACAATACGCCCAGAAGCGCGCCGCCCAGCAGTCCGCCCGCGCCCAGCAGCAGGAAATCCCGTCTCTGCAGGCGGTAGGGCTTATACGGATCCTGCGGCCACAGCGTACGGAGGATCCGTTTTCGTCTCTCCCCCGCCGGAAGAACCCGGCGCGTCTTCTTCGAGACGGAAAGCGCCGTTTTCGTCAAAGCGGGGACGCGCGCTGAAGATCTCCCGCCACTTCTCCACGTTCTGCGGCTGGCGGCCGCTGAAGCCGAGCCCGCTCTCCTTTTTATAAACAAGAATATTTTCACAGCGTATTTCCCCCTGATCCAGGCCGGTGATCTCGTCCACGGACAAAACCCGCCGTTTCCGGTCCTTAAGCCGCCCCAGATGCACGATCAAATCGATGGCGGAAGCGATCTGGCTCCGGATCGCGAAAAGCGGCAGTTCCCCGCCCATCAGGGCCATCGTCTCCATCCGGCTCAGCATATCTTTTGAACTATTGGCATGGCCGGTGGAAAGAGAGCCCCGGTGGCCGGTATTCATCGCCTGCAGCATATCCAGCGCCTCCGCGCCGCGGATCTCGCCCACGATGATCCGGTTCGGGCGCATACGCAGGGCCGTGCGGATCAGGTCCCGGATCGTGATCTCGTTCTCACCTTCCAGATTTGCGTTCCGGGTCTCCATGCGGACCAGATTCGGAAGGCCCAGAAGCTGCAGCTCCAGCGAATCTTCGATCGTGATGACCCGCTCGTCCTCCGGAATGAATTCCGAGAGCGCGTTCAGGAAGGTAGTTTTGCCCGACCCGGTCCCGCCGCTGACAAAAATATTGCAGCCGCAGCGTACCGCGCAGGCCAGAAAACCCGCCGCATCCCGGGTCAGCATCTCCAGCCGGATCAGCTTCTCCATGGTCAGCGGGTCCCGGGAAAACTTCCGGATCGTCATGACCGGCCCGAAAGGCGCCGCCGGCGGCAGGACGATACTTACGCGCGAGCCGTCTTCCAGCCGCAGGTCCGCGATCGGGGAAGAGGTGTTGACGATCCGGTTGACGCTGGCCGCCATGATCTGGATCACGTCGTCCAGCGGTTCCCGTTCTTCAAAGCGGCGGTTCCAGCGAAGCATTTCCCGCCCCTTCTCGATATAGATGCTCTCGGTCCCGTTCACCATGATCTCCGTGACGCTTTCATCGTCCAGCAGCGGCTGCAGGATATCCATCCCGCGGAACGAATCGTAGAGCTGCTTGCGGTAGAGCGCCTTGTCCTGCAGGCTGAGCCGGGCTTTCCGGCCGTACTCCGTCAGTTCTTCGTCGATCCTGTCGTACAGAAAGCGGTCCGTGGGCTCGGTTTCCGGAAAGCCGGCCGCGATCCTGCGGCGGATCTCTCGAAGCTCCGCGTTCACAGCCCGGCCTCCTTGAGAACCGCGCGGACGATCCGTCCCCACTCCGTCATCCGCAGTTCGCGGTAGTCCAGGAGGCCATCGCCGGGCAGCGGCGGCAGAGAAAAAGGCCGGAGCTTTTCCAGAAGAGCAGCTTCTCCGCTGTCCGAAAGGCAGCGCCGCCAGATCGCTTCTTTGACGGCGGCGGCCGGGCTTCCGTTTTCCGGTACAAAAACCAGGTCGCAGTGGGCCATAAGCTCCGCTTCCAGCCCCAGCCCGTCGCCCAGATCCACGACCGCAAAACGGTAGCGGCCGGCGGCGCGCAGCTGGGAAAAGAGATAGTTCCAGTCCTCCGGCAGCGCGGTACGAAGGTCAGCCGGATCCGCCGCCGGGGCCAGCACCGTAAGCGGCCCCGCGCAGTCCGTCATCATCTCGATCCGCTCGAAGGGATCCCCCTGGATCCGCGCAAAATAGAGCAGATCCGACAGGGTCCCGCCCTGCAGCGAAAGCATCTCCTGAAGCGCGGAATACCGCTCCAGGCTGATAAAAAGGGCCGGGCCGCTCTCCGCCAGAATGAGGCCTGCGAGCAAAGCACTGACGCTCTGGCCGATCCCGCCGGCCGGGGCGAAAAAGCCCAGTACCGTGCAGGCCGCTGCGCTTTTTTCCGCCGCAAGGCGGCTGTCCGCAAGCGCCTGCCGGATCCGGCGGATCTGCCGGTCCATCGGCCGGTAGATCGGAAGCTCCCGTTCGCCTTTCGGCACCGTCCCTTCCGTGAAATACAGAAGCGGCACGGTCCATTTCCGCGACTTCGCCAGACTTTCCGAAACGATCAGCAGATCGGCCCGCTCCGTCTGCACGAACTGAAGGAATTCTTCCTCCCGCACGAACCAGCTGATCCGCAGCGCCTCCTCCGCTTTCTTTTCCAGAAAGGATGCGAAGCGCCTAAGGAAAACGGCGTCTTCATACTGTAAAACCAGAGACTTTTCCTGCATGCTCTCTTCCGATGCCTCCTGATGATGGCCCCATTATCGCGACGCGTTCTTCTGCCCGTCAAGGTCAAAATCCGCAACACGATGCCACGATCTGTGGCACCTGGGGGCTCCGTTCATAAAGCCTTCATGGAAAATTCACGGATGGCCTCTTTACCTTGCGGATTTTTTTTGGTATCATAGGGGTACCAATCAAGGAGTACAATATGATTTCCGATTTAGATCTTTACCTGTTCGGTCAGGGTACTCATTATGAAGTCTACAAAAAGCTCGGTGCGCATGCCTGTGAGGTAAGCGGAGTTCAGGGATTTTCTTTCGCGGTTTGGGCGCCGCATGCCGCCGCCGTCAGTGTCGTGGGGGATTTCAACGGCTGGAACAATCAGCGCAATCCCATGATGCTCCTCGAAGAATCCGGCGTCTTCGCCTGCTTTATTCCCGAAGCCTGCGAGGGTCAGCTTTATAAATACGATATCCTAACCCATGAAGGGGTCCATCTGCTCAAGGCGGACCCTTACGCGAGTGCCGCGGAACTGCGGCCCGGCACGGCCTCCCGCCTCTTCGAATCCCATTACACCTTCAGGGATGAGGAATGGATGGCCGCCCGGGGAGAGGCTGCCTCCTACACCGCGCCGGTCGCCATCTATGAAGCCCAGCTGGCCTCCTGGATGCGGCATCCCGGCGCGGATCCCAGCTATTACAGCTACCGGGAACTGGCGGAACGCCTGGGCGATTACGTGCAGCGCATGGGCTACTCGCACATCGAGCTGATCGGGATCGCCGAGTATCCGCTGGACGCCTCCTGGGGATATCAGGTCACGGGCTATTACGCGCCGACCTCCCGCCACGGCAGCCCGGACGATTTCCGCTACTTTGTCGACGAGATGCACCGCCGCGGCATCGGGGTCATCCTCGACTGGGTCCCCGCGCATTTCCCGCGGGATATGTTCGGCCTCGCGGACTTTGACGGAGCCCCGCTCTATGAGAACGCGGATCCGCGGCGCGGCGAGCATCCGCAGTGGGGGACCAAGATCTTCGACTACGGCCGGCATCAGGTCTCGAACTTCCTGATCGCCAACGCGATCTACTGGCTGAGAGAATTCCATGTGGACGGCCTGCGGGTGGATGCGGTCGCCTCCATGCTGTATCTGGATTACGGACGTCGGGCCGGAGAATGGGTCCCGAATATTTACGGCGGCAAGGAAAACCTGGACGCGATCGAGTTCCTGCGCCATATGAACAGCATCGTCCGCAAGGAATGCCCCGGCGCGATCACCATCGCCGAGGAAAGCACGGCCTGGCCGAGGGTCACCGGCGCGCCGGAGGACGGCGGCCTGGGCTTCAGCTATAAGTGGAACATGGGCTGGATGCACGATTTTCTGGAATATATGGAACAGGATCCACTCTTCCGCAAGTATCATCACAACAAGATGACCTTCGCGATGACCTATGCCTCCGCCGAGCACTTTATCCTGGTGCTCTCGCACGATGAAGTCGTGCACTTAAAGCGGTCCATGTGGGAGAAGATGCCCGGGGATGAAAACGCGAAATACGCCTGCCTGAAAGCGGGCTACGCCTTCTTTATGGGGCATCCGGGCAAGAAGCTCCTGTTCATGGGACAGGAATTCGGCCAGCGCCGCGAATGGTGCGAGGACCGGGAGATCGACTGGTACATGCTGGCGGATGAGCGCAATGTGGCGCTGCAGGACTTCTTCCGCAGCATGCTGCAGATGTATCATAACTATCCCGCCCTGCACACCTGCGACGACGGCTTCGGCGGGTTCGAATGGATCAATGCGGACGACGCGGACCGGAGCATTTTCAGCTTCAGCCGCTTTACCCCGGATAAAAAGCACCCGCTCGTTTTCGTGATCAACTTCACGCCCGTGGACCGGCCGGACTACCGGGTCGGCCTGCCCTGGAACGGTCACTACGAGCTGCTGCTCGATGAAACCCACGGCTACCGGAAAGGCGCCAAAGGCCGCCGGCAATTTACGGCGGAAGCGTCTTCCTGCGACGGGAAGCCCTATTCTCTGGCCTATCCGCTGCGCGGCTACGGGATTGCGGTCTTCCGGCGCAAATAGCGCCCGGGCCGCGTGTCTTCGGACAGAAAGGACATCGTATGGAAATTATTATCCCTATTCTTATTTTCGGACTTGTTATCCGCAGCGTTTTGAAAAAAGCAGTGCAGAGCGAAGCCGAACAGAGGCGGAACGGTTCTCCGGCCGCGCGCCAGGCACAGGCACAGGCACAGGTCCGCGCTCAGGCGCAGGCCAGGGCAGGCGCAGCATCCCGCGGCGCAGCGGCGTCCCGTCCGGCTTCTTCCTATACGGTGCGGAGCGCACAAAATACTCGCCCGAACACGCTGAGCCGCGACGGCCGGGTCTACGCCTCCATCGATTTCGACAATACGCACTATCACGCGGAAGGCTTCGATTTTGACTGCTGCATTTCCTTTAAGGGGCTTCCGCCCGGAACCGATGAGCTGAAAGTGCTGATCGCGTCCAATACCCGCCATGAAAAAGAGCTGGAGCGGCTGCTTCACACCACCGACAGGAACTTTACCGTACGGTAAAAGCGGAACGGAAGGATAAAAGAAAAAGGGCCGGATGGGACCGGCGGAAAACGGTCCCGGCCGGCCCTTTTTATGCAGTCAGATCTCCCGCCGGGCCCCGGGCGGCGATGAAAAACACTGTCGGCCCAGGTTTATGTTTATAAATCTGCGTAAAATCTTGAAAGAAGCGGCGGCCTGTGGTACAGTAACAGAAATTATTCTTTATTATTTCGGAGCAAATCTATGAATACTCGTTTTATGCAGACAATCTGGCAGATTACCGAAGTTATGCAGCAGGAAACGCAGCTCGAAGCCGCGCTTTCCGAAAGCCTGGACCTAATCACCAAAGCGGTGGGCTGTGAAGAAGGCTCCGTATGGATGCGGAACGAGAAAGACGGCCGTGTCTATGCGATGCTGAATGTCGGGAAAACCGATATTACCGGCTACAGTGTGGATATGGGCCAGGGCATCGCCGGCACCGTCACCCGGGACGGAGTCTCGGAAATCGTCGCCGACACGAAGCAGGATCCCCGCTTCTCCTCCGTCGTTGATGAGGAAACGGGCTTCGTGACCCGCAGCCTCGTCTGCGCGCCGCTTAAAAACCAGTACGACTGCCTGGGCTGCGTGCAGCTGGTCAACAAAATCGAAGGGAACTTTGACAAGGAAGACCTGGAGGTACTGGAAAACCTGGCGGCGCTGCTGGCCATCGCCATTGAAGAGAAGGGTTTTTCCGTCACCCCCAACAAAGACCGTAAACCGTTCATCACCCTGCGCGGCGTGATCAAGGAATACGGTTCCGGCGAACTCGTCAACCAGGTCCTGAAAGGGATTGATCTGGACGTCTACGAGAACGAGCTGCTCGTGGTGTTGGGGGAAAGCGGCTGCGGCAAGAGTACGATGCTCAATATCATCGGCGGCATGGACACCATGACCCGGGGCGAGCTGGTCATCGACGGGAAGGATATGTCCCATCCCACGGATGCGGAACTGACCGATTACCGGCGCAACTTTGTCGGATTTATCTTCCAGTCCTATAACCTGATGCCGAACCTGACCGCCAAGGAAAATATTGATTTTATCGCGGAGCTGGTGCAGGATCCCATGGATTCCAGGGAAGCGCTGAAGATGGTCCGCCTAAGCGGCCGCGAGGGCAATTATCCCTCCCAGATGAGCGGCGGGCAGCAGCAGCGCGTTTCGATCGCCCGCGCCTTTGCGAAGCGCCCGCGCCTGATCCTGGCGGACGAGCCCACGGCGGCCCTCGATTTCCAGACCGGCCAGGAAGTCCTGATGGTCATGGAGGAAGCCATCCGGGAGACCGGGACCACCATCGTCATGATCACCCACAACGTGGAGATCGCGAAGATGGCGAACCGCGTCATCAAGCTCAAGAACGGCAGGGTCCACAGCATCCGTGCCAATATGCATCCTCTGTCCGCGTCGGAACTGGTCTGGTAGAGGAGGCTTCCCATGAAAAAGACACAGCTGCTTGATGCTGTCCGCAACATCCGGAAGAAGCTGGTATCCTTCTTATCCCTGATCCTCATCGTCCTTCTGGGCATTGCCGGATTTTACGCGACAGATCATATGGCCCGGGATCTGCGGGCCACGACGGAACGCTTTTATCAGGAGCGGAATTTCAAAGATATTATCATGATCTCCTCCCTCGGCGTAGGCGAGGAGGAAGTTTCCCGGATCGCCGCCGCGGAGGGTGTTGCCGACGCGGAAGGCGTGACGGTCTTAAGCGGCATCGCCGGCAAAGGCGAGATCAGCCGCAATGTGACGGTGCTTTCTTCCACGGAGCGGGTCAGCAAGCCTGTCCTGCTGGAAGGGAGCCTTCCCACGGGAGAAGACAGCTGCGTCCTCGGGACCGACGCCATGAAGGCCCTGAGCGTCTCTGTCGGCGATACCATCCAGCTGAACGTGAACGATCCTTCCCTGCCGGACTGCCTGAAGAAGAAGGAATTCAAGGTCGTCGGCGTGGTCAATCAGCCGGAGTATCTGCGGGAGATCCATACCGATTTCGTCATGGTGCACCGCGACGCCTTCGATCCGGACGCCACCATGGATTCCTATACCCGCGTGTTCGTCAAAGCAGAGCTGCCGCAAGGCATGTCCGTCTTATCCCAGGAATATCTGAACTTTATCGCGGAGCTGGTGCCCCGTCTGGACGCCATGACGGAAAGCCTGGGCAAATACCGCGTCGATTCGATCAAGAACCGTTTTCTGGACAAGCTGGAGTTCCTGCAGGATGATACCTACCGGGAATTAAAGGACCTGCTCTACGGTCTTTCCTTTGACGAACTGCTGTCCGAGCTGACCGATAATCCGGAAAAGCTGGTGGAGGATATCCGGGATATCTCCCTCAAAGCCCAGATGGTGAGCGAACACGGTTTTTCCGACCTGCTGAAAAAGCTCCCGAAGAACGTCCAGGACTGGCTCACCGAGCAGACTTCCCTCCCGCTCGCCGTACTGGGTTCCTTCGGGGATTCCATGATCCAGAAGATCGGCGAACAGGGGGAAAAAGGCGCGGCGATGCTGGAAAAAGTCGTCCGCGGCGCGCAGTGGATCGTTCTGGACAACCGCTCCGATATCGGATATCTCGATATCCGCTCCAGTATCCAGTCCTGTGAACGGCTCTCCCTCGTGTACGGGCTCCTGTTCGGCCTTGTCAGCATGCTGGTCTGCTTCTCCACGCTCACGATCATTATCAATGAGCAGAAAAAGATGATCGGCGCGACCAAGGCCTTCGGTTTCAAGCAGGGCGAAGTGCTGGGCAAATATATGATCTTCGGGGAGGCCGCCACCCTGATCGGCGCGATCGGCGGCATCATTCTGGGGAATGTCCTGTGCCGGCTCGTGGTCGACAGCTACATCAAAGCCTATACCATGGGCGGCATCATTCAGGACCGGCCGCTCTGGTTCCCGATCGCCGTGACGGCCGGCTATCTGCTGCTGTCCGCCGTGGCGGTCTTCATTGCCTGCCGCAGCGTCTTAAAGAGCTCTGCCTCTTCGCTGGTCAACGGCACGGACACGCTGGCCAAAAAACACAAAAAGAAGGGCTCCGAATCGGGCGGGAGCCTCTATTCCCGCCTGATCATCCGGAATATCTTGTCCGAACTGCCCCGCGTCATCATCTCGATCGTGATCATCGCCGGCAGCTGCGTGATCATCGGCGTAGGCTTCACGCTGCGCTTCTCCATTGAAAAGATGAAGGCGCTCCAGCTCTCCGACGTCAGCCTGTATGACGTAAGGATCAGCTACAACGCTTCGGATACGGAAAGCGCCGCCAAGGTCCGGGAGAGCCTCACCGCCGCCGGCGCCGACGTGCTGGACGCCTCCTACGAAACGCATATCTTTGAGACCGAAAAGGGACAGGAAGCCCTGATCCTGGTCACGGCCCAGGATGATAACTTAAACCGCTTTATCGGGATGAAGGACAGCCGCGGCAACGCCCTTTCCCTGCCGAAGGACGGCGTCCTGGCCCAGATCCGCATGAGCGAAGTCTATAAGCTCGACCCGGGCGATACACTCCAGCTGCGCGACAACAGCCTGGGACGTCATGAAGCGGTCATCCGGGGTGTTTTCAACAACTATCAGGGGCGGATGATGCTGACCTCCTGCGAGGCCTACGAAAAGATCTTCGGACAGGCCTGTGAGATGAATACCTTCTTTGTTCTCTGGAACGGTGTCTCGGAAGAAAAGCAGACCGAGCTCCTGCAGCAGCTGCCGCAGGAGATGTCCGCGGAACGCTCCGACAGCTTCCTGGCCCGCTACGAGGTCTTCACCAAACTGTATGACGCCATTGTCATCGGCATGCTGATCATGAGTATCCTGCTGACCTTCCTGATCCTCTCCAATCTGACCAATATCTTCGTCAGCCGGAAGAAGCGGGAGCTGATCATCATGCGGGTGAACGGCTTCAGCCTGAAGGAAGGGATCGGATATCTGACGCGGGAGACGATCCTCACCACCGTGCTCGGACTGGTCATCGGCGTGATCGCCGGGATCTTCCTGGCCCGCATGGTCATCGCCATGCTGGAGCAGCCGGACGTCCAGTTCGTACGGACGCCGATCCCGCTTGCCTGGGTGCTGGCCGTCCTCTTTGAGTCCCTGTTCGCCGGCTGCATCGACTTCATGGCCTTCCGGAAGGTCGCCGGCTACAATCTGAACGAGATCGCAAACTAAAACACAGCAGGTTCCTATGGATAAAGACAGCCAATACATACAGGCGCATATATTCCGGGATATGTCGGAGGGGATGCTGGTGATCGATCTGAACGGATCGATCCGCTCCGTAAATCCAGCGGCGGAAACCATCTTTGCCCGCCGCGAGGAAGAACTGATCGGCCGCCCCTTCGCATCCTGCTTCTTTGAGTACGAAGAAAACGACGCCTTCAACCAGGCTGTCGTGGACGCCATCTACGCGTCCGGGACCACACAGGACGCCATCGTCCCGTTCCGGACCGAAGAAGGTACCCGGACCCTGCACCTGCGGGCCTCCTTCCTGAAGGAGGAAGGGCGGAAAATCGCCCTGCTCCTTATGATCGGCGATATCTCGGAGCTCGCGGAGCTCCGGGATGCTGTCAAAGCCATGGAGACCATCCGCGAGCTGAATCACAAACTGGAGATGCGCAATCTCTTCCTGCGCCAGACCTTCGGACGTTATCTTTCCGACCAGGTCGTGGAGGCGCTGATCAGTACGCCCGAGGGTCTTTCCATGGGCGGGAAGCAGCAGGAGGTCACGGTCTTAATGAGCGACCTGCGCGGCTTTACCGCGATGGCGGGCCGCATGAAAGCCGAGGATCTGCTGACCATGCTGAACCACTACTTCGAGGAGGTGTACGAGGTCATCGACGCCTATCACGGCACGCTGATCGAATTTCTCGGAGACGGGCTATTCGTCGTGTTCGGCGCGCCGAAACAGTCCCAAACGCACGCGTCCGACGCGGTCGCGGCCGCGATCGCCATGCAGCGGAAAATGGCGGCGGTGAATGCCTGGAACCGCGAAAGAGGCTATGAGGAGCTGCGCATGGGCATCGGGATCAACACCGGGAAGGTCATCGTGGGCAACCTCGGCTCCGAGAAGCGGAGCAAATACGGCGTCACCGGCGCGCCGGTCAACACCGCCAGCCGGATCGAAGGCCTGACCGTGGGCGGGGACGTTTTTATCTCCGCTTCCACCCGGCAGCATATCCCGGAAGAGCTCGGCATCGGCCAGACGCTCTCCGTCCGTCCGAAGGGCATCCCGGAAGCCATTACCGTATATAAGATCCTCTCGATCGGCGGAAGCTACAACCTGTCTCTCGACGAAGAAAACGAAAGCTTCCGCGAGCTCTCCGTGCCGCTCCCGGTCCGCTTCCTTAAGCTCTCCGGCAAGGAACTAAAGCCTCAGGAGATGGAAGGGACGATCACCGCGTTTGCGGGTTCCCGGGCCCGCCTGTATACCGTTTCTCCGCTGCGGGAGGGCGACCAGATCTGCCTGATCTCCGAAGAAGACGTCTATGCCACACTGACCGAAGAGGAAGCGGAGACCTATGTTCTGACGGTCACAGCGGCCTCCCCGGCCTTCCGCCGAAAGATCAGACGCCTTCTTCCGGACGGATCCTGATGCGGGATCCGTTCTTTTTCTTGTCTTTTCTGCAAATCCTGTTATAATATGTAATGTTATACTCTTGATAGCTTAATGCGGAGGTTTTATGAAGATACTGATCGCCGGAGGCGGAAAGGTAGGTTCCTCGCTTATTAAGGAACTCAGCGCGGAGAATCACGAGATCACCCTGATCGAGCGCCGCGCCTCTACCATCGAACGGCTCTGCCAGATGTACGATATCATGGGGATCGAGGGCAACTGCGCTACCATGCGGGTGCTCCGGGACGCCGATACCGAAAACGCGGATCTTCTGATCGCGGTGACCGACGCAGACGAGATCAATCTTCTGTGCTGCGTGGCCGCCAAACAGATCAACCCCGATATCCATACCATCGTCCGCATCCGCAATACCGAATATGCCGACCAGGTCGCGGAACTGCAGGAAGCCTTCGGGCTTTCCCTGACCGTCAACCCGGAGCTGAGCGCCGCCCGTGAGATCGAGCGGCTGATCCGCTATCCGGGTTTTCTGAAACGAGAGCCCTTCGCCGGCGGCCGCGTCGAGCTGGTGGAACTTCGGCTGGATGAAAACAGCGTGCTGAATGGTGTCCAGCTGAAAAACATTTCTTCGGTCATCAATACCCGGGTCCTGGTGTGCGCCGTGCTGCGCGGGGGAAAAGCGACCCTGCCCAAAGGCGATTTCGTCCTGAAAGCCGACGACCGGATCTTCGTCACCGCGCCGGCGGCCCAGCTGACGATCCTGCTGCGCAGCCTCGGGATCATCACGCACAAAGTACGCCGCGTGATCCTGGCCGGCGGCGGCCGCATCAGCTTTTATCTGGCGCAGATGCTGCTCAAGGGCGGCCTGACCGTCAACATCATCGACAACAACCCGGCCCGCTGCGATATTCTGGCACGGGATCTGCCCGGCGCGGAGATCAGCCTGGGCGACGCCGCTTTCCCGGCTGTACTGGATCGGGAGGGCGTCGCGGACTGCGACGCCTTCATCACGCTGACCGGGCTGGATGAGCTGAACGTCATCATCTCCCTGTATGCCATGAACCAGGGCGTACCGATCGTCATCACCAAGCAGAGCCACACCGATGCGGTCCGGGAGATCCTGGACAAACTGAAGCTGGGCAGCGTGATCTCGCCGAAAGAGCTTTGCAGCGATATCATCGTCCGCTATGTGCGCGCCATGCGGGATACCGACGGCGATACGGCCGTGGCCGTCCAGACCGTGGCGGACGGACGCGTGGAAGCCTGTGAATTCATTCTGGGACCCGCGGCCATGCATCAGAAGACGCCGCTGAAAGATATTAAGTTCCGGCCGAACGTCCTGATCGCCGCCGTGACCCACAAAGGTACGACGACCATCGCCAACGGCCTTACGGAATTTGAGACCGGGGATTCCGTCGTCGTGATTTCTTCCGGAGACCGAGTGGTCAGCCGGTTTAATGATATTTTTGCCTGAGGAAGGGAGACGCTTTCATGAATTATAAATCGATCGGGCGCTTTATCGCCCAGATTTTAGCCGTGGAAGCCCTGTTCCTGCTCCCTGCCCTGGTCCTTTCTCTGGTCTATAAGGAACCGGCTGCCACCCGCGCCTATCTGATGACGCTGGCGATCGTGCTGGTCCTGGCGGGGCTCCTTTATCTGGCGACCCGCGGCGCGAAGGCCAATATCTATGAAAAGGAAGGGCTGGTCTGCGTCGGCCTTTCCTGGATCCTGATGAGTATCACCGGGAGCCTTCCTTTCTTCCTTTCAAAGGAGATCCCGTCTTTAGTCGACGCCGTCTTTGAGACCGCGTCGGGCTTTACCACGACCGGGTCATCCATCCTGACCAACATCGAAGCCCTGGATAAGAGCCTGCTCTACTGGCGCAGCTTTACCCACTGGCTCGGCGGGATGGGCGTGCTGGTCTTTTTGCTTGCGATCATCCCCGGCTCGGAAGGCCATTCCGGCTTTACGCTGCACCTGCTGCGGGCGGAAAGCCCGGGCCCCAGCGTCGGCAAGCTCGTGCCGCAGATGCGCAAGACCGCGCGGATCCTGTATCTGATCTATATCGCGATCACCGCGCTGGATATTCTCTTCCTGCTGTTCGGCGGCATGCCGGTCTTTGACGCGTTCTGCATCGCGTTCGGCACGGCCGGTACCGGCGGCTTCGCGGTCACCAATGCGGGGCTCGGCGGCTATTCGCCCTATATCCAGGTCGTGACGACGGTCTTCATGCTGCTCTTCGGCGTCAATTTCAGCCTGTATTATCTGCTGCTGCGCAAAGATTTCAAGAGTGTGCGGAAAGATCAGGAGCTTCGTTTCTATCTGCTGACCGTCCTCGGCGCCGCCGTGATCTTTATCATCAGTATTTTCCCGATGTATCGGGAAGCCGGGAAAACGGCCGGCGACGTGGTCCGGGATTCCTTCTTCCAGGTCGGCGCGATCATCACGACCACCGGTTTTGCCACGGCAGATTTTAACCTCTGGCCGACCATAGCGAAGGCGGTCATCATCTTCCTGACGATCATCGGCGCCAGCGCCGGCTCGACCGGCGGCGGCATGAAATGCGCGCGGGCGCTCCTGACCGGAAAGACCTTGAGCCGCAACGTCCGCTGCATGATGAAGCCCAACCGGGTCATCCCGGTGCGGATGAACGGCCGCGTCGTGAGTGAGGACGTGCTGCGGAACCTGCACACCTACCTGATCGCGTATGCGCTGATCCATATCGTCAGCTTTTTCATCGTCTGCCTGGACGGTTTTGACCTGACCACTTCGTTTACGGCGGTCCTGACCTGCTCCAACAACGTCGGGCCGGGTCTCGGCATGGTCGGCCCGACCGGCAACTTCAGCCAGTTCAGCATCCTCTCGAAGCTCGTCCTGATCTTCGATATGCTGGCCGGCCGTCTTGAGATCTTCCCGATGCTCGTGCTCTTAAGCCCGGACACCTGGTCGAGAAAATAATAATCATACCAATTTCTTAATGGGAGGGATAAATATGAAGCGCAGTTATATTGCAGAAGCACCGTCCGGGGTGCCCGTCAAGCTGCAGGGATTTGTGGATAATTACCGCGACAGCAAGTACATGGCCTTTATCGTGCTGAAGGATATCACCGGCCGCATGCAGATCACGGTGGAGAAAGAAAAGCTCCCGGAAGTCGCCCAGGCGATCGAAGGTTTAACGCCCGACAGCGTCCTGACCGTGACCGGCACGATCATGGACAACGACTACGTCAAACTGGGCGGCCGCGAAATGATCCCGGATCAGATCGTGATCGAGAGCCTGGCCGAGGCGCTGCCGATCGTCCGCAAGAGCATCCCGGCTACCAAGAAGAAACTGGCCGTGGAGCGCTCCAGCATCGATCAGCGCATCGACTACCGCTGGGTGGACCTGCGCACTGATGAGAACCAGCTCATGTTCAAGGCCCAGACGAAGCTGATCGGCGCCCTGCGTGAGTTCTGCCTGGCGCGGAACTTCATGGAGATCCACACACCCAAGCTGATCGCGGCGGCATCCGAGAGCGGCGCGGACGTTTTCGAGGTCAAATACTTCGACCGCAATGCCTATCTGGCCCAGAGCCCGCAGTTTTATAAGCAGATGGCCATGGCAGCCGGCTTCGAGCGCATCTTCGAGGTGGGCCCGGTCTTCCGCGCGGAGAAATCCTTTACCAATAAGCACACCACCGAATTCACCGGTTTCGATATCGAGATGAGCTACATCAACTCCTTCCGCGACGTGATGCAGTTCGAAGCCGAGCTCCTGACCTACGGACTCGGGAAAGTCAAGGAAGCCTACGGCGACGCGATCGAGGAAGCCTTCGGCGTCCCGCTCGTCGTCCCGACGCTCCCCTTCCCGGAAGTGAAGCTCGAAGATCTGTACAAGGGGCTGGAGGAAGATTTCGGCTTTACCGTGCCGGAAGAAGAAAAGAACGACCTGACCACGGAAGCCGAGCGCTTAAGCTATGACTGGGTAAAGAAGCACTACGGCCATGAATTCCTCTTCGTGACGGACTACAAGCCGGAAAAGCGCGCCTTCTACCATATGCGCGACGAACACGGTATGCCGCTCGGCTACGACCTGATCTGGCGCGGCACCGAGATCACGACCGGCGCGCAGCGTGAGCACCGCTATGAGCTTTTAAAGAAGCAGGCGGATGAGAAAGGCCTGGGCGAGGACGTCAAGTTCTATCTGGATTTCTTCCGCTACGGCTGCCCGCCGCACGGCGGCTTCGGCCTGGGCGTCGACCGCCTGACGATGCTGATGGTCGGCCTGCCGATCAAGGAATGCATGTTCCTCTTCCGCAGCCCGAACCGGCTGACACCGTAAACAGACACGAAAAAAGGATGGCTGAAGCCATCCTTTTTTCGTAAGGGCGAATGCCCTTATCCGTGTGCCAGCGGGGACTGTACCCAATGACTCATTAGCGGGCGGATACTTCCATCCGTCCCAGCGGTTTTACGAGAAGAACGCCGCCAGTCCCTGCTCTTTAAACAGGTTCCGGTAATAGTCCAGTTCCTCGGTGATCATCTCGTCGATCACCCGCATGCCGAGCATTTCGACCGGGGCTTTGTCGTCCGTAAAGCGCAGGCCGCCGTCTTCATAAACGGAAAGGTCCCGGTCCAGCCAGCCCACGGCCGTCCGAAGATCTCCGTTTGCGAGGGCCGGCTGCGCGGCGCTGAGCTTCTCCCGCGCCGAGGCGTCCAGGCAGGCGAAAAGCTCCATATTGCCGGTCGTTCCCACCGGCGCGGTATAAACATACGGGAAGACCGAAGCGATGGTATCCGCCAGATAATCGTTGATGGCCCCGCCGCTTTCGGAGTACATATTCATATTCACGACCATCACGCCGTTTTCCTTCAGGCACTCCCGCACCTTCGTGAAAAACTCCACCGTGGACATTTGGAACGGAAAGGTGATATCCTTGTAGGCGTCCACCATGATCACGTCATACTTTTTCTCCGTCAGATCCAGATACGCGCGGCCGTCGAAGGTGGTGATCTTCACGCTTTCCGGCAGCTCAAACACGTCATACGCCAGATCCGTGATCTTCCGGTCGATCTCCACGCCTTCGATCACGGCCTTCGGGAAATAGCCCCGGCACATCTTCGCGTAGGTCCCTGTCCCCATGCCGAGGATCAGCATGTCGCAGGCATCCTCCTCCGTGATCCCGGCCAGGAGCGGCGCGCCGAGCGCGTAATCGTAATACATCCCGGTGAGGCCCCCGTCCTTCATCATAATGGACTGTACGCCGAACATGACGTTTGTGGAGAGCGCCAGCGAGCGCTCATCCTCCTTCACCTGCAGATAGTTGTAAATGGATTCGTCTTCGTAGATAATATTGCTCTCCCAGAAGGCCAGGCTCCCGCCGCGGCCGAAAATACAGCAGACCGCGAAGACCGCGGCGGATACGGCGCAGACCGCCAGCTTTTTCCGGAGCGAGAGGAAATACAGGAGCGCAAGCAGCAGAAGGATGCCGGCAAAGATAAGGAAGGTCATAGCCGTGCCGACCGCGGGGATGGTCACGAAGGTCGGCAGGAAGGTGCCGATGATGCTGCCGACCGTATTGAGCGCGCCGAGCGTACCCACGGTCTTTCCGGAATCATCCAGACTGTCGACCGTAAACTTGGCGAGAGACGGCGTTACCGTGCCGAGAAGGAGCAGCGGGAAGACGAAGAGGATCATGCAGCTCGCAAACGACGCCCACACCAGGAAGTTCGCGTTCACAAAGCTCGCCAGCAGCAGGGTGATCCCGACGATGATATATTTTCCGACCAGCGGGATCAGCGCGGTCCAGAGGGCGGCGATCAGGATCCGGATATACAGCCGGTCCGGGTTCGGGTTTTTATCCGCGAGACGCCCGCCGATGATGTTCCCGAGCGCCATCGCGATCATGATCGTCCCGATGATGATGGTCCAGACGATCTGCGAGGAGCTGAAATACGGGGAGAGCAGGCGGCTCGCGCCAAGCTCCACCGCCATCACGGACATGCCCGCGAAAAACTCCGTCGCGTACAGGAACCACTTATTTTTCAAAATACCGGATTTATTCATAGTACTCCTTTTATGACCGCGCGGCAGGGTATGGCGATGCGGGGCGTCGCCGCCGCGGATCCGTCTGTTATTGTAATGGGATTTTCCCGGGATGGCAAGTCATCGCGGCATTTTCTTGCCGGCGCGGCCCCCCGGTCGGATTATCCTTGCTTTTTGGCCCTCCGAAGACTACAATAGAGCCGACACGGCGCCGTATCACGGCCCGCTGCACCAGGGGAGGCATTATGAATCTTGTCAATCTTCTCTCCTTTACCGGAGGAATCGGACTTTTCCTGTACGGGATGACCGTTATGTCCGGCGGCCTGAAGAACGCCGCCGGCCACCGGCTGCGCGGGATCCTCGAAAAAGTAACCGGCAGCAAGATCACCTCCGTCGGCATCGGGATCCTGGTCACCATGCTGATCCAGAGCTCCTCCGCCACGGATATGATGGTCATCGGCTTCGTCGATTCTGCGATCATGACGCTCTCACAGGCGGTTGGCGTGATCATGGGCGCCAATATCGGTACCACGGTCACGGCGCAGCTGACCGCGTTCGATCTGACCGCGATCGCCCCGTTCATTCTTTTCGTGGGCTGCCTGCTGGCCCTCTTCGCAAAAAAGTCGCTGGTGCGGCACATTGGCAGCATCCTGCTGGGCTTCGGCATGCTCTTCGTGGGCGTCGGGATCCTGAAGAGTTCCCTTTCCGGGCTGTCCCAAAGCGAACCCTTCGTCCGCGCGCTCTCAGCCCTCTCCCACCCCGTCCCCGCCTTCCTTTTCGGCATTCTCTTTACCGCGCTGCTGCAGAGCTCTTCCTCCTCCATCATCATTTTCCAGGCGTTCGCTGTGGAAGGCCTGCTGGATTACCGCACCTGCGTGTTTCTGATCATCGGCGCCGCGCTCGGCTCGGTCACCCCGAACCTTCTGGCTTCGCTCACCACGGGCCGCAACGGCAAGCGCACCGCCCTGCTGAATCTGTATTTCAACCTGGTCCGCGCCGCCATGCTGTTAACGATCGTCCTGCTGATCCCGGGCGTGCTGCGCGCGATCCAGTCCTTCTCCCCCGGGGATATCGCCCGCCAGGTCGCGAATACCCATACGCTTTTCGCGATCTTCTCCGTCCTGATGCTGCTGCCCTTCTCCGAAAAATTCGTGGTACTCGCCCGCCGCACCATCCCGCTCCTGCCCTCGGAACAAAAGAGCCAGGAGGAGCGGCGGCTGGTCTATCTGCTGAACACGGAAAAGAGTATTCCCTCCGTCGCGATGGCCCAGGCCAGGCACGAGGTCAACCGCATGGGGAAGATCGCCCGGGACAATCTGGACGCGGCGATCCGCTACTTTTTCAGCAGCCGCAGCCCGTCTGATTTTGCCGCGATCGAGGAGACGGAAAGCACGATCGATTATCTCTGCGACGCGATCGAAGACAAGCTGGTCGCGCTGCGCTCCCTGCAGCTGTCCGACCGGGATATCTTCCTCCTCTCCAAGATGCTGCTGGTCATCTCCAACTATGAACGGATCGGCGACCAGGCAGAAAACATCGCGGAATTCGCGAACCGCATGAAGGAGGCCGGCGTCAGCTTCTCCCCGGCCGGCTCGGAGGAGATCCGCACCCTGGCGGACGCCGTGATGGAAAACCTGGATCTTTGCATGAAGATCTACGAAGAAGAAGATTTTACGCTCCTGCCCCGGGCTGAGGAACAGGAAGAGCGGATCGATACCATGCAGGAAGATTTCATCCAGAGCCATATCGACCGGCTGATGGTCTCGACCTGCGACCCGCTGGCCGGCGTCATCTTCGCCGACATGTGCACCGACCTGGAGCGCTGCGGCGACCAGGCGATGAATATCGCCCAGGCGTTAAGCCGCAAATAACAGGGAGCCGGCAGGGACTTTCCCTGAGTCCCTTTGATTTCGGGAGATTATTATGAAAACTGTTTTTTTATGCAGCAGCTACTGTATCCGGGAGGAAAACCGGCTGGACCCGGCCAATCATTTTATCGAAGAGCTGAAAAAAGCCCTGACAAAGCCGGTACGCGGCGTTTTCGTCTGCTCCGATCCGCAGGAATACGAGCTTACCGACGCCTACGCCTATTCCACCAGGGGCTGTTTTGAGACCGAAGGCTTTGCCTTTACAGACTATGCGGTCCTGGACGCGCGCACCGCGAAGGAAGCCCCGGAGCTGATCCGGGAAGCCGGGCTGGTGATCCTCTCCGGCGGCCACGTGCCCACGCAGCACCGCTTTATGGAGGAGATCCGCCTGCGCGAGCTACTGCGAGATTTTGACGGCATCGTCATCGGCTCCAGCGCCGGCAGCATGAACTGTGCGGACACCGTCTACTCCCAGCCGGAACTGGACGGCGAAGCCCTGGACCCGGAATACAAGCGTTTCTTCCCGGGGCTCGGCCTGACTCCGGTGCAGATCCTGCCGCACTATCAGGAAGTAAAAGACTTCGTCCTGGACGGACTGCGCATTTTCGAAGAGATCGCGTATCCGGACAGTATGGGGCAGTGCTTTTATGTCCTGGTGGACGGCAGCTATATCCTGGTCACCCCGCGGGAGACTCGCGTGTTCGGGCTTTCCTGGACGATACAGGACGGCGTGATGCGCCCTCTCTGCGGGGAGGGGGAAACCCGCCTCCTTGCAGGCAGCGCCGCAAAGTGATACACTGCCTGTACAAAACACCCACAGCGGAGGTCTGTTATGAAAAGGAAAATTCTATATCCGATTATACTGACCGCACTCTGCCTTCTGTTTTTAAGCGGCTGTACCAAAACCCTGAAGCTGGCCGACTATGCGGATTACCAGCTTGAGGGCTACGACGGCTATGGGAAATTAACCGATCGTTTCAATTTCACCGCCCTCTGCGCGGACATTGCCAAAGCCGCCGGCTACCGGGAAAGCAGCAGCAACTACGATGAAAAGCTGCGGCAGATCACCGAGGAAGTCCGCGCTGGCCTCGTTCCGGCCTGGTCCGCCGCCGATCATCTGAAAAACGGCAGTGCGCTGACCTGCCGCTTCGAGCTGCCCGACGATTTTTTAAAGGCTTATAATGTGAAGCTCGATCCGGCGCCGCGCAGCGTTACGCTCCCGTCAAATGCTTTTAAGGCCGTACGCGCGCTGCAGCCCGACTCTGTGGCCGATCTTACCCTGGCCGGCTACAGCACGATCGGCCGGGCCGCCGTACGGATCCGCGACAGCCAGTTCTCCGCACTCTCCTGCTCCGTGGAACCGAAGGATCACCTCTCCAACGGAGATACCGTGACGGTGACCCTCTCGATCCCGGATGGGCTGGATCTTAGCGAATATCTGGGAGAACTCGGCTACCGCCTCACGGAGATGAGCTATTCTCGCACGGTCAGCGGGCTGACGGAGCCAGAACTTGTGGATCCCTTCAACTATATCACTGTCAGCTTCGACGGCTATTCCGGGACCGGCACGGCAGATTATACCGCCGACTATCGGAAGAACGTCATGTATGAGCTCGAATTCCAGCTCGATAAAAGCAGCGGCCTGCAGAACGGCGATACCGTTACCCTGCGCGTGAAGCCTTCCTGGTGGAATGAGCAGGCCGCCGAAAACATCCTGAATTATTACGGTGTGGTCCTGACCGGCTTCGAAAAGACCTATACGGTCGAGGGCCTGCCCGAAGCGCAGCCGTTTGATCCTTTTGACTATATTTCCCTTCGCTTCAGCGGCGTTTCCGGCGTGGCCTCCGCGGCTACGGCGATCGACACGGCGGCGCCGGAGGACGCGCAGGCCATCCTGCGCGATCTGACCTTTTCTCTGGACAAAAGCGAGGATCTTTCCAACGGCGATGTCACGACCCTGACCGTCTCCCGCCGCGGCACGGACGACGTTTCGGCTTACTGCATGACGGCCTACGGGATCGTGCTCACGGAAACCGCCCACGCCTACACGGTGGCCGGGCTGGATGAGCCCGTGCAGCTTGATCCCTTCGACTACGTGACCGTCCGCTTCTTCGGCATCTCCGGGCTGGGCGAAGCCGAAGCCGAAGTCATGAGCGGGAAGAGCGTTCCGGACGTAATGAAGGTGCTCCGCTTCCGCTTTGACAAGTCCGAAAACCTGTCCCTGGGAGATACCGTCACCCTTCATGCGGACGTCAACTGGTACGAAGTGCGCGACTACTGCCTGCGCCATTACGGCGTCCTGCTGACCGAGACCGAAAAAAGCTTCACGGTGGAAGGCCTCAGTTCCTATCTCACTTCCCTGGAGGACGTCCCGGAGAATGAACTGGCCGGGATGATCACGCAGGCGTCCGCCGTGTTTGAAAATACGGTCTCGACCCGCTGGAGCCGGCCCGAAAGCTATCAAGGCCTGGCGTATGCCGGCTATTATCTGCTCAGCCGCGAGAGCGTTTCCGCCGTGAGCGACAACGTCTATCTGGTTCTGATCTTCCGGATCACGGCGAAGGACGCCGGGACCGGCGAAGATTTTGAATTCTTCTATTACGTCCGCTTTAAAAATATCCTTCTGGAGCCGGACGGCAGCATCACCGCGGACCTGAGCCGCTACGACGTACCGTCCCATACCTTCTCCCGCTCCCGAGTCTACTATACCGGGTACGAAACGCAGGAAGAGCTGTATGCGGCCCAGATCAAGCCGAACCTTTCCGCCTTTTCCCTTGAGGAAGGGAGCCCGGAGGACTGAACCGGCTGCCCGGAACGGAGGAATCCCGTGTCTTCTTTTTCACAGCGTGTCTATGAGGTCGTAAAACAGATCCCGCCCGGCCGGGTCGCCACCTACGGGCAGGTCGCCGCGTATGCGGGAAATCCCCGCGCCGCGCGGGCGGTCGGAAATGCCCTGCATGTCAATCCGGATCCGGAGCATGTGCCCTGCTTCCGTGTCGTGAACGGGCAGGGCTTTCTTTCCGGGGCCTTTGCCTTCGGCGGGCTGTACGTCCAGCGCGACCGCCTGCGGGAGGACGGCGTGGAGGTCGTCAATTTCCGTGTGGACCTGGCCCGCTTCCAGTGGGATCCGCAGGGGAGCCTCGCCGCGGGAAAAGAGCCGCTCCCCTGGGATGAATAAACCGCGTGCGCCCTTGCTTTCTCTTTCTTTCACGCTTATAATCAAGTCAGATTTTTAAACCGTCAGGAGGCTTTTATGAACGTAGTCGACCGTTTTCTGAAATATGTATCTTTCCCCACGAATTCCGATGAATACTCTTCGTCTGTGCCTTCCACGCCCGCCCAGAAAGAGCTCGGCGCGTATCTGGCGAAGGAGCTGGCCGATCTCGGGCTGGAAGACGCCCACATGGATGAGAAGGGCTACGTCTATGCCTTCCTGCCCGCCACGCCCGGCGCGGCGGCGCCGCCCATCGGTTTTATCGCGCATATGGATACCTCGCCGGCTGTTTCCGGCAGCGATATCCGGCCCCGCTGGCTCTTTTATGAGGGCGGCGATATCCGGCTGAACGAAAAGGCTTCCATTACCGTAAAGAACTTCCCCTTCCTGGAAAACTACAAGGGCCAGAACCTGATCGTAACGGACGGGACCACGCTGCTCGGCGCGGACGATAAGGCCGGCGTTTCGGAGATCGTCTCCGCCATGGAATATCTGGTCCGCCACCCGGAGATCCGGCACGGACGGATCGCCGTCGGCTTTACCCCGGATGAGGAGATCGGCCGCGGCGCGGACTTTTTCGACGTGGAAAAGTTCGGCTGCGAGTTTGCCTATACCGTGGACGGCGGCGCACTCGGCGAGATCGAATACGAAAACTTCAACGCGGCCGGCGCGAAGCTGACCGTGAACGGGGTGAACATCCATCCCGGCTCCGCCAAAAATAAGATGAAGAATGCCGTCCTGCTGGCGGCCGAATTCATTTCCCTCCTGCCGCCTGCGGAAACGCCGGCCCACACCGAAGGCTACGAAGGCTTCTATCACGTGGGCGAGATCGGGGGGAATGAGACCGAAGTCACGCTCCACATGATCATCCGGGATCATGACCTCGAAAAGTTCGAGGCCCGGAAAGCTTTCCTCACCCGCACGGTCGCTTATCTCAACGAGAAGTACGGCGAGGGCAGCTTCGTGCTGGAGATGAAGGACAGCTACTTTAACATGAAGGAAAAGATCCTGCCGGTCATGCACGTGATCCGGCGGGCGGAAAAGGCCATGCGGGATGCCGGCGTGGAGCCGGTCACCGTCCCCATCCGCGGCGGCACGGACGGCGCCAGGCTCTCCTACGAAGGCCTGCCCTGCCCGAATCTTTCCACCGGCGGGGAAAACTATCACGGGATCCACGAATTCGTATCGGCCGACGCCATGGAAAAAATGGTCGAGGTGATCGTGAACATCGCCCGCGCGGAATAAGAAAAGAAACGGAAGGATGTGATGTCCATGGCCAGTCTCTACCGGCATGAATGGAAGCACGAACTGAACTGGTCCGACGTGATCACGATCCGCCGGCGCCTGCAGGCTGTCACAGAGCCGGACCCCCATGCCACAGATGGAAAATACGAGATCAGAAGCCTCTATTTCGACAATCCGAAGGACAAGGCCCTGCGTGAAAAGCTGGACGGCGTGAACATGCGGGAGAAATTCCGCATCCGCTATTACAACGGCGACATCTCTTTCATCCGGCTGGAGAAGAAATGCAAGCGGAACGGCCTGGGCAGCAAGTTTGACGCGCCGCTTTCCGCTGCCGAAGCGCAGGCCATTGCAGACGGCGATATCGAATGGATGCGGGATGCGGCCGGACGGCCCCTGCTGCAGGAGCTGTACTGTAAGATGCGGTATCAGGGACTTGCGCCGAAGGTGATCGTGGACTATACCCGCGAGCCGTTTATCTACCGCCCGGGGAACGTGCGCGTCACCTTCGACTACAATATCCGGACCGGGCTCTCCTGTACGGATTTCCTGAATCCGGACTGCCCAACGATCCCCGCCGGGGATGCGCCGATCCTGCTGGAAGTCAAGTGGGACGAGTACCTGCCGGACATCATTAAGGACTGCGTCCGCGTCCCGGGAAGGCGGGTGACCTCCTTCTCCAAATACGCGCAGTGCCGCATTTACGGCTGAGGATCACGAATGATCCGGCCTTTCAGAAATAGATAAAATAACAGGAGTATCATCATGCAGTTTATTCCTTCCGCCATCAGTTTCAGCGATATTTTCAAATCCAGCTTTCTGGAAAATGTGACCGCCGTCAGCCTTCTGGATATGCTGCTGGCCCTGGCCATTTCCTTCGGCGTCGGCCTGTTCATTTTCTTCGTGTATAAGAAAACCTACGCGGGGGTGATGTACTCCTCCAGCTTCGGCGTGACGCTGATCGCCCTGACCATGATCACGACGCTCGTGATCCTGGCCGTGACCAGCAACGTGGTGCTCTCCCTCGGCATGGTCGGCGCGCTCTCCATCGTCCGCTTCCGGACCGCCATCAAGGAGCCGCTCGATATCGCGTTCCTCTTCTGGGCCATTGCCGCCGGCATTGTGCTGGCTGCCGGGATGCTCCCGCTCGCCGTATTCGGCAGCGTGATCATCGGCATGATCCTGCTGATCTTCGTGAACCGGAAGGATTCCGCGAATCCCTATATCGTGGTCCTTCGCTGCCGGAATTCGGAAACCGAGAAGGAAGCGCTGCAGTATCTGGAGCAGTATACTAGGCGCTGCACCGTGAAGAGCAAGACCGCCCAGAAGGGCAGCATCGAGCTGAACCTCGAGATCCGCCTGAAGGATGATAATACCGACTTTATCAATACGCTGGCCGAGCTGCCCGGCGTGGACAGCGCCGTCCTGGTCAGCTACAACGGAGATTACATGGGATAAGGGGAGGATCCATGTCAACGCACAAACATATTGATTTTATATGCGTTGCCGTCCTCTTCTGCACCCTGCTCGTGACCGTGCTGTTTATGAACGGCGAGGCCCTGGGGATCAAAGTGATCGCCGCGGATGACGATCCCGACTCCGGCTACACGGCCACGGACCATTTTACCGGCAATGACCAGAACGGAGACTGGAAAGATCCCAACGCCACGGTGATCACCCTGAAAGGGGACAGCATCTCTGTCTCCGGCGGCGGGGCCTATGCCTATGACGGCGACGTCATCATCACGAATGCCGGCCATTTTATCCTCTCCGGCAGCTTAAGCGACGGCAGCATCATCGTTGACGCCTACGCTTCCTCCAAGGTCTGGATCAAACTGGATGGCATGGATATCCACTGCCAGGACGGCCCCTGCCTGCGGATCGAGAAGGCCAAGAAAGTGTTTCTGACACTGGCGGGCGGAAGCGAAAACAGCTTCACGGACGGCGGCAGCTATTCGGAAGAGATGATCACGCAGGGGATCCGTGCGGCGATCTGCGCCGACGACGACCTGACCATCAACGGCAGCGGCTCTCTCACGGTGAAAGGAAAGTACCGCCACGGCATCGACTGCAACGACGACCTTGTCATCACCGGCGGGACGCTGACGGTAAACGCCGTGAAGGACGGCCTGCATATCAATAACAACCTGCGCATCATGGCCGCGCAGATCACGATCGAAGCCGAAGACGACGGCATCCTGATCCAGGGCAAGACCGGAGACGACGGGTCCCTCACCGAGGGCAGCGGCTATTTCTACATGGAATCCGGCTCTCTCAGCGTGGAAGCCGAGGATGAGGCGATAAAAGCGTACGGGGCCGTGACGGTCGCGGGCGGGACGCTGGAACTGCGCACCGATATCGGCCAGGGGCATCACGGGATCAAGTCCGATACCTCGATCACCGTGGACGGCGGCAGCATCAGCGTACTGCAAAGCTACGAAGGCTTCGCGGCACCGGCTATTACCGTCAATGACGGCGAGGTCGCAGTCTATCCTTACGATGACGGCTTCAATGCTTCCGCGGGCGGCGGAGATTCTTTTTCGATGCCCGGCGGGCAGGGCGGCACCGGCACGTTCGATGCGTCCGCCTCGGCGAACAGCCAGGACAGCACCGATATGACGCCGCCGGAGGGCGGCGCGGCCGGCAGTGAGACGTCTCAGTCCTGCGGCATTACCATCAACGGCGGGAGCGTGACCATCATCAATAAGAGCGGCAGCGACGCCGACGGGCTGGACTCGAACGGCAGCATCTATATCAACGGCGGCACTGTTCTGGTCAGCCTGGTCAACAACGGCAATAACTGCGCGCTGGATTACGGAAGCGAAAGCGGCGGCGTCTGCGAGATCACCGGCGGGACGGTGATCGCAGCCGGGAATTACTCCATGGCGGAAGGCTTTTCGGAAGGGTCTTCCCAGTGTTCGCTCCTGTATATTGTGAGCGAAGGCGTCCCGGCCGGGACCACAGTGAAGCTGGTCTCCGCTTCAGATGAAACGGTCCTGCTGGAGCAGAAGGTGCCTGCGAGTTTTTCCGCGATCGTGCTGAGCTGCCCGGAGATCAGGCAGGGCGAAAGCTACCGGATCTGGTGCGGGGACAGCTGCGAGGAGATCACCATCGATTCCGTATCTTCCTCCTTCGGGGATGCCGTAAGCGGCGGTTTTAACGGCCCGCAGGGACAGGGCGGCGGCCGGCAGCCCGGCCGGCCGTAAGGCGGATGCGGCCCCGCTCTTTCGGGATTGTTTTCGCAAATCCAATATGGTAAAATAATAAAAAGCCCTGAAAATGACAGGAGGTTCGGCTATGTTAATCAGAAAAGAAGACCAGCCCGTGGCTGTCAGAGAACATGTACAGAAAGGAGCCGGCGCGGTCAGCTTCCGCTATTTCCTGGAAGAAAAGGATGCCGCGGGAACGGGACGCCTGTTCGGCGTTCTGACCATCCCGCCGGGAGCGTCCATCGGCCCGCATACCCACGAGGGAGAGTTTGAGCTCTATTACATCCTTTCCGGAGAAGGCGTCGTGACGGATAACGATGAGACCTATGTCATGCGGGAAGGCGACATGATGCAGTGCAAGAGCGGAAACTCCCACGCCGTCGTGAACGAGGGCACGGAAGATCTGGTCTTTGTTGCGATCATCTTAAACGACAAGAGCGGCGAAGCGTAAACCGTATGCAGAAAAAGAGCCGGTCCTTTTTATGGTGGCCCTCGTAAGAAAGTTTTATAGTTTTAGGAATGGCATGATCTTCGGGTCATGCCATTTCCTGTTCCATCAGTTCACTCAGCGGGATGAACCCTATCAGATCATAGCAGATATGGATGCTCTGACGGCGTTTTCCGCTGCTTTTGTCCGGAGCCCCGACATAGATCGCCTTGATCAGTTCATGGGCCGCATAAGGCGTCAATTCTGCCAG
The DNA here is from genome assembly GCA_017394885.1 of Lachnospiraceae bacterium. Taxonomy (GTDB): domain Bacteria; phylum Bacillota; class Clostridia; order Lachnospirales; family Lachnospiraceae; genus UBA6987. Next base: position 22,165 of record JAFPWO010000028.1, on the reverse strand, counting down.
TTCTGCGTACTTTCTGACCTTCTGAATGAAAAGTTCAAGATTATGGTTCTGTTGTTCCTGTGTTTCGATTTCCTGCCGTAAGACTTCTGCTTCTGCTCTGAGTTCACGCTGTTCATCCTCATAGGCTAGGCTCATCATGGCGAAACGGTCATCACTGATTCGGGAAGCCACATTGTCCTCGTAAAGACGGATGAAGAGACGATCCAATTCAGCAATGCGCTTTTCGGCTTTGTCCAACTGCTTCTGCTTTGCCTGTATGGACTCCTTACTTTGATTTTGGAGCCTTGCCTCCATGATTGACCTGAAATGACCTTCATAGTGGCCTACGTACCAGATGACTTCTTTGAGATGCTCCCAAACCATCTTTTCCAGAACAACTGCCCGAATGAAATGGGCTGAACAGCTTCCTGTGTTGCTTCGATAGTTGGAACAGACGAAATGATCCTGGCGTTCCTCAAAGTAACTTGTGGTACAGTAGTACATTCTGGATTTACAGTCTGCACAGAAGACTAAACCGGAAAACATATGGGACTTTCCCGTCTTAGACCTGCGGTGCCTCTGTGAACGGATCTCCTGGACCTTCTCAAACACTTCCGGCTCAATGATTGCCGGCTGGGTATTATAGAAGATCGATTGCTTCTCCTCCGGATTCTCCCTGGTTTTCTTATCCCAGATTGAATTAGTGTAGGTCTTGAAGTTTACGGTGCAGCCGGTATAGTCCCGTGTTTCTAGGATACCTACCACGGAAGTCGAATCCCAATGATACGGATCCTCAGGAGCAGGTGCATGTCCTTTTCGCCCTTCTTTGAGCGTATACGCCGTAATGGTCAATACTTTCTCTTCGGTCAGCTGCTTCGCGATCTGCATCGGTCCACGGCCTTCCATACAAAGATCAAAGATATGCTTGACCACTTTGGCGGCCTCTTCATCAATTATCCATTGTTTGGGGTTCTCCGGATCTTTGATATATCCAAAGGGCGGATTAGTCGTGAGGTGTTCACCTCGTTCACCTTTGGCCTTGTTGACCGCTCGGATCTTCCGGCTGGTATCCCTGGCGTAAAACTCATTGAACCACATCCGGATCCCGGCGAAGTCATTGTCCACACTGTTCTGATTGGCAGAATCGAAATTGTCATTGATGGCAATGTAGCGGACATCATGTTTTGCAAAAGTGATGTTGATGAACATCCCTGTCATCGTGGAGTTTCGTCCCAGACGCGACAGGTCCTTTGTTAGTAACACCGCTACATGGTCAGACTCGATTTCGTTCAGCATGGCCTGGAAACCAGGACGGTCAAAGTCGGTTCCGCTGTATCCGTCATCTACGAAGAATACCGGATTTGGAAAACGATGCTCCTTTGCATATGCTTCAAGGATACGTTTTGGGTTTTCGATGGAAAGCGACTCGCCAAGTCTATCATCTTCCTGGGACAGACGGCAGTACAGTGCTGTGATTTTATCAGTTGCCCTTAACATTTCTGTTTCCTCCTTTTCAGGGGCAACTGTCTTAACAGGATTGGCTGGTGCCATTATAACTGAATTCTTCTCGTTTGTCATTTGGCATCCTCCACATTTTTCAGCAGGATGCGGGTGAGCTTCTTTTCCAGAAACTCGTTTCCTTCAAAACTGCCGGTGACAGTGTAAACGGTTCCGTGGATCTCACGTTCGACTTTGATTTCCGGTATCCACCAGGCCGAAAGATTCCTGACCGTGATGTGACCGGACTCGTCAATTCTTGTTTCTCTCATTTTGGCTGTTCTCCTTTTTCTATTTCTCCGGACAAAAAGAGCCGGGTCACACAGAAACGCACCAACAGACGAGCATGGAAGCCCGCCTTTGCTGATATGCTTCTATGTAACCCGGCTATCAAACAGCCGACGGCTGCCCTGATGCAGCCTTACCGTATCCGTCCTGTCGGACAGATACCATATCGGAACCCGGCAATCTTAGGGACGGGAACCGATCAACGAATCAGGCAACCCTGATTCCCCCAAATGATCCTTTTCAGGACCATCGTTATTGTATCAGCATGTATTTCTGCTGTCAATCCATCCAAAACACGTTGACGGTTTTTGGCGTCATCATCCTGCGTGCCAAAGTTTCAGTACCTGGCAAGCAGTGCATTGCCGTCCATGTTTACTACTTGGCAAGCAATGCATACCTGTATGATTTGGTACTTGGCAAGCAGGGCCTGCACATACAGGTTTTGCAAATTGGCAAGCATGTCCGGAATCGGACCTGCGCCAATTTCTGCACCGGCTCGTTGGGAACACCTCCCAAACCCAGAAATCACACTTCGTATGAGCTACGCGTTTTCACGCTTTCCAATTTATACGCTCACCAAGAATGCTGACATTCTTGCACTCATTGTTTTTGGCTGCATCATCTTCACCTTTGTGCAGCATACATGGAATTCCATAGCGATCCTGATTGTAATGGAGATATTTTTGGCTCTGATCACTGTTGGGAACGGAGTGTTTGAAAGCATATTACAGATGGGCAGTGAGAGCCTGGGCAGTTTCATGAGATCATGAGCCGTCTTCAATTTTTGTGAAATGTCACACTTAATTCAAAAATCCATGCTATACTATGCGCATATCGGGAGCCTAAGACCTTGACAACTCGGGACTTATTGCTCTGGAAGCTATTGATTCAAAGGAGGCATCAACATGGATAACAATATACTTATGCCATTGCAGCAGCAACTGCTTGCTGCACATCAGGAAATACGCGAATGCAATGCATACAGCAGCAAATTCGGCCTCGTTTTGAGCGAAACGGAGATTACAATCCTTGTCACCAGCCGTGCAGAGGCACTGCGTGCCTCGGGAAGAATTGAATTCGGAGGCGGTATCCTTCCAAAATTGATCGAGGCATTCTGTGACTCACCATATATCGAACAGGAGAATTATGCAGATACTCTTGCAGAACTTCAAGAGGCCTTCTACTACTTTAAGACTGAGGCCATGGATCGTTTTTCAGACGACGAGCTGATTGAATATATGGTCAAAGTGTTTAATGGTAGGGCGCAGGGATCTACTGAGTACTTATCAGGCACCTCTCTGGAAGCACTTGCCCGATATGCTCGAACAGGCTTTGATCCTTTTGATGCAGAGGAAGCTGGTGATCTGTTTTGATGGAACTGATTCCAAGTAATCTTTTCTCGGGGGATGATTTACAAATCTTGTTGCCTCGGCTATGGACGTTGCTGGGAAAGCAAACAGAACGGTACACCATGGGAGACAGCACCTCTGTAACAGTAGAAGTTGCACAGGAACTCTTGGCTTCGCTGTGGTACACGATCACCTTAGCTATGGATGAGAACCACACTCCTTACGGCAGATTGCTGTCTGATGAGTTGATGCCGTTCGTTAAGCAAGGGCAGACAATTCTTCAGGATAAACTTGAGGCTGCAAAGCGACTGTGGAAGATGGTCTGCCGTACAGCATCGGAAATACGGAATTTCTATTTTACTGATACACTTCGCGGTATTGGTGATTATTTAAGGCATTATGATCTCTACTATTTTGCACATCGAAAGCCGCTCTGCATTGACTATCCCCTGTTGAATGCTCCATCTGAGACAATGTACGGCCTCACCTATACAGAACAGTATCTAAAGTGTTTGCTGACGGAAAACTTATTGATTCACGGGTTCGAAAAGACTGCTGTTATTTGCGTTCTGCAGACAGTTGCACCCGACTATCAAGAACACTATCTAAATCTGTGTGAGCAATCCATCACAAATGCTCTTGGATTGGCAATAATCAGAAAAAAGGTACGGACACTGCGTCTTGGCCATGAGGAACAGGCGGAAATACTGGAAATGATGCAAAACAAAAGTTGCGAGAAACAGCGTGAATTACTTCATGTTGCTGCCCTTTCAATCTGCGATCAAATGGGAATTACCGATAAATGGATTATGGATTATGTAACTTCATTTTCTGATACGCTTCTGCCTCGTATTGAGGTGGCGCTGGAACGGATGGATCTGTCCAATATCTTTATGCCATCCTGTAAATAGATAATTCAGATTTGTCTGGATCCTCAATTGAATATTGACCATTACATAGCCGGAGGCTGAATTGCAATCAGTCCCCGGCTTTTTTCATGCCCTTTTCCTGTGGCATAGGTGCACATGCGCTGCAGGAAGAGGGCTTTTTTCGTCTCTATCAACCCTATAAGATAAAATCGGATTGCTGTATAGCAGAGCAATCCGATTTTGTCTTTTTGCCAACCCTTCAGACAGATGCCCATATCATTTTTCATCAAAACTTTCTTATGAGCATCAGCCTTTCGGGACCGGCTCTTTTTGATATCGCTTTTACGCTTCCAGTATTGTCTTTCCGCCCATATACGGCTGCAGCACCTTCGGGATCAACACCGTGCCGTCCGCCTGCAGATTGTTCTCCAGGAAAGCGATCAGCATGCGCGGCGGCGCTACCACCGTGTTGTTTAAGGTGTGCGGCAGATACGTCTTGCCGTCTTCGCCCTTCACGCGCATCTTGAGGCGCCTGGCCTGCGCATCGCCCAGATTCGAGCAGGAGCAGACTTCGAAATACTTCTGCTGGCGCGGGCTCCAGGCCTCGATATCGCAGGACTTGACCTTGAGGTCCGCAAGATCCCCGCTGCAGCACTCGAGCTGGCGCACCGGGATATCCATCGAGCGGAAAAGCTCCACGCTGTAGCGCCACATCTGCTCATACCACTTCATGGAATCCTCCGGTCTGCAGACCACGATCATCTCCTGCTTCTCGAACTGATGGATGCGGTACACGCCGCGCTCCTCGATGCCGTGCGCGCCTTTTTCCTTGCGGAAGCAGGGGCTGTAGGAGGTCAGCGTCTGCGGCAGGCTGCTCTCGGGAAGGATCTGGTCGATGAATTTTCCGATCATCGAGTGTTCGGAGGTGCCGATCAGATACAGGTCCTCGCCCTCGATCTTATACATCATCGCGTCCATCTCGGTCTGGCTCATAACGCCCTCCACCACGTTGCGGTGGATCATGAACGGCGGCACACAGAAGGTAAAGCCCTTATTGATCATGAAATCGCGCGCGTAGGCCAGCACCGCCTCGTGGAGGCGCGCAATATCGCCCATCAGATAGTAGAAGCCGTTGCCGGAGACGCGGCCCGCGGCGTCCATATCGATGCCGTGGAAGCGTTCCATGATCTCCGTGTGATAGGGGATCTCGAAATCCGGAACGCGCGGCTCGCCGAAGCGCTGCACTTCCACGTTCTCGCTGTCGTCTTTGCCGATCGGCACGGACGGGTCGATGATGTTCGGGATCAGCATCATCTTCGCGCGCAGCTCCTCTTCCACTTCCTTTTCGCGGGCGGACAGCACATCGATGCGGCTCGCGTCCTGCGCGATGGTCTTTTTCACTTCTTCGGCTTCTTCCCGAAGGCCTCTGGCCATAAGGCCGCCGATCTGCTTCGAAAGCTTATTGCGCTGCGCGCGCAGCTCTTCCACTTCCTGCTTGATCGCGCGGTTTTCCTTATCCAGATCAAGTACGGCGTCCACCAGCGGGAGCTTCGCGTCCTGGAATTTATTGCGAATGTTCTGTTTTACCACCTCCGGATTCTCCCGGATGAATCTGATATCTAACATAGTTCTCCTGACTGCGCCAAGCGCACATTTTCATCGTTTCGCATTATAGCAGAGGCCGCGTCCGGCCGCAAGTCCCGCGCACAAACTTTCGCGCGGAGATCGATCGGGCCCTGCTACTCCCACAGAAAGCCCAGATATTCGTTGAAGGCGTTGAAAAGCATGTCCCCGGAACAGACCGGCAGCAGCCTGTCCTGCCCGCCGATGGGGACAAAGTCAAAGAAATCCTCCGCCCGCGTGAGCACCAGGACCGGCAGCACCTCGCAGCCCGGCCCGAAGAGGATCTCCAGATACGGGCAGTATTTGGCCGCCTGCTCCACCTCCTCCGCTTCGATCGTATCCTTCATCTTGAACTCCAGGGAGAAGACTTTGGTTCCGGTCAGCACCAGGACGTCCGCGTAGATCCGCGTGTATTTCGCACGCTTGAGCTTCAGTTCGAAGGCGATCACCCAGTCCCCGCACTCTCCGGCGCCGAGCCGGATAAGATCTTCGAAAAGGCTCGCCATCTGGCTGCGGCAGTCCCGGAAGGAATGCAGAAGCCCCCGCGTATCGTTCACGTTCCGGCCGTTGTCCTGGCAGCCCTCGATAAGGCGCGACAGCCACTCCTCTTCCGAAAGCTTCATGAATTCGCGTACGGTATCGCAGTAACCGCAGATCTCCCGCAGCCCGCTGTAAGGAAAGCACTGGCTGATAAGCCCGTGCCAGCGGTCTTCCGTATCCTTCCAGCACAGCTCCTTCATCAGCGGCGAGCTGTACAGCAGACGGTTGACCTCGGTGCGGTCCAGACTCAGCTCCCGGGCGATCTCCCGCGCCTTCACGCCGTCCCGCCGGCAGATGAAAGCGCAGACGGCCTGTCCCGTCCGGCCCAAGCTGTTCAATTGATCTTTTTCACTGATCCGCATGCCAGAAGCCTTTCCTTTCCGCCTGATTTTACCATAAAAGCCCATGGTTGAAAAGCCGGAAGACTTGCAGCGCACCCGGAGAAATGATAAGATGACGACCAGACAGAGACTGTCTCTGAGGAGGTCTGTATCATGAGCGATTTTCTCGAAAAAGCAAAAGAACTGCGGAACAATACGGAGATCCACTATAACTGCGCGCAGTCGGCTGTGGTGCCTTTTGCCGAGGCGGCGGGCGTTTCCGAAGAGACGGCCATGCGCTTCGCGGCCGGCTTCGGCGGCGGCATGCGCCGCGCCTCCGTCTGCGGCGCCGTGACCGGCGGGCTCATGGCCCTGGGCCTCTTCGGGATCGACGATCCGGCCACGCTCGGGCAGTACCACCGGCGCATCAAGGAAAATCATGAAGGGTTTCTGGACTGCGCGGACCTTCTGCGAATGAACGCCCAGGCCGGCCTGCCCAGAAAACCGCACTGCGACGGGATGGTATACGAAGCCGTGGCACTGGTGGAGGAGATACTGAGGGAGAAGGGGAAGATCTGAAGCATAAAGAAAAACATTCCTTCGCTCTGTCATTGTTTCGGTCATAAGTATTATTCTTCTTGATAAGAAAGCTGTGGTTTTTATAAGCCACAGCTTTTATTGAGGAACCCCTCACCATTATTACTATAGGCTATTGTATTCTAAAAACAATTCATTTTACTTATTTCCCTTTTGAACGATATAATATGGAAAAACGTACGAAAGGAAAATGATATGCGTCCAACCAGTTATCTAAGCACCTTTAATACATATCCTGAGGTAACAAAAGACATTCGTTTCAGTAAGAATCTTACACTCTGTGACTGTACTCTCCGCGACGGGGAACAACAAGCCGGCGTTGTTTTCACGAAAGAAGACAAGGTCGAAATCGCAAAGCTCTTAAACGAAATGAGAATTCCTGAAATCGAAGCCGGTATGCCCTGTAATTCTCAGGAAGATGCCGATGCTATTGCGGAAATAACAAATACCTGCCATTATTCGAGAATTACTGCATGTGTGAGAGGTCTTGAAAAAGACTTTGATCTGGCAAAAGAACTAGGAGTTTGGGGCGTTACAATCAGTCTTCCCATTGGAACACTCCAGCGAAAGTACAAGCTGAAGTGGGACGATGATACTTATATTTCCAATATGTATCACTTAACTGAATATGCAAAGAAAAAAGGATTGTATGTCAACCTCAGTCCTTATGATACCACGCGTGCCGAACCGGCCTTTCTAGACCGGGTTATGGAAGAAGCCGTAAAATGTGGAACAATTGACCGGGTCCGTTTGGTTGATACTGTCGGAGCAGCCTCTCCTCAGGCAATTCGCTATCTTGCAAACCATATAAAAGATATTCTGGGAGACAAAGTATGGTTGGAAGTCCATTGTCATAATGATTTTGGTCTTGCTGTTGCCAGTACACTTGCCGGTGCCATAGGAGGCGCAGAAGTTCTTTCCACAACAATAAATGGTATCGGTGAACGTTCCGGTAATACTTCCACGGAAGAAACACTGATGGCGCTGAAGATGTTATACAATATTGATCTCGGCGTTGATTTGACTAAATTGGTTCAAGTATCAAAACTCGTTGAAGAACGATCCAACAGTCCTTTACAGAATCATAAGCCCGTAGTCGGAAAGCATTCCTTCAGCCACGAATCCGGCATGGTCGTAGCCGGCGTGCTGGAAGAACCATTTGTTGCAGAAGCATATGCTCCTGAATTGGTCGGCGCTACACGTGAAATACTGATCGGCAAGAAAAGCGGCGCCAAATCAATCGAAGCAAAGCTGATTGCAAAAGGTATTCATCTTAACGATGATCAGATCCGGGATCTCTTAGCAGGAGTAAAACAGAAAGCTTTGGTCGTAAAGCGTTCTCTGACTGATGATGAATTTATGCAGCTGGTTAATAAATATCTGTAAAAAAGGGGAGGACAAAAATGTTGAACCGATTTGTTGGGAAATATGCTTTAGTCACCGGTGCATCCGGAGGAATCGGTAGTGCTGTTGTTGAAAGGCTGATTGATGAAGGTGCACACATTCTTGCGGCAGACATTAACGAAACCACACTCTCTGCACTTCAAAAACGTTTCGATGAGACTCATCCCGGAACGCTCTTCACTATTGTTTGTGACGTGACCAAAAGAGAACATGCACAAAATGCAATTCGGAAAGGCTGGGAGCTTTTTGGGACTGTTGATATTCTGATCAATGTTGCCGGAGGATCCCTTCCGGGTTGTCCGACACATCTTCTGGAAGTAACAGAAGAACGTTGGGACATGATCATGGCTTTAAATGCCAAAAGCACATTTTTCTTTGGTCAGGAATTTATCCGCACCCATAAAGAACACGAAACGACTGGTGTCATTGTTAATTTTGCTTCACAGGCAGGAATTGTTCCCAATGAATATGCACGGCCGCACTATGCAGCAGCCAAAGGAGCCATTATCAGCCTGACAAAACACATGTCCAAAGAATTTGCGCCTCAGGGCTTTCGTGTCAATGCAATTGCTCCTGGTTACTGCGCAAGCGGTGACCGTATCCGGGCCTTGTGGAAAATACGTGATGAGCAGGGTGTCAGTGAGAAAATGCTTTGGAACGTTGCCATGCACAGGCTCGCAGAGCCATCCGAAGAAGCAGCAGCAGTTGCCTTTCTGGCTTCTGATGACGCATCCTATATCACCGGAGAAGTGCTGAATGTGTGCGGAGGCGGATTCTGAAACACAATAACAGGAGGACTGGAATACCAAATCCAGTCCTCTTGCCATATTATGATTACTCCATATTGTCGAACTTCTCTAGAATAAACGAAATAAACGTTCTGGCCGCCTCTGACAGATAACGTCCTTTCCTTGTGATTAAACAGCACTCCCAGGGAAAGACCGGATCGAAAGGAACGGCAACCGTATTACGACTGGGATTTACACTTAGAAAAGCTTTTGGCATAATCGTAATTCCATCCCCACTTTCTGTCAATCTGACGAGGAACAAAGTGACGTTACTGGAAAAATTAATTTGAGGGAGGAAACCTGCATTCTGACAACGACGGTTTATTTCATGATTAATGGCATGTCCCAATGCATAACTGTTTATTTTTTCATGCTGCAAATCAGAAATAGAGAGTTTTTCTTTTTTGCTTAGCGGATTACTTTCATGAATCAAGGCTATGACTTGTTTGGAGAACAGAAGATGTACGTCAAAATCCGTACTGTTTTGCAGTTTTTCTGAATTCATACACAAACCAAGTTCGATTGTGTTCTGATACACATCATGCATTATTGAAAAACTATTGCTCTCTCTGAGTTGCAGTTCAATCCTTGGAAATGCACTGTTAAATGCCGGAATATAGTTAACAAGATATAGCCCTCCAAGCATCGGTGTCGTACCGACGCTTACCGTACCGGATACATTCTCTCCTATATCTTTCACCAGACGCGGAATCTGATTGAACTCATTGACCAACGGTTCTGAAAGCATCATAAGCTGACGGCCATAGTCTGTTAAGATAATCGTTTGTCCGATGTGGTCAAATAGTTTTACGCCTAATTCATTCTCAAGGCCTTTGACGGTTTTGGTAAGCGTCGGCTGAGCAAGAAACAGTTTCTTTGCCGCTTTTGTATAGCTTTTATTCTTCGCCACTTCAAGAAATTGAGTCAGGGAACGAATATCCATTACGCACTCCATTCATTACTATTAGTAATGCTTTTTTAGAAAAGAGTCATTTTACTTATATATAACATCTGTGTAAAATGTTTTCAAGAGTTACCGAAATCATATTCATTATGAAAGAATGTCTGACAATAAGAAGACAATAAGGAGGCAGTATGAACGAGTTGATTGGAAAAAAAGTGTTCTATCTGGAACCGATTGACGGAATTGATCAATATGTTGACCAATTCAAGCTTTACAGGGAATCTGGATGCGATCTAACAATAGGGCCGTATGTTTCTGAAACAGAGAAAGTCTATTCCAAAGATGAACTGATTGAAATAGGCAATACTTACGATGCTGTAATAGGTATGCATCGGGAAGCTTTTACCCGAGACATCATCATGGCGAGCAATAAACTTCAGATGATCACAAAGACTGGTATCGGAATGGATCATGTTGATATCCCGGCTGCAACAGAAAAAGGAATTCTGGTAACCAATACCCCTGGACAAAACACTCTGACCGTTGCGGAACATGCGATCACTCTGATGTTGACACTACTGAAAAAGATACCTTACAATGAACGGCATCTCCGGGAAGGCCACTGGAGAGATAATTCAACTCTATCCGAAGAAATCTTTCATTCTACTATCGGAATCGTCGGTTTCGGTAATATTGGAAAAATGGTGGCAAAGCGTCTGCAGGGATGGGATTGTATATTACAAGCTTATGACCCGTATCTTACAAAAGAGCAGATTGAAGGCGCTGGCCTGAATGTCAGAAAAGTGGATTGGGAAACTTTATGGAGCACCTCAGATGTTATCACCATCCATTGTCCGCTCAACACAGAAACCAGAGGTCTTGTCAGTGCCAAAGAATTAGAAATGATGAAACCGACTGCATACCTCATTAATACAGCCAGAGGTCCTATTGTTAAAGTATCTGACCTGAACGAGGCGCTTCGTGCAGGAAAAATCGCCGGAGCTGGTATTGATACCCATGATGGTCCGGAGCCTGTGCTTCCGGATTATCCGTTGCTTGATCTTCATGAGAATGTTATTTTAACTACACATAACGCCGGTTGGGCTGGTCCCGGACTTGCTCGTTTGGCTATTGTTGCGGCACAAAATACAATCACCTGCCTGTGTGGAAAAATACAAAATGCGTGTAATCCTGAAGTTGAAGCACTCTGGAGACAGCGCTTTTTCCAATAAGGCCATCACAGGATTCATAGGTGATAAAAATGGAAAGGATGGAACTCATCAACAGATTCTCGAAGCTTCCAACCGGAAACATTTGTGATGCCATGTATAATCTAGGGATCGTGTGTCATACGGTCAATGGAATTCCTCCGCTTAGGTTTGAACAAAAACGTACTGCCGGCTATGCGGTGACGATCAAACAGGCAATGAGAAAAGATCCGTATTCCCATGTTTCTCTGATTCAGCATCCGAAGTTTATTGATGAAGAATTGAAAGCAGGAGATCTTTTGGTCATTGATGTTGGTGGAAGACTTGATATATGCACCGGAGGTTCTTTTCTGGTTGAAAAGGCGAAAAACATTGGTGCTGCCGGATTTTTGATCAATGGCTGTCTGCGTGATATGGAGGATATATATAAACTTGACTTTCCCATTCATCTTCTAGGCTGGAATCCTATAAAAAGTGCTGCCCTTATAGAAACAGTAGGTATTAATATTCCGCTTGATATAAACGGAACACAGATTAAGCCCGGTGACATTATCGTTATGGATAGTACTGGTGTTGTAGTAATCGACCCGGAAAACGCCGAAAGAATTCTTTTGGAGGCTGAAAAGATAATGAAGATGGAAGCAACAGTTGCCAAACTTGTTTCTTCCGGTGAAGACGTTACAAAGGCTTTTGAAAAAGCCTCAATATAATCATTTATGAGGAGGATGTAACATGAAAAAACTGACAGCTTGTTTCTTAGCACTGATAATGGCAGTTTCTCTGCTGACAGCCTGCGGAAACAATTCCAACACCACAACTGCTCCAGCAGGGACAGACCCGGCAGGAGCCACAACTGCTCCGGCATCAGAAGGAAAAACCTATACACTTAAAATTGCCCATGTTATGAGTGAAGCGGATCCTTATCATACCGGAGCGCAGAAATTTGCTGATCTGGTTGAAGAAAAATCCGGCGGACGCATCAAATTTGAGATGTATGCCAACGCCCAGCTTGGCGGAGAACGAGATATTACAGAAGGTGTCAGCATGGGAACGATCGAGTGCGCTGTCGTCACCAATGCTTTCTGTGTAAACCTTGCTCCTGAAATGGGCGTTCTTGATTTCCCTTATCTTTTCAAGAGTCACGAAGAAGCCTATCAGATTTTGGACAGCGAAATCGGAACAGAGCTTTTTAAGACACTGGAAGCCTCCAATATCAAAGGATTAGCATATATGGAAAACGGCTTCAGAAACCTGACCCTGATCGACAAGACTGTAAAAGAACCGTCTGAAATCAAAGGATACAAGATCCGGACTATGGAAACACCGGTTCACCTTGCTGCTTTCAATGCGGCTGGTGCGAACGCGACTCCAATTGCTGCTTCCGAATTGGTTACCGCTTTACAGCAGAAGACAGTACAGGGGCAGGAAAACCCGTTAAAATCTATTTATGACTATAAGTTTTATGAGGTTTCCCCTTTTATCTCCATGACAGAGCATTTCTATTCAACCGCTAATCTGATCATGAATCTGGATGTTTGGAAAGCCTTTTCCAGTGATGATCAGAAACTGATTATGGAATGTGCTGCCGAAGCCACCAAGGTTCAGCGTGATGCCTGCGCATCTCGTAACGAAGAAGTAAAAGGTCTGATGCTGGCTGAAGGCGTACAGATTGAAGAAAATGTTGATAAAGATGCCTGGGCAGCAGCTATGCACCCGGTGTATGAAGATCCGGATATGCTTGCCAAGTATGGCACGTATTTGGAGAAAATTGAGGCAGCCTTAGGGCGCTGAGAGATTCTATCCGGCAATCCGGCAATGCGGCGAGGATTCTGTCCCCGCCGCATTGTAGAAAAAGGATAACGATATTATGAAAAAACACATTGATAGCCTGATGAATATCATGGATAAAATTGTCGAAGCAATGCTGTTTGTAGTTACACTTACAATGCTGATTGCCGGTGTTTTGCAGATCGTTTATCGATACCTGATTAACGAATCTCTGTCCTGGAGTGAAGAGTTAATGAGATATCTGTACGTTTGGCTGACTATGATCGGCGCATCATTGGCGGTGAGGAGAAAGCAGTTTGTTACGATTGAAGCTGTTTATAATCTTATCAATAAGAAATCAAAAACAGCCGGCAAAGTTTTGACTGTTCTTGCTGTTTTAATGCAGGTTTCGTTTTTTATCGTTCTTGCGATCTATGGCCAACAGCTGGTTGTTAAAAACATGGCGGCCACCTCACCTGCGATGGGACTTTCTATGGGTATTGCCTATATTGCTCTGCCGCTGGGAGGGTATTTGGGTTGTATATATTGTCTGTTTGAACTCTATGACCGGTTTGTTCAGACAAAGGAGGTTCAGGAATGATTTCAACTATTCTGATTGTTGCGCTGATCATCCTCATGCTTATTGGTATTCCGGTGGCATTCAGTCTCAGCTGGTCGGGACTTTTTGCTCTGATGAGTAAAGGCGGCATTCCCCTTCTGGTCTTTCCTCAAAGACTTTGGGTCGCAATTGATTCCATGCCGATGCTGGCAATTGTCTTTTTTGTGATTTCTGGTGACCTGATGCTTCAGGGCGGTATCTCAAAAAGACTGATAAACTTTGTCATGGCTTTTCTCGGAAAAATCAGAGGTGCCCTCGCTGTCGTATCTTTAGTGGCTTGTGCTTTCTTTGGAGCGCTTTCCGGCTCTGCTCTGGCTACCACCGCAGCGATTGGCGGTATCATGTATCCCGAAATGACCAAACGTGATCGTTACGGGAGAGTATTTACAGCAGCACTGGAAGCTGCCGGAGGGACTTTGGGAACTATGATTCCGCCCTCGATCACACTGATTCTTTATGCAAATGTTACAGGCGCTTCTATTGCAAGCCTTTTTATTGCGGATATTTTTCCCGGTATAATCATGTGCGCGATGTATATCATCGCCGCCTTAATCTACGTATACCGCCGCGGCTATGACAAACGAATCAAAGGAGACAAAAAGGAAATTGCGGAGCCGGAAGAAGCAATTCCTTTCTGGCAGGCAATGAAAGAAGGAATCTGGGCGATTCTTATGCCGGTCATTGTTCTTGGAGGTATTTATTCCGGTATTTGTACTCCGACTGAATCAGCAATTGTTGCCTGTATCTACGCTATGATCGTTGGATTCTTTATTTACAGAGAACTCACGATTAAAAAATTCTATAAAACAATAATTAAAGCAGCGGTAACCAGCGCCACCATTATGCTACTCTGTGCAACCGCGAACTTCTTCGGTTGGGTCATGGCAATTCTGAATATCCCGACAATGGTTATGAATTTCCTTCAGTCGTTTATGACTACAAAATTCATGTTCCTGCTGCTCATCAATATTGTATTCCTGATCTGCGGGATGTTTATGGATACATCCGTTATTATTCTGCTGATAATACCTCTAGTATATAAAACGGCTCAGTTTTTAGGGGTAAATCTGGTTCATTTCGGATGTATTGCCTGTGTCAATCTGTCCATGGGTATGATAACTCCCCCGTTTGGAACATCACTTTTTGTGTCAGCTAATATGACTGGAATAAAAATCGAGCCTCTATATAAAGAAATAATTCCCTACTGTCTGTGGGGTATTCTGGGCATATTGCTAGTAACATATATTGAACCAATATCCATGTTCTTAATCAAATAACAGGAAGGAGATATTACTATGGGTATGAGAATTATACCGATCAAAGTCGGCAATGAAAAATGGGGCATGTCCTATTTTGTTGACGGAGCGCCTCAGTTGCCTCCTATTGATATTCCTCATATGATGTTTTACATCGACGGTGCTGAAAAAAAGATTTTGATCGACTGCGGCGGACGGGATCCGGAATCAGAAAGCGGAAAGCTTCACAGCAAAACCTATACGCGGGCACCTGAAGAGCATCCGGATGTTGCTTTAAAGGCTGCAACTGGCGTTTCTCCGGAAGAAATTGAAATATTAATTCTGACACATCTGCACTGGGACCATTGCGGAAATCTTCATATGTTCCCGAATGCTCAGGTCTATGTACAGCTTGAAGAGATATTGGACAGCATTAATCCGATTCCGCGTTTCTACAAGACCTACGAATCTTTTAAATACGGTGTCGTCCCCCCTTACGCTCAGCAGCCTGTGAAATGGAACTTTGTTGAAGGGGATACTGAGCTGTTGCCTGGTATTAAGCTGGTAAAGATTCCTGGGCACAGTGCCGGAATACAAGGTGTTTATGTGGAGACAGACAAAGGTCCGTATTTTTTGGGATCTGATGCGATTCCGCTTTATGAGAACATTGAAAACGGAGAGGTCAAAACCAGTGCACTTTGTTTAAGTCTCGAAAAAGCATATTATAGTGCTGTCAAGATTAACAAAATGATTAAAGATACCGGTATGGTTGTTCTCCCTGGTCATGACAGACGAGTTCTTGATCACAAGTGCTATCCTTTCGATGAATAACCGAGGTGAGTGATTATGGCTAAAAAAATTGGTATAATCGGCGCAGGCCATATGGGTGGCAATATGGCCCGGTGCCTGGCAGACGCTGGTTATTTTGTGTACGTATATGATACGGTTACGGAAGTGCGGGAACAATTTATAGACTGTGCAACTCCTTGTTCTTCACTGGAGGAACTTGCAGCTAATTGTGACTATTATCTCACTTCTCTTCCTAATGGTAAAGTTTTGAAAAATGTTCTGGTCACCGGCGGTTTTCTAGATTTACTTAAGCCGGGGGATATAGTTATTGAAACATCTTCTACCATGCCAGAAGATGTCGAGTACTGTGCCGCAGAGGCAGAAAAACGTAAAATTCACTTTGTTGACTGTCCCGTCAGCGGAGGGCCGAAAGAAGCTCGGGCAGGTACTCTGGTTCTGATTTATGCCTTAAAGGAGACTATTCGGGAACAGTGTCAGGATATTTTTGACTGCCTCGCCGGGAAGCAATTCTTTGTTGGCGAACAACCCGGCTCAGCGAAAGCAGTCAAAATAGTTAACAATACAATGTCTATGGGAAATCTGGTCGTCGCATCAGAAGCGTTTTCTCTTGGCGTCAAATATGGTCTCGATCCGCAAAAGCTTTTCGACATACTCAAAGTCAGCGGGGGGACTTCCAACCAGTTTTCAAAACGTTTTCAGAAAGTGGTTGATGATGATTACACCGCATGGGCAACCGTAGAAATCAGTTATAAAGATCTTTCACTGGCAATCGACTGGGCGTCCACCAAAGGAATCCCTATGGATGTAGCGAAATTAGCTCGAAGTTACTATGAGAAAGCCATTCAGGAAAACCGCGGAAAAGAAGATATGGTTTCGGTCTATCATGAATTTCTGTAATTATTTTTCGGGGCAGTCTTAACGACTGCCCCATCTTCTCTTTGAACTAGGAGATTATATTGTGAAAGTTGTCGCTTTTAATGGAAGTCCTAATCAAAACGGCAATACTGCCTGTGCATTGCAAGTTATTCTTAACCAGCTTTCTGAGCATTCAATTGAAACCGAACTGATTCAGGTTGGAAGTGCAATCGTATCGCCTTGTATTGGCTGCAAGAATTGCTTTCAGACAGGGTACTGTGTACAAAGTGATGACAGTGTTAACATCTGGATTAAAAAGATGGAAAATGCAGATGGCATCATTCTTGGCAGCCCGGTCTATTTTGCAGGGATTGCCAGTCCTATGAAGAGTTTTCTTGACCGTGCTTTTTATGTGGCGGCACGAAAAAGAAGCCTGCGCGGAAAAATAGGTGCAGCCGTTGTCGCTGTTCGGCGATCCGGCGGAACAACAACACTCGATAATCTGTACAGATATCTAACCTATTCGGAAATGCTGATCGCCTGTGGTAGTTACTGGAGCGTTATTCATGGCAGAGAGCCCGGAGAAGTGCTGCAAGATGAAGAAGGACTAGATACGCTCCGTATTCTCGGGGAAAATATGTCTTGGGCTCTTGAAATACGAGAAGCATCAAAAGAAAATCTTCCTTACCCGAACACTGGGAAACGTCATCTGATGAACTTCATACGATAGTTTTCGAATAAAAATATATTTTTATGGAGAATTCAATGTCTAATCAAGCAGAAAGAAAAAAAATCACAATACAGACGCTCTATGAGAAAAAGGCACATGGCGAAAAAATGCCCCGCACCGCTTTGTATGATTATCCCATGGCTGTTCTGGCAGAAGAAGCTGGTATTGAAATAATAAATGTCGGCGATTCCATTGCTACCGTGATGCTGGGAGAAAATAGTACCATCAAAGCAACACTGGACCTAATGATAGCCCACGCCAAAGCCGTCCGAAAAGGAGCCCCGAATTGTTTTATCATGGGAGATATGCCTTACATGACATATCAGTTGTCAGCAGATGAAGCAGTAAAAAATGCTTCCCGTTATATGATTGAGGCTGATATGGATTGTGTAAAAATGGAAGGTGGAATGGAAATCGTTCCAATCATAAAAGCCTGCATCAATGCCAGCATTCCAGTAATAGGGCATACCGGTCTAACTCCGCAAAGTGCTATTATGCTGGGAGGATACAAAACACAGGGCAGGAGTGCTGAAGCAGCACTTCATCTCATTGAGGTTGTTAAGGCATTTGAAGCCGCAGGCTGTATTGCCGTAGTAGTGGAAGCAGTTCCAAATGAAGTCGCAAAAATCATTTATGAGAATAGTACTATACCGATTTTAGGCTCCGGATGTGGGCCTTATAGTGACAGTCCAATGATCAATTGGTATGATCTCTTAGGTTTTTACAGCAGGAATCCAAAATTCGCAAAAAAATATGCTGACATTCGAAGTACTATACTGAATGCTGCCACCTGTTTTGTCAACGAAGTAAAAACCGGTGCATATCCTTCCTCTGAACATGGCTATTCCATGCTTCCAGGCGAAGAAGAGAAACTGATAAAAATGATATAGTATTTTGAGACCTTTTCCCATCATGCCGTTATTTCCATGTGATCAGGTAATCGCTCTGAAATAATATTGAAGAAACCGTTATTTTTCTTCATTTTCCGATTGACAGCCGGCGCGCCTTCGCCTATAATATCAAGGCGCGCTTTGGGAGATGCGCCGAGATCCTTGCCCCGGTGAGGCCGATTTTCCCGAAAATCGCACCCGAAACAATGAAATCGTTCTTTAAAAATAAGGAGGCATTCCCATGAACACATTCATGGCCAACCCCGAGACCATCGAGAGAAAATGGTACGTGGTTGATGCAAACGGCAAGACCCTCGGCCGTCTGGCAACGGAAGTTGCCGCTGTGTTAAGAGGCAAGAAAAAGCCCATCTTCACCCCTCATGTCGATACCGGCGATAACGTCATCGTGATTAATGCCGAAAAGGTAGCTGTCACCGGCAACAAGCTGAACGACAAGCTCTACTACCGTCACTCCGATTACGTCGGCAGCTTAAAGAGCAACACGCTGCGCGAAATGCTGGAAACCAAGCCCACTGTTGTCATCGAGAAGGCCGTCCGCGGCATGCTCCCGAAGGGAACCCTCGGCAACCAGATGTACAAGAAGCTTCATGTGTATGCGGGACCGGAACATCCGCATGCCGCGCAGAAGCCCGAAGTACTGGAAATCAAAGGGTAAGGAGGAATGATCATGGCTCAGTTTTATGGAACCGGCAGACGCAAAAAGAGCATTGCCCGCGTATATTTAACGCCCGGCACCGGCAAAATCACCGTGAACAAGAGAGATATCGAGGATTATTTCGGACTGGAGACCTTAAAGGTCGTCGTCCGTCAGCCTCTGGCAGCGACCGAAACGCTGGATAAGTTCGACGTGACCGTTATGGTCCACGGCGGCGGCTTCACCGGCCAGGCCGGCGCGATCCGCCATGGCATCGCCCGCGCCCTGTGCAAGGCCGACGGCGAGTTCCGTCCCACCTTAAAGAAGGCCGGATATCTTACCCGCGACCCGAGAATGAAGGAAAGAAAGAAGTACGGCCTCAAAGCCGCACGTCGCGCTCCGCAGTTCAGCAAGCGCTGATCTCGAGTCGAAATCATCAAAAAACCCTGGAATCTCAACGGTTTCAGGGTTTTTTCATGCCCGGAAATCTTTGATGGTTTTTCATGGCGTTCCATGGTTTTCGACCGATTTTTTATAGTTAACGAGGGGCTAACCGCCGTTTTTTGGGCCTTTATAGTTAACAAATGGGCTAAATGAGGGAGAGCAAAAAGTGCGTTTTCAGTGGATTGAAGGGCGGCATGTCTCCTCTCCGAAAAGCGGTTTTATCCCCCTTTTCTTGCCTCTATCCAGACTACGACTTGAAATTGGTCCGTTTGGCCGAATCTGCCCGAACCAGACATTTCTAATCCGGTTTTATCCTAATCTAAGGTGCTCAGCAGACAGTTCTTCCTGCCGGGCATCTTTTCTTTTCCAGAAGAAAACCTCCATACATAGCCCGGTTACTGTTCTGAACGGTAATCGGGCTTTTTTCATTTCTGCAGGCTCTGCAGAACCATCATGAAAAAGGAGGATTAGTCGATGGAAAAAGAAACTATCATGATCGACGGCGTGCGTTACTATGCTGACCGTCCTCGCAGCTGCAGGGGCTGTTACTTTTGGAAGAACAGGAAAATGGGCTGCGTCCTCAAAAAGGAGAATTGTTACTATCTGGCGGAAGCACCCAAACGGAAGTCTCCCTGTGAAGGCTGTTGTTATGGCCCATGTGTCAGCTTCTGCATGAAAAAGATCCTTGGATATAAGGGTGAGGAGGTGCCTGCCAGTGTGCGATAGAAATGAAACGCTGAACCGGTGCAGGAAGCTGCGGGATACGCCTAACAAAGCAGACAGGGCAAAAGAACCGCCCAAATGCAGATGCTGCCTTTACTACCAGCCTGATTTCCGGTACCGGAGCTGTCTTTTCTCAGAATGCCCATATGGCAAGGCCAGAAATACGGCCTTCCGGAAAAAGCCGCTTCGAAATGAGAAGATCATCGGCAAGGAGGTGGGTGGTATGGATGCATGAGTTTTTTTACGGTGCACAGTCCAGCACATACTCCTTCATTCGGGTCCCCACGGTTCTTTTCACTGATGATCAGTACAAATATGTTTCGGCAGAGGCTAAAGTCCTGTATGGCCTGCTCCTGGCAAGAATGGATCTTTCAGCCAAAAACGGTTGGCTCGATGATCAGGGCCGGGTGTACATCATTTGTACCCTGTCAGAGATCATGGAGAAGCTTAACTGCGCTGATAATAAGGCCACGAAGCTGATGAATGAACTGGAAGACAAGTGCGGTCTGATCGAACGAAAGCGCCAAGGTCTCGGCAAACCTAATCTGATCTATGTTAAGAACTTTCTTTCTGTGGATAACGCTGTGGAATCACGATTCAAGAGTCGTGATAATCACGATTCTGGAGTCGCGGAAATCACGATTCCGGATTCTTCAAAATCACGACCAAGTAATAAAGATCAAAAATATATTGATCTCAGATATACAGAGAATCCTATCTATCCGGGATGGGATACGGATGGGATGAGTGAGTATGAGCGTTATAAGGAATGGTTCAGGACGCAACTGGAGATCGATATCCTCATGCTGGGCCATCCTACGGAGAAGGAAACCCTGGAGGGAATTCTGGATATCCTTGCCGAGACCTGCAGTTCCAATAAAAAGGAGATCCGCATCGCCGGGGACGATAAGCCAAAGGAAGTCGTGAAAAGCCGGCTGATGAAGCTGGATTCCATGCATATCCAGTATGTGCTTGATTGTCTGAAGGAGAATACTTCGGATGTTAAAAACATCAAGCAATACCTTCTGACAACGTTATTCAACGCTCCGGTTACAATCAGTCCCTACTACCAGAACAGGGTCAATTATGATCTCTATCATGACAAGCTTTAAGGAGGTGAAGAGAGTGTCGTATTATGAACCGGAAACAACCGGGCAATCTGAAAGAGTCCAAAAGATTCCGATCAGTGATTTGAAGCCTTTTCGGAACCATCCGTTTCGAGTGGTGGATGATGAGTCGATGCTAAGAACTACGGAGAGCATCTCCATGTTCGGTGTACTCACTCCTCTCCTCGCAAGACCACTTTCAGATGGATCTCTTGAGATTATCTCCGGTCACAGAAGAGCCCGTGCAGCTGAAGCTGCAGGTCTGACTGAAGTGCCAGTGATTGTCCGGAAAATGACCGATGATGAGGCGGTGGTCCTGATGGTGGATTCAAATCTGCAAAGAGAAAACATCCTGCCCAGCGAACGAGCTTTTGCTTACAAGATGAAGCTGGAGGCTATGAAAAGGCAGGGTGAACGGACTGACTTGCAGGAGGGAGTTACTTCCGACCAAGTTGGGCGGAGGTTGGAAACTGCGGAATTGATCGGCCTGGACACTGGAGACAGCAGAAATCAGGTCCGTCGCTTTATTCGGCTTACCAACCTGATACCCGAACTCCTAGAGATGGTCGATCAGAGGCAGATCTCCTTTAATCCGGCAGTGGAGCTTTCCTATCTGAAGCCGGAGGAACAGAAAAACCTGATTGAAGCCATGGATTTCACACAGGCTGCCCCCTCCCTCTCACAGGCGATGAGACTGAAGAAGCTTAGCCAGGAAGGCAATTGTTCCCTAGATGATATGTGTGAGATCCTTGGTGAAGTCAAAAAGGGCGATCTGGAACGTGTCGCATTCAAGAGTGAACAGCTCCGAAAGTACTTTCCAAAGGCCTATACCCCCAAGCAGATGAGCGACGTGATACTGAAACTGCTGGATCAGTGGCAGAAGAAACGCCAGCGGGACAAAGCAAGATGACAACTGAATATGTACCCCCAAGCAGCGCCTTTGAAGAGATTCATAGGCGCTATTT
>JAFPWO010000027.1 GCA_017394885.1 Lachnospiraceae bacterium | reverse complement strand
ATGCCTGGCATCGCCGCGTTTGGTAATGATGGACCCTCAGGGACTCGAACCCGGGACCGATCGGTTATGAGCCGACTGCTCTGACCAACTGAGCTAAGGGTCCGTGCGAGAGCGATTCTATCAAAAATCCTGAAGCGTGTCAACGATTTTTGCAGGAGAACCGCTCTGTCATCCCCCGGCTTTTTCGCTCAGCTGCTCGATGGCGCGGCTGCCGTAAACGGTAACGTACCGCTCGTCAAAATAGGCCTTGGTGGCCGTGGCGGACGGCACCATGCGCGCATACTCGGAGAGCAGCAGGCAGATCTCCGCGAAGGCCTCCGCATGCTTCTGCGTGGTATGGATCAGCAGATAATACACATGCGCCTTTGGAACGTGGTACAGCGCGGAATGGATCCCGGCCGGAGTCTTCTGCAGGGTGGGCGGCAGCTGGACGCCGGTCTTTTCATCGTAGCAGAACACCGCCAGCGGCTCCGGACGGCGAGTCCGTTCTTCTTCCTGCTGGTGCAGCGCCTGGGCAATAAACTGCAGAGCGCGCACGAGCGATTCCTGCGGGCCGCCCGGGTTGAGCTCCTCCAGGGAATTCACTTTGGTGATGGTAAAGATGAGGTTGCCTTCCGGCGTCGGCATGGCCTCCACGCGGACCGGCAGGTCATTGGGCTCAAAGCCCACCTCATTTTCTGAAAGTTCGATCATTTCGCGTACCAGACGCTTGGCATCGCCGCCGCCGGCGCTGAGTTTCTTCAACGTCAGATGCCGCTGCAGCAGTTCCCCCAGAGTGACGGTGCAACGAAATTGGTTTTCATTCAGTTTTTCAATTTTCATGGCAATACCTCCGCTGGTGCTCTGGAAGCTCCGTCATAATGCAAATACCGCCGCAGCCACAGGCGCGGCGCAGGGAACAGATTGGTGTCTATTATAATCGATTGCCGGAAAAGTGCAAGTGTTATCTTCAGCCGGGAAGTCCCGCGGTCTGACGGATCATATCTTCGACGACGATATCGTAGATCTCGCCGATGGAATTGCAGTACTCCAGAACGCGCCAGGGCTCGTTGGTGTGGAAATGGATCTTGATCAGGTCCTCGTCGCCGGCCGCTATCAGGCTGTTTCCTTCTATATGCTCGGTAATATAATCCGCGATTTCGTCTTCGTCCAGATCCTTGTCTCTGCGGTCGATCAGCAGCTGGGTATCATAGCGATAGGCAAACTGATCGTCTTCCGCGTCGATGCTGATGAATTCTGCCATGGTCCTAAGCCTCCTTTTCCATACAATATAATAAGATACAAAAAGACAGGTGTCAAGCCGCGTTGCTTTGTTTCGAAAAACCTGCCGAAAAAAGTAAAAAAAGCGGTTGACACCGCCGGGGCGATTGACTATAATAGCAAGGCACGATTCCGGTAAGCCCTTGGAAACCAGTCGTGACTTTGTTCAGAAGGAGGTCAGGTCATATGTCTATTTGTCCCAAGAATAAGTCCTCTAAGGCAAGAAGAGACAGCCGCAGAGCAAATTGGAAGATGAGCAATCCTACTCTGGTCAAGTGCAGCAAATGCGGTGCGTTGATGGTACCTCACCAGGTTTGCAAGGCTTGCGGCTCCTACAACAAGAAACAGATCATCGAGGTTGCGGAATAATCCGCAGCGGACATAAAAAGCCCCGTCTCGGCAGAGATGGGGCTTTTTGCATGGGAGACAAAAGAAACTCTTTCTTCCGTCTCCCCCGAAAAGAAGTTGACAGTTTCCCCGTTTTCCTGTAAAATTTATAGAAATTTTATTTTTTCGGCGGAAGTTACGCCGCAGACGCAGAAAGATCACAGGGGAAAGGGGTCTTTTATGGATATTTTTGAAAAATGCTACCGCCGCCATATGGCGGATGATTTTCTGGAAGCGAAGATCTACCCGTATTTCCACGCGCTGGAGTCGCGACAGGATACGGAAGTCATTATGGAAGGCAAGCGCCGGATCATGCTGGGCTCGAACAACTATCTGGGCCTGACCACGCATCCGGAAGTGATCGCCGCCGGCGTGAAGGCCTATCAGGAATACGGCTCCGGCTGTTCCGGCTCCCGCTTTCTGAACGGGACGCTGACCCTGCATCTGGAGCTGGAAGAGGAGCTGGCCCGCTTCTTAAGAAAAGACGCGGTCATGACCTTCTCCACCGGGTTCCAGTCCAATCTGGGCATTATCAGCGCGATCGTGGGCAAGAACGACTATGTAATCATGGACCGCGAGAACCATGCGAGCCTCTATGACGGCTGTAAGCTTTCCTACGGCAAGATGCTGCGCTACCGCCACGCGGATATGGAAGACCTGGAGCGTTGCCTCAAAGCGGTGCCGGAGACCGCCGGCGCGCTGATCGTCACGGACGGCGTGTTCTCCATGGGCGGCGATATCGCGAACCTGCCGGACATCTGCGGACTGGCGGAAAAGTACGGCGCCCGCATCATGGTGGACGATGCCCACGGCCTCGGCGTCCTGGGCGAGGGCGGCCGCGGCACGGCCAGCTATTTCGGCCTGGAAGACAAAGTGGATATCTACATGGGCACCTTCTCCAAATCCCTGGCCTCCCTCGGCGGCTATATGGCCGCGAGCGAGCGGGTGATCTTCTATACGAGGCATTGTTCCCGCCCGTACATTTTCTCGGCGTCCATGCCGCCGGCCAACTGCGCCGCCGCGTTAACGGCGCTGCGCATTCTGGAGGCCCAGCCGGGGCTCTCGGAAAAACTGCGGGAAAACGCCTGCTACATGCGGGAGCGCCTGCGGGAGAAGGGCGTGAAAATGCGCCAGTCCTTCGGCGATTTCATCCCGATCATCCCGATCTATACCTACGAGCCCGAGCCGACGCTGCGCGTCACCACGAAGCTGTACGACCGCGGCGTGTATGTGAACAGCTCGCTGCCGCCTGCCGTGGCCCCGCATGAGTGCCTGATCCGCACCAGCCTGATGGCCAGCCACACGCACGAGCTGATCGACGAAGCGGTGGAGATCATCGCCGAAGTACTGAAAGAGGAAAATATATGAGCCGTATCGTTGCCATCGTGACCGGCGGCAGCTCCGGGATCGGGCGGGAAACCGCGCGGGCGCTCCTGGAAAAGGGCTGCCAGGTCTATGTGTTCAGCCGCCGTCCGGGGACGGAAAACATCGGCCGCCACATCCCGGTGGACGTGACGGACGAGGCCGCGGTGCAGGCGGCCGTTGCCGAAGTGCTGGCAGAGGAAAAGAAGATCGACCTGCTGGTCAACTGCGCCGGCTTCGGTATTTCCGGCGCGGTGGAGTTTACCGAGCTGTCCGAGGCGAAACGGCAGCTGGACGTCAACTTTTTTGGCATGGTGAACTGTACGAAGGCGGTTCTCGGGCCGATGCGGGAGCAGGGAAGCGGGAGAGTGGTGAATATCAGCTCGGTCGCGGCGCCGGTCCCGATCCCCTTCCAGACCTTCTACAGCGCCTCCAAGGCCGCCATCAATTCCTATACGCTGGCTACGGCCAATGAAGTCCGGCCCTACGGGATCAGCCTGACCGCCGTGCAGCCGGGCGATATCGCGACCGGCTTTACGGACGCCCGGGCCAAATCGGCCGTCGGGGATGACGCGTACGGCGGGCGGATCTCGCGAAGCGTCGCGGTCATGGAAAAGGATGAGCGCGGCGGCATGAGCCCGGTCGTCGCCGGCCGCTATGTGGCGAAGATCGCCCTGAAGAAAAATGTCAAGGGCCTGTACGCCATCGGCTTTTCCTATAAAGCGGTCTGCTTCCTGGCCAAGATCCTGCCGGTGCGGCCGTTCAACTGGCTCATCGGAAAAATCTACGCGAAATAAGATACGGAGGCGGTGCCCGGCATCGCCTCTCTTTTTACAGGGGCAGGGCACCGTGCTGCCGCCGCGTCTTTATAAATAGGTTATAATCTGTATGCATTAATTCAATATTTCTCTGGAGCATTCCTGAAAAACTTGCGATTTTTATCTTGCAAAACCCACTTGAATATCCTATACTGTAAATGGCGCATTTTAAGCGTACAAACGCAGAAGAGGTGAGCGTGACATGAGTTTATTCTTGGTTGCAGCGACGGATATTTCCTACGGCGAAGCATTGGGAAATATGATCGTCGGCATCCTGGTTGTGTTTACGGCGCTGCTGTTTTTGTGCGGGGTTATCTCCCTGTTCAAATTCCTGGGCAAGGCCGATAAAAGCAGCCAGAAAGCAGCACAGAAGGCCCCGGTAAAGACCGCGGCGCCTGTAAAACCCGCGGAACCGGCCAAGCCGGCTTCCGGCGAAGAGGACGCGGTGATCGCCGTGATCCTGGCAGCGGTAGCCCAGCAGTGCGGGCCGAACGCCAAAGTTACATCGATCCAGAGAGTACAATAATAAATCCACGAATGATTTCCAGGGAGGAAAATAACAATGAGCAACTACAAAATTACGGTTAATGGCGTTACTTACGATGTAACAGTAGAGGGCGGCGGCTTCTCCCCTATGTTCTCTTCTCCGATGATGAGCGCTCCTGCGGCTTTCGCTCCGGCAGCTCCGGCAGCCCCCGCAGCAGCTCCGGCCGCTCCCAAAGCAGCCGCTCCCGCACCCGCAGCTCCCAAGGCGGCAGCACCGGCCGGCGGCGGCACGAACGTAGAAGCCCAGGTTATCGGCAAGATCTTCAAGATCGTCGCGTCTGTGGGCCAGGCTGTGGAAGCCGGTGACGAAATCGTAATTCTGGAATCCATGAAGATGGAAATCCCGGTGGTGGCCCCTGCGGCCGGTACCGTTGCCAGCATTAATGTAAAGGAAGGCGATGCCGTAGAAGTCGGTGATGTTATCGCGACGTTAAGCTAAACCCCGGAGGACAGATAAACTATGGGAAGTATTGGTGAAACCTTAATGAATCTGGCTCAGCAGACGGCTTTCACGTCCCTGAGCTGGAAAAACTATGTGATGATCGTCATCGCATGTATATTCCTGTACCTGGCCATCGCGAAGGGGTTTGAACCGCTGCTGCTGACGCCGATCGCTTTCGGCATGCTGCTGGTCAATATGTATCCGCAGATCATTGCGGCCCCGACGACCAGTTACTACGATACGGACGGCAAGGAGATCGCCGTGGTGGAATTCTCGGGCGAGGATCTCCTGGCGGCCATGAGGGCGGCTGATGACGTAAAATACGAAGGAAACAAAGCCTACATAATCGATACGTCCGGCGTCACGGTGGCGACCATCAAGACCGGTTCCGCTACCAAGACCGGGGAAGAAGCGGCAAGCACCCTGTATTCAGCCTTGACTGCTTTTGCCTATACCACGAAAGAGAATGCCGGCGGATTGCTGCATTACTTCTACATGCTGGATGAATGGGCCATCCTGCCGTGCCTGATCTTCATGGGCGTCGGCGCCATGACGGACTTTGCCCCGCTGATCGCGAACCCGATCAGCTTCCTGCTCGGCGCGGCGGCGCAGTTCGGTATCTACGTGGCGTATATTCTGGCGATCCTTCTGGGCTTTAAAGGCTCCGAAGCGGCGGCTATCTCCATCATCGGCGGCGCGGACGGCCCGACCTCGATCTTCCTGGCGTCCAAGCTCGGCCAGTACCAGTTAATGGGCCCGATCGCCGTGGCGGCGTATTCCTACATGTCCCTGGTTCCGCTCATTCAGCCGCCTATCATGAGGCTGATGACAACCAAGGAACAGCGGAAGATCAAGATGGGCCAGCTGCGTCCGGTCTCCAAGCTGGAACGCATCCTGTTCCCGATCATCATCACCATCGTGGTTACCATGATCCTGCCGTCCACCGCTCCGTTGATCGGTATGCTGATGCTCGGCAACCTGTTCCGTGAATGCGGCGTGACCCGCCAGCTGCAGGAGACCGCTTCCAACGCGCTCATGTACATCGTGGTCATCCTGCTGGCGACCTCCGTCGGCGCGACCACCAGTGCGGAAGCTTTCCTCCAGGTCAGCACGCTGAAGATCGTTGTCCTGGGTCTGCTGGCTTTCGCCTTCGGTACCTTCGGCGGATGTCTGCTGGGCCTCGTCATGTGCAAGGCGACCAAGGGCAAGATCAACCCGCTGATCGGTTCGGCCGGTGTTTCCGCCGTGCCTATGGCGGCGCGTGTGTCGCAGAAGGTCGGCTCTCAGGAAGATCCGACGAACTTCCTGCTGATGCACGCAATGGGTCCGAACGTGGCCGGCGTTATCGGTACCGCTGTGGCGGCCGGTGTGTTCATGGCCATCTACGGTGTATTCTAAATCAATTTTTCAGGAATTTGCATCCCGCTGAGGAGGCAAAGCCGACGGCGTGGGGATCTTTCAAAGATTTCCGCGCCGTTTTGCAAAGGTAAACCATTTCCGCGCTGAATGAATAAAGGAGAT
Organism: Lachnospiraceae bacterium; assembly: GCA_017394885.1. Taxonomy (GTDB): domain Bacteria; phylum Bacillota; class Clostridia; order Lachnospirales; family Lachnospiraceae; genus UBA6987. Next base: position 5,925 of record JAFPWO010000027.1, on the reverse strand, counting down.
ATTTCATGGCAGAGATTATTGCTAAACCCGTAAAAATCACAGAGACTGTCCTGCGTGACGGTCATCAGTCTCTGATCGCCACCCGTATGACCACCGAGCAGATGCTGCCGATTCTCTCGAAGATGGACGAAGTCGGCTATCATTCCGTGGAATGCTGGGGCGGCGCGACTTTCGACGCCTGCCTTCGCTTCCTGGGCGAGGATCCGTGGGACAGACTCCGTAAGATCCGTGGCGGCTTCAAGAAGACCAAGCTGCAGATGCTTTTCCGTGCGCAGAATATTCTTGGCTACCGCCATTACGCAGACGATGTGGTGACCTATTTCGTTGAAAAATCCCTGGACAACGGCATCGATATCATCCGCATTTTCGACGCGCTGAACGACCTGCGCAATCTGGAGACCGCGGTCAAGGCGACCAAGAAGTATAACGGCAATGTCCAGACTGCCATTTCCTATACGCTCGGCGAGCCGTATACCATCGAGTATTTCACCGGGCTGGCAAAGTCCATGGAAGACATGGGCGCGGACTCCATCTGCATCAAGGATATGGCCGGCCTGCTGATCCCGTACGAGGCGGAGAAGCTGGTCCGGGCCCTGAAGGAAACCGTATCCATCCCGATCCAGCTGCATACGCATTATACGAGCGGCGTCGCTTCCATGAGCTGTCTGAAGGCGATCGAAGCCGGCTGCGATATCGTGGACACCGCGATGAGCCCGTTCGCGCTCGGCACCAGCCAGCCTTCCACCGAAGTCCTGAACAAGACGCTCAAGGGCTCGCCGTTTGATCCGGGCCTGAACGAAGAACTGCTGCTGGATATTGCGGACTACTTCCGTCCGATCCGCGAAGAAGCCTTAAAGAGCGGCCTGCTCAATCCGAAGGTGCTCGGCGTGGATATCAATACCCTGAAGTATCAGGTGCCCGGCGGGATGCTGAGCAATCTGGTCAGCCAGCTGAAGGATCAGAATCAGGAAGACAAGTTCTACGACGTGCTGCGGGAGATCCCGCAGGTCCGCGAGGACATGGGGATGCCGCCGCTTGTTACACCTTCCAGCCAGATCGTCGGCACCCAGGCCGTTATGAACGTCCTGTTCGGCGAACGCTACAAAGTGGCTACCAAGGAGACCAAGGCCCTGCTGCACGGCGACTACGGCCAGACCGTCCGCCCGTTCAACAAGGAAGTCCAGAAGAAGGTCCTGGGCCCGGACGCCGAACCGATCACCTGCCGCCCGGCCGATCTGATCGAAAACGAGATCCCGAAGCTGCGCGAGGAGATCAAAGAGTATATGACGCAGGATGAGGACGTCCTGACCTATGCGCTCTTCCCGCAGGTCGCCCTGGATTTCTTTAAGGAGAGACAGGCCGGCTTCCCGAAGAAGAAAGCGGAAGAGGCAAAGAAGGCAGAAGAAGCAAAGAAAGCGGCCGAGCCGAAGAAGGAAGAGAAGCCGCAGATCAAACTGGTCCCGCTGCCGGCCCCGTTCCTGAATTCCTACCCCGGCGTCGTGGCGGAAGACGCGGTCCCGTATATCGATCCCGCGCCGAAAGCCGGCGACGTGATCGAAGGCGAAGCCGGCTGCAACGGAAAAACGCTCAAATATCGCATCGACTGCCTCGGTTAAAAATGTCATCCTGAACTGCGGCTCCGCAGGAGCCGCAGCCAAAGGATCCCATCCCTCCAATGTCATCCTGAGCGAGCGACGCGAGCCGAAGGATCCCACCACTTTCAAAGGAGAATAACCCATGCAAACTGACGTCCGCCCGGCTGAGATGCCGCGCATCAATACCCCTGAACTGGCTCTGCAATATATCGATGAACAGATCGCCGCGATCCGCGAACAGGTCGGCGGCGGAAAAGTGCTGCTGGCCTTATCCGGCGGCGTGGATTCCTCCGTCTGCGCGGCGCTGCTGATCCGCGCGATCGGAAAGCAGCTGGTCTGTGTTCACGTCAATCACGGCCTGCTGCGCAAAGGAGAGCCGGAGCAGGTCATTGAAGTCTTCCGGAACCAGATGGATGCGAACCTGATCTATGTGGACGCCGTGGACCGTTTCCTGGATAAGCTGGCCGGAGTATCTGATCCGGAGCAGAAGCGGAAGATCATCGGCTCCGAATTCATCGATGTTTTTGTGGAAGAGGCGGAAAAACTGGAGGGGATCCGTTTCCTGGGACAGGGAACGATCTATCCGGATATTCTCGAATCCGTGGCCGGGATCAAGGCGCATCACAACGTGGGCGGCCTGCCGGAAAGACTGAACTTTGAACTGGTCGAACCCGTGAAGCTCCTGTACAAGGACGAAGTCCGTGTGGTCGGCAAGGCTCTGGGCCTGCCGGACAGCATGGTTTACCGTCAGCCCTTCCCGGGCCCGGGCCTGGGCGTGCGCTGCACCGGCGCGATCACCCGTGACCGCCTGGAAGCCCTGCGCGAAGCCGACGCCATCGTCCGCGAAGAGATCGAAACCCTTCCGGAGCTTCCGTGGCAGTACTTCTGCGTGGTCCCGGACTTCAAGACGACCGGGATCCGGGACGGTAAGCGTACTTTCGACTGGCCCTGCATTATCCGCGCGATCAGCACTGTGGACGTGGTGGAAGTAAACGCCGTGCATCTGCCTTACGAGCTGATCGACCGGATGGTGAAGCGCATCACTTCCGAAGTGCCGCATATTTCACGCGTTTTGGTCGATTTCACACCGAAACCGCCCGCGACGGTGGAGTGGGAATGATGCAGCTTTTGACTCAAAATGTGCTGAATTATCCTGAATAGCTTGAAGCAGCAGGCATTCTTCGGAGTGCCTGCTGTTTTCTGTTATCAACAATGATAACAATTTGATAATAGTTTCGCGGCGGGGAGCAATCTCCGCCGCTTTTTCTGTATGTACCATTTCTTTAGTTGCGGCATACAGGGCGGTATTATTAAACTTGAGTATTGATTTTCAAGGAGATATCTTGTATATTTATTTTGCGAATCTACGAAAGGAGCGTAAACCAGTGATTAACAGAGAGGTTATCCGCTGATTAACTGAATAAAGGCGCATAGCGTGATCGAAGGGGACATCCCTCTGTTTTGGTGCGCCGTTTTGAGTAACTTTCGGATAGTGGGAACCGCAGGACGCAGCCACGACGGGAGCTGCTTCGCTGCGGTATTTTTGCGCCTATTTTCAGCAGCCAATATATTATTAGAACAATTCATACTAAATCATATATTTAAGGAGAAAACCAAAGATGATAATCAAACTGGAACCTATCAATGATAATAACAGAGATGCGGTTTTAGCCCTTTCCGTGCGAGAGGATCAGCCCTTCGTCGCAACAAATGAAGTTTCGTTGCGGCAGGCGGATGAGGCTAACGCGGAGCAGCCCGGTGTGGCCCGGCCCTTTGCCATCTATGCGGACGAGAAGCTGGTGGGCTTTTGTATGTTCGTATTCAACCCGGAAGAGGAAGACGAAGACGACCGCTACTGGCTCTGGCGCTTTATGATCGACAAAAGCGAGCAGGGCAAGGGCTACGGCCAGGCCGCCCTGCAGGAGATCATCAAATACTTCAAGAAAAACGGCGCCGACCGGCTCTTCCTGTCCACCGAGCCGGAGAACGAGCTGGGCCTGCACATCTATCACAAAGCCGGCTTCCGGGAGACCGGCATCATCGACGGTGACGAGGCCGTCTTGATGCGGATGCTCAAAGGTCCAAACCGGATCATCAAGAATGTCTACGGCGTCGATGTGGATAAGGCCATGCGCATCAAGGGCAAGAAGGGCTACGGCGTCAGCATTGCCGTCCAAGGCGGAGACGGCGATTTCCTCACCTACTGCGCCGGCAGCGGACGCTATGGCGAGGACTTCCCGGTGAACCCGGATATGCTGTTCCAGGCGGGCTCCGTCTCGAAGCCTATGTTCGCCCTGACCCTGCTGCGTTACGTGGACAAGGGCCTCATCGACCTTGACGCGGATCTCTCCGGCGTGGTGCCGGAATTCGTCAAAAAAGGCCCGGTGAGCTTTGCCGCCCTTTTGAGCCACACGGCAGGCTACAACCTGCATGGCTTCCCCGGCTATCCGGCAAAACACGAGCCGCTCTCGCTCGAGGACGTGCTGAGCGGCAAGGGCGTCACGCCCAGGCTCCGCAGGATCCGTCCCTACGGTAAACAGCACATGTACTCCGGCGGCGGCATCACGCTGGCACAGCTCGCCTTTGAGCGCATCACCGGCACGACCCTCCGCGAAGCCTTCCAAAAGGAAGTTGCCGAGCCTCTGGGGCTGAAGCGCACCGGCTTTTTCCAGCCGCTGGATGAGGAACTGGTTTCCAACGCTGCGTTCGGTTTCAGGCTGGCGCAGAAGGAAGACCCTGCACACGGCTATCACTATTATCCCGAGCACGCCGCTGCAGGGCTTTGGACCACTCCGACGGAACTGGTCAAGATCGGCCTCGAGCTTTCAAAGAGCTACCGTAAAGGCGGCCTCCTCAAAAAGAAGACCGCGCGGCGCATGATGACGCCGGTCATGGACAGCTACGGCCTCTGCCTCGACGTTTGGGAATCGGAAGCCCGCAAGGACAGCGTTGCCGGTCACGGCGGGGAGAATTGGGGCTTTCTGACCAGCTGGGTCTTTTCCCGCAAAAAAGATATCTGCGTTGCCGTCATGTACAACAACGTCACGGAAGCCGCCGACGAAGCGATGAATGACATCGCCTGTGAAATCTACAAAAATGCAAAAGAATAAAGGAGACCTGATTTTATGGATAAACACACAATGATGGAAAATCTGGCCCGCGAGCTGAAGGAAAAGGACAGCTTCAACGGGGCATGGCTCTATGCCGAAAATGGTGAGATCGTGTCCAAGGGCGTTCTCGGCTTCCGGGATCCCGAAGATACGCTCCCGATCGCGGAGGATACGATCTTCCAGCTCGCTTCCGTCACCAAGCAGTTCACGGCGGCAGCGGTCATGCTGGTCCGGCGGGAAGGCCTGCTCGACTTCGGCGACGAGATCACGAAGTTCTTCCCTGAACTCACCGCTTATAAGGGCGTGACGGTCCGGCATCTGCTGACCCACACGAGCGGCATTCCCGATTACTTTGACGATGCGGATTGGTTTATCAAGATCTGGAAAGAAGAGAAACGGGTGCCGGGCAACGACGAGATCCCGCGCTTCCTCTGCGAAACCAAGGCGAAATCGTACTTCGCCCCGGGCGAAGGCCTGCATTATTCCAACACCGGCTATAACCTGTTGGCGCTGCTCGTGGAGCGGCTCTCCGGCGTTCCCTTTGAAGAGTTCCTGCAGAAGAACATTTTAGAGCCCGCAGGGATGACCTCCACCCGCTGCTGCCATATCCGCCGGGACGGCGTTCCGTTTGACAATTACGCGCAGGCGACGGTGTATGATGACGGGAAATGCGTGGCTGACATCGACTCCGCAGAGGAAGGCGACGTGGTCGCCTTTGACGGTCTGAACGGCGACGATTACGTGTACACCAATATCTTTGACATGCTCATATGGGACAAGGCGCTGCGCGAGGGCAAGGTGCTCACGCTTGAAGAGCAGCAGCTCATGTACACCCCCGCAAAACTGAACAGCGGCGAGGATGCCGTTTACGATGAGGATGATAGGCTGGGCTACGGCTTCGGCTGGGCCGTCGGCCGTGAGGAGGAATACGGCCTCGTCGTCAGCCACAGCGGCGGCATGCCGGGCGTCTCTACCTGGTTCGAGCGTTTCATCGACGCGGACAGGGTCCTTGTGATCCTCAGCTGCAGGGATTACAGGGATGTCAGGGCGTATCTGGGCTACTGGGACGGCATGGAAGAAATCGCAAGGGACAGGGAGCCCGAGCCCATCGTCTCCATCGAGGATATCGCGGTCAAGGATCCCGACAAGTCAAAATGGGAGAGTTTCTGCGGCAAATATGAGCACCCCGGGGACGCCGACTTCATCGTCGACGAGGTCTT
>JAFPWO010000026.1 GCA_017394885.1 Lachnospiraceae bacterium | reverse complement strand
TTTGGCTTGATCGTTATTCTCAACCCCATGCTGGGACTGGGCGTGATCGGTGTGCTGGTCGGCTGCAGTGTGATCACAGCCGGCATTAATCTGATCTATTTAGGCTGCAGCCCGTGGTTGCTATAATTGCCTGTAGAAAAGTAAACAGCACAAAATGAATGAAGGTTTGTTCTGGCATGTCTTTACTAAAAAAGATCGATACCCGTTTCGGTGACAATATGTGGTATAATATGCGTGTATCGGGAGTTCGTGATTTCGACAGATCGGGATTTGTTGGGGGTAATGAAAAATGGAAGACATCCAAATTAATGAGGCAGAATAACTTGCTGTTGGTGGTGCGAAAATGGTTGCAGAAACAAATGATAATTCCAAAGTGAAAGACTTGTTTGCCGACTGGCAGGAAACATTGATATACTCCTGTGTTCAGAAGGTTATGGGACGGATTTATGTTACTGATTCCTGTGAGCCGGCATCTGCTTTTGCACAGGTGGGTTGTTTTGGCTTTGCGGCAGGTGAACCGAACCGGGAACTTTTAGAGAACATGCCGGAAGGTTTTATGATCATTACTCCGCAAAACGAAGCATGGGCGGCTCTGATAGAAAAGGTATATCCCAATGCCAGGAAAGTGACAAGATATGCCATTAAGAAGGATACCAGATTTGATACGGCTGCGTTGCAAAAGAACATAGATATGCTTCCAGATGGGTATGAGATAAAAGAAATAGATTCAGATCTTTATGATAAGTGTATGGAAGACCCTGTGACAAGAGATTTTGTATCTTCCTTTTCTGACAAGAAGCAGTATCTTGACCTTGGCAGGGGAATCGTCATTCTGAAAGAAGGCAAAATCGTATCCGGTGCATCCTCATATACCAGGTACAACGAAGGGATAGAAATAGAAGTTGATACTGTTGAATCCGAAAGAAGAAAGCACCTTGCGACAGTTGTTTGTTCTGCACTTATCCTCCGATGTCTGAAAGAAAACCTGTATCCAAGCTGGGACGCACAAAACTGGAATTCCGTTCGTCTGGCCGAAAAACTTGGTTATCAGTTTGATCATGCGTACACGGCATATGAAGTGGACGGGACAGAATGAGTACATTAGCACGATATCTCTGAAGTTAAGGGAGCTGTGATCCGACGCACGGATACCGATAAAACCAGATTCGCAGGCAGGTAAATATTATGCGTGAATTAATACATGACCCGTTTTATGAATTGATAAAAGGATACGACAGATGTATCATCGATTATTGTCTCATTGAAGATGATACGCCGCATCAGGGATACCGCTCTCATAAAGACGCTGTGCTGTTTGCGATGCTCAAAGTTATCGAACGGTATATTGATGAGCAGTTGAAATCGGAGATCAGCTACTGCAGGAAAGTCCGGGAGGAACCGTTCCCCTGGAATCTGGATATAGGAAAAGCACAGGCTCATCCGATCGATCCGGTATCTTTACTCCATATTCCGAAAATACTGCGGACCGACCGTATCGGCCAAAGATTCTATGACTGCGGATTGCCGGATCCTCTGAAAGGCGAACAGATTCCGTATTGGTACGCTTTCTGGGAGACCCCGCATACCTCAGGATACGGGCCGGATGAATTTCACAGGGTCAACGCCGTTTTATTCCCGGAGGGCACAGATGAGCTGGAGATATATGAGTGGACAACAGACTGGTCCAACTATTTTGAGGCAGGTCATGAATGGTGGGGTACCGCATGCTGGAGTGTATACGATAAGCGCATGAACAGATACATCGTTATCCTGGCAGACGCAACAGACTGACAAATTCCGGCTTGTATAAACGCTGCGGAGAATCGGGTACAGGAACATTTTGAAGGGAAAAGAGATGGAATACGTTGCGGTCACAAAAGAAAATCTGGATAAAGAGCATATCTGCTGTGCCATCTCCAACAACAAGGATGTACAGGTATCATCAAAAAAGGCGTGGCTTGCCGATCGTTTTGATGAGGGGCTGGTATTTCTGAAAAGCACGGAGCGCGGGAAATGCTTTATCGAGTATATCCCGGCAGAGAACGCATGGAATCCGATCGAGGCCGACGGTTATATGTACATCGATTGCCTCTGGGTCTCCGGTTCATTCAAAGGGCATGGGTATTCCAATGATCTGCTGGAGGCCTGCATCGAAGACAGTAAAGAAAAAGGCAAAAAGGGACTGTGTATCCTTTGCGCGGCAAAGAAAAAGCCTTTCCTTGCCGATCCGAAATTCCTGAAATACAAAGGCTTTACCGTGTGCGATGAATCGGATAACGGCATTCAGCTCTGGTATCTGCCCTTTTCGGACGGCGCCAAAAAGCCGGGATTTAAGGACTGCGCCAAGCATCCGCATGTTGACGATAACGGATATGTTTTGTACTACACGAACCAGTGCCCCTTCAATGCAAAATACGTTCCCATCGTGGAACAGACGGCCAAAGAGCATGGCATCCCGTTCCGATCCGTCCATATCGTGAGCAGGGAACAGGCTCAGAATGCACCAACGCCTGTCACAACATATGCGCTCTTCTTTGACGGAGCGTATCTGACGAATGAACAGATGAACGACACAAAGTTTTTGAAGCTGGCTGCCCGTTAAGGATCAGGAGTGAAATGGCTGTGAATGCAAAACTGTTAGGGCTGTTCAGCGGCTTTCCGACGCATCATTTTCCCGATGAGATCGCGCTGGTGCTCCGGGAAAACCTGCCCCGGCGGGAAAGCCTTGCTTTTATCAGTGCCTGGCCCGAAGATCACGCCCGGAACGATGATGACAGCGACGGGATGCATGAGATGTTTGCGGAACGCGGCATGGCGTTCGCGGGCCATCGTGTGATCGACCGGCGAACGAGTGCAGAGGACGCTGTGAAACTGGTACGGGCGGCGGACTGTATCTTCCTGATGGGCGGGGACGTGACCCTGCAGATGGCGCTGATCCGCGATCTCGGGCTGATCCCGGCGCTTCGGGCGAGCCGCGCCGTGATCCTCGGGGTCAGTGCGGGATCCATGAACATGGGGCGATCCGTGGCCGAGGTCTGGGAGTCAAAGACGCTGCAAAAAGGGCTTGGACTGACCGATATCATCACAAAAGGGCACTATACCGAAGACGCATGGTTTCTTCCGGCGCTGAAAGAAATCTCCAAGATCCGGCCGGTGGCCGCCATGGAGGATGAAAGCGCGATCTTTATCAAAGCCGGCGCTGTATGGAAGATCGGAAATATCCATTGGATCGACAAGGGTGAGATACGGGAATGGGATTCATTGGACGTTCCGGATATGTGAAAAGGCATTGGGAGGCAGGATCGCCGTGGAAAAGGCAACAAGAAAACACCTGGCGGAGGTAGCCAGGGATCATCGAACGCCCGAAGGATGAGTATATCAGATGCTATATCAGGATCCCGGACGGATACTGATATCAAAAGAATACTATGGATCATCAGACAGAAAACCTGATCCTCCATTTTGTAACGGAGGACGATCTGGCAGAAGTCGCCCGGACCTGGCCTTCCGACCATCATCCGCTTACCGAGGCAGAGGCGCAGGAAGCCATAGCCTATATGCGCGGGAATTACGAAATCAAGGTTCAGAGGAACCATAGTTTAAAGAACTCCAGCAAGTATTGCCAGGACTTATATAGAAGCCAAATCCAAGTGTTACTATGTGAGTTCCCCAAAAGGAGCAACGTATTAACTGCCTAGCAAATACGAGTGCTGCGCATTGGTTTGAAGGCCCGATGCCCAACGACGTAGACTAAATAGGTATGCCTTCCGAACTGGTTAAATGACAAACCGCCCTTCCGGCTTCCGACACCGAAAGAGCGGTTTATTATTGTTCACACTTCTTTTTCAGCAGCTATTCCGCCCAGATCTCTTCATCCGTGGGGATATAGCCGTCTTTTATGACATAGGAGACGCGGGAAACATTCATCAGATTGTGATAGTAAATGTTCTCACTGATGCTGTTGTTGCCCCAGGTGCCGCAGCCGAGCGTGGTGGTAGGGTTCAGGCCGTTCGTGAGCGCGCCACCCAGACAGGTGCCGCCCACCTGATTGACCGCGTAACGGGACACATTCACGCGCCTGGTCACATATTCCACATGATCTTTGTTGTTGGAATGGATCACGCAGCTATGGCCGGCACCTTCCATGTTCAGGTTCGCACGGGCGATCTCCACGGCATTTTCCCAGGTATCATAGGTAAACAGCGCCAGTACCGGGCACAGTTTTTCTTTGGCAAGCACTTCATCAAAAGCAATGCCTTCCGTACGGCAGAGTATACAGCGGGCTCCTTCCGGAATCTCCAGACCTGCCAGCGCGCCGATTGCCTGAGGGGTGGCACCGACGACATCCTTGTTCAGTTTACCGAAGGGGAACATAGCGTCGCGCAACGCCTGCGCGTCCTTTGGATCATCGATCATATAAGCGCCTGCGTTCTTTGCGTGTTCGATTACTTCCGCACGCTTTTCTTCCGGGACGATCATGTTCTGCTCGCAGGTACAGAGCACGCCGTTGTCGAAGGTGCGGCCGTCAATGACCATCTCCACTGCGCTTTTTACGTCCACATCTCTGTCGATCAGGACCTGCACATTGCCCTGGCCCACACCGATAGCCGGCTTACCGGAAGAATACGCTGCCCTGACCATGCTGGGGCCGCCCGTGCAGATACACAGATCCACTGCACCCATCAGACCCGCGGAAAGCTCGATTGTCGGTTCCGGGATCAGCTGGATCAGATTCTCAGGCATATTCAACTTCGCCAACGCTTCATTCATCAGTTGCACCGTTCTCACCGCGGTATTCTTCGCGCGAGGATGCGGGCTGATGATTACCGCGTTGCCGCACTTCATTGCGCAGGCAGAGTTATGCATCAGGGTGATGACGGGGTTCGTGGTCGGTGCCACGGAGCCGATTACGCCGATGGGCTTCGCTACCTTGGCGATGCCGGTCGCCTCGTCATATTCAATGATCCCTCGGCTCTTCTTGCCCTTCATCCCGTACCAGACAGTCTTGGATTTATTGCGGCACTTTGCGATCTTGCTGTCATAACGGCCCATCCCGGTCTCATCCACCGCCATACGTGCCAGCTCTTCTGCATTGTCATAGATCACCTTACAGACCGCGCGGCAGGCCGCATCCACCCGCTCCTGAGGATAGGTCTCAAATTCCGCCTGCGCCACCCGGGCTTTCGCTACCAGCTCCCTTAAATATTCCTGTTCATTCATCGCTTTTTCCTCTTTAGCTTATACTAAGTCTCCGGTATGGAGGCCCTGAGTCATTTTGTTGGCCATCTTCCACTCACCGTTAACTTTGATCAGGAAGTGGTAGTCAAAGAAGTAATTGTTCAGTTTGGCACATCCCAGCTTCGCCACAGCCGTATTTTCGTCCAGCAGTTCCACATGGTAGATCCGTGAGAATTCTTTGATCCCCAGCTCTTGCGGATCCGGCATATTCCTCCAGCGCTCGTGCAGCACCTGGATCTCCACATCCGTAAAACTGTCATCCTGGTTCGGATGATACATTCTGCAGTCATCCCAGAACAGCCCAAGGCAGTCCGGCGCGTCCATCAGATAAACATCATGGCAGTAGCGCATTAGGAGCCCGTAAATTAAATCAATATCTTTCTGCGATTCGTCAAAAGAGCGATACAGATTATGAAACCAGTACGGCGTATCGGCCTTCAACATAGCCATAATCTGCCACTTTCCCGCTGACTTGATCAGTCCCAGGACTTCGCTGCGATAACCCTCTACTGTCCTGCCTTCCACCAGCACATAAGCAAGCCGGTCAGAGATGCAGTCAACACGGGCAAAAGTCCTTCCCGCACGTTCCGAGCCTTCGATCGGTGAGACCTGAATTTCTTTCCCGTCTCCGCTCAGGCAGCGGGCTTTTTCATAAACACATGTCCGGTCACCGGAATAAAAGCGGTCAATTACCTTTAACAATTCTTCCATGTTTTTCTTACACATTCTTTATAACAAGATTCCTGAAATACCCGGAACATAAGTAATCAGAGCAAGGCCTATGATCGCCGCAAGAATAAATGGCAGGCAGCGCTTGAACACTGTTGTTACGGAAAGGTTGTATTTTCCTGCCATCAGAAATACTCCGGTTCCGAAAGGCGGTGTAAACAAACCGACAGCAAGGTTGCAGTTGGTGATAACGCCAAAGTGCACTGGATCAATACCGAATGCCTTGGCAACAGGGAACAGCAGCGGTACCGCAAGCAGGATCACTGTACCGGTCTCCATAAGCATGCCGCAGATCAGATAGAAAATGTTCACGACAAGCAGGAACATAAACTTTGAAGTGCAGAACTGCATCAGCGCATCTGTGATTTTATGGGTCAGATTGATTGTCGTCATGGCCCAGCCAAAGAAAGCAGCCGCCGCGATCAGGAACATAATGACCGCACTGGTTTCCGCGGAGTTGATGATCGCTCTCTTAAAGGTCTTCCAGTTCAGCTCTTTATAGACGAACACACCAACAATCACGGAATAAATGCAGGCAATAATAGCAGATTCCGTCGGGGTGCAGACACCGCCATAGATCGTTCCCAGAATGATGACCGGGCTAAGCAGTGCCGGAATTCCGTTCAGTACAGTCTTCAGGTCTTTTTTCATTTTTTCTTTTCCGCTGATGACAGGTGCATTAGGATCTTTTTTCGGGATCTTGGCATAACCTTTTTTCAAAATAATGATCTGACTAGTGATCAGATAAACACACATCATAAGCAGACCAGGAAATACCACGCCGAGGAAAAGATCACCGATGGACGTATCTGTCGCTGTGCCGTATAAAATCAACGGAATAGAAGGAGGGATCATCAGACCGAGCGTACCGCCTACAGCAAGAATAGCCGCTGCATAGTCATTCTCATAGTCCCCGTTCTTCGTCATTTCCGGGAACATAATGCCACCGATCGCAGCGCTGGTTGCCAGACCTGATCCGGAAATTGCACCGAAGAAAGCGCAGGTAATAAAGCAGATGATTGACAGTGCACCGCGCAGCCAGCCAAAAATGATCCTGGCCATATCGATCAGACGTTTGGAAATACCGCCCTGCATCATCAGATCACCGGCAACCACGAAGTACAGGATCGCCATCAACGGGAAAGAGTTGCAGGACTTAAACATTTGCTGCGGGAAAACCATGAGCGACGTGCCTTTAGCGATTAGCGTCATCAGACCCGCAGACGTCATGGCATAAGCAACAGGAACACCAATGAGAATAAAAACAACCGCACCGACAACCAGAATAGTTCCCAAGGTACCCATTATTTATCTTCTCCTATCTTTAAACCTTTCGCCCAGGAGATCATACTCTCAACCGTATAGATCACACCGAGAAAACCACCGAGCGGAAGCGCAACATAGACATACTTCATTGGGATCAGCATAGCTGCCGATGTCTGTTTTGCGGTCACCATATACTGATAGCCATACCAGGATAGAATCACGCAAACAAATAACTGAACCAGCAGACAGACAATACTCATTGTCTTAGCCGCGATTTTGCTTTTCTTGGCAATAATATCTGACAGAGCAGTTATTGCCGCAAGGCTTTTATGACGGATACCCAAATTAATACCGATCATAATGACCCAGACATAAATAAAACGCATCAACTCTTCCGACCAGGAAAGGCTGTTTGAGAGCACATAACGGCAGAAGACCTGTGCGAATCCGACAATCAACATGACTGAAATAAGGAGAAGCATCAGGTATTCAATAAATTTATCCGTGAGGTCAAGAACTCTTTTCACTCACTTTTCCTCCTTTTTTTAGAGAGGCGCCGGATGCGTTTCCGACGCCTCTGCTCGAAAAGTCATTGATTACTTATTATTCAGAGCTTGAATCTGTTCGATCAAATCCTGAACATTCGCGCCGTATTCTTTCCAGACATTAGCAGCGGCAGCCTGGAACGGAGCAACATCGGGATAGGTTACGGTAATGCCCATATCCGTAAAGAACTTCACGTCAACATTAATCTCACGGGCTATACCGCGTTCGTAGACGGCAGCTTCCTGAGCGCAGTCCAGAAGCAGCTTCTGGTCATCAGCAGAAAGTTCGTTAAACTTGTTAAGGTTCATGATCAATTCAACAGGGGTATAGACGTGCTGAGTCATGGCGATGTACTTATTCACTTCATAGATCTTATTGCCCTTGATCGCCAGCAGCGGGTTTTCCTGACCGTCGATGGTGCCCTGCTGCAGAGCAGTGTAGACTTCGCCCCAAGTCATTGGAGTAGGGTTGGCACCAGCATCTTTCCAGTACTGAACATGGGAAGGATTGGACATGGTACGCAGCTTCATTCCCTTAATGTCATCAATTGAATTGATAGGCTTGTTGGAAGTAATGTTGCGGAAACCGTTTTCAAAATAGGACAGGCCCTTGATCCCGGAGGACTCCAGTCCATCCAGCAAACCACGGCCAATCTCACCGTCAAGGACAACATCGACTTGATCAATGCTCGTGAAAATGAACGGCAGGTCGAACAGGCTGAAGCGTTCATCGAACACAGCCAGAGGAGCATTGGATGTCAGACACATATCGTGTGTGCCAATACTGACGCCTTCCGTCATGTCTTCCTCACCGCCCAAAGCACCGGCAGTGATGACTTCGATCTGGATCCGACCATTGGATTTCTCTTCAACCAGCTTTTCGAAATAGTACGCGCCTTGGCTGTAGGGGTTGGAATCCTCCTGAGCTACGCCAAGCTGGTAGGTGTGCTCCGCTTGCTGAGAAGCTGCTGTGGTATCGGTATCCGCGCTCTTTGTGGTATCTGCGTCTGCACCTTTGGTCGTACCATTTGTCTGGCCGCCGCAAGCCGCAAGACTGAGCACCAAGCCAACAGCAAGAACGAATGCAATAAGTTTTTTCATGTTATTCCTCCTTTTTATTGTGTCCGGTAAATCCGGATAATTATTCTTCTGTTCCGCACCAGCGGATAATAAACTCTGCCAGAGAAGCGATCTCGCAAAGATAATCTTTTACGGCGACATATTCATTGTCATAGTGCGCCAGGGTGATGATGCCGGGTCCGTAAAGAATGCACGGAATGTTTGCTTCGATGAAGTACTTTACATCTGTTCCGTAAGGAATCGCAGTCAGGGTATCATCCATGCCAAGATCCCTGATGGCTGCCTGAAGGGTATCCGGGAGCGGGTGGCTGCCTTTGATATTGAAAGCATCCCAGGACATCGGCATCCATTCCACCTTCGGGGGATGTACGCTCAACCATTCATCATCCTTGGAAATATCCTGCAGCAGCTGTTCAAATTCCGCGCGGATGGAATCCACGGTCTGATCCGTCATAAATCCAAGACGGCCTTCCGCAACCAGTTCATTCGGCAACATTGCTGTCCAGTTGCCGGCGTGGACCATACCAAAGCAGACAGGAGCTACCATCTGGTAATCTTTAAAACGGGGATCATGCTGATCTTCCGCGGCTTCATGACGGGCGCGGTCCCATTCATTGATTTTTCCCATGATGTAGCACCACTTCTCAATAGCGCTCACACCGGCATAAGGCGCACTGCCGTGTGCAGGTTTTCCTTCAACGGTGATCCGCATCAGCATGGTGCCGGTCTCTGCCGTACACACTCTGGTGTTAGTCGGCTCCATAATAATCGCGCCGTCTGCATGATCATACCCGCGCTGCAAGCAGGCCAGAGAGCCGCATCCTCCACGTTCCTCACAAATGACACTCTCTAATACCAAGTCTCCCTTCAGCTTGATCCCTGCTTTTTTTATAGCCTTCACTGCCATGGTGGCGGCAAGCAAGCCACTCTTCATATCTGTTGAACCGCGGCCAAAAAGCTTGCCATCCTCATCGATTGTGGCAGACCACGGTTCAAAGCGCCATACTTCAGGATGATAGACCGGAACAGTATCGATATGGCCATTTAAGATGAGGGATCTTCCGCCGCCGGAACCTTTCACGGTACCGACAACATTGGGACGAGTTCCCAGTTCTTGCGTTGAAGCCCCCGAGCCGCCGTAACGGCTTAAGGGACTCAGCTCTTCCTGCGTAGGGCACCAGACATCAACCTTGTCAAAACCGATCTCCTTCATCAGCTTTTCCATATAGTTCTGCGCTTCCTGTTCAATGCCAGTCGTACTGTCTATACGAACGACATCCTGAAGCACCTTAACCGCTTCCTCATGAAGTGCCTGGACTGCATCGTTCAGTTTTTTGTTGTATGCCATTTTTCGCCTCCGTTATTAAGTATTTTTAAAACTTTTTAATATTTCTAAAACAAAAAGGTAAAAAAAGAGAAACAGCTGTGGTCAGCTGTAGCTCGGTGGTGTCATAACCCACAGTACAACACAAGTCTTATCCCCTTTGTTGCTCCACGCATGAGGCTGGTTTCCTTCGAAATAAACACTGTCTCCGGGGTGCAGGTCATAGTGGTTGCTGCCAATCATCACATGTAAAGACCCTTCCTGTACAAGAATAAACTCTTCTCCTGCGTGAGGATCAACCAGTCCACTTTCTCCCCCCGGTTCGACCATTTTGAACATCGATTCCATGATCTTGCCCGGTGTCGAAGCAAGAAGCTCACAGGTGACTTTGGAATCGATTTTCAGAAAGCGGCCTTCACCTCGTTTTACGACTTCGTGAGCAGCTTCTTCCTGTTCAAACAATGAGCCAAGCTTTACATCAAGCGCTTCCGCCATTTTTTTTAATGAGGAAAGAGAAGGGTCCGTCTGATCCCTTTCCACCTGACTGATAAAGCCGATGGAAAGGCCTGATTTTTCAGAAACCTGCTTCAAGGTATATTCCTTCTCTTCACGGATGGCTTTTAATCTCGCGCCTAATGTCTTCATTTGTCTTCCCTTCTCTTCTGACTACAAGATAACAGCGGTTTATCTTTTTGTCAATGCTAATTTTAATATTTGTAAAATTTTTTGATGTTTTTTTAGTACAAAAGAAATGGCGTGAAATAAAACTCAAACTTAGCGCTATTCTTTTGCCGTTTTCACTTCACTTTTTTTCAAGACCGTCAGCACTGTCGCCAGCAATATGCAGACGATGCCTGCCACATGCCTGCCAGTCAGCTGTTCACGCAGAATAAAGACGCCGATCAGAATGGAAACGACCGGTTCTAAGGTGCTGAGCAATGCCGCAGTTTGCGGTCCGCAGTACTTTGTCCCCAGCATAAAAAGCCAGGTCGCGGCAGTCACACCGAAGGCAAACAGTGCGGATAGAAGCCAAGCCACGGCATCCACATTCACGCTCAGTTCATTTCTGATCAAGGTTAGCACCAGCACGATTATACTGCTGACCGCCTGAACCATAAACATCAGCTGAAATGGCCTTGTCTTTTGCTGCAGCCCAGAGCGAGACAGATAGGTGATATATATTCCGTAGGTGACACCGGATAAAGCAGCAAACAGGATCCCCCTCAGATCGACCGCTCCCGTGCGCGAGTAAAACGCAAGGATCCCTGCCATACAAAGGACGCAGCAAAGCACTTGCCTGCCGTTCAGCTTTTCCCGGTAGATCAGCCAGCAGACGACCAAAACCACGACCGGATAGATAAAATGCAGCGTCATGGCAAGAGATGAGGGGATATAATCATAAGCCAGAAAATTTAATGCCGCTGTAATCCCCAGCATCAGAGATAGAAACAGAATCTTCCCTGCATCAATTACACCAATTTTGGCAGCAATCTTTTTCCCACTGTGTCTGTCAAAAAACCACAACAGTGGAAGGGCCAGGAAAAAGCGCAGAAAAGTCAGGAAAAGCGGTGCTACGCCACGTGCATAGCAGGCTTTTGCTGTAATCGGCATTAAGCCGAACAGCAAAGCCGAAAGCATCACACACGAGATTCCCTTCTTTTCCAAAACATCATCCCTCTCCGTTGATCTTAGCTAAAGATAGCATGTTTTCATTTTTATTTCAACTAAAAATTTTAATATAAGTAAAATAATACGTTAAATTTTAGTTGATCTAAAAACCCTGCCGCCTACGTCTGCAGCTCACAGACCGACATCCTCGTATCTCTGATTACAACGCTCACTGTTGTACTTCCGTCATTAAATAGCCGGGGACTGACATATACATCAGTTCCCGGCTTGTTTTCTGCTCTTTGGGGAGGTCTGTTCCGTTTGCTCCGGATCGTGCTTTGCGTAAACTGCATTGCAGGATCCGGAGCCCTCACTTCGTCATAGTATCTCTTTTTCTTTATCCGACGATGGTATACGCAACGAATATACCGGTATAGTCTTTCATTGCTTTCTCTTCGGCAGTAAGGCCCGCGAAAGCTTCGGGATCGGCGCTGCTTGCCTGCATGACGGCGAAGCTCAGCCGGATATCGATCCGCTGCTCGCTGCCGTCAATAAATCTGACGTCGCAGTGAATGACATTGCCGATCTTCTCGGTAAAGCGCGCCGCGCGCTTTTCCAGCAGATCGCCGGACGGCGAAGATACCTCTTTATCGTCCTGCTCGTAGAATTCGGAAACAGCTTTACTGCTCGAGCCCACAAGGGCCATGGAAGGCGCACCCTTGCCGGCGTCGAACGTGACGGCGGAATATTTCCGGCTCAGGAGGCCGCTCCTGATCTCCTCTTTGCTGCTGCCTTCGGCGGCCTTTTCTGCCTGGTTTACATAATACTGATCAAAAAGGGAATCAAAGCCCTCTCCGGCCTTATCTCCCGCGGTCACCGGGTCGTTATCCTTCGAGCAAATCACGGCGATCAGGTCCTTATCCGTTGAATACGTCACACCGGCCACGTTCTCGCCTTCCACCGCGAAGGGAAGCGAAACGTAGTACTCAGTTCCCCCGGGACCAGGCACGCTGCCTTTGCCGCTGTCGCCCCTGCCGACAATGTTCATGCTGCTCTTGCCGGCTTCGACGTATACCGGGCTGTCCTTCGTCAGTTCGGCCGCGTGTACTGTCACTGTAAACGCCAAGCCGGCTTTTCCGCCGAACAGACCGGGGCCGATAACCGCGCCGAGCAGTATCGCGAGCGCAAGCACGGCCGCGGCCGCATAGCGGAAGACCTTTCTTTTGCTCACGTCCCGCTTTGCGGGCCTGGCATCTGCTGCAGAACGGCTTAGCTTCTCCGCCTCATAAACTCTCGCTGTTTCCAGCGCTTTTTCAACGGCGCTTTCGGGCGCCTTGATCCCGTCTGCCGCCTGTGTGTACCTGTTGTTATGCATTTGCATCCCCCTCCTCAAGCAAGTCTCTCAGCTTTCTGCGCGCACGCTGAAGCGTCGAGCTGACTGTGTTCTGATTTTTCCCCAGGATCTCCGCGATCTCCGCGATAGTGTAATCCTCGTAGTAATACAGGTAAATAATATTGCACATGTTCTCCGGCAGCTGCCGGATCTCTTCCATCACGCCCGCATCTTCCGGCTGGACCAGGTCAGGGCATTCGTCCAGAGATACATTTTTTCTGCGCCATGCGAGCCGGTGCAGGCTTTTGCACTTATTTACCGTTACGCGGATCAGCCATGCCTTGAGATGTTCCGGGTCATCCCGGCACGGACATTTCGTCAGCAGCTCGACGAACACGTCCTGCAGGATATCCTCCGCATCCGCCGGGCTTTGGCAGTTATGGACAGCGATCCGGTAGATCATGTCTGAATACTGCCTGATGATCCGCTCTGTGTTTTCGCTGCCGAATGTTGTCATAACCGCCTCCTTTCACCTGTAATACGTCCGAGAGAGAGGGTTTTCGTGCAGGGGGCTGCAAAAAATCTGCACTGTTTTTCGGAACGATAATGCGCACCTGCTTCCATCCCTGTTCCGTGTACCGATCATTGTACCCCTTATGCGAGGATCATGCCATGGATTTTTCGCAGGCAGGCGTTCTTATCCGTCCCCGGCTGTCTCCACAGAAAGATGTTGAAGTCCGGCGCGGACCCGGCTATATTATTACAAAGACCTGCCTTGGCTGATAAAACGTATAATGAGACAAAAATGAAGAAGAAACACGCTCACTGGATCCGTCACACCCATATTTCCCGCAAGGATGAGTTCGAATGCTCAGCCTGCGGTTACCGCGCTGACAAGCCTTATGTCACCTGCCCGAACTGCGGCACCCCGATGAAAGGGGCCAAGTATGATCCTTCCTGGGTGGATGAGATGGAAACGATGGATGCGATCTTTGACGATTGAGGGCCGCTATGAACTGGATCAACGGCTTTGAAATACTATGCTATGCGATCACGCTCCTGTTCCTGATCGACATCATTCGGAAGAAAAGCTGGAATGAGTTCTGGCTGTTCGTATCCGCTGCCGTCGCCGGGTTTGCGCTGGAGCTTTTGGCGGTCCGCGTGACCGATATCTACCACTACAGCCAGGACTTCTTTATCTCCATCGGGTTTAAGCCCTACCAGTTCCCGTTCTTCGGCGGGCTGATGTGGGGCGGCCTGACGGTCTATGCTCTCCGGATCGCCCGGAAACTGAAGCGGTCTCCTCTCATGACGGCGCTCATCGGCGGCTGGCTGATCGTGACGATGGATCTCCTGCTGGACGTGGCGGCGATCCGCTTAAACGGCGGCTTCTGGGTCTGGGACGGCCGCGAGATCACGCCGGAGATCACCCATCACATGTTCATGAGCGTCATCTGGGTGAACTTCCTGGGATATATGTTTGAGACGCCTGCCATGATCTACATCAGCCTGCGGACGGAGAAAAAGCGGGAGCAGCTGCCCTGGCGGAAACAGCTCCTGGCCGCCATCGGGATCGGATTTGCCGGCGTAGCCTTTGTCGGCGCGGCCAGCAGCCTCGCTCTCCTGCTGAACAGTATCACCGACGAATGGTTCGCATGCATCGCGTTTGTAGTCCTGTGGATCACCGTGTTTATCGCCATCGTCCGGGCTGCCGGTAAGAATAGACTGCGGATCCAAAAACCGGCGGAGTGGGATGTCCCGGTCCTGATCTACTGGCTGGCCATGTACGGCTTCTGTATCGCGGCGCTGAACTATCTTGGCATGGCTGCGGAGAAGCCCATCTATTTTACCGCAGGGATCATATTGGGACTCGGGACATTAGTTCTGGCAATTTTGAAGAGAGAGAGCGATCCGGATGGCAGTGAGCATCACCTTGTCCGGCCCGCGGCTTATCAGGAAACATCACACAAATAGAATGAGAGGACAACTTCAAAGGAACGCGGAGCACCTTGTGCTTCGCGTTCTTTCTTTGGCCAATCATCCCAAAAGCCCCCTGCCATCCTCTTTTTTTGCGTAAAATCTTGCTATTTCCGGGCCGTGAAGTTATAATGGCACTGCCGTTAGCAACAGCTAACCATCATACAAGTCTCTGCACATCCGCAGATTAAGCGGAGGAAACGGCAAGGGACGGAAAGTACTATGTCTACGGGGAGCGTGTCCTATGCAGTTTGATGAGATAGGAAACAGGAACGGAAAGACGCTGATGCTGCTGCCGGGAACGGCCTGCGATTATCAGACAAATTTCGCCGCCGTACTGGAACGGCTCGGTGAAAAATACCACCTGATCTGCGTCAACTATGACGGCTTTGACGGGAGCGGCTCTGTCTTTCCGGATATGATCACGGTCACGGAAAAGATCGAAGAATATATCTGCGAACAATTTGGCGGCAGAATAGACGGCGCGCTCGGCTCTTCTCTGGGAAGCAGCTTCGTCGGGCAGCTGATCCAACGGGAAAAGATCCATATGGATCACGGGATCTTCGGAAGCCCGGACCTGGACCAGAGCGGGAAGCTTTCCGCCTGGCTGCAGTCGAAGCTGGTGGTGCCGCTGCTGACAGGCTTCACCAGAAGCGAAAAGAAGAAGGCCAAAAGCAAAGAGAAGCTGAAAGCGGCCTTTGAAATGGATGACGAAACGGCTGAAAAGTTCATCGGATGCTTTTCCCGGTTCAGCCCCGAATCCATTAAAAGCGAGTACTATACCGATCTTCTCACCTGGCTTCACGACGATATCCATGTGGAGAACACGAAAGTGCATTTCATCTATGCGAAAAAGATGGGGGAGAAGTATCTGAACCGTTATAAAAAGTATTTCCGCGATCCGGAAATCCGTGCGTTCGACATGCAGCACGAGCAATGGCTGTTCGGCGGGGAGAAATATACCGCCCCGGTGCTTAAAGCCATCGATGAATTCATGGAGCTGCCATGACGGCCACGGCAGAAAAAGCTTCCCACGCGCAGGAAAAAGAGGATAAAAACATGATCAGAACAGTTTTGAAAATCGACGGAATGATGTGCGGGATGTGCGAGGCGCACGTCTGCGAGGCGATCCGGAAGGCAGTACCGGCTGCAAAAAAAGTAACCGCTTCCCGGAGCAGAAAGGAGGCGTCCTTCCTGACAGAGGAAGCGGTGGATACGGACCGCCTGAAAGCCGCGGTCGACGCGACCGGCTACGTCTTTCTCGGCGCGGAATCGGCCCCCTATGAAAAGAAGGGCCTGTTCGGAAGAAAATGAAGACCGTATTCTGGGGCCTTCTCATCCCCTTTCTCGGCACGGCAGCCGGCGCCGCGTGCGTATTTTTCCTGAAAAAAGATCTGCGGGCCGGCATGCAGCGGGCGCTTACCGGCTTTGCCGCCGGCGTCATGGTGGCGGCGTCCATCTGGAGCCTGATCGTTCCGGCCATCGAGCAGTCGGCCGCGAAAGAACGCTGGGCCTTTCTTCCGGCCTTTATCGGCTTCTGGCTGGGGATACTCTTCCTGCTCCTGCTGGACCATATCATCCCGCATCTGCACCGGAGCATCGATCGGGCGGACCAGGCGGAAGGACCGAATGCGAAGCTGAACCGCAGCGTGATGATGGTCCTTGCCGTGACGCTGCACAACATCCCGGAAGGCATGGCGGTCGGCGTGGTCTATGCCGGACTGCTCTCCGCCTCGGCGAATATCACCGCCGGAGGCGCTTTTGCGCTGGCACTCGGCATCGCGATCCAGAACTTTCCGGAAGGCGCGATCATCTCCATGCCGCTCTTCGCGGAAGGAAAAAGCAAACCGAAGGCTTTCTGTCTGGGCGTCCTCTCCGGCGCGGTGGAGCCGCTGTTCGGCGGGATCACGGTCCTCATCGCGAGCCTGGTGGTCCCGGCGATGCCTTATCTTCTCTCCTTTGCCGCCGGCGCCATGCTGTATGTGGTCGTGGAGGAGCTGATCCCGGAGATGTCTTCCGGCGAACACTCCAACATCGGCGTTATTTTCTTTGCCGTCGGATTCAGCCTGATGATGGCGCTGGACGTGGCGCTCGGCTAAAGTCCCGGCACTTCTTTCCGGATGCGGTTCAGCACGTTCTTCTTATCGGCGCTCCACAGCGGCGCGATCAGAAGCTTTTTGTCGCCGTCGCCGGTCAGGCGGTGGACCACCACGTCATCCGGGATCAGCGGGATGCATTTCTTTAAAATATCGATATATTCATCTTCTGAGAGCACGTTTACCCTGCCCGCCTGATACTCCCGGGCCAGATCCGTCCCCTTCAGGATATGCAGCAGCTGCAGCTTGATCCCGTCCGTCCTTCCGTCGCAGACGTAGCGGACGGAGGCGCACATATCTTCTGCTGTCTCTCCCGGAAGGCCGAGGATGAGGTGGGTGATCACCGTGATCCCTCTTTTCTTCAGCGCACGCACCGCCTCGTCGTACACCGAAAGCGGATACCCGCGCCGGATGTACCGGGCCGTCCTCTCATGTATGCTCTGCAGTCCCAGTTCGACCCAGACAGGCTTCACTTTATTCAATTCTTCCAGCAGATCAAGCACGTCTTTCGGCAGGCAGTCCGGCCGAGTGGCAACGGAGAGCGCGGCAACATCCGGGTGGCTGAGGGCCTCCTCATACAGCGTCCGGAGCCTTTCCGCCGGCGCATAGGTCCCTGTGTAAGCCTGGAAATAAGCGATATATTTCCCGCCGCGGATCTTTTTCGCGACCCGCGCCTTCCCGCGCTCGATCTGCTCCGTGATACTGAGCCTGCCATCCTCCGCAAACTCTCCGCTGCCGCCGGCCGAGCAGAAAATACAGCCTTTCGTGTCCAGCGTTCCGTCTCTCACGGGACAGGTAAACCCGCCGTTCAGCGCGATCTTATAAAGCTTGCACCCAAAACGCTCTTTTGCGTAATCATTCAGCGTGATCATACTTCTTCGGTCAGCAGGCCGTACGTCTCCGGGCGGCGGTATTTCCCGCCCATCACTTCGCAGGCCCGATACTCCCGCAGCCGGTCCAGGTCAAGCTCCGCCAGATAAATGTCCTCTTCTTCCGGCGCTTCCAGGATGCACATATCCCGCACGCCCGGCTCGTCCGAAAGCCACGCGATGCCGTCAAAGACCGTCGAGTGTCCGTTGCAGTCCGGCTGCCCCGCCGGATAATTGCAGGTGGCGACGGCCAGCATGTTTTCATAGGCTCTCGTCCGAAGCGCCGACAGGCGGTTGATCTCCATCGGACAGGCGTTCGGCGCCAGGATGACTTCGGCGCCTTTCAGCATCAGGATCCGCGCGCTTTCCGGGAACTCCCGGTCGAAGCAGATCATCGCACCCACTGCGACCGTGCCCCGGCCCACATCCAGTTCCGTTACCGAAAAACCGTCCCCGGGTGAGAGCACCTTTTCATCGTCAAACGCGCAGATATGGACTTTTGCGTAATGCAGGCGCGCCGCCCCGTTCCTGTCAAACAGGATCAGGGAATTGCGCGGCTTCGGCTCGTGTTTTTCCAGGAATGTAATACCGATGGCCATCTGAAGCTCGCCGGCCAGCTTCCCGAACGCGCGGACGAAATCGCTGTCAGCGCCGATCGCCAGCGCCTCCAGCCGGGAGGCGTCCTGCGGCAGGGCGTATCCGTCACTCCACATCTCCGGGAAAAGCGCGATATCAGCGCCCATCTCTTTCGCTTTGACGCACGAAGCCCTTCCTTTTTCCATCTGCTCGTCCAGGTCCCTGCCCGGAAGCAGCTGCAGCAGCGCAATTCTGAGGATCATGGCGGATCTGTCTTCTTCCTTTCTTTTCTTTCTGTTTCGGCCGCGGGTCTTTCTGAAACCGTTCCGGGCCTTATATACGCATGATCAGCACGTTCAGCCCCAGCAGATTCTGATACTGAAACTCCTTGGCAATGCTGTAGGCCAGGCGGATGCCGATATCCTTGATCCCGTCTTCGGCTTCCCGGGATCCGGCGCGTTCGGCCGGGTTAAAGGCGATGCAGTTATCCCGCAGGCGCAGGATGACGTCGTCCCCGCTGAGGGAGACACGGATATCCAGCGAGTGCTTTCTCTTATCTTTGGTAAACCCGTGCAGGACGACGTTGCCGGCCATCTCCTCCATGCACAGGCCGGCGTAATACGCCCTGCGCCGGTCGATCCCTCTGGCCGAGCAGAAATCGATGACCTGCCGGGAGACCTCTACGGCGTCCTCAACGGTGTTGATCGAAAGATCAAGCCGCTTATCTTCGGCAACGCCGAAGTCTTCCGAAAAGACGAGCAGATCCGTGGGCGTTGCCGGAGGGCGCTTCAAGATCAGCCATACGCTGGCCAGTATCACGCCGGCGCAGATCACGCCGTTTAAAATATTGGAAAGATACAGGCCGTTCATGCCCATGACGGGGATCAGCACCAGGCTGCACAGGACAACGCCGAGCGCGCCGTCCACGATGGGAAGGATGACCGAAACTTTTCGTTTCTCGGCGACCTGCGCATAGCACGCGTAAGCCAGGGAGATCAGGGACAGCGGCATGCACAGCGGCAGCAGCCGGAAGCCCATGACCGTCATATGATAGACCGGATCGGCCGCATCGCGGTAGAACAGACAGGTGAGCGGCTCGGCCGCAAGGACCAGCACGGCTACGATGACGAACATGATCGCCATGCACCAGGTAACGACCACATGCATGATATCTGCGACCGACCTGCGGTCCTCCTCCCCGACGCTGATCGACAGGAGGATGCGCTCGACGGCCATGACGCCGAAGGGATAAGCCCATATGATCGCCAGCAGGGAATTGGACGCCGCGAAGGAAGACAGCCCGACGCTGCCCACATATTTCAGGATCAGGAAGTTAATGATGATGCATCGGAACGCCTCCACGAAGCGGGAAAGGGCGCCCGGATAGCCGAGCTTGACGATCTGTCCCGCATCTGACCAGCGGCAGGCTTCCAGGGAGAACTTCCATTCCGATCTTCCGGCCAGGTAGTAATACGCCTGAATGCCGAGGAAGACCCACAGAGACAGCGAGGAGGACAGGCCGAGCCCGAAGATCCCCATATGCAGCACGACCACGAACAGATGATTGAAGACCGCGTTGATCACAAAGCACGCGATGCTGGCGGCCAGGGTGCGTTTCGTCTGATTCTCCAGGGAGAGGAAGGCGAACAGCTGCTGGCCCAGCAGCAGCGCGGGGATCCCAACCGCCTGTCCGAAAATATAATCATTCAGCGATTTCAGGACCGTTTCTTCCGAGACAAACACGCGTGTCCAGCCCAGCGACGCACCGAGGATCAACACCAGCACCGTGAAAGCAGACAGGAGGACGGAAACGAGCAGCGTCACCGAAAACACGCTCCGGATGCGTTCCCGGTCCTTGGCCAGATATCTGCCGTAGAGCATCTGCGAGCCGCTCACCAGGATGAAGCTTGCCGCGTAGAAGAAATGATTTAACGGCCCGTAAAGCCCGATCGCACTCATCGCTTCCTTCCCGATGGCGTTGCTGGCGTAAAGGCTGTCAACGATGCCGTTGACTGCGCTGATGACGATCAGCATGATCTGATAGGGCAGCAGGCGGAAGAAAACGCCTGTCTGGAGGGCACGGTTCGACAAAAGCCGTTCGGAACCGCCGGCCCCCTTTTCTCCCTTTCCGGAATCGTTTAATCCCTGCATCCTCTTCTCCTCACATTCGATGCGTTCTATTCCTGACAGCATTATAGCACAGATCGAGGCCGGATTGTTATCTCACGGCAGATAACAGTAATAAAAAAAGAGGCGTGAAAAACGCCTCTTTCTGTCATTCTGAGCAAAGGCTCCGAAGGAGCCTGCGCCGAAGAATCCCATGGTTTTTAAAAAGTAATGGGATCCTTCGGCTCGCGCTGCTCGTTCAGGATGACATATCTTTCCCCGCTCCTGTATTTCACTCCAGCTCCGAGAGCGGTATATCGTAGTTCAGATAATGGAGGCTCTCCCCGTCAAACCCCATACAGCAGACCCCGTAATAATCTCCGAGGTTTTTTACGGGAATTCTGGCGTCTCCGATCGTCCAGACGTCATCGTCCCCGATCTTCTTCAGGACAAATGCCGCGCGCAGCTGCTCCTTACAGTCCTCCAGGCCCGGATACGTGAGGAACTCCGTCCGTGAATTCGTCCTGGCTGCATTGACGACGGAAAACTGTTTTTCCTCCGTATCCCCGCGGATCACAGCGTTCAGGGAGAGTTTCATGGCTGTAATGCACCAGATATCGCCGCTCCTCGGCTCCTGGATCGTTATCCGGGTAAGCTGATCAATGGTACAGTCCAGTATCACGGCGTTGCGTAAAAATCGGACCGCTTCTTTCCGGGGCGTGAACGGTGTCTCGCCGCCTGTTACAGGCAGGTTTTCCGCCGCCTTTGCGCTGAGGCCGTATTCTCTGAAGAAATCTGCCAGATCATGGCTCTGCTGCCCGGTCCCGGACGGCTCCGCCGGCTGTTCGGTCACGGGCTGTTCAGTCCCCGGATCGCTTTGTTCCGGCGGCTCCGCTTTGCCGCGGAGTTTTGAAAGATAAGGCATCCCTATCGCTGACAGAAGCACCAGGCAGGCGGCCAGCGCGCCCCATTTTATCCAGCTGCGCTTTTCCGGCTTCTGCCCGCCCGGCGCCGCTTCCTCAATATACTGTTCGTCTGCCTGGCTGAGCGCATCCAGAATACGTTTTTCTTTCACAGCGCAACACCTTCCTTCTCCAGATACCGCTTCAGTTCCTCCCGGGAACGAAGCAGGGACATTTTCACTTTGCTCTCCGAGATCCCATACGCTTTTGCAATTTCCGCGACGGAACTCAGATACCAGTAGCGGCGCATGAAGATCTTTCGCTTCTCCGCGCCTGACGACGCGAGAAAACGGTTCAGAAGATCCGCCAGCGCCATATCGTCGACGATCTGCTCGGTGTTATCCGCAGACGGGACACATTCCTGCAGTTCCTCCAACGCCAGCGGGACCTGCCCCGCCCCGCGCTTTTTCGCCTCATATTTTTCCAGCCTGTTCAGCGAAAGGTTGCGGGTGATCCGCCCCAGAAAAGCCGCCAGCCTGCGCGGCCGTTCCTCCGGCATGGCGTTCCAGGCTTTCAGATACGTATCGTTGACGCATTCTTCGCTGTCTTCCCTGCTGTGCAGAATATTATAGGCGATCGAATAGCAATACCGCCCATATTTATCGGCGGTTTCGGATATGGCTTTTTCAGAGCGCGCCCAGTAAAGTTCCACGATCCGCTCATCTTCCATGCTTCGCCCCTTTCTCCCGGTGATAAGGCCTTTCATTTCTGCAGACAGGAAAAGCAGCCGCTCCGTCACATAAATATCGGCGGCGCCTATCTTTTTTGTATCATACCATAAGACCGCCGTTTTTTCGAATTGAAAAAACAGGCGGAATCATGTAATCTACTGGTATCTGATCAGTACGGGGATCTGTCCGCGGGATCTGCGGTCCGGACCTCCGCTGTTTCGGCAGCCCCACAGTCCGCCGGGAGGATAGGCATTTATGGCAAAGAACGAATCTCTCAGAAAAAAGATACTCAGCGCGATGATCGTGCTCGTGATCGCCCTGCTTCTGATCGCAGGCACCATCTTTGCGCTTACGCTCAGAAACGTCACGAAAACGCTGTCTTCATCCAACAGTGAGCTGCGCGGGACCATCGGCGGAAAATCCTCGGCCTACATGGCGGAGCAGACCAAGAACCATCTGCTGACCCTTGCCGGGGAGAAAGCAGAGATCGCGGACGAGCTCTTTTCCGATTTCAAGCGGGGCGTGTGCGTCGTGGCGTCCGTTGCCGAACAGATCTACAGCGAACCGGAGCTTTATTCCGAGCGGACGGTACCGCTGCCCGACGCGAAGAACGACGGCACGCTGAGCATCCAGGTCCTTTACTCCGCCCACACGGATCCCGATGATCCCGCCATCAAAAAAGAGCTTGCCCTGATCGGCAACGTACAGGACGTTCTGATGGCCGTCAATGAGAGCCAGGAAAACATGGCTTCCATCTACGTGGCGACCGAATCCGGCTTCATGGTGCAGGCCGACTATATTGCCGCGAAGAAATTCGACGAGGCCGGCGATCTCATGCCGCTCGAAGCCAAGGAACGTCCCTGGTATGAAGGCGCGGCTTCGACCGGCGCGCCGTTCTTTACGCCCGCCACCATGGACGCCCACACGCCTCGCCTCGCCATCATGTGCGGGGTACCGGTCTTTGCGAACGGGCAGTTTATGGGCGTCGCCGGAGCCGGAATGTATCTGGACGATATGGAAAAGCTGGTCCAGAGCGTCAATCTCGGCGAAAGCGGGAATGCCTGCATTATCAACCAGAACGGCCAGGTGCTGTTTTCCACCTTCGGAGAGGGAACACTGGCCGCCGTCGCGAACGCCCCGGATCTTCGCCTGTCCGAGGATGCGGCCCTGGCCGATATCGCAGAAAAAGCCGCGGACGGCCGGACAGACGTGGCGCAGCTTTATGTGGACGGCGTCTCGAACTATGTGGCCTATGCCCCGATGAAGACCGTCGGCTGGTCCATGCTGGTGCTGATCACGCAGGAAGCCGTGGAAGCGCCGACGGGCCAGCTGCTGTCAAGCGTCGATCAGACGACCAATCAGGCTTTCCAGGCGGCGACGAGCCATATCCGGCAGGCAGTCTTTCTGATGCTGGGGCTGTTCGGCGCCGCGGTCATCATCGCGCTGGCGGTCTCCGTGGCGCTTTCCCGCCAGATCGTACAGCCGATCCGGCAGCTGACCGAAAAGGTCAGCGCGATGCAGGGCGACGATCTGGACTTCGAATGGGACCTGAATACCGGGGATGAGACGCAGCTGCTGGCCGAATCCTTCGGCTCGCTGACGCACCGGATGAAGGAATATATACAGGATATTGAGACTATTACGGCAGAAAGAGAGCGAATCAGCACCGAGCTGTCCGTGGCCACCCGCATCCAGACTTCGATGCTGCCGACCAGCTTTCCGCCATTCCCGAACCGGTCCGACTTTGACATTTACGCGTCCATGGATCCCGCGCGGGAGGTCGGCGGAGACTTTTACGATTTCTTCCTGATCGACGAGGATCATCTGTGCATGGTGATCGCGGACGTTTCCGGCAAAGGCGTTCCGGCAGCGCTCTTCATGATGGCCTCCAAGATCATTCTGCAAAGCTGCGCGATGCTCGGCCAGTCTCCGGCGGAGATCCTGGCCAAGACCAACGACGCCATCTGCTCCAACAACAACGAGGACATGTTCGTGACGGTCTGGGTGGGCGTGCTGGAGCTGTCCACCGGAAAACTGACCGCGGCCAATGCGGGCCATGAATACCCTGTCTTCCGGAAGCCGGATGGCTTGTTTGAGATCCTGAAAGACCAGCACGGTTTCGTACTCGGCGGTATGGGCGGCCTGTCCTATACGGAATACCGGCTGCAGATGGACCCGGGCGCCAAGCTTTTCCTGTACACCGACGGCCTTCCGGAAGCCATGAAGAATGACGCTTCCGGCAGCATGTTCGGCCTTGACCGCATGCTCGAGGTCTTAAACCGGGACGCCGGCGCCGATCCCGAGGAGATCCTGCGGCAGATGCGCGGCGCACTGGAAGATTTTGTACAGGACGCCGAGCAGTTCGACGACCTGACGATGATGTGCGTGGAATATAAGGGCAGCGGCGTGTACGATCTGAAAGTCACCGGCAATACGCCGAAGCCCGGCGAACACTGAGCGGACAGGGTATGAAAGGAAAGCCCCCGGAAACACACGGTTTCCGGGGGCTTTTAATATCGGTTAATGACATTCTCACAGGACCAGCGTCAGGTTGTTCAGTCCCAGAGAGTTGACGTAATTCGCGCTCTTGACCATCTTCATGACCATGCGGATGCCGATGTGGGCGACGGGGTCGTCCGCTTCATGCAGCTTCATATATTCGACCGGATCGAAGTTCACGCAGTTGTCCCGGATGCGGATGATCTTCTCGTCGCCCTTGAACAGGATGCGGATATCTACGTTCTGGTCTTTCCGGTCTTCCCGGAAGCCGTGCGTCACGATATTGTTGACCATCTCCTCCACGCACAGGGAGACGAATGTGCTGTTCCGGTCACTTTCCCCGTGTGCCCTGCAGAAGGCGGCCGCCTTCTTGGAGGCTTCGGAAACCTCCTCCGTGGAGCGGACGGTCATTTCCAGGATATCATCGGTCTGCACCCCGAAATCCCGGGGCAGCAGCGCGAAGGCCTCCGCCGAGAGGGAAGCCTTTTCATTTTTCCTCCAGACTACGGCGCAGATGACCAGGAATGTCAGCGCTTCGCCGCAGAAAAAGCAGAGCCACACGCCGTCGGTCCCGAAAAACCGGCTGAGCAAAAGCGCCGCCAGCCCGGGGAAGAACATATTCTGCAGCACGGAGATGATCTCGGTAAACTGCGTCCGGTTCACGCCCTGATAGTAATTTTTGAAGCTGGTGTTCAGCGAACTGGGCAGCAGCGAAAAAGCGAACAGCCGCAGGCCCCGTACCGTCATGGTTTTCGCCGAAAGGTCCTTAAGGAACAGGCTCACCAGCGCAGGCGCGAGGAGCAGCACGACCACGGTCACGACACTGTCCAGCGCGATGGCGAAATAACTCATGGTCCTGACCAGCGTATGGATGGCAGTCCGGTCTTCTTCGCTGTAGAAAATGGACGCCAGCATCAGTGCCACCGACGCTACCCCGGAGCCGAAGCAGTAACAGATGTTCCCTACGGTAGAGATCACCGAATAGGACGCGACCGCGCGGTTCCCGTCCACAGACAGAAGGACCTTGTTAAGCGTGAAGACCAGCACCACCATGGCTAATGCATTGATCACGGTCGGCACGCCGTATTTGACCAGCGCGGCGCACACCTTTCCCGTCACGGCTTTCAGCTTCAGCCGGAAGAAGCAGTCCTTCCGGAAGAAGTAAGGAAGAGCCACCGCCAGCGCGAGGTAATAGCTGAGGCTGGAGGCAAGGCCCATGCCCAGCGTCCCGCCGCGGATAACGAATACATTGAGAAGATCAAAGATGATATCGCTGACGGTCATCAGCACCACCGCCAGAACAAGGCGGAGGCGGCGGCCGGAGATCTGCAGGAAAGGCACCATGATCTGGGCGGTGATGAATGCCGGCGCGCCTAAGATAAAGCCCAGAAGATAATCCCGGGTCAGGGAAAAGACCGCGTTGTCCGGGCCGGGCCGGCCGGCGCCTAAAAGCGTGCAGACCGGGGTCAGAAAGAGGAGGATCAGCGCTGTGCCCGTCACAGCGACCGTCAGCGCCAGCAGCGCAGCGGCGGAAAAACACGCATTGGTCCCCTCCTTGTCGCCCGCGCCCATGGTCTTTCCGCACATGACCTGGATGCCGGCGGAAAGCATGGTCCCGAAAGCGGCAAACACAAGGAGGATCGGATTGACCAGCCCGTAGGCAGTCATGGAATCCACGCCTAAAAAACGGCCGATCATGATGCTGTCGACCAGCATGCAGAGCATGACCGTCATACCGGATAGAATCTGCGTCACCAGCATCTGCCGGAATATCTTTCGAATCATAGGGGCGTCCTCTCCTGAACAGCATTCAAAACATAATAATTATAACGGCAGGCCTGATCCCTGTCCAGCCTTTTGTGGTATAATACAGCAAAGGAAAACCATTGGGAGAATCCGGCTATGATCACAATCACCAGACAGCAGGCACGGCAGTTCATTCTCGCAAAGCAGGGGCTGATCGGCGCACACCGCTTTGCCGGGAAAGACGGCGCGTATGCCTTCATCCGACAGGCGGGATGCATCCAGTTTGACCCTGTCGACGTGTGCGGCAAAAATGCCGAGCTGACCCTGCAGTCCCGCGTCAAAGGCTTCCGGAAAGAAATGCTTCAGGCGCTTTTGTATGAAGACCGGCTGCTGGTCGACTATGCCGACAAGGAGCTTTCCATCTGGCCGGCTGAGGACTGGCCGTACTTTTCTTCCTACCGGACCCGGAGCCGCGAGATGGGCGCGTCATTCCCCGGCCTGGCCGATCTGGAGAAGCAGGCGCTTGCCTATATCCGGGAAAACGGCCCGGTCTCCAGTGATACGCTGCCGATCGAAGGGGAGATCTTCTGGCATTCCTCCATGCACTGGAGCGGGAACTGGCACAAAAACTCTGCGGCGGCGCGCTCTGTCCTGGAACAGCTTTACACCGACGGGGTCCTGGTGATCCATCACAAGAAAGGAAGCCGGAAATACTATGATCTCGCGGAACGCCACCTGCCCCCGGCGCTTCTTTCCGCGGACAATCCCTGTGAAGATGAGGAGGCCTTTCTTGCCTGGCGTGTCGGCCGGCGGATCGGCGCCGCAGGGCTTCTCTGGGACAAAAACAGCCCGGCTTATTTAGGGATCGATTTGAATGCGGAAAAGCGCCGGCGCGCGCTTAACCGGCTGGAGGCGTCCGGCCGGATCCGGGCCGTGCAGGTGGAAGGGATCCCGGCCCGTTTTCTCTATCTGTCCCGGGACGAGGAACTGCTGCAGAAGATCCTCGCGGGGCAGGCAGATCTGCGGCCGCGCATGGAATTTCTGGCGCCGCTCGACCCGCTCTTATGGGATAAGGCCCTGATCCGGGCCCTGTGGGATTTTCAGTATTCCTGGGAAATATACACGCCGGCAGACAAGCGAAACTACGGATACTATACCCTGCCGATCCTGTTCGGGGAACGCTTCGCCGGACGGATCGATACCGCGGCCGACCGGAAAAGCGGGACGCTCCGCGTGAACGGCCTCTGGTGGGAAGACGGCGTCCGGCAGACAAAAAAGCGGCAGGCGGCACTGGATCAGGCTCTCCGGCGTTTCTGCCGCTTCAACGACTGCCAGAAAATCGAAGGGCTTTAAAGCAGGAAAAACACAAGCAAAAACCGCGGAGGGTCTCCGCGGTTTCTGTTATCTTCTGCCTGTCCGGTCTCAGCTGTGATAGCCGCCCCAGAGGTTCAGCTTGGTGCCGATGCCGCGCGCCAGCGCGTTCTGGTAGATCTCATAGCCCCAGGCCAGATCTTCCACCGGCATGCCGTCCATGATGAAGATCACGCGCTGCTTCTCATCCGTGCGGACCTGCGTCTTGCCGGCCACCACGTCGCCGAGCTCCACGATATCCTCGCGCTTGATCACGCCCTGCTGCTCCAGATCCATCATGTAGCCGCAGATGCCGCTCAAGTTCTTGGCAAAGCCGCCCGGCTCGTCTCTGAGCTCCGCAGCGTAGGCTTCATACATCTTCCAGTTGTCCACAAGGATCTTGGACTCGCTCATCATCTTGGTGCTGACGTCGGCGCTGGCCGGCAGGGAAAGGAGCATGCCTTCCTTGAACCATTCATCTTCCAGCTTCGGCGAGACCGCGCCGGAGGTCACGACGTTGACGACGTCGCAGTCGCGCACGGCGCCTTCGAGGGTATCGACCGGGACCGCTTTCACCGGGAAGTTCGCTTCCAGGAAGCTGCAGCAGGATTTGGCCGCTTCGGGCATCAGGTCGTAGACCCGGACCTCTTCGATCCCGGGCAGTACGGTCAGCAGCCCGCGCAGGCAGGAACGCCCGATAACGCCCACGCCGATCGCGCCTAAGATCTTCGCATCCTTCGGAGCGGCATAGCGCGCACCGACCGCCGGGATCGCGCCGGTACGGGTCGAGCTTAAGGTGTTGCCCGCCATGAAGGCCAGGGGAGCGCCGGTGTCCGCGTCATTGAGCAGCGTGGTCAAAATGGAGCGGGGCAGGCCCTTTTCACGGTTTGCCACGTTCGAGCCGTACCACTTCTCTCCGCAGATGTTGAACCGCCCGCCCAGATAGGCAACGAGGGCCATAAAGCGGCGGTCCGGACCCTTGCGGGGCATGTTCGGGAAGGGGCTTTCCTTCGGGAAATAAATCTTGATGCCGTGGGCGTTGTGATTCGGGCTGCCCATCAGGTAATCGCCCTTCCCGAGCAGCAGGAACATTTCGTCCATCACTTCGATGCAGCGCGTAATATCGGCGGCACCGGCTTCAATCGCTTCCTCCTCGTTGAGGAACAGAAAATCCAGGCGTTCGTCCATCTTGTAATCCTCCGTATTTATGATTGGTCCTCCGGCCGTTCGTTCCGGTCCGGAGCGTTTTGACTCAGAAATAGTATAGCAAACTTCCCGGGGCGGTGCAAGGCAATCCGGGCGTTTTCAGACGTGCGCTTCCAGGCGGCCCATGATCTCCGCATAGGCTTCTTCCACGCCGCCCAGATCCTGGCGGAAGCGGTCTTTATCCAGCTTCCTGCCGGTCGCGGCGTCCCACAGGCGGCTGGTATCCGGGCTGATCTCATCCGCCAGGATGATGGTGCCGTCGGAAAGCCGTCCGAACTCCAGCTTGAAATCCACCAGCGTAACGCCGCAGGAAAGCCAGAACTCCTTCAGGATCTCATTCACGCGCAGGGCATAGGAGCGGATCGTTTCCAGCTCCTCCTTCGTGGTCAGCTGCATCGCCAGGATGTGGGAATCACAGATCAGCGGATCGTTCAGTTCGTCATTCTTGTAGGAATATTCCACCGTCGGCTCGGCGAAAACGACGCCTTCCGGGAAGCCGTAGCGCTTGCTGAAGGAGCCCGTCGAAATGTTCCGGACGATGACCTCCAGCGGAACGATCTGCACCCTTTTGACCAGGGTCTCCCTGTCGTTCAGTTCTTCGACAAAATGCGTCGGCACGCCGGCCTTCTCCAGCCTGGCCATCAGGCGGTTGCTCATCTTGTTGTTAATGACTCCCTTTCCGACGATCGTCCCTTTCTTCTTTCCGTTGAACGCGGTGGCGTCGTCCTTGTACGAGACGATCAGCAGTTCCGGATCGTCGGTCGCGTAGACCTTTTTGGCCTTTCCTTCATACAGTTGTTCACGCTTTTCCATGCTTGCAGCCTCCTGCCGTCAGACAATGCTCCGGGCGGACCCGGCGTTTTCAAAAATACCTGTTTATTATACCACCCCGGCAGAAAAACTGAACACCTGATTGAAAAAGCTTTTCCTTCTTTGCTATAATTATTATGCCCGCGGCAGGCGCGGGCGGTCCAAAAGATTTTGAAACAGCCATGAACCGAAACCGATTTATCAATTTCATACAGGTATTTTCCTTCGCGCTGATCAGCGGCATGACCACGGCCATCTCGCCGCTCATGCACATGCTGATCGCGCATTACGATACCGTACCCGTGACCACCGTCCGGATGCTCTCCACGGTGGTGTCGCTGTGCGGCATGTGCGTCTCCGTGCCCCTTACGCTTTTCTTCGGCAAGCGGCTCAAATTCAAGCCGCTGCTGATCCTGGGCGCCTGTCTTTTCCTGCTCGGCGCGCTCCCCTTCTTCGTACCCGACCCGCCTTTCGCCCTGGTCATGTTTTCACGCATCTGCGTCGGCGTGGGCTACGGTTTCTGCGCGCTCCGAAACGCCTGTGTGCGCCGCATGTTCGCGGGGAACGATACGGCGATCGCCCTCTGGCTCGGGATCCTGAACGCCACCATCTCCATTGTGGGCGTCGTGCTGGGACCGATTGCAGGAGCCCTTGCCGACCGCTTTACCCTCTGGCACGGCTTCCTGGTCTATCTGCTGGCTTCGGTCTCCCTGATCCTGCTGACCCTGATCTTTAAGGAGCCGGGAGAAGAAAAAAGCGATATCCCGGCCCCGGACCCTGCCCAAAAGGCGCGGGCGGATAAAATATCCCCCGCGGTCTTCCGCTTTGCCGCCGTCTGCGCCGCAACGACCCTGCTCGAGTATCCGATCTTCACCCTCTCCTCCACGCTGGCCGCGCTCCGCGGATGGGGCGGCGCCGCCGTGGGCGGGAGCATTCTCTCTTTTTACTACGTGGGCAGCGTGAGCGGCTCCCTCTTTTTCCCTGTCCAGAACAGCCGGCTTCCCCGCTTCGGCCTGGCCTTGGATTACGTATTCCTCACGTGCGGCTTCGGTCTTATGCTTCTGGCGCCCAGCCCCTATTTTGCTTTCGCCGGCGCGCTCTTCATGGGCTTCGGCTTTGTCAACCAGATGCTCGCGAACACCAAGTGGGCCGGCGATTCCACCTCGCCCGCGACCCGTACCTTTGCCTCGACCCTTCTTTCGGCCTCGGTCTCCCTCGGCACCTTTATCTCCGTGTTCTGGATCCAGGCGGTGGGCTGGCTGACCTCCGGCCTCGGATTCCTCACCTCCGAGCCCGAGCGGGTCTATTTCGTATCTCTTACCGTCTGCGCGGTCTTTGCCCTGCTCTTCTTCCTCTTTGATCCGAGGCCGAAGACGAGGCGCTGATCCCCTTGATTGACAAGCCCGGGCGGACATGCTATGATAAGCAAAACTTTTTGCACTGCAGTGCCGTCTACAGTACAAACTGAACAGGCAGCACGCCTCCGGGAAGGAGCCGTGTGTGGCCGGGTCTGAGAATGACAGCAGACAACGCGAACAGCACATCTGCGGGACAGTAGTATTTCCCGAGGTGTGTTTCTTTTTACCCCGAAACGGATTCGCGCCTGGCTTACCAGTTTCAGAGGCAGAACTTATGGAAGAAACCGCAATTGTAAAAAAGCTCTCCCGCGTCGGCATTTTCGGCAACGTACTGCTGGCGGGATTCAAGCTCTTTGCCGGGATCATCGGAAGATCCGGCGCCATGGTATCGGACGCGGTGCATTCGCTGTCCGACGTTTTCGCAACCTTTATCGCCTATTTCGGCGTGCTGCTCTCCAAAAGGCCGGAGGACGAAGAACACCCCTACGGGCACGAGCGCTTCGAAAGCGTCGCGTCCTTGCTGCTGGGGCTGATCCTCGCGGGCACCGGCCTGGGAATCGGATACACCGGCCTGCGGAAGCTCTTTGTGCATGAGGAGCTGGAGATCCCGACCCTGCTGCCGCTGATCGCCGCCGTCGTCTCCATTCTCGCCAAGGAAGGCATGTACCGCTATACGATGCACTACGCCGGAAAGCTGAATTCGTCGGCCTTCAAGGCGGACGCGTGGCATCACCGCTCCGATGCCTTTTCCTCGGTCGGGTCATTCATCGGCATCGGCCTGGCGAAGATCGGGCTGCCCGCCATGGACCCGGTCGCGAGCCTGGTGATCTGTGTCTTTATTCTAAAAGTGGCCTTCGATATCTCCCGGGACGCCCTCGCCAAGATGCTGGATACCTCCTGCGGGGAAGACTTCGAGCAGGACGTCCGGCACTTCGTGGAAGAACAGCCGGGCGTGGAGCACATCGACCTGCTGCACACGAGGCAGTTCGGCAATAAGATCTATATCGAGCTGGAGATCGCCGTAAAGCGGGAAAGTTCGCTGGTCGACGCCCACGATATCGCGGAGCGCGTGCATACCGGCCTGGAAGACAGATACCCCAATGTGAAGCACGTGATGATCCACGTGAACCCGGGCGAGGAAGAATAGGCCTTCCCCGAGTCCCTCCTGAAATAAAAACGCTCCCTGGGAAGCATTCGGCTTTTCAGGGAGTCATTTATGTTATATAGTAGAGCTGTGAGCAGCCGCGGTATACAGCGCTGCAAAACAGGGAGGATCGCTATGATCAATCAAGAAGAATTATGGGAGAAGTGTGCCGCGTTCCACGGGCACGTCTGCCCCGGGCTGACGATCGGCTTCCGTGCGGCCTTATATGCGGTCAGACTGCTGGATCTTACGTTTTCGGAAGATGAGCAGGTGGTCGCCATTGCGGAGAACGACGCCTGCGGCGTCGACGCAATCCAGGTCGTCCTCGGCTGCAGCGCGGGGAAAGGGAATCTTCTCTTCCACATGCGCGGCAAGCAGGCCTTTTCCATCTATAAACGCGGGACCGGGAAGTCCGTACGGCTGGTCCTCCGCCCCAAGCCTCGCGAAATGACGCGTGCGGAAGCGTTTGAATACTATCAGAACACGCCGGACGAAGCGCTTTTCGAAGTGAAAGAGACGACGATTCCGCTCCCGGAGCCCGCGCAGCTTTTTGAATCCTACCGCTGCGAGTGCTGCGGGGAAATGACCGGTTCCAACTGGATCCGGATCCGCGGGGGGAAGAAGGTCTGCCTGGACTGCTGTCCGTCCTACGACCGCTTCCACATCTGAGCCGGCAGGCGCCGCGCTGAAAACAAAGGGGTGCAGCATGATCATTGTACAGAAAATACAGATCCCCGGGATGGAGACGCAGAAGCCGCGCCGGCTTTATATCGCCCTTCCCCCGGGGTATGAAAAAAGCGATACGCGCTATCCGGTGCTCTATATGTTCGACGGCCACAACGTCTTTTACGACCGCCACGCGACCTTCGGCAAAAGCTGGGGTATGCGCGAATACCTGAAAAAATCGAAGCGGGAGATCATTATCGCCGCCGTCGAGTGCAACCCGGAAGGCAATAAGCGGCTCTCCGAATACTCACCCTGGGATATGGATTTCAGCGAATGGGGGCTCGGCCGCATCAAAGGGCTCGGGAAGAAGACGATGGACTGGATGACAAAAGAGCTCAAGCCCCTGATCGACGCGCAGTACCGGACCCTTCCGGGGCGGGAAAACACCATGATCGCGGGCAGCTCCATGGGCGGGCTGATGAGCCTCTACGCGGCGCTGGCCTGTAATAAAACCTTCTCCCGCGCCGCGGCGCTCTCGCCCTGCCTGTTCCTGCATCCGGAACGTATCACGGCACTGATCCGGAAGACAAAGCCGGCGGCGCCGACCCGCATCTATCTGGACTACGGCGGCGGGGAGCCGGCGGAGGGCGGTATGGAACCGAAGGCGCTGATGTTCCGGACGGCGGCTGAGCTGACCGAAGCCGGCGCCACTGCCGCAGCGCTCGTCTTCCCCGGCGCGCAGCACAACGAAGCCGCCTGGGAAAAACGCATCCCGGTGTTTATGGACTATCTGTGGGCGGAAGAGCCGTGACGGCTTCCGGAAGGGAGAAGCTTATGACGGACAGAAAAACCATACGCGTGGCAGCCGCCGTTCTCCGGGAAAACGGCCGGATCTTCGCCACCCAGCGCGGCTACGGCGCCTGGAAGGATTACTGGGAATTTCCCGGCGGCAAGATCGAGCCGGGCGAGTCCCCGGAGGAAGCCCTTCGGCGCGAGATCCGCGAAGAGCTGGACACTGAGATTCTCGTCGGGGAAAAACTGGCCGATATCGAATACGATTACCCGGAATTCCATCTCAGCATGCAGTGCTTCCTGGCTTCCGTCCTCGAAGGGGAGCTGGTCTTAAAGGAGCACGAGGCGGCCCGCTGGCTCGGCAGAGATGAGCTGTTCTCCGTCAACTGGCTGCCGGCGGACCTGGACCTGATCGGGCGCCTGGCCAAGATGGATCTGCCGCCCGCGGAAGGTCCACGCCAGGCATAGAGTTTATAAAGGGATCCCCGGCGGGGATCCTCGGGGAGGTTTGTTATGCGACTTTTTATTGCCATCCGGCTCTCCGACGAGATGATATCGTCCCTGACCGGAACGCTGCATGAGTTGAAAAAGGCCGGCGTCCGCGGGAGCTACGTGCCCTCGCAGAACCTGCACCTGACCCTGGCCTTTATCGGAGAAACAAAGGACGCGGAGGCGGTTAAGACGGCCCTTAAGACCGTATCTTTCAAGCCTTTTCGCCTTTCCCTGTCCGAGATGGGGACCTTCGGCGACCTGCTGTGGGTGGGCGTCAAGGGCAATCAGGGCCTGAGCGGCCTGGTCCGGGACGTGCGCGCGGCGCTGGACGCTGCGGGCATTCCCTACGATGCAAAGAAATTCGTCCCCCACATCACGATCGTGCGCGGCATGAGCGGCAGCTGGCGGCAGGTGAGCGTCCCCAAAGCAGAAATGGCCGTGAAAAAAGTCTCCCTCATGAAGTCCGACGTCAGGGACGGAAAGAGGGTCTATACCGAACTGTTTTCCGTATAATCGGACAAAATGATAAGGCCGGGCCGAAGGCTTCCGGCAGGAAAAGGAGGTTCCCCATGGCAAAAGTTTTACTGCTGAACGGCAGTCCGAACCGGCACGGCTGTACCGCCGCAGCGCTGGATGAGATGATCAAAACCTTCGAACAGGAAGGAATCGAAACGGAGCTGATCCAGATCGGAAGCCAGGCCGTCCGCGGCTGCATCGACTGCAGCCGCTGCAAAGAGCTGCGCCGCTGCGTATTCGACGACGCGGTGAACGAGGTCGCCCCGAAGCTCAAAGAAGCGGATGGTCTGGTGATCGGAAGCCCCGTCTACTACAGTTCTCCCAACGGCACGCTGCTCTCCTTCCTGGACCGGCTTTTCAACAGTACGGAACACTGGTCCAAGCAGATGAAGGTCGGCGCGGCCGTCGTCTCCTGCCGCCGGGGCGGCAACACGGCCAGCTTCGACGTGCTGAACAAGTATTTCACGATCAGCGAGATGCCCGTCGCCTCCGCCACCTACTGGAACCAGGTACACGGTTTCACGGCCGAGGATGTAAAAAAGGATCTCGAGGGCCTCCAGACCATGCGCAATCTCGCCCGCAATATGGCTTTCCTGATCCGGGCGATCGCCGACGCAAAGGAAAAATACGGCCTGCCCGAGACGGAGCAGCGCTTCGTCACCAGCTTCCCGGACGGGAAATAAGAGAACCTGTCGGCGCGGACTGAAAAAAGCGGTATTACTGTACGCTCACAGACACTGATCTGACTGTTTGTACATGAGGGGGATACCATGAATAAAATACAGGGCCTGTCGGTCATAGAGTGCGGATACTGCGACAACGGATGGAGCGTTGATTTTTCTTCCGGCGTCCCCGTGTACCGTTCCTCCCTCAAGCCATTTCAGAAGCCGCGGGAGACCGAGTTTTTCCATCGCAGCGGCCTGTACGGGGAGGCCGGCGTCCCGGCAGAGATCCATGAGATCAACTATGATCGGTATTCGCAATACGAGCCCTATGAAGGCGTTCACAGAGAGTATTCCGACCTGGTCACGGACGCTGTAAAAAAAGGCCACGTTGTTCTGGCTGTCGGCGGATACTGCAATTACGCGCCGGCCATCGCGGGCGGGATCCGGCGGGCCCTCGGGAAAGATAAGAAAATCGGTCTGGTCTGGATCGACGCGCACGCCGATTGCCGCATTGCCGAAACCGCAGGGGCTCCCGTGCGTTTTGTCAGTTTTCCTCTTTCGACCATGGTCGGCCTCACCATGCCGGATTTCCGCAGCGACATCTGCGGGCTTACCGTACCGCTCTGCGGGAACGATGTGCTGGCAAGCGATTTGCGCATTATGGACGAGCCCACTGCAGCAAACGTCGAAAAAGCCGGCATTATCGTCCTGGACGGCAGCGTTTTTGAGAAGGAAGCAGAGTGGACAAAAAAGGTGAATGAACTGGCGGAGCGGGTCGACGCCATCTATCTTTCGGTCGATGCGGACATTCTGAAGTTTGAGCATATTCCGTCCTACATCAAGCGTGTTCCTTTCGGGCATGACGTGGACGTGGTATGCCGCAACGTCGGTGCGGTGATGCGCACCGGAAAAGTTCTGGCCTTTTCCCTGTTCTGCTTCAACTTCGATCTGTATGAAAACGGCGGGGAGACCACCTTTCTGACGGAACAGGCCATAATAAAAGCCGGACTGGAAAACTGGAAGCAAAAGCCGGAGGGGTGAGGGAAATCCCTTTCAGACAGTGCGGCCGGGGACTGACAAACAGCCCCCGGCTTTTCTGTGCATATTACGGTATGCTCCGTTTTTATGGTGCTTTTATATGACTCCTTTGTTCACGCACCAGAGGGTGAAGAACACTGCCAGCAGCAGGGTATTGAAGACATAAGCAAGGTTTTTAATCCGTTCCGTCCTCGGTTCCATTGTGTGATTTTCGAACCAGGTTCCCAGGAACAGCCCGACGTAAAAGAAGAGCACCAGCGCCGCGGTGCCAAACAGGATCCGAAAGATCAGGACCATTCTCTTCCTCCTTATGTTTGGGGTGTGTTTTTGAGTTGCTGTGCCGTACGATCAGTCAGAGAAGTGCTTTACCCAACAGGAGCGGGAGTAAAGATAGCAAAAAATAGAGAGCGTGTCAACACTCAATTTGCAAACATGCGAACTTTTTTAAGCCGCAAATGGACCCCATCTTTGCCATCCAATTTGTATTCATAAAATTTTTTACGTTTTTCGTAAAAAACCTCTTGACATTCGTTATCTCCTGCTCTATAATGCGGATAACGATAAACGTTAAATCGTTATCGAAAAACGTTTTTACCTCATAGACAGGAGGCTTTGTTATGGATTCTGACATCAAACGTAAGATCAACACCATCGGCAAGGTGTGGCGGATCCTCACCATCATCGCCAAGGTCATCGTCATCGTGGGCATCGTCTGCCTCGCGCTGATCGGCACGCTCTCCCTCGTCCTGCCCAAAGACTCGGTAAAAATCTCTCTGTCCGGCGCGGCGCAGTTCGAGATCTCCGAGAAGCTCTACAAGGGAAAGATCCCGGTCATCAGCTCGATTGATGGGATGGACATAACGCTGGCCGGGGAAGACTTCGAAACCGTTTCCGTGGAAGAGACGGATGAAGGCGTCCGCGTCAACATGGCCTCGGACGGCTACACCCTGGACATGCGCTCGGTCTTCCGCGCCTGCCTGATTGGCCTCATCTACCTGACGGCGGTCCTCGTGATGCTCTGCTTCCTCAAGTCGCTGATGACCGAGTTCAAAAACTGCGATACGCCTTTCTCGGACGGGGTGATCCGGAAGATGACGAACTTTGCCTGGTCGCTTGTCCCGATGGGCGTGCTCTCCGGCTTTTCCGGCTCCGACTGGGCGCTGCTGCTCAACAAGGCCGGCGGCCGCTTCCACTTCTCGCTCAACCTCTCCGTGGTGCTGGTGGTCCTGATCCTGTTCGCCATCGTGCAGGTGTTCAAATACGGCGCCCAGCTCCAGCTGCAGTCCGATGAGACGCTGTGAGGCGCGCCATGGGACGCATTATTCTGCGGCTCGACCGGGTCATGGCCGAC
Source organism: Lachnospiraceae bacterium (assembly GCA_017394885.1). Classification (GTDB taxonomy): domain Bacteria; phylum Bacillota; class Clostridia; order Lachnospirales; family Lachnospiraceae; genus UBA6987. The sequence continues at coordinate 20,363 of JAFPWO010000026.1, read as the reverse complement.
CGGAAAATGAGTCTGAATGAGCTTTCCGAACGGGTAGGCGTCGCGAACGTCAACCTCTCCAAGCTGAAGAACGGCCATATCAGCGCGATCCGATTTTCAACATTAACCGCTATCTGCGAAGCGCTTCACTGCCAGCCCGGCGATATCCTAGAATACGCGCCGGACGGGGACGAAGCGGAAAAGGAGTGAAAAATGAAAGACTATTCGTACATCCTGAACACCATTGAAGAAGGCAAGGACCGCATCTTAGAGGCGGAGCGCTACATCTGGAAGCATCCGGAGCCCGGCTACCGCGAATGGAACACGCACGCGTATCTCAAAAAGCAGTACGAGGCCCTGAGCCTGACGCTCACGGAATTCGGCAATATCCCCGGCTTTTATACGGATCTGGACACCGGCCGGCCCGGCCCGTGCCTGGCCATCTTCGGGGAGATGGACTCGCTGATCATCCCGACCCATCCCGAATGCGATCCGGAAACCGGCGCGGTCCACGCCTGCGGGCACAACTGCCAGAGCGCGGCCCTGCTCGGGGTGGCCATCGGCCTTTCGGCCCCCGGCGCCCTGGAGGGCTTAAGCGGGAAGATCCGCCTGATCGCGGTCCCGGCCGAGGAGCTGATCGAGCTGGAATTCCGGCAGGAGCTCAAGGATAAGGGGATCATCCGCTTCTTCGGCGGCAAGCAGGAGCTGATGGCCCGCGGCGTTCTGGACGACGTGGATCTGAGCCTCATCATCCATACCAGCAACAAGCCCGGCTACGGCTGCCCGCCCGGCACCAACGGCTGCATGATCAAGCAGTATATCTTTAAGGGCCTGGCCGCCCACGCCGGCGCCTCTCCCCACACCGGAAAGAATGCCCTGTACGCGGCCAATCTGGGCTTAAGCGCCGCCAACGCCCTCCGTGAGACCTTCCGGGACGACGACCACGTCCGCTTCCACCCCATCATCACGGCCGGCGGCTCCGCGGTCAACTCGATCCCTGACTGCGTGATGATCGAAGCCTATATCCGCGCCGCGACCATGCCGGCGATCGAGCATTACAACGAGATCTTGAACCGGGCCTTCGCGGCGGCGGCGGCCTCCATCGGCTGCGAGCTTACCATTAAGGACCTGCCCGGCTACGCCCCGCGCTTTAACGATCCCGGGATGATGCGCGTGATGAAGGGGGCCGCCGCGGAGATCCTTCCGGCCGATCAGGTCGTCGACGATCCCGCCTTCGGGACCGGCTGCAGCGACATGGGCGACGTCTCCACCGTGATGCCGGCGATCCATCCCCGCCTGAGCGGCTACTCCGGCCATGCGCACGGAAACGACCTGTATATCACCGATCCGTACATGGCGACGGTCGTGAGCGCGAAGATCCAGGCCTTAAGCGCCGCCCGCTTTCTGGAAAACGACGCCGCCGAGGCCAGAAAGATCATAAAAGAAAAGCAGGTCGTATACAACAGTATTGCGGAGTATCTGGAAGCGGTCGAGCGCCTGACCTTTACGGCGGAGGCGGTCAGCTACGAGGCGGACGGCAGCATTTCGCTGCATTACAAACCCTAAGCTTACGGCGAGACGGAATAGCGCCGCTCCCTACGGCAAAGCGGAGCACCGGCCCCATTCCGGCAAAACGGCACTTGACAGTGCCGTTTTTTCTGATATAATGAAGCAAACAAAGATGATGGCTTGCGATTTGTTGTAATATTTACCGGTATAGAGGATAACTATGCGAAAAAAACTTCCCCTGTTCTCTGTCGTTCTGCTCTGCTGCCTTCTTTTCCCGTTGAATGCGCAGGCGTACGGCTATACCTATCATCCCCCGGCGATCACGGTGATCCTTCTCCATTCCTCGGCCGGGGCGGAGATGGAAGTGACCCTGGTCCCCAGAGTCGGAGAACCCATTTCCGCGAAGCTGGAAAAAGAGCGCCGGGCGTGGGAAAACTGCTACCGCCTGTACCGCTACGCAGTCGTCGATAAGGACGCCTGGTATGGCAACACCGTCGATTTTAAGGACGCGGTGATCACGGTTACCGATAACGGGGAGTCTTACTCTTTCCCGGTTCCCTACGAACAGCTCAAACAATACGATTTTAACGATTATCTCCTCATCGATCTGAAGGCCGGGACGATCCGGGCCGGCCTTCCGGCCAGCCGGCGGTGGGCCATCACGTTCATGCATCTGGCACTCTATCTTCTGGTGGAGGGGATCGTTCTGTACCTTTTCCAGATCCGTTCCCGCCGCAACTGGACCGTCTTTTTTGTCTCAACAGTCTTAACGAAGGGGATCGTGTGCTTTGCCATGAACTACTGCATTAATGTGGATCCCCGGATCAATGTCGTTTTTGCGTTTGCGACCTGTTTCCTGATCGCGATCGATATGAGTATTTACCTTATCTTTATGGAAGAGGAGAAAAACAAGATCGGCAAGTACGCCGTCACAGCCAATATTATCGCGGCGCAGATTATCTTTGAGGCAGCCAAGTATCTGCCGATGTAATCATTTTTGCCGGAAAGACAGGGAGAAAGACATGAATCTCATAAATGAGGAAAGACTACTCGGCCATATCCGCACCCTCGGGCAGATCGGAATCGATGCGGATGGGCGGCGCACCCGCCTGGCCGCGGACGACGCCGATAAAGCCGCCCGCGACCGGCTCTGTGAATGGATCCGGGAGGCCGGGCTGAGGCTCGCCGTCGATACGGTCGGCAATATCTTCGGGATCTGGGAGACCCCGGAAAACCGCAGGGAAAAAGCCGTCATGACCGGCTCCCATATCGATACGGTCATCAACGCGGGCCGATACGACGGCTGCTACGGCGTCCTCGCGGGCCTGGAAGTGATCCAGTCCATGAAGGAGGCGGGGATCCGGACCGCGCGGCCGCTGGCCGTGGCCGCGTTTACGAATGAGGAAGGCGTCCGCTATGCGCCGGATATGATGGGTTCGCTGGTCTATGCGGGCGGCTACGCGGCGGAAGACGCCTGCGCGGCCGTCGGGATCGACGGTACGGTCCTGGGCGAAGAGCTTCGCCGGATCGGCTATGCAGGAGAAACCGAGCCCGGTTTCCTTGCGCCGTTCTCCTTTGTGGAGCTGCATATCGAGCAGGGGCCGATCCTCGAAGCGGAAGGCTACGCGATCGGCGCCGTGGAAAACCTGCAGGGCATTTCCTGGCAGCGGATCACCATCGAAGGCGCGCAGAACCACGCCGGAACGACGCCCATCTCCTACCGGCAGGATGCGGGGCTGGCGGCTGCCAGAGTCATCACCTTTCTGCGGGAGCGCTGCCTGATCCCCGGCAGCCGGACCGTTTCCACGGTAGGCTGCCTCGAACTTTCCCCCAACGCCATCAATGTGATCCCGGAAAAGGCGGTCTTTACCGTCGATCTCAGAAACCCCGACGAGCAGGCGCTGCAGGCGGAAGAACAAGCCCTGGCAGCGTTCCTTTCGGAGCTTGCAGAAACCGACCGGGTCAGGATCACGGCGGAGCGGCTCTCCCGCTTTGAGCCGGTGCTCTTTGACGAAGGCATCGTCAGGCTGGTGGAAAAGCACGCGGCGCGGCGCAGCCTTCGCTGCCGTCGCATCACCTCCGGCGCCGGGCAGGACGCGCAGAACATGGCGCTTCTTTGCCCGACGGCCATGATCTTCTCTCCCAGCCATCTGGGCATCAGCCACAATCCGAAGGAATATACCGCCGACGCCGATCTGCTGGCCTGCGCGGAGGTCTTCGCCGACGTTCTGTTTGAACTGGCCGGCGCAAAGGAGTAAATCATGAAAAGAACGCTGTCCCTGATCCTTGCCCTGATCCTGCTGGCCACGCTTCCGGCCGGCTGCTCCGAAAGCCCGGCCACCGTGCCTGCTTCGTCCGAGGCGAAGCCTTCGGAAGAATCTTCATCCGCGCCGGCTGAAACGGAGCCCGCCGGGACCGAACCGGCCGCGCCGGTCATCCACACTTACGACGACGGCCGCGCCCGCCCTTCCTCCTGCGGAAAGCTCCAGGTAAAGAACGGTAAGCTCTGCTCCGAAAAGGGGGATCCTGTCATGCTCCGCGGCGTCAGCTCCTACGAGCTGATCACCTCCGAATCCTTCCTCAACGAAAAGCTCTTTCAGGAGCTCTCGCAGGACGCCGGGGTCAACGTCTTCCGCCTCGCCATGTACACCTACGGGGTCGGGATCATCGGATACTGCACCAAAGGCGATAAAGACCGCTATAAGCAGGACATCGCGAAAGGGGTCGAGTATGCCACGAATCAGGACATGTACGTGATCATCGACTGGCATATCCTAAGCGACGGCGACCCGAACACCTATGTCGAAGAGGCGAAGATCTTCTTTGCCGAGATGGCGGAAACCTACCGCGGCCACAGCAACGTACTGTACGAGATCTGCAATGAGCCGAACGGGGTGGACTGGGCGGCCGTGAAACAATACGCGGAGGAGGTCATTCCCGTTATCCGGGAAAAGGACCCCGATTCCGTGATCCTCGTCGGCAATCCCGACTGGTCGAAGGACCTTTATCATGTAGCCGAAGACCCACTCGGTTTCGACAATATCATGTACACCCTGCATTTTTACGCGGCGACCCACGGTCAGAACTTCCGCGATATGACCGAGGAAGTCAGTCAGAAAGGCCTTCCCGTCTTTGTCAGCGAATACGGCGTCACGGCCGCCAGCGGCGGCCTGCCCCGGGATCTGGAGAGCGCCGACGTATGGATCGAACTGCTGGAGAGGGAGAACGTCTCCTACTGCCTGTGGTCCTTCTCCAAGGTGGCCGAAGCCTGTTCCGCCATCCGCTCCACCGTCCCCCGGTACAACGGGTTTTCGCCGGAGGATTACACCGAGACCGGCCGGTGGCTCCTGGATACGATAAAAAAGCATAACACCCGGTAAAATTAATAAAATTTCGCAGATCGCCTCAAAAAATAATTTTTATATATTATTTGAGGCAATCTGTTATTTTATTCTGTCAAAAAAGACAGAAAGGGAACATTTGCTTGACAAACAACGACGAGAAAGCTAAAATAAAACTACAATGTAATCGTCGTTTTAGATCGTGAATCGGAAAAGCTGTCTTCTGCCGCAAGACAGAGTATTTTGCTCGGAACAAATGTGAACTCTTATCCTTCAGGCGGAAGGATAAAAAATAAAAGGAACTTTATAGTCAGAAGGAGGTTTAGCAATGCGTAAATCTGTACGGAAACTGATGGCTCTGGCCCTGGCCTGCCTGATGGTCGCGGGACTCCTTGCCGGCTGTGGCAAGAAGAACGAGACGATCAAGCTCGGCTGGATGGGTTCCCTGACCGGGGATCAGGCTGCTTACGGCACCTGCGAGAGCCAGACACTGAAAATGCTTGTTGAAGAGAAGAACGCCGCGGGCGGCATTCTCGGCAAACAGATCGAACTGATCTGCTATGACACCAAGGGCGACGCCCAGGAAGCGGTGAACGTAGCCAAGCGTCTCTGCGCGCAGGACAAGGTCTGCGCGATCATCGGCCCCAACGCTTCGGGCCAATGTATCGCTATCCAGTCTGTTCTGGACCAGTATAAGATCTCGGATCTGTCCACGGTCGCGACCAATGAAAAGGTTACCGTCCAGGACGGCAAACTGAAGGAATACAACTTCCGTGTCTGCTTCCTGGATCCTCAGCAGGGCAAGATCGCGGGCACCTTCGTCTATGACGAGCTGAAATTCGACAAGGCTGCCATCCTGTACGATATCAACGACGACTATGCGAAGGGCCTGAAGGACAACTTCATCAAGGTCTTCACCGCCAAAGGCGGCAAGGTCGTGGCGGAAGAAGCCTACACCGGCGGCGACACCGATTTCACCGCGCAGCTGACCAAGATCAAGGAAGCTGATCCGCAGATCATCTTCACCCCGATCTTCTATCAGGATTTCATCATGATCCACAAACAGGCCCGTACCCTGGGCATCACCCTTCCGATGCTCGGCGGTGACGGCTGCGCTTCCGAAGTTCTGTTTGACGCGGCGGATGCGGTCGACGGCTCCTACGTGATCAACCACGTATCCCTGGTTGACCCGGCCGGCGATTCCTTCCGTCAGAAATACGCCGAAAAGTGGAACGGCGCCAAGATGGAACTGAACGGCTACATGGCGCACGACGCGTTCCTGCTGTGGTGCGCGGCGGTCGAGAAGGCCGGCTCCGATGATGCACAGGCGATCGCCAAGGCTTACTGCGAAGTCGAAGTCAACGGCATGGCAGGCAAGATCAAGATCTCCGCGGAAGACCACAACCCGGTCGGCAAGAGCGGCTGCGTGGAGCAGATCGACGGCAAGAACAAGACCTATAAGTTCATCACTTATATTGCCGCTGACTGATCCGGTTTTCTGATCTGATCTGACACCTGGGCGCTCCCTTTTTTAAGGGGGCGCCCCTATGCCCGAAGAACACGAGGAGGCAGTTTATGGATATCCAATACTATCTCCAGCAGCTGGTCAACGGCATCTGTCTCGGCGGGATGTACGCCCTGATGTCGGTCGGCTATTCGCTGGTCTACAGTATTATGAGCTTTTCCAATTTCGCTCACGGCGGCGTCATTATGGTCGGCGCTTACGTGGGCTTTTTCGCGCTGACAGCCCTGAAAGTACCCTTCCTGGTCGCTTTCCTGCTCTGCGGCGTCGGCAGCGGGCTGCTCGCCATCATCATCGAGCGGCTGGTTTACTCTCCGCTGCGTCAACGCCACGCCCCGTCGCTTTACTTTATCATTTCCGCCATGGGCGCCTCGATCTTCCTGGAAAACTTCGTGATCGCCACGATCGACGGCACGCCCCGGAACTACCCCACGCTATTCTCCAACAGCATTAAAATCGGAAGTCTTTCACTGGGTCTTGACAGCCTGCTGATGATCATCGTCTCGGCTGTATCTCTGCTGATCCTGATGTTTATCATACAGAAGACCAAGATCGGACTTGCGATCCGTGCCTGCTCCTACAATGAAAAGGCCGGAACGCTGATGGGCATCAACAGCTCTCTGGTCATTTTCGTCGTATTCATGATGGGCGGCATTCTGGCCGGCTTTGCCGGCATGCTCTACGGCATGCGCTTTATCGTCAAGCCCACCATCGGCCAGGTCACGAACAAGTCCTTCGTCGCCGCCGTCTTCGGCGGCCTCGGGAGCCTGCCCGGCGCGATCATCGGTTCCGTCCTGCTCGGCATCATGGAGATCTTCGTCGCGTCCATCAACTCCAACCTTCGCGACCTGTTCGTATATGCCCTGCTGATCATCGTCCTGATCATCAAGCCGTCCGGCCTGATGGGCAAGGTCGTGGAAGACAAGGCGTAAGGAGGGCAGGATATGTTCAGCTGGTATTATATCGAAGGGATCCTGATTCAGTCCTGCTATACGCTGCTGATCGTACTGGGCCTGTCGATCCTGACGGGCTACACGGGGATGTTCTCCTTCGGCCACGCAGGCTTTGTCTGCATCGGCGCTTACGTTTCGGTCCTCTGCACGATGGGCTTCGGCCTGCCGTATCTGCTTTCGCTCCTCATTGCCGGCGTGGTCGCCATGATCTTCGGCGCCGCCCTCGGCAAGATCACGCTGAACCTGAAAGGCGACTACTTCTGTATCGCGACCCTCGGCGTGGGCGAGGCCATCCGGCTGATATTCAACAATCTGAATCTTAACCTGAATATCGGCGGCAAGACCTTCATCCTGGACGGCGCGAAGGGTATCGCGAGCATTCCGCTGCATACGACGTTCCCGGTCGCGCTGGCCATCGTCGTCATCTTCCTGACCGCTACGGCATTCCTGATGAATTCCAAGCACGGCCGCAGCATGCTGGCCGTCCGGGAGGATGAGCTGGCCGCGCAGATGAGCGGCATCAATACCTTCCGTTCCAAGATGCTCGCGATGTGCATGTCCGCGCTGTACGCCGGCATCGCCGGCGGCATGCTGGCGCACTATTTCGGCTATCTGCAGCCCAAGATGTTCATGATGGTCAAGTCCACGGAATATACGATCATGGTCATCTTCGGCGGCATGGGCTCGATCACCGGTTCGGTGCTCGGCACGGTGCTGCTCTGCGCATTGCCCGAGCTTCTGCGCGCGGTAGGCGACTGGCGCCTGGTCTTCTACGGCCTCGCGGTCATCGTCATCATGATCGTCCGCCCGAAGGGGCTTATGGGCGGCAAGGAACTGCCCGTAGGCAAGTTCTTCCGCTGGATCGGCCGGCTCCTGACCGGCAAGAAGAACGATCCGCCGCCTGACAGCGATCCCCCGGGAGAGGAGGTGCCGGCATGAAAGACATCAAATTTGCACACCACGACCCGAACGTCGTGCTTTCCCTGTGGCATGTGACCAAACGTTTCGGCGGCCTGACCGCCGTCGGCGACGTCTCTTTCAAAGTCAAAAAGGGTGAGATCTACGCCCTGATCGGTCCGAACGGCGCCGGCAAGACGACGATCTTCAACCTGATCACCGGTGTTTACGCGCTGACCGAGGGCCGCATCATTTTTGACGGCACCGTGATCGGCCAGGGCGAGAATATCATCAAGGACGACATGCGCGAGACCGCGGTCAAGCCTTTCAAGAAAAAGCCCTATGACATCATGTCCCGGGGCATTGCGCGTACCTTCCAGAACATCCGCCTTTTCAAGAGCGAGACGGTCTACAACAACGTACTGACCGCCTGCCACGCGGAAGCGGACTATAATATCTTCCAGTCCCTGTGGCGCTTCAAGGTCGGTCCCAAGTGGCTGTGCAAGTACTACTGGCAGGAAAAAGCCCTGCGCGAAAAGACCGAAGAACTCTTAAAGATCATGGGGATCTGGCAGTACAAGGACATGGTCGCCGTGAACCTTCCCTACGGGCAGCAGCGAAAGCTCGAGATCGCCCGCGCGCTGGCCACGGATCCCAAGCTCCTGCTGCTGGATGAACCGGCCGCCGGCATGAACCCCGAAGAGACCATCGCCCTGATGCAGCTCATCCGCGAGGTCCGCGACCGCTTCGACCTGACGGTGCTGATCATCGAACACCACATGGACCTGGTTATGAACGTGTCCGACCGCATCTTCGTTCTGAACTTCGGCAAGCCGCTGGCGGAGGGCACGCCCGCCGAGATCCAGCAGAATCCCGAGGTCATCGAAGCCTATCTCGGAAAGGAGGAAGACGCCGATGTCATTGCTTGAGATCCGTGATCTGAACGTTTACTACGGCGGCATCCATGCCCTGAAGGGCATCTCCCTGAACGTGGACAAAGGGCAGATCGTCTCCATGATCGGTTCCAACGGCGCAGGGAAATCCTCCATGATGAACGCCATCTCCGGTATTGTGAAGTACCAGTCCGGGGAGATCCTCTTCCGCGGGGAAAAGCTTCCCGCCCAGGCCAACCGGATCGTAAAGCAGGGCATCTGCCAGGTACCGGAAGGGCGGCTGATCTTCGCCAACCTGACCACCTACGAGAACCTGATCCTCGGCGCGTATCTGCGCGCGGACAAGGACGGGATCGAACGCGACTTAAAGCGCGTCTACGAGATCTTCCCGCGTCTGGAAGAACGCAGAAACCAGATCGCCGGCACGCTTTCCGGCGGCGAGCAGCAGATGCTGGCCATGGGCCGCGGCATCATGTCCGCGCCGGAGCTGATCATGCTGGATGAGCCCTCCCTCGGCCTCGCCCCGCTTCTGGTCAACACGATCTTTGACACCATCAAAGAGATCAAGGCGATGGGCAAAACGATCCTGCTGGTGGAGCAGAACGCGTTAAAAGCGCTGTCCGTCGCGGACAACGCCTATGTACTGGAGCAGGGCCGCATCACGATGAGCGGGCCCGGCAAAGAGCTCCTCAAGGATCCGACGATCGCGGAAGCGTATCTGGGTCACTCGGCGAAAAAATAACCTGTCGGCAGACGGTCATGCAGGCCGTCTGCCGCAACAAAATCGAAGATACTTCGGAGGGTATGCCAAATGGCAAAAACCGTACAGGATGTCATGCAGTTCATTCGCGAGCACGACATCAAGATGGTAGATTTTAAGATGGTCGACATTCACGGAAAGTACCGTCATGTGACCATTCCCGCTTCAAACTTCACCGAAGACACCATGACCGACGGCATCGGCTTCGATGCCTCCAACTACGGCTACGCGGTCGTGGAAAAAAGCGACATGGTCTTCATCCCCGACCCCGACACCATGCAGATCGACCCGTTCTGCGAGGTTCCGACGCTCTCGATGACCGGCAACGCCATGATCATCGACTATCCGAAGAACCGTCCGCTCGCCCAGTACCCGCGTAATATCGTACTGGCTGCCGAGCAGTATATGAAGGATACCGGCATTGCCGATACGATGCTGATCCTGCCGGAGTTTGAGTTTTATCTTTTCGACGACGTTGCCTGGAAGGTCGCGCCGAATGAGATCAGCATGCGGCTGGACGCCGAGCAGGCCTACTGGAACAGCGACGTCAACATGAAGGGCGTCATCGTCCCGAAGCAGGGCCACTACCACATCGCCAAGCCGCTGGACCGCACCTATGAGTGCCGCAGCGAGATGTGCCTGCTGATGGAGGACGCCGGGATCCCGATCAAGTACCACCATCCGGAAGTCGGCGGCTCGGGCCAGTTCGAGATCGAGCCGAAACTCGCGCAGATGTCGAAAATGGCGGACGATACGATGATGATCAAGTACATCATCCAGAACACCGCCTTGAAGCACGGCAAGAGCGCGACGTTTATGCCCAAGCCCGTCTACGGCGAGGCCGGCAGCGGCATGCACGTGCACATGCTGCTCTTAAAGGACGGCGAGCCCGTCTTCTCCGACGACAACGGCTATTCGCACCTGAGCAAAGAAGCGCACTGGTTCATGGGCGGGCTGCTGAAGCACATCTCCTCGCTCTGCGCCATCACGAACCCCTCCACGAACTCGTTTAAGCGGCTGGTGCCGGGCTTTGAGGCACCGGTCACCGTCGGCTATGCCACGAGCAACCGCAGCGCGGTCATCCGCATTCCGGCTTACGCCAAGACGCCGAAAATGCGCCGCTTCGAGATCCGCAACCCCGACGCCACCTGCAACCCGTACTTCTGCTACGCGGCTCTGCTCATGGCGGGCCTGGACGGGATCGAGAACCAGATCGACCCGCACGAAAACGGCTGGGGGCCGTACGACGTGAATCTCTATACGCTTCCCGAAGAGGAAAAGGCCAAGCTTCACCATCTGCCCACCGCGCTCGACGTGGCGCTGGACGCGCTGGAAGCGGATCACGACTACCTCACCAAGGGCGGCGTGTTCCCCGAGACACTGATCAAAAACTTCATCGCCGCGAAGCGCAAAGAGTGCACGGAGATGGCGGCCATCCCGCACCCGGCGGAGTTCGAGCGGTACTACAACGTATAAAAAGCCAAGAAAAAAGGCCTCAGCTGTTTCCCGCAGCTGAGGCCTTTTTGTATTCACTTTACTGCACTTTTTCCAGCAGTCTTTTCCTTTCCTCCCGCTCGTGCAGGATCATGGTATCTTCCGTCAGCCCCCACTCATTTTCCAGCAGATCGACGATCCGGCCGTGCGTTTCCGCTGCCTTCCGGTACTCTCCCATGATCTCATAGATATCCGCGATGCCCATCAGCTCGTCCGTAAAGCGCGGCCGCCGGCCCGTCTTTTCAAAAGACTGCTCGTACAGCGCGATGGCCTTCTGGTAATCACACTTTTCCGCGTAATACTGCGCGGTCTCGAACAGGCAGGCGCTCTCTTCCGGATGCGTCCTGACCAGTTCCTCCATGACGGCATCCGCGGTTTTTTCGTCAAAACGGGCCAGCGCGATATGCGCGCGGTAGACCTCATCCATAATGGGGTTCGCGTCCTTCAGCCCGCGCAGCCGTTCCAGATATTTTTCCGCCTCGTCCGCGCGGTGATCCGCGATCAGATTGTCCAGCAGATACAGATACGGCAGCCGGACGCCCGGATTGTCCTCCACGATCCCGCGCCAGAATTCAATCGCTTTCGTGTGGTTGGCCATGTTCCAGTCCCAGACTGCATGGCCTTCCGCCCGGCTTAAGACCCACTGGCAATCCTTTACGCCCGGCGCCATGCGGATCGCGTCCTTTGCATAGCGGCCCGCCTTCTTCGCGAAGAAATTCATCCGGTGCCAGTACAGATAGGCGATCAGGCTTGTTGCGCGCTGTTTGTTCCCCGCGTCGTCCAGCTGGCCTTTTAAAAAGTCTTCGTATTCCCGGAACAGATCCTGCGGCAGGTCATCCTGAATATCCAGGCTATTCTCGATGCGGTTTAAGCGCTGATCGCTTGTTAAATCAAAAAGCTCGTCGATGCTGACCCCGAAGGTCTCCGCGATCATCGGCAGCAGTGAAATGTCCGGCATGGCTGCCGCGGTCTCCCACTTGGAGACGGCCTGCGCGCCGATCCCCAGCTTGTCCGCGAGCTGTTCCTGCGTCAGCCCGGCCTTAAAGCGCAGCTGTCTGATCTTCTTTCCGAGTTCCATAATTTTATCCTCCCAGGTAATTTCTTTTTGCATGCAGCCTTATTGTAACCCGGGCCGTCCCGCTTTTCAATAACGCGTCAGGCGGGCCGGCCCGCTTCGCGGTTGAGACAGGCCGGCCGCAGCGCAGGTGCCGGGGCCGGACTGTCTGTCAGGTCAAAAGGTTCACAGACAGGTCTTGAAGAACGCACCGGTCCGTGATATAGTAGAGGCAGATCGGCGGGGCTCTCCTGCCGCGGTTCGTGTTTTTTCAGCATCCGACATGGAATCACGCTTCCATGCCGCTGCCGCGTTTATTTATCATGTTTTTGAGGAGGATCATGATCATGGATCAGATGCACTGCGGTTTCGGTACCAAAGCCATTCACGCCGGGAGTGTCAGGGATACGCAGTACGGCGCGCTGGCGATGCCCATCTACCAGACGTCGACCTTTGTCTTTGACAGCTGCGAGCAGGGAGGGAACCGCTTCGCCGGGAAGGAAAGCGGCTATATCTACACCCGCCTGGGCAATCCGACCGTATCCGTGCTGGAGAAGAGGATCGCCGCGCTGGAAGGCGGGGAGGCCTGTGTGGCGGCCGGCTCGGGCATGGGCGCCGTCTCATCCTGCCTGTGGACCATAGCAGGCGCTGGCAGGCACATCCTGGCCGATACCACGCTGTACGGCTGCACCTTCGCGCTTTTAAACCACGGAATGCGCCGCTACGGCGTCGAAGTGGATTTTATCGACACCTCCGATCCGGACGCGGTCCGCGCTCACCTGAAGCCGAATACCGCGGCGGTCTATCTGGAGACGCCGGCGAACCCCAATCTCAAGATCGCCGATATCGAAACGGTGGCCCGCATCGCCCACGAATATAATCCCGCAGTCAAAGTGGTCTGCGACAACACGTTCGCATCGCCGGTGCTGCAGAATCCGCTTGCGCTCGGAGCCGATGTGGTCATCCACTCCGCCACCAAATACTTAAACGGCCACGGCGACGTGATCGCCGGCTTCGTCGTCGGCAGCGCGGATTTTATCAATGAAGTGCGCCTGTTCGGCCTCAAAGATATGACCGGCGCGGTCCTGGATCCGTTTGCCGCCTTCCTGATCCTGCGCGGCGTGAAAACGCTGGAGCTTCGCATGGCGCGCCACTGCGACAACGCGGAAACGATCACCCGCTTCCTCACGGAACACCCGGCTGTGGAAAAGGTATACTACCCCGGCCTGCCGGATCACCCCGGCCATGAGACCGCGGCCCGGCAGATGAAGCGCTTCGGCGGAATTATCAGCTTTGAGGTCAGGGGCGGAAAGGAAGCCGGCATAAAGCTGGTGGACAGCCTGAACATGATCGCCTGCGCGGTCTCGCTCGGCGACGCCGAAAGCCTGATCGAGCACCCGGCCTCCATGACGCACTCCGCCTACTCGCCCGAGGAGCTGGCTGCGTCCGGGATCGCGCCGGGCCTCATCCGGCTCTCCGTCGGCCTGGAGAACGCGGAGGATATCATCGCGGATCTGAAGCAGGGGCTGGACCGCCTGTAATCAGCTAAATAATACCGTATAGTGGCTGCGGCGATGCTCCGCATCGTCCAAAAAGCGGCAGCAGGGACTCTCTCTGCTGCCGCTTTTCACAAAATCTTCACAGAAAATATTCGTTAGGTACCTTGACAAATAATTCTTTCCGGTATATTGTTAGGTACGTAAAGATTTTCATGTAAGAAAGGAGACCGACGAATGTTTGAGAATATGAATGATGAAATCTTCCGCAACATGGAACATACCCCGGAAAACGAAACCAGACCGCACTGCGGCCCGCGAGGCTGCCGCAAGGGGCCGCACCACCCCTTCCCCCATCCCGAAGGCCCGGAAAGAGACTGCCGCCGGCCTGAAGGCCCGGCCAGAGAGTGTCACCGGCCTGAAGGTATGCCCGGCCGGGGCTTTCACGGTCCCATGGGCCCCATGGGAAGACCTTTCCCGCTCATGCCGCCCATGTTTGATCCGAACAGCCTGATGGGCCTGTGGATCCGCTCCCATAAGGCGCTGGAGCGCATGCCCATGGATCACCGCGGCACGCGGCGCGTCCTGCGGCTGCTGGATCTGGGCGGCGGGAGCCTGTCGCAGCGGGAGCTGACGGAACTGATGGACGTACAGCCCGGCTCGCTCTCCGAGCTGCTCGGGAAGATGGAGGCCCGCGGCCTGATCACCCGCGTCCGCCTGGAAGAGGATCACCGCAAGGTAACGGTCTCTCTGACGGATAGCGGAAAAGAAAGGGCGGCCAGACGCGGCCCCGGAGATATCTTCTCTGTCCTGGATGAGTCCGAAAAAGAGCAGTTAAAGGCGCTGCTGGCCAAGCTGACCGCGGCCTGGGAAGGCCGCCCGCAGTCTGGCCCGGCGAACGACACACAGCCACAAGAAGACTAAACGGTCATATCTGACCTTTCCCCCCTGTTTCAGAGCTCTGCAGCGACCCTGCAGAGCTCTTTTTTATATCTGGATCCAAAACGCTGCGGGACAGCCGGGGTCTGACCCTGTTTTGTCCTGCCGGGAGAAGTCAATTGCACGGCGCGGCGGGGCATGGTATGATATCGGCAGAATCTGGATAGAATTCCTCTGAAAAAAGGAGGTCCCGTTATGCCGGTACGCGCTGCCTTTATGGTCCCGCATCCGCCGCTGATCATCCCCGAAGTGGGCAAAGGCGGGGAAGCGCAGATCGAAGAAACTACCCGTGCTTATGAACAGGCGGCGGATGAGATCGCCGCCTTAAAGCCCGATACGATCATTATCACCAGCCCGCATGCCCTGATGTACGCGGACTATTTCCACATTTCTCCCGGGGACGGCGCTTCCGGCTCCTTTTCGCAGTTCGGCGCGCCGCAGGTCAGGTTTTCCGAAAGCTATGACAGCGAGCTGGTGAAGCGGATCTGCGTACTGGCGGAGCGCGAGAACTTCCCGGCGGGAACGCTGGGCGAGAAAAGCCCCCGTCTTGACCACGGCACGATGGTCCCGCTGTGGTTCATCCGAAAGAAATATGCCAGCGGAAAGATCGTCCGGATCGGCCTCTCCGGCCTGCCCTTAAGCGACCACTACCGGCTCGGGGAGCTTATCCGCGACGCCGTGGAAGACCTCGGCCGCAACGCGGTCCTCATCGCCAGCGGCGATCTCTCCCACAAGCTCCAGCCGTACGGGCCCTACGGCTTTGCCCCGGAAGGCCCCGACTATGACCGCCGCATCATAGACGTAAGCCGCCGCGCCGCCTTCGGAGAGCTGCTGGAATTTGACGAAAGCTTCTGCGAAAAGGCGGCCGAATGCGGCCACCGCTCCTTCGTGATCATGGCCGGCGCGTTCGACGGGCTCGGCGTGGAATCCGCGGTCCTCTCACATCAGGACGTGACCGGCGTCGGCTACGGGATCTGCAGCTTTTACCCGAAGGAAACGGATGATACCCGCCATTTTCTTCAGCAGTATCTGGCCCGGCAGGAAGAAGAATGCCGCCGGAAGGCGGAGCAGTCCGATGCTTACGTAAAGCTTGCCCGGGCCGCCCTTGAATCCTGGGTGCTGTACCGGAAGCGCCTTGCCTGCCCTTCCGCTCTGCCGGAGGAGATGCTGGCAAAGCGGGCCGGGACTTTTGTCTCGGTCCACAAGGACGGCCAGCTGCGGGGCTGCATCGGAACCATCGCGGCCACGCAGGACAGCATCGCCGAGGAGATCATCGAAAACGCCATCAGCGCTTCCTCCCGGGACCCGCGCTTTTCGCCGATCACAGCCGCGGAGCTTAGCCATCTGGAGATCAGCGTGGACGTGCTTGGAGAGACCGAGGAAATCGCTTCCCCCAAGGAACTGGATGTGAAGCGCTACGGCGTGATCGTGACTCACGGCCGAAAGCGCGGCCTTCTGCTTCCGAATCTGGACGGGGTGGACAGCGTGGAGGATCAGCTCCGGATCGCCCGCCGCAAAGCCGGGATCCGGGAGTCGGAAAGCGTCAAACTGGAACGTTTTGAAGTCGTAAGGCATACCTGACCATGAATACCGAATCATTAACCGTAAAATCCGAAGCTGTCTGCCCCGTCTGCTTCCGTCACTGCCACCTGCGCGAGGGGCAGATCGGTTTCTGCGGCGGGCGGATCGGCCGGGGCGGCCGCGTGGAAGCATTAAACTACGGGAAGATCACCTCCCTTGCGCTGGATCCCATCGAAAAGAAGCCTCTCGCCCGCTTTTTCCCCGGGAGCCGCATCCTCTCCGCGGGGAGCTTCGGCTGCAATCTGCGCTGCCCGTTCTGCCAGAACTATGATATCTCCTGGTCTGCGCAGGCTGCCTCGTTCCGCGAAGAAGCCGAGGAGATCAGCCCGGAAGAACTCGCGGAACTCGCGGAGAGGACCCGGATCAGGGGCAATATCGGCGTCGCTTTCACTTACAACGAGCCCCTGATCGGTTATGAGTTTATCCGGGATACCGTGCGGCTGCTGAAAGAAAAAGGCCTGAAAACGGTCCTGGTCACCAACGGGACCGCAGAGCTTCCCATCCTCCAGGAACTGCTCCCCCTGACCGACGCGATGAATATCGACCTCAAGGGCTTTACGGATCATTATTATTCCGACGTTCTGGGCGGAAACCGCGCGCAGGTCATGGCATTTATCGAAGAAGCGGTCCGGCACTGCCATGTGGAGCTGACCACGCTGATCGTGCCCGGAGAAAATGACAGCGAAGAGGAGATGCGGGCCTTATCCGCCTGGGTCGCCGCGCTCAAAGGGGCAGGCGGCCGCGTGGCCGGCCCCGAGATCCCTCTCCACATCTCCCGCTTCTTCCCGCGCTTTCACATGACGGACCGCCGCGCGACGCCGGTAAAGACCGTGTACCGCCTGGCGGACGTTGCTCGGGAAAAACTAGCTTACGTTTACACGGGAAACTGCTGACATATTTTTATGTAACGAAACATCCCTGCTCTGCATTAACGGAATAAAAGGAGGTGAGAAAGAAGTTGCAGTCCATGGAAGAGATCTATCAGCAGCATGCGAAGACGGTCTTCCGCTTTCTGCTCTCGCATACACGGGATGCGGACCTGGCGGAAGAACTGACGCAGGAAACCTTTTATCAGGCGATCCGGACCAGCGACCGCTTTGATGAAAGCTGCAAAGTCTCGACCTGGCTGTGCGCGATCGCCTCGCGCGTGCTTCTCACCTACCGCCGGAAACACCCCGAATCAGCCGAACTGGAGGAAGAAACCGCGCTCACCGCTTCCGCGGAGAGCGAAGCCGTAAGCAGCCTGAGCCGGATGGAACTGATCCGCCTCCTGCACGCCCTCCCGGAGCCGGCCAAAGAGGTCATGTACCTGCGGGTGTTCGGCGGGCTGTCCTTTGCGGAGATCGGCGAGGTCCACGGCAAATCCGAAAACTGGGCCCGCGTGACCTTCTACCGCGCGAAAGAGAAATTACGAAAGGATGTGGCAGAATGAATACCGTTCCCTGTGAAATGATCCGGGATCTTTTCCCCTCTTATATCGACGGACTGACCAGTGAAAAGACGAATGAACAGATCCGCGGGCATCTCGAAGGCTGCGAGGCCTGCCGGGCGGTGCTTGCCTCCATGCAGGATCCGGAAGGAAGCGTACCGGAGCAGGCCATGGAGATCCGGAAGGAAATCGATTATTTAAAGAAAAACAGAAAGCGCAACCGCCGGATCCTTTTCGGGAGCCTCGCCGCCGCACTTTTCCTGGCGGCCGCCGTGCTCGCCGTCCACACCTTCCTGATCGGAACGGCGACAGATCAGAACTGGATTCCCAGAGGGCTCTCCGTAGAGGATAACCGGCTGACCTTTGAAGCGGTCCCGGTGAGCAGTGCCTCCGCTATCGCCGCATTTATCTACACGGAAGAGAACGGTATCGTCCGGATCAAAGCCCGCTCCGTCCTGGTCAGCCCTCTCCATCCCGGCAGCAAGTTCGGAAGCTATACTGCCCGGGAAAAGATCCGGGAGGTCTGGGTCGGGGACTGGCTTTTCTGGTCCGAGGTTGAAAAAGCGCAGGCCGACGATGCTCACACACCGAATGAGGTCTGGTTCCGTTTTATCAATCAGACGGATACCGATATCCTCTCCATCGGATACGGCTGCTATAAAAACGGGGTCCTTTGCTCCAGCGGCGGCGGAGAAAACGCCGACGGGTCCGCCCATACGCCCGGGGAGAGTTTCTGGATCGGTACGGACGCCATGAATTTCGGCGGATCATGGGACAGCGATGCGGTTCTGGAACTGGCGGTTTTCTTTGAGACCGCGGACGGCCGGAAGATCGAACTTCCGGAGCGGATCCTTGTTGCGGCTGCTCCCGGTTCCTTCCGGGAATTTAGGCTGACAGGCAGCCGGAAAAGCGGCTACCGGATCGAACAGTAAGCCCCTGAAATGATGGAAATATAGTCTGAAACCGAAGATTTTCTTAAACTGGCGAAAGCGGACAAAAAGCATTAGACTTTTTTGTCCGCTTCCCCTATTATAGTCTCATATTATCTGTAAGAAATGGCAGGTGGCACCATGAAACTGCTGTGGAGACTGAGCAGAGAAGCGATCCGGTACCGGATGCTTTATCTTATCGCGATTCTGTCAACTTTGGCCCTCACCTGTGTCAATCTGGCCGCGCCGAAAGTCCTCTCGTCCATGACGGGGATCGTGGAGCGCGGCGTCTCGCAGGAGAGCTTCGAGCGGATCAAAACCCTGACCCTCATCCTGATCGCGCTCTATCTTCTGCGCGTTGCCTTCCGCTTTATGAGCAGCTATATGTCCCACAAGGCGGCCTGGCATCTGGTCGGCGATCTCCGCACCAAGACCTATGACAAGCTGGAGCATATGCATCTCGGATATTTCCACGATAAGCAGACCGGCGACCTGATGAGCCGTGTCATCAACGATACCCGCGATTTTGAGCTGCTTTACGCCCACATCATTCCCGAGACGATCACGCATCTCGTGACCTTTACCGGGGTCTTGGTCATTCTGCTCACCATCAACCCGAAACTCGCGCTGATCACCTGCGCGCCGATCCCCTTCATTCTGATCTCCGGTGTGATCTTCTCCAAAAAAGTCCGTCCCTTTTTCCGCATCTCGCAGAAAAAGATGGGCGAGCTGAACGGGAAGCTGCAGGACAACCTCTCCGGCATCCATGAGATCCAGTCCTTCGGGCGGGAGGAATACGAGACCGGCCGGGTCAATGAGAAGAACTTTGACCATGTGAAGGCTATGCTGCACGCCTTAAAGATCAGCGCGGTCTTCCATCCTTCCGTCGAATTCATTTCCTCGATCGGCACGATCCTCGTCGTGGGCTTCGGCGGCTATCTGGCCTGGAAGGAAGGGCTGCGGGTGGAGGATATCGTCGCCTTCCTGCTGTACCTGAGCCTGTTTTACGCACCGGTCACGGGTCTGGCCAATCTGCTGGAGAGCATGCAGCAGTCCATGGCCGGCGCGGAGCGTGTCATGAATATTCTCGATGCGCCGTGCGAGATTCAGGATAAACCGGATGCGAAGCCGCTTACGAACGTCGCGGGCGAGATCCGCTTTGAAAACGTCAGCTTCTCGTACGTAGACGGTGTGCCTGTACTGCAGGACGTTTCCTTTACCTGCCGGCCCGGGCAGATGCTGGCCCTGGTCGGGCCCACCGGCGTCGGCAAGACGACGATCACCCAGCTCATCTCCCGGTTTTACGAACCAAGTGCCGGCTGTATATACATCGACGGCCGGGATATTCAGGACGTTACGATCGAGAGCCTCCGGCAGAATATCTCCACCGTTATGCAGGACACCTTCCTCTTCAACGGGACCATTGCCGAAAACATTTCCTATGCCCGTCCCGAGGCCACGGACGATGAGATCCGCGAAGCCGCGAAGGCCGCGAATATTCATGCAGAGATCGAAGCGATGCCGGATGGCTACGGGACCCTGGTCGGGGAGCGCGGCATCCGCCTTTCCGGCGGCCAGAAGCAGCGG
>JAFPWO010000025.1 GCA_017394885.1 Lachnospiraceae bacterium | reverse complement strand
GTAAAAAATGAGGCGTCCCCGAAGGGACGCCTCTTCTCTTTCCGGCGGAAATTACTTTCCGTACACTTCTTTTAACTTCAGCAGGTGTTCGTATTTCTCCTTCGCGTACTGCTCGGACTTATCGAAGAGCATCTCCGCGCGCTCCGGATTCTTGAGCGTCAGGGAGGTGTAACGGCTCTCACCCTTTAAGAAGCCCTTGTAGTCGCCGGTCGGCGCCTTGGAATCGAGCTGGAACGGCTCTTCCTTGCGCGGATCGAAGCGGAACAGATGCCAGTAGCCGGCCAGCACCGCGTTCTTTTCTTCGGTCTGGGCTTTGCTCATGCCGGCCTTGATGCCGTGGGTGATGCACGGCGCGTAGGCGATGACGATCGACGGGCCGTGATAGCTTTCCGCCTCGGTCAGGGCCTTTACGGTCTGGTTGTAGTCCGCGCCCATCGCGATCTGCGCGACGTAGACGTAGCCGTAGCTCATCGCGATCGCCGCCAGATCCTTCTGCTTGACTTCCTTGCCGCCGGCCGCGAACTGTGCCACGGCGCCGACGTTGGTCGCCTTGGAGGACTGGCCGCCGGTATTGGAATACACTTCGGTATCGAAGACCATGATATTGATGTCCCGGCCGGAAGCGATCGCGTGATCGAGGCCGCCGAAGCCGATATCGTAAGCCCAGCCGTCGCCGCCGAAGATCCACTGCGCTTTCTTGCTCAGGAACTCTTTATTTTTCAGCACGAACTTGACGTCTTCGCAGCCGCAGTCCAACGCATCCAGCGCCGCAACCAGCTTCTTCGTCGCCGCCGCATTGGCCGCGCTCTCCTCGAAGGTCTCGAAGTATTCGGCCGCCGCTTCCTTCACCGCTTCGTTCTCGGTGCGGTCCGCGATATCCTTTAACTTCGCCGCCAGGCCCGCGCGCAGCGTGCTCTGGCCGAGCTCCATGCCCAGGCCGAACTCGGCGTTGTCCTCGAACAGGGAGTTGTTCCAGGCCGGGCCGTGGCCTTCCTTGTTGACCGTATACGGCGTGGACGGCGAGCTGTTGCCCCAGATGGAGGTGCAGCCGGTCGCGTTCGCGATATACATGCGGTCACCGAAAAGCTGGGTGATGAGCTTCGCGTACGGCGCTTCGCCGCAGCCCGCGCAGGCGCCCGAGAACTCAAGCAGCGGCTGCTTGAACTGGCTGCCCTTGACGGTGCTGAGCTTGAACTTCTCGATCACTTCGGGCTTCTCCGGCAGGGAGACGCCGAAATCGAAGTACTTCTGGCAATCCTTGTTGGCGTCCATGCTCTGCATGGTGATCGCCTTCTCCTTGGCCGGGCAGACGTTCACGCAGCTGCCGCAGCCCATGCAGTCGAGGGCGGAAACGGTGATCGCGAACTGGTAGCCGGGCATCCCGTTCATCGGCTTCATCGGCATGCCTTCCGGGGCATTCTCCACATCTTCTTCATTCAGGGCGACCGGGCGGATGACCGCATGCGGGCAGACGAAGGAGCAGAAGCTGCACTGGATACACTTGGCCGGATCCCAGACCGGGATATTCACGGCTACGCCGCGCTTTTCGAACGCGGCTGCGCCGGAAGGCGTCGCGCCGTTCACATAAGGCAGGAAGGTGGAGACGGGCAGGTTCTGGCCGTCGTGGGCGTTGATCGGCTTCTGGATGTTGTTGACGAAATCCACGACATCCGCACGGTCGCCGGTGGCCAGCTCGAAGAGCGGCTCATCCTTGGCTTCCTTCCAGCTTTCCGGAACCTCGACCTTGACAAAGGCTTCGGCGCCGGCGTCGATGCCGTCGTGGTTCATCTTGACGATGTCCTCGCCCTTCTTTAAGTAGGACTTGGTCGCGGCGGCCTTCATGTAGCCGATCGCGTCTTCCTTCGGGATGACGCCGGAGATCACGAAGAAGGCTGCCTGCAGGATGGTGTTCACACGGCCGCCCAGCCCGATCTCCTGGCCGAGCTTGATCGCGTCGATCGTGTACAGGTTGACGTTGTGCTCCGCGATATAGCGCTTCATCTGGCCGGGCAGGTGCTCATCCAGGCCCTTCAGATCCCACGGGCAGTTCAGCAGGAAGTTCCCGCCGTCCACGACTTCCTGAACGATATTGTACTTGCGTACATAGGAAGGATTGTGGCAGGCGACGAAATCCGCCTTATTGATGTAATAGGTGGATTTGATCGGGGCATGGCCGAAGCGCAGGTGCGAAATGGTCAGACCGCCGGACTTCTTGGAGTCGTATTCAAAGTAGGCCTGCACGTACATATCCGTGTGGTCGCCGATGATCTTGATGGAGTTCTTGTTGGCGCCGACCGTGCCGTCCGCACCCAGGCCCCAGAACTTGCAGCTGATGGTGGATTCCGGCTGCGTGTTCGGATCTTCGGTCACCGGCAGGCTGAGATTCGTCACATCGTCTTCGATGCCGATCGTAAACTCTTCTTTATCCTTGTTGCGGTAGACGGCCACGATCTGACCCGGGGTGGTGTCCTTGGAGCCGAGGCCGTAGCGGCCGCGCAGGATCGTGACGTTGTGGAACTTCGAGCCGCGCAGGGCCGTGACCACGTCCAGATACAGGGGCTCGCCGATCGCGCCGGGTTCCTTGGTCCGGTCAAGCACGCTGATGGTCTTTACGGTCTCCGGAATGGCGGCCAGCAGATGCTCGCGGCTGAACGGGCGGTACAGGCGGACCTTGACGAGGCCGACCTTTTCGCCGCGGGCGACCAGGTAATCGATGGTCTCGTCGATGGTATCGCAGACGGAGCCCATCGCGATGATGATATGTTCCGCATCCGGAGCGCCGTAGTAATTAAAGAGCTTATAATCGGTCCCGATCTTGGCGTTGACCTTGTTCATGTACTCTTCCACGACGGCCGGGAAATCGTTGTATGCCTTGTTGGAAGCTTCGCGGGCCTGGAAGAAGATATCCGGGTTCTGCGCGGAGCCCAGCTGGCAGGGATGTTCGGGATTTAACGCGCTGTTGCGGAACGCCTGCACCGCATCCATATCCAGCATGTCGGCCAGATCGTCATATTCCCAGGTCTCGATCTTCTGCAGCTCGTGGGAAGTGCGGAAGCCGTCAAAGAAGTTCAGCACCGGGACGCGGCCCTTGATCGCCGAAAGGTGCGCGACCGCCGTCAGGTCCATGACTTCCTGTACATTCGATTCGCAGAGCATCGCAAAACCGGTCTGACGGCAGGCGTATACGTCGGAGTGGTCCCCGAAAATGCAAAGCGCGTGGGTCGCGAGCGTACGGGCCGCTACGTCGATCACGCAGGGCAGCATTTCGCCGGCAATCTTGTACATATTGGGGATCATAAGCAGTAAGCCCTGGGAAGCGGTATAGGTCGTGGTGAGCGCGCCGGCGGTCAGCGAGCCGTGCACCGCACCGGCCGCACCGGCCTCGGACTGCATCTCCAGGATCTTTACTTCCTGGCCGAAAATGTTCTTCCTGCCTTCGGTAGCCCAGCTGTCCGCCACCTCTGCCATCGGGGACGAAGGGGTGATCGGGTAGATCGCCGCCACATCCGAAAAGGCATAGGAAACATGCGAAGCCGCTGTGTTGCCATCCATTGTCTTTCTGGGTCTTGCCATACTTTTCAATTCCTCCTGATTCATAATGAAATCAATAAATGAGTTCACAAAATATTCCAAGTGTATTATAATATGAACCGCGGGAAAGTCAAGGAAGAAGGCGGTATTTTTCCCGGGACTTTTCCCTTTTCCTGAAAATTCTGACTGATATTCGGAGGAACTCCATGGCCTTTGACGGAATCACAGTAGCTGCGCTGGTCCATGAACTGCAAAGCGTCCTTGCCGGCGGCCGGATCGCCCGGATCGCCGAGCCGGAAGCGAACGAGATCCTGCTGACCGTAAAAACTTCATCCGGTCAGCAGCGGCTCATTTTATGTGCCGATCCTTCTCTCCCGCTCGCCTATCTTGCCTCCGCCGGAAAGCCCAGCCCGCTCCAGGCGCCGAGCTTTCTGATGCTCCTGCGCAAACATCTGGCCGGGGGCCGCATCCTTTCCGTGACGCAGCCGGACCTCGAGCGCGTCATCCGCATCGAGATCGAGCATCTGGACGAGCTGGGCGATACCTGCCGAAAGTTCCTGATC
Organism: Lachnospiraceae bacterium; assembly: GCA_017394885.1. Taxonomy (GTDB): domain Bacteria; phylum Bacillota; class Clostridia; order Lachnospirales; family Lachnospiraceae; genus UBA6987. The sequence continues at coordinate 115,291 of JAFPWO010000025.1, read as the reverse complement.
CTGGAGCTGATGGGCAAGCACAGCAATCTGATCTTTGTAAATGAAGAGGGGATGATCCTGGACGCCGTCCGCCACGTTTCCGGGGGCGTATCCAGCGTGCGCGAGGTCCTGCCCGGCCGTCCGTACTTCATCCCGAATACGCGGGAAAAACACTCTCCGCTCGCGCTTGACGAGGCAGCATTTTCCGCCCTGCTTGCCGAAAAGCACGCACCGGCGGAAAAAGCCCTGAATGAACTGCTGACCGGGATCAGCCCGCTGATCGCCGGAGAGATATCACGCCTGGCCGGACTGGACGGGAGCGAGACCGCGGCCGAACTGTCCGCCGCCGAACGCTTGCGCCTTTTTGAAGCGCTGAGCGAGGTCCTTTCACCGGTGCGGGAAGGCGCCTATTCCCCGCGCATCTATTACCACGGCGGGAAGCTGATCGATTTTTCCCCGATCCCGCTTTCCGTCTACGCCCAGGAGGAAGCCGTGCTCTTTCCTTCCGTGAGCGCCATGCTGGAGGCCTTCTATGCCGAACGCAGCAGCGCCGGGCGGATCCGGCAGAAATCCGCGGATCTTCGGCATATCCTGACGCAGTCGCTGGAACGCTGCAGCAAGAAGCGGGACATTCAACAGAAACAGCTCAAAGATACCGAAAAGCGGGACAAATACCGGCTGTACGGCGAGCTGATCCGGGCCTACGGCTATGGTCTGGAGCCCGGTGCGAAGGAGCTGGTCTGCGAGAATTATTACAACAATAACGAGGAGATCCGGATCCCGCTGGATGAGACGTTAAACGCGCAGGAAAACGCGCAGAAATACTTCGAACGCTATCAGAAGCTGCGCCGGACCTTTGACGCCACCACGGCGCAGCTGGCGGAGACCGACAGCGAGCTGGCCTATCTGCGCAGTGTGGAAAGCGCGCTGGCGCTGGCCGAAAGCGAGCAGGACCTGGCCGGGATCAAGGCAGAACTGGCCGAGACGGGCTGGATCCGCAGATCCGGCGGGAAGAAAGGCGAAAAACAGCCCAAACCCGGCAAGCCCCTGCACTACCGCTCCGCGGAGGGCTTCGATTACTACGTCGGAAAGAACAATATCCAGAATGAGGAGCTGAGCTTCCGTTTTGCCTCCGGCAACGACTGGTGGTTCCATATCAAGACCCTGCCCGGGTCCCATGTTATCGTCAAGACCGGCGGCCGGGAACTCAGCGACAAGGGCTTTGAGGAGGCCGCGGCGCTGGCCGCCTGGTATTCCTCCGCCCCGCGGGACGGGAAGGCAGAAGTGGATTATACCCGCCGCAAGGAATTAAAAAAGCCGGCCCACTACCGGCCGGGCATGGTGATCTATCACACGAATTATTCCATGGTGGTCAGGCCGTCGACAGAGGGACTGACGCTGATCCCGTAGGACCAGGCTTGCCGACAGCAAAACAGCGGCGGTGCCAAAGGCATCGCCGCTGTTTTTGAAATGGATTACAAAGCTTTTTATTTTCTCAGGAAGCCGGGGACGTTGATCTCACGGCGCTGCACGGTGCTGTTCGGCACCTGGACCGGGGTCCGCACATAGTTCTGCGGATTTAAGGCCGGCGCTTCCTTCTCTTCTTCCTTCGCAGCCGGAAGCGGAGAAGCGGACGGCTTAAACGCAGCCGGGCGGCTGGTCAGTGCATCGTTGCGGTTCGCAAGGATCTTGGAGACGTCCGTTCCGTTGGTGCCCGGGTCACTTAAGCCGGTCGCGATAACGGTAATGGTGACTTCATCCTGAATGGTGTCGTCATACATGGCGCCAAAGATGATGTTCGCATCTTCGCCCACCAGCTCGGTGATGTAGTTCGCCGCTTCGTAAACTTCGAACAGGCCCACATCGCCGGACACGTTGATGATAACATGGGTCGCACCCTGGATATTGGTCTCCAGCAGCGGGCTGGAAGCCGCCATGGTGACCGCGTCGATGGCCTTCTCGTCGCCCTTGGCACGGCCGATACCGATATGGGCAATGCCCTTGTCCTGCATAACGGTCTGTACGTCGGCAAAGTCCAGGCTGATCAGGGCCGGGACATTGATCAGGTCGGTAATGCCCTGGACGGCCTGCTGCAGCACTTCGTCCGCGCGGTGCAGGGCATCCGGCATGGACGTCCGGCGATCAATGATCTCCAGCAGTTTATCATTCGGGATCACGATCAGCGTATCCACGTTCTGACGCAGATTTTCGATACCCGTTAACGCATTCTGCATGCGGATCTTTCCTTCAAAACGGAACGGCTTGGTCACAACGCCTACGGTCAGGATGCCCATGCTCTTGGCAATGCGGGCAATGATCGGCGCCGCGCCGGTACCGGTACCGCCGCCCATGCCGCAGGTGACGAAGACCATGTCCGCACCCTGGATGGCATTGGCGATATCCTCTTCACTTTCCTCCGCTGCCTTCTGGCCGATCTCCGGCTTCGCGCCGGCGCCCAGGCCCTTGGTCAGCTTTTCACCGATCTGCAGTGCCGTGGGAGCTTTACAGGTCTGCAGGTCCTGGCGGTCCGTGTTGACCCCGATAAATTCCACGCCTTACACGTTGCTCTCGATCATGCGGTTGATGGTATTATTGCCGGCCCCGCCGACACCGATCACTATGATCTTCGCTGCGCTTTCAGATTCATTTGCTGTAATCTCTAACATTCTGTTACCTCCCGAATGCGTATCTATACCCCAGTTTGAGCTTACGTATTAATACACCATGCCTGCGCATGGATGTGCTTGTTAAGTATAGGGGATTTTCCGGAAATAATCAAGTAGCGAAAAAAGAAAAATGAGAGGTTTTTCTCTGTCAGATCGATTTACTTAAAAACATAAGTCTGCCCGGACGCGCCTTCGCGGTAGGTGTCCAGATAGAGCGTGCCCTCCCGCCCGCTCAGTTCCGGGAGCATATCCGCCATCAGGAAAAGCTTCTCCTGCATGCCCTCGTCCGAGCCGAGCTGCACGGAAATGTCTTCCAGCAGGAGCGTGACGCCGCCCGTGCCGAAACGGATCTGTTTTGTGATGTCGCCGAGGCGGATCCGTTCCCCTTTCCAGACCAGGTACTCTTCATTCACGAACTGCTCAATGGTCAGGATCGTCCGGATATTGCCGTCGTCCACCGGGAGCTTCTCCCCCACGACCGCGTGCGCCATGTCCAGGCCGGTCACTTCGTAGAGATGTTCGATCCGCCGCTGGCTGATCTCCACGATGGTCCCGTCCCAGTCGAAATACAGGTAATAATCCTGAAAATGCAGATAGCCGGCCAGGGTCTTTTCATAGACCGTGACCGTGATCTTCCGCCCCGCCTCAAATTTCAGTTCATAACGTTCCACGAAGGGAATGTCTTCATGATCCCGGAAGATTTCCCGCAAGCGGGCGATCCGGTAGGAAGGCAGTTCATCGCCAAAGATCCGCTGCTTCATCTGCTCATCGCTGTAATATTCATTGCCGCGGAAGGTGACGGAGCGGATCGGGAGCAGCAAAAGAACGGCCCCCGTGATCAGCAGGATCAGCAGGATGCCGCCGATGATCATGCGGCCGGGGCGCCGCTTCATCGCTCACCCCGGGAAACGCTTAAGACCATGCCGACTTCTCCCAGAAGGAAGATCGACGAAGTGCCTCCGTAACTGATAAAGGGCAGCGAGACCCCTGTATTCGGCAGGACATTCGTCACGACACAGATATTCAGAATCACCTGCAGCGCGATCTGCAGGAACACACCCATCGCGATGAGGCTCCCGAAAAGCTCCTCGGACTGCAGCGCGATCGTCAGCATGCGGTACAGCATGAAAAGATAGAGAAGCATCAGGGCGATCACCCCGAACAGGCCGAGTTCTTCGGCCAGGATGGAAAAAATCATATCGTTGCGCGCTTCCGGGACAAAGCCGAGCTTCTGCGTGCTGTTTCCGAGGCCCTTGCCGAAGAGTCCGCCGGAGCCCACGGCATACAGTCCCTGCAGTACCTGGTATCCGTCCGCCTGCGCGTCGTAATACGGGTCGTTCCAGACATAGATCCGCTTCATCTGATAAGGCTTGAGCGGCGTATGATTCACGATCCAGTCGCCCAGTTTCTGGAGCGAGGCGAAATCCATCGTCTTCAGGATGACGGCCGCGACAACGGCCAGAAGCGCAAACCCGCCCAGTATGATCAGGAACGGCTTGTTCCGCCCCACTATGGCAAGCAGGATAAGGGGGATCGCAATGATGATGATAAAGGAGCTCAGATCCTGCGTCCCGACAAAGTATCCGGGGATAAAGGCGAAGGCGACCAGCAGCAGGCAGCGCCACATCTTGTCCAGTTTCCGCGCGTACTTCGCTATATAGAAGGCGGAGCCCAGGATCACGGCCAGCTTGACCACCTCGGACGGCTGGAAGGAAATGCTGCGGGTGACCTTCATCCAGCGGGTCCGGCCGTTCACATTGATGCCGAAGCCCAGATAGTTCGTCATGATCATCAGGATGATGGAGATCACATAAAGCGGATACACACCGATCTTATAAAGCCGGTACGGGACCACCGCAGCCACCAGCAGGACACCCAGGCCGATCAGATCGTTCCGGAGCTGTTTTTTGAAATAATAATCCCCGCCGAAGCCTTTGAGCTCCGCGGTATAATAGCTGGCGCTGTAGATCATAACCAGTCCGAACACGCAAAGGAACACTGTGATGAACAAAAGGCTCAGATCATAGTGTTTTTCACGGGTATTCGGATTGTCGTTATGAAGCGTCGGCATGTTAATCCTCTCTGGCCAGTTTCTTGAATTCTTCTCCCCGGATCTCGAAATTGGGGTACATATCCCAGCTCGCACAGGCCGGGCTCAGCAGGACCGTATCCCCGGGCACGGCCGCCTTTTTCGCTTCCTTCACCGCTTCCGCCATGGTGGATACCAGGGCTGTGGGAAGGGGATAATACTTTGCCACCGCGTCGGCGATGTCCCGGGCCGTCGTGCCCAGCAGGATGATATACCGGACCTTCCCCCGGAAGGATTCGACCATCTCGCGGTAGTCCGCGTGCCGGTCAAAGCCGCCGGCGATCAGGACCACGGGCGGCGTCACCACTTCCATGGCCTTGACCACGGAGTCCGGATTGGTCGCCTTGGAGTCATTATAGAACAGGACGCCGTTCTTTGTACAGACATATTCCATGCGGTGCGCGACCGCAGTGAAGCTCAGGATCTGTTCGCGGATCACGTCCACCGGCGCGCCGAGCGCGTACGCCGCCAGAACGCCCGTCATGATATTTTCATAGTTGTGCATGCCGAGCAGCTGGATCTTGGAAGTCGGGCACAGGTCCCACTCCTCTTTGTCCATGCGCAGGATGATCTCTCCCTCCCGCAGGAAGCAGCCTTCTTCCAGCTCGTTTTTGCTGCTGAAGCGAAGGACGCGGGCCCTGGTGCGGTCCGGAAGGTCCGCGAGCCATTCGTCCTCCCCGTTGATGACCACCGTCTGGTCCGGACGCATATAGGTACAGAGTTTTTTCTTGATGTCGGAATAATTTTTCAGGCTGCCGTGGCGGTCCAGATGGTCCTCCCGGATATTGGTCAGGACCAGAAGGTCCGGGACCAGTTCTTTCTCATCGATGGTTTCCAGCTGGAAGCTGGACGCTTCGATCACAGTCAGGGAATTATCCGTGGTCTGTAAAACCGTATCGGAATAAGGCGTCCCGATATTGCCGACCGTATAGGTCTCCGGCACCACGGCCTTCATGATATGGCCGATCAGGGTCGTCGTCGTGGTCTTCCCGTTGGTCCCGGTCACCACGCCGACCCGGCCTTTGGAGAAATGATAGGCCAGCGCGATCTCGCTCATTAAGAGCACGCCGGCTTCCTGCAGCTGCAGAACGAACGGGCGCGTGAGCGGGATCCCCGGGCTCATCACGCAGAACTGGACGCGGCGGATCACGTCTTCCGTCAGCTCGCCCAGTACCAGTTCGAAGTCCCGCCTTCCCACTTTGGAAAAGACCTTCTCCTGATCCAGCTTCACATTGCCGTCATACAGGATCGGCGTATAGCCGGTCTCGAAGATCAGCCGGACCGCATTGGTCCCGCTGATGCCGGCGCCGGCTACCAGGATCGGACGTTCTTTGCTCCATTCTTTCATAACGGCTCCTTTTTACGCTCCCAGATATGAGACGATGCACAGGCAGACCGTGATCGCGGAAAACACGATCACGACGCGGGGCTCCGACCAGCCGCCCAGTTCGAAATGGTGGTGGATCGGGGTCATGCGGAAGATCCGCTTTCCGTGCGTGAGTCTGAAATACGAGACCTGCATCATGACGGAGACGATCTCCGCGAAATAAATAAATCCGGCGATCAGGATCATGAAGGGCTGCGCCAGGGTAACGAAGCTCGCCGCGACAAAACCGCCCAGATAGAGAGACCCGGTATCGCCCATGAAGATCATGGCCGGATTCGAATTATACAGAAGATAGCCCAGCAGCGCGCCGGAAAGCGCGGCCGAAAAAAGCTCGATCCCCGCGCCGTATTTCACGGACAGCGCCGTCACGAACAGCGCCACGACCATGGTCACGCTCCCGCAAAGGCCATCCAGGCCGTCGTTTAAGTTTACCGCATTGTCCGTGCCGAGGCACAGGAAAAACAGCAGGACGATATAAAGCCAGACCGGCATGTTCCAGGTGACCTGCGTAAAGGGAAGTCTGATCACCGTCGCTTCCGGCACCTTCGCAAGCCGGTACCAGATAAACAGGACCGTGACCGTGATCTGCAGAAGAAGTTTGAAGCGCGGCTTCAGGCCGTCGTTTTTCTTGCGGATAATGATCAGCGCATCGTCCGCCACCCCGATCAGGCCGTAGCCCCAGCTGACCAGCAGGATCGGCAGGATTTCTTTATTTTGGGGGAGAAAAACCAGAGCGGCGATCGTCGTTGCCGCCATAAAGGCCAGGCCGCCCATGATCGGCGTGCCGGCCTTCTTTTTGTGCCCCGCCGGCCCGACTTCGCGGATCTGCTGCCCGAATTTCAGGCGGCGCAGGATCGGAATCAGGATCGGGACCAGAATCGCGGTCACGGCAAAGCCGATGCCCCATGCCAAAAAGAGTTTGTTCATCCTCTTATCCCCCCAACTGCGTGCTGCTTTTTCTCAGTCTTCCTTCGGAATTCCCAGATAGGGAAGGATCTCCGCCATGATATCGCGTTCCAGCCAGATCGCCGGGAAGCTGGAGACCTCGGTGCCCTCATGCTCCGGTTCGTCCACGACTGCGTAGACCAGCAGCTGCGGCGTATCCACCGGGGAGAAGCCCATAAAGGAAATAACGTATTCATGCTCTTCGATCGGGTATTTCTGGGCCGTACCGGTCTTGCCGCCGATCTTATAGCCCGCGATCTTCGCCTGCTGCGGCGAAGTCCCGTATTCTACGGTGTCGTAAGCGGCCAGGCGCAGGAACGCGGAGGTCTCTTCCGTCACGATCTGCCGCACCAGCTGCGGCTCGATGGTCTTGATGACCCCGCCGTTTTCATCCAGGATCTGCCGCACGATATGCGGCTGGAAGTAATTGCCGCCGTTGATCAGCGCGCAGTAGGCCGCCGCCATCTGGATCATGGTACAGGAATAACCCTGGCCGAACGAGCTGGTCGCCATATCGACCGCGCTCATATTGGTCTCCGAGAACAGCAGTCCCGCGGCTTCCCCGGGAAGGTCCAGGCCGGTCCGCTGGCCCAGCCCGTACTCCCGCTGATAGCGCAGGAACTGGCTGACGCTCAGGCGCGTGGACATATTCATCAGCGCATCGTTGCAGGATACCCACAGGGCCTGTTCCAGATTGATGGTTCCGTGCTCGGCAATACAGCCGATATGCACGCCGTTGATCGTCTCGCCGCCGTCACAGTAGAAAATCGTCTCCGGATTCACGGCATTTTCTTCCAGCGCCATCGCAACGGTCAGTTCCTTGGAAACGGAGCCGGGCGAATAGGCGTCGCTGATGGTATAATTCCGCCAGATCTGATTCTGCAGTTCGCTCTTTTCTTCATCCGTCATGGCTTCCAGCTCTTCTTCCGGAACCATCAGGGTAAAATCCATGGGATTATTCAGGTCGAAGCGCTTGTCCGTATCCATGGCCAGGATCTCCCCGGTCTGCGGATTCATGACGATGACGCCGACATTGGTATAGCGGTTATTCTCACAGAATTCATTGACTTTCTGCTCGACGATGGACTGGATGGTGAAATCCACGGTGCTGACGAGCGTATATCCGCCGGTCGGCGCGATGGCGACCTGCTCGTAGACGCCGTCCGCGTTCATATATCCGTAGGTCTTCCCGTTCGTTCCGGTCAGGCTCTCGTTATAGTATTCCTCCAGTCCCCAGTGGCCTTCAGAGGCGTCGGCGCCGGAAAAGCCCAGCACCGTGCAGGCCAGATCCTTATATGGATACAGGCGCTTGTATTCCTTCTCGAACCAGACGCCGGTCACGCGGTCGTTATGCTCGCTGTTGTAGCTATTCTGGTACGCCAGGAAACGGTTGACCGACTCTTCGCTCAACTGCCTGGCATAGCGGATATACTGGCTGTCCGGCTGAGTGTCCAGCAGTTCCTGCAGTTCACTTTCGGGATAGCCGAAGCATTCCGAAAGAGCCTGCACCGTCGCTGCCCGGTTCGGAGAAGGGTTGTTCTTATTGCCGGTATAGAGGATCACGGACGGATCCAGGATCAGATTGTACACTTCCTCGCTGTAGGCCAGCGTCGTATAGTTGCGGTCCATGATGCTGCCGCGCCGAAACGGCACCGAGGTGGTCGAATAGCCCTGCTGGGAAAGGATGATCTTCTGATACTCCTCTCCCTTCTTGCTGATCATGACGACGATATATACAGCAAGCGCAAACAAAACTGCCGCCACCAAAATGTAGATGAACGCCAGTTTTCTTCGCATGAATAGTGTCAGTTTGACTGTTTTATTGTCAGCGTCTTGGGATGTCTTCATACTGTCTCACATACTCCCGCGCCTGTGAGTCGAACAGAATGTGCTCATTGTTGTCCGGATAAACCATACCCAGTTCCTCCGTGGCAACCCGATAGACCTCTTTCAGATCTGTCTGCGCCTCAAGGCGGTTCTGTGTTGTGTTATTGTCTGCCTTCAGTTCCGCCAGACGGTTTTCCAGGCGGTAGATATTGTTCCGGGAAGCCGTAAGCGAGGCGTTGGCCCGCAGGAAGTGGAAGCACAGCAGGCCGAACATCACGACAAGGCCCGCGAGCAGCATCGTATAGACCAGCTCCAGCGGGCGAAGAGTACGGCGCCGCCTGGCCTCCTGCTGCGGCAGCTGGAGCAGCTCATCTTCCTGCTCCGGCAGCGGCATCGCAGTCCGGCGGACGGTATTGCCTTCTGTATAATAATAGGTCTGTGTCTTCATCTTGGCAACCTCTTTTCTTCTCAGGCCTTCTCAAAAATTCTGAGCTTGGCGCTGGCGGAACGTTTATTTCTTTCGAGTTCTTTTTCGTCCGCCTGGATCGGGCTCCGGTTCACCACCCGCCCCCGGCTGACCCGGCCGCATACGCAGACCGGAAACTCTTTCGGGCAGATGCAGGGGTTTTCCGCGGTCCGGAACGCATTTTTGACGATCCGGTCTTCCAGCGAGTGGAAGCTGATGACCGCGAAGCGGCCGCCGGGCGCCAGGGTATCGATCATTTTGTCCAGGCAGGACTCCAGCGTCGTCAGTTCATGATTGAGTTCGATCCGGATGGCCTGGAATGTGCGCTTGGCGGGATGCCCGCCCTGCTTCTGATATTTCATGGGGATCGCCTTGCGGATGATATCCACCAGCTCCCCGGTCGTCTCCAACGGTTTGTTCTGCCTGGTCAGCACGATCCGTCGGGCGATAAAGCTGGCAAAGCGTTCTTCTCCGTATTCCCGAAGCACCCGCGTCAGCTCTTCTTCGCTGTAGGTGTTCAGCAGGTCGGCTGCCGTCATGCTCTCTTCCGGGTCCATCCGCATATCGAGCGGCGCGTCGTGGCTGTAGGAAAAGCCCCGCTGCGGATTGTCCAGCTGATAGCTCGATACGCCCAGATCCAGCAGGATGCCGTCCACCTGCGGGATCTCCAGCCGCCGCAGGATCTCCGGCAGTTCGGCGTAATTACTTTTCACCAGCGCGTAGGACGCCGGTTCCCGCCCTTCTTCTTCGATCTCCCGGCAGACTTCCCGGATCTTTTCGTCGGCCGCTTCCAGCGCTTCCCGGTCCCTGTCGATCCCGATCAGGCAGCCGCGGGAGGAAAGGCGTTTTAAAATCTCGCAGGCATGTCCGCCGCCGCCGACGGTCCCGTCAACATAGGTCCCGTCCGGCCGGATGTTCAGCCCCATTATGCATTCGTCCAGCAATACCGGAATGTGTGAAAAATCCATGGAGCTTCTCCCTTCCCCTCTCAGATCCCTAGATCCGCCATCTTCTCTGCCAGTTCATCCACATCGTCGTAGGCGGAGAAGGCCAGCCATCTGGCTTTGTCCCAGATCTCGATCCGGTTTCCGACGCCGCACAGGACCAGATCCTTTTCCAGTTCCGCGGCGTCGCGAAGACTTGCCGGAAGCAAAGCGCGGCCTTGCTTGTCGAGCTCGACCTCCGACGCGCCGGCGAGGAAATATCGGGAGAACTTCCGGGCGTCCTTGTTGGTGAGAGGCAAGGCCTGCAGCTTGCTTTCGAATTTTTCCCACTCAGCGACCGGGAAAGCAAACAGACAGCCGTCCAGACCCTTGCTGACGACAAAACGTTCTCCGAGCTGTTCCCGGAGCTTTGAAGGGATAATGACACGGCCCTTCGCATCCAGCGAATGACTGTATTCACCCATCAACATATCGGCTGTCTCCTTTCCCCGTCAGGCGGTTTTGGGAGAAAAAAAGAGAGGAAGCAGGATCTGGTTCTTTACCACAATGCACCACTTCGCACCACTTTTCACCCCCTGTGCCATTATTTTATCGGTTTTCCCGGGTAAAATCAAGCCCTTTTTGGAGATTTTTCACATAATTTTATTAAGAATTTTGCGCCGTTTTTTTCTCTCCGAAAGGGCCCCCGAAACGCCTTCGGAAAGGCCTATCCGCACACAAAAAAAGCCCCCCGGAAGGAGGCTGAAAGAGGTCGGATATGACTTGTTTTTATTGCTTTGCTTCCGCGGCGATGCGCTTCTTCCAGCAGGGGCGGCACATGGCGATATAGGTATCGTTCCCGCCGAGGACGACCTGCGCGCCGCCGGTCACGATATGGCCTTCCGCATCCAGGCGGGCATTGACCGTCGCCTTGGCGCCGCAGGCGCAGACAGTCTTGATCTCGCTCACAGACTGTGCCAGTTCAAAGAGGCGCTTGCTGCCGGGGAACATCTTCGTCTGGAAATCCGTCGCCAGCCCGAAACAGAGGATCGGAAGGTTTTCATCGTCCACCAGGTCCGCCAGCTGCTCGATCTGCTCCGGGGTGAAGAACTGGCTCTCGTCCGCAATGATCACGTCCTTGCGGCCCTCCAGCGCGTAGTACATGGCCGCGATATTATCCTCCGGCCCGATCACGGCGTCCGCCCTGGCTTCCAGGCCGATGCGGGAACGGATCAGCTCCGCCCCGTCGCGGATGTCCACAGCCGGCTTGATCAGCCAGACCCGCATGCCGCGCTCTTCATAGTTAAACTTCGTGATCAGGGCCTGCGCGGTCTTGCTCGAGCCCATCGCTCCATATTTAAAGTACAGTTTCGCCATCGGAAGGCTCTCCCTTCGCTTCGTTCTTGCTGTCTGTTCCGGCTGCCAGAGCCGCTTCCTTCTCTTTCCGGGCGGCTTTCCGAAGGCCGAGGATCAGGAGCGCCAGGCCGATCAGCACCGATGCGCCGGCCAGCACCTGAGAGACGGCCAGGCCGGTCTTTCCGAGCATCAGGGAATCGGTCCGTAAGCCTTCGATCCAGAAGCGCCCGCTCCCGTAGCCGATCACGTACATCAGGAATATCTGCCCGTCAAATTTCTTCCGCTTCGTGAAGAACAGCAGGATCAGCAGCGTCATCAGGCTCCAGAGGCTTTCGTACAGGAAGGTCGGATGGACCTGGATATAGGTGATCCCGTCCGTCACAAAGCTTTTCTCCGTCAGCTCCGCCGTGACCATGCCCCGGTTGACTTTATCGAGGTTAAGGGCCATGGCCAGCGGGCCGTTCGTATAGCGCCCGAAGCATTCCATATTGAAGAAATTGCTCCAGCGGCCCGAGCACTGCCCGGCGATCAGGCCGCAGCAGGCCGTATCCAGTAAGGTTTTGGCAGGGAGCTTTTTGAGCTTGCTGTAAATGACCACCGTCGCGGCGCCGCCGATCACGCCGCCGTAGATCGCGAGGCCGCCGCCGCGCAGGTTGAAGATCTGCAGCAGGTTGTTTTTATAATCGTCCCAGGCAAACACGACGTAGTAGATGCGGGCGCAGATCACGCCGATGATCACGGAATAGATCACCAGGCTCATATAGATCTCCGGATCCTGGCCCGTCTTTTTGGCGACGGCGCAGGCCACCGCCAGGCCGAGCAGGACCGAGACTGCGATCACGCAGCCGTAAAAATAAATATCAAAGCCGAACACGGAGAAGCTCTTTTTCATGTCGCTGAACTTCAGCCCGAGATTGACGAACCAAATATCGATCCCTGCCGTAAGCAGACTCATTTTCCTGCTCCTTTCTCAGTATTTTCCGAGCCAGACCGCCAGCCGGAACGCTGCGGTCTCCACCCGGCTCTGCCGATACAGGCGGCTTTTGACCAGATACAGGCTGCGCTTGCGGAAGCTCCGTGCCGCAAGGAAGCGCTCGATCTCGTCATAGGCGCCCGCCTTCTGCAGGTCTTCCTTATGGCAGGCGGCAAAATAGGCCATCTGCTTCCGGTTCTTTTCGCCGTCGCCCGCGAAGGCCCGCTTCCCGGCGCGGATCAGCTTGCCAATCCGGCCCGCTTTGGAGCCCAGCTCGTTGCTTTCGTGCTGCCGGTAATAGGTGTGCGGCGTATTGTCAAACAGGATCTTCCCATACAGGGCGGCGGTATTGGCGATCCACAGATCATAGACGTAGATCTTCTGAATATCCCAGGGCCCGCGGACCTTTTTCAGCAGCGCCTCGTTCATGACCTGGTTGTGGCCGGGGCAGATATTCTGGATCTGGGTATTGTAAAGGGTAAGATCCCTCTTCTTCTTCCGGGTTTCCCCGATCGGCTTCAGCTTCTTGTCCGTCATCACGGAGGTGCAGGCATACAGGAGCGGCACGGAAGCATCCTCTTTTTCCAGAAAGGAAAGCGCGCGCTGGAGCTTGTCGGGCTGCCAGACGTCGTCCTGATCGCTGAGCGCGTAATAATCATAGCCTTCCGCGTCTTCCATCAGCGCAAAGAAGCTTGCGTTATAGCCGATATTCTCCCCCCGGAACAGCTCGATCCGCCCGGGAAACGTTGCGGAGAGCTTCATGATCTGCTCGCAGGTATCATCCGTGGAACCGTCGTCCCGGATCCGCAGCTTGACCTCCGCCGAACACTGCTGGCGCAGGATACTCAGCACCTGCTCCCGCAGGTACGCGTGCCCGTTATAGGTAGACATTAAAACCAGGATGCGCTTCATCACAGTTCTTTCTCTTCTCTTTCCAGCTTCTCGGATAAATAGGCCGTCAGTTTCCCCTCTTCGATCCCGCTTGTGCTTTCCCGGATGAAGAGGATGCGGATGGTGGCGAACATCAGCATCACATCGGTGAAAAGGCTCATCTTATTGATGTACAGGAGGTCCATCTCCAGCTTGTCCCGCGGGTCGGTATTATACTTTCCGTACACCTGCGCGTAGCCAGTCAGCCCGGCCTTGACCTGCAGCCGGAGCGCGAAGGCCGGCAGATACTTCTCATATTCGTGGGCGATCTCCGGACGCTCCGGACGGGGCCCAACGATACTCATGTCGCCGACCAGGATATTAAAAAGCTGCGGCAGCTCGTCGAAACGGATGGCTCTGATGACCCTGCCCACCGGCGTAATGCGGTCGTCGTGCTCCGAGGAGAGGCGCGCCACGCCGTCCTTTTCCGCGTCGGTCCGCATGCTCCGGAATTTGAGGATCTTAAACTCCCGGCCGTCTTTGGTGAGCCGGATCTGCTTATACAGGGCCGGGCCGCCGTCGTACAGACGGATGCACAGCGCCGTGAGCAGCATGAACGGGCTCATGATGATCAGTGCCAGCAGCGACAGAACGATATCCGCCGCGCGCTTGATCATCAGATAGGTCACATCCGGCGCTTTCCGCTTCACGCTCAGGATCGGGACCGAATACGACTGCACATGCTCGGCGCCGGCCATCAGGATATCGCCGACATGCGGCAGGAAATAGCCCTGCACATTGTTTTCCACGCAGTATTTGGCCAGCGCGTTCCGGAAGGTCGCGCCGATGCCGACCACAAAGAGGACCTCATAGCCGCTCAGCTGGTCCATCAGTTCAAAGATATTTTCTTTCGGGCTTTCGATATACCGTTCGATGGTAAACTTCTTCGGGTTGTCCTCGATCTCCCGGATCCGCATCAGGTCGTCCCTGTTCCGGTAGATCACGGCGGTCCGCTTCGGCTTATAGAGCTTAAAATAGACGGCATCCGCAAACTTGTCCCAGAGGATATTGAAGACCAGCTGCCCGGCGATCAGGAGCAGGAAGGGAACGATATTGTACAGGCGGGTCCAGGCCAGGGCGGTCAGCGCGTAAACGCCGGCGAAGGCGATCACATTGCTTAAGGTCTGGGAATAGGCCAGATCGCCCGGCGTCATGAACCCGACCAGATAGGCATTGTAGGTCGTGTCAAATAAATAGAGAAGCACCGCGTACAGGGCGGTCACGTAAAAATGATACCGGTATTCGTTCGGCCCGAGCTCGATCGTCGAAGACCAAACAAAGAAGAAGCTGAGAACCGTCAGCGTAAAATGAATCAGGTTCAGCAGCCTAACTTTTCCGATATTTTTATCTTTTAATGCCATGGAATGACAGATCCTTTCCCATTTCCCCGCCCGCACCGGCAGTTCGATTTATTATAGCATAAGTCCTGCGCTTTAGAAACTTAAATTTTTAGAAAGCCTTTTATACTTTTTTCAAAAAAAATCACTTGACTTTTCAGCGTGAAAGCGCTAATATATCGACTGTTCTCCAAGAGAACGGGTGCGTTTAGCTCAGCTGGATAGAGCGTTTGGCTACGGACCAAAAGGCCGGGGGTTCGAATCCTCTAACGCACACTTGCGTGTCCTGGACACGAACACAAAAAGCCTTGTAAAAACAAGGCTTTTTCTATTTCCGAAGACACTTTGCGGATGTGGCGAAACTGGCAGACGCGCAGGATTTAGGTTCCTGTGCCGCAAGGCGTGTGGGTTCGAGTCCCGTCATCCGCAGCTATCTCTTTTCCACGATCACCGAAACCCCGTCCGGTATCACGCAGATCCGCGGGGTTTTTTCGAATGCCTTTTTCGCCAGATCCAGGGCTTCTTCCACGGTCGGGGCATATTCCATCTTCATCGACTCTACGACCGCCTTCATCGCCGGCCGCGTGACCAGGATCACCCGGTGCTTCATCAGGATCCGCGCCAGGATCTGGCTCTGCCACTGGTCCGCTATGGTCTCCTGCTGCGGCGTGGCGCAGTACTGCTCATACAGGGCCCGGGGGCTTTCGCAGTCCCGGAGCGAGCGGTAAAACGATTCGCCGCCGATCCCGTCCGCCATCTCCGCGCAGAGAATGATCACGCCGCCCTCCCGGGCCGCGGCTTCGGCCGCCGTCATGCCCTTTACGCACTGATACAGGTTCTGATCCAGCGGCGCGCCGCCGTTGGTCGTGATCACGATATCCGCCGGCTCCGCCCAGACCTTGCAGAAACTGCTCAGATACGCCGTCCCGGCTTCATGGGCCGCGAGAGGGTCGCCGGCAAAGGCGGCCGCGGTCTGCTTCTTTTCATCCAGCACCACGTTGACGATATAGGCCAGGCCGGCCATGCGCGCGGCGGCCGCCATATCTGTCTGGATCGGATTTCCCTCCAGGATCCCGGTCCGGGCATGCGGGTCGGCAATGAAGGCGCCGCAGTGGTTCCCCAGCACCGTTACGCGGTCGCAGATCCCCGGCAGGACGCTTTTGCGGCCTCCGGAGAAGCCCGCGAAAAAGTGCGGTTCGATAAAGCCTTCCGCAGCCAGCAGGTCCGCTTCGGCCGCCGCCTTGTCGATTACCAGCTCCGCACCGCTGGGAAGGGTCCCGAGCCGGACGTTCCGTTCCGGGTCAAAGGCATCGTGGATCAGGATCTCTTCGCGCTCCATGATCTCGTCCCCGAGCTTTTCGCGCAGCTCTTCCGCTGTCATGGCGCGGTGGCAGCCGGTCGCGGCCAGCAGTCTGATCTCAATCTCCGGATTTCCTTCTCTCATCTCCCGCAGCATGGCAGGCAGGATATCCCGGCTCGGCACCGGCCGCGTGTGGTCGCTGATGATGATCACCGCTTTCTTTTTCCCCGCCGCCAGCTCGCGAAGACGCGGGGAGTCTGTCGGGCGGGCCATCGCTTCCCGGACGAGCGCTTCGCCGTTCTTCCCTCCGGAGGAGGGCACGCGGGACGTAAGGATCTGATCCGCTTCGGCTTCGAAAAGGATCTGCCCCTGTCCGTACGGCAGACAGATTTTGTTTAGCTTCTTCACGGCAGCCCTCCCTGGAATAGATTGGCCGTTTTTCCGGCCTGTTATCATTATACGGAAGAGCCGCTTTCCCGTCAATTCACGGGCCGGAGCATTTTCCTCATGACTTTCCGCCGGATGTATGGTATTATACATTTTCAGCGGATATTCCGCCGATTTATCATTTCGCAAGGAGAAACTATGTTCAATACCTTTTTGGATGTGAAGCCCGAAGTGGCCGAAGCCGTCCGGGCGGGCGGGCCGGTAGTCGCGCTGGAGTCCACGATCATCTCCCACGGCATGCCTTATCCGCAGAATGTGGAGACGGCGCTGCGGGTCGAAGAAACCATCCGCGCGCACGGCGCGGTCCCGGCTACCATCGCCGTCATCGGCGGGCGGCTCAAGGCAGGGCTGACAGCCGATGAAATCGAGTATTTCGGGAAGAAGGGCCGCGCCATCGCCAAGGCGTCAAGGCGCGATCTGGCCCTGCTGTGTGCCCGCGGGGAGGACGGCGCGACGACCGTCACCACGACCATGATCATCGCCCACATGGCCGGGATCAAAATCTTCGCGACCGGCGGCATCGGCGGCGTACACCGCGGCGCGGAAACCACCATGGATATCTCCGCGGATCTGGAAGAGCTTTCAAAAACCCCGGTCATGGTCATCTGCGCCGGAGCAAAAAGCATTCTGGATCTGGGGCTTACCCTGGAATATCTGGAGACCAAAGGCGTTCCGGTACTGGGCTATCAGACAGATGAGCTGCCCGCCTTCTATACCCGCAGGAGCGGCTTCGGCGTCGATTACCGCGTGGACAGCCCGGAAGAGCTGGCCGCGGCCCTGAAAACGCAGGAAGCCATGGGGCTCGGCGGCGGCATGCTGGTGACCAACCCGATCCCCGAAGAATACTCCATGCCGCCGGAAATCATAAACGCCGCGATCGATCAGGCCATCGCCGAAAGCAAAGCACAGGGGATCAAGGGCAAAGAGACTACACCTTTCCTTCTGGCGAGAGTCGCCGAGATCACCGGCGGGGATTCCCTGGAATCCAATATCCGCCTGGTTTTAAACAACGCCGCCCTGGCTGCCGAAACCGCAGCCGTCTATTCCCGGCTGAACTGACCGCCGGCAAAAAGCCGTAGCATTTCGCCCGGGATTCCTGTATAATGACAGATCAAGAAAAAACCTGAAAAGGAGATACGGATGAAAGTTAGCGAACTTCCTTACAAAAGAGTCACGATCGAAGAGCTTCGCGAAGCGCTCCCGGCCATCGTGGAACGCATCCGCGGCGCCGCGACAGTGGATGACGTTTTAGCCGCCCGCGAAGAATTTCATAAAGAACAGAAGAAGCTGTTCACCAATGCCTCTCTAGGGCAGATGCGCTACACCATCAACACGGTGGACGAATTCTACGTAGCGGAAAACGAATATTATGACGAGATCCTGCCCGAGGCGCAGACGCTCGGCCAGGAATATGCCAAAGCGATGCTGGAGTCCCCGCTCCGCCCGCAGCTGGAAGAAAAGCTCGGCCCGCTGGTCTTTAAGAGCTGGGAAATGAGCCTCAAGGCCATGTCTCCCGTGATCGTGGAGGATATGGTGGAAGAAAACAAGCTCGTCATGGAATACAGCAAGCTGATGGCCTCCATGGAATTCGAGTTCCGCGGCGAAAAGATGCCGCGCACGCTCCTCATGAAATATGCCAAGGACGAAAACCGCGACACCCGCCGCGAGTGCTATGAAGCCCTGGGCAAAGGCCTCTTGGCCCACGCCGCCGAGCTGGACGATATCTTCGACCGCATGGTCCACGTCCGCGACCGCATGGCGAAAAAGATGGGCTATGCCAACTTTATCGAGATGGGCTATTACCGCATGGAGCGGCTCAGCTACGACCGGGAGATGATCGAGACGCTGCGCAAAAATATCCTCGAGGATATCGTACCCGTCGTGGCCCGGCTGCGCACGGAAAACGCGAAGCGCCTCGGCATCACGGATTACAAGCTCTACGATAACGACGTGGTCATCCCCGGCGGCGATCCGAAGCCCTTCGGCAAGCAGGAAATCTTTGACGCCGCGAAGAAAATGTACCACGCGATGGGTCCCGAGACCGGCGCCTTTATCGATATGATGATCGAGAACGAAGCCTTTGACGTGGACTCCCGGAAGAATAAGTGGGGCGGCGGCTACTGCACGGCTTTCGAGCTGTATAAGCAGCCGTTCATCCTGGCCAATTTCAACGGCACTGCCGGGGACGTGGACGTCATGACCCACGAAGCCGGCCACGCCTTAAACGCCTATTTCACCTTTGACAACGAGCCCTTTGAACTGGGCATGGGCATGGAGACCGCGGAAACGCATTCCATGAGCATGGAATTCTTTGCCTGGCCGTATATGGAGCTGTTCTTCGGGGAGAAGGCTGCGGACTACCGCTTCATGCACGCGCTGGACGCGCTGACGTTCATCCCGTACGGAACCATCGTGGACGCCTATCAGCACGTCGTCTACGAGAACCCCGACATGACGCCGGCCGAGCGGAAAGAAGCCTGGAACAGGCTGGAAGCCCAGTTCAGGCCGTGGCTCAGCACCGCCGGCATCCCCTATCTGGAGGAAGGCACCCGCTGGCAGTATCAGATGCACATTTACGAGAGCCCCTTCTATTACATTGATTACGTGCTGGCCCAGACCGCCGCGTTCGAATTCCTGCTGGCCTCCCAGGAGAACTACGAGGAAGCTTTCAGACGCTATATTGCCCTCTCGAAAAAAGGCGGCACGAAGCTCTGGCCGCAGCTCTTAAAAGAAGCCGGCCTGGCCTCACCGTTCGAGCCCGGTGCGTTAAAGGAAGTCGCTTCTAAAGTCGAAGCGCTTCTGGAAAGTATCCGGCCGGAATAAACCGTCCGAAGAAAGGAAGGTATTATGAAGAAACTGCTTGTTTTTCTGCTGCTCATCGGCCTGGTCCTGGCTGCGGCCGGCTGTTCTTCCCAGCCGGGCACGACCGGTGCCTCCGATTCGCAGGCATCTCTCCCCGACAGCTCCGAGGAGACCTCCACGGAAGCGCCGGAAGCCTGGAGCCTCTCGGACAACGCTGCCGTCAATAAGCTGATCGCGGATTATTTCACCGCCAAACTGCAGGCTGATTCCACGGCCATGCGGGACATTTTAGTGCCCGAGGCCTCCGTCAACGGGGCGATCATGGTCCTGGAAGCCAAGGTCTATGAAGATTTCAAAGATATCGCCGTCTACCGCTGCGACGGGGAGGCGGAAGGAGAATCCGCGCTGTATGTGGAGTATCAGACCAAGTTCAACTCCATCGATACGCTCCTGCCCGGCTACGGCTGGTTCTACACGGTCCCCGATTCGGCAGGGAATCTGAAGCTGATGACCATGGAAGAGCTTTCCGGGGACGGATCGGCCCAGACGGCACAGTATCAGTACATTCTGAACCAGGTCAATGCCAGCCCGCTCATCAACGGGCGCCTCACCGCGGTCACGGCTGCCTATGAAACGGCTTCCCAGTCCGACGCCCGGCTGCATCAGCTCCTGAGCCAGATGGCAGCCGGCAATTACGAGATCCCGGAGACGACCGAAGCGACCGAAGAGCCGACCGAATCCGAGTCCGAGACCGAGCCGGCCCAGACCGAAGAAGACACCACGTCCGACGCCGGGGAAAGCAGCGGCGAAAGCAAGGAACCGCTGCCGCCGGTCACGATCAAGAGCGGCGTATTCATCAACACCACCAGCGTCCGCTTCCGCTCTTCGCCCAGTGTCGAAGAGGATAACCTGATCTGCTACTTCCAGACCGGTCACTTCGTGGAGCTGCTGGAGATCGAAAATGAGTGGGCCCACATCATCGACAATCAGCCGACCAACGGCCGCGGCAGCGCGCAGGAATGCACGGGCCGCGAGGGCTACGTCAACAAGTTCCTGATCACCGAATTGCTGTACCTGACCGTGAACACGGACAACCTCCGCATGCGCTCCACGCCGAGCCTGGAAAACAACGACAATATTGTCAAAGAAGGCGACTACGTCCTGTATTTCCACACCGGCCACGTCCTGCGGATCCTGGAAGAACTGGATGAGTGGTACCACGTCGTCGACAATGAACCGACCGACACCACCGGGACCAATCAGCACAGCTCCGGCAAGGAAGGTTATATCGCCAAGCAGTACGGCACGCCGTACAAGCCCGGCGAGTAAAAACAGGACAGATCGGGGACGTTTCCCAAGTGTCTCACTGAGAAACGTCCCCGATCTTTTTGTATCCTAAATCTATTCCGCCTGTTTCTTTATGCCCCGGCGTTTCCTCCGTTTATGATGGCAAATACGGCAGTTCCCACTGCCACAAGGGCAAATACCACGAGCGGGACCCAGAGCAGCAGCCGGTTTTCCACTGCTTTTTTTCGCAGAAGCCAGATGTGAACGGCAATCCCCAGGATGCAGACACAATAGATGATCCAGCGCCTTTGCAGCAGCAGGGCGATAAATAATAATGCATATAACACTCTTCGGATGATATCGTGTTTTTCAAGCATTACCGTACCTCCGCATTGCCTTTTTCATAAAACATACCGGCTGTCTCTGATTTCCTGTTTTATTATAACAGATTCTGATCCTTTTATCTATCTCCTTCGTCCAGAAATGATAAAGTTTGTTTTTCTGTTATTTTTCAGCCGGAAGGGCGATGATCCCGAAAACCGCTTCTGTGATTTCCCCTGAATCGAGACAATCAATAAGTCCGGCTGAAATCAGCGTTTTGTCATCCATTTTATAGTCATAATAAAAATGCAGCCCGGCTTCATTGCTTTCCGTACGGACGGTACAATTCTCCAGCAATTTCTTCCCTTTTACAAGAATAAAAAGGCCGTCTGCCCGCTCCCGTACCGCGTCAGGCTTTTCTGCTTTTTCTGCCGCATCGCTCTTTGCATCGCTGCTGATTGCCATGATCTCGCGAAAACCGGGGTTGTAGAAGAAATGATATGTTCCGCACACAAACTCTGTACATCCCGCATTTCTGTCATCATTGACCTCTATGCGGCCTTTATTGTCAATCGGTTCATTTTTCAATGCGGGAGCAACATAATCTCTGATATCCTTCACGATCTGCATGACCTCTTCAGAATCGCGGTCCTGATAGCTTTTCATGATCTTCTGCAGCGCTTCCGGCATCTCTTTTGCGCTTGTCGCCTGATAGATCATGATGCCTTCCTCTCCGGATGCCAACGGAGCGAGATCATCTTTCGAGAAGGCGGCTAGATACTCGGATGGATCCAGCTCGTTGAAGGAATAATAGTACTGGTAGAACCGTCCGTCATCGATGGAGTATCCGCGGAGGGTATCTTTCATCACACTGTCTCTTGCCGCCATTCCGACAGCGGTATATCGAACCTCTTCCAGATGAAGGTATAAGCGGTCATCTTCTTCAAGGACCAGCTTAGCACGGGGCACATCACGAATCGCGACAGCGGTTTCCTCGGGTTTCGGATGCCGCAGGAAATAGGCGATCACCCCGATAATAAGAAGGCTTATGACAAGCAAAATGATTTTCCATGATTTTTTCATTACTCTCCCTCCTCATTTGTGCCATTTAACTGTAATTACATCGCAACCACAAGCAAGCTCTGCAGTATCAGACTGATACCCGTCAGAATCGCCGTGATTCTGACGTAATATGTTTTTGTTTCTTTCTCTTCCTGTGGGATCTCTGCGGCTTTAAATCCAAAATACACTGCAGAACCGGCGCATATTCCCACAAGCGCAATAATAATCCAGACCATCTGCTACCTCCTGTTACTATTTATAAGCGAAATTGATTGATACCACTATATGCATATGTCCCTCCTAATCATTGCGACATGATCGGTTATGCAAATAACTGGGAATAGTAGTTCATTCCCAGTTTTTGTAATACTACCTATTATCACTTCTGTTCTCAATTCGTTATCAGAATTGATAGCAGGGGCGATTGGAATCGCAACGGGTAATAATACTGTTATTGTAACAAAATAGACGCCAATTTCAAGCCCTTTATATTACTCCGGATCTGGGATGTAAAAAGTTCCATTTTGGATTCCATAAACAGTATTAACCCCTGAAATGATACATTTTCTTTTCATAACGACACCTCTTTTTATTATTTCTAAATATAAAGCGAGATCGGAAAAGTAATGTTGTCGCTTTTCATATTTTAAACTTTTCTAAAATTTAGGAATATTTTCTAAAGTGGCTTATTTTTTCCATCTTCCAGAAAAAGCCACCAATTTTCCCTAAGCTTGAGTTTGAATACGAAGCATGTTAGAATATTATTGTTTTAGGAGGGTTATCGTGATTCTTCTGCTGACCTTTGATACAGAAGAAGAAAAAGAGAAATTCAGCGTTATCTACAAGGATTACGCTGAATTTATGGTGCGTGTTGCGCGCCGTATTTTGCCTGTTGCGGCAGACGCCGAAGACGTAGTACAGGATGCTTTTTTATATATTGCTGATAACTTGGAAAAAATCAATTTATCGGACCGACAGAAAACCCGTTCCTATCTTGCTTTGGTAACAGAACACAAAGCCATCGATCATATTCGCCGTTCTCATCCGGGCTTGCCTCTGGAGGAGCGCGAACGAGAGTTGATGTCAAACGTGAACTGGGGAGAAGATGAAATCCTTTCCAAAGCGCTTCTTGATCTGCCTGCGGAATACCGTGAGATCATCCTGCTTCGTTACTATTACGGCTACTCTTACCATGAAATATCGGAACTGAATAGCCAGAGTTATTTTTCCATCACAGGCAAAGCTCGCCGGGCAAAGCAAAAACTGGCGCAGATCCTGACGGAATTGGAGTAAAGCATGGCAAAGAGTTCTTTCAGCAAAAAAGAATTACGGAACGCAGCCCGGATCTATGCCGAGCGGCGTTTGGCTGCCCTGGACGAAGTACTTGATAACGAACCTGTAATGCTCTCACCGACTTTCCAGCAGAGTATTGCCTCTATCAGGCAAAGTGCTGAAGAAGCAACTATAAAGCGGCGACGCTCTCGCAAACGCCTGGCTGCAATCTGTCTTATCATCATTTTGCTGATCACAGCATTCTTCAGTTTCAATACGACTGCCCGGGCAGAATTTTTCAACTGGCTTAAGAGCATTTATAATGAATATATCGTGTATCGGTTTTTCGGTGAGAAGACCTCGGATGCCCTGCCTGAACTCATCGTTGAATGGATGCCAGATGATTTTCAGTTAACTGATACTGAGATTCTGGAGGATTCCCGGCTTTACACTTTTGAGAACACCGATGGAGATGCTTTTGTTCTTGAATGTGATAAATCTCACTCCGGTTCGGCGATTTATATCTTTGAAGGTGATGATGAGCGCCAACACTTATCTATAGTGATTGGGGCTTACGAAATAGACTGCTATATTTCGGAAGACGATATAAGTGATTATATTTGGTACAATACCACAGGAACGTTATTCTTTTCAATGAGCAGTTCCCTGCCTCACGACACTAATGTGATAATAATCGAGAACATAAAAGTGGTACCGTAATCGATTCGATCATATCAGTACTGTATAAATAGAGCTTTTCTATTTGAAGAAGGCGAGTCGAAGAATCCCATAAAGTGTTGTAAAATCATGGGATCCTTCGACTCGCTTTGCTCGCTCAGGATGACAATTTGTCTTATCTCTTCTCCAGTTTCTCCGCGATCTTAGCCAGCGTCTCTATGATCGGGATCTGCTGCGGGCACATGCTCTCGCACTGTCCGCATCCGATGCAGTCGGAGGCCTTTCCGCTCTCCTTCGTCGCCCGCTTATAAGCCGGGCCGGCTTCCCACATGGCGCCGCCGCTCAGTACGATATTGTACGCCTTGAAGATCTCGGGAATGTTGATCTGCATCGGGCAGCCGTCCGTGCAGTACCGGCAGGCGGTACAGGGGATCGTCACCGGATGCGCGTAGAAGTCCATTGCTTTATCGATGGCTTCCTGCTCCGCCTCATTGAACGGCTTAAGATCCGTCATCGTCTTCAGATTGTCTTCCATCTGTTCGATCGTGGACATCCCGGAAAGCACCGCCAGCAGGCCGTCCAGCCCGGCCGCGAAGCGAAGCGCCCAGGAGGCATAAGTAGCGTCCGGATTCACCGCGTCAAAGAGCGCTTTGACGGCCTCATCCGGGTCGGCCAGTCTTCCGCCCTTGACCGGTTCCATGATCACGACCTTTTTGCCGTATTTCCGCACGATCTCATAATTTTTTCGGGCCTGGATGTGTTCATTCTCCCAGTCGGCGTAATTGATCTGCAGCTGCACGAATTCCACTTCCGGATGCGCGCTCAGGACCTCTTCCAGAATCTCCGGCGTCGCATGGAAGGAGAAGCCGATATGGCGGATCACGCCTTCCGCTTTTTTCTCTTTGATGTAGTCCCACAGCCCGTATTCTTCAAACTTCTTATACCGGTCCGGCATCAGGGCGTGCAGCAGATAGTAGTCAAAATACCCGGCGCCGGTGCGCTGCAGACTGATCTCCAGCTGCTGCTTGGCTTCTTCCGCGGTCTTGACGACGCCGACGTTGACCTTGCTCGCGAGGGTATACGCGTCCCGGGGATAGCGGTCCACCAGACAGCGCTTCGTTGCCTCTTCCGAGCCTAAGTAAACAAAGGCTGTGTCAAAATAGGTGTAGCCGGCTGCCAGGAAGGCGTCGACCATCCGGCAGATCTGTTCATCGTCAAATTCTTCGCCGATCTTCGGCAGACGCATCAGGCCGAAGCCCAGTTTTCCTCTGTTTTTCGTCTCTTCCATTCTTTCTCCTCTGCGTTACGGCGCCCCGTGCACTTCTGAATTTCAGGCAAAGAACCGTCTGAGCGGATTCACTTCCATCAGCCATTTCAGGATAATACTGTGGTTCTGACATTCCGTATAACTGGTTTCATGAACATGCATCCAGGTATACAGGAGCACAAAGATGACAACGGCGCAGGCAAGCAAAGCAAACATTGCACCGAGCAGATGGTCAAGCCCGCCGATCAGGGGGATCATGCCGATGCCCCGGCTGATCAGTTTGGACAGGAAGCGCAGCACCGCCAGCAGAATAAAGAAGCTCAGAATGATCACGAGCACTCTCACGATCGTGTGGATCGCGGCGGAGCCGCCTTTCTGTACCCATTTTTTCGCGAAATCCGAAGCGGTATCTCCGGATTTGTGCAGGGTCTTGAGCAGGCTGAAGGTCCGGGATCGGACGGCGGAATCGGACATGCCGGCCTTCCGCAGCGTCGTGATCAGCTTCGAGAATCCTTCGTTTTTCATCAGCAGTTCCATCTCCTCATCGCTCAGGCTCTGCTCGCGGGAGGAGGAAAAATCGATCTGCGAAAGATCAATGTTATTGAGATCCAGCGTAAAGTTTTCCACGGCTTCCAGGAGGCGCGGCTCTGCTTTCTCATAGGCTACGTTCCCCAGCGACTCGCTGAACATCCCCGCGGTGAAGCGGGCGCCGACCACAGCCAGCCCGACCGAGATCAGCCAGAGCGCCATGTAAATGAGCCCCTGCTTTTTCCCGCGGAGCAGGGAAAACAGAACGATCACGACAACGACGATATCCGCGATGATCCCTACCGTATTGTATTGCTCAAACATGTTTTTTCTCCTACAGCCGTATGATTTTCCCTTTGCGCTGCCGTTTCGGCGCGACGCCGCCTTTAAAGCAGTATATGGTTTCGCTGTGATATTCCCTGCCGGCTTCGAGCACCGGGGAAGGGAAGTTATCGTGATGCATGGCGTCCGGCCCGATCTGGGTTTCCAGGCAGACCGCGTTATGATCCTGATACACCGCGCCGTCCTTGCCCGCCTGTTCGCCGGTAAAGCCGGCTGTATAGATCTGCATGGCCGGGCAGTCCGTGATGACGTGCAGAGACAGGCCGCTCTCCGGGCTGGTAAGGCAGGCGGCTTCCTTCACGCCGGGCTCCAGCATGAAATTGTGGTCATAGCCGCGGGTCGCGGCCAGCCGGGGATCGTCAAACACGTCCGCAAGAGTCCGCCCCATGCGCAGATCCATCGCCGTCCCTTCCACCGGAAGGATCTCGCCGGTCGGGATCAGCCCCGCCCCGGTCGGCGTATAGGAAAGAGCCGCCGCAGAAAGGAAGTGATCGCCCACTTCCCCGCTAGCATGGCCGTTCAGGTTGAAGTAACTGTGATTGGTCAGGGAAACCACGGTCTTCCTGTCGCTTACTGCCTTATATTCGAGGCGCAGCTCTCCCGGCACCGCCAGCGAGTAAAGGACCTCCACCGACAGATTCCCGGGAAAGCCCATATCTCCGTCGGGCGAGCTGAGACGGAACACGGCCTCGGCTTCATTTAAGATAATGGGAGTCCAGATGCGCCGGTGAAAGCCGTCCGGCCCGCCGTGCAGCTGATTGACGCCTTCATTCGCGGAAAGGCGGTAGGTCTTTCCGTCCAGCTCGAACGCGGCGCCGGCGATCCGGTTGGCAAAACGCCCCACCGTGGCGCCGAAATACGCGCCGCCCCGGAAGTACGCTTCCGCGCTGTCATAGCCCAGCACCACATCCCGCAGGGCGGCGTTCTTATCCGGGACCCGCAAGGCGCGCAGGGTAGCGCCTAAGGTCAGGATCTCCGCCTCCATCCCGCCGGCCGGACTTTTTAACGTGATCAGCTGTACATCTCCGGCTTCACAGCTTCCGAAATATCGCATATTCATCTCTGACGACTCCTTATAATCTTGTGCCGCCTGCGGGACAGATCCGCAGGGCAATCACGCTTTCGTCTCCCAGTACCGTTTCCATCCGGGCCTTGAAAAGCGGGAAAGCCTCATTGGGCACAAATGCCTCGGCTGTTCCGCCGAATCCGCCGCCGTGTACGCGGACGGCGCCTTCTCCCGCAAGCAGTTTCTGACTGCAGGCCAGGGTGATCATCATCTCCTGATGCAGGACGGCGCCGGAAGGCGTTACGTTCTGCAGGCATTCCACGGAAGAACGCCCGGACCGGTCCACCAGCTTCAAAAAGTCCGCGATCCGACCTTCCCGGACCGCTTCCGCTTCGGCGCGGGCCCGCCGGTTCTCTTCATAGACATGCAGCGCGCGCAGCACGGCGCGGTCGCCGCAGGTTTCCCGCAAAGCGGGGATCGCTGCCGTAAACGCCTCTTCCGGGACCTCCCGGAGGACGTTCTTTCCGAAGAAAGCAGCCACGGCGCCGCATTCCGCGGGGATCGCCGCATACTCATCCGTGAGATTCTCATGCCCGGCCCCGGTTTTCAGAATGCATAAGGTATATCCTGCCTGCCGAAGGTCAAAGTCCAGCTTCTCCGTGCGCGGGCGGGCGGGGTCTTCAAAATCCATCAGGACGGCGCCGCCCAGCGAGGAGGCCAGCTGATCCATCAGTCCGCAGGGCTTTCCGAAGTAGCGGTTTTCCACCCACTGGCCGATCCGGGCCAGTTCTTCCCGGTCCGCCCGGCCGTCATAGTAGTATTCATTCAGGATCGTGCCGAGCAGGATCTCGAAGGCGGCCGAGGAAGACAGCCCGCTGCCGGCCGGGACATTGCTGGTTATGCAGGCCTGAAAACCGCCCGCCTCGAAGGAGGCGCCTCTTTCGGCAAAGGCGGCGGCCATGCCCCGCAGGATCCCCTGCGTCGTGCCTTTTTCCTCCTCCCGCACAGCGAGGGATTCGCTCAGGTCGATCCCGCAGTCCGGGTAGCCTTCCGATTTGAGGAGCAGCTTTTTGTCGGTCCTGCGGCCCACCGCGGCTGCGGTATCCAGCGTCACGGCCGCCGCCAGCGCGACCCCGTGCTGATGATCCGTATGATTGCCGCCGATCTCCACGCGGCCCGGCGCCCGGAAAAAGTCCCCGGGTTCCCGCCCGAAACTCCGGCGAAACGTCTCTCCCAGTTTTTCGTAGCGCAGCTGCTGCGCCGCCGCTTCTTCCCCGTAGATCCGCAGCAGGGAAGGCTGAATCTCTTTCATAGACTGTCTCCGATACTGTCACTTTCCTGATATTGTAACACGGTTTCCCGCAGTTGTCCATGGTGCGCAAGTCCCGGATCCGCCTTCAGCAGCGCTGCTGCCGCGCCGGCTGCCGTCTCCAGCAGCGCGTGATCCCGGTAGATATCGCCGAGGCGGAAATGCAGATCGCCGCTCTGGCGGATCCCGAACAGATCGCCCGGGCCCCTGAGCTTTAAATCCTCTTCCGCGATCGCGAAGCCGTCATTGGAGCGGGTCAGGATCTCCAGCCGCTTTGCCTTTTCCGGCCGGCCGTATCCGTTCACAAAGATCGCATAGGACTGCTGCTCTCCCCGGCCCACGCGGCCCCGCAGCTGATGGAGCTGCGCCAGGCCGAAGCGTTCCGCATTTTCCACCATCATGACCGTCGCGTTCGGGACGTCGACCCCGACTTCCACGACCGTCGTCGAGACCAGCAGCTGAACCTCCCCCTTCAGGAAGGCTTCCATGACGGCGTTCTTCTCTTCCGGCTTCATGCGGCCGTGCAGGGAAGCGATGCGCACGTCTTCCGGGAAGATCTCCCGGATCCGCTCGCTGTAATCGTGCACATTTTCCGCGTCCGTGCCTTCGCTTTCTTCCACGAGCGGGCAGATGATATACGCCTGCCGGCCCTCCCGGATCTGCTTCAGGATCAGCCGGTACGCGCTGCCGCGCCCCGCGGGGCGGATCAGCGCATTCTGGATCGGCCTGCGGCCGCCGGGCAATTCATCGATCACGGAGACGTCCAGATCTCCGTAGAGGATGATGGCCAGGGTCCGGGGGATCGGGGTCGCACTCATGACCAGGATGTGGGGCTGCCCGCCTTTTCCGGCCAGGCGGTCCCGCTGCCGGACTCCGAAGCGGTGCTGCTCATCCGTGATCACCAGCCCCAGCCGGTGAAACTTCATTTTATTCTGGATCAGAGCATGCGTGCCGATAATCAGCGACGCCTGCCCGCTTTCGGTCTTCTCCGCGTTCAGCCGGCGCTCTGCGGCTTTCTGCGAGCCGACCAGAAGCGCCGCTTCCACCGGCAGCGACCACGCTTTCAGCAATGAGCTGATCTTTTCGTAGTGCTGCCGCGCCAGGACTTCCGTCGGCGCCATCAGCGCGCTCTGGTATCCGTTTCCGGCCGCCGTAAGCATGGCCAGAAGGGCCAGCACCGTCTTGCCGGAGCCGACGTCGCCCTGCAGAAGGCGGTTCATCATATGATCGCCCGCAAGGTCCCCCGCGATATCCGCCAAGGCGCGCTCCTGCGCGCCGGTCAGCCGGTACGGCAGCGCGGCAAGCGCGGCCTTTGCCAGCGACGTATCCGGCATCGGGCAGCGGTTTTCGCTCTCCTGCCCGGCCTGTTTCAGCAGCCGGACCTTCAGGATAAACAGAAGGAATTCTTCGTAAACCAGCCGCTGCCGGGCGGCTTCCAGCTGCCTTTCATCGGCCGGGAAATGAATCGCCCGCACGGCTTCCGCAAGCGGCATCCCGCCCGGGATCAACGCCTCCGGTAGCCGGTCCTTCAGCGAGCCGGCTTCCGGGAGCGCCTGCCTGACCGCATCGCGCAGGCGCTTCTGCGTCAGCGACCCGGCCAGCGGATAGACCGGCAGGATCGCGTGCACGATTTTCTGATACTCTTCCGGGTCATACAGCCGCGGATGTTCCATCCGCAGCCCCCAGCGCGTTTTCCGGATCACGCCCCGGAAAACACGCTCCGTCCCCGGTTTCAGCGTGTTTTTGAGATACGGCATGTGAAAGAAGGTGACGCCGATCTTCCCGCTTTCATCTTCCACCGGGAAGGTCAGCACCGCGCCTTTCCCGAAGCCCCGGCTTTGCGGCGCCGCGGTGATCACGCCCCGGATCGCAGCCGGATAGCCCTCAATACTGTCTGCAATCAGGCTGACCGGCTCCGCCCGGTCGTAATCGGCCGGGAAAAAGCGAAGCAGGTCCTCCACGCAGGATAAGCCCAGGGCGGCCATATCTTCCGCGGTCCTGGGACCGATCCCGTGCAGGGCAGTCAGCGGGCTGGATAAACTCATCGTTCTCTCCTGATCAATAACAACGGATAAAAAGTGCCGCAAGGCTGACCGTGGTCGCACTGCGGCATAGTTTCAGGTCCGGGCCGGTTCAAAGGAAGCTCTGAACTTATTCCACGGAAACAATAAAATAGTAGACCGGCTGTCCGCCGAAATGCAGTTCCACATCGCAGAAGTCATAGATGCGGGCCAGATCATCGGCCAGTTCCTGTGCTTCCGCTTCCTCAATGCCGGCTCCGTAATAGACGGAGATCACGCCGGCGTCATCGCTCAGTTCATGCATCATCGCCGCGACCATATCTTCCGTTACGGTCTTGCGGTCGCGCCCGACGCAGTAGAGCCCCTCCGGCCCGCCGAGGCCCATCAGATCGCCTTCCCGGATCTCTTTTCCGGCGATCTTCGCATTGTGGACCGCATAGGTCACTTCGCCGCTCTTTACGGTCGGCAGGGCTTCCTTCATCTGCTCCAGATTCTCCTCCGGGGAGGCCTCCGGATTGAAGTTCAACATCATGGTGATGCCTTCCGGGATCGTAGTCGTCGGCACGACCACGACCTTCTTATTCTTCGTCAGTACCGCGGCCTGTTCTGCGGCGAGAATGATATTCTTATTGTTCGGGAGGATGAATACGGTGCGGGCCGGAACCAGCGCCAGCGCCTTCAGCATATCTTCCGTGCTGGGGTTCATGGTCTGGCCGCCTTCCACCATCTGGTCGACGCCGAGGCTTAAGAAGATCTCGCTCAGGCCTTCTCCCACGGACGCCGCGATAAAGCCGTAGTCTTTCCACTCTGCCTCCGGGACCGTCGTTTCTTCGGCCTCTTCCGGCTTTTCGGTCTTTTCCGGCTGCAGCATTTCATGCTGCCGGTTCACCAGCTTCACGTTCAGAAGCTCCCCATAATTTAACGCTTTCTGCAGGACCAGGCCGGGTTCGTCGGTCTTTAAGCTTCCCGACGCGACGGGGGCCTCGAAATCCAGTACGACGCAATCGCCCTGCATCTCCATATAGGCTTTCAGCTCGGAAAGCTGCTGATTGCTGAAGGCTTCTCCCCGGAACAGTTCAAAGGAAAGGTCATAGGCGAACGGCGTCTCTTCTTCCGCGCCCGGCTCTTCCGGGATCGGCAGATCGCGGCCCATCAGGCAGGCATAGGCGCCTTTTAAGAACATCATCAGGCCGCTTCCGCCCGAGTCTACCACACCGGCTTCCTTTAAGACGGGAAGCAGCTCCGGCGTATGCTCCAGCACTTCGTCGCCGTAAGCCAGGACCTTCTCCATCAGGACTTCGATATCCTTTTCATCGGCACAGAGTTCATTCCATTTTTCGGCGATCCCGCGGGATACGGTCAGGATCGTCCCTTCTTTCGGCTTCATAACGGCCTTGTAGGCGGTCTCCACCGCCCGGGTGACCGCGTCCCCGATCACCGCGGCGTCCAGAGACTCCGCGCTCTGGGCGATCTTGCAGAAGCCGCGGAGCAGCTGCGACAGAATGACCCCGCTGTTTCCCCGCGCACCGCGCAGGGAACCAAAGGAAATGGATTTGGCCACGGTCTGCATATTGGCATCCGCGACTTTTTCCAGTTCCTTCACGGCAGAAGTGACGGTCATCGTCATATTCGTTCCCGTGTCTCCGTCCGGGACCGGAATACATTTAAATCGTTGATCCAGGCCTTATTAGCCTCCAGTGTCGCGGCGCCGGCATAGAAAAGAGACATGAACCGGTTCGCATCAAGTTGATAAGTGGCCACAAAAACTCCTCCCGGGACTCAGTCAATCAGACGAACGCCTTCTACAAACACGTTCACCTTTTCTACCGGAATCCCGGTAAAAGTCTCTACTCTGTAATGGACATTTTCTATCAAATTTTCACAGACGGCGGATATGCTGACGCCGTATGCAACAATGATATGAAAATCCAGTAAAAGCTTGTTGTCCTCAAGCTGTACCACCACACCCTGAGAAAGGTTCTCTTTCTTGAGCAGCTGGTTCAGGCCTTCCTTCATGCTCATGGCCGCCATTCCGACGACCCCGAAACACTCCACCGCCACTGTGCCGGCATACTTCGCAATCACATCGGTATCGATCATGATCTCGCCTTTTTCGGTACTGACATTGGCTTTCATGAAACGACTCCTTTCATCGTATAAAGTCGAGTATGCATTATACCGCAAACAGGGTTAAAATTCAAGCCTTCTGTTTATTTCGCTCCGAAGATCCGCTTGGAAAAATCGATCACGTTGTTGGCCAGTTTTTCGGGCGGGATCTTCATCCCGGTCTCCAGCCATTTGCTCACCAGCCCGCAGGCGCCGGCGGAAAGATAGGTGATGCGGACCCAGTCTTCGTCCGTCATCAGATTGCCGTACTTCGGGCGATAATAATAGTTGTCCAGAAGCTGTTTGAAGCGGGAAGAAAAATCTTCTTCTTTCAAAAGGATCGGGAGTTTACGGAAACAGACATCGCGGTTCATGGTCAGAATGACCTGTGAGAGGAACTCGTAACAGTCAGAATGATCGGCGGGGATGGTTTCTTTCAGCAGATTCTCCACAAATTCCAGCATGTTGCTGCGAATCGTGCTTCCCAGATAATCCGCATCTTCATAATACTTGTAAAAGGTGGTACGGTTGACTTTCGCTCTCTCGCAAACTTCTTTGACCGTTATCTTGCTCTGCGGTCTTTCCTCGAGGATCAGCAGATACGCCTCTTCGATTTCTTTCCTGGTCCTTGCGACCCGTTTGCTCTGTTTTCTCATGTTTTGACAGCCTTTCTGTTTCTCCTCAGGGAGAAAACACAATATATGCAACAATATTAGTATTTTCTCTCCATATTGTCAATAAGGAGAAATGCGTTTCTCTTTGCCGCAGCAGGCAAAACGACATTATCTGCAAATATTCGCCGTGAATATATGCATATTATTGGTTCCCCGCGGATCCGGTGAGCAGGGAGGCGGTTTCTTTGAGCCTCTTTTGCCGAAAATACGGAAACGGGGACAGTTCCCGATGACGCAGGATCTTCTGCCACCGGATACTGTCCCCGCTCTCAGGGCAAACCGCAAACGGTTTATTTCATGTGGACGTCCAGCTGTTCGTGCGGTACGGTCACGCCCAGTTCCAGGAAGGATTTCTTCACGCCTTCCAGCATGTCGAAGTAAACATCCCAGTAATCGCCGCAGTCGCACCAGGCGCGCATCACAAATTCCACGCCGGTCTTGCCGTGGCTCAAAATACGTACGAAGGGTTCCGGATCCTTCAGAACTTTCTCATGCGCCTTCATGACCTTCATGATCGCATCCTGCGCCTTCGCATAGTCGAAGTCATTGCCGATGGTGAAGTTCAGATCCACCCGGCGGATGCCCTTCTCGGTAAAGTTCACGATGGTGCTGGTGGACACGGTGCTGTTCGGGATATATACGACCTTATTGTCCAGGGTGACGAGCTTGGTGCTGACGACCTTCAGGTCTTCCACCACGCCTTCTTCTCCGGCCACGGAGATATAGTCATCCACCTTGAAGGGACGGGTGATCAGCAGGAGCACGCCGCCCGCGAAATTGGAGAGCGTCCCGTTGACGGCCAGGCCGACGGCAACGCCCAGCGAAGCGATCAGTGCCGCAATGCCGCTGGTATCGATCCCGAGGTACCCGATCAGGGCCACGATCACGATTCCCTTCGCAACGCCTCCGACGATATTGCCCAGTGTCTTGATCAGCGTCTTATCCAGTTTTCCGGCTTTTTCCGCCTTCGCCTGATAGACCTTGACGAGCTTGTTGATAATGGCAAATGCCACGATCAGAATAATGACGGCGATCAGGATCTTCACACCGGAAGTCGCCATCCAGTTACCGATCGATTCCCATACGGTTCCCATACCTTCCTCCTTTTCATGATAAAACTTCTGGTTATACAAAAACAGCCCGCTGACTGCCGCACAGTCTACAGGCTGTTTCTCTCAGAGCTTTTACGCACGCTCAACCTTGCCGGACTTCAGGCAGGAAGTGCAAACGTACATTTTCCGGGTCCCGCCGTCCACTTTTACGCGAACAGACTTTACATTAGGCTTCCAGATATGATTCGATCTTCTATGAGAATGGCTTACGTTGTTTCCAAAGTGAACGCCCTTCCCGCAAACAGCACATTTTGCCATAACCGCACCTCCTCACTACTTGCTTGCCGCGGACAGCACCGCAACATGAAGAATATAACAAAACAACAAATAAAATGCAAGCAGAATTTTAAATATTTTTTCTACTTCGCCAAAAACAGTATAAATAGGACGGATCCGGCCC
Source organism: Lachnospiraceae bacterium (assembly GCA_017394885.1). Classification (GTDB taxonomy): domain Bacteria; phylum Bacillota; class Clostridia; order Lachnospirales; family Lachnospiraceae; genus UBA6987. The sequence goes on along the minus strand of JAFPWO010000025.1, from coordinate 80,479 downwards.
GCCGGCTCAGATCTCAAGGTCGTCGAACGCGCTCTCTACCGCGGCGTCGACCTTCTTGGTCTTGTTATTCTTCTTCAGCATGGTCGCGACCCGGTTGACCGTATCCGGCGCCGATTCGATAAAGTGCAGCAGCTTATCATTCTCCTGGATGTTGATGATCCGCGCCACGCCTTCCTGGACCACGAGCACCGCGCTGGGATTCATTTTCATGCTCATCCCGCCGCCGCCGAGGTCTTTGTTTTTATGATCGTTGACGTTTGCCCCGGCCCCGACGCCGATGGAAACATCCACCAGCGGGATCACGAAGGTATCCTTGTCGACCACGATCGGTTCGCCCACTACGGTTTTGGAGCTCATGAAAGCATTCATGCTTTTGAACATGCCTTCGATCACCGTGCTGAATCTGTTGTCTGCCATTGTATTCCTCCTTGCTGCCGGATTTAAGTCAGGCCGCCGCCTGCGCTGCCTCCGCACTTTCCTCGGTTTTGATTTCTTCTGTTTCCTCTTCGCCTTTTGACTTTTTCAGGAAGTATTTCAGCCAGCGGCGGAAGTTTTTATTGAGAAGCAGCCGCAGGGCGATCTCCACGATGATGCCCAGCCGCAGCCGTCCTTTGAGTTCTGCATAAAGATTCGTTTCCGGCCTGTCGTAAACGCCCCGCAGGCGGATGTTTTCGCCCAGCAGCGGATAGAAGCGGTAGATCTTCGCCATCAGGTTCGCGGTCTTGGCCGGATCTTTGAGGCCCAGATCGCCGTCCAGCAGGAAATGGGTCGGCAAAAGATGCTTGCCCAGCTTTTTCAGCTGCTTCAGGATCAGGGAGATCGTCTTCTGGTTCTTTTCGTCGGACAGGAAAGCCTCGGCCGTATCGTACTTTTCCATCAGCGCGTCCCATTTTTCTTCCAGCTCTTCGAGACGCTCGTCCAGGCTCTTTCCCTCCTCCTGCCCGGCTTCCGCGGACGCTTCGGAAGAATCCGGGGCTTCCTCTGCCTTTTCTTCCTCCGGCTTCTCTTCCGGTTCCGGTGCGGCCGTTTCTTCCGCCGGCTTTTCTTCTGTCTCTGCCGAAGACTCTTCCGCCTCCGGTGCCGGCTCCGCCGCATCGCTTTCCGGCTCATCCTGCGCGCTGAAAATGTCTTCGCCTTCCGAGACCGGTCTGGCTTCTTCCGGCTCCGGCTCCGGCTTCGGCGGCTTTTCTCCCCAGTTGCCGACATGGAGCTTCTTAAAGGTACGCCCCAGCACATTGACCTTTACCAGGACCTGGGCGTTGATCGCCGCAAATTTCACATGGATCAGTTTCAGAAGCCAGTGCACGCCGCCTTTTGCCTTGACCCCTTCATGATAACGTGCCTTGATATCGTAGCGGAACGGCACGGCGAGGACCAGGATCACGATAAGCAAAACCAGCCCTACTATACCGAGCAGGGTCCATCCGATCACTTTCAGGATCGTCAGCAAGATTCCCGCTATGACTGCCGTACGCTCACCTCCTCCCGGGAGCCGAAAGCGTCTTCGCCCATGGCTTCAAAATAGGTCCGGAGCTGTCCGCCTTTTCCGGCTTTCATACAGTCCTCCAGCATCCGGGTGACCACGGTCTGCGCTTCCTTCCTGTCGGCGGCAATGCCCACAACCGCCAGATCCGCCTGACGGTAGAACGGCTTCGTTATCTCCTTGACGGGAAGAATATCCAGCTGGCACTGCTGCGCGGTGGAGAGCGTGATCAGCCGGCAGAGATCGGTCATCTCCCCGTTCTCCTCGTCGATCCGGTGCAGGATCGAGGGAAGATCCCCCGCCAGCTTTTCCCCGGTATACATTTCACGCAGCCACTTCACCGCTCTACTCCTTCAGTACGGCTTTATTATGATAAATATAATCAGCAAACGACCAGATTGTCAAGATAACGGCGGCCCACATCAGGATCTGTGTCGCCACTTTCCAGACATTCCATTCAAAAGGGAACAGCAGCCCGATGATCCAGGCTGTCTGGATATTGGTCTTCAGCTTTCCGAGCTGGCTGGCGGCCAGTACGACGCCCTTTTCGACCGCGATCAGGCGGAAGCCGCTGATCGCGAATTCCCGGGCCATGATCAGCAGGAAGGCCCACGCCGGGGCTTCTCCCCTGGCCACAAAACACACCAAGGTCGAGCAGACCAGCAACTTATCCGCCAGCGGGTCCATGAATTTCCCGAAGTTGGTGACCTGTCCGGTCTTCCGTGCGATCTTCCCGTCAAAGAGATCGGTGAGCGAGGCGATAATGAACAGCACCGCCGCCGCATAGATCATCCAGTCCCCGCCGGGCTGCGCCAGCAACAGCAGGGCGCAGATGACCGGGACCAGGCAGATGCGGCAGATCGTCAGTTTATTCGGCAGATTCATCCGTTCGTTCTCCCATCAGATCGTAGTTCCGGGCGCCGGTCACCCGGACCGTGACAAAGTCTCCGCTCACCAGCGGTTCGGACGAAGAAAGGAAAAGGTATCCGTCCACCTCCGGCGCATCCATGTAGGTCCGTGCCACGTAAGTATCTTCTTCCGCGACCTGGCCTTCGATCATGACCTCCAGGATCCGGCCCGGCATGGACGCGGCTTTCGCGAACGCGACCTCCTGCTGCGCGCGCATCAGCTCGTTCCGGCGTTTTTTCCGGATCCGGACCGGGACCTGATTCTTCATGCGGTCCGCGGCAGTCCCTTCTTCCCGGGAATAGGCAAAGGCGCCCAGCCGGTCAAAGCGGATCTCACGGATGAAGTCCAGATTTTCCTGATGTTCTTCTTCCGTTTCGCCCGGGAACCCGCTCATCAGCGTGGTCCGCAGCGCAATGTCGGGGATCCTCTCCCGGAGTTTTCCGATCAGGCTCCGCAGCTGCGCCTTGGTAGTCGTGCGGCCCATCCGGGCCAGAACGCTGTCCGCGGCATGCTGGATCGGCAGATCCAGATAATGGCACAGCTTCGGTTCCGAAGCCATCAGATCGATCATCTCATCCGTCAGCTCCTCCGGATATCCGTAGAGCAGGCGGATCCATCTGAGATCGGGAATGGCGGCCAGCCCCCGGATCAGATCGGGAAGGGCCTTCCGCCCGTACAGATCCGTTCCGTAGAGCGTCGTTTCCTGCGCGACTAAAATGAGTTCGCGCACCCCGCCGGATACCAGGGTCTCCGCTTCCCGGATCAGGCGCTCCATGGGGAAGCTCCTGTAGCGCCCCCGGACAAAGGGGATGGCGCAGTAGGCGCAGAATTTATCGCAGCCCTCGGCGATCTTCAGGTATGCATAATGGCCGCCCGTGGTCAGGATGCGCGCCTGCGCGGCCGGGATCCGGCTCTGGTCATCAAAGACCCGGACCGCTTTCTCCGATCCCGCCAACAGCTTTTCCACGGTTTCCGCAATCCGGTCATAGGAAGCCGTCCCGACGACGGCGTCCAGCTCCGGCAGTTCGGCCAGGATCTCCTCTTTATACCGTTCAGCCAGACATCCCGAAGCGATCAGGACCCGGCAGCAGCCTTCTTCCTTTTGCCTGGCCAGCTCCAGGATCGCCTGGATGCTTTCTTTCTTGGCGTCCCCGATGAAGGCACAGGTATTGACCAGGATCACTTCCGCCTTTGAGGGATCGTCCGTAAAGCTGTGGCCCGCCCCATTCAGCAGGCCCAGCATGACTTCCGAATCCACCAGATTCTTGTCGCATCCGAGGGAAAGGATATATACGGAAGCCATCAGTCTTCCTCTCCGGCTTCCTCCTGCACTTCTTCCGGAAGCCGCTCTTCGGATAGTTCCTCGCCCTCTTCGGGCTCGTCTTCGTCCTCCTCGTCGTCATCGTCGTCGTCATCGTCGGCAAGGATGGACCGGCGCTGCGCCGCCTCGGCCGCCCGGGCCTCGCGCAGGGCGCGGCGGGCTTCTTCTTCGGCAGCCATCCGCTCCTGATGTTCCGCCTTCATTGCGGCGTCCTCTTCTTCGGTCAGAATACGGATCTCGCCCTCGTCCAGTTCCTCCACGGCGATGGACAGCGGCTTGCGGCTGTGGTCTTCCAGTTCCATATATCCCTTGTCCACCAGCTGGCGGGCCCGCTTGGCGGTCCCCATCACGATGGAATAACGGCTCTTGACCAACGGATCCCCGTCGGCATTGCTGTTGATCTTTGTCATCAGTTCGGAATAAGAGGGATGCAGCATGAATAAACTCCTTTATCTTCTGCTAGGTATTGAAATATCAATTTTTTATGTTATCACAATCTTCAAATTCTTTCAAGATTTCCAGCAAATCTTCCCGGATTTCGGCGCAGAGCGCCAGGGCTTCTTCCCGGGGGATGCGCGTTTCGGTATCGCCCATGGTCAGGCGGTGGATCTCATCGGCGGTCTCCTCCACGGAATCATTGACTACGATATAGTCATACGCCGAAACGGTCTCCGCTTCGCGTACCGCTTTTTCAAGACGGCGCCGGATCTGCTCCCGCGTTTCCGTCCCGCGGCCGACAATACGGTTTTTCAGCGTTTCCGCGCTGGGCGGAATGATATAGACCAGCCGGGATTCCGGGCAGGCCTTGTTCACGTTCATGGCCCCTTCGGTCTCAATGTCGAGGATCACGTTTTTCCCGTCCCTGCGCAGTTTTTCCACGGCTTCCTTCGGCGTCCCGTAGGAGCGGTCGAAGAAATGCGCGTACTCCAGGAAACGCTCTTCTTCCAGCCACCGGTCGAACTCTTCCCGGGTCAGGAAATAATAGTCCTTCCCGTCCACTTCGCCAGGACGCGGAGCCCGGGTCGTTGCCGAAACGGAGAACGCATACTCGGGATGCTTCTCCATCAGTCTGCGGATGACGGTTCCCTTTCCGACGCCGGAAAAGCCGGAAACGACAAGGAGCTCGCCTTTTTTCTTTTTTTTTCTCATGGAAGGAAATCCTCTCTGCATTGACATAAGATTACTGATTTATTATAATCTGTTCCGTGGCTTTCGTCAATGAAAGGCTGTCTTTTCACGCCATCATCACAGGAGACGAGTTATGAAGAAATTTCGCCGGATCGGAGCGATCGTGGTGATCGCTTTGCTGCTCTCCATGTATATTATCTGTTTTATCGCGGCCGTCCAGGGCAGCGAAAACGCAAAAACGGTATTTAAAGCGGCGCTGGGGCTGACCGTGGCGCTTCCGATCGTGCTTTATGCCTTCCTGCTCATGCTCCGCCTGGCGCAGGGAAAAAAGCAGGAAACGACGCCGGACGGGGACGTTCCGGAACCGGACGAAGACGTTCCGGAGGAAGAGGATCAGGGCTGATGCGGAAGCATCAGCTTTTTTCTTTACTTTTCTTCTCTTTTGCGGTAGAATAAATTGTTGAACTATCGGCAGTCTGCAGCATTTTGCCGCCTTCGCCGGTTTTGCAGATAAAGCCACAAGAAAGGTTTCTGTCTCATGCAAACGGTAGATATTATCGTCCCCTGCTATAATGAAGCCGAGGTCCTGCCCACGTTTCTTTCCGAAACCGAGAAAATCGTGCGCGGCATTCAGGACTTCTCCTTTTCGTATATATTTGTCAACGACGGCTCCCGCGACGATTCCGCCGCCCTGCTGCGCCGGATGAGCCGCGAGCACGACCATGTCCATTATCTCTCCTTCTCCCGGAATTTCGGCAAGGAAGCCGCCATGTACGCCGGCCTTCGGAACTCCACCGCGGATTACTGCATCATCATGGACGCGGATCTTCAGCATCCGCCGGCGCTGATCCCTAAAATGGTCGAACAGATCCTGGCCGGACACGACTGCGCCGCCGCCTGCCGGGCCACCCGGGAGGGCGAAAAAGGGATCCGCAGCTGGTTCTCCCGGCTGTTTTACAAATTCAGCAATTCCATCTCCGACGTCAAAATGGTGCAGAACGCCGTGGATTTCCGCATGATGAGCCGCCAGATGGTGGACGCGATCCTGGAGCTTTCCGAAGTGGAACGCTTCTCGAAAGGCATATTTATGTGGGTCGGCTTCGATACCGTCTGGATCCCCTATGAAAACGTGGAACGGACCATCGGCACCAGCAAATGGAGCTTCAAGGGGCTGGCCAAATACGCGCTGGACGGCATCACGAGCTTTACCATCAAGCCCTTAAAGCTGGTCCGCAACGTCGGCCTGATCCTGTTTATCGTCTCCCTGATCTATATCGCCGCCACCCTGATCAAAACCCTGATCATGGGGATCGACGTGCCCGGCTATGCCTCGCTTTTATGCGTCGTGCTCTTCCTGGGCGGCGTGATCGAGCTTTCGCTCGGGATCGTCGGGGAATATATCTCCCACATCTATCTGGAAGCCAAGGACCGGCCGGTCTATATCCTGCAGGAAAGCGACCGGGACGCCGTGATCACGGCCAAGGGAGAAACCATCCGTCTGAAGGGGGACGCAAAATGAAGGAGCGCCTCACGGAACTGTCGAAAAAATATGTGAACCGCGAGACGGTCAGCTACCTGATCTTCGGGGTCCTGACCACACTGGTGGACTGGGTCATCTTTACCGCACTGGTCAAGCTGGCCGGGATGAATCACCTGATCGCGAATATCATCTCTACGGCCAGCGCCATCGTTTTTGCCTTTTTCACCAACAAGCGCTACGTGTTTCAGAGCCTGGACTACAGCGCGAAAACGATCGTCCCGGAGTTTATCAAATTTGTCGGCAGCCGGCTCTTTACCTTCGGGGTCCAGGAACTGCTGCTCTACCTCACCGTCGACCTGCTCGGCCTGCCGCCGGTGCTCATGAAGATGATCACCTCGGCCGTCGTCATCATACTGAATTATTTCTTCAGCAAGCTGCTCATTTTTGTCAGGAAGGAGAAATCCGATGCTCAGGAAAAAAACGACCTTTGAAGAAAAACTGCCGCTGATACTGGCGTTTGTCCTTCCGATCCTCATCATGCTGGGGATCTTTGCCGGCAAGCAGATCTGGCCTTTCGGGGAAAACTGTTTCCTCCGGACCGATCTGTATCATCAGTACGTCGCCTTCTTTGAGGATTTCGCGGACCGTGTCCGTCAGGGCAAGAGCCTGACGTATGCGTTTGATATCGGTCTGGGCAGCAATTACTCCGCGCTGTTCGCCTATTATCTGTGCGGGCCGCTCCATCTGTTCGCCTTCCTGGTTCCCACGGAATACATCATCGAGTTTATTACTTACCTGATCGTGCTCAAGATCGCGCTCTGCGGCCTGACCATGGCCTGGTACCTGTCCAAGCGCTTCGAGACCCGGCACATCGGGATCGCTTTCTGCGGCGTCTGCTATGCCTTAAGCGGATATCTGGCCGCCTACAGCTGGAATATCATGTGGCTGGACGTTCTGTGGCTGACGCCGATCGTCATCTACGGCCTGGAGAAGCTGATCAAAGAGGATAAGCCCTTCCTGTACTGCATCTCCCTGGCCCTGGCCATTCTCTGCAATTACTATATCAGCATCATGCTCTGCCTGTTCCTGGCGCTGTACTTCATCAACCGCATCCTGGCGCTGCCGGCGGCAGGCCTGGGGAAGCAGTTCCGGCGCTTCGGGAACTTTGTCCTGTTTTCACTGCTGGCCGGCGGGATCGCCGCGATCTTAGTCATTCCCTGCGCGTATGCGCTGGCCGGGACCGCGTCCGCGAACAGCACCTTCCCGAAGACCATCAGCAATTATTTTTCCATTCTGGACATGCTCGCCCGGCATCTTGTGGTGGTGGACGTGGAGATCGGGCTGGATCACTGGCCGAATCTGTATTCGGGCGTGCTGGTCTTCCTGCTGATCCCGCTCTACTATATGAATCCGCGCGTGAGCTACCGGGAAAAGATATCCAATACCCTGCTGCTCGGCTTCATGCTGCTCAGCTTCAACACCAATGTCCTGAACTTTATCTGGCACGGCCTGCACTATCCGAACTCCCTGCCCTGCCGGCAGTCCTATCTGTACACCTTCGTCGTGATGGCGATGTGCTTCGAAGGCTTCCGGGATATCCGGGAGCGCAGCAAGGGGCAGCTGGTGGGCACGGTCTGGGGCTCCGTTATCCTGATCCTGATCCTGGAGGTCATTACCGACTCCGCGGAGATCCCCTACTATGCCTGCTATGCCAGTATCGCCTTTATCGGCCTGTACGCGCTGATCATCTACCTTTTCAAGATCAATCGCATGGACAGCATGACCGCCGTGGCGCTCGGCCTGTGCGTGCTGATCATAGAGATGGGCTTAAATACCGCGGTCACCAGCGTCTCCTATGTGAACCGCACGACCTTTATGCAGTACAATGACTGCTATGACGAGCTGGTCGCGGTCGCCGAAGACGAGGGGGATCCGCTTACCCGTGTGGAACGGAACAATATCCGCACCAAGAACGACGGGGCGTATTTCGGCTACAATTCCGCCTCCATCTTCTCTTCCACCACGAACAAGCTGATCTCCGATTTCTACCGCGCGGCCGGACTGGAGGGCAATACGAATGCCTACTGCATTACCGGGGCTTCGCCCTTCATGTATTCCTTCCTGCATGTCGGATACCGGCTCTCGGACAGCACGCTGCCCGCCAGCCCGCTGTATGAGTTGGTCGCCACAGCCCAGAACCGCAGCGGTTATACCTGCTATCTGTACCGCAACAACTATACGCTGCCGCTCGGATATCTGGTCCCGGACGACACCGCCGAGCTCTGGCAGCCGGTCTCCAGCTCGCCGATCAAGACGCAGAACAGCTACGTTAATATCGCAGCCGGGGTCGGCAATATCCTGGTGGTGGAGAATTCCACCGTCGCCGGATCCAAGCTGACCGCGACGGTCCAGACCCCCGGCCACTACATGGTCCACGTCACGAGTTCCTCTGTCAAGAAGGTGACCGCGTCGATAGGCGACGGGAAATCCCGCACCTGGGACAACGTCAACCGGGGCTATCTGGTCGATTTCGGCTACTGCAGCGACGGAGACCAGCTCACTCTCACTGCCGCGGACGATGTTTCCATGAACGCGACCCTGTACCGGCTGGATGAGCAGACCTTTATCGAAGCCTGGGAGAAGCTTTCCGCTCACCCGTATGAGATCGAATCCATCACGGATACCCGCAGCAAGACGGAGATCCGCGGCAAGGTCAATGCGGAAGAAGCCTCCCTGCTGACGCTCTCCATTCCCTATGACAACGGCTGGTCCGCCACCGTAGACGGGGAAGAAGTGAAGATCGGGAAACTGGGCAACGCCTTCCTGGCGGTGGCGGTCGGGCCCGGCGAACACGAGGTCGTCTTCTCCTTCACGCCGGAAGGACTGGGGCTGGGCCTTAAGGTCTGCCTGATCTCCCTGGGCATCTTCCTCCTGCTGTTCTTCCTTTTCCGCCTGCTTCCTCTCCGGAAAAAGAACGGCGGGAATCCGGCTGAGAATGCGCCGGTGCCGGCGGTGCCGAAAGAAGAGGTGAGCAGCCGGACCGATGCCGTCATCCAGGCCGCGGAAGAAGAAAAGAAGGCCCGTCCCGCGGAAGAAAGCGGGAAGGAGCGCATCGCCAAAATGCATGCGTATGATGAGGCCGAACGGGCCAGGATCCGGGAAGAACTGTCCAAGACGCGTCCGATCCCGACGGTCGAGGAACGTCACGAAGATGAAAAATTGCTGGATCTGGACGCTGAAAAGGCGCAGGAAACCGCGGAAGAGGCGGTGCCGGCAGAACCGGAGATCCCCGGCTTCCTCTTCGAGGGCGAACGCGTGAAGGAGGCGGCCGGAGAAGTGCTTCCGGAAGAAAAGCCGGCGGAAGAGCCCGCTCCGGAAGCGCCCATCGTGGAAGAACTGGTCATCGGATACGAGGACATTCCGGAGCTTCCGATCGATGAGGAAGCAGCCGGCGTGCCTGAACTTCCCGGAGAGGCCTCTGCAGAGGAACTGCCGGAAGAGGCGGCGCCGCAGGCACCGGAAGCTGAAATTCCCGTGCATGCCCTCAGTATCGAAGAAATGGAAGCGATGCTGGCAAAGGCCGAAGCGACCTTAAAAGCCTACGAAGAATCGCTGCACGAATAAAAACGCAGAGGTATCACAAAAAAAGTGTGACAGCGGGACTGTGCCCGCTGTCACACTTTTTGATTGACCCGTTGTTCTGACGGCATCGTTACAAAGGTTCCATGACCTTCCGCAGGCTGGTGTCCTCCGCCAGCGTCTCGGCGTTGTACAGGAACAGGATATCGTCAAACTGATCAAGCAGAAACAGCGTATCCGCGCTGTAGGAATAGTAGCGGGGATCGATGATCACGATTTTCCGATAATCCTCAAACAGGAAGGGAAGGAAGCTGTTGGCATAGGAGTCCTTGAACACCAGCAGCGTCCTCTCGGTGTCGGCGCTGGTCTCCACCGTCAGCATGGGATAATTGCCGCCAAAATAAAACTCATACGGATCATAGCCCGAAAGCGCCTTGGCGTCATAGCAGGACAGGAACTTCTCTCCGCTCTCTTCTTCCTGGATGTAGTAGCGAAAATCGGGATCGGAGGAAGTATACATGACGATGCTGTCATAGACCGGGAGGCTCCATCCGCTTTTCGCACTTAACGAGCCGGAGAAACGGTTGAAGACGACGGCCCGCTCAAAGCTTCTGTGCGCCAGGCCCATGGCATCTTCCACGGTATCCAGGACGGATAAGGCGCCGTCCGCGGTCCAGTGATGGTCGGAGCGGTAGTACACCTGCACGCCTTCTGCCATGGCACTGCGCATGGCTTCCCGGACGTCGATGCTGACGGCTTCGTTTTTCAGTGCCGAATACCAGCTGTCGATATACGCATCCTGATCCGCGTTCTCTGCGTAGGACGGAAGCTTTTCCGCCATCAGATCCGCCTGTGTCGGGACCAGCACAAAGTAGGCCTTCGACTCCGGATGCCGCTGCAGGAACCCCCGGACCGCGGTCGCCGTGCGGCCCATGATCTCCATGCCGGGCGTGTTGAATTTTTCCATCAGATAATCCCCGTCCCCGTAGTAGACGCCCTGGGATTCCCGGCGGCCCAGCAGATATTCCAGCCGCATGCGAAGCTGCATGAGGGCTTCCCGTTTCGGGAACTGATCCGCCAGATAGGTCTCCAGCTCATCCGTAAAACGCCCCTGTGCCAGCGCTTCGGCAGAAAAAGCCGGCGCTTTGGCCAGGACCCGCTTTTCCGTCTCCGAAAAGCTTCGGTCCGGGGCTGCCAGATGGAGAATCGTAAGCAGCGTCAGGCACAGGATGAAAAGCACCCCGTACCACAGCATGAACTTCGATTTTCCGCCTGTTTCGTCCTGCGACATTTTTTCCTGCAGTTCCATCTGAGATCGCCCCCGTTAAAACCTGAAATATAGGAAGGGATTGTAGTTCTTCGTTACCAAAAAGGCGATGGATAAGCCCAATATGGCGAGCGTCGCGGCGACAAGCGCGACTTTATTGCGTTCGATCATCGCATTCTTCAGCCTGTCCGCCTGCGGCAGGCAGCAAAGAATCCCGGCCAGCAGCCAGGCGCCGTGTGCGGCCAGAAGACTGAGCGCCGTATGATCCGCCAGGCCGCCGCGCGCAAAGCCTGCCATGGCCCGCAGCGTCACCCCCGCGTCCGCGAGGGAATTGGCCGAGAAAAAGACCCAGCCCACGCAGACGATCAGCAGCGTCAGAATATGTCCCGGTACCGCCGGCAGCGCCTTTTTCTTAAACAGATACTTTTCCGCCATCAGGATCACGCCGTGGTACAGGCCCCAGATCATAAAGGACCAGGCCGCGCCGTGCCATAAGCCTGTCAAAGCCCAGACGATCAGGATATTCCGGATCTGCTTTTTGGACTTTACCCGGTTTCCGCCGAGCGGGATATAGACATACTCCCGGAACCAGGTTCCGAGGGAAATATGCCAGCGCCGCCAGAACTCGGTCAGCGAGCGCGACAGATACGGTTTGTTGAAGTTGACCGGGAAATCAAAGCCGAAAGCGTAAGCCAGCCCGATGGCCATATCGGAATAGCCCGAAAAGTCAAAATAGATCTGCAGCATATAGGCGGCCGCGCCGAGCCAGGCGGTCGCGGTGCTGACCTGGGCCCCCATTGCCTGGACCGCATCGAAGAGCTCGCCGGTCGTATTCGCGATCAGGACTTTTTTCCCGAGGCCGAACAGGAAGATCGCCATGCCGCGGCCGAGCCGGGCGGCGGAAATCTCCCGCTCCTTTAACTGCTTTTCCACGTCCTGATAGCGCACGATCGGCCCCGCGATCAGCTGGAAATACATGGAGATGTACAGCCCGAAATCCAGAAGGCTCTGCTGCGCCTTAAACTTGCCGCGGTACAGGTCGATGATATAGCTCATGGCCTGGAAGGTATAGAAAGAAATCCCGATCGGAAGCGGGATCTTGTGAACATAGAAATTCGTGCCCCACCAGTCATTCAGGCTGGTCAGCAGAAAACCGTAATACTTATAAAAGCCGAGAACCAGCAGGTTCACTGCGACGGCAAAAATCAGCGTCCGCTTCTTTTTGTCCGGCTCCTCTTCCATCAGCCTCCCCAGCGCATAATTCATCAGGATGCTGAAGATCATCAGGAAAATATAGACCGGCTCGCCCCAGGCATAGAAAACCAGAGAGAACACGAGAAGGATCGCGTTTTTGGCTTTCAGTCCGGGCGCGATGAAATAAAAAAGTACGGAAAGCGGAAGGAAGAGAAATAAAAAGACAAGGCTGCTGAATACCATGGTCTACCTCTCTATCATCCCGCGGATCTGCGCGCACAGCTCGGCGGAATCATCGCAGATCACCGCCACCAGCCATGGCGCTTTCATCCAGATCTGCGCGTTCTGAAGCTGCGCGAACTGTTCCGGCCCGTAGCTTTCGAATATTTCTTTTTCTTCTTCGATCCTGGCGAGGATCGTATCCCGCGCACCCGTAAGGACCGATTCCTCCTCCGTCTTCAGGATCAGGATCTCGCGCACGTCCATGAAATCCGACGCCGCGTAATAAACGGCCCCTTCCACGGCGTCGCGCTCGATCCCGAAATTCTTCCGCAGCAGAATATCCGAAGCTTTCTGCATGCCGGAGAACTGTTTTTTCATGGATTGTTCGATCTCCACCGGCGCGATGTCCCGCAGATCCCGTTCATGAAGCGTGAGAAAGACCATCGCGATCAGGCACAGCACGATCCCGCCTTCAATCAGCCACCGTTTCGTGCTCATGCCTAAAAGCCTACCTTTTCTTTCAGATTCCTCCACCAGATCGGGTACCAGGCTGCATTGAAGTGGATGCCGTCCCCGGTATAGTAGGCGCTCTGGAAGCCGGCCGAGGTATCAATGCAGATCCAGCCGTTCTCCGCGCACATCTGCGCGATCCGCTGATTAAACTCATTGACCTTGGCCCGGCCCGGGAATTCCTGAATGGCTGCCTGCGTGGCCGGAATGATCTTATTGACGTAAACGACCGAATTCGGGGAAAGCGAACAGAAATACTTGATCAGGGCCGAATACTCGTTATAGAAGCGGGTATCATCGCCGGCCCATACGCCCAGGTCATTCATGCCGCCGAAGAAAACCACCTTGGCCGGTTTGACGGCCGCGGCCGACCTTACGTTGTCATACCAGGCGTAGCAGGCTCCCGGGTATACGAAGCAGCGGCTGCGGGGCATCAGGCCCGCACCGATAAAACCGGCAGTCCGGGAATCGCCCACAAAGACCACCTGCCCGGTGGTGGTCGGCGCGGCCGTAGTGGTCGGCGTGGCCGCCGTCGTGGCAGCGGTCGTCGCCTGTGCTTCGCGGGATGCGGCCGCCCGGGACGATTCTTCTGCGGCCCGGGACGCGGCGGCTCTGGATTCCTCCGCCCGGGACGCGGCGGCCCGGGATTCTTCTTTCGAGGCAGCGATCCGGGATTCCTCCGCGCGGGAAGCCGCCAGTCTCGACTCTTCCGCCCGTGAGGCTTCGATCGAGGAAGATTCCTCGATGGAGGCTTCGATACTGGCCGCCCGGCTCTCCATGATCGCCATATCCCGTTCGCGTTCATCCGCCGCAGCTTCCCGCATTAAGGAAGCCTCCGCCGAATGCTGCGCACTGACCGAAGCGATATGAGACGAATACGATTCTTCCTCGGAGCGGGAATAGGCTTCCAGCGACTGCTGTTCACTGACCGAAGCAATGACGGATTCCACCACGGACAACGACTCGGAGCTGATCAGATAGCGCTCATAATCGCGGGATTCGCGTATATCATAAACAGCCTGCATGCCTTCTTCGGCATCCCGGCTCTGATCTTCTTCCAGGCTGGCTACAGCCCGGCTCTCCACTTCTGCACTGACCGTCGGCATCCATTTCCGGTAAAGACCGATATAGGACAGCAGAACAGCCATAAGAATCACAATGACAGTAACAACAGGTTCGCGTTTCATACTCTTCCGGCCGGTGCACACTACCCGGCGCCGTTCCCCCTGTTTTACTGTTTTTTACCCTGATTGGCCACTGCCTCCATCTTGGCTTTCAGCGCTTCCTGATCCCCAAGATAATAACTCTTTATGACATGAAAATCATCGTCAAATTCATAAACGAGCGGGACGCCGGTCGGGATGTTGACTTCCACGATAGCCTCGTTCGAAAGATCGTCGAAATACTTGACCAGCGCGCGCAGGGAATTTCCGTGCGCCGCGATCACGACCCGTTTGCCGGCTTCCATATCCTTGCGGATCACTTCATTGAAATACGGGATCACGCGCTCGATCGTCGTCTCCAGGCTCTCCGTAAAGGGCAGCTCGGCGGGATCCACGCTTCGGTAGATCTCCTGATTCTTCGGGGCGCGCTCATCATCCTCTTCCAGTACCGGAGGCTTCACGTCGAAGGAACGGCGCCAGATCTTGACCTGCGCCTCCCCGTACTTTGCGGCGGTCTCCGCTTTATTTAAGCCCTGTAGGGCTCCGTAATGGCGCTCGTTGAGCTTCCAGCTTTTTACGACCGGCAGCCAGGCTCTGTCCATCTCATCCAGCACATGATTCAGCGTATGAATGGCCCGTTTCAGATACGAAGTATAGCAGATATCAAAGTCATAGCCGCTTTCCTTCAGCAGACGGCCGGCGCTTTTGGCTTCTTCGTGTCCTTTTTCGCTTAAGTCCACATCGGTCCAGCCGGTAAACAGGTTCAGTTTGTTCCATTCGCTCTCGCCATGGCGGATCAGCACCAGTTTCATCATAATTCATCGTCTCCGTTTTTGGATTAATCCCCTTCCCGGGTCAGAAAATATTGTAGCGATATTTCACGGAGAAATCAACTCCGCCGCAGAAAAAAAGCGTCCGTTTTCGGGCAGCTCTCTGAAAAAACGATCCCATTCAGCGATACCCTTCCCTCATCTTATCTTCCGCTCCTTCCCCTTCAAGCCCCCATGGGGGATTGAAACGACGAAAAATACGGAAGAAACAGCGGATCGCCGAAAGAAAATCTTGAAATTTCCCGGCTTTCCGCCTATGATGAGGAACGGACAGTCCCTGTCCCGACTGATTATATGGAAATGGAAAGAATGAGTATGACCGATCTTCACCGTATTGCCGAAGCCTACGGACTTCAGACGGAATTTGTCCTTCACGGCCACGGCAACATTCACGATACCTACCGCTCCGCCGATTCCCGCTATCTTCTTCAGCGGATCAACACCCATGTCTTTACAAGACCGCGGGAAGTCATGGAGAATATCGTCGGCGTCACCGAGCATCTCCGCCGTAAAGTCCGGGAAGAAGGCGGCGATCCGGGCCGCGAGGTCCTGACCATCGTCCGCACGCGGGACGGACAGTCCTATTATCAGAATGAAGACGGGTATTTCCGGGTCTATCTGTTCATCGAGCATTCTCAGACCGTGGAGCCGGAAGAAGCCGGGTATGATAATCTCTATCAGGCCGCCGTCGGCTTCGGACGCTTTCAGAAGCAGCTGGCCGACTATGACGCCGCCTCCCTCCACGAGACCATCCCGGATTTCCACAATACGGTCTGCCGCCTTTCCCGGCTGAAAGAAGCCATGGCAAAAGACCCGCTCGGCCGGCTTGCCGCCGTACAGTCGGAAATTGATTTTATTATGGAACGCAGCGCCATGGCGGAAACCGTTCTGAAGGGACTGGAAAGCGGCGACATCCCGCTCTGCGTCACACACAATGACACCAAGGTCAACAACGTCCTTTTCGATAAAGAAAGCGGGAAAGCGCTCTGCGTGATTGATCTGGATACGATCATGCCCGGCAGCCGTCTTTATGATTTCGGCGACGCCCTGCGCAGCGCGGGCGTGAACACCCCCGAGGACGAGCCCGATCTGTCCAAAGTCTGCTTTGATGCCAGAGCGTATGAAGCGTTCCTGCGCGGATACCTTTCGGAGATGAAGGACACGTTAACGCCCCGCGAAAAAGAGCTGCTGCCCTTCTCCGTCCGGCTCCTGGCCTATGAACTCGGCATCCGCTTCCTGACCGACTATCTGAACGGGGACGTCTATTTCAAGACCTCCCGCCCGGGCCAGAATCTGGACCGCACGCGGACCCAGCTGCGGCTCGTAGAGATCCTTGAATCAATGGACGGCGAGCTCCGCGGGATCACGGAAGAAGCGCTGGCCGGAGCTTAAATCGTCTCCTGTCCGGAAACGGGAGTCATATTCTTCCACTCCCGCACCCGCGTTTTCATCCCTTCGATGTCCAGGACGCCGCAGGCAAAGCCTTTGCGCACCAGATCCGTCGGCACATATTCATCATATTTTTCAAAGACAGGAACTTCCCCGGGGTATACCAGCTCCAGCGGGTCAAGTTCCTTTTCTGCTTCCTCGCAGACTATTTCATAGAACTCGGCTTCACTGACCTGAAGCGTAAACTGCATGTAGTACGGCCGGGATGCATTAAGGCCGGTCAGGCCGAGGCGCTTCGCGCAGCGGATCTTTAAAAAGCGCTCCAGCGCCAGAAACGCGTAGCTTCCCAGCCAGGGGAACAACGCCCACATCTTCCCGCCGAGGGAAATGAGCGGCCGCTCCGCCATCCGGGCTTTCCGGAAGGTATCGCGGGCCTCCGCGAGGCGGCTTACGGCATGCGGCATCAGGTACGGATACGATTTTTCTTCCGAAAGCACTCCGTACATCCGTTCCAGGATCCGGGTATGGATATCCCCCGGCACGTCTCCGAAATAAGCCGGAATACTGCCCTTGACCAGTGTGCAGTAAAGCTCCCGGCGCTTATGGTCCACCTCTTCCACGACCCAGACCCGGCCAGCGATGGCGATCTTATCCCCCACGGGCGGGGGCTTTACGATGGTCCCGAGCTGTTCGGAGCCCGCGTGGACGGTATACTCGATATTTTCCTGAAAGACTGCGTAGAATTTATAGCTGTTCACGATCCGCTCGCCCGAGATCCCCACGATCAGGCCGCCGTTTTCGGTCCGGTTTATGTGATCGATCTCCAGCAGATGCCGCAGCAGGAGGCGGAAATCTTCCTGCGAAACGCGCCGAAAGCAGCTTAAGGAAAGCACGCGGGAAGCCAGCTCTGCCGGGATCATCTCCCCGCAGGAAGCCAGCGTGCTCATAGTCTGGTGATATAAAAGGCTGTAGGGCAGGCGGTCCATCCGCGGCGGCTCCACAAAACGCTCCTCGATATAGAGCTGGACAAGCGAAATGCCCTGGATCAGATACCAGGGGATCGTATCCGGCATCATGGCCCGCGCTTCCTGGTGCTCCTCCCGCATGACAAAGCACATCTCCGACGGATTCCCGCGCCGGCCGGTGCGGCCCATGCGCTGCAGGAAACCCGAAACCGTAAACGGCGCGTCGATCTGGAAAGCCCGCTCCAGCCGGCCGATATCGATGCCCAGCTCGAGCGTGGCCGTGGCACAGATGCTCATCAGGGAGTCGTCGTCCTTCATTTCCTCTTCCGCACTCTCCCGGAAGGAAGCCGAAAGGTTGCCGTGATGGATGAGAAAGCGGTCCGGCTCATGACTGACCTCGCAGTAATGGCGCAGCTGCTGGCAGACCGTCTCGCATTCCTCGCGGGAATTGGTAAAAATGAGGCATTTCTTGCCCCGGGTGTGTTCGAAAATAAAGCCGATGCCGGGGTCGGCGGCTTTCGGCGCGGTATCCGTCGGCGCTTCGGAAAACAGCGTCTCTTCGGGAAGGGGCGATCCCTCCCCGGCCTGCGGCGCACTGGAAAAAAAGTGCTCCATCGACAGCCGCCAGACTTCTTTCCCGCCGTCAAAGCGCGGGATCAGCGTTTCCCGGCCGCTTCCCGCCGCCAGGAACTTCCCGGCGTCTTCGGGATTGCCGATCGTGGCGGAAAGCCCGATCCTGCGCGGATTACAGCCCGCCAGCCGGCAGAGCCGCTCGATCAGGCAGAAGGTCTGCAGGCCGCGGTCCGCCCGCAGCAGGGAATGGATCTCATCGATCACGATAAAGCGCAGATCTCCGAACAGGGAAGGGATCTCCATGTACTTGTTCATCAGCAGAGACTCCAGCGACTCCGGCGTGATCTGCAGGATCCCGGAGGGCTTCCGCAGGAGCTTTCGTTTGCGGGACTGCGCCACATCCCCGTGCCAGCGGTAGACCGGGAAATCCTGTTCCTCGCACAGCTCGTTCAGACGGCCGAACTGGTCGTTGATCAGGGCCTTGAGCGGCGCGATATAAAGGACGCCCACCGTTTGGGAGGGATCCTCGTCCAGCAGCGTAAGGATGGGGAAAAAGGCCGCTTCGGTCTTGCCCGAGGCGGTCGACGCCGTCAGAAGGACGTTCTCATCCGTTCCGAAAATCGCCTCTCCTGCCGCATTCTGCACGCTGCGCAGGCGCTGCCACCCCGCGCGGTAGATATAATCCTGAATAAACGGCGCGTAGCGTTCAAATACATTCATACCGTAAACTCCGCAAAAGCTTCCTGCACCTCATTTGAGACCGCCTCCGATTCCGCATAGGAAAACGCGTCGGATTCGAGCAGCGAAGCGAGGGTCACCGCCGGGTTCTGGAGCATCAGATCCAGCAGTTCGATAAAGTCCCGGATCACCTCACGGGGCGTGATATTCTGATCCGCGCCGATGCGGCTGTATTCCACTTTGATAAAGCCTGCCAGGTCATCCGTTCCGATCCTTCTCTCATATCCGTACAGCCCCGCGTGCATCTCCGCCAGCTTCTCGCACAGCACCAGCATCTCTTCTGCGGTCAGCGGCTCCAGGCGAATGACCGGCGCCAGAAGATCCCGCGCGCCGGGCCGGGAAAACCGCCCTTCGGCCAGGCGCGAGCGCAGCGCTTCATAGCTGTAGATGCCGCGTCTTTTATCCTCCAGCGCCTGCGGGGTCGCCCCCATCAGGATGCCCAGATACCGGGCCTTTCCCTGCAGCGTATCGTTATACATGGTCAGCAGCTTTTCGTAATTATACTGCCGGGTGACAGCGTTCGGGATCTTGTAAAGATTGACCAGCTCATCGATCATGACCATCATGCCGGCATAGCCCGCGAGGCGGAAAAATACCGCAAAGATCTTAAGGTAATCGTACCAGTCATCGTCCGAAATGATCAGGTTGACGCCGAGATCTTCCCGCGCCTCGCTCTTTAGGCTGTACTCGCCCCGGAACCATCGCGCGACCTTGGCCTTGGTCTCATCGTCACCGTCCAGGTACGCGTGATAGTAGGCGGATAAAAGGCGCGCGAACTCAAAGCCGTGCACCAGTTCGCTGACGGAAGCCGTAACGGCCAGGATCTTTTTATCCACGGCCGCGGCCAGGGCCGGATCTCCGGGCGCAAGGCCGCTTTCCTGCGCCGCCTCGCTCCGCACCGAACTGATCCAGCGGTCCAGCACCAGTGTCAGCGCGCCGCCTTCGGGCTTTGTTTTGGTGGACAGATTGCCAATCAGCTCCCGGTAGGTGGCCAGCCCCTGCCCGCGGGTCCCCTGCAGGCGCCGCTCCGGGGAAAGGTCCGCATCCGCCACGATAAAGCCCCGGTCCATCACGTAATTGCGGATGGTCTGCAGCAGAAAACTTTTGCCGCTGCCGTAGCGCCCGACGATGAAGCGGAAAGACGCGCCGCCTTCGGTAATGATATCCACATCGTGCAGCAGAGCTTCGATCTCGCTCTTCCGTCCCACCGTGATATAGGGCAGGCCGATGCGCGGCACCACGCCGCCCTTCAGCGAATTCAGCACGGTCTGCGCGATCCGCTTCGGTACTTTTCTGCTTTCCGTCATCTGTTTACTCCTCCCAGCATCTGCGCCAGATCTTCGGTATAATCCTCCACGAGGGAGAGTTTGTCATCCTCGCAGAGCAGTACGATATCGGCAAATTCATCAAACAACGCTTCGTTGACGGCGTCCGCCGCAAGAGAGGGCGTCAGGTATTCCTCGCGGACGATCTCCTCGGCGGATCCGCCCTGAAGGAGCGCCGTAAGGATCCGGATCTGCACGGCACTCAGCGGCAGAGCCGGCCGCTTCTCCTCTTCCGGAAGGAGGGGGGCGGGGATCTCCGGAAGCGCTTCCAGCTCCGCAAGCTCTTCTTCCGTGAGCAGGCTGTCCCGGGTCAGGAGCGCTTCTCTGCGGATCCGGTCAAGGCCCGAAAAATCGATCGTGATCTTCGGCCGCGCGGCTTCGAGAGCCGCCTTCTTATCCGCCTGCATCACTGCTTCGATAAAAGGCGCCGCCCAGGCGTCCTCCGGCCTTTCCCGCAGATACCGGCCGGTTTTCAGATACCGCCTCAGTTTCTGGTCCGCGCCGGTCATCAGGCTCTGAAAGCGCTCCCGGTTGAAGGTCGTTTTATCGTAGGATTCCACCTGCCAGATCCCGCCCCGGCAGCGATAGATCCGGCACTCATCCAGAATATAATCCCGGTCCGGAAGCTCCTTCGGCCAGAGAAAAACCGCATTGGCCAGCGGGATCCACAGCCGCTCCCGCGGCGCTCCGAAGCAGCGTTTGAACAGATCCCTGCCCTGGTCCCGCATTTCGGATAAAGTCGTCCGCCAGACCTCGCAGAATAAATGCCGGCCCCGCTCCGGGGCTTTGGAAATAACAGGCGATCCGGCCAGCCGCTTCCCCCCGAATGTGCACAGCGCCGCGAACACTTCTTCGTCCGAATACCGTTCCGGATCCTTCAGGACCGTGAGCGCCGCATCCTGCCTTAATAGCGCCGGGTCGGCAAACTGTACGGCGGTTTCCGGCGGCAGATCCCGGACCACGGCCAGCTCCGTCATCCAGCGCATGAGGTTCGGCCGGATATGCCTGTCGCCGATCCCGGAGTCCAGGAAGCCTTTTTCGAAATCCTTCAGCTTCCGCAGGCTCTCCTCCGCGCAGGACGCGCCGATCCCGTTCAAAAGTTCATAGATATAAAGATACGCCGCGGAAGCCGCGATCGGCTGAAAGTCCCCCTTCCGGACATGGCTCCGCCAGGAAAAATACCCCCGCAGCTGCCTGATCGTCAGATCGTGATAGGTCGGGAAATAACAGAGAAACTCCCCCGTCCAGGGGTAATCATCTTCATAGTCTTCCATGAATCGTCCCTGCCGGACGAAGTTGCGCGCTTTCAGGCTGACCGGCCCCCAGCTGTAATCATACAGGCGCCGCATCTGCCGGATCTTTTCCGGAACCGCTTCCTTTTCCGCCCGGTACCGGCTGCCGGCAAACGGAAGGGGCGTATCATGGTATTCATTTTCCGCGGAAGCTGACTCAAGAACGATCGTAAAACTCTGTGTGTTTTCAGAACGGTCTGCAGCGATGTGTTCCTTTTCGTCCGTGAAGGCCATCCGCTCTGACAATTTCACACCCCATTCCGACAGATCCATGATCTCTCCTTCCCACAGCGGGATCTCTGCAAAAAATAGCTCATATGTTCGATTGAATTATAGCATGCCCGGATCATAAATCAAGCAGAAAAAGCAGAAACGATACAGAGGCGAAACCATATCATAAGAGCGCCCTCCTGTCCGCCGGGACTTGTTTTTCATGAAGCGGCATGTTATAGTATCTCCGCCCGACAGACCAAAGGATTTATTCCTCAGCTCCCGGAAGCTTATACTGAAAGAAAAGACTGAAATGAAGATCCTTGCCGTTTCCGATGAAGAATGCCCCGCACTGTGTGATTTTTATGTTCCCGGCCGGCTTGATGATTATGATCTCATTCTCTCCTGCGGTGATCTCAAGCCTTCCTATCTCCGTTTCCTCGTCACCATGAGCCATGCCAGGCTACTCTATATACACGGAAACCATGACGGCCGTTATGCCGAGGATCCGCCTGCCGGCTGTGACGATATCGACGGACAGCTTGTAACGTACAATGGAGTCCGGATACTCGGTCTCGGCGGATGCCTGTGGTATCATGACGGGCCTTATCAGTATACGGAAGCGGAAATGGCCCGCCGCATTAGAAAGATCCGGCATGCTATCCGAAAGGCAGGCGGTGTGGATATTGTCATCACGCATGCCGCGCCGAAGGACCTCGGTGATCTTGACGATCCTGCCCATCGCGGTTTTCAGGCTTTTGTCGATCTTATAGATACGTATCATCCCTTATACTTTCTGCACGGACATATTCACCAGCGTTACGGACACCGTCTCCCCCGCGAACATCGCCGTGAAAATACCCGGATCATCAATGTTTCGGAGCGGTATGAGTTTGACTATGAAGCGCCGGCTGACAGAAATGCGGAAATTGTCCGGATCACCCGGCAGCGAAGAGAACTTGAGAATCTGATCTTCGGAGAATACCAAGGCGAAAATTGAAACTGCCCGGATCCTGATACAACACAAGTTTCTCACAGCAGACCGTCTGCTGCGGACAAACGCGGCCACATCGAGCATAATACCCGATGCGGTCGTTTTTTTATTGTCCCGCCTGAAGACCGTCGCTCATAGTTTTTCCCGATCCCTAAGAGAGACCCTCGAATGCGGACTCCGGCTATTGAAAAGCTCCGTAAGCGTTTCGTTATCCTCTGACTTTATCATGGGCCGGCCTTTTCATCCGGCGATATACTGCAAAAAGCTTCTGCAGCCAACGAAGAGTCCTGTTTGCCGAGGACAAAATACAAATCTGAAAGTGAAACTATTGAGAATACGGAACTCACATGTTAAAATAGGAAAAATCAAGCTCCGTTTTCCCAGGAAAGGAGCGTCAAAAACTTTGAAAACAAAGGAGATTTGACCATATATGAAATTAGGTATCGTCGGCCTGCCGAACGTCGGCAAGAGCACTTTGTTTAATTCCCTGACCAAAGCCGGTGCGGAAGCCGCCAACTATCCCTTCTGCACCATCGACCCCAACGTGGGCGTCGTTGCCGTACCGGATCCGCGCCTGCCGCTCCTGAGCGATTTTTATCAGAGCAAAAAGACGACGCCGGCGGTCATTGAATTCGTGGACATCGCCGGGCTGGTCAAGGGTGCGAGCAAGGGCGAAGGCCTCGGGAACCAGTTTCTGGCTGCGATCCGCGAGGTGGACGCCATCGTGCATGTGGTGCGCTGCTTTGAGGACGGGAATGTGATCCATGTGGAAGGCTCGATCGACCCCGTGCGGGATATCGAGACCATCGAACTGGAACTGGTGCTGGCGGACCTGGAAGTGCTGGAACGGCGTATCGCCAAGACGGCGCGCAGCGCGATGAATGATAAAGACGCAAAAAAAGAGCTGGCCGTCCTTAAGAAGCTGCAGCCGCTCCTCAATGAAGGAAAGCAGGCCAAGGATTATGAGCCGGAAGATGACGACGAAGCCGCCTTCATCGAGACGCTCGGGCTGCTCAGCGCCAAGCCCGTCATCTATGCCGCCAATGTCGGCGAGGATGATCTGGGCGATGACGGCGCTTCCAACCCGTTTGTAGCCCGCGTGCGCGAGTTCGCCGCAGCCGAAGGCAGTGAAGTGTTCGTCATCTGCGCCAAGCTCGAGGAAGAAATGAGTGAGCTTGACGACGAGGACCGTCAGATGTTCCTCGAAGAGCTGGGCTTAAAGGAAGGCGGGCTGGAAAAGCTGATCGCCGCCAGCTACCGGCTGCTCGGCCTGATGAGCTTTCTGACCGCCGGCGAAAAAGAGACCCGCGCCTGGACGATCCGTATGGGGACCAAGGCGCCGCAGGCCGCTGGCAAGATCCATTCGGACTTTGAGCGCGGCTTTATCCGGGCCGAGGTCGTGAACTATAAAGATCTGCTGGCTGCCGGCTCCTACGCTGCCGCCAAGGAAAAAGGGCAGGTCCGCGTGGAAGGAAAGGAATATGTGATGCAGGACGGGGACGTCGTCCTCTTCCGCTTCAATGTATAAGATTCAGATCATAATATTACAGCGGGGAATACTCCCCGCTGTTTTTTTATTTTACAAACTGCTCGATCGCCTTGTTCAGCTCGGCGATCGTTTCCATGTCGCCGGATTCCACGGCGTCTACCAGGCAGTGCTCGATATGGTCCTGCAGAATGATCTTGCCGGTGTTGTTGATGGCAGAGCGGACCGCGGCCAGCTGCACCAGCACCTCGCTGCAGTCAACGCCGGCTTCCACCATGCGCTTGACCTTCTCCAAATGGCCGATCGCCCGGGCCAGCCGGTTCACCACCGCCCGGGTATTCGTATGGGTATGGGTATGATTGTGGTGATGTTCTGCTTCGTGCCCGTCCGCGTGCGTATGGGTGTGCGTCACCACCGTCCCGTCTTCCAGGATATGGGTATGAAGACCTGCCGTCTCTTCTGTTTCTTTCTGCATAGCGGTGCCCTCAGGATCTTTCTTTGGCGTGGATGTATTATACTCTACCCCGCGGCATTTCTCAAGCCCGTCCCGGGGATCATTTTCTTCTTCTTTTTTCTTGCAATCTCCGATGTTTTCATGTATAAGTGTCTTGTAAGGATCTGTCCTTACAGTCTTAATGAAGAGGTGAGGATGATGGAAGAGATCAGAGAAGAAATGACGGAAGAGCTCTACGACGATGAACTGGTTCTGACCCTGGAAATGGAAGACGGCGAGACCGAGGACTGTATCGTACTGGCTATTTTCCCTGTCGACGAAAAGCAGTACATCGCTCTGATCCCGGTGGATCAGGCTGAAGAAGAGGAAGCCGATATTTATCTCTATGAATACAGTGAAGATGATGACGGCCAGCCGATTCTGGGCGATATTGAAGACGACGACGTTTTCGAAGCCGTCTGCGACCGCTTTGACGAAATCTGCGACGAAGAAGATTTCGACGAACTGGTTCCGACCACGGAATAATCATTTCATCGCGGCGGCGATGCTCTGCATCGCCGCTTTTTTTATTTTCCGCGGCGGCGATGTTATCCATCGCTTTCTTTCTTCTCCGCTCGCCTCTTTCCGTCACTCATCTCCCGCAGGAAACGGGACGGCTCGAGGCGCTGCCCGCGCCGGCGGGAGACGAAGCCGATCCAGAGCCTGCGCCGGGTCCGGGTGAGCGCCACGTAAAAGAGCCGCCGCTCTTCTTCCCGGTCCGCCGCCGACGTGCTTTTTCCATGCGGGATCACGCCTTCGTTGACATCCGGCAGAAAGACCGCGTCGAACTCCAGCCCCTTCGCGCCGTGCATGGTCGTAAGGAGGATCCCCCGGCCGGACTCCTCAGACGGCTCTCTTTGGCGTATTTCACGCAGGAGCGCGCGGGATCTCTCCCATTGCGCCGCAGTGCTGAAATCCGCGCTCTCCTCCTGCAGCTCATTCAGCACATTCAGATAGTTTTCCGCGCTTTCTCCCCGCTCTGCCGCATATTCCTTCAGCATTTTTTCATACCCGATCTCCTTCCGGATGTATTCGATCGCCGCATAGGGCCTGAGCTTTCCGATCACGGCCAGATCAAAGAGCAGCTCCTCCGTCCGTCTTTCCAGCGCCGGCATCCTGTGCACAAAAGCCTGCAGGGAAGCAATGTTTACCGTCTCCTCGGGAAACGCCTTTCTCGGAATATACCGCAGCGGCTTATTTATGATGCGCAGCCAGTCCTCCCGGCTACGGCTCCCCGCCCCGGCCCGCAGATAGGCGAAAATATCCCTGACGATCCAGTGATCTCCTTCCTCCTCTTCGGCGCCGCGCAGCGTAAACGGAAGCTCCGCCCGGTAAAGCAGCGCGGCCGCCAGCCGCAGACCGAACTGCGTGCGGCAAAGCACGGCCATCCGCCCAGGCGCCGTCCCGGCGCGGATCTCCTGCCGCAGCTCCTTGAGCAGGGCTTCCTGCTCCTCTCTCCGATCCTCAAAGGCATGGATCTCAGGCGCACCGCCGGACGTCCGGAAACTGAGCAGTTCTTTTTCGTACCGTTTTTTGTTGTGGGCGATCAGTCTTCCGGCCGCCGCAAGAACGGCCGACGGGCAGCGGTAACAGACAGACAGCTGAAGGATCCGGCAGTCCGGATAATCGGCCGGGAAACGCAGCATGATTTCCGGCTGCGCGCCGCGGAACCGGTAAACGGACTGGTCGTCATCGCCTACGATAAACAGATTTTTCCGCATGCCGGCCAGGGCGCGGACCAGCTCATACTGCAGCGGGTTGATATCCTGAAACTCATCGATCAGGATATGCGTAAAATGCTGCTGCCAGCGGGCCAGCACAGCCGGTCTCTCCGCAAAAAGCAGCAGGCACTCGCGCAGCATATCCTCAAAATCCATCAGCCCTTCCTCGCGGAGCCGCCTGGTATAGGCTTCAAAGAGACGCCGAAAGAGCGCAGGCTGACAGCTCCGCGCCGAATACTTCAGCAGATCTCTTCCGCTGCTTTTATAGGCTAAAAGTTCTTCCGCCAGTGCGGCAAGCATCTCCGGCGATTCTTCGCGCTGCTCTTCCGCCAGCATTTCTTTTAACCACTGCCGCCGCCTGGCGGCCGAAATCACTTTTCTTTTCTGTGTTCCCTGGGATAAATGTAAGATTCTGTTGAAAACAGCATGAAAGGTTCCGAATGTGACCGCGCGTCCTTCCGGCCCGCTCTGCGCAAGGAAACGGGTTTTCATCTCTTCCGCCGCAGCCCGGGTATAGGTAATGACCAGTATTTGTGAAGGAGGGATTTTTCTGAATTGAATAAGATAACTAATACGCCCGGTGATCACCGCGGTCTTTCCGGAACCGGGGCCGGCCAGGATCATGGCCGGCCCCTCAAAGTGCAGGATCGCCTCCCGCTGTTCCGAATTGTATTGCATAGATTAAATCATGATTCAGGAAAGCTTCTCGATCCCCTTGCGGATACGGGCCAGGCTTTCCTCTTTTCCTAAGATCTCCATGATCTCATACGCCCCGCCGGGGGTCATGGCCTGGCCGGATACGGCGATCCGCAGCGGCCAAAGCACCTGCCCGGTCTTGCGGCCGGACTGCTCGATGTACGCGCTGATGGAGGCGCGCAGCCCTTCCAGGGAGTAGTCCTCCTGCGCTTCCAGCATCGGCAGCATATCCTTCAGGATCGCCAGAGAGATCTCGGGATCCGTCTTCATCTTCTTGTGGGTGTAGAGCGAAACATCATACGCCGGCAGCTCCTCGAAGAAAGCGATTGGCTCCGCAATGTCCGGGAACACTTCGATGCGCGTCTTCATCAGGTCCGCGATCTTCTTCAGATCCAGCGGCTTCGTAATGACCTTCTTCACTTCGGGCAGCGCGCGCACATAATACTTCTCCGGATCCATCATTTTAATGTATTCGCCGTTCATCCAGCGAAGCTTGTTCATATCAAAGACCGCGGGGGATTTGTTGATCCTGTGATAGTCAAACTTCTCCACCAGCTCCTGCAGGCTGAAGATCTCGTTGTTGTCCTCCGGACTCCAGCCCAGAAGCGCGACATAGTTCACGATCGCCTCATCCACGAAGCCCTGTTCCACCAGGTCCTCATAGGAGGAGTGACCGCTGCGCTTGCTCAATTTCTTCTTGTTCTCGTCCGTGATCAGCGGGCAGTGCACATACTGCGGTTCTTCCCAGCCGAAGGCCTGATACAGACGCGTATACTTCGGCGCCGAGCTTAAATACTCGTTGCCGCGCACCACATGGCTGATGCCCATCAGATGATCGTCCACCACGTTCGCAAAGTTGTAGGTGGGGAAACCGTCGGATTTCAGAAGGATCATATCGTCCAGCTCCGCGTTGGGCACGGTGATGTCGCCGTAGAGGACGTCCGTGAAGGTCGTGGTCCCTTCGTTCGGCGTGTTCTGACGGACGACAAACGGTTTGCCGGCAGCCAGATTCGCCTCGATCTCCTCTTTCGGCAGATGCAGGCAGTGCTTGTCGTAAACTGTGATCTCCTTGCCGTCGATCACGGTTTTCAGGCTCTCCAGCCGCTCCTTGTCGCAGAAGCAGTAATAGGCTTCGCCCTTCTCGATCAGCTTCTTGGCATATTCCATATAAATACCGGCGGTCACGCGTTCGCTCTGCACATACGGTCCTACGCCGCCGTCCTTGTCCGGGCCTTCATCCCAGATCAGGCCGGTCTTTTCCAGCGTGCGGTTGATGATCTCCACGGCGCCTTCGACCTGGCGTTCCTGGTCGGTATCCTCGATGCGGAGCAGGTAATCGCCGCCTTCATGCTTGGCGATCAGGTAGGCATAGAGCGCGGTGCGCAGATTCCCCACGTGCATACGGCCGGTGGGGCTGGGGGCATATCTTGTACGGATTCGCTGCATCATAGAACGATTCCTCCTGAAAATGAAAAATCACCCGTTATTTTATTCTATTTTCCGGAAAAATACAAGAAAAAAATACAAAACCCTGCGTTAAAACAAGGTTTTGTATTTTTTAGTGATGGGATCCTCCGGCTCGTGCTGCCGCTCAGGATGACACGTCGCACAGTCCCGCCGTTACGGCATTACTGTGTATTCCTGGGTGTGTTGTTCTCCGCCCAGCATGATCTCTCCGCGCAGGATGACCGTTCTGTCTTCCCGGATCACATAGAAGAGACGGTCATAGCGGTACCGGATCGTGTATCCCCATTCTTCCAGCCTGACCTCCCAGCCAAGGTCAACAGCACTGCTCCAAACGTCCGGTTCTTTATTGACCCAGATCTCCTCATAGAAAGGAGATCCGTAGGCGATATACTGCACGGTGAGCGTATCGTCTTTTCCGTCATCATTCAGGTCGATCCGGTCACCGTCGGAAGGGCGGCACGTCCAGCCGTCCGCCACATACTCCTTCAGGCTGCGGCCGGGCTGCAGATCATCCGGACTCTTACCCTCTCCGACCATCTTCGCCGAGGCAAAGAGCGTGCGGCTCATGTCATCTCCGAGGAGCTGCACGATCTCCAGCACGATCACGGTCTGATCATTGCTGAGCACAAGATTGATCTTCTCTCCGTCCGGACTGGCAAGGGAGAGTATATACCCGGATTCCGGCTTAAAGCAGCCTTCATCGGGCCAGTTGTTCTGCCGTTCCTCAACCGCAAGACCTTTCACCATACGGGTATAGCCGCAGGGCAGGCCGTCGCAGAAGATCTCTCCGCACGGTGTTCCGTCTTTATAAATACCCGGCCGGATCGTGATCTCCTCCGGGACCCCGTCCTGGTCCAGATCGATCCGGAAGCCTGTCTGCTCCGTTTGCAGCGGTTCGCCGTTATACAGTTCCAGCCGGTCTCCGGCCAGGATCTCACCTTCCCTGTCGGTCAGATCATCGATCTGCCGCTCCATGCGCACGGTCCCGTTCAGGCGGTAAAAATACAGCGCATCCTGACGCGGCGCCAGCAGCACGTCTTCACAGATCACGCGCGGCGCTCTGATCCAGTCGCGGTAATCCACCGCCGTGACCTCTTCGGACAGTTCTCCGCTTTCCGCATCAAAGCGGTACCTGCAGAAAACACCCGGCGTCATCGGGTCGGTCTCCAGATAGTATGCCAGCGTATAATCGGTCGCATCCAGCAGCTCGCCGCTTTCGCGGACGGCCTCGGGGATCTCCCAGATCCGTTCGCTGCACTCCACAAGGAGCCTGCCATCTTTCACCTGCGGCTGGTAAAACCACGTATCTCCGAAGGACATCCATCTCCCGCTCTCTTCATCCAGATAGAAAGCACCTTTCCCCCAGGTGATGAGGACCGCATAAACGTTGGCAAAGTAACCGTCCATCCAGGCCGACAGCGACTGCACGTCCTCGGCCGTGACCCCCTGCGGCAGCCCGTAGGTATTGACCTCCGAGACAAGTTCTGCCTCGACGTCCGCCGTCACGATACAAAGCTTTTCATCGCCCAGAATGGCATATTTATTGAAGCCCGAATAATAGAAACCGTCCAGAACACAGAAGCGGAGCGGTTCCTCGCAGAAATCGATCTCAAGCGATGTCAGTTCTTTCCCTTCCAGGAAAAGACGCACACGGGCCGGACGCATCTCATCCGATCCGTTCTCCAGGATATATACGATATTCTCTCCGTCCAGGGAACCCGCATAGAAATCCAGGACCCGCATATACTCCAGCTTCATAAACAGGGAAGCCGATCCGCCTTCGTCGGAAAGCACGGCTTCCGGAGCCGTGATCCGGATGATCTCCTTATCGGGATCCGTCCCTTCCGCGTCATCCGGGTCTTCCACTTCCGTATCCGAAGGCGCTTCCTCCTCCGATGACGGTTCTGCCTGCTCGGTCCCGGTCGGTTCTTCAGAAGGCTCGGTCTGGGCCGGTTCCGTCTCTTCCGAAACGGTCGTTGCGGGCTCAGCTGCCTCGGAAGAGGGTTCTTCTGTCCCCGGCGCCGCGGTATCGGAAGGCTGCGTTTCCTCCTGCTTTGTCTCTTCGCTGCTGGCCGATGCGGGCTGCGTCTTTTCCGGGGCCGTCGTTTCCGCCGGCTGCGTTCCGCAGGCAGAAAGGATCACGGCCAATGCAAGCACCCACGCCAAAACACGCCATTTTTTCATAACGGATCACCTCCTGATGGCGGAAGTATAACACAGTCTGACCGAACTGTCTATGAAAAGAACGGCGGCGACAGGGTATGTCCCCCACTGCCGCCGCCTTTTATTTCCCATCCGCCGCCCTCATCCGGGTACGGGTCACGGGTTATTCATGATCCCGGCAAAGTAGGGAAGACAGGCAGGACTGCTGATCATGAAGAAGAACGGGCGGTCGAGCGTAAAATCGATCTCCTCCTCCGGCGGCGGCGCGGCGCCGACCAGCCAGTCAACATAGGAAGCCGCGCTGACGCCTTCTTCATCCATAACGATCCGGGTCGCCTGTTCGCCGCCGGAGAGGAAGCCGGTATCCTCGCCGAGGATCGGGGAAAAATCGGCGGCAAGCGGATCGAAGCAGGTTTGAATGTCCAGTTTTTTCATTAACGGATGAAGATCCAGCTTCCGGCTGATATCCATCTTGGGAACCGTCAGATTGACTTTAATATAACAGGCTCCGATCCCGTCCTTTTCCATCGTTTCCATCACGTCGTCATCCAGATAATAGTGATCGACGTTGTATTTTCCGGAAACGATGCCCTGAAACGTCTCCTCTGCCATCATCTCCTGCACGCTCACGCCTTCATCCGGCAGGAAAAACCAGACCATCCCGTTCATTGTTGAAAGCCGGATGAAGCTGAACTTTTCGCTGTAGTAGTACGTAGCCGTCTCCATCTTTTGGAACATGAATTCGGTCTCTTTGTCGCCGTCCGTGCCGTGGAAAACCGCTGTTCTGTTGTCCGAAGCCCGGAAAGGTACCGCCCACTTTGACTGATAAAAGACCGTACTGACCAGCCCCAGCCGTGTTTCGGCGTCCATGGACAGCCCCTCGGCCTGCTCTTTCAGCAGATCTCCGGTCTGCGCGTTGATCCAGCTGCGCAGCGCCTGATCATAGGTTTCTGTCCCCATGGTCCCCCGGAAAACGGAAGCATAATACTTTTCTGCCAGCAGGTCGACCGTGTCCTTCCGATACTCCAGTTCGTCCGAGAGCCACAGCGAGTTCGCGGGGATCATTTTCTCCTTCCCGTCATCATAGTAAACCAGGTTCCAGATCTTTTCCGCGGCTTCCCGGAGCGTTTCCTGATCCGGCGCGCCGAGCGCGTTCAGGAACTCCGCCCGGGTCCCGCCGTCCGTGATCTCTGAGAGCATCGTCAGGGAAAGGAAAAGATTGATCGGCGACATGACCGCGTTTTCCTCCGTCTCGCCGTTCAGAGAAAGATCAATGAGTTTCCCCAGAAAAGCCCGGTACGGTCCCTCCGCATCGCGGGCCCATGCCCGGCGGGCATAGAGCGGGTCCACTTCCCCCGGGGCGTGATTCTTGTAATGTTCTTCTCTCGCCCACTGTTCCGGATAGACGGGCGAGGCCAGCAGGAACTTTGCCGCAGCATCGTCCTGTTTCGGGACAGAAGCCGTTTCGGCCGGCGTCGTCTCCGCCGGTGCGGCCGTCGTCCCGGCCGGCGTTTCCTCTGCCGTGTTTTTCATTTCCTGCGGAGCCGTGCTCCTGGTTGGCTGTGTGTTTTCCTGCGTCTGGCTGTTTACTTCCTGCCCGGAAGATTCCTGCGTGGGCTGTATCTGCCTTCCGCTTCGCAGAGCCGGAGGCAGCAGCAAAGCCAGTGCCAGCACCGCGGCCACCGCCGCCGCGGCCGGCCAGAGACTGCGCTTTTTATACGTTTTTCCCGCTTCTTCGATCATGCCGTCATCCACTTCGGTGACGGCTTTCATCAGTTCATCTTTATTCATTCGATCCATCCTTCCTTTTTCAGCTGCTTTTCCAGCTTTGTCCTGATGCGCCTTATCATCATGCTGATCCGGCCCTCGCTGCAGCGATGCCGCGCCGCGATCTCCGCGATCGGGTCCAGATACCAGAAGCGCCGCAGGAATACGTCCCTCTGCTCCGGCGGGAGCGCTTTTACAAAGTCTGCGATCAGGCTGCCCAGCCCTTCCGCCATCAGCGCATCTTCCGGTCCAGCCTGCCGCGATCGTATCTCCGGCAGATCATCCCAGACCAGCGGCCTGACCCCGGCGCCGCGCCGTTTCGCATCCCGGATTCGAAGCCGGTCGATGGCCAGATTCCGCACGATCTTCCCCATCCAGGGGCCCAGATACGCAGGCGATTCCGGCGGGATCCGCTCCCAGACCCGGAGCAGCGCGTCGCTTACGCACTCTTCGGCGTCCTCACGGCTTTCCAGGATACGCTCCGCCAGGGTCTGCAGGAAAGACCCGTACTGCAGACGGATCTCTTCCAGGGCAGACTCGTCCCGGGCTTTCAGTTTTTCCACGATCTGACGATCTTCCATAACCGCCGGCCACTCCTTTTGTGAAGCACTTCACCTGTACAGACGATAAAAGGAAAGCAATCTAACAAAAAAACAGCAAAAAACCGCCCGAAGGCGGCATTTTTCACTGAGGGAACAGCAGTCTGTCCACCTCATCAAGGGAAGAGAAAACATAATCGGGGGCCTCGCTCTCCGGCAGGCTTCCCAGCTGTTCCGGATGTGTCTCGCCGGATAAGAGCAGGCTGCAGGTGATGCCGTTTCGTTTTCCCATGGCGATATCGGTCGTCAGCATATCCCCGAAGATACACATCTCGGACGGCGCGCAGCCGCTCACTTCGCAGAGCATCCCGATCGTTTCTCGGTTCGGCTTCCCGAAAGCAACCGGTTCTTTCCCGCTCATTGCCTTAATAAAGGCGATCATCGCGCCGCAGTCGGGCAGGAGCTCTTCCTCGTTCAGGCAGGTCAGATCGGTATGGGTGGCCAGATACTCCGATCCGCCCCGCACCAGCCGGCACATATCGCTGAGCTTCGTATAGGTGAGCGTCGTATCGTATCCCAGTACCGCGATATCCGCCTGCCTGCTCCCTTCGGGCAGCGGGTCGATCCCCGCCGCGCGGAAGGAAGCCAGAAGGTCCTCCGTTCCCATCACATACACGCTTTTTCCGGGGCGGTGGCGCTTTAAAAATTCGATCGTCACATCCCCGCTGGTCATGATCTCCCCCGGCTGCGGATCAAAGCCGTGGCCTTTCAGGCGTTCGATATAGGTCTCTGTCCTCGCCGAGGAATTATTGGTAAAAAACAGGACTCTTTTGCCGGCCGCGCGCAGATTTTTCACAAAGCGCACCGCGAACGGGAACACGGTCTTTCCCAGGTACAGTGTTCCGTCCATATCCATGATAAACAGCTTTTTCTGCAGGAGCTCTGCCCGGCAGGAAGCGGATGATGCCATCATTCATCCTCCAGATATTCAAACACATGGCCGTAGAGGCGGACCGTATCGCCCTCCTGCATGCCGGCCTCCTTTAACGCGTCGATCACGCCGCGTTCCTTTAAGAAACGCTGGAAAAAGACGAAGCCCTTCTCGGATTCCAGATTGGTATAGCCCAGCATCTTTTCGATCAGCGGGCCTTCAGCGACGTATTCCTTTTCTTTCGCGTCGTAGCTGACTTCGAAGGGGAGTTCGGCTTCCACCGCGTCCAGCCAGCTGAATTCTTTCTCGAAAACGACCGGTTCGCGGCCGATCTTCTGAAGGCTTTTTTCGATCTTCTGAAGAAGCGGCTCCAGGCCTATCCGGCCGGCGGCCGAGATCTCGAAATACGGCAGGCCCTTCTCTTCTGCGTAGGCACGCAGGCGCTCCAGATTGTCGCTCTCCGGATCCACGGCGTCGATCTTATTCGCCGCGAGGATCTGCGGAAGCTGCGTCATCTTCGGGTTAAAGCGTTCCAGCTCCGTGTTGATGCAGCCGATATCTTCCACCGGGTCCCGCCCCTCGAGGCCGGAAGCGTCCACCATATGTACCAGCAGGCGCGTCCGCTCGATATGCTTTAAGAAATCGTGGCCGAGGCCGACGCCGTCCGCCGCGCCTTCAATGAGCCCCGGGATATCCGCCATCACAAAGCCGTTCCCGCCAGGCCGGTCCACCACGCCCAGGTTCGGGATGATGGTCGTGAACGCATAGTCCGCGATCTTCGGGCGGACATTGGTCACCGCGGAAAGCAGCGTGGATTTCCCCACGTTCGGATAGCCGATCAGGCCGACGTCCGCGATCATCTTGAGCTCCAGCGTGACCATGCGCTCCTGGCCGGGCCGGCCGGGCTTGGCGTAGAGCGGGGCCTGCATGGTCGGCGTGGCATAATTCATGTTGCCGCTGCCGCCGCGGCCGCCCTTTAAGATGACCTCCCGCGTGTTCTCCCCGGACATATCCGTGATGACCTTCCCGGTCTCGAAGTCCCGGACCACGGTTCCGGCCGGGACCTTGATCACCAGATCCGCCCCGTTTTTCCCGCTGCGGCGCTTATTCTTGCCTTCCTCGCCGTTCTCCGCCACGAATTTGCGTACGTGACGGAAATCGGTCAGGGTATTCAGGCCGGTATCTACCTCGAAAATAACGTCGCCGCCCTTGCCGCCGTTGCCGCCGTCCGGGCCGCCCGCAGGCACGTAAAGCTCCCGGCGGAAGCTCACATGGCCGTCGCCGCCCTTCCCGGATTTTATAAAGATTTTTGCGTAATCCGCAAACATAGTTCTTCTCCTTGGTTGATACAGCGAAAGCCGGCGCTGCTGCGCCGGCTTTCATGAAGAAAGCTTTTATTCAGCCGATTCCGCTTTCGGATAGACCGAGACTTTCTTTCTGTCTTTGCCTAATCTCTCGAAACGAACCACGCCGTCCGCCTTCGCGAACAGGGTGTCATCGCCGCCGCGGCCTACGTTTTCACCGGGGTGAATCTTGGTGCCGCGCTGACGGTACAGGATATTACCGGCTAAAACAAACTGTCCGTCTGCTCTCTTTGCGCCTAAACGCTTTGATGCTGAATCGCGTCCGTTTTTAGTTGAACCGCCGCCTTTTTTATGAGCCATAACTTACCTCCTGTCTTTTCCGGCATTACCGTACGATCGCATCGATCTTGAACTCGGTGAAAAGCTGTCTGTGTCCCTGCTTCTTGTGATAGCCGGACTTTCTCTTGTACTTGTAGACGATGACCTTCTTGCCCTTGCCCTGCGCGGTGCAGGTGGCCTTTACGCAGGCTCCGTCCACGGTGGGAGTCCCGACAACCAGTTCTCCGTCCTTTACTGCCAGTACCTGATCGAAGGTGTATTCTGCGCCTTCAGCGACGTCGATCTTCTCAACACGGATGAGATCGCCTTCTTCTACCTTGTACTGCTTGCCGCCATTTGCAATGATTGCGTACACGAAATGTACCTCCTGAAATAATCTCGCCGGCTGTGGTGGCTTTCGCGCTTTGACCTCGCCGTGCGGTGTGCGGAAACCGCAAGCTGTTATATATTAGCTGAAAAGTACAGGCGTGTCAAGCAGAAAATACGGTGAAAAATGAATTATTTCAGTCTTTTCCCTTCCAGCGGCCGTCCTTTCCCGCTCTTTTCCCGCCCAGTCTGCCACAGATTTTTCGGAATGTCAAGAAGGCCGCTTCCGGCCCCTTGTCTTTTGCCGCAGTCCCCGATATAATGAAGGGCGATACGATCGTTTTCCCCTTCGCCTGAGAACAGGCCGCTGTCATCATGAAGAGTACGTCACAGCA
Source organism: Lachnospiraceae bacterium (assembly GCA_017394885.1). GTDB lineage: Bacteria > Bacillota > Clostridia > Lachnospirales > Lachnospiraceae > UBA6987. Next base: position 44,300 of record JAFPWO010000025.1, on the reverse strand, counting down.
AACGAAGGCCCTGCTGGCCACCATACTTTGTCATATTCTCTGGGGCTTCAGCTTCATGACTTCCCGTACGGCGCTGGACAGCGCGCCGGTCCTTCTGCTGCTCAGCCACCGGTTCATCCTGGCCTTTCTGATCCTGAACCTCCTGCTGCTGACCGGCCGCATCCGTATCCACCTTCGCGGCAAGAATCTGTCCATGCTGCTTCTTCTGGGGCTGATGGAACCGGTCATTTACTTTCTGGGGGAACAGTACGGGATCCTGCACTCCAGCACCATCTTCTCCGGCGTGATGATCGCGATGATCCCCATCGCCGCCACGCTGGCCGCCGCCCCGTTTTTAAAGGAAAAGCCGACGGCGGGCCAGCTTCTGTTCAGCCTGATCTCCGTGGGCGGCGTGATCGGAATCGGGCTGCTCAGCCGGAGCAGCGGTACGCTGGACGGGATCGGGCTGGCGGCACTGCTCATTGCCGTGGCTGCCGCCGCCGCGTATTCCCTGATCAGCCGGTCGATCTCCGGCGAGTTTTCGCCCCTGGAACGCACCTACGTCATGCTGGGATTCGGAGCCGCGGTCTTTACGCCGCTGGCTTTCGTGCAGCAGAAAGGCAGCCTGTCCGCGTATCTTGCGCCGCTGGGACAGCCTGCCTATGTGGGTTCGGTTATCTATCTGGCGATCGGCTGCTCGGTGATCTGTTATTTCATGTCCGGCTATGCGCTCACGTATCTGACCGTAGCCCGGGAGAGCGTTTTCAGCAATCTGACGACCGCCGTCTCCGTGTTTGCCGGCGCGGTCTTTCTGAAAGAACCCTTCTCCTTTATCAGCCTGCTCTGCTGCGTGCTCATCCTGGTCGGGATCTGGGGCGTCCAGAAGACTTCACGGCAGGAATAAGCGCTCTCGGATCAGTCCGCTCATATACTGCAGGATGGCTTCCTCATCGGGGAAGTCATTTTTATTCACCCAGATGACATCTTTTTCCCGGCGGAACCACGTCAGCTGCCGCTTGGCGAAATGCCTCGTCTCGGTCTTGATGCGCGCCACCGCTTCCTCCCGGCTGCATAGCCCGTCCAGATGATCCAGCAGCTGCCGGTAGCCCAGCCCCTGCATGGAAAGATCTTTCTGCGTTAGGCCTCGGTCTTTCAGGTGCTTCACTTCTTCAGGCAGGCCTTCCGCCATCATCTGGTCCACCCGCTTTTCGATGCGCGCGTAGAGTTCTTCCCGCGGCAGATCCAGGACAAAATACAGATAGTTATAAGGCGATTCGCTCTCCTGCTGTTTTGTATTGGTCTCGGAGATGCGCCGGCCGGTGAGTTCATAGTATTCGAGCGCCCGGATCACGCGTTTTACGTTATTCGCGTGGATCGCTTCGGCCGAGGCCGGATCGAGCTCTTTCAGGCGCTGATGCAGGGCTTCCGGGCCCTCTGTTTCAGCGAGCTTTGTCAGCCGCTCCCGCACCGCCTTATCCTCTTCTCCTTCCGCAAAAACCAGGTCTTTCAGGAAGGCCTGGATATAGAATCCGGTGCCGCCGACCAGGATCGGCAGATGCCCCCGGGCGTGGATCTCCGCGGCTGCCTCTCTGCCGCATTCCACAAAATCCGCCACCGAAAAGCCCTCTTCCGGCTCCCGGATATCGATCAAATGGTGCGGGACGCCCTGCATCTCCGCCGGCCGAATCTTGGCCGAACCGATATCCATACCACGGTAGACCTGCATCGAATCCGCGCTGATGATCTCCCCGTCAAAGCGTCTGGCGAGGGAGATCGATAGCGCGGTCTTGCCGGCTGCGGTCGGGCCTGTGAGAATAAGCAGCGGACGTTTTTCCATCAGACGATTCTCTTGAATTTCTTTTCCAGCTCCGCCTTGCTCATGCGGATCATCGTGGGCCGCCCGTGCGGGCAGGTATAGGGATTATCCAAAGTCAGCAGTTCTTTGAGAAGTGCTTCCGCCTCTTCGAAGGAAAGCTTCTGATTGCCCTTGACCGCGGCCTTGCAGCTCATCAGCGCGACTTTCGCGTCCAGCATCGAAGCCGGGACCATGCGTTCTTCGCCCAGCTCGTCCAGCATGGAGATGAACAGGTCCTGCGCAGCCAGGTTAAAGAGATTATCCGGGACGGCGCTCACGCTGTACGCCCGCCCGCCCAGCGGATTGATCTCGAAGCCGAGGTTGGCAAAGGCGTCTTCATAGCGCCGCAGGGTCTCTGCCTGCGCGCCGGAAAGCGATAAAAAGAGCGGCGGATCCAGCTGCTGGGACGTGGCTTCCTTTGAGGCCAGATTCTTCATGGTGCGCTCGTAAAGGATCTTTTCATGCACGGCGTGCTGATCCGCGAGCAGGAACCAGTTCTCATATTCCAGCAGCCAGTAGGTATCAAAGACCTGCCCGATCAGGCGGAAGTTCTTTTCTTTCTCCGGGGCAAGGATCTTCTCCTCAAAGAGATTCAGCTGCTGCGCTTTTTCTTTGGCCTGCGCCGCATGCTGCTCCAGGAGACGGTCCAGGAGGCGCCGGTCTTCGTCCACGCGGTAGTCCACGACTTCGCGGAGCTGGGAGGTCTCGCCGAAGGTCTGGCGGGAGGATTCCTGACGATAGATGGCATCGCTGCCATTGGCGGGCGGAGGCGTCTGTACCGGACGGGATCCTTCGGCTCGCTGCGCTCGCTCAGGATGACAGGAAGCAGGCGTCTGCGGCGCGCCGGCTCCTTCGGCTTGCTGCACCTGCTCGGGAAGATACGGTTTGGAAGAAGCTTCAACCTGCGGCTTTTCTTCTGCCGGCGCGGGCTTGGCCCCTTCCGTAGGAATAAGGTCTTTCGCGTACAGCGCTTCCCGCACGGCGTGATAGATCACGTCAAAGACGTCTTTTTCCGCCCGGAAGCGCACTTCGGTCTTGTTCGGATGGACGTTCACGTCCACAAGCTCGGGCTCCAGCGTCAGCTGCAGGACCGCCACCGGGAATTTATGCTGCATAGTCAGGCCGTGGTAAGCCTGCTCGATCGCCTTCATCATCAGCGGGCTTTTCACAAAGCGGCCGTTCACAAAGCAAAGCTCGCCGCCCCGGTTGCCGCGGTTGATCTCCGGTTCCCCGATATAGCCCTGCACACGCTGTCCTTTCTCCGTATAATCCACCGGGCGAAGATGCGCGGCCACCTCGCGGCCGAACAGCGTATAGATCACGTCCTTCATCCGGTACGTCCCGCTGGTCTGCAGCTTGTTTTTTCCATCCACGGAAAGCCGCATGGCAATACCGGGGCGGCTTAAGGAGAGCTGCTCCATTAACGTCACGATATAGGACCCTTCGGTCTGCGGGGATTTCAGAAAGCCCCGCCGCACCGGGGTATTGAAGAACAGATCCCGCACCGTAAAGCGGGTGCCGGCCGGCGCGCCGCATTCCTCCTGTGTGATCTCCACGCCGCCTTCGATGACGTAGCGGGTGCCGGTCTCCTCCTCCGCGGCCCTCGTGACCAGTTCGACCTTCGCCACCGAAGCGATGCTGGAAAGCGCCTCCCCGCGGAACCCCAGCGAGGTCAGGGCGAAGAGATCTTCTGCCGTGTCGATCTTGCTGGTGGCATGCCGGAAGAACGCCGTGCGGACCTGGTCCGCGGGGATCCCGCAACCGTTGTCCGTGATGCGGATCATTTCGATCCCGCCGCCCAGGATCTCCACCGTGATATCGGTGGCCCCGGCGTCCAGCGCGTTTTCCACCAGCTCTTTTACGACCGATACCGGCCGTTCCACCACTTCGCCGGCCGCGATCTGATCGATCGTCTGTTCATCTAAAATATGAATTCTTGCCATTACAGTCTGATTTGTTCTCCCTTAAAGTCCACACGGCTCTCGTAAGATGCCTTGAGCGCGGTCACCATGTATTCCGTATCGCGGCTGCCCATGGTCTCAAAAGCCGAGTGCATGGCCAGCTGCGCCAGGCCGATGTCCACGGTCGGCACCGGCGTTTCCTTATCGGCAATTAAGCCGAGCGTGCCGCCGCCGGCAAGATCCGCCCGGTTGGAATAATGCTGCACCGGAACGTCCGCCTGCCGGCAGAGCTCCGCAAAGACCGCGGCGGATACCGCATCCGTTGCGTACTTGGGCGAGTGCTTGATGACCACACCGCCGTTTAAGATCGGCGCCTCATTGGCATCTGCCATTTCCGGATGGTTCGGGTGCTTCGCATGGCCGTTGTCGCAGGACAGCATCCAGCTGTTGTCCAAAAGGCCCAGATGCTGCACCGGGCTTAGGAACAGCCCCTCGGAGATATTCTGCAGGATCCGCGGCAAAAATTCCGAGCCGGCGCCCTGTTTGGTGCCGGAGCCGATTTCTTCGTTGTCGAAAACACAAAGCACCGGGATGCGGTCGGTCGGCCGTGCCATGAGGAACCCTTCCAGGCAGGCATACACGCAGGCCAGATCGTCCAGCCGCGGGGCGGATAAGAACTCGCCCTCCGGGCCCCAGATGGTGCCGGGCTGGTTGTTATAGAGGTACAGATCGCCCGATACGATATCCTCCGCGCGGCAGCCGGCCTCGCAGGCGATCTCCTCTTTAAAGCTCCCTTCGTTGGCCGCTTCGGCGTACAGCGCGATCAGATCCTTCGCCGGATCGTATTTGACGCCGTCGTTCATGCCGCGGTTCATGTGTATGGCGAGATTCGGGATCACCGCCATGTCCTTCTTCATATCGATCAGCTTGACCGCCAGGCCCTGATAGTCCCGCACCAGCACGCGTCCGGCCACGCTTAAGGGCCGGTCCACCCAGCTTGCATTGATCATGCCGCCGTAGCGTTCCGTCTCCAGACGGATATACGGTCCTTTGAGCTCCGCGGCGTCCCGGATCCGCAGGCACGGGCTGTCCGAGTGGCTCGCGCTGATGACAAAGCCCGCCGGCTTCCCGTTCGGGACCCGGAAGGCGATCAGGGAAGAGCCGTTCCGCGTCATAAAGTATTTGCCGCCCGGCTTCAGGTTCCAGTCACCAGAGGGCAATTCGAGAAAGCCTTCGTTCTCCAGGCGTGCTTTCACGCTGCGGATGGCCAGGAAACTGACCGGACTTTCATGGATAAAGGATAACAGTTCTTTGATCATGATCTCTCCTCTTATGTTCCGGCCTACACTCTGTTTCTGAGTTCTCCCTGCAGCCGGTACAGGGTATTTAGTGCCTCGCGGGGCGAAAGCTCCTCGAGATCCATCGTCCGCAGTTCGTCCAGGATCGCATCGTCGGTCGCGGTCACGAACAGGCTCATCTGCCCGCGGTCCACCTCATCCGGACGCTTAAAAGTCTCCGCCTTCGCGCGCTTTCCGCCTGATTCCGCGGCGATCTCGGCCGCTCGCTTCGAGATATCCGCATCCGAAAGCTCGTCCACAAGCTCCCGCGCGCGCTTTAAGACCGTCTCGGGTACGCCGGCGAGCCGCGCCACCTGGATGCCGTAGCTTCTGTCCGCGCCGCCCGGGATGATCTTCCGCAGGAATATCACGGAGTCTCCGCGTTCCTTGACGGCCACGCAGAAATTATGGACGCCGGAAAGGCTCCCTTCGAGCTCGGTCAGCTCATGGTAATGCGTCGCGAAAAGCGTTTTCGCACCGAGGCGCTTGGGATCCGCCACATGCTCGACCACGGCCCAGGCGATAGCCAGCCCGTCAAAGGTACTGGTCCCGCGGCCGATCTCATCGAAGACGATAAGGCTTTTTTTCGTCGCATTGCGCAGGATATTCGCGACCTCGGTCATTTCCACCATAAAGGTACTCTGGCCGGAGGCAAGGTCATCCGAGGCGCCGACGCGGGTGAAGATCCGGTCGCAGAGGCCGATATTCGCGCTCTCCGCCGGTACAAATGAGCCGATCTGCGCCATCAGCACGATCAGCGCCGTCTGCCGCATGTAGGTGGATTTGCCGGCCATGTTCGGGCCGGTGATGATCGCCACGCGGTTGTCACCGCCGTCCAGATAGGTATCGTTCGCCACGAAGGGCTCGTCGCGCAGCATTTGTTCCACGACCGGATGGCGCCCGCCTTTGATCTCCACGATGCCTTTCTCGTTGATGGCCGGGCGGACGTAGCGGTTCCGGTCCGCGACCAGGGCGAGCGAGACCAGCGCGTCGAGCACGGCTACGGCTTCCGCCGTCCGCTTTAAGCGCGCGGTCTCCCCGGCCAGCGTTTCACGGACCTCCGTAAAGAGTTCATATTCGAGGGAGATGCTCTTTTCCTCCGCGCCGACGATCACGTCCTCCAGTTCCTTGAGGCGCGGCATCGTATAGCGCTCGGCGCCGACCAGCGTCTGCTTGCGGATGTAATCCTCCGGCACCAGATCCTTGAAGGAATTCGTCACCTCCAGATAATAGCCGAAAACTTTGTTGTATTTGATGCGCAGGTTTTTGATGCCCGTGCGCTCTTTCTCCTGCTGCTCGAGCTCAGCCAGCCAGCTTTTTCCCTCCGTGGAAGCCTTGTGCAGCCGGTCGTTCTCCGCGTTGTACCCGGGTTTGATGATCCCGCCCTCGCGCACGGTAAGCGGCGGATCGTCCACGATCGCATGCTCCAGCAGCGCAGTCATATCCTCCAGCGGATCCATTTCCTCATGCAGCCGGGAAAGCAGCTCAGAGCCGGAGATGTTTTTCAGTGTCTGCCGGAGGGCCGGCAGCATCTGCAGCGAGGTTTTTAAGGCGATCAGGTCCCGGGGATTGGCGGTCTTAAAAGCGACGCGGCCGATCAGGCGCTCCAGATCGTAGATCGGTCCCAGATACTCCCGCAGCTCTTCCCGGTCGATCACCGAGGTGTTTAAGGCTTCGATCGCGTCCTGGCGGCGCAGGATCTCCGCTTTATCCAGTAACGGCTGCTCGATAAAGCTGCGCAGGCGGCGGGCGCCCATTGCCGTGGCGGTCTTATCCAGCACGCCGAGGAGCGAGCCGCGTTTGTTTTTGTCGCGCAGTGTTTCCACCAGCTCGAGATTCCGCCTTGTCGCCGAATCCAGCAGCATGAAATTCCCGGGCTTATAAGGTGTTAATTCATTGATATGGCAGAGCGAGACCTTCTGCGTTTCGGTCAGATACTGCAGCAGCGCGCCGGCCGCCGCCCTTCCGGCCGGAAAATCCTTGAGGCCCAGCGCTTCGCTCGAGCCCACGCCGAAATGCTCCCGCAGCAGCGCTTCATTGACGTTTTCCCGGAAGTATTTCGCGCCGAGCGCGCTCACACGGATCCGGCGCCGTTCGGACAGCTCCGCCAGATCCGCGCCGCTCATATAAAACGCTTCGTTGCAGATCAGCTCGGACGGTTCGAACTTGCTGATCTCATCCATCAGTGCGGCGGCGCTCCCCAGCTGCGTTACGAAAAACGCGCCGGTCGAAACGTCGCAGAGAGCTACGCCGAAGGTGCGGTCTTCAAAGACCACGGAAAAAATGTAGTTGTTGCGGCCTTCATCCAGCGCTTCCGCGCTGATATTCGTCCCGGGCGTGACCACGCGGATGACCTCGCGCTTCACGAGTCCCTTCGCGAGCTTCGGATCCTCCATCTGCTCCGCGATCGCGACCTTGTAGCCCTTCTCCACGAGGCGGTTCACATATCCGTCTACCGCATGGAAGGGGACGCCGCACATCGGCGCGCGCTCGGGGAGGCCGCAGTCCTTGCCGGTCAGTACGAGCTCCAGCTCTTTCGCCGCCGTTTTCGCATCATCAAAAAACATCTCGTAGAAGTCCCCGAGACGGTAAAACAGAATGCAATCTTTATTTTCTTCCTTGGTCGCCAGGTAATGCTGCATCATGGGGGAAAGCATAGGCCATCTTCCTGCTTCTGAAATATTGCGCGAAGTATTATAGCTTTTTTCAGCGGAAAACGCAAGATGTCCGGGACAGTTCAGGGACGTTACCCGGCTGTCATAAGACAGTCAGAAAACGTCCCTGCTTTGTCCTGCATTATTTCCTTTATGCGTTAATCTAACTTATACAGCCAGGTGCAGCCGTCGTTGACGCCGCTTACGATATCCCGGTACACGCGCAGGAAACCGGACGCGGGATGGTTTTCGGGCCGTCTGACGCTCTTCAGGCGTTCCTTCATCTCCGCATCGTCCACTTCCCAATGAATGAAGTGCCGGTCAATATCGATCTCGATCATGTCTCCGTTTTGCACCGCGGCGATCGGGCCGCCGTCCCAGGCCTCCGGCGTCACATGGCCGATGCACGGGCCCCTCGTCGCGCCGGAGTAGCGGCCGTCCGTGACCATCGCCACGCTGGTATGCAGCCCCATGCCGACCAGCATCGCGGCCGGGATCGACATTTCCCGCATGCCGGGGCCGCCCTTCGGGCCTTCATAGCGGATGATCAGGACACAGCCGGGTTTGATCTCTTTATTCGCCATGGCCTGGCGCAGATCATCCTCCGAATCGAAGCAGACCGCCGGGCCGCGGTGACGGAACATCTCCGGTACTACCCCGCTCTTCTTGACCAGGCAGCCGCCGGGGGCCAGGTTCCCGTACAGGACTGCATAGCAGCCGTCCGGGTACAGCGCATCCTCACAGCTGTGAATGACCGCCGGATCCACCGAGCGGGAGAAAGCTGACAAAAACTCTCCGACGGTCCCGCCCATGGCAAGGCGGCACTCCGGATCCAGATAGCGCTCAATCGCCTTCATCGTAGCCCCGACGCCGCCGGCCTTATAATAATCGTAAATGCTGTAGCGGCTGCTGGGCTTGAATTTCGCCACGCAGGGCACTTCGCGCTGGATCTCGTCAAACCGGCCCAGGTCAAGCGGGATCCCCATGACCTTCGCCAGCGCGCAGATATGCAGCTGCGCATTGGTCGATCCGCCCGTGGCCGCCACGTGCCGCAGCCCGTTGATCAGGCTCTTTTCGGTCACGATATCGCGGAAGCGGACGCCTTCCCGGGTCAGCGCCACGATCCGTTCTCCCACCGTTCTTGCCATGCGGTATTTGCTGCCGGAACAGTACAGCATCGTCGTCGAATCGATGGGGCAGATGCCGATCACCTCGGCAAAGACGCCCATGGTATTCGCGGTGCCGTACATGGAGCAGGTCCCGCAGGAGAAGCAGATATTCTCCCGAAAGCGGGTAAAGGTCTCCTCATCGATCGCTCCGATGTTCCGGGCGCCGATGGATTCCTTAAGGTCCGGCGTCACATAGGTGCCCTCCGGGGCCTCGTAGGGGATCATGCTGCCGGCCGTCAGAAACAGGGACGGCTTGTTCAGGGCCGCCGCGGCCATCAGCATGCCGGGCACGATCTTGTCGCAGCTGCACAAAAACACCATCCCGTCGAAGCCGTGCGCGCGGGACATCGCCTCGATACCGGCCGCGATCAGATCGCGCTGCGGCAGGATCGTGTGCATGCCGTCGCCCTGGGCCATGCCGTCGCAGGGTGCGGGCACGTTGAATTCGGCCGGGACGCCGCCGCCGGCCCAGATGCCTTCTTTGACAAACTCCACCAGTTGCTTAAAAGCCCGGTGGCCGGGATTCACATCGGTATAGGAATTTGCGATGCCGATGATCGGCTTGCTTAAATCTTCGCTGCGGTATCCGCAGGAATTCATGAGCCCGACAAAGTACCCCTCCTGCGGATTCTCCGGGTTCCGGTTACCCGTCCATTTCTCCATACTCTCTCCTTTACGGTACCTGCGTTCCGAGGTAATAAAAGCCGCGGCATTCTTTGAGCTTTACGTTCACGATCGTCCCGATCAGCTCTTCGCCGCCGTCAAAATGCACCATCACGTTGTTGCCGAGGCGGCCGGTGACGCGGCCGGGATGAGCGTCGTCGACAGCTTCCACGAGGGCAGGCAGAGTCTGTCCGAGCTCCCGCAGGCTCTCCTCGCTGCCGATTTTCTGCACCAGTTCCAGAAGCCGCGGGAAGCGCTCCTTTACGACCTCCGGCGGTATCTGGTCCGGCATCTTTGCGGCCGGGGTTCCGGTCCGCGGGCTGTAGATAAAGGTAAATGCGCTGTCGAAGCGGACGCGCCGCACCACGTCCAGCGTCTCCTCAAAATCCTCTTCGGTCTCGCCGGGGAAGCCGACGATGATATCCGTCGTCAGGTGGATGTCCGGCATCGCGGCTTTGATCTTCGCGGCCAGTGCGAGGTACTGTTCCTTCGTATAGCGGCGGTTCATGGCCTTCAGGATCCGGCTGGAGCCGCTCTGCATCGGCAAATGCAGGTGCCGGCAGACCTTGGGATTTTTCGCCATCACCTCGATCAGTTCGTCCGAGAGATCCTTCGGATGCGAGGTCATGAAGCGCACGCGCTCGATGCCCTCCACCTGGCAGACTTTATCCAGCAGCTGCGCGAAGCTCAGCGGCTCTGCCAGCGTTTTTCCGTAGGAATTCACGTTCTGGCCCAGCAGCATGATCTCGATCACGCCGTCCGCGGCCAGCTCCCGCACTTCTTTCAGGATCTCCCCCGGCTCGCGGCTGCGCTCCCGCCCGCGCACGTAGGGCACGATGCAGTAGCTGCAGAAATTGTTGCAGCCGAACATGATATTGACGCCGGACTTGTACGGGACTTCACGCTTTTTCGGCAGATTCTCCACGATCTCCCGCTCCTTGTCCCAGACCTCGAAGACCCGCTTCTCTCCGGCCAGGCGCCTCGCCAGCAGCGCCGGGAAGCGGTAGAGATTGTGCGTCCCGAAAACGATATCCACGAAGGAATACGTGCGGCGGATGCGCTCCACCTCGTCGGGCTCCTGCATCATGCAGCCGCAGAGCGCGATGATCTTGTCCGGGTTCGCCCGCTTCATGGAATTAAGGTGCCCCAGGTGCCCGTAGAGCCGCTCGTTCGCGTTCTCCCGCACCGTGCAGGTATTGATGACGACCACGTCCGCGGTCTCATCCTTCGATTCCGCAAAGCCGGCCGCGAGCAGCACGCCGCTTAGCTTCTCCGAGTCCCGCTCATTCATCTGGCAGCCGAAGGTCACCACGCAGGCCGTCGGCACATGCCCGCGGCGCGCGGTCTCCGCTTCCACCCGTTTTTTCAGTTCATAGATTTCCTGACTTAAGAAAGCTGTCATGCCCTTCTCCCGGGATTTGTTATGAAGAATTTAATTATATCTTTTTTTCGGCCGGACCGCAAGGCCGCGCGGAAGAGTTCCGAGAACGTTTCTGCCGTCCCCCGAAGTTTTTTCGGAAAACTGCTGTCATTGTTTCTTTTTTATGGTATTCTTACAGTACGAGAGATGTTTCGATTTCCAGAGACAGAAGGAGTCCCGTTATGACGTCCCCTGCTGAGAGTTCCGATAAAGAATTAACCATATCTGCCGAGATTCCCGGGAAGGAAGACCCGGCGGCCGTGCCTGCACAGGCAGCTCCTCCTCAGGAACAGACGGTGGCGGCCGTGCTCCCCGCGGCAAAGCCGAAAAAGATAAAACGGAGCGTAAAGAAAAGGCAGAAACTGCTCTCTTATTCTGCGGACCACGACATCCGCTACCGGGGGCCGCTCTCCTACCGCCATTTCCGAATACTCGCCTGGACCTGCATCGTCCTCGGCCAGGTGGCGGTCCTGCTGAACCTGGACCTGAAACTGGAGCCGGAGTTCGCCCTGCAGAACATACCGATGATCCAGGTTTTTCAGTCGGTCTCCACTCTGGCGGTCCCTTTCCTGCTTATTGCCAACTTCGCCACGATTCTGGACGGAGAAGAAGGCTACCCCCGCCAGCTGATCCGCTACAGCTTTCTTTCTCTGTCTGTCATCGGGTTTTGTTTCTTTCTCTATAAACGGTACCTGCTGGGGATCACCGGCGTCCTGATCCAGAGCCGCGAGGAAGCCCCGCGCGTCCTGGATTCGGTTTCGCGCCTTGTTTTCCCGAACGGGTTCGTGAGCTTTAATATCTTTATGGATCTGTTTCTGTGCTCACTTTTCATGTTCCTGCTGAATTACCGTCCCAAACGCTTTTTCCGGGGAAAAAGCGTGATCATCCTCCGGCTTCTTGCGATCGTGCCGGTCCTTTACGAACTGGCGTCCTTCCTTGTCAAGATCATGGCCAGCAACCAGCTGATCCTGCTGCCCGTCTGGGCCTATCCGTTCCTGACCACGAAAGCTCCCATGACCTTTGTGGTCTTTATCATCCTTGCCTTTTACGTAAAAAAGAAGGAACGCATCTTCCGGAAATACGGAAAAACACACGAGGAACTGCAGGTGTTTCTGAAAACCAATTACAATTCCCTGCGCTTCTCCCTGTTCACGTCCAAAGTCTTTCTGCTGGCCGTGCTTCTCGATTTCCTGACGGTTTTTATCGTGCCAATGATCCTCCTCCTTTTCCTGGACGAAACGAGAATCACGCAGGAAGTTCTGATGAGATCGCTGACCGTGAGCGGGTTTGGGGGCAGTATGATCCTGATTCTGATGATTCCCTTCATGCTTTTGTTTTCCTATACCAGGACCCATAAAAACCGTGTATTTGACGCAGTCCTGCCCCTCATCGGCATCGCAATGATCGCCTTTGTCTACATGGAAGGGCTGTATCAGGCGATCACGACGGTCGGAAAGAGTATTCCCGAGGAGATCAGCGGCGTACTGCAAATGCTGATCAGCCAGCTGCCGCAGACAACGCCGTAGAACTTCCCGCGGCATTTTTTCCGGGAAGCTTATAATAATATCATGAATGAATAAGGAGACTGCCATGCAGAAAACGATTTTACGGAACTATGCGAAGCTCATTGCCCGGGTCGGGGCCAACGTACAGAAAGGCCAGCAGGTCATTGTGACCGCCGGTCTGGACCAGCCTGAGTTCGTGAAGATGCTGGTGGAAGAATGCTACAAAGCCGGCGCCTCCAAGGTGCGGGTCGACTGGGTCTGCAATTCGCTGCAGAAAGTCCACGCGCGCTACATGAAGCAGAAGGATCTGGCCCGCGTGGAGGAGTGGGAAAAAGCCAGGCTGCAGCACATGGTGGACGTCCTGCCGGTGCGCATCTTCCTGGATTCGGACGACCCCGACGGCCTGGACGGCATCCATCCCCGCTTCTTTAAGGCGATGGCGGCGCGGGCCCGCATCGTGAGGCCGTACCGCAAGGCCATTGACAATAAGCACCAGTGGTGCATCGCCGCGGTCCCGGGAGAAGCCTGGGCCAAAAAGCTCTACCCGAATTTAAGCAGGCATCAGGCGGTCGAACAGCTCTGGAAGGATATCCTCTTCACCTCCCGCGCGGACGGGGAAGACGCCGTCGCGGCCTGGGAAGCGCACAATAAGGATCTCAAAGCCCGCTGCGCGTATCTGAACAGCCTGGGACTGAAAGAGCTGCGCTACAAGAGCGAAAACGGCACCGATCTTACGGTCGGACTGATCCCGACCGGCCTCTTCCATGCCGGCGCCGATACGACGATGCAGGGCATCAGCTTCGATCCCAACATTCCTACCGAGGAGGTCTTTACCTCGCCCGACCGCCGCACCGCGGAAGGGATCGTATACTCCACCAAGCCGCTCTCCTATCAGGGACAGCTGATCGAGAACTTCTCCGTACGTTTTGAAAAAGGCCGCGCCGTGGAAGTGAAGGCCGAGAAGGGGCAGAAAGTGCTGGAGGAGGTCATCAGCGTGGATGAAGCAAGCCATTACTTAGGCGAGTGCGCGCTGGTCCCGAAGGAATCGCCCATCCATCAGTCGGGGATCCTCTTTTACAATACGCTCTTCGACGAGAACGCCGCCTGCCATCTGGCGCTCGGCTCAGGCTTTAATGAGTGCGTGAAGGATTTTGAGACGATGAGCCAGGAAGAGATCTACGAGCTGGGCGTCAACGATTCCGTCAGCCACACCGATTTTATGATCGGCTCCGAGGACATGGCGATCGACGGCGTCTGCGCGGACGGCCGAATCGTCCCGATCTTCCGGGACGGGACCTGGGCGTTCTGAGGGCTGCGCAGGAAAACAGGAAGAACGGCGCAGGCCGGAGGGACCCGTGGAAACGGTTCCTTCCGGCCTCTCTTTTTGTGTGCGGCCGTTGAATTTCCCCGGTATCTGTGATAGGATGATTACAAAAGGAGGGCGGTATGCTCACAGGGATCCATGAAGTATTTTTCAGTGCCACGGGCACGACGGAAAAGATCGTAAAAACCGTTTCGGAAGTACTCTCCGAAGCACTTTTGCTGCCTGTTGTGACAACGGATTTTACCCTGCCCGCCGGCCGCGCAAAAGCGCCTCTTTTCTCGGAAAATGAACTGGTGATTTTCGGAACACCGGTCTATGCGGGACGCGTTCCGAACGTGCTGCTGCCGTTTTTTAAAACACTGGAAGGGCATGGCGCCCCCGCCGTGCCGGTCGTCCTCTACGGGAACCGGAACTTCGACGACGGGCTGATCGAGCTGCGGAACCTGCTGGAGGCGGACGGCTTCCGGACGATCGCCGGGGCCGCCTTTATCGGCGAACATGCTTTCTCCCGCATCCTCGGAGCCGGACGGCCGGATGCGGAAGACCTGGAAAAGGCAAAGGACTTTGCCGCCGCGCTGGCCGTGATCCTGAAAAAAGCACAGGAAGAAGGCAGGAGGCTCCCGCACCCGGCCGCGGTGGAAGGCTGTTATCCCATCCGCCCCTACTATACGCCGCGGGACCGCCAGGGAAACCCGGTCAATATCTTAAAAGTTAAGCCGAAGGTCGACCTTCAGAAGTGCAGCCGCTGCGGGATCTGCGCAAAAGTCTGCCCCATGGGCTCGATCGATCCGGCGGATATCACGCTGTATACGGGGATCTGCATCAAGTGCGGGGCGTGTGAAAAGAAGTGTCCGGAAGGAGCCCGGTATTACGATGACCCGGGGTATCTCTATCACCGGACGGAACTCGAGAAAGGGTATACGAGAAGGGCGGAACCGTCAGCATTCCTGCCATAAAAACGCAACAATAAATCAGGAGGATTTTTCATGAATATTACCAACGATATCCGCTATGTGGGCGTCAACGATCACAAGATCGACCTGTTCGAAGGCCAGTATATCGTCCCGAACGGCATGGCGTATAATTCCTACGTGATCCTGGACTACAAGACCGCTGTCATGGATACGGTGGACAAGAACTTCACCCATGAATGGCTGGACAATCTGGCCGCCGCCCTGGGCGAGAAAAAGCCGGACTATCTGATCGTGCAGCATATGGAGCCCGACCACTCCGCCAATATTGAAAACTTCCTGAAGATCTATCCGGAGACCACGCTCGTCGCGTCCGCGCAGGCCTTCCGCATGATGAAAAACTTCTTCGGGAAGGACTTTGCGGAGAACCGCCTGATCGTCAAAGAAGGCGATACGCTCCCGCTGGGCCGGCACGTGCTGCATTTTATCACGGCGCCGATGGTCCACTGGCCGGAAGTCATCATGACCTACGACGCCTTCGATAAGGTCCTCTTCTCCGCCGACGGCTTCGGCAAGTTCGGCGCGCTCGATGCGGACGAGGACTGGGCCTGCGAAGCCCGCCGCTATTACTTCGGCATCGTGGGCAAATACGGGGCGCAGGTGCAGGCCGTGTTAAAGAAGGCCGCCGCGCTGGAGATCAAAACCATCTGCCCGCTGCACGGGCCGGTCCTCAAAGAAAACCTCGGCTACTATCTGGATCTGTACAACACCTGGTCCTCCTACGGCGTGGAGAGCGAGGGCATCGTGATCGCCTACACTTCCGTGTACGGCCACACGAAAGAGGCGGTGGAAAAGCTGGAAAAGCTGCTGCTCGCAAAAGGCTGCCCGAAGGTCAGCGTGACAGACCTCGCCCGCGACGACATGGCCGAGGCCGTGGAAGATGCTTTCCGCTACGGCAAGATCGTGCTCGCCACGACCACCTACAACAGCGATATTTTCCCCTTCATGCGAACCTTCATCGAGCACCTGACCGAGCGCGGCTACAAGAACCGCACGATCGCCCTGATCGAGAACGGATCCTGGGCGCCGCAGGCCGCGAAAGTCATGCGCAGCCTGTTCGAAGGATGCGAGAACCTGACCTTTGCGGAAAATACCGTCCGCATCAATTCCGCCCTGGATGAGACTGCGAACGCAAAGCTGGAGGCCCTGGCCGAAGAGCTCTGCGAAGAATATACCAAGCCCGAACCCGCCGAGGTGGACAAGCACGACTTAAAGGCTATGTTCAAGATCGGCTACGGCCTGTATGTGGTCACCACCAACGACGGCAAGCGGGATAACGGCTGCATCGTGAACACCGTGGTGCAGGTCACTTCCACACCGAACCGCGTGGCGGTCTGCATCAACAAGCAGAACTATACGCACCACATCGTGAGCCAGACCGGGCAGCTGAACCTGAACTGCCTGTCCGTGGAAGCGCCGTTCTCCGTCTTCCAGGATT
This sequence comes from Lachnospiraceae bacterium, assembly GCA_017394885.1. Lineage (GTDB taxonomy): Bacteria > Bacillota > Clostridia > Lachnospirales > Lachnospiraceae > UBA6987. The sequence continues at coordinate 28,084 of JAFPWO010000025.1, read as the reverse complement.
TCGGCTTCCGCAGCGGCCGCACGGTGGATAAATTCGAAGGGAAGGAAAAGCTCCGCTCCGACAACGGCCTGATCTATCTGGACAAGTACATCAATGCTTATATGTCCCTGAAAGTGGTGCAGTCGCTGGATCTGGGCACGCACGGCATGTTTATCTGCGACGTGACCGAATGCCGCGTGATGAGCAAGGCCGATACGATGACCTACACCTACTATCAGACCAATGTGAAGCCGAAGCCTCAGAATACCGAAAAGAAAAAGGGCTGGGTCTGCCGGATCTGCGGCTATATCTACGAAGGCGAGGAGCTGCCCGCAGACTTCATCTGCCCGCTCTGCAAGCACCCGGCTTCCGACTTTGAACGGCTGTAAGCCATGAATGCCTTATGTGAAGACAATAAAAAGAAGCTGGTTCCCTGTCTCCTGGAGATGGGGGACCTGCTTTTAGACTGCGGCGCCGAGATCAGCCGCGTGGAGGATACCCTGCAGCGGGTGGGGCAGGCCTACGGGGCGGTGCGGATCGACGTCTTCGCGATCCCGTCCCTTATCGTTCTGAATGCGGTCTTTCCGGATCAGAGCGTCGAGACGCAGTCGCGCCGCATCCGTTCCAACGGCTCCATCGACTTTTACCGGCTGGAAAAACTCAATGCGGTAAGCCGGCGCTGCTGCGCGGATCCGATGCCGATCGGAGAGCTCGAAGAGGCGCTCCGCAAGGTTTCCGCCGGACAAAAGCCCGGCTGGCGCTTTCTTCTTGGCAGCATGATCGGGGCCGGCGCCTTTGCGGTCTTCTTCGGCGGGACCGTCTGGGACGGGCTGGGCGCCGCAGCGGCTGCCCTTTTCATCTGCTTCCTGCAGAAGGCTCTCGGCCGGACGGAACTGAATCAGGTCGCCGCGAACCTGCTGATCTCGCTGACAGCCGGATTGCTCGTGGGCGGCTTGACCGTGCTTTTTCCCGTCCTGCATATGGATATGATCCTGATCGGGGATATCATGCTGCTCATCCCGGGACTGGCCATGACCAACGCCATCCGCAACATGCTGATTGGGGACACGGTCTCCGGGGTGGTGCGGCTCGCGGAGAGCCTGATCTGGGCCATCGCGCTCGCCGGCGGCTTTATGGTCGCCATGCTGCTCCTGCAGAGACTGGGGGTGGCGGCATGAAGCATGAGATCATCCTTCTGATCACCGCCTTTGTCAGCGTCTTCGGCTTTTCGCTGCTCTACGGGCTGCGCCGGCGGTATCTGTTCGCCGCGGCGCTGGGCGGCCTGCTGACAGTCGCCGTCTATATCCTGAGCGATCATCTGCTGCAGGAAAACTTCCTGCCGTATCTCATCGCTTCCGCCTTTGCCGCTCTCTTTGCGGAGCTGCTGGCGCACCTCTTGAAATGCCCGGCGATCCTGTTCCTTACGCCGTCCATCCTGCCGCTCGTGCCCGGCGGCTCGCTCTACTACACGATGAGCCACGCCGTCCACGGCGAGATGCAGGCCGCGATGGAAAGCGGCCAGACGACCGCGGAAGCCGCGCTCTCCATCGCCGCGGGCATCAGCATCGTGCTGGCCGCCCGCCAGCTGGGGACAAAAAAGAAAGGGACGGCCTGAGAAGCCGTCCCTAAACTATCCCGTATTTACAGTCCCGGCGAAGCTTTGCCCTGGCAAACCGCACTTACAGATTCTTCTGAAAATTCCAGGCATCGCGGCACATATCCGCAATACTCTTCTCGGCTTTCCAGCCCAGCACCTGCTCCGCCTTATCGGTCTTCGCATAGCTGAACGCCAGATCACCCGGGCGGCGCGGCGCGATCTCATACGGGATCCGGATCCCGTTCGCCTCTTCAAACGCATGCACCAGCTCCAGCACGCTGGTCCCGCGGCCGGTCCCCAGATTGAACACCTCGGTCCCGGTATGCGTTTCGGCATACCCGAGCGCCGCCACATGGCCCTTCGCCAGATCCACCACATGGATATAATCCCGCACACCGGTGCCGTCGGGCGTTTCATAATCGTTGCCGAACACGTTCAGATGATCGCGCACGCCGCCGGCCACCTGCGTGATATACGGCATCAGATTATTCGGGATGCCGTTGGGCTTTTCCCCGATGAGGCCGCTCTCATGCGCGCCGACCGGGTTAAAATAGCGGAGAAGCACGACGCCGAGCTCCGGATCCGCCTTCGCCGCATCCATCAGGATCTCTTCGATCATAAACTTGGTCCAGCCATAGGGATTGCTGCAGCTGCCCACCGGCATATCCTCGGTAAAAGGCGGCTGCGCGGCCCCGTAGACCGTTGCCGAGGAGCTGAAAATGATCTTCTTCGTGCCATAGCGCGCCATGGTCTCAAGCAGCGTCAGCGTGGAATCCAGATTGTTGCGGTAATACAGCAGCGGCTTCGCCACCGATTCCCCCACGGCCTTACAGCCCGCGAAATGGATCACGGCGTCGATCGGCTGCTCCATGAACAGGAGCGTAAGCGCCGCGGGATCCGCTACGTCGAGCTTGTAAAACAAAGGCCGCCGGCCGCAGATGCATTCGATCTGTTCCATCACCTCTTCACTGCTGTTGGATAAGTTATCGGCCACGACCACGTCATAGCCTTTATTCAACAGCTCCACCGCCGTATGCGAGCCGATGAATCCGGCCCCGCCGGTCAGCAAGATTTTTCCCATACTCTCCTCCTTTGTTTCAAGGCGCGTCAGCGCAGTTCCAGCGTGTTCCGGTCGATTTCCGTCAGCGTGATCCCGTACCAGCTGATGCCGACGACCGCGTTCATCCACGGATTGAAATAACTGGCCAGCAGGAAGCTCAGGAGGCCGATATAGATCAGCCCCATCCGCGGTTCCTCCTTCCAGCGCTTCCGCAGAAGGATCAGCCAGATCCCGGCATAGATCACCGGCGTCATGTACAGGACCAGGCCCAGCACGCCGGTGCGCATCAGCATGTCGTGATAAAAATACTCGTCATTGCCGCCCCGGGACGGGACCACGGCTCCCAGGCCGTGCCCCACGACCGGGGATTCGGCGATAATGATTCTTAATTCTTCCGTGGTGGTATCCCGTGTGTCATTCGAATCTTTCGTGATATCCTCAAAATCCAGCTCCGACTGCTCCCAGGTATGCGGCAGCGGCAGCGGCAGCAGCTCGTTCAGATCCCGGTGGAAGCAGCGCGCCACAGCGTACTGGAAGCTGCCCTGCTTCAGGATCAGATCCGAGGCAAAGCCGATCAGAAGGAAAGCCGCAGCCAGGACCAGGGCCCGAAGCAAAGCCTTTCTGAAGCTGACCGTAAAGGCAAGGTAGACCAGGCTCAGCAGAAGGGCAAAGCCGAGGGCCAGATAAATGCTGCGGGTATACGTATAAAACAGGGCGAAAAAATTGAGCAGGAAGAGCGCGGCGAGCCCCGGGGAGAACTTTTCCCGGCGCATGATGGCCCCGAAAAGCAGGACGCAGGCGATCACGATCATCATGCAGCTGCGGCAGAAGACCCGCACCGCGTTGTATTCCACGGCCAGGATCGTGCCCCAGCCGGCGGCCCAGATGCCTTCCACAAAGTCCGGCAGCGCCTGCGGGGCGATGGCCGCGAATACGATATTGAAGATCACGCAGAGCGCGGCCTGGACCGACGCCCCGATCACGATGGCGGACAGTGCCCGCTTCATCCAAAGCTCCTCGCGCAGCAGCATGGACATAAAAGGTATCAGGCCCAGCCAGGCGAAGCCCATCAGATCACTCTTTAAGACGGCCATATTGTTGCCGTTTTGCATGCCCACATACGCCTCTGCGCCGAGATACAGCCAGAAGCCCAGGATCATATAGTTCACGGGGTTTTTCAGCTGCGTCCGGAAGTCCCGGATCAGCGCGGGCAGCCCCGTGAGCACCATAAACAGCGCGAGAACGATGCGGGGACTGAACCAGCCGACCGAAATATACCGGCCCGAGCCGGTGCAGGCCACATCAAAAAGAAGCAGGCACAGCAGTATACGGCTGATCTGCGTCAGGCGGCCGGGTCTCCAATCGGTTTGAAGGGTTTTCTCCATAGTCTATCGTTTCACTTTTTTCAGCGTCTGCTTGATATGGAACAGACGGATCCACATCTCGGGCTTTTCCAGCGCCAGCTTCTCATTTTTGCTCAGGCTCTCTTCCAGACCGCTCCGGGCTAGAAGATCCCGCCCCACGGCCGCCATTTCTTCCAGGCGGGCCTTTTCTTCGTCGTTCTTCGGTCTCAGATCCCGGATCGCCGTGATATAGCAGCTCATAAAGCCCTGGAACGCCGGCTGCAGCAGCTCGGCCATGCCCTGCTCTTCAAAGAAGCCAAAGCGCTCGGCCAGCGCCTGCGCGCCGTCCAGACGGCGGATACTTCCGGCACTTCCGGTAATGGTGCCGCCGTGGCGCCGGTAATGGTAGAAAGGCCGCGCCAGAGCCACGATCTTCTCCGCCCGGGAAAGCAGGATGTGCGCGGTAAACTCATCTTCGTGCAGCTTGCCCTCCGGGAAGCGGAAATCCTCATAGATCTTCCGCCTGGCCAGCCGGTTGCAGGCGATCACGAAAGCCACGCCTCCCGGTTCCGATAGTTTTGCCAGGGCTTCCCGGGCCGTAAACGTACCTTCCGGCGGGAGCTGGTCCGGGAGCGCGGGCGGATCTTCTTTCTCATCCCGCTGCACGGTACTTTTTTCAATCTCGTTATGCCAGCCGCAGAGCGCGATGTCTGCCTGCTCCTTCTCCAGGGCTTCGAGCATGGATTCCATCATATCGGGATCGATCCAGTCGTCGCTGTCGATAAAAGCGATATAGTCGCCTTCCGCCAGCGCCAGGCCGCTGTTGCGCGCGGCGGAGAGCCCGCCGTTTTCCTGATGCAGCACCCGGACGCGGGAATCGATCACCGCGTATTTTTCGCACAGTGAACCGGAGGTATCCGGGGAACCGTCGTCCACCAGGATGATCTCCAGATCCGGCCAGGTCTGGTTCAGCAGGCTCTGCACGCAGGCGTCCAGATACTCTTCCACCTTGTAGACCGGGACGATGATACTGATCTTTCCGTTCATGTCCGGCCTCCTTTCAGCTTCTGCCACAGCTTCGGACCCGCTACAGGCGCCGTCAGCAGAAGGCGCAGGCGCAGTTTATCTTTCCGGCTGATATACGCGGATCCCGCTATTTTTTTATAATACCCCCGGGCCAGCCGGAGGAGCTCTTCCTTCACAGCGTTATTGCCTTCCGCTGCGGCCTGGGAAGCAGACTGCAGGGAAATATCGGTCAGGATACGGTTGAAAGAAGCCGGCAGGGCGCCGCCTTCTTCCGCATAAAGCGCCGCCATCCGCTGCCAGGCCGTCAGGATCAGCCGGCTTCGCTCCAGCGAGCGGCGGGTCGCCGTGTTTCCGCTCCGGTCCGCCACATAATGATAGAGTGGCGCCGCCGTAAAACAGACATTTTCCGCCTCTTTCAGCACACCGCACAGCCAGAGCGCATCTTCCCCGTAGGGCAGTTCCGGATCAAAGCATACGGATTTTGCCAGGGCGGCCGGGACCAGCCAGCCCCAGACGGAAAGGCGGACGCCCAGGTGCCCGTCCAGGGCATCCTGCAGGAAGCTGCGGGACGGGACCGCCGCGCCGCTGTTTACCTCTTCACAGGGGAAACTGACCTGCTCTCCCCTGTGCTCGGCAAAGCCGCAGCCGCTGATCGCGGCGCCGGTCTCTTCCCGGCGCGCATACATGGTTTCCAGATAGGTGGGCTCGGTCCAGTCGTCACTGTCTGCAAAGCAGACAAAAGAACCCGCTGCCGCCTGGAGCCCCGCATTCCGCGCACGGCTTACGCCGCCGTTTTCCTGATGGATCACGCGGATGCGCGCATCCTCTCCGGCCAGGGCATCGCAAAGCGCGCCGCTTCCGTCCGGAGAACCGTCCTCTACCAGGATCAGCTCAAAATCCGTATAGGTCTGCGCCAGAAGCGAGCGGACGCACTTTTCCAGATACGCTTCTGTCTGATAAACCGGTACGATAATGCTGATCTTAGCTTTCATGCAGGCGGCCTTTCTTCCTCCCGGCGGGAATGCATAGGTAAAGTTATTATAATTTATTCTTTCTTCTATTTCAAGTTTTTCCGGGATATGATATAGTAAGGCCATGGACTTCAGCATTCTGATACCCGTATACCGCAGCGAGGAAGTCCTCGCCGAAACCGTTCGCTCCGCGCTTTCGCAGCAGGGTGATTTTTCGTATGAGATCGTTCTGGTGGAGGACGGCTCCCCGGACGGAAGCGGGGCAGTCTGCGACGATCTGGCAGCTGCGTATCCGGACATGATCCGTGTGATCCACCGGCCGCACACGGGCACGGTGCTGACGCGCCGCGTAGCCGTCGCCGCGGCAGAAGGGGATTTCATCGTCTGGCTGGATTCGGACGATCTGCTGGAGCCGGCCTGTCTTTCCACCCTGATGAAATACCGCCGCGCCTATCCGCAGGCGGACGTGATTCTTTACGAGCTTTCCTTCTTCTTTGAGGACGGCCACCCGGAAGAAAGCCGCCCCCCGCTGGCCGAAACGCCGCGGCTCATCGCCGGAGAAGAGAAAAAAGAGCTGTACCGGCTGCTGATCGAAGGCAACCGGCTGGACAGCCTGTGCATCAAGGCCATCCGCCGGGAACTGATGCAGAACGACCCGGCCGATTATGCGCCGTATTCGGCCAATCCTTACGGAGAGGACGCGCTGCACTGCCTGTATCCCCTGACCGAAGCCGCCTCGGTCCTGCTGATCCCCGAGGTGCTCTACCGCTACCGAATGCGCACGGGGAGCGTCATGCACGTCTTTGACACCGCGCAGCTGGATAAGCGGTATAACGAGCTGAAACTGGCCTTCTTCGAGCCGTATCTGCGGCACTGGGGCATGGACAGCGCGGATGACCGCGCGAAGCTGAAAGCTTCAGCTTTCAAAGGCGTCCTGGACGGGATCCTGTATTTTTACGAGGGAAACTATGACCGGAAGGCGGTGCTGCACTATGCCTCGGACTTTGCGGATTCACATCCGGAGCTGAAGGAATTGGCCGGGAATAAAGCGATCGGCCGCAAGCAGCAGGTCCTCTTCCGTCTTTTTGCCGCAAAAAAAATCCGGCTGATCGAAGCCGGATATCAACTGCTGCGGACGGGACGGAAGATCACGCACCGCGGATAAGCTGACCGCACTGACAGAACATTTATTAAGCGCTGCTGAAAGTGGCCGCTATACCAGGAGCCTCGTTCCGGCCAGTTTGCAGACCTTGTCGAAGGCGGCCGGCCAGACGCGGTACAGCAGATAGATAAAACGCCGGATCCCGCTGAAACAGGCTTTGGGCGACTTCACGCTCTTCAGGATCTTCGTACAGATCCGGTATTCTTTTTGTTCGGGCGTTCCCGAGAAGATCATCATATAGACCAGCGCAAAATTCGCGGCAGCCCGCTTCGCACCGGCAAAGCCGTATTTTTGTATGCCGCGCAGCATTCGGATATTCATCTCGAAGAAATCCTTCCGCTGCTTTTCACTCTTGGCGACGGTAATGCTGCCTTCGCGGCGGCGGTAGAAATACAGAACGTCCGGAATGCCGCAGATCCCGTCCGCATGCTCCAGTACGTCATACATGATGGCGATGTCTTCATGATACCGCCCCAGCGGGAAGCGGATCGTATCGAACAGCTCTTTCCGGTACAGCTTATTCCAGGCGTAGCAATGCGCCTTCTCCAGCGCCTGATCTTTGGTCCGGGGCCCGGCCGGATAGGAAACCACCCGGTCCAGGCCTTTTTTTACGGTCCGAAAGCCGAAAAAGACCAGATCTGCCCCACTTTTCTGCATGGCCTCCCAGGGTTTTCGGCAATAATCCGGCGCGACCCAGTCATCGCTGTCCACAAACATGACACAATCCGCCTGCGCGAGATCGATGCCCCGGTTGCGCGCCGCGGAAAGCCCCCCGTTTTCCTGATGGATCACACGGATCCGCGGATCCCGGGCGGCATAGCGGTCGCAGATCTGTCCGGAGCTGTCTGTGGAGCCGTCATCCACCAGGATGATCTCGATCTCCCGCAGCGTCTGCTGAAGAAGGGAGTCCGCGCACTCCTCCAGATAGGCTTCCACATTATAGACCGGTACGATGACGCTGATAAGGGGGCGCATGCTGACTTCTCCTTCCGGCGGCGATGTAGGGCATCGCCGCTATCGTGTATCATACCACAGATTTTACAGAACTTCCAGCTTTCCGTCTTTTTCATCGACCGTCACGGTATCCCCGGCGACGTAGCGGCCCTCGAGGATCGCCCGCGCGATCAGGGTCTCGACCTGCGCCTGCAGGAAACGCTTGATGGGTCTCGCCCCGTAGACGGGATCGTACGCCTCTTCAATGACGGCGTCTTTTGCCGCGTCCGTGATCGCCAGATGCAGCTCCCGCTCTTCCAGCCTCTTCGCCAGCGATGCCGTCAGCAGATCGATGATCGCCCGCATATTCTCCCGGGTCAGCGGCTTGTAGAAGACGATCTCGTCCACCCGGTTCAAAAACTCCGGACGGAAGCTCCGTCTCAGCAGTTCAAAGACCGCGTCGCGGGCGCTTTCGGTGATCTCTCCGTCTTCATCGATACCGTCCAGCAGATAGTCCGAGCCCAGATTCGAGGTCATGATAATGATCGTGTTCTTAAAATCGACCGTACGGCCCTGCGAATCCGTGATGCGGCCGTCGTCCAGCACCTGCAGCAGGATATTGAACACGTCCGGATGCGCCTTCTCGATCTCGTCGAAAAGCACCACGCTGTAGGGCTTGCGGCGCACGGCTTCAGTCAGCTGGCCGCCTTCATCATAGCCCACGTATCCGGGAGGCGCCCCGATCAGCCGCGATACAGAGAACTTCTCCATATACTCCGACATATCGATACGGATCATATTCTTTTCGTTGTCAAAGAGCGCTTCCGCCAGTGCCTTGGTGAGCTCCGTCTTGCCGACGCCGGTCGGTCCCAGGAAGATGAAGGAACCGATGGGACGGCCCGGATCGCCGATCCCGGCCCGGCTGCGCAGGATCGCGTCGCTGACCACGCGGACGGCTTCATCCTGGCCGACGACCCGCTTGTGCAGCAGGGAATCCAGATGCAGGAGCTTCTCCCGCTCGCCTTCCATCAGTTTATCAACCGGGATCCCGGTCCAGCGGGCGACCACGTCCGCAATGACTTCCTCGGTCACGGTATCCCGGACCATCGGATTCGTGCTGCGGCGGTCCGCCGCCTCCTGCGCCTTCTGCAGCTCAGCCTGCAGCCGCGGGATCTCCTGGAAGCGCAGACGCGAAGCCTTTTCATAATCGTAGGCGCGCTGCGCCTCTTCGATCTCCACGTTCGCCTGCTCAAGCTCTTCCTTCAGGCGCTTGACGTTTTCGACGGCATTCTTCTCCACATCCCAGGCGGATTTCTTTTCCTTGAACTCTTCCCGGGCCTGCTGCAGTTCCGCCTCCAGCTTGGCCAGACGGTCCTGGGACAGGGCGTCCGTTTCTTTCTTTAATGCCAGTTCCTCGATCTCCATCTGCATGATGCCGCGGCGCAGATCATCCAGCTCGGCCGGCATGGAATCCATCTCCATCCGCAGCGTGGCGCAGGCCTCGTCCACCAGGTCGATCGCCTTATCCGGCAGGAAGCGGTCCGTAATATAGCGGTTTGAGAGCGTCGCGGCCGCGATCAGGGCCCGGTCATGGATCGTGACGCCGTGATAAATCTCATACCGGTCCTTGATGCCCCGGAGGATCGAGATCGTATCCTCCACCGAGGGCTCATCCACCTGCACGGGCTGGAACCGGCGTTCCAGCGCCGCGTCTGTCTCGATATACTTGCGATACTCGTCCAGCGTAGTTGCGCCGATGCAGTGCAACTCGCCGCGCGCCAGCATGGGCTTTAACAGGTTGCCGGCGTCCATTGCGCCGTCTGTCTTGCCGGTCCCGACGATCAGATGCAGCTCGTCGATAAAGAGGATGACTCTCCCCTCCTGCTTTTTCACCTGTTCCAATACGGCTTTGAGCCGTTCCTCGAACTCGCCGCGGTATTTCGCACCGGCGACCAGCGCCCCCATATCCAGGGAAAACACGGTTTTATTCTTTAAGCCTTCCGGGACGTCGCCGCGCAGGATCCGCTGCGCCAGGCCCTCCGCGATGGCGGTCTTGCCGACGCCGGGTTCCCCGATCAGCACCGGGTTATTCTTGGTCTTCCGGGAGAGAATGCGGATCACGGAACGAATCTCCGCATCCCGGCCGATCACCGGGTCCATCTTGCCCTGTCTGGCCCGTTCCACCAAATCCGAGCCGTATTTGCCGAGGGCATCCACGCTGTTCTCCGGATTATCGTTGGTCACGCGGAAGTTCCGCACCTCAGCCAGTGCCTTCATAAAAGCATTCTTTTCAATGCCTTTCGCCTGGAAGAGCCGGCGCAGATTCTCGGTCGGATGTTCCAGCAGGCCAAGCATGATATGCTCGACGGAGAGGTACTCATCCTTCAGGCGCTCTGCCACCTTGTCCGCAAAGCTCAGGACTTTCTCACTGCCCCGGTTGAAATAGATCTGCGCATTATCCATGCCGCTCCCCGTGACGCGGGGCAGGCCGTCCAGATAGTTTTCCACGCCGACCCGGACCTCGGTGGTATTCACATTCATCTTTTTAAAGAGTGCCGGGATCAGTCCGTCCTCCTGCTCCACCAGCGCATACAGCAGATGTTCCGGTGTGATCTCCGTATTATCACGATCGATCGCCGCGGTCCGCGCATCCTGCAGCGCTTCCATGGCTTTCTGTGTAAATTTTTCAGCGTTCATATTCTATCTCCTTCCTTCGGTTTGCGGTTTTAAATACCGATGTCGGCTTTTTGGATCAGATCGGCCATCTCCTTTTCCGGGAGCGAGCCGTCGATAAACTGCTTCATCGCGCCGTCCAGCAGCTGCACATAGCCTGCGATCGCGCCGCTTACCTGCTCCGCGTCGTTTCCCGCCGGCAGATGGATGGTCCGGTCAAAACGGCCCGCGCTCAAAGAATAGCTCGGGCGAATCCCTTTTTCTTCCTGCACCGCGGCTTCGATGGGGATCCACCGGTTAAAGAATTCTTCCATCAGGCTGATGAGCCCCGCCGACTGCGTGCGCATGCTGACGTGCAGCTCCCCCACCGCGGTATCCACCGGCGCCGCATAGAGCCGCAGCTCATAGCGGATGGTCGGCCGGTAGCGGTAATTCAACGAGGTCTTCAGAAGCATCGTCGGCTGATGCGGCGTGAGGAACGCAGCCAGCTCGCTGCCGTCGAAAAAGCGCTCCACCTGTTCAAAGATCTGCGCGATTCGCTTTTCCGGCGTCAGCAGGCTGCAGTACTCCGCCAGGATCTGATTGATCAGATTGGAGCGGTTGGTCTGCGCGCGCAGAGCCAGCCGGTCCACCGCGCTGACGACCTCATCCGAGAGCATCAAACTGTATAATGATTTCGCCATACGCCCTCCTTACGCGGGAGTCTTTCCCGGAATCTGTCACCGGCTTCTCTATAACAAGAAGAAGTGCCGGGCTTTCCCCGCACTTCTTATCTTAGCACGTATCTATAATTTGTCAAGCGATTTATATAAATTTAACTAAAATTTATCGTCAATCTTTACCATTCTTCGCGTTTCGGGCCATTTCTCCCGGGAAGCAAGGTAAATATGAACATGTTCCGGCCGGCCAAAGCGACCGCGTCACTTCTCGTTGACGCGTTTTCCGCTCATGTGCTCGATCCGAAGCGCCAGTACCGCAGCGCGCGCGCCGCTGCGCTGCAGGACCGCTTCCACCATTTCTTCCGAAGGCATATATTTATTGCCGATTAGCCGCAGCACACGGGTCTTTTCCGCTTCCTCCTCCACGAGGGAGATCCGTCCGAACACGATCACGCTCTCAAAATGATACCACCAGTCGCCTTCTTCCTGCCCGCCGTTCTCCATCACGCAGAAGGAAGCCTTGTCACAGGCCTTCACGGCGTCGATCTTATGCCCTTCTTTCGCACAGTGAAAATAAAGAGTGTCCCCTTCAAAGAAAAAGTCCACCGGGATCCCGTACGGATAGCCTCCGTCGCCCAGTAAAGATAATACGCCCCGCGGCGCTTTCTCCAGAATCTCCCGGCAGCGGTCCTCCGGCAGTTTTTGTCCGATTCTTCTCATGTCACGGAACATGGCCAATTCCTCCTTTTTATTCCTTACACTTTTCTCATCCGTTCTTCCGGAATCCGGTCCAGCAGGTTTACATGATGCGCGGCGGCAAACTCCCGTCCGCGCTCCACCAGTTCTTTATTCCATACCTCATCCGCGCCGTGCGCATCCACGCCCAAAACCGTCGGCGCTTGCATCTCCCCCGCAATATCCCAGAACAGCGGATCCGGGTAGTTGCGGCCGTCGCCCAGGCCGTGCAGATTGATCTCCAGCGGCATCCCGGCCTCCATCAGGCCGGCGCACAGTTGTGTCATCTCCCGGATATACAGCGCCCGGTTGTTGCCGGTATAGTGGATCAGATCCGGATGCGCCGCGAAGGTGAAATCTCCGGTCGCCGCGGCGGAAAGCAAGGTATCCGTATAGAGGCAGAGCCAGCGGTCACTATCTGTCGAATTTAAAGGATAATACGCCCCGTCCTCCAGAAAATGCTGGCCCAGGATAATATACTCAACCCCGACATCCCGCAGCGCGCGCATGACTTCCTCGTGCTGCGACGGGACATATTCCATCTCGATCCCCAGGCGGATATTTGCGGCGTCCCGGTGCTTTTTTGCCAGCGCCCGGACCTCGGCCGCATAGACGGGAAGCTCCGCCATGTTCATCCGGACCCGATAGATCGACTTTTTATCGTAAACATAGGCATCCGGCAGCGGGACATGGTCCGAGAAGCCCATATCCGTGATGCCGCCGGCAATGGCTGCCAGCACATATTCTTCCATGGTGCCTGTCGCGTGCTTGCAGCGCCAGGTGTGCATATGCAGAGACTGCATGAATCTGAAAACCTCTTTTTTCTGTATTTTCTGTCCCCGAATGGGATTCCTCGTCTCGCCGCGCCTGCTCAGGATGGCCGTTCCGTCACTTGCCCGCGAGCTCCATGATCCGGCGGAGGCGGTGGTTCACCCCGGACTTCCCGAGGGGCGGATCCATCCGTTCTCCGAGTTCCTGCAGCGACGCGTCCGGGTAGGCCAGCCGCAGCTTGGCCACTTCCCGCAGACTCGGAGGCAAAGCGCCCAGTCCCTCCGATTCCTCGATCCGGCGGATAGCGTCGATCTGGGCAGCCCCGGCTTTCACCGACTTTTCCAGATTGGCCATCTCGCAGTTCACCTGCCGGTTGATATTCCCTTTCATGCTGTGCAGCACGCGGGCATTCTCCCACGCCAGGCGGCTGCGGACCGCCCCCATCAGGCCGAGGACGTCCGAGATCGCTTCGCTCTCCTTCAGATAGATCAGCGGCACGCCTTTCCGGTGCGTAATGCGGGCCGTAATACCGAGGGCCTGCATCACCGACCGCAGCTCCTGCGCGCGCTCCTCGCTGCGCATCACGATCTCCAGATGGTAATCCTGTTCGGGGTCGCTTAGGTATCCGCCGGCCAGAAAAGCGCCGCGCAGAAAGGCTTTCCGGGCCTCATCCCGGCGAAGCATCGCTTCCGGAGAAGGTACCGACGTCTCCCGCAGAACGCCGCGGCTGTTCATAAAACCCAGATCCTTTAATAACTGTTTTAAGCTGGCGGGCTCCTCCAGGACGATCGTATAAAGCGCATTTTTCTGCTCGGCCCCGTGAAACAGACTGACCTGCGGGTCTGAACCCGTCAGCGCGCGCAGCAAAAAATCTGCCCGCCGCATTGCCGGCAGATTTTCACTTTGCAGCATCAGAAAAAGCGTCCCGTCCTCTTCCAGCCCGATGCTTCCGATCCCGACCGTCAGCGCCGCAAGCTCCGCCCTGCGGGAAGCCGCATTCCGGACGGGCAGTACGGAGAGCGCTTCTTTTGTTTCCCGGGAAAAATCAGGCATGTTACCACTCTCCCACCAGACGGACCTCCAGTTCCAGATCCACGCCGCTGTTTTCCTTCACCCGGGCCTGCACCTCACGGCACAGCGCCATCACATCCGCGGCGGTCGCCCCGCCCTTGTTGATGACAAAGCCCGCATGCTTTTCCGAAACCTGCGCGCCGCCCACGGAAAAGCCCTTGAGCCCCGCTTCTTCGATCAGTTTTCCGGCAAAGTGGCCGGCCGGCCGCTTAAAGGTGCTCCCGGCAGAGGGGTAATTCAGGGGCTGCTTGTCCCGTCTTTTCTCTGCCAGTTCCTGCATGGTCCTTTCGATCTCCGCGCGGTCCCCGCTCTTTAAGCGCAGCACTGCGGACAACAGGATCTCCCCGGTCTCTTCCAGCTTGCTGTGGCGGTAGGAAAGCTCCAGTTCTTCCGCGCTCAGCGTGCGGATGCGGCCCGCCTCATCCATGACCCGCGCGCTTTCCACGATATCCTTCATTTCGCCGCCGTACGCGCCGGCATTCATGAAAACGGCGCCGCCCAGGCTCCCGGGGATCCCTGCGGCAAATTCCAGGCCGGAAAGGCCTCTTTCGGCCGCTTTGCCCGCCAGTGCGGCCAGCGTCGTCCCCGCCAGCGCAAACACGGTATTGCCGTCAAAACGGTATCCGGTCAGCGTGCTGAGGTCAAAAACCACGCCCCGTATCCCCCGGTCCGAGACCAGGAGGTTGCTGCCCCGGCCGATCACCGTATAGGGGATCTCGCGTTTGCGGCACATCTCCAGCCCGATGGCCAGCGCATCTTCGCTGTAAGGGCTGACAAAGAGTTCCGCGCTGCCGCCGATCCGGAAATTGGTGTGATAACGCATGGGCTCGCCCAGCACGATCTCCACTTCATCGGTGCGGACGGTATAATCCTCCGCATATTGCAACACATCGTAGGACATGCTTATTCTCCCCGGTTCCGGCTCATCTGCTCCGCAAGGCGCCTCTCCAGCTCCTGCATCGCGTCGTAGCCCATTCTCTTCTGCCGGAAGTTAATGGCGGCCGTCTCCACAATCACCGCCGAGTTGCGGCCCGCGCTCATGGGGACGGTATAGCAGGTGACTTTATTGCCCAGATACTCCACAAAATCCTCCCGCATGCCGAGCCGGTCGAAAATCTTTTTATTGTCCCAGGATTCCAGCTTCATGACCATGCTGATGCGCATGTCATCCTTGACGCTGGCGACCCCGTACAGCGCTTTGACATCGATCACGCCGATGCCGCGCAGTTCCATGAGATACTTTGTCACTTCCGGCGCGCGGCCGTACAGCTCGTTCTCGCTGTAGCGGCGGATCTCCACGGTATCGTCCGCGACCAGGCGGTGTCCGCGCTTGATCAGCTCCAGCGCCGTCTCGCTCTTGCCCACGCCGCTGTCTCCGAGCATCAGCACGCCTTCCCCGAAAACGTCCACCAGACAGCCGTGAATGGCCACCATCGGCGCCAGACGCACCTCCAGAAGCCGCATGATGCGGGCCTGGAAGGTCGAGGTCGACATCGGACTGGAGAGAATCGGAACATGATAGCGCAGCGCCAGAGTCACCACATCCTCCGCCGGCTTAAAGCCCCGGCAAAGGATCAGGCAGGGGATATGGGCGGAAAAAAGCCGCTCAAAAGCGCGGATCCGCTCTTCCGGCTCCAGCGAATTGACATAGGTATGCTCTACCAGGCCGATCACCTGGACACGGCTCGGATCAAAATGCTCCAGAAAGCCCGTCAGCTGCAGCGCCGGCCGGTTCATTTCCGCCGTCTGGATCAGAATATCATAGAGAGGGATCTCGGGGGTAAGATTTTCCAGCTGCAGTTCATGAGCCAGCTGTTCCAGACTGATCGCGTTCATGATTTATCCTCCCTTACTTTCGAGATTTTCCGTAAAAACTTCAGTTCTGCTTTTATGTGTTCTGATCTTCGAAGCCATTGCAGCACCCATCGGACAGGATAAAGGAATGGCAGCAAAACCGGGATTTTCCTCAATATCGGGAAATAAGCCTTCATGTATTCCATATCCGGGAATAAACGCAGCCAAAGATATTTCATTCGGGATCGCAGGGTAACCTGCTCACCGACATTTTGTTCAAAAAAGTTCCGGACAAACTGCTGCTGGTCACCGTACATGTATGACCCTGTCATATGGGACAGGAAGAGCCATTCCTCATCGGAGAGCTTGCTGATATCCTGACACTCCGGATCCGAAAGCAGCTTATCGGTGAGGCCCTCCATAACAAGCCGGAAATTCTGCAGATCCAAAGCGTTTATCCCTTTCTCCAACAGGGACGCATCCCATTTGTCTCCCAAAGAATTCTGGATTACAAACAGGTCCGCAAGAGGACGAATGCCTGACCCTTTGCTGAGCATATGCTTTCTGGCGTGCTGTAAAAAATGCAGGTAAAAGTCTTCCGGGGTCATAAGCCTTTCCAGCGTCCCGTCTCCGGCTGGAATGGTACGCTTCATGACGGCAGAGAAAAAAGACAGATTCCCTGGGAATATTCTTCTGTGCATCTCAAAATTAAAGAAGGGCTCCTTCATGAAGGCATCCACGTTATGCTCAGAAACATACCGGTACTGCCTGTCTTTAAAGATCCGGCACAGCTTTCTTTTTTTCTGCGGGTTGTAAAGGATGTCATTATCCGTCATCTCCCGCATCTCATAGACCGGATAATAGTCCTGAATAATAATGCCTTTGAGCGGCAGATACCAGATCTCCTTTTCGTCAAACAGCCGGAACAGTTCCCCGCGCTCCGCATCAAACAACATTCTTCTGCGCAGATTAGACATCCGCAGTTTCTGCCATTCTCTTCGGATCTCTTCCGGGATAACAGCCTGATCTTCCTCATGCATGCTTTCCAGCGCGATCGCTGCCATCGCGCTCATCTTCTGCTGTTTTGCCTTTTCCAGAAGCTTCTCCCACGCAAAAGAAGCAACCCGCTCTTTTCGGGGGATCGCCCCGTTCACGGCACAGGCTGTCAGATATAATAAGGCTTCCGCTTCCGGTGTCAAGACTCTTTCTGTCATTGGTCCTATCCTTTTTCGGCCAGGTTTCTGACCCGGATCCCCTCCTCTGTCATTCGTATCTCCTGGCTGCAGATCCGAAGAACGCCGGGGCGGTGCGTCACAATAATCACCGTGCGGTCCGTCATGGTCTCCAGATTCTCCAGGAGCTTCTGCTCTGTCGCCTCATCCAGGGAACTGGTCGCTTCATCCAGCAGCAGGATCGGATGCTCCGAGCAGATGGCGCGGGCAATGGCCAGGCGCTGCAGCTGTCCTTCCGACAGACCGGCGCCGCGCTCACCGATCGGGGTGTCCAGGTCAAGCGGCAATTCTTCGACAAAGTCCGCGCACGCGATATGCAGGGATTCTCTAACTTTTTCTTCCGAAACCGTCCCGTCTCCGAAACAGACGACTTCCCGGATCGTCCCGCTCATCAGCTGGTTGCCCTGGGGCACATAAGCGAACAGACCGCGCCAGGCGGCGGTGAGAAGAGCCATCTCGCCGTCCTTATTTACAAGCAGCCGTTCTCCCTCATCCAGCGGATACAGCGCCATCAGAAGTTTCAGCAATGTGCTTTTCCCGCAGCCGGAGGGGCCGGTCACCGCTGTGATTTCTCCTTTAGAAAGGCGCAAATTCACCTCGTGCAAGGTCCTTCGCTGCGGTTCCCCTTCCCGGACCGGATAACTGAAAGACGCATTCTGCAGGGACAGGGCCTGCATCTCGTCTGCATAAAAGGATTGGATCGCCGACGGATCCACCCGCGGTTCTTTTAAGTCTTCCTCAAAACCTTCCGCTTCCCTCAGCCGCTCGGCGCTGGCCAGCATCGCATAATATCGGGGCAGATAGCCGGAAATATTGGCAAAAGGCGTCTGCGCCTGCGCGACCAGCTGCAGCGTCGCGACAAAGGTCCCGTAGCTCAGGAATCCTTTCAGGATCCCCCAGCCGCAGTAAATGGCGGCGCCGATATAAGCTCCGTGCACGAACAGGCCGAAACCCACGTTGCAGAGATTGGAAAAATGATTCCGCTTCATCCGGGCCGCCTTATGGCTGTCCATAAAACAGTCTCCTTCCGCCTTAGCGGCTTCTTCCCGGACAAAGGAACGCACCACAAGCATACTGGTCAGGCGATCTGTCAAAAATACCCGAAGCCGTCCGTCCGCTTCCTGGATGCGCTTATGCAGCAGTTTGAGTTTTTTCCGAAAGAGAAAGGTAAAAAAGACGAGCAGCAATCCTCCCGGCACCATGACCCATGCCACCTGCGGGATCATGATCAGGATCAGAACGATGCCTCCGATCAGCCGCAGGATCATCCCCATCACATCCGGGACAATATCACTGAGGCCGGTCGCCACTACTGTCGTATCGTTGGTTAGCCGGTTCATCCATTCTCCCGAATGAACCGCTGTAACCTCCGGGAAAGAGCGGGTCAGAAGGCAATCAAAGAGCCTGCTTTTCAATGCGTTTTCGATCGATGCATGAGAATATTCCCGCAGGAAACGCAGTCCGGCCCGCATGGCGAGCTGCGCCAGCATGATCCCGACCAGTAAAAATGCCCGGGCGCGGAACTCCCCGCTGTTCCCGCTGACAGCCGCATCGATCAGGCCTTTCAGCATCCAGGTCTGAAACAACGCAGCCCCGGCCAAAAGCAGCTGGATAAGCAAAAGAAGCCAGATGCTCCACCTCTTTTTCCGGGTCACCTGCAGCAGCCATGCCATATTCGAAGTTTTTTGATTCGTTGTCTGTTCCATCGATCTTTACTTTGCAATACGGTGGTAAATGCGTGCTGCCAGGCGTCTTCCGGCAACAAAAGCCTTCCGAAGCGGATATATCGCAAACCAGAAGCGGACATAAAATCGGTATCCGGCAGATTCAACGGACGTCCAGGATTTCCCGCCCCGGGAGAAAGCCGTCATCACGCCCAGAATGTCGCGATCGGTAATGCCGTATTCCATTTTATAGGTGTTATCCCCCAGGATCCCGTAATCGTCTTCCCGGACCTTCAGAATCCGATGCAGTACATATACGCCGTTATGGCGCTTATACAGCACCACGTCATATTTCTGACAGCGACCCCTGGTTTTGGGAAGTACCGTAAACAGATCCTTGTCCTGCCGGATCAGCGGACGCATGCTGGCGCCGCGATTCCAGTAGGTCAGGGATCCGTTTTCTTTAAGGTAGGTTTCGAAATCGATCGTTCCTTCCGGGATCCGATTCTCCATTGCCTGCTTGTTCATTGTGCTCCCAAACCGCTTACTCCTCCAGGGCTGAGATTTCTCTCAGTTTTCCCAGTACCATCCGAACATCCCGTCGAGCCTGGTCTTCCGTGGCGTCATACTCCGCCAGTATCGCTTTTACGATCTCATCCTCAGTGGTTTCGTTTTTTAACTGATCCACGATAAATGCGGCCGTCTCATTACTCCGGAAGATCCCGGAAAAACCGGTTCCGGCCACGCCGACCATGACCTGTGCATTTCCGGCCTGATGGGTATAAAACCCTTTTTTTAATTTCACAGTAAGTACCTCTGTTTTCTTTATGCCGCAGCGATAATTCTCATCGCCGCAGATACTGTCAGGATTGTATGATATTTATCCTCTTGTCATTCCCTCATAGGCGACCCGGGCAGCCTCCGGATCCATGTTGCAGCCAAGGCGATATAATCCCACGTTTTTACAAAGAATATCCAACAGCTCCAGCGTTTTCAGCAGCGCCTCTCCTTCCTTCGGATGATAGACCTGCTGATATAGAGAGGCATATGCCTCTTCTGCCGTTAACCGTTCAATATGATTATACGTATCCCTTGTCAAAATGCAAACAGCTTTTAAGGGGACGCCGATATTTCTGCTCAGATGATGCTTGCCGTTCCAGGGCGTACCGTATGCGGTAACACTTCCGTCCGGCAATACGCGGAGCAGCGGCTTATCATCGTTCACCATAAACACGCGGTCTCCGAAATATTCCCGCCAGAGCCGTGTATGAGTAGACTTCCCGGTGCCGCTCTTGGCTGTAAAAAGAAAAGCTTCTCCATCGACGGCTATGACAGAACCGTGAAACAGGAACGTATCATAAGCCGGCATTTTCTCGGCTATCTTACGGTAAACCGCCAGCGTTTCCAGATACGGAGCCGGCCAGAGCCGGGGCTTTATCCCCTCCAGGACAGCTTCTTCCTCTGATTTCTTCTGTTCCCGGGCGATATCCTCCGAAGTACAGTTCACAGAAAAATCCGGTGTTTCAGCCTCGCATAGATAATCCCGGGCAAAATCCGGAAACGAGTCAGAAAGACCAGAAATACTGATATTCCGTTCTGCAAGGCGAAGGATCTCCAAGCCAAAACCTCCTGTTATTCATCCCTTTATTCAAAGGATATTATACGGATTTTCCGGCAGTTTGCAAGTTATGTGTATGATATCCGGGTAAGATGATCTTTTCCGGAAAATCAAGGCGCATACATCAACAATACAAGAAAAAGGGAAGGACAAAAGCTTCCGCCATCCTCCTTCCCGTCGTGTATTTATGTGCAAATTTTATTCATAACACAAACAGACGGAAAAGCAATTGCTCCGCCTGACATTCTTCCTTTTTCATGATAAAAGGAAAGGAGGGCATAAAAGCCCTCCTTTATTAACCGTGATCTTTACAGATCGTCTCCGCCGCCTTCGCCCTGTTCGCCGGGGCCGCTGGTGGTAATCATATCACGTACGTCAAAACGAATGATTTCGACTTCCGCTTCGGTATACTTCTTCATGAGAAAACTCCTTTCATTTGCTGAGAATCCATTACAAAGAGCATATTAGCACTAAAGAGAACAAAACGCAAGCCTTTTTTTGTGCATCTTTTATATTTTTTAATCATAGAGGTACTGATAAGAATCCCCGCGGCCTTATTCAGACCGCGGGGCCGGATCTACTCAGATCCTATTCTTTTTGTTGATCAGTTTTCACCCCAGACGACTCTGGCGGCGTCACCGTAGGCTACGAGAGCCTGGACCAGTCTTGCTTCATTCGCATCAGAGGATTCCCACTTCTTCGCTGCATACGCATACGGAGAATAGGTGACCGTTGCGGTCTCTGATCCCTTGGAGAAGCTGAACACGAAATCCTTGTAGAGCTCATAAGAGCGGATGCCCTCAAGCTTAATGGAATACCGGCCATCGCTTCCCAGTACCGGTTCGGTTACCGTCTTGCCATTGTCGCAGCCGACCGTCAGATCGGCAATGTCTCCGTCGAACAGGAAGTAGATCTTCAGGGATGTCTCACTGCCGAAGATCAGCGTCGCGGTCTTGGGAGTAAAGCCTGTTACGCTGCCTGACTTGGCTGAAGCATTGTTCGGCTTCGTTGCCGTAATGGTATTATCCGGATTGGAATTCGCATTGGCAAGATGCTCCACATCCGTATCATACGTTCCGCCGGCATACGACTTGCCGTCAAAGTACAGCTGTGCGGATGCGCCGTAGTCAAGGGCTGCCTTGTAAACGGCCTTCATCTCATCACTTTCATTGTCCGCTTTCAGACGGTTTTCGAAGTACTTCTGGATCGAATAATCAATGGTCTTGATCTCAACACCGAGGTATGTGACCACGATCTCGAACGGCTTTGTCATCTGGTACGAGAAGACCTTCGCCAGCTGGATCTTGAAACGTCCGTCAGACTGTTTCTTCAATTCACCCAGGTTAGCCTCGTACTCAGCCCCGTCAAAGGTCCACTTCACATCGAAATTAGCAGCATCTTCATCTTTCACATTTCTGATGTAAAGGTTCAGGTTGAAGTTCTCCTGCATGGTAACCGTTGCCGTATAGCCGACTTCGGAGAGATCGATCTCCACGGTATCGGTGTACTCTTTTTCCTCGAAGGTCACGGTCGCAGTGTAGGTAAGGATGCCGCTTTCTGCATCGAACACACTTTCCACATTTGCTTCCACGACCTGCGTGTCGTCATCGACCGGGCAGACGAAGGTGGCGGTAGCGCTGGTGAAGTCTTCAGCCCACTCCCAGGTCGGTTCGCCGTAGGTGTGGACCGTATGCTCGGCCGTTGCCGTACCGAGAATAACTGTCTCTACCAGGTGCTGCTCATCGTCCGTGTTGATATCTTCGGTCGTAATGGTGACTGTACCGCTGCTTTCCTTGGAGAAGGTCAGGACCAGAATGTTCCGTCCTTCCAGAATACCGATCTCGTCCACAAAGCCGTAAACGATTGTTCCGTCATCCTTATAATTCCAGGCTTCATGCTCCGCATAGCTTTCGATATTCAGAAGCTCTGCCGTCTCCGGAATCTCCAGCGTGATTAGGCCGTTCTTGGAAAGCTCTTCCGCTGCGATCTCGATCTTCACTTCGGTGGAGACCTTATCGGGATCAGCGGTCTTACCGTCGTCAGACGTCTTCACCGCATTCAGGGAGCCCTTGTGCGTGCTCTCGGAAGCAGGGACCGGAAGCGGTTCAATCTCGGTCAGGAAGGCACTGTTTTCATTAATCTCTGCATCGCTGTGTCTTTCATTCGTACCGCTCTCGGAAATCGGTCCGAAATACGGATTGACACCCATCTCGAACAAACCGCCGACCGGCCATACGCCGTCTCCGAATTTGCCCAGATGATAGATACTGCCATCGCTATAGATGTCATTGACCATAATCAACTCGACGACATTATCCGCATAATTGAATCTGCTCCAGTAGAGATCTTCACCATCATAATACAGGGACTGCCAGTACCGTCTGTCAACCTTGTCGCCGATCTGGCCAAGATTCCTGAGAGTAAAGCGGGTATAACTGCCGTTGTAGTTCAGGAATCCGGTATTATACAGGTTGCCTGCTTCATCAATCAGCCATATCCAGTCAGTCAGCCCATATGAAGGATGATCATATTGTTCCTCGTAAGCAATGCCAACAAAATAGTTGTCGCCTAAGTCGTCCGAGAAATCAAAGTAGCCTGCCATAGCGCCTGTTGCTTTGTTTACCAGCATAACATACGGTCCATAAACCGCCAGCAACAGACCTCCTGCCAGACTCGGAGCCTGACAGATATCCATATAGCCAACTGTACCGGCGCCGACTTCCGTCAGTTCGTACGTGTTCGGATCCATCGTATAAACGACCGATGACCAATCCGAATTATCAAAGCTGACCGCGTAAAGCGTGCCGTTTTCATCATAGGTCATGGAGCTCAGCAGGGTCGGATAATAGGATTCCGCATTCAGCTTATCATAAGCCGGCAAAGTGCTTATATCAAATGCCGACAGCCAGATAGCGCCTTGTTCATCCCAGACAATGCCGTTCAGACCCTTTTTAAGAACGGTGACGGTTACCTCGCAGCTGTCTGAAGCATTCGGATCCACGGCAGACGTGGCCGTGATCGTTACAGTACCGCCGTTCTCTTTTGCTACACCCTGTACCAGACCATTCTCATCCACTACCGCAAGCGTCTCATCGGAAGAAGACCAAATCAAGGTTTCATCCGCATAACTCCACGGGTAGACAGTCGCAGACAACTGAAGCGTTCCGGCATTCACGATTTCTGCTTCATGCTGATTCAGAACGACTTCATAGGCATCGTCCGCTTCCTCCGGATTCAGGTTTACTTTATAGGTAGAGAGGTTGCAGGCATAGTCATAAACCTCTATCAGGAAGTGGACCGGATCCGTTTCTTCCCCGGTCAGTACCGAGGAAAGGTTAAACGGATAGGTCATCTCTTCTCCGGGTTCCAGTTCAGCAAAGCCCGGATAGATATCAACCTGTTCGCCTTCTTCCGTATAGAGCACGACAGCAGAAATATACTGATTATCGGATGCGGTGACTGCGATCGTCATCGTGTCTTCATCGTACGCTGCACCGTCGATCTCCGGCACGGTATTGTCGATCACGAACGGAATACTTATCAGCGTTCCCTTACCGACCTCATCCCAGCTGATTTCACCGGTCTCTGTATCAACGTAATACTCCGGTGCCATCTGCCAGTTCAGCGTATAGTTCTGCCCTTCTTCCAGACCTTTGGCAAGATAGTTGAAGGTCATCGTGGTGCTTACATATTGCCATGCTTCATCCTTCTGCGAATAATAGGCGGCATAGGAGCTTCCACCGTTCATCAGAGCGATAATATCACCGTCTTTATCCGTAACGAAGAAACGGCAGCCGGCAGAGTTGCGGATAAGCGTATACTGGATGCCCGCGATCATATCATTCTGATTCAGGGCGTTGCGCTCCGGCAGATACAGTTCTTCCGAAAAGCTGAAATCGGTATCGAAACGAGTGATCGGGTTCCCGCCGAAATAATACAGATTGGGATCTCCGCTGTACTGTACCAGGAAGCTCTGCGGATAATAGTATCCTCCGGTTCCATAAACCATATACGGATATCTGGTCTCACTGCCGAAACTATTATCAAAGCTGTCCAGATAGGTTCCCTTGTCATACATGGATGCATCAGTCCAGTTGCCGTAGAATCCCAGTACCGGGATCGAATGCTGAACGCCCAGCGCGCCGTCTTCGGTCTCGCCTTCCTGTGCATAGATGTAACCTTCGATATAGTTGCCGTTTATGGCAGTTCCCAACGCGGCATCCAGCCCGGATACTGTCAGCACGATCTGCGCATCGGAATTAGCTGCTATATCCAGTGAAGCATTATTCAGCTTTTCATAAGCCAGCCGTGCATCATAGGTATCGATATCGCCGTCCTGGTCAAAATCCGCATACGCGTCATTCCCGTTGAGCGAAGTCTTAAGACCGGTGCAGTATTCCAGCAGATGCTGCGCATCGTGGCTGCTGACAACATTATCCCCGTTAAAGTCAAACTTCTCGGCATCTTTGGGAACATAGGTCTGCCCGTTCACCGTCCAGGTCAGATTGAGGGTGAGCGGCGTAATATCCTGCCAGCGGAAGCCACTATAGATCAACTGGGTAAAGAATTCCGCACTCAGATAGTACGAAATCGATTCGTCTGAGAAGTTGTGCAATGTAAAGCTTGCCGATACGAAATCGCTCTTTACCTGCCCAAGTTCAACTTTTACCTTTCCATCCGCGATAGAGGCAGCAGCGGAAGCCGGGGCGGTATTCGCCACCTTATCTATCGTTACATACGAGCGAGCATTGACCGCATTGTTGATATTGGCCAGACCGGAGCCCTGCTTCAGGATCGAATACAGAGCGCCATTCGAATTTACGATCGGCTCCGCGGTAGACATCAGCAGGCTCAGTGTCAGCTGTCTTGCCGTCTTCCCGGTTTTGGTCACCAGATCATTTTCGCGGATGTACTGTGCCATCAGTGCTGCCAGGCCGGCCAGCTGAGGAGATGCCATGGAGGTACCGGACATGTTCTCATAATATCCCGGACCGCCGGCATATGTCCCGGTAGAACTGTCATAAGCATAGCCATGTACAGAATAGATATTTCCGCCGGGTGCAGTGATCTCCGGTTTCATGCTCAGATCACCGGGTACGCCCCAGCTGGAGAAGTCGCTCATGGTATAGCTGTCTACTTCACCGGGATTATTGATATACGGTGTTTTTCCGATAACGAGCGTGCCGGTATAGGCCGTCATGCCATTAATCTCTGTTTCTTCAGAGTCGGCAATAATAGAATCCCCATCCGCTTGCGAGATCGAAATGGCGGGAAGCGTTGATTCCATATCGCTCAGCACCATGCCAAAAGCGCCGCTCCTGTTATTAATAACGACGCAGGCAACGGCTCCGGCCGCAGCGGCGGCATCCACTTTCTGGTAAAAGCTGGAAGAACCGCGGTAGCACATCGCGACTTTGCCGGTCAGTACGCCTTCATCCAGATCCGCGAAATGATCTTCAAGAATGTTGTCATCATCGTCTGAGATGACAGCGGGATCA
Source organism: Lachnospiraceae bacterium (assembly GCA_017394885.1). Lineage (GTDB taxonomy): Bacteria > Bacillota > Clostridia > Lachnospirales > Lachnospiraceae > UBA6987. The sequence continues at coordinate 2,298 of JAFPWO010000025.1, read as the reverse complement.
TCAAAAAGAACGTACTCCAGCGGGCTTTGATCCGCCAGTGAAGTAATTTTTGTGTTCTTATACTGGGTCTCTGTATAGGAATACTTGGTGCCTTTCACTTCAATATACATTCCTGTAGACCCTTTGTTCTCCACCGAAGCCACGCTTAAGGTCGGAGCATAGGTACCGGGGCTGCCGCCAGTCGCAAAATTGACGTCATCTGCATAGAGAGAACCGCCGTATTTGCCGATGTTGAAATTCGTCCAGTCATAGTTGTTGCCGGCAGAGTTGCACCAGACCAGATTCGTGCACTCGGTCAGGCTGTCCAGGATATCCTGAAAATCCTCATCCATTACGAAGCCGGCCACCGAAGAGCCGAGCGACAGGTTCACCGCATCCGCGCCAAGAAGAATCGCATCTTCGATCGCAGCGAAATAATCGGAATCATAGGCGCCGCCGCCCTTGCCGAAGACCTTCATGATCAGGAGCTGCGCATCCGGCGCTTCGCCCTGCGTCATAACCGTATCAAGCGAAGATTTGAACTCTCCGTCCTCTTTTACGAAACGGTTACCGGCGGCAATACCGGCGACGTGGGAACCATGTTCACCCTGTCTGTCATTCGCATGGGTGATATCCAAATCAAAATCAACATAGTTGACGCCAAAAGGAACTTTGCTGTTTACATAGGTTCCGGCTGAAGAAGCGACCCACTGCGAAACATTCAGCTGGTCCCAGACATTTGCTGCATCGCTGGCTGTCATCAGCTGAACATTCTGTCCCTCGATCGCATGTTCAAAAGAATCCGCCGCAAACAGTTCATGCTCAATGTCCAGGCCGGTATCCACGACCGCGATCCGGCTGCCGGCACCGGTCAGATCAGATGCCCAGGCAAGATTGCCGCCGACCATTTCCGAACCGGTAGCCATATTCGGCTGGTTTTCTTCTTTGATCGTGCTTTCCGGTTCATACTGTGTTTCCACAATGACCTTCTTAACGCCTCTTACCAGCCCGATCTCATCCAATTTCTCATACGGCACATAAGCGGAAATGATATTGGCTGCCAGCGTCAGATGCCAGACCACCTCCAGCTGCTTTCCGCCGAGGACCTGACTGGAGATTCTGTCAGCCAGTTCCTCCTGCTGCGCACGCAGCTGTGCACGATAAGTCTTCGCGCCGGTGTTTGCAGCAATATTATTCGTCGAATAACCTTTTTCAATGGCGGAAGGTGCTTCCAGAACGATGGAAACACGAACCTTCCCTTCCTTTACATAGTTCTCTTCGAAAAGCTTTGCTGCTTCCTTACTTTGAAACATTCGTCCTCTGCCTTCGTTCTCGACCTTTTCCCAGGTCAAACGAGAGTTTTCACTCTCTCCCGCGGCAAGAACTTTTTTGGCAGGCAGACCGCTTGTCAGGCCGATGATCATAGCAGCGGCCAGAACAAACGAAGTCAGTCTGCGTAAAAAGTTGCTTTGTTTCATAGTATCTCCTTCCTGAGTAATTATAGTATCCCGATAAGGATTCAACGTAGATTATAGGCCAAGGCGGCTGAATTTTCAAGTCTTTTTACGCAGTTTCACATATCCGGGAGAAGTATTTTCAATTATATGCCAATATTAAAGAAACCATTCATTTTACTTTCCTGATGATGTTTTCTGCCGGAATCTTTTTTATTTTTCAAAATACTATTTCAAAGCGGAAGTGGGGCAAAGCAAAGCATCCGCGGTATTATTATTCGCATTATCATCGTTATATGCAATCTCATTTTGGGACATTGCCGGTAAGCCGCCCTCCTCCGTCCGCCTGCGGCGGACACCTTCTCCCGCGTCCGAGAGAAGGCAAGGAGAAGGCATTCTCGGGATCCTTTCCCACGTCAGGGAGAAGGCATAGAAAAACCCCCGTGGTTTTGGAAACCACGGGGGCTGAGGCATGTAGGCCTGCTGCTGTTTAGTTGTTCGGCCAGGCAGCTCTTGCCGCATTGCCGTATTCAACAAACGCGTGCATCAGGGTCGCTTCCTTGTTGTCGGAGGAATCCCACTTATTCGCCGCGTAGGTGTACGGTGAGTAAGTCAGTTCCAGCTTCTCGCTTCCCTTCGTGATGGTAAGCACATAGTCCTTGTACAGCACGTACGAACGCAGGCCGTTGATCTTGACGAAGTATCTTCCGTCGTTGCTCTGCGCCACCGGCGTGACATCCATTCCGTTGTTGCAGCTGAAGCTGAGCTCGCTTACGTCGCCGCTGTACTGGAAGTAGAACTTGATCGAAGTCTCCGTTCCGAAGATCAGCGCCGCCTGCGGCTTCGTCAGGCCTTCGATGCTGCC
>JAFPWO010000024.1 GCA_017394885.1 Lachnospiraceae bacterium | reverse complement strand
GAGGAAATTGACCATCTGGTTGCAGAGGGTGGAAAGATGGCTGGCCGGGGAGGAGGTGATCTTGCCGGGCACGCCGCCGAGGCCTTCCTGGATCAGCTGCTTTAAGCTCCAGCCCGCGCAGTAGCCGGTCAGCATGGACAGATCGTGCAGGTGAATGGCGGCGGAGCGGTGCGCATCAGCCACTTCCTGATCATAGATCTCGCTGAGCCAGTAATTGGCGGTAATGGCGCCGGAGTTGGAGAGGATCAGGCCGCCTACGGAATAGGTGACGGTGGAATTCTCCTTCACGCGCCAGTCGTTGACCTGCAGATAGTTATCCACAATGTCCTTGTAGTTGAGCAGGACGCTCTTGACGTTGCGGACCTTCTCACGCTGCTTGCGGTAGAGGATATAGGATTTGGCGACATCGGCGTAGCCGGCCTCGGAGAGCACCTTTTCCACGCAGTCCTGGATCGTTTCGACTTCGATGAGATCATTCTTGATCTTCGGCTCGAATTCGGCGCATACGCGCAGCGCCAGCATATCGATGACCGTAGGGTGCGTCTGCTTGTTTAAGGCATTGAATGCCTTGGATATCGCGACACTGATCTTCTTGACATCAAATTCAGCGATCTCGCCGTCTCTTTTTACTACCCGGTACATATTGATTCCGCTCCTTACCAAATAAGTCAACACTGAATATCGGCCATGTCGGCACGAAAAATCCCGCCTGACGCGAGACAGGATAACTATACCACGGGCGGGAGCAGAAAGTCAATATATAGTTTCAGAAAAAATATCGTCTACTAGATATAGTATAAAATGCAGAGTTTCTCAAAACGGAGTCAAAACGGGAAAAGTGACGGATTCCCTGCAGCCATGCGGGTTTAAGCGTTTGCGAAGCGGCCGGTCGGCAAGCCGCGCGAAGCACGCAAAATTGACTTCTTGACTTTTTTCAGTCCACGCCGCGAAGCGATACGTCCTGCACGTAAGGACGTACGATCTCCGCGTAGCGGCGCATGTCCTCCGCGGACGGTGCGTGAAGACCGGCTTCCATGACGCTGTCCCGGTCGGCAAAGCACTGCAGATAGTAACGCTTTGCGCCGCGGATCATTTCCCCGATCGGCCGGAAGGAAGCCTCGTCATGGAATTCGGCCACGATCGTCGTGCGGAATTCATAGTCGACGTGGTCCTGCAGCAGAAAGTGAATGCTGCGGGTAATGTTGGCAAGGGATAATTCCAGCAGGCCGGCGGTCGCGGCGTAGCGCTCCGGCGAGTTCTTGATATCCATGGCCACGTAATCGACCAGCCCTTCCCGGACCAGCGCTTCAAGGGCCTCCGGCCGGTTGCCGTTGGTATCCAGCTTGACGGGATAGCCGAGTTCCTTCACGGCACGGAAAAGAGCCGGCAGATCCTTCCGCATCAGCGGTTCCCCGCCGGTAAAGCAGACGCCGTCCAGCAGGCCCTGCCGGGTCTTCAGAAAGCGCAGCAGCTCATCCTCCTCCATCAGGGCCGGGGCGTTTACATCCAGCAGTTCGCTGTTGTGGCAGAAAGGACAGCGGAAATCACAGCCGCCGAGGAAAACGGTACAGGCGACTTTTCCGGGATAATCCAGCAGGGTCATTTTCTGAAGGCCGTGAATTTTCATAAGTAAAAAAATCCTCCGTCGGTCGTGCCGGATGGCGGCGGCGCCGCCTGCCCCGGCAAAACTGTAGAGGATTATACGACAGGAAAAGAAAAAAGACAATCGGGAATCCGATTGTTATTCGGGAAAAAGAAGCATATAATGAGGACCGTGGGGAGGCTGGTGCATATGATAAAACGGATCGGAATACGAAGGCAGTGGATAACAGCGCTTCTTGTCTGCCTGCTTTTCTCCTGCAGCGCCTGCGGCGTTGCGCAGCAGAGCACGGCGGCGCCGGAGGAAAACAGCAGCGGGGAAGCATCATCCGTAACGGAAAGTACGGAGCCGGCCAGGCCGTCGGAGAGTGAGACGGAAGCGATCCCGCTCGTACAGGAGCCGTATTGTCCGGCGCCGTTCTGGCTGGAAGCGGAAGATGCGGATTTAAACAGCGCAGAAGGCGGGATCATCCGTCTGCGCGCTTATGTTGCGGCCGGGACACAGGCGGAGCGGATCTCTTTATATGCCGGGGACGAAGAACTGCTGGCCTTGAGCTATGCGAATCCGTCCAGGGAAGAGGCTGCGGCAGCCCGGTACGGAGAAATATACGATTGCCTGACGCTGGAGCTGGAAGCCTCCCGCCTGGTTGGAGACAAGATCTATCTTTCCCTGCGGGACGGAGAATCGGCCTGCACGCCGGTCATCCTTTACCGTCCCCTGCTCCTGTCCGAAGAAGACTGGAACCTTGGCTATGATGTGACGTATCAGCTCGGAGAAATGGCCCAGGCTGTTTTGGATAAGGGCGAAGCGATTGACGGCGAAGCGCTGCTTTTGCAGGCCCGGGAACAGCTCCGGCAAAATGAAGCGGTCACGGATATCCAGCGTCAGGGAAATACCCTGTATTACACGCTGAAAAGCGGGATGACCAGCTACTTTTCCGTGGAAGAGGAAGACGGGACCTTTGCTTCGGGCGGCTCGCCCAAGCCGGAGAGCCATACCGCCGAGAGCCTTCCCGGCGCGTTTTATGTGGGCGGAAGCTGCGATCCGGAGGAATATTATGTCCGGGATACTTCTTTCCGGGATGCCGTGATCAACCCGAATATCCTGGTCATGGCCCCGGTCCGGACGTATGAAAATATCTGGTCCGGCACGATCCTCAACGTGATGGATATCGGGGCTGCCAACGGCAATGCAGAAGAAGAATTGGGAAAGAAGCTGGAGGCGCTGCTCGAAGAAGGTAATATGACGCTGAAAACGGATGATGACTGCACCGCGCAGCTGATCCGTGACTGGAGCCAGTACGGCTTCGTTTTTATGAATTGCCACGGGCCGGACAATAACGGCCTGCTGCATAAGGACGGGAGAGGTTCCGATGTCACATATTACCATATGGTGACGAAGAAATGGACGTTTAACGGCGATCACTTTGATGACTTCAAGGACAGCCTCAGCGCCTGGGAGATCGCGGGAGATCCGGCCAAACAGAACTACAATAAATGGGTCAATAATGATCTTTCCTTCGGGATTCATATAGAATATTTTGATCTGCTCGGTACCGTGGATTTTTCCGTTACCGTCAGCAGTGATTATATGATGCTTCTGCTGGAGGACGCGTCGTTCCGGAACACGGTCTTCCTCTTTGACGTGTGCAACGGCTGCACCGATACTGTATTCAATCAGTTCCTGCTGGACCGCGGCGCGGCGGCTGTGATCGGCTTTCAGGAGTCGGTCAAAGGAACCTTTGCCCAGAGCTTTGTATCGGATCTCTATGATTTCTTTGCCGGGGAAGAGAGCCGTTCGGATACCGGCTTCCGAAGCGTTCCGCTGACGGAACAGAACCTGCGCTGGTATTACCGGGCCGGCGACGCCGGTCAGGCATGGCAGGGAAAAGGCAGCCTGCTGCTGCGGTCTTTCTCTGACAGCGCTCACATTTTTAAAGAAAATGATACCGAGCTTTGCTTGCAGGGGGAAACGACGCTCCGCGGCGAAGTCCGTATTGCTTCCTCGGGAAAGCTTCTGGAAAATCAGAAGGTCGATCTGTACCGCTGGTACAACGGGTCGCTCAGGCTCTTTGACTCGGTAAATACGGATAGCGGCGGCTCTTATACCTTCTGGGAGGTTCCTTTCGGCTGTTATATGCTGCACACGGTTTATAAAGGCGAAAACACGATCCTCAATCTGAACGTGGCGGGGAAAGGCGTGATCCAAAACGATCTGGACATTCAGCTGATCCGGGTCGATGTGGTCGTCGTGGATCAAAACGATCAGCCGGTCGAAGGGGCACAAGTCGTTCTGGATCATAAGACATACGGGGCGGAAACGGCAGCTCTGAAGACCCGGGAGGACGGGACGCAGGCCTATCGCCTGGAAGAAAAGAACGCGGATGACGGCTATACGCTTTCGGTCAGCGCGGAGGGCTATCTTCCCGCGGAGATGCAGCTGGCGCTGGAGCGGGATCCGTTAACGGCGCAGTATACGGTGCATCTGACGAAGCTGGGTGAATTCCATGCGCAGGTCGTGGAAAAGGAGAGCGGAGATCCGCTCGAAGGCGTAAAGGTCCTGATGAAATCGGACGAGCTTATCTGGAGCGGCCTTACGGCCGGGGACGGAACGGTGTTTGCGAAGGGGCTCATAGCCGGTGAATATACGGTCAGCTTCGAGAAAGCCGGCTATAAAACAGAGAAGATCACCGTCCTGATCGAATACGATACGGTCACCGTCCTTCTGTACACCATTGAGATGGAGAAGGAAGACTGCTGGCTGCTGGTCGCAAAGGACTACCAGGATATCGCGAACCGCGGCCTTTGGTCGTATTATCTGGAGTACTTTTACGACGAAGAAGGCCGGCTGATCGAGATCGGGGACCTCAGCGCCGCGCAGGAATACGAGTATCATGAATATGATGACGAAGGCTGCCTGACGATGAAGATCGAAGGGACGAGCGGCTCGACCTGGCTGGCCCGGAAGTATGAATACGATGCGGAAGGGCGTATCGCAACAATCAGAAATTATACATTGGATTATGAGGGCGTGGATTCCCGGGAAGACTGGAAGGGCAAAACCCTGACAGACAACGGCTGGGAGATCAATTATTATGAAGGCGATTTACTGGTCAAAAACGACCACTACGCATCGGACGGCAGTTTCCTGTACGGAAAAGTCTATGAATACGATGATGAAGGCCGCCTTCTGCTGGACTATGAAGTGGACGAAGAAGGAAACCAGCGGGTGTCCGAGTATGGGAAGCGCTATAAAACCACGTATGAATACGATGAAGAGGGTTTCCTGATCGAGGAAGTATACTACGGCTCCCGGATCGTCACGACCCAGTATGAATATACGGACGGCCTGCTTTCCAAAGAGACCAATCTGTATTCGGGTTATGTATTTTATTATCACTACGATGAGAACGGAAATCTGGTAGAGGAAGATACCTACAGCGGCATGGGAAAGACACTCACGGCCAGGACCCTGTATTATTACAAACAGTTTCCGTTTGAGGACGACTGACCGGAATGATTTTTGAGGAATAAAGTTATGGAAAACAGTCGGTTTTGCGCCTTTATCAGTTACCGTCACCAAAGTCCGGATCAGGAGATCGCCGGAAAGCTTCACACGGAAATAGAAAACTACCGGATCCCTGCCGCGATCCGGAAAAAGACCGGAAAGAAGCGGATGGGGCGGGTCTTCCGGGACCATGAGGAGCTTCCGCTTTCCGCAAATCTGGGAGAAGATATCGAAAAAGCGCTGGATGAGAGCGAGTGGCTGATCGCCGTCTGCTCGCCGCGCTATCTGGAAAGCCGCTGGTGCATGCGGGAAGTGGAATACTTCCTGCAGCATCACAGCCGGGAGAAGGTTCTGCTTCTGCTGGCGGAAGGCGAACCGGAGGAGAGCTTTCCGCCGCAGCTGCGCTTCGGAACGGATGCGGCGGGCAACCCCGTGGAAATCGAACCGATGGCCGGGGACGTGCGGGGAGATACGGTAAAGCAGTGCCTCAGCAGGCTGCAGCAGGAAAAGCTGCGCCTGCTTGCGCCGATGCTGGGTGTCAGTTTTGACGATTTAAAGCGCCGTGTCCGGGAAAGACGGATCAAGATGGTCTCGCTGGCAGCCGCCGGCGCCGTGGTTCTTGCCCTGGGGATCGGGCTCTATCTGAGCAAAGAAAATGCCCGGAAGGAAGCCCTTCGCCAGGAGGCGGCGGAGCAAAGCCGGATCGCGGACGAGAAGGAAAGCCGGGCCGCCGAGCAGGAGAGCCTGGCGGCCGAACGGGCGGCTTTGGCTGCCGAGCAAAGCCGTCTGGCGGAGGAACAAAGCCGGATCGCGGAAGAACACAGCCGGGATGCTGCGGAGCAGAGCAGCCGGGCGGAGGAAGAAGCCCGGGCCGCGCAGGAGGAACGGCTGGCCAAGATCTATAACTCGATCGGAGAATGGCTGGAAGCGGCCGGGGCTTTTCTTTCTGACGGTGAGAGGCGGGCCGCGGTCTCCGCTTATCTGGAAGCGCTGGCGATCAGTGATGAAAACGACGGCCTTCGCCGGGAGGAGATCCTGGATCTGATGCGGACGGCATGCTATACGGAACCGTATGTGGTATTATCGCATTTCGGCGGCCAGAATATCCGCTTCCTGGATATTATCGCGTCGCCGAAGGAGGATGTCCTGCTCGGGGTGGCGAACGGCAATACGGCCGCCCTGATCGACCCGGTCAATGAAACGATCCGTTACCAGGTCTCCGTCGACCGGATGGAACTCGGCAAGCTGTCTTTCTCTCCGGACGGGAGCCGCTTCCTGGCAGTCTGCGATAAGGGCCGCCTGGTGACAGTCTGGAATACCGCTGACGGTTCGGAAGTCTTCCGCTACGTCAGCGAAAAAGATCAGGAATATGAGATCGCCAATGCCGTCTTCTGGACCGACTCCGACACCATCCTGGTCCAGGACCGGGCCCGCTTCCTTTTTGTCTCTTCTGACGGAAGCGAGAAGCTGATCTATACGATGGGAGAGCAGCAGGAGGATTACCGGCCGGAGGAGAGCATTATGACGATGCTCACAGGCAAGCTGCCGGGCGATCTGATCAGGGTCTCCAATGATGACTATGAGGGCATGGCCATGAAGGTGGCCGAAGATTATTCGCGGATTCTGATCAGCGGTACGGACGGAAGTACAGGGACGCTGGTGATCGATCCGGAGGGCCGGAAAATCTGCAGCCTGTGGGGGATGCCCGGGATGCTGACGGAAGATTACTGTCTGACGCCGGATGGCCGGACCGCGATCTGCCTTTCTTACTTTGGCTTTTTTGCCGCCTGGGATACCGAAAGCGGGACGCTTCTGTATCTGTATACACTGGATACGGAAGAGGGAGCTGCATACAGCAAACTGTGTGTGTCTCCGGATTCCGAAAAGCTGGCTTTTTCGGCAGGCTCTACTTTATATGTTATGGATCCGAGGACGGCGGGGCTTTATCTCAGCGGAACGCTGGAAGAAACAGGCTTTATCCCTGCGATGAATTTCAATAAAGAAAGCAGTGTCCTTTTCCTTCTGAACCGGGATTTGTTGGGCATAGATGCGGTGGAAGGAACGCTGCTGATGCGGGAAGCAGCTGATCCGCAGGCACCGTTTTCCAATGCCGTCCCGCTCTCCTTCGGGCTTTTTACAACGCAGAATAACGGTGCGGCCAGCGTGCTGGCTGGTCCTTCGCTTGCTACGGTCTCGGAGGAAAAGACGTTCAGCGGTACCCTGCGGGAAAGACCGGCGCCGCCGGCCGTGACAATGGCACTGAACGGAGAACACGAACTGACCGATGCCTTCAAATTCTCTTATCCCGGAGAGGATTACACACCGGCTCTTTATGTATCGGAAGAGGGGACTCTGGCGGCACTGGCCTATCCGGACGGGGTGATCGAACTGTTTGATACCGGCGGCGACGGCTCGGTAGCGGCGATTATCAATCAGCTGAATAGTAAGATCACGGCGCTGGAGATGGCAAAAGATATTCTGGCCGCGGCAGATCAGAACGGCCGCATGCTGCTGTACCGCACCGATGAAGAAAAGGTGCTGAAGATCCTGAATACGGATACGCGCATCGGCCAGATGGCTTTCGATGAGTCGGGCGGTTTTCTGATGGCGCTGCATGAGGACCGGAAAACGATCGACGTTTACCGTCTGACGACGGCTGAGAAGCTCTTTTCTCTGCACGCGGATGAAGCCTTTACGTCCTTTGGCTTTTCCGCGGACGGCCGATGGTGTGTCGGATTTCTGTCCGATTCCTGTGTGACAGGGGATATGCTGATGGATGAGGACGCGCTGCGCGAACAGGCGATAAGAATTCGAAAGCTTGGGCAGTAGGCGGACCGGATGAAGGGCTCAGCCGGAGCCCAGTTCTTCCCACTGTGCATACAGGCCGTCCAGTTCTCCGCGCAGCGCCTCGCATTCCTTTGACAGCTCCAGGAGCCTGGGCGCGTCGACCGCGGTCTCGGGCCTTGCCATTTCATCTTCGAGCCGGGCGATCTTTTGCTCGGCTTCTTCGATCTGCGCTTCCGTCTGCCGCAGGCGGGCTTCTTTCCGGCGCCGGGCCGTTTCTTCCTCTTTCCGGGCCTGCCGCTGCCGCGCGGAATCGCTGCGCTTTTCACCGGCGTTCGTATCTGTCCCCGCCGCGGGCAGATCCGTACGCCGCTTTTTTTCTTCCAGATAATCGTCGTAGTTGCCCAGGTAGGCCGTCAGGCTCTGCTGATCCAGTTCCAGGATCCGTCCGGCCACGCGGTTGATAAAATAGCGGTCATGCGATACGACGAGGACGGTCCCCGTATAGTGCGAAAGGGCATCTTCAAGGATCTCCCGGGAAGCCATATCCAGGTGATTGGTCGGCTCGTCGAGAATCAGGAAATTACAGGGGGAGAGGATCAGCTTGGCCAGGGACAGCCGCCCCCGTTCGCCGCCGGAGAGCGCGGAGACGGTCTTGAAGACCTCGTCGCCGGTGAATAAAAAGGCGGCGAGCGTATTGCGGATCAGGGTATCCGTCATGCCGGGATAGGCCTCCCGGATCTCGTCAAACAGCGTATTCTCCTCGGTCAGCAGCTGCTGCTCCTGATCGTAATAGCCTACTTTGACTTTTGCGCCGAGCTTGAGCAGCCCGGTATCGGCCGGCAGGAGGCCGTTGATGATTTTCAGCAGGGTCGTCTTGCCGGTCCCGTTATCGCCGATCAGTGCGGCTTTTTCGCCGCGCTTGATATCCAGATTCAGATCCCGGAAAAGGAGGCGGCTGCCGAAAGCCTTGCTCAGGTTCTCTATATACAGAACATCGTTTCCGCTCTGCACATGCGGCTCGAGCGTAAAGAACATCTTATCGTTCAGTTCCTGAGGTTTTTCCAGCCGGTCGATCCGCGCCAGCATCTTTTCCCGGCTCTCCGCCCGCTTGATGGACTTCTCCCGGTTGAAGGATTTGAGCCTGGAAATCACTTCCTCCTCGTGGCGGATCTGCCGCTGCTGGTTGTAGTAGTGCTTCAGCGCGATCTCCCGGGCCTGCTGCTTTTTGGCCGCATACGTGGTGTAATTGCCGCTGAACATGCTGACCAGGCCGTTTTCCACCTCCACGATCTTGGTGACGAAGCGGTCCAGAAAATAGCGGTCGTGGGAGACGACCAGTACGGCGCCCGGGTAGTCTTTCAGATACCCTTCCAGCCAGCTGACGGAGGAGATATCCAGATGGTTCGTCGGCTCATCCAGCAGGATCAGGTCCGGCTGCTGCAGAAGAAGCTTGCCGAGGGCGACCCGTGTTTTTTCTCCGCCGCTCAACACCGAGCAGGGGCGCTCCCCTTCTTCCTGCGTAAATCCGAGCCCCTTCAGAACGCCCGCGATCTCGCTGCGCACGGCGTAGCCGTTGCAGGCTTCAAACTCATGGGAAAGACGGCTGTAGCGTTCCATAAGAAGGGTCAGCTCTTCGCCGGAAGCGGCGGGCATGCGGCTTTCGAGGCTGCGCAGCTCTTTCTCCATGGCAAAAACATCTTCCCGCGCGGAGGCCAGTTCCTCATATATGCTGCGCTCCGACTGCAGTCCCTGATGCTGTGTGAGATACCCGAGGCGGGTCCCCTTCGTGATGAGCACCTCGCCCTCATCCGGGCTTAAGACCCCGGTGATGATATTCAGCAGCGTGGATTTCCCGGCACCGTTGATCCCGACAACGGCGGCCTTTTCTTTTTCTTCGATATGGAAATATCCGCCTTTTAAAACCGGGGCGGAAACAAAGGTTTTGACGATATTCTGGCAGGCAAGAAGCATGACGGTCTCCGTGAAAGCATACCGGGATTTCTCCGGCACATCGCCCCTATCATAGCGGAATGTCCGGGCAATTGCAAGAGGCGGCAAAGATTGACAAGACCGGGGAAATACCCTATAATATTTCCGATTTCCGAAAAGGAGGGTAAAAATGCCGGCGCATACGATCTCAAAAGCGGTCGTGAATCGACTTCCCCGATATATGCGTTTTCTTTCGGAACTGAAGGAAGAAGGGATCGAACGGATCTCGTCCGGGGAGCTCTCCGAGCGGATGCATGTGACGGCCTCCCAGATCCGGCAGGATTTAAACAACTTCGGCGGTTTCGGCCAGCAGGGCTACGGGTACAATGTTTCCAACCTGATCGCGGAGATCGGGAAAATACTGGGACTGGACAAGCCGCACAACATCGTCGTGATCGGCGCCGGGAACCTGGGCCGCGCGCTGGCGGGATACGGAAACTTCGAGTCGAGAGGGCTGTTTATCCGGGCACTTTTCGATGCGGACCCTGCCGGGACGGTGCCGGAGGTACGGGGCCTTAAAGTCTATGACATGAAGGAACTGCCGGACTATCTGGCCGCGCACGAAACGGATATCGCGATCCTGACGATCCCGAAAGAGCATGCCAGGCGGACGGCACAGCAGCTTTACGATCTGGGCGTCCGCGGCTTCTGGAATTTCGCCCACGTCGATCTGGCGCTCCCGCCGGACGCTTTCGTGGAAAACGTGCATCTTTCCGAAAGCCTGATGCAGCTGACCTATTACATGAAGCACGAGGAATAAAAGAAAAACCCATGGAATATTTCAGACGGGTCCATAAAAATATCTATCCGGGCCGGGTACGGAACAATATTCTCCGGATATCGGAAGGGCTGCCGCCCGGCACGAAGCGCTGCCTGGTCCTCAAAGCGGATGCGTACGGGCTCGGCGCTCCGCAGATCGCGTTGCGGACGGAAGATATGGTCGACTTTTTTGCGGTCTCGGCCGGAACAGAAGCGGCGGAGCTGCGGGAAGAAGGGATCCGCAAGCCGATCTTGATCCTGGGGTACACCGCCCACGAAGATTATGAGCGGCTTCTCGAACTGGAAGCACGGTTTACGGTCTACCGGGAAGAGGAAGGCCGGGCGCTGAATGAAGCCGCGCTCCGCAGGGGCGTCAAGGCCCATGTCCACTTTAAACTGGATACGGGGATGAACCGGATCGGGTTTGAACCGACGGAGGAAGCGGCCGATTCCGTGGCTTTCCTGGCTTCTCTGCCCGGGATCGAAGCGGAGGGACTGTTCAGCCATTTCGCGACGGCGGACGCCGCGGATCTTTCGCAGGCGAGAGAACAGTACGCACGCTTCGCCTGGTTTAAGGAACGGCTGAAGGAGAGAGGGCTTATCCTTCCAATCTGCCACATCGCCAACAGCGCGGCGGCGCTGGTCCTGCCGGAAGCCGCGGAAGATATGGTGAGGCTGGGGATCGCCGCCTACGGCTTTTATCCCTCCGGAGAGATGGCGCGGCCGGTCCGCCTGGAACCGGCGATCGAGCTCAAAAGCATGATCACCCACGTCAAAATGCTGGAAGCGGGAGAAGGCGTCGGTTACGGTTTTGCCTATGTGGCCCCGCGGCCATGCCGGCTGGCAACGGTCTCGGTCGGGTACGCGGACGGGTACAGCCGCCTGCTTTCGGGAAAGGCGGACGTCCTGATCCGGGGGAAAAGGGCCCCGGTCCGCGGCAATGTCTGCATGGATCAGCTGATGGTGGATGTGGACCGGATCCCGGAAGCGGCCGTCGGGGATGAGGTGACCCTCCTCGGGACAGACGGGGAGCAGGAGATCACGCTGGAAGAGCTTTCCGAAAAGAGCGGGATCCTGCATTATGAGATTATCTGCGGCTTCTCTCACAAGAGAGTGCCGGAAGTCTGTATAGATGAATGAAACAGCAAGATAAAAGGAGGCAGTAATGTCCGGACATTCGAAATTTGCCAACATTAAGCACAAAAAAGAAAAGAACGACGCGGCAAAGGGAAAAGTCTTTACCCGCTTCGGGCGTGAGATCGCGGTCGCGGTCAAGGAAGGCGGCCCGGATCCGAATAACAACAGCAAGCTGAAGGATATCATCGCGAAGGCCAAAGCCAACAATATGCCGAACGATACGATCGACCGCAGCATTAAGAAAGCGGCCGGCGAAGGCGCCGGCGCGGATTACGTGCGTGCGACGTATGAAGGTTACGGCCCCCGCGGCACGGCGATCATCGTGGAGACCCTGACGGACAATAAGAACCGTACGGCTTCCAACGTCCGCAACGCCTTTACCAAGGGGCAGGGCAGCGTCGGCTCGCAGGGCTGCGTTTCCTATATGTTTGACGAAAAGGGCCAGATCATCCTGGACAAGGAAGAGATCGAGATGGATCCGGACGAGCTGATGATGCTCGCCGTGGAAGCCGGGGCGGAGGACTTCGCCGATGAGGAAGACAGCTATGAGATCATCACGGCGCCGGAAGATTTCTCCGCCGTGCTGGAAGAACTGCAAGGCGCAAAGCTCCCCATCGTTTCCGCGGACGTGACCATGATCCCGCAGACCTGGGTGACGTTAAGCGATGAGCAGGATATCAAGAACATCAACCGGATCCTGGATCTTCTGGATGACGACGACGATGTTCAGAATGTATACCATAACTGGGACGACGAAGGCTGAGAAATCCCTTCGGGCAGTCCCGAACCGTGAATCCTCGGGAAAGGAGGCGGACTATGATCTGTGACATTTGCGGCAGTGAGAACCGGGAAGGCGCGGCGACCTGTGCTTTCTGCGGCGCAAAACTGCCGGATATTCAGATTATTTCCTCATCAGGAAGGCTGAAACGCTTCGGACCGGAAGAGACGGCCGGAGAGATCGAAGCCGGCTTAAGCGAAGAAGTGCTCCGGGAACCGGAGACACTGCCGGACGGCGCCCCGCCGGAGACAGAGGCGGAGATCGGCCGGAAAGCCCTGTCGGAACAGGCGGCGGAGATCGTCAACCGGGCCGTGGAAAAAATCATTACCAAGCATGACAGGGAAGAAAGCGGAGCCCCGCCGGAAGAGGAAAAAGATCCCTTCGAATCGGCGCTGGCCGAGCCGTCCGTGCTGACGCAGGCACAGCGGGAAGAAGCGCAGCGGGCACAAGCCGCCGAAGAACGGCGCAGAAAGCTGCTCGAAAGCGAAGCCAGTCCGCTTGACTTCACCATGGAAACCGAAAAGGAAGCCGAGCCGGAGCAGGCCGGGACGGAGACCGCGGAGCCGGCAGCGCATGACTTTGTAAAAGCAGCCGCATTGGCCGATAACGGAGAGCAGCTGGCCGCGGAAGCGTCCGGCCACGTATCCGAAGCGCTCCGGCAGGCGCTGGATGAGATGAGCGGGGAACTCGGCGCGGCGGAAGATGTGCCGCCCGCCCCGCAGGAAGCGCTGCCCGAAGAGGAGGAAGGCCCCGGGATCCCGGCGGTCATCCTGCCGAACGTGGCGTCGGAGCTGTCCCGGGCCATCGAAGGCTTCGATCTTCCGGCGGAGCCGGAAGCAGCAGGTGTTCCCGAACCGCCGCAGGCGGAAGAAAAAGTACCGGAACCGGAAGAAGCAGCTCTGGAAGAAGCGATTTCGGAACCGGCGGAAACAATTCCGGAACCGGAGGAAGTGATTCCGGAACCGGAAATAGAGCCGGAACCGGCCCGGGAAGATGTTCCGGATGCGGAGCCGCTTCCGGAGCCGGCTGGGATCGCGGCGCCGGTGGAGGAAATTCCTCCGGAACCGGCAGGAGAAGCGCTCCCCGCAGCGGAAGAACCGATACCCGAAGCGGAAGATAAGCTGATTTCCGAACCGGAGATCGTTCCGGAACCGGAGGAAGAGATCATCCCCGCTATCGTGATCAGCGGCCAGGAAGAGGAAAAGATGCCCGAGATCGAGCTGAGCGAGACCGGGGAGATATTAAAAGAACAGCAGGAAGAAACGGAACCGGCGGCGGAAAAGATTCCGGAGAAAGCGGAGAAAGAGGAGCCGCTGCCGAAGACCGAAGAAAAAGATAAGAAGAAGCGCTGGCTGTGGCTCCTTCTGGCCCTCCTGCTTGTCGGCGGCGGCGCGCTGCTCGCGTCTTCGCTGAGCAAGAAACCGCCGGAAGCTTCCACGGAGGCTTCCACGGAGGCAACAACGCCGGCAGAATCGTCCGGACAGAGCGAAGAAGCTTCTTCACAGCCCGCACCTTCGGAAACCGAGACTCTGCCCATCCTGACCGAAGCGACGGAGAGTTCGGAGGAAACGGCTGAAAGCAGCACGGAAGAAACCGGAGAGACCGCCGAACCGTCCGGAGAAGAAAGCACCGAGGCAACAGAATCTGCGGAGGAAACCACGGAAGAGACGGAATCCACGGAAGAGACGCCGACCGAAAGCGAATCGGAGACCGAAACGGAAACCGAGTCTGAGACGGAAACAGAAACCGAAACAGAGACTGAAACTGAGACTGAGACCGAGCCGGAGACGAAAAAAGAAGATCCGTTTGCCTATCTGGCGGAGGCTGACGTCGGCGACGTGATTTCCTTCGGCGGCTGCGAGCAGGATCACAACAGCGCAAACGGCGCCGAGGAGATCGAGTGGGTCGTTCTGGCGAAAGAAGAGGACAGGATCCTCGTGATCAGCCGGATCGTCCTGGCTTCCAAGCCGTTCAGACAGGGCGGCGAGACTTCCGCCTGGAAAGACAGTACGCTCCGGACCTGGCTGAATCAGGATTTCTTCACGGCGGCTTTCTCGGAAGAGGAGCAGGCGAGGATCGCGGAAGTGACGCTGGAGAATCCGGCGAATCCGTACACCGGAACGGCCGGCGGCAAGGAAACGAAGGACCGCATTTTCCTTCTGTCCATCCAGGAGATCGAAGCGCTCATGACGAAGGACCAGGTGAAGACGACGGCCAGCGCCCAGGCGCTTGCGGACGGCGTTTACGTCAACAGCGGGCAGCCGTTCTGGTGGACCCGCAGCCCGGGCAAGAACGGAAAGTATACGGCGCACATCACCCTGGGCGGGGCTATCGACACTGCCGGGGAGAAAGCTTCTTATCCGAACGGCGCGGTCCGTCCCGCCATGTGGCTGAGCACGGTGCCGGAAGACTGAGCCGTAATACAAAGAAATATGACTGCTGCAGCGGTGATGCATGGCATCACCGCTGCTTTTATGGCATCGCCCGGCGATGCTGCGGCGGTTTCATGCATATTCAGCTGAAATATTCGCTTTTTTTCTGAAAAATGTCTTGAATTGTCGGTCATTTTGTAGTATACATTAGCTTGTATATCTGTGCGCAGATATGCCTTTTTGTGATAGAAAGAAAAGGAGGCCCATGGAAGAATCGCGTTTTGGCCGGACGCCGGACCAGACCGGTCCGCAGCGGCCCGGCATCCTGAAAAGAATATGGCTTCTGATCTACCCCATGCTGGTTTACGAAGGGGTTGCTTTGGTTGTCACGGTTCCGTTCATGATCCTGATGATCGCCGGGCATATGGAAGAGATGTCCGCCTTCTCGACGCTCCAGGAGTATTACCTTTATGTGGCGCAGCTGATGGACGATCATTATCTGGTCATTGCGGCGCTTACCTGTGTGATATCGATTCCGATCATGCTGCTTTTTATGCGCATGGACCGGAAAAAGGAAAGAGCTGTCGGAATGGCCGAATCGTATGAGCCCGTTCCCTGGTATATATATGGGCTGACCTTTGTCTGCGGCGCCGCGGTCTGCATCACGCTGAACAATCTGCTCGATATCAGCGGCCTGAGCGAGCTCCTTGCGGAAGGGTATGAGCCGGTCGCGGAGATCCTGTATCAGGATCAGCTGTGGCTGGAGATCCTGTGCGTGGGGATCCTGACGCCGATCGTGGAGGAACTGATCTTCCGGGGCCTGGTATACCGGCGGCTTCGCTGGATGACGGGGGTCCGCTTTGCGATCTTCCTGTCCGCCCTTTATTTCGGATTCTTCCACGGCAACTGGCTGCAGGGCATTTATGCGTTTGCCATCGGCCTGCTGCTGGCATACAGCTATGAAAAATATCACACGATTCTGGCTCCGATCACGATCCACATCGGCGCCAATCTGATCTCGGTACTGGCCAGCGAGACTTCGCTGCTTGATTTTGTATATGGAACGGAAGATATTGCCCCTTTCATGATCTTGACGGGGGTGAGCATGGCCCTGCTGGTGATTACGCTGTATTGGATCATCACAGGCGCCGGACCTGCCGAGCGCGCGGACGGTCTGGACGCGGCGCCGGAAGGACCCGGGGAAAAGGAGGCGTAAGCGTGGAAAAAGAACAATTCAATCAATGCCTGAGCAAGCTGATCGAGACGGCCAAGTCCAAGAAGAACGTACTGGATGTCAACGATATCAATGAGGCCTTTGCCGATATGTATCTGACGCCCAGCGAGATGGAAGAGATCTACAATCAGCTGGAAAAGAAGAAGATCGACGTACTGCGGGTCATGTCCGACGACCTGCTGCCGAGCGACGGCCTGGGCGTGGATGAAGATGATTTTATGGCTTCGGAAGAAGATCCCGACAGTATGGATCTGGATCTGGATGTCGATGCGGTCGAATTGCTGGAGGGTGTCGGCACGGAGGATACCGTGCGGATGTACCTCAAGGAGATCGGGACGGTTCCCCTTCTGACCGCGGAAGAAGAGCTGGAGCTGGCGATCCGCAAGTCCCAGGGGGACGCGGCGGCCAAGGAACGGCTCATTGAAGCCAATCTGCGCCTGGTCGTGAGTATTGCCAAGCGGTATACCGGCCGCGGCCTGACCTTCCTGGACCTGGTGCAGGAAGGCAATCTCGGACTGATCAAAGGCGTGGAAAAGTTCGACCATACCAAGGGCTATAAGCTCAGCACCTATGCCACCTGGTGGATCCGCCAGTCCGTGACCCGGGCGCTGGCCGACCAGGCCCGGACCATCCGTGTGCCGGTGCACATGGTGGAGACGATCAATAAAATGTCCAAGATGCAGCGCAAGCTGACGCTGGAACTGGGGTATGAGCCTTCCATCGCGGAGCTCGCGGAAGCGCTCGAAATGAGCCAGGAACGCGTGATGGAGATTATGCAGATCGCCCGGGAGCCGGCCTCGCTCGAGACCCCCATCGGGGAAGAAGACGATTCGAACCTCGGCGATTTCGTGGCGGACAACAATACGGTGACGCCGGAAAGCAATATCGACGCGGTCATGCTGCGGGAGCAGATCGACGAGCTTTTGAATGATCTGAAGGACAGAGAAAAGCAGGTGATCATCCGCCGCTTCGGCCTGGAAGACGGGCACCCGCGTACGCTGGAAGAAGTGGGCCGGGAGTTCGACGTGACCCGGGAGCGGATCCGCCAGATCGAGGCGAAAGCGCTCCGCAAGTTAAAGAATCCGATCCGGAGCCGCAAGATCCGCGATTTCCTGCAGTAAAGAAAAAAGGAGCCTGCTTTGATGGCAAAAAGAATAACAGCCCTGCTTCTGGTGCTTGGCCTCCTCCTCGGAATGACGGCGTGCGCCGGCAGGGAGAATAAGAAAACAAAAGAAGATCCCGTGGCTCTTTCCACCGAGCATTTCAGCTTTACGGAAGGGGAGCTGGCCTACATGTACGCGATGATGTACAGCCAGTACGGTTATTATGCCATGTATTACGGCTGGGACCTGCTGGCGGAAACGGTCAACTATGCCGAAGTCTGCCTGTACTACAACGAGGCGGCCCTGGCGGAAGGCATCACGCTGTCGGAAGAGGATGAAAAAACATTGACAGATCTGAAGGCCACGATCGAATCCCGGGCGGCTGACGCCACGAAAAGCGCCGAGGATTACGTGGCGGAGCAGTTCGGCACCGAGAAAATAACGCCGGAGAATATCGAAGGCGCGCAGCGCAAACTGCTGATGTACACGAAATATTACGACACCAAGGAAGCCGAGCTGGCGTTGAGCGACGCCGATATCGAGGAAGAGTATAAGAAGAACCAGAAGAATTATGACGTGGTGGATTATATCTTCGTGAACTTCTACAGCGAAGAACTCTCCGCCGACGTCATCGAAACCATAAGGGCCGCATTTAAGGCAGCCGCAAGCTACGAAGAATTCGTGGAGGCGGCAAAGACGTATTATTCCGCGGCGGCCGATCCGGCCAAGATCGAGAAAGAAGGCGGTCTGGATGCCTACACGGAGAGTGCGCTGCAGACCAATACCGTGACCGCGGAAGGCTATTTTGACGATCCTTTCGGCAACTGGAGCTTCGAGCCGGAGCGGAAGGCGGGCGAGGTCTTCGTCCAGGAAGACACGGAGAACAAGCAGTATCTCGCGATGTATCTGACGAAAACGCCTTATAAAGAATATACCATCGACGTGCGCCATATCCTGTTCAAAGTCGGGACGGAAGAGAATTCCTACGCCACGGCGGAACTGGCCCGGGAAAAGGCGGATGAGATCTATGCGGCCTGGGTCGCGGACGGCGCGAAGGAAGAGCAGTTTATCGAGCTGTGCAAGGAGTATTCCGCGGACGGGAACGCCTCCACCGGCGGCCTGTATACCGGCGTGACGCCCGGCCAGATGGTGCAGAGCTTTAACGACTGGTGCTTCGATGAAAGCCGCAGCATCGGCGATTACGGCATCGTGGATACCACCTACGGCTCGCACATGATGTTCTTCGCCGGGAAGAATTACACCTGGCCCGAGACGGTGAAAACCGCGCTGACCAACGCGTATTTTGAGGAACTGGAAAAGAGTTTCGAAGAAAAATATCCCATCACCAAAGCCGAAGACGTGATCGCCGACGTGACGAAGCCGGCCGATACGGCGTCTTCCGAGGCGAAATCATGAGGATGTGCGAGGAGCGTCCGCAGCCCGTTTGCTCCGATTCGGTCTTTTCCGGAACGGAGCGGATCCTGTTCCCCGGCAAACGGGTGCTGGGACTGACCGGCGGCGTCGGGGCCGGGAAAAGCGAGGTCCTGAAACGGCTGGAAAAGGTCTACGGGGCCGGGATCCTCGAGGCAGACCGGGTCTGCAACGAGATCATCCTTTCAGACGGGCCAGCCTATGCACCGATGATCTCCCTCCTGGGAGAAGGAATCGTCGCGGAGGACGGCGAACTGGATAAAAAGCGCATCGCCGCGCTGATCTTCGGGGATCCGGAAAAAAAGAAACAGGTCAACGCGCTCCTGCATCCGGCGACCTTCGACGAGGTCGTGCGGCGGATTAAGGCATCGGACAAAACGCTGATCGTCTATGAATCCGCGCTGCCGGACGGAGCCCGCTTCGGGGAGCTGTGCGAATCACTGCTGTACGTCTACGCCGCCGAAGAGACCCGCTGCCGGCGCCTGATGGAAAACCGCGGCTACAGCCGGGAAAAGGCGGAGTCGATCATTCGGCAGCAGTGGAGCGACGCACAGTTCCGCGCCGCGGCGGACGCCGTGATTACCAATAACGGGAGCCTTCGGAGCATGTACCGCTCGGTGAAGGCTGCCATGACTAAATTAGGTTTTTAAAGTGGATTTTCGTTATGTGACATTGGCCAGCAGCAGCAGCGGAAACTGCGCGCTGGCGGAATACGGCGGGACCCGGCTCCTGATCGACGCCGGCCTGTCCTATACCCGCATCCAAAAGGCACTGGAGCAGATCGGCATCCTTCCGGATAGTCTGTCAGCCATTCTGCTTACCCACGAACACTGGGATCATGTGTCCGGCCTGGCCGCGCTGATGAAACGCAGCGGAAAACCCGTATATACGACATACGGCAGCTTTGAAGGACTGGCCCGGCTGAGCTTTTTTGAAAGGCTCCCGAAACAGAACTTCCATCTCTTTCATGCCGGAGAAAGCTTTCATCTGGGCGATTTCACCGTGCGCTCCCTGCCGGTCCGGCATGACGCGGGAGAGCCGGTGGCTTTCCGGCTGGAGGCGGACGGCGTGCAGTTTGCTTCCGTCACGGACCTGGGAGAAGTCGATGAAGCACTGGTCGGCGCCTTGTCCGGCCTGAACGCGCTGCTGCTGGAAGCCAACCACGATACCCGTATGCTGGAGATGGGCCCGTACCCGTATCCGCTGAAACTGCGGATCGCCGGCAGCAAAGGCCACCTGTCCAATGAGATGAGCGCCGGCCTGCTCTGCCGGCTGGCCGGCCCGGAGCTGAAGGCAGTGATTCTGGGGCACCTGAGCCAGACCAACAATTATCCCCTGCTCGCGCTGGAAACGGCGAAAAGCGAACTGATCCGGCAGGGGATCGACCCGAAAAGCTTTACACTTACGGCGGCGCCGCCGGAAGGTTTTTCAGAAACCGTTATTCTTCACGGAAGGAAATGAGGGAATCATTATGACAGAGGACAGCTATACCACAAAAATGCGGAGAGAACTCATCAGGCAGCTGATCATGGCGGAAAAGATCGGTACCCAGGAGCAGCTGGTGGAAAGCCTGCGCTTAAAAGGGGTCGAGACCACGCAGTCCACGGTGTCCCGGGACATCAAGGAACTGCGGCTCGTCAAGACCGGAAGCGCCGGAAACCGATACTATGCCATCCCGGAACGTCAGGAGAAGCTGCAGCTGGACGACAATTCCCTGATGATGTTCAAAAATGTGGTTCTGCGTATCGACCAGGCCATGAATCAGGTCGTCATCCATACCGCGACGGGTATGGCGCCGGGGACCGCCGCCATGCTGGACAAACTGCACTGGCCGCCTATTTTAGGCACGCTGGCCGGGGACGATACGATCGTGATCATCGCAAAGACGCCGGAGACGGCCATGGAGATCATGGAAGCGCTGACAAGTCTGTAACGGGTCCGTACAGGCGGAAGGAGAGGTGAAATGGGAAATATTCTGGAATTGGTGAACATTTCAAAATCGTTTGACGGTGAACTGATCCTGGATGAACTGAATCTCGATGTCAAGGAAAACACGTTTATGACGCTGCTGGGACCCTCCGGCTGCGGCAAAACGACGACGCTGCGCATTATCGGCGGCTTTACGACGCCGGATGAGGGCCGCGTGCTTTTCGAGGGACGGGACATCACGAATCTTCCGCCGAATAAACGGCAGCTGAACACCGTATTCCAGAAATATGCCCTCTTTCCGCATATGAGTGTCGGAGAGAATATTGCCTACGGTCTGAAGATCAGCGGCAAATCTAAAACCTATATCGACGATAAGATCAAATACGCGCTGAAGCTCGTGAATATGGACGGCTACGCAAACCGCGACGTCTCACAGCTTTCCGGCGGACAGCAGCAGCGGATCGCGATCGCCCGCGCGATCGTGAACGAACCGAAGGTCCTGCTGCTGGATGAGCCGCTCGGCGCGCTGGACTTAAAGCTCAGGCAGGACATGCAGTATGAGCTGATCCGCCTGAAGAACGAACTGGGGATTACCTTTATCTACGTCACGCACGATCAGGAAGAAGCGCTGACCATGTCGGATACGGTCGTCGTGATGAACCAGGGCTACATTCAGCAGATGGGCACGCCGGAAAGCATCTACAACGAGCCGGAAAACGCCTTTGTGGCGACCTTTATCGGCGACAGCAATATACTGAGCGGCCTGATGCTGCAGGATAAGCTGGTCCGGATCTGCGGGGTGAACTTTATCTGCGTGGATACCGGCTTCGGCGTGAATAAGCCGGTGGACGTCGTGATCCGTCCCGAGGACGTGATCCTGGACGAGCCCGGCATGGGACAGCTGGACGGGGTGGTGACGCACCTCATTTTCAAGGGCGTGCATTATGAGATGGAAGTGATGGCCGGCGATTTTGAGTGGCTGGTCCAGAGCACGGAGATGCACGCGGTCGGCGAGGCGGTGAGCCTTCGCGTCGTGCCGGACAATATTCAGATCATGAATAAGCCGGAGTCCGAGGACGAGGAGGCCGTTGTGATCGATGTTTAAGAGAAAATCCCTCTCGCTGCCCTATATCCTGTTTATCCTCTGCGGGACCGTGATCCCGCTGCTCGCGATCCTGTACTATGCGATGGTGGATAAAAGCGGGCACTTTACCCTGGCCAATCTGGCCGCGATCGGGGATCCGCTGCACTTAAAGCCGCTGCTGTTTTCGCTTCTTCTGGCGTTTATCTGCACGGCGATCTGCCTGCTGCTGGCCTTCCCTTTGGGGCTGATGCTGCGCAGGAGCGGGGCCGGCAAGAAAGGCTTTGTCATCTTCCTGCTGATCCTGCCCATGTGGATGAATTTCCTGCTGCGGACCATTGCCTGGAAGATCCTGCTGCAGAAGACCGGGGTCATCAATGCGATCCTGAACGCAGTCGGGTTAAAGAGCCTGGAGATCATCAATACGCCCTATGCGGTCGTGCTGGGCATGGTCTATGACTTCCTGCCGTTCATGATCCTGCCGATCTATAACGTCATGATCAAGATCGACAACAGCCTCGTCGAAGCGGCCTACGACCTGGGCGCTTCGCCGTTCCGGGTCATGAAGGACGTCCTGCTGCCCCTCAGCATGCCGGGCATCATCAGCGGCGTTACTATGACCTTCGTGCCGTCCATGACGAGCTTTGCCATCTCCGAGATCTTAGGCGGCGGCAATATCTCGCTGATCGGCAACATTATCGAAGGCGAGTTCCTGCGCGGCGGCAGCCGCAACGTCGGCTCGGGCATTTCCATGGTGATGATGGTCTTTATCCTGATCAGCATGGCGCTGCTCAACAAGGTCGACAAGAACGGGGAGGGGGCCGTCGTATGAAGAAGTTTGGGAAATATCTTTATATCGGCCTGATTTTCTTCTTCCTGTACCTGCCGATCCTTACGCTGATCGTGATGTCATTCAATGACAACGAGCGCACCTCGGGTGTCTGGTATGGCTTTACGCTAAAGTGGTTCGGCGAGATCTTTCAGAGCCAGGACGTGATGGAAGCGCTGATCAATACGCTGGTGATCGCGGTAGCTTCCGCGGCGATCGCGACCCTGGTCGGGGTAGTGGCCTGCGTCGGGATCATGGCCTATACCAGAAGACAGAGGACCCTGATCCTGCAGCTCACGAATATCCCGCTGCTGAACGCGGAGATCGTGACGGCGATCAGCCTGATGCTGACCTTCGGCATGTTCGGCATTTCGCTGGGGATGGGGACGATCCTGTTCTCCCACATCTGCTTCTGCCTGCCGTATGTGATCCTGAATGTGCTGCCCAAGCTCCGTCAGGCGGGCAGCAGCACCTACGAGGCGGCCCGGGATCTGGGCGCCGGTCCGGTCAAAGCCTTTTTCTCCGTGGTCCTGCCGGATATCATGCCGGGGGTCGCGACCGGCTTCCTGATGAGCTTTACGATGTCGGTCGATGATTTCGTGATCACGCATTTTACCCGCGGCGCCGGCATCAATACGCTTTCCACGCTGATCTATTCGCAGCAGAAGCGCGGCATCCGTGCCAACATGTGCGCGCTGAGCACGGTTATTTTCCTGGTTGTTCTGATCGTTTTGCTGGTCCGTTTTTTCCTCACCGGCAGGACGACAGCCGATAAAACAGTAAAAGGGGGGACCTGACGATGAAAGTTTCTCGAATCTTGGCGGCTGCGGCCGCGCTGTGCCTCTTGGCCGGCCTGCTTACGGGCTGCGGAGGGGATAAAAAGGAAAACGTTCTGAAGTTTTACAACTACGGCGATTATATCAACAGCGAGCTTCTGAAACAGTTTGAAAAGGAAACAGGGATCCGGGTCCTGCAGGATACCTTCGATACCAATGAAGAGATGTATGTCCCCGTCGCCAGCGGGCAGGTCCAGTACGACCTGATCGTGGCCGGAGATTATACCATCGAAAAAATGATTGCGAATAATCTGCTGCAGCCGCTGAATTACGATAATATACCGAATACGAAATACCTCGATGCGGATTATATGGAGAAGCTGGCGGCCGCCGATCCCGGCAACAAATACGCGATCCCCTATACCTGGGGCACCGTCGGCATCATGTATAATTCGAGCATGATCCCCGAAGGAAGCGTAACGTCCTGGAAGGATCTGTGGAATCCGGAATACAAGCAGTACGGCATCGTCATGCAGAATTCGGTCCGCGACACCTTCATGGTGGCGGAAAAGATCCTGGACATCGATATCAATACGACCGACGAGGCGGATCTGCAGAAGGTGCTGGATCTGCTGATGGAGCAGAAGCCCCTGGTCCAGAGCTGGAAGGTGGATGAGATCCGCGATGAACTGATCGAAAAGAACGCGGGGATCGGGATGATCTACTCCGGCGAGTATCTGTACTGTACCGAACACAACGAGGATCTGGTCTTTGTCATTCCCGAGGAGGGGACGAATGTATGGTTCGACTGCTTTGTCATTCCGGCCAACGCCCAGAACGTCAGCGCCGCGGAGAAATTCATTGATTTCATGATGCGGCCCGAAAGCGGCGTCCTGACCTTTGAGGAGCTGTGCTACCCGATCCCGAACACCGAATCCATCAAGATGCTGGATGAGGAATATCTGAACGATGAGAATATCTTCCCGCCGCAGTCCGTGCTGGATAAGAGCAGCGTATATCATTATCTGGGCGAGGAAGCGGACGAACTGCTGAACAAATACTGGAAACAGTACCGCGGAAACTGAGCGGGAGAAGGAGGCGACATGTCAGAAAACAACATGACCAAAAGCTTTCAGCCAATTCAGGAACACATGCCGGTGGAAGAGGTCCTGGCGCAGGTTTACGAAGCGCTGCAGACCAAAGGATATGACCCGGTCAGCCAGATCGTAGGCTATATCATGTCCGGCGACCCGACCTATATCACCAGTTACAACAACGCGCGCTACCTGATCTCCCAGGTGGAACGGGACGATATTCTGGAACTGGTGCTGAAGGTCTATATTAAAGTCGTGCTCGGTGACTGATGCGGATCATAGGACTGGATTACGGATCCAAGACCGTAGGCGTGGCGGCAACGGACGCGCTCGGGCTGACCGTGCAGCCCGTGGAGACCGTGACGCGCAGGGAGGAAAATAAGCTTAGGCGCACGCTGGCGCGGATCGAGGTGCTCTGCCGGGAACTGGAAGCCGGGCTGATCGTGGTGGGCCTCCCCCTCAATATGGATGAGACCGAGGGGGAGAGGGCGGCCAAAGCCCGGGAATTCGGGGAAAAGCTGAGCCGGCGGACCGGCCTCCCCGTGGAGTTTGAGGATGAACGGCTGACCACGGAAGCAGCCGATGAGGTGCTGGAGGAGAGCGGCATGCGCCCGGAAAAGCGCAAGGCCGTGATCGATCAGCTGGCCGCGGTCCTGATCCTGGAGAGTTATCTGAGCAGGACAGAGAGGAAAGAAAATGGATAAGATCCGATTTATCGGAGAAAGTGAAGAGATCGAACTGTATGTGCTGGATTCCACCCGGCTGGCAGGGATCAATTATCTGCTGGCTTCCGATGTGGAAGCGGGAGACGGCGAGTGCTATATCCTGAAGGAAACGACGCCGGAGGACAGCGCGGAAGCCGTATACGAAATGGTGGAAGACAACGGGATTCTGGACTATTTGGCCGGTATCTTTGCCGAACAGCTGGAAGATGTGGATATTGAGTTTTAGGCAGGCACGGATTAAGTGCGGAAAAAAGGAGAAAGGATGAGCAAACTCAGAATTATCCCTTTGGGCGGTTTGGATCAGATCGGCATGAACATAACCGCTTTTGAATATGAAGATGATATCATCGTAGTTGACTGCGGGTCGGCTTTTCCCAGCGACGATATGCTGGGCATCGACCTGGTCATTCCGGACGTCAGCTACCTGGAAGATAATATAGAGAGGGTCCGCGGGCTCTTTATTACCCACGGCCATGAAGACCATATCGGGGCGATCCCCTATATAATCCGGCGGCTGAACGTCCCGATCTACGGGACCAAGCTGACCATGGCCCTGATCGACGGCAAGCTGGAAGAGCTCAGCCTGGAAAGCGTGGCCAAACGCAAGATCGTCCGCTACGGACAGACCGTGACGGCCGGTTCCTTTAAGGTGGAATTCATCCGTACGAATCACAGCATCGCGGATGCGGCGGCCTTCGCCATCAGCTGCCCGGCCGGGACCGTGGTCCATACCGGGGACTTTAAGGTGGATTATACGCCGGTCTACGGGGATCCCATCAACCTGACCCGCTTTGCCGAGCTCGGCAATAAAGGCGTGCTGGCGCTGCTGTGCGACTCGACCAATGCGATCCGGGAAGGCTTTACGATGTCGGAGCGCACTGTGGGAAAGACCATCAACGCGATCTTTGACGAGAACGCGAACAGCCGGATCATCGTGGCGACCTTCGCCTCCAATGTGGACCGGGTGCAGCAGATCATCGACGCGGCGGTCAAACACGAGCGCAAGGTGGCCGTGGACGGCCGCAGCATGGTCCGGATCCTGGGAACTGCTTCGGACGTGGGCTATATCAACATCCCCGAGGGGTCTTTGATCACCATTGAGGAACTGAACAATTATCCGCGGGAGAAGGTCGTGCTGATCACGACCGGCAGCCAGGGCGAGTCCATGGCTTCGCTGTCCCGCATGGCGGCCAGCATTCACCGCAAGGTCAGCATCGATCCGACCGACGTGATCATTTTAAGCTCCAACCCGATCCCGGGCAACGAAAAGGCGGTCTCGAAGGTAATCAACGAGCTGACTGCCCAGGGCGCCAAGGTCATTTTCCAGGACGTGCACGTATCCGGCCACGCCTGCCAGGAAGAGATCAAGCTGCTGTATACCCTGATCAAGCCGCAGTACGCGGTCCCGCTGCACGGCGAATACCGTCACCGCCAGGCGCAGGCCGGGCTCGCGGCGGATCTCGGCATCGCGCGGGAGAATATCTTCCTGCTGGAAGCCGGCGACGTGCTGGAGATGGATGAGGAAAGCGCCTACGTGGTGGATAAGGTCCCGAACGGCCGCACGCTGGTGGACGGCCTGGGCGTGGGCGACGTGGGCAATATCGTCCTGCGCGACCGGCAGCTGCTGGCCCAGCACGGCATCATCATCCTGGTATCGGTCTTTGAGCACGGAAGCGGGGAGCTGCTGGCCGGGCCGGATATCATCACGCGGGGCTTCGTCTATGTCCGCGAATCCGAGGAGCTCATGGAAGAAGCGCAGGAGGTGGCCTACAGCACCATCGTCAACTGCCGGACCCGGGGCGTGACGGACTGGGCCAAGATCAAGACGGAAATGAAAGACGATCTGAGTGATTTCCTGTGGAAGCGGATGCGCCGCAGCCCCATGATCATTCCGATCATCATGGAGGTTTAAGTGAGCGAAGAACGTGCGCCGAAACGCATCAGCGAGCCGGACGATACGAATCCGCTGCGGACCGTTCTCAATATGGGGAACTTTCTGCTGAAGGTCGGGATCGTAGCGATCTTTCTCTTTGCGCTTTTTTACGGCTCACGCTCCCTGTACCGCTTCGGGTATACGATCTTTACGACCGGCGCCGCGGAAGAAGCGCCCGGGCATGATATCGAAGTGACCGTCCTGCCCGGCATGTCCCGGCGGAGCATCGGAACGCTTTTGAAAAATAAGGGCGTGATCGCCGACGCGACGGTCTTTTACGTGCAGTCTCTGATATATGGCTATGATCTGCAGCCGGGCACCTATATCCTCAACAGCTCGGAAACGATCGAGGATATCCTGATGACCCTGGCTGCCGGGACAGAGGGATCATGACAGACGGTTTTTCAGTTTTTGTGGATGCAATGGAGCCGGATCAGACGGCTCTTTTGCGTGAAGCCGAAGAGGAAGCGGAGCGGGACCATGTTCCGATCATCCGCCGGGAAAGCGCCGCCTATCTGGAGACGCTGCTGCGGATCAGAAAGCCGGAGAAGATACTGGAGATCGGCAGCGGGATCGGCTATTCCGCCCTGCGGATGGCCGCGGCCTGCCCGAAGGCGGCGATCACCACGATCGAGCTGGACGCGGAACGGGCCGCCCGGGCAGAGGCCTATTTCGCCCGGGCAAACGAGACGGCACGGATCCGCCTGATCCGGGGAGACGCGGGGGTTATCCTTCCGCAGCTTTCGGAAAAGTATGATTTTATCTTCCTGGACGGGCCGAAGGGACAGTATGAGCATTTCCGCTCGGAGCTGGACCGCCTCTTAAAGGAAGGCGGCGTCCTGCTGGCGGACAATATCTTGCAGGAGGGGCGGCTCCTGGAATCACGCTATGCCGTCCCGCGGCGGGAGAGAACCATTCACGGGCGGATGCGCCGCTTTGTCCGGGAGATGTACCGGGACAGCGCGTACCGCTGCTGCCTGCTCCCGGTCGGGGACGGCATGCTGACCGCGGTCAAACGGGAGAAAGATAACGATGGACTATTGCAGAAAACCTGAATTGCTGATGCCGGCGGGCAGTCCCCGGGTCCTGGAAACGGTGCTCCGCTACGGCGCCGATGCGGTCTATCTGGGGAGTGAAGCCCTGAGCCTGCGGGCCAAAGCCCGGAACTTTTCGGACGAAGAGCTGAAAGAAGCCCTGGCGCTCACCCACGGGCTGGGAAAGAAACTGTACCTCACGGTGAACATCTTTGCCCATAACGAAGACCTTCCGGATGCGGAAAAGCTTTTCCGCATGATCGACGGCTGGACTGATAAGCCGGACGCCTTCATTATATCGGATTTCGGCCTGATCCGCATGGCAAAGCGCCTCTGCCAGTCGGTCCCGCTTCATATCAGCACGCAGACGAACAGCACTAATTACGAAACGTTCCTGTTCTGGTACGAGCTGGGAGCGCGGCGGGTTGTCTGCGCCAGGGAGCTTTCCCTCTCTGAACTGGCGGAGCTTCGGGCCCGCCTGCCGCAGGACCTGGAGATCGAGTGCTTTGTGCACGGCGCGATGTGCATGTCGTATTCGGGCCGCTGCTTGATCAGCAATTTCCTGACCGGGCGGGATGCGAACCGCGGCTCCTGTACGCAACCCTGCCGCTGGGAATATTATCTCTGCGAAGAGACAAGGCCGGGACAGTACATGCCGGTGGAGGAGACGGAACGGGGGACCTATCTGTATAATTCCAAGGATCTGTGCATGATCGAGTACCTGCCGGAACTGATCCGGACCGGCGCGGCGTCTCTGAAGGTGGAAGGCCGCATGAAGACGGAGCTGTACGGCGCCACGGTGGCAAGGGCTTACCGGATGGCCCTGGATGATCTTTCCGAAAGCGAAGCGCTGTACCGGGAGCATCTGCCGCGCTACCGCGCCGAGGTGCAAAAATGCACCACCCGGAGCTTCTGCACGGGCTTTTATTTCGGCCGGCCGGACGCCTCGGCCCAGAACTATGAAAGCAGTGAGTATTTCAAAGACTATATCTATCTGGGCACGGTGGAGAAAGATGAGAGAGGCCTGTATCTGCGGCAGAAAAACCGCTTTTTCTGCGGCGATGCGGTCGAAGCGATCCGGGCCGACGGCAGCGATATTCCCTGCCGGATCCTGTCCTTTGAGACGGAAAACGGTGAAATACAGGAGAGCTGCCCGCATCCGGGCCAGAAGCTGTATCTGCACAGCGACGCCCCGCTGCGGGAGCATGATATTCTGAGAAAAGAAAACAAAGGGGAGGAATAAGCGTTTGAACATTCCCGACACCTATGAACTGATAAGGGAAAGCCGGCTGAAGGAGGTCAGTATCGACGCCGCGCTGCTGCGCCATAAAAAAAGCGGGGCGCGCGTGGTGCTGCTGCCCTGCGAGGATGAGAACAAGCTCTTCTGCATCGGCTTCCGCACGCCGCCGGCGGATAATACCGGTGTGCCCCATATCCTGGAGCACAGCGTGCTCTGCGGATCGGAGAAATTCCCCCTCAAGGATCCCTTTATGGAGCTGAACAGAAGCTCGCTGAATACCTTCCTCAATGCCATGACCTATCCAGACAAGACCGTGTATCCGGTGGCGAGCTGCAACGATAAGGACTTCGCCAACCTGATGGACGTCTATCTCGATGCGGTCTTTCATCCGCTGCTGCACCGCAACGAAAGCATTTTCCGGCAGGAGGGCTGGCGGATCGAGATCGGGGAAGACGGGGAGTTTGACCTCAACGGCGTGGTCTACAGCGAGATGAAGGGGGCGTTCTCTTCCCCGGACGAGGTCCTGGAACGCTATGCCCAGAACAGCCTGTATCCGGACACGCCCTACCGCTTTGAATCCGGCGGGGATCCGGAGGCGATCCCGACGCTTTCCTATGAGGAGTTCTGTGCTTTCCACCGGCGCTATTATCATCCCTCCAACAGCTATATTTTCTTCTACGGCAATATGGATATGGAGGAGCGTCTGCGCTTTCTGGATGAGGCATATCTGAATGCGTTCACCGCTGCAGAGACCGATTCGGAGATTCCGCTGCAGGCGCCTTTTGAAAAGCGGCGCGTCTGCCGCTTTACTTATCCGGTGGGAGAAGAGGAAGCAGAAGACGGGGACCGGACCTTGTACAGCCTCGGCTGGTCCGCCGGAAACATCCTGGACGCGCGGACCAGTACGGCGCTCAATATCCTGGAAACCGTGCTGCTGGAGCTGCCCGGCGCGCCGCTTAAGCAGGCGCTGCTGGACGAGGGCCTTGCGCGCGACGCGGGCGGCTACTATGCGAATTATACACTGCAGCCGCAGTGGGTCGTCAGCCTGAAGGACGCCCCGGCCGGTGCGGAGGCACGCTTTGTGCAGTGCGTGGAAGACATGCTGAAAAAGATCGCGGACGAGGGGCTGGATCCCGCCATGCTGCAGGCCGTTATCAGCAGCGAGGAGTTTTCCAGCCGGGAGGCGGATTACGGCGGCATGACCAAAGGCCTGATCTATAGCTTCGCGATCCTGAACTGCCTGCTCTATGACGAGAAGGACGATCCCTTCCGCTACCTGCGCTATGAAGAAGACTATGCCTGGCTCCGGAAAGCGGCGGAGGAAGGGTATTTTGAAAGCCTGATCCGCCGGTATCTGCTGGATAATTCGCACAGCTCCCTGGTGGTGCTGGAGCCGGATCCCGGCAAAGCTTCCCGGGATGAAACGGCCCTGCGGGAGAAGCTGAAAGCTTACCGGGACTCGCTCAGCCCGGAAGAGCTCGGCGCTCTTGCGGCAAAGAATGAAGCGCTCCGGATCTGGCAGGAAAAGGAAGAAACGCAGGAAGAAAAACGCTGCATCCCGCAGCTTTCCCGGACGGATCTGCGCCGCGAAGTGCGCCGGCAGAACAACTGCTTTCTGCAGGCGGACGGGCTGCCGCTCATCGCGCATCCGATGAAGACGGCAGGCATTGCCTATGCCGGGCTGTATTTTGACGCGAGGAATCTCAGGCAGGAGGATCTGCCCTGGCTCGGCCTGTATAAAAGCTGCTTTGCGGTCCTGTCCACGAAAGAGCATTCCTATACGAAACTCGCCGGACTTATTATGGAGGCTGCGGGCGGTTTCAGCCTGCAGCTGGAAAGCTTTGACCCGGTCGATACCCATGAGTTTCAGCCGGCGGCTTCCCTGACCGTGAAAGCCCTGTACGAAAAGTGGCCGCAGGCCATCTCGCTGGTACGGGAGGTCGTGCGGGATACGCTCTTTACCGAGGATAAGCGGCTGAAGGAGATCATTTCCGAACTGGCGGTGGATCTTCGGGAAAAGATCAGCGAACGGGGCCATGTGGCGGCGTCCTCCCGCGCGGCCACCTATTATGACAGCCGGGCGTACTTTGCGGATCTGACGGGCGGCCTGAGCTTCTACCGCTTCATTACGGAGCTGGAAGATCATTTCGAAGAGCGGAAGGAAGAGATCCGGGCCGGGCTTCAGCATGTTTATGCGAAGCTGTTCACCCGGGACAGCCTGCTCCTCAATCTGTGCTGCGAAGAGGCGCAGATCACCTTCATGCAGTCTCTGCTGGAAGCGTTCGTGCGGGAGCTGCCCTCCGATCCGAAGCGGCGCCTGACGCTTCCGGAGGCGAAGGTGCGCCGCGAAGGCATCATGACGAACGGATCGGTGGGCTATGTGGCCCTGGCCGGAAGCTTTCTGGATGCGGGCCCCTATACCGGCGCGCTGCGCGTGCTGCGCAGCATCCTGAGCAATGATTATCTCTGGCAGCAGCTGCGGGTCTTCGGCGGCGCCTACGGCGCGATGTGCCAGTTTGCCCGGGGCGGCGGAAGCTATTTCGTGTCCTACCGCGATCCGAATCTGGACAAGACGCTGGCAGTCTACCGCCGGATCCCGGAGGCGGTGCGGAATCTGGCCTATACCCGGGAAGAACTGGACGGCTTTATCATTTCCACCGTCGGCGGGATGGATATGCCGCTGACCCCGGCCATGGCATCCACTCTGGATTTTGCCTGCGTACGCAATCATTTAAGCGAAGAACTGCTGCAGAAAGAACGCGACGAGATCCTGAAATGCACGCTGGAGACGCTGCGCGGCCTTGCGCCGTATATGGAAGCGGTCATCCGGACCGATCTGTACTGCGCCTTCTCCCCGGCGCTGCAGGTGGAAGAGCAGGCGGATCTGTTTGACGAAACGGAGGCGCTGTAATGACGCAGGAGAAGAAATCGGGCTTTGTGACCCTGCTCGGCCGTCCGAACGTGGGCAAATCCACGCTGATGAACGCGCTGATCGGGCAGAAGATCGCCATCACCAGCGCCAAGGCGCAGACCACGCGCAACCGGATCGAAACGGTCTATACCGACGAGCGGGGGCAGATCGTTTTCCTGGATACCCCGGGCGTCCATAAAGCGAAAAACAAGCTGGGCGATTTCATGGTGGACGCGGCGCGGAGCACTCTCGACGAAGTGGACCTGATCCTCTGGCTCGCGGAGCCCTCCGCCTACTTCGGCGAAGGGGAAGCGCTGGTCAGAGATATGCTCGCAAAGCGGAAAACGCCGGTCGCCCTGATCATCAACAAGGCGGATACTGTGGGGGAAGAGGCGGTCGCCGCCTGCCGGGCTCGCTTTGAGCAGGAATATGATTTCTGTGAGGTCCTGGCGGTCTCGGCCTTAAAAGAGACCGGGCTAGATGCGCTGATGGACCTGATTTTCCGGCATCTTCCGGAAGGCCCGTACTATTACGATCCGGAGGAAGTCACCACCGAGACGATGCGGGACATCGCCGCCGAGATCATCCGGGAGAAAGCCCTGCGGAATCTGTCCGAAGAGATCCCGCACGGCATCGCGGTGACCATCGAGCAGATGAAGGAACGGGAGGACGGCGGCTTCGACATTGAGGCCAGCCTGATCTGTGAAAAGGAGTCTCATAAGGGGATCGTGATCGGGAAAGGTGCGTCGATGATCAAAAAGATCGGGACGCAGGCCCGGCTGGATATTGAGGAGATGACGGAGAGCCCGGTGAATCTGAAGCTCTTCGTGAAAGTAAGAAAAGACTGGCGCAACGACGCCCGCCAGGTCCGCAGCTTCGGCTATAAGAAGAAATAAGATGAACGAGTGGATACGCGTAAACGGGATCGTGCTTTCGTCGATGCCGATAGGGGAATATGACCGGCGGCTCCTGCTGCTGACGGCGGAGCTGGGTAAGATCAGCGCCTTTGCCAAAGGCGCGAGGCGCCCCGGCAGCCAGCTGCTGAGCGCCACCCGGCTGTTTGCGGCCGGGCAGTTCGATCTGTATGCGGGCCGCAGTTCCTATACGGTCAAGGCGGCGGCGATCAAAAATTTCTTCGAGTTCCTTTCCGAGGATCCGGAAGCGCTTTGCTATGCTTCCTATTTTGCGGAGATCGCCGATTATTTCGGGCAGGAGAACGCGGAGGCCGGGGAACTGCTGAAGACCCTGTATATGGCGCTCCGTTCCCTCTCCCATGAGAAGCTCTCCCGCAGCCTCGTCCGCTACGTATATGAACTGAAGACCCTGCAGCTGGAAGGGGAAGCCCCGCCGCAGCCGGATATCGAAGTGGGAGAGTCTGCCGCCAAAGCCTGGGAGTATGTGCTTTCCTCGCCGCCGGAGAAGTGTTATTTCTTCGGACTTGCCCCGGAAGGCTTCCGGGACTTTTCCCGGGCGGTCGCGGACCTGCGATCCCGGCTGGTCGATAAGAATTTCAGATCCCTGCGGGTGCTCGAAGAGTTCCTCAGCCTGCAGATATAAAGAGAACACGCGAAAGGCGGGCCGTTTGACGGGCCCGCCTTTTCCAAGGATATCCTTTTCGATGTTTTGGGAACAGAGGGTGTTGCTCCTTAGGCCATCTTGTTAACCATGAGGGTTAAGCGAGAAATCTTCCGGGAAGTGGTGTTCTTGTGATATACGCCCTTGCTGGCTGCTTTGTCCAGTTCGACGGTGGCGTTCTTCAGCGCTGCCGCGGCCGCTTCCTTGTCACCGCTCTCAACCGCTGTGTAGACTTTCTTTACGTAGGTCTTCACGCGGGAGCGAATGGCTTTGTTGCGTTCCGCATTTTTCTGCGCGACAAGAATCCGCTTTTTCGCAGATTTAATGTTAGCCAATGTTCTACCTCCACATCATATTCCGCAGGCAGTGGGTCAGCTGCCGGGCGGTGAAAGAGCGCAGCCAAGACACGGGTGGCCCCGCTCCTCATAGATAGTAACGGGAGAGCGGCAAACTGTCAAGAGGATATTTTATAAAAATTGACAATCGCGGAGGGGAAAGTTATAATCGGACTGTCTGTAAAGAAATACCGCAGCCGGAGTGAAGATATGAGCTTTTTTGATAAACTGGAAAACCGGTTCGGACGCTATGCGGTCCGGAACCTGATGATGATACTGATCGTCCTGTACGTGGCCGGATTTATTCTGAATCTGCTGAATCCGACGTTTTATTTTGAATACCTGTCGCTGAATATGGCCATGATCTTTAAAGGTCAGATCTGGCGCCTGTTCACCTTTGTGATCTATCCGCCCAGTACGAATATCCTCTGGTTCCTGCTGGAATGCTTCATTTTCTATATGCTGGGGCGCAATCTGGAGCGGCTCTGGGGCAGTTTCTACTTCGACCTGTATATCTTCATCGGGCTGCTTTCCCTAGTGCTGGCGGCGCTTATCGTATATCTGGCCACCGGATACTCACTGGCTCTGACCCCGGACAGTCTGTACATGTCGCTGATCCTGGCCTTCGGGATCTCGGTGCCGGACGCCACCTTCTATATCTATATGATCCTGCCGGTGAAGGCGAAATATCTGATGATCTTTTACGGCGCCCTGCTCGTCTTCCAGTTCGTGACCGGCAACTGGGTGACCCGGGTAAGCCTGATCGCTTCGGTCGCCAACTTCCTGATCTTTTTCCTGATCATCCGGCGGCCGGTGATGCGGGTGCGGCAGAAGATCAAGTATGCCCAGTTCCGCAGCAAGGTACAGGCCGGGGCGGATGCCAGGGTGCATCAGACCGGCGGGTCCCGGCATCGCTGCGTCATCTGCGGCCGGACCGAGCTCACCGATCCGGATCTGGAGTTCCGCTACTGCAGCAAATGCACGGGCGGAAAGGAATACTGCCTGGACCATCTCTATACGCATGTACACCAGTAACGGTTTCTGGAATCCGATGGAAACCGAGGGAGAAGAAGCATGAGGACAGCCGCCTTTGTCCCTTATGAGGGAACGATACCGTACATCTTTATCAGCTACGCGCACAAAAACTCGGACGAGGTCATGCCGATCCTGAACCGGATGTATGAAAAGGGATACCGGATCTGGTACGACGACGGGATCGCGCCGGGCAGTGAGTGGCCGGAGTATATCGCCGAGCATTTGAACCGCTGCAGCGTTTTTATGGCCTTCGTCTCTCCGGAGTCCATCGATTCTTCCAACTGCCGCCGGGAAGTCACCTATGCCCTTTCCAAACAGAAGCCTTTCCTGGGCGTGATGTTAAAGCCCACGGCCATGTCGCCCGGCATGGAGCTGCAGCTTGCCGCACAGCAGTGTATCCTGCGCCATAATTTCACGGCGGAGGAAGCTTTTCTGGAGAAGATCCTTTCTGCGGAGATCCTGCAGGACTGCCTGGGGAAAGCACCGGTAAAAGCGGAAGCGGCAGGCGCTAAGAGCACGGAAGCCGGAAAGGAATCGGCCGCCGTTTCGGAGGCTGCTTCAAATCCTGCGGCGCCGCCCGCCGCCATCTCCGATGAAGATATGGCTGCGGTCGAAACTATGAAAAATGCCGGAAAAGCCGGCCGCGGGCACAGGGAAAAGACCCCTTCCTGCACCGAGGAAACGCAGCCGGCCGCAAAGAAGAAAAAGAAAATCCTGCCGATCATTCTCGCCGCGGTACTGGCCCTTATCGTACTTGCGGTCGTCCTGCCGGGCCTGAAAAGAAGGCAGGTGAAGCTGACGGATAAGATCTCGGCCGCCGCGAACTGTACCTTTGTTATCCTTAATGATGCGGAGATCACGAACGACGTGCTGGACAGGATCAATACGCTTTCGGACCTGCGTTCGCTGTCGTTCCGGAACTGCCGCTTTGAAGGCGCGGATCTGAGCACGCTGAAGCGGCTGGACCGCTTTCATACGCTGGAGATCACAGGCGGAACCGGCCTGTCGGATTTCAGCTTTTTATCGTCCATGTCCGCACTGACGACGCTGACGGTCAGCGGGAGTGGAATGGAGGGCACGGGTGATCTGTCCGGGCTGGATAAGCTCACAGTGATCGACCTGAGCGACAACAGCTCCCTGCACGATCTGTCCGGGCTTCCGCTGGCCCAGCTCAAGGAACTGAACATCAGCGGGACCGCGGTCAGCGATCTCTCGCCGCTTACGGTGTCGGAAAATCTTCAGGTCCTGGACGCTTCCTATACGCCGGTCAGCGAGGCTTCGCCCCTGGACGGGCTGAAAAACCTGGCGAAGCTGAATCTGAGCAATACGCAGATAAGCGCTTTCCCGGACGTGTTTCAGTCTCTGGCCATCAGTGAACTGAATCTGTCCGATCTGGCGATCGATACGGTCAGCGCATTTGACAACCTGACCGTTCTGAAAGCCCTTGATCTGAGCGGAACGAAGGTAAGCGACGCCGCCTGTGTGAAAAAGAGCGCGGAGACGCTGAAAAGCCTT
This sequence comes from Lachnospiraceae bacterium, assembly GCA_017394885.1. Classification (GTDB taxonomy): domain Bacteria; phylum Bacillota; class Clostridia; order Lachnospirales; family Lachnospiraceae; genus UBA6987. The sequence continues at coordinate 70,629 of JAFPWO010000024.1, read as the reverse complement.
TCTCTGGCGGACTGTCCGGTTTCCGACACGCTGCTGGCGGACGTAAGCGGCTGCACCCGGATCGAAGTGCTGGATGTTTCCCGGATCCCGCTGGATAATCTGGCTCTTGCGGAGAAGATGGAGAACCTGACCGTCCTGCGTGCGGAGGGCTGCATGCTGACCACGCTCCGGGGCGTCGGCGGAAAGGAAAAACTGCGGGAAGTCTATCTTGCCGACAATTCTCTTTCGGAGGTCACCGATCTTTACAGCCTTTGCGACGGCGCTGTCGCGGACCTGCGCAGCAACAAGCTGTCCAGCCTGGAAGGGCTGTATGCAGGCAAGTATACTTTCCTGGCGCTGTACGGCAATCCGATCGATCCGAATACGATTCCGGCCGCCGAGGGGACCGAATTCCGCGGGCTGGCGCTGGATTACAGTGAAGAGTTGCTGAATTCCGGCTTTGTGCAGAAAAAACTGGCGAAGTATCTCTATGTTCTGGACTGTCCGGCCGATCAGAAGCTGAAGCTGAAGGATCAGATCGGCTACGGCCTCAGTTTCGCGACGAAGGACTATCTGGACAGCCTGATCGCCGAGTTCGGAGCAGATCCGTACCAGTGGGAAAACTACGGGATAGAAGAATAGCTTTTCCATACGGAAAAGACAGGCACCGGGGCTTGACAGGAGCCCCGGTGTTTCCTATAATGAGGGTGTAGGGGAGATAGCATGAAGCTGATCTCTCTGTTTTTTATGAATTTCGCAAAAACAGGGAAAAAGACCTTGACAGCCGGGGAAAAAACAAGTATATTGAAAAAGAAGCGAACATCAGTTCGAACGGAGGACACATGAACAAAGAAGATAAAATCAGAGCTATCGAAACGGCAGTCGGGCAGATCGAGAAGGATTTCGGCAAAGGCGCCATTATGCGGCTGGGCGACAATACTTCCATGAATATCGATTCGATCCCTACGGGATCCCTTTCCCTGGATGTGGCGCTGGGCGTGGGAGGCCTTCCCCGCGGCCGTATCGTGGAGATCTACGGACCGGAATCCGGCGGAAAAACCACGCTGGCACTGCATGTCATCGCGGAAGCGCAGAAGGCAGACGGCATTGCCGGCTTCGTGGATGCCGAGCATGCGCTGGACCCCGTCTACGCGCAGAAGATCGGCGTGGATATCGACAATCTCTACGTTTCGCAGCCGGACAACGGCGAGCAGGCCCTGGAGATCGCGGAGACCATGGTCCGCTCCGGCGCCATGGACGTGGTGGTCATCGACTCGGTGGCCGCGCTGGTGCCCCGGGCGGAGATCGAAGGGGACATGGGAGATTCCCACGTCGGGCTGCATGCCCGGCTGATGTCCCAGGCGCTGCGCAAACTGACGGCCGCCATCGGCCGCTCCAACTGTGTGGTCATCTTTATCAACCAGCTGCGGGAAAAGGTCGGCGTGATCTATGGCAACCCGGAGGTAACGACCGGCGGCCGCGCCCTGAAGTTTTATTCATCCGTCCGGCTGGAAGTGCGGCGCACGGATTCGATCAAGCAGGGCGGTGAGATCATCGGGAACCATGTGCGGGTGAAGGTCGTCAAAAACAAAGTGGCCCCGCCTTTCAAGGAAGCGGAGTTTGACATCATGTTCGGGACCGGGATCTCCCGGGAGGGCGATATTCTGGACCTGGCGGTCCGGAAGGGCATTGTGGAAAAGAGCGGCGCCTGGTACTCCTACGGCGGAAGCCGCATCGGCCAGGGCCGGGATAACGCCAAGTTTTTCCTGAAATCCAATCCCGAGATCATGGAAGAAGTGGAAGCGAAGGTCCGCGCCAGCTTCGAATCCGGTGCCGGCGAGGGGCCCGGTATTGCAGAATAGACAAAAACTACAGGAAAATGCAGGTTTTTTGAAAAAAAGACTTGCATTTTTTTCGGACTTGTGATAGCTTACCAATGTTGAATAGTGTAGTAGTGAAGGAGTGGGTGCAAATCCACTCCTTCAATCTTGAAAAAGCGGGGAGCATCCATTGGCTAAGAGAGAAAACATTGAAAAGAGAACGGAAGCGCTGCTTCAGCCTATCCTGGATGAGAACGGATTCGAACTCGTGGATCTGGAGTTTGTGAAGGAAGGCAGCGGGAAATACCTTCGGGCCTATATTGACAAACCGGGCGGGATCCGCATCGATGACTGTGAAAAGGTCAGCCGGGCTTTAAGCGACGCCCTGGACGCGGATGATTTTATCGAAGAAGCCTACACCCTGGAGATCAGTTCGCCCGGGCTGCTGCGGCCCTTCAAGAAGGACAGAGACTTTGAAAAGCACCTGGGCAGCGAAGTGGAAGTGCATCTTTTTAAGGCCTGGCAAAGCGCCAAAGAATACGTAGGCATTTTAAAGGCGTTTGATGCGGAAACGGTTACGCTGAGCTTCGATGACGGCGACCTGAGCTTCCCCCGCAAAAATATATCTGTGATACGTCAGTACATCGATTTCTCCGACCTGTAAGCGGTCGAATACATTGGCCGGCAGGTCAAAGGAGGACAAAGGAAAATGAATAAGGAACTTTTGGATGCGTTAACTGTTCTGGAGAAGGAAAAGGATATCAGCCGTGAAGTGATCATTGAAGCGATCGAAGGATCGCTGGTCACCGCCTGCCGGAATCAGCTGGGCAGAAACGAAAATATCCGTGTACATATGGACCGGGAGACCGGGGATTATGAACTGTATTCCGAGATGACCGTCGTGGAGGAAGTGACGGATCCGGGTATGGAGATCAGCCTGGAGGACGCCCATAAGATCAGCCCGAAATATCAGGTCGGGGACATCGTCCGCCAGGATATCGAGTTCAAGAGCTTCAGCCGCATTGCCGCGCAGAACGCGAAGAACGTGATCCTGCAGAAACTGCGGGAGGAAGAACGCAAGTCGGTCTATGACCGGTACTGCTCCCGTGAACATCAGATCATTACCGGTGTGATCCAGCGTCATATCGGGAAGAATATCAGTATCAACCTCGGCAAGGCGGACGCCATCATGCCGGAGAACGAGCAGGTCAAGACCGAGAACTACCGTCCGACCGAGCGTATCAAGGTCATGGTCTTAAAGGTCGAAGATACGCCCAAGGGACCGCATATCGTGGTCAGCCGGACCCATCCGGATCTGGTCCGCCGCTTCTTCGAAGCCGAGGTGGCCGAGATCAAGCAGGGCATCGTGGAGATCAAGGCGGTCGCCCGCGAAGCCGGTTCCCGGACCAAGATGGCCGTGGTTTCCTACGATGAGGCCGTGGATCCCATCGGCGCCTGCGTCGGCCTGAACGGGACCCGCGTCAACGCCGTGGTGGATGAGCTGGGCGGTGAAAAGATCGATATCATCAACTGGAGCGACAATTCCGCGGAGCTGATTGAGAACGCCTTAAGCCCGGCCAAGGTCATCTGCGTGCTGGCGGACGATGAAGAAAAAGAAGCGCTGGTTATCGTTCCGGACTTCCAGCTGTCCCTGGCGATCGGCCGTACCGGGCAGAATGCCCGCCTGGCCGCGAAGCTGACGAACTACAAGATCGATATCAAGTCGGAAACCGAAGCCCGCGAGACCGGTATCTTCGATGAGATAGGCTATATCGATGATTATACCTCCGATGACAGCGAGGGAGAGTATTACGAAGAAGGCTACGAGGAAGAATACGTAGAAGAGGAAGAAGGAAACGAATGATCGAACGGAAGTATCCCCAGAGGACCTGTATCGGCTGCCGGGAGACAAAGGATAAAAAAGAGCTGATCCGGATCGTCCATACGCCGGACGGGCAGTTCCTTCTGGATCCGGGCGGAAAGCTGAACGGCCGGGGCGCTTACGTCTGTCCGGATCCGGCCTGCCTGCAGAAAGCGGTCAAGGGCGGAAACTTAAGCCGCTCGCTGCGCACGCAGGTGCCTGCGGAGACGGCCGCGCGTTTATATGAGGAGATGAAAGCATTTGTTGCAGAATAAGATCTATGGACTTCTGGGACTGGCCAGGCGGGCCGGAAAAGCCGTCAGCGGGGAGGAACCCGCGGAAGGTGCGATCCGGAGCGGAAAGGCACATCTGGTGCTGCTGGCGGAAGATGCCTCACCGAATACGGTGAAAAAGTTCCGGGATAAATGCAGTTTTTACGGAGTTCCGCTGATCCTGGCGGATAAGCGGGAAGTCCTGGGGAGATCCGTCGGAGCCGGCGAGAGAGTCTGCGTCGCGATCTGCGACGAAGGGCTGGCCGGGGCGATCCGGAAAGAGTATCAGGCGAACGGGACGTTCGGGAAGAAGCAGGGGGAATAAAGCATGGCAATAGAGAAGAATATGAATAATGCGAACGAGGGCGAAGTCAAGAAAAAGAAATACAGTGTGGTCTTCCGTCAGCAGAACAGCCAGCAGAACAGCCTGAAAACGAGACCGCAGGGGAGCACACCGCCCCGCAAGCCGGCCGGTCCCCGTCCTGCTTCGCCGGCCAGACCCGCCGAAGCGAAGACGCCGGTGAAAAAGCCGGAGCCTTCGGCTGCCGTCAAGGCAGAAGAGAAAGAAAAGACCGTATCCGCGGCGGAAGCGGTGAAGAAAACGAAGCCGGCAGCGCCGGCCGAAAAGCCCGTAAAGGAAACCGCACCGATTGTTGAGCAGAAAGCTGAGCCGGAAAAGAAGGCGGAAGCGCCGGCTGAACCGAAGGCGGAAAAGCCTGCGGAGATCCGGCCGGAAGAAAAGGAAACGGTTGAGAAAAAGACGGACAAAGAGCCTGCAGCCGGTGAAGCCGTGCCGGAAAATAAGGCAGAAGAGACGGTGAAGGAAGCGGCTCCGCAGGAAAGCGCTGCGCCGCAGCCGGAAGCCCCGAGGCCGCGCTTTGTGGATATGAGCCAGGTCCGGGCGGCTGAGCAGGAAGCGAAGATCCGTTCCCAGCGGATCGCCAGACAGCAAAACGAAAAGAAGCAGACAGCCACGTCCGGCCGGCCGGAAGGAGGCCGTCCGCGGACCGCGGCGCGTCCCGCTGCTGCGCCCGGACAGACACGGCCGGGCCAGGCCGGAAGCCGCCCCACGCAGGGATTCGGCCCCCGTCCTTCCCAGGGAAGCGGCGCTGCCCGTCCCGTACAGGGACGAGGCCCCTCGCCTTTTGCCGCGAAGGATAAAGATGAAGATACAAGGACCGCGCGCCGTCCGGCGCCCGGCGGCCGCAGCGGAGCCGGAAAACCCGGCGCCGCAGCCGATTTCGGCGGACTGGGCTTAAGCAAGAACGGCAAGGGCGGCGGCAAGCAGCCGCAGCGCAGCAATGCCGTGAAAGACAATGCCCGCTACAATAAGGGGGACAGCGACGAAATGCGCCGTCCCGGCGGAAAGAATGCCAAGTCCGGCGGCAAGGCCATTAAGGGCCCGGAGAAAACCGTGAAGCCTGCCGCAGCCGAACCGGCGGAACCGCAGATCAAGACGATCACCATTCCGGCCAGCCTGACGATCCAGGAGCTGGCCAACGCCATGAAGCTGCAGGCTTCGGCGATCATCAAGAAGCTGTTCCTGAGCGGCAAGATCTATACCGTCAATCAGGAGATCGATTATGAGACGGCCGCGGATATCGCGCTCGAGTTCGACGTGATCGCCGAACAGGAAGAGCAGGTCGATATCATCGAAGAACTGCTGAAAGACAGCATTGAAGACCGCGAAGAGGATATGGTGCCCCGTCCGCCGGTGGTCTGCGTCATGGGCCACGTCGACCACGGCAAGACCTCCCTCCTGGACGCGATCCGCAAGACGAACGTCACCTCCGGCGAAGCCGGCGGCATCACGCAGCATATCGGCGCGTATATGGTCGAGATCAACGGCCAGAAGATCACCTTCCTGGATACGCCCGGCCACGAAGCCTTTACCGCCATGCGTATGCGCGGCGCACAGGCGACCGATATCGCGATCCTGGTCGTGGCAGCGGACGACGGCGTCATGCCGCAGACCGTGGAAGCCATCAACCACGCCAAGGCGGCCGGCGTCGAGATCGTCGTGGCGATCAACAAGATCGATAAGCCCGGCGCCAATATCGACAAGGTCAAGAAGGAACTGACCGAGTACGGCCTGATCGGCGAAGAATGGGGCGGCAGCAATATCTTCGTACCGGTCTCCGCCAAGCGCGGCGACGGCATCGAAGACCTTCTGGAAATGCTGCTCCTGGTCGCGGAAGTGCATGAGCTGAAAGCCAATCCGAACCGCAACGCCCGCGGCCTCGTCATCGAAGCCCAGCTGGACAACACCCGCGGCCCGGTGGCTACGGTCCTGGTCCAGAAGGGTACCTTAAAGGTGGGCGACAATGTGGCAGCCGGGTCCAGCTACGGCAAGATCCGCGCCATGCTGGATGATAAGGGCAGCCGGGTCGCCAAAGCGACGCCCGGCATGCCGGTGGAGATCCTGGGCCTCAACAGTGTCCCGACCGCCGGCGAGATCTTCATCGCCACCGCCAATGAAAAGGAAGCCAGAAGCTACGCCCAGACCTTCATCGCGGAAGGCCGGAAGAAGCTGCTGGATGAGACCAGAAGCCGTCTGAAGCTGGATGATATCTTCAGCCAGATCCAGAGCGGCAATATGAAGGAATTGAACCTGATCGTCAAGGCCGACGTGCAGGGCAGCGTGGAAGCCGTCAAAACGAGTCTTACCAAGCTCTCCAATGAAGAGGTCATGGTGAAAGTGATCCATAGCGGCGCCGGCAATATCAACGAATCCGACGTCACGCTGGCCGCCGCCTCCAACGCGATCATCATCGGCTTCAACGTCCGGATGGACGCGCAGGTCAAATCCATTGCGGATGAGGAAAAGGTCGACGTACGGCTTTACGACGTCATATACAAGGCCATCGAGGACGTGGAGAACGCCATGCTCGGCATTTTGGACCCGATCTACGAAGAGCAGGTACTGGGCCACGCGGTGGTCCGCCAGGTCTTTAAGGCGTCCGGCATCGGCAGCATCGCCGGCAGCTATGTGACGGACGGCAAGATCGTCCGCGGCAGCAAGTGCCGCATAACCCGCGGCAAGGACGTGCTCTTCGACGGCAATCTGGCTTCGCTCAAGCGTTTTAAGGACGACGTCAAGGAAGTGGCCTCCGGCTACGAATGCGGCCTGGTCTTTGAAAAATTCAACGACTTCGACGTGGACGATACAATTGAGGTCTACACCATGGTCCAGGTGGAGCGCCGGAAGCTACCGGGAAAGAAATAAGGAACGATGAAAAAACACAGTATCAAGAATGAGCGGATCAATGCGGAGATGCAGCGGACCTTAAGCACGATCCTGCGCGAGGACGTGAAAGACCCGCGGATCCCGCTGATGCTCAGCGTGGTCAGCTGCGAGGTGGCCCCGGATCTGAAGACCTGCAAAGCATATGTCAGCATCATCGGGGATGAGCAGACCCAGGCGGACTGCGCAGCCGCTTTGAAGAGTGCCGCCGGTTTTATCCGCCGGGAGGTGGCGCACCGCCTGAATCTGCGGCTGACGCCGGAAATTACTTATATCATGGATCAGTCGATCGAGTACGGCATCGAGATGTCAAAGAAGATCGATGAGGTCATGGAAGCGCAGAACGCACAGGCAGCCCTCCGGGATGCCCGGGAAGCGCAGCAGTCTGTTTCCGAAGAAACGGAAGAATAAAAGATCGAGAAGCGGAGAAGGAGCCCGGCCCATGATCGACGGCGTGCTGGTCGTAAAAAAAGAAAGAGGATATACTTCCTTTGATGTGGTGGCCCGGCTCCGCAGCCTGCTTCATCAGAAGAAAATCGGTCATCTCGGAACGCTGGATCCGGAGGCGGAGGGGGTATTGCCCGTCTGCCTCGGCAAAGCGGCCAGGCTGGCCGATTTGCTGTCCGGGGGAGAAAAAGTATACCGGGCCGTGATCCGGCTCGGCGTATCCACCGATACCCAGGACGCGTGCGGAAAACTTTTGAAACGGCGGCCCGTGACGGTCACCGAAGAAGCATTCCGGGAGACCGTAGGGCAGTTTACGGGCCGGCAGCAGCAGCTGACGCCCATGTATTCCGCCCGGAAGATCGACGGGAAAAAACTGGTGGATCTGGCCCGGGAAGGCAAAGAGGTGGAGCGCAGCACGGCGGAGATCGATATCCGCTCGATCGAGGTGCTCTCCGTATCGCTGCCGCTGGCCGAGCTTCGCGTAAGCTGCTCCCGCGGCACCTATATCCGGACGCTCTGCCACGATATCGGGGAAGCACTCGGCTACGGCGGCATCATGGAGTCGCTGGTGCGGGAAAAAGCCGGCGATTTCGGCCTGGAGGAATCCCTGACGCTGGGCGAGATCACGGCGCTGACCCTGGCCGGAAAGCTGGAAAGCTATATCCTGGGCCTGCCGAAGCTGCTGGCCGGCTATCCGGCTTTTTATTGTCCGGCTGCGCTGGAAAAAGCGGCCCGCAACGGCAATCCGCTTCCGCTGAGAGGAGAAGATCTGAAAAACCTGCCGGACGGCAGCCGGCTCACGGTGCAGACGGCGGGCCATGAACTGCTCGGGCTGTATACGAAAAACGGATCGAAGCTGCGGCCGGCCGTCATGTTTAACCGCGCCGAAGAAGAGAAAACCTTCATCCCGCGGCCTTCGGTCTTATCGCTCGGGAAGTTTGACGGACTGCATCTGGGCCACCAGGCGATCGTCAGAAAGATGGAAGAACTGGCAGCCGAAAAGAAGATGCGGACCGTCCTGTTTTCCTTTACCTCGGCGCCGGAAGCGCTGCTGCAGCACCGCGTGGAACGCTATCTGCTGACGGCGGAGGAAAAACGGCTTTTTGCCAAAAGTCTGGGCGTGGACGTGATCGAAGAATGCCCTTTCACGGGGGATATCCGGACCATCCGGGCGGAAACCTTTGTGAAGGACATCCTGATCGGACGCTACGGGATGCGGGAGATGGTCGTGGGGCCGGACTGCTGCTTCGGATTTGAGCGCGAAGGCAATATCGATTTCCTGAAGGAAGCTTCGGGGCGCCTCGGCTTCGGCCTGACAGTCCTGGAGAAAGAAAAGCTGGACGGAGAGATCATCAGCAGCACCGGGATCCGTGAGCGGCTCGGTAAAGGCGAGATGCACGCGGTCAGCGACCGCCTGGGGCGGCCGTTCTCCCTGCGCGGACGGATCGCCTACGGCGATCACCGCGGGACGGCGCTTGGCTTTCCGACTTTGAACTTTACGGTTCCGGACGAAAAACTCTGCCCGCCCTTCGGGGTCTACGCGGCGGCTGTGAAAATAAACGGAGAAGAGTATTCCGGCATGGCGAATCTCGGCGTCCGTCCGACCGTGAATAAAGGGGAAAAACCGCTGCTGGAAGTCCATCTGCTGGAAAATACAGATGAAATGTACGGACAGATCGCCGAAATTTTCCTGCTGTCCTTTATCCGGGAGGAAAAGGCGTTTGAAGATCTGGAAGCGCTGAAGCGGCAACTGAAGACAGACCGGGAAACCGTACAGGCATTTTTCGGGGCCCGGAGATTGCGGGAAGAAGAGAAGGAGTAGACGGATATGAAACGATTCTTATACGGGGGAATCCTGCTGGCTGTGCTGCTGAGCGGCTGTACGGCGGAAAAGACGGAAAGCACCGCGTCTCCTTCCCGGACGGAAGCGGCCTGGGAGTCGGAAAGCAAGATCGATATGCGTACAACAATGGCACCCTCTACTGTTCCCGTAACCGAAACGGAAACACTGCCGGCTTCTGAAGAAGAAACGGCTTCCCAGCCGCAGAGTACGGAGGCTTCGGCCGAGACCAGTGCGGAGCCCGTGACCGAAACCGCGGTCGAAGTAACGACCGAAGCGGCGAACGAAATGTCGACTGAAGCCCCGACGGAAACCGTTTCGACCGAAGAGGTGCTGGAAGTGACAACGGAAAATACACCGGAAACTATCTCGGAAACCACGACCGAAGCCGCAGCGGAAACCACGGCAGAACAGGTCCAGGTCCCGGATGCGGAAGAAAGGATGGCAGTCCTCAGCCGCTATACCAATCTGGCGCTGGCCAATGTCCCGGATTCGCGGCTCAATATCCGCCGCCGGCCCGGGACGGGAGAAGAGATCGTGGGGACGCTGACGCACCTCGGCGCCTGCGAACTGCTGGATGAAACGGTCACGGAGGCGGACGGGATCCGCTGGCGCCGCATCTCTTCCGGAGATGTCGCGGAAGGCTATGTCTGCGAAAGCTATCTGCTGACCGGGGAGGAAGCCTGGAAAACAGCCCTTTTAAATATGCCGCGCTATGCGACGGTCACGGTGGATAAAGCCTACGTCCGCTTCACCCCGGATACGGGCGGCGGATGGGACAACCGCAGACACCTGCTTTTTGAAGGCGAAGACTGCCTGCTCCTCCTTCCGGATCAGCCGGAAAGCGGGGAATGGTACCATGTCTATATGACGGATATCTGGAAGGAAGGCTACATCAGCAATACGGTCTGCCGGGTGGATTACCGGATGACGGAGGCGTCCGCCGTGGATGTCAGCGATGCCCGCCGCTATGAGATGGTCGAATATGCCAAACGCTTCCTGGGCTTTCCGTATGTGTGGGGCGGGGAGAGCTTTGTGACCGGGACCGACTGCTCCGGCTTTGTGATGCTGCTGTACCGGAAGTTTTTCGGGATCGATCTGGCGCATTACAGCCCCGCACAGGCGGAACTGGGAAAGGAGATCCCGCTTTCCGAGATGAAGCCGGGCGACCTGGTTTTCTATGATACCATGCATCTCGGCCGGGTGAGCCATGTGGCCATGTATATCGGGAACGAACAGGTGATCCAGGCCTTTAACGAAGACCGGGGCATCATTATCACCCGCTACGATTTTGCCGAACCGCTGTACTTAAAGCGCATCATCGGAGAATAATGGATCCTCAGCCGGTGTTACGTGGTTTTAACGTTTTGCCAAAGCCTTTTGCCTTGTAAGAAGCCGCTTCTGCTGGTATATTGATTCTGCAAATATACCGAAAGGATGGCGGCGATGGCAGATATATCCAACAATATAAAGAGACTGAGATTGTCACGCGGATGGAACCAGTCTCAGCTGGCGGAAAAGGCCGGGGTTACCCGGCAGACGATCTCCAACTGGGAAAACGGCAGTTCCTTCCCGGATATCGGGATGGTCGGCCGGCTGGCGGATGCCTTCGGGACCGATATGGATGAGCTGTTGTATCCGCCGTCTGCTCCGAAGAAAAGCAGGACAGCGCTGCTGACGTTCCGCTTCGTCCTCATGTCGCTTGCGGCATACCTGTTTCTGTTTTATGTCATCGGCGCGAACCTGATACTTCCGCTGTTCCGGAAGATCGGTGGCGGCGGCGTCGGTGAGGACTGGCATTACATGACGCATTGGGGCCTCATTTTACTCGTTGGCTTTATTGCCGTCTGTACCGGGATCATTACGGAATATATAAAAGAAAAGTAAGAGGAAAGAAAGATTTTGCTTGCCTTTTCCGACGGCTTATGGTAAATTATTCCAGTGCGCCTGTACCGGGCTTTCGGAGACTCCGACCGGAGCGCAGTAACAGGTAAGAATTATTTTAGGAGGCTGTTATGACCAGCAAAGAAAGAAAGGCCGAAATCATCGCCGAATTCGGCAAGAACCCGCAGGACACCGGTTCGCCGGAAGTCCAGATCGCCCTTCTTACGGAAAGAATCCGCGAACTCACCGAGCACCTGAAGGTGCACCAGAAGGATCACCACTCCCGTCGTGGTCTGTTCATGTTAGTCGGTCAGCGCCGCGGCCTTCTTGACTATGTCAAGAAGAATGACATTGAAGCTTACCGTGCCCTGATTGAGAAGTTAGGCATTCGTAAGTAATCCCGGGGAAGGAACAGGGTGGAGCAATCCACCCTTTTTCTCAGTTTATTGTATCACAGAATCGGGACGGCAGAGGTCCTTCGAGACTACAAATAAGCCTGTAAACCCGTGTTATCGGTTTATTTGTTGTTTCGAGCTTCTGCCTCCTGGAAACGAAAAGGAGCAAAAGAAAGAATGTACAAAACCTATTCTATGGAACTGGCCGGCCGAACCCTCTCCGTGGATATCGGCAGAGTCGGCGCGCAGGCCAACGGCGCCGCGTTCATGCACTACGGCGACACGATCGTTTTATCCACCGCAACCGCATCCGAAAAGCCGCGCGACGGGATCGATTTCTTCCCGCTGACGGTAGACTATGAAGAAAAAATGTATTCCGTGGGCAAGATCCCCGGCGGCTTCAACAAGCGCGAAGGCAAGGCCAGTGAGCATGCCGTCCTGGCGTCCCGCGTGATCGACCGCCCGATGCGTCCGCTGTTCCCGAAGGACTACCGCAACGACGTGACCTTAAGCAATCTGATCATGAGCGTGGACCCGGACTGCAATCCGGACGTTGTCGCCATGCTCGGCTGCTCGATCGCGACCAGCATCTCGGATATCCCGTTTGACGGCCCGATCGCAGCGACCATGGTCGGCCTGGTGGACGGCGAGCTCTGCATCAATCCGACTGAGGAGCAGCGCTTTGCTTCCGACCTGGCCCTGACCGTGGCTTCCACGGCGGAAAAGGTCATCATGATCGAAGCCGGCGCGAACGAAGTGCCCGAAAAGATCATGTATGAAGCCATCATGAAGGCCCATGAGATCAATAAGGAGATCATTGCCTGGATCCAGACCATCGTGGACGAATGCGGCCGCGAAAAGCACGACTACGAGCACCATGAGCTGCCGGAAGGCCTCTATGAGGATATGGTGAGCTTCGTGACGCCGGAAGCGATGGAAGTCGCGGTTTTCCATGATGAAAAGCAGCTGCGCGACGCCGCGATCCGCGAGATCACGGAAAAGCTGGAAGAGCGCTATGCGCAGGAGCATGAAGACTGGCTGCCTTTCGTGGGCGAAGCGATCTACAAATTCCAAAAGGTGACAGTCCGGAAGATGATCTTAAAGGACCGCAAGCGTCCCGACGGCCGCGCGATCAATCAGATCCGCCCGCTGGCCGCGGAAGTGGATATCCTGCCCCGCGCACACGGTTCGGCCATGTTCACCCGCGGGCAGACCCAGATCCTGGACGCCTGCACGCTGGCGCCGATGTCCGAAGCGCAGAAGATCGACGGCCTGGACCGCAAGATCACATCCAAGCGCTATATGCACCACTATAATTTCCCGAGCTGGTCGGTCGGCGAGACCAAGCCGTCCCGTGGCCCGGGCCGCCGGGAGATCGGTCACGGTGCGCTGGCGGAGCGCGCGCTCCTGCCGGTGCTGCCGAGTGTCGAAGACTTCCCTTACGCGATCCGCTGCGTGTCGGAGACCATGGAATCCAACGGCTCCACCTCGATGGCTTCCACCTGTGCCTCCTGCATGGCGCTGATGGCGGCCGGCGTGCCGATCAAGACCATGGTCGGCGGCATCTCCGTCGGTCTTGTGACCGGCGAGACCGATGACGATTACGTCGTCCTGACCGATATCCAGGGCATCGAAGACTTCTTCGGCGACATGGACTTCAAGGTTACTGGTACCCACAAGGGCATTACCGCGATCCAGATGGATATCAAGATCCACGGCCTGACCGACGAGATCATCCGTGAAGCGCTGGTCCGCACCAAGGAAGCCCGCCTGTACATCATGGACGAAGTCATGAGCAAGGCTATCGACAAGCCGCGTCCCGAGATCTCGAAGTGGGCGCCGAAGATCGTGTCCTTCTCGATCGATCCGTCCAAGATCGGCGACGTCATCGGCAAGCAGGGCAAGGTCATCAACAAGATCATCGAAGATACCGGCGTACAGATCGATATCGAAGACGACGGCACCGTGGCGGTGTGCGGCACTGATCTGGATATGATCCACAAGGCCGTCCGCATCATCGAGACCATTGTTAACGACGTGGAAGAGGGCCAGGTGTTTAAAGGCACCGTCGTCCGCCTGATGAACTTCGGCGCGTTTGTCGAGCTGTGCCCCGGCAAGGACGGCATGGTGCATATCTCCAAGCTCGCGAAGAAGCGCGTGGAGAAGGTCGAAGACGTCGTGAACGTCGGCGACGAAGTCATCGTGAAAGTCATTGAGATCGACAAACTCGGCCGCGTGAACCTCAGCATGAAGGACGTGACCGACGAGGACCGTGCCCGCGTGGAGTAAAGCGGCGCCGGGCAAAGAAGGATTCACGGGGGTGTGGAAACATCCCCGTTTCTTTAAAAAATCGCAGTGCGGGAGAGGAGGCAGCGATGGGAAAAAGGTATCGGCACCGAATGATTCTTTCGGGCTATCTGCTTGCCTGCTTTTTTGCTTTCTTCCTGCTGCTTTTCCCTGTGAGGCCCGCGGAGGCGAAAGGGACCGCTGCAGAAAGCGCGGTATCCGGAGCGCCCGGCCAAAGCGATGAAGTCCTTCCGGGCCGGCCGTCCAAAGCGGCGCCGACCGCGAGAGCCACGACGGCGGCCGCTTTCCCGGATATGGAAGACGAGGTCCGCTCCGGAATTCGATCCATCGTTATTCTGGTGGGGCTGGCCGTAGGCGTAAGCGGCGGCTTCTGGCTGCTGATGCGGAAAAGAAATAAAGATACCGCCCGCAAAGAGGGTTGATGCAGGCATGGATAAGAAATGCAGCAGACAAAAAAGAACACGGAGTGCAAGAGCCTGCCTGATCCCGGCAGTCTTTCTTGTCCTGCTTTTCTTTTTTTCTTCTGCGGCAAAGGCAGATACGCCGGCCGCGGATATCACGGGCAGCTGCACGATCACGGCGGGAGGCGCGGCGGTTCCGTGGACCGTGAGAGACGGCCGGGAGGATACCTGGCAGTGGTATGCCGCCGGCACGCAGATCCGGGTGGAAGCGGCTCAGCCGATCGGCGGCCTCTATATTGTTTTTGACCGGATCCCGGGCGACTGGACGCTGCAGAGCGCCGGCCGGGAACGCTCCTGCGGGCAGTACGGCTTCCTGCACGAGTATCAGAAAGCCGAAGAGGCGGACGTCCGCGAACTAATACTTTCCTTCCCGGCTTCAGTCACGATCGCGGACCTCTACGTCCTGTCGGCGGGCGATACACTGCCGGATTTCGTACAGACCTGGCGGCCGGCCGAGGGGCCGGCAGACGTCTTGCTGCTGGCCTGCCATTCGGACGATGATCAGCTGTTCTTTGCCGGTGCGGTGCCCGATGCGGTGGCCCGCGGCGCTGAGATCCAGGTCTGTTATTTTACCAATCACTGGACGCGGCACGACCGGCCGCACGAGCAGTTAAACGGCCTGTGGGCCTGCGGGCTCACCCGCTATCCGGTCATCGGGGAATTCACGGATACGAAGCGGGTGGATACCGAAGAAGAGAGTCTTAAGATCTTTGAGGAACTGGGCTACCGTTTTGATGACATGGTGAAGGCCCAGGTCAGCCTGCTGCGCCGTTTTCAGCCGCAGATCGTACTCGTTCACGATATCAACGGGGAGTACGGCCACGGGGCGCACCGGCTCTCTTCGCATGCCATGCGCGACGCGGTACTGGCGGCCTCCGACGCTTCCCGCTACCCGGAATCCGCGCAGTGCTTCGGGACCTGGGACGTTCCCAAAACCTACGTCCATTTGTACTGGGATCAGAAGATCTGGTTTTCGATCGACACGCCGCTATCCTATTTTGACAGAAAGACGGCATACCAGGTCTCGCAGCAGGCTTTCCTCTGTCACATTTCCCAGCAGGGAACGCGCTACCGGGACTGGCTGATCGGAACGGAGGAGAATCCCGTGACCAGCTCGGCCGGCTTTCCGGCCTACAGCCCCTGCGATTACGGCCTGTGGCGCTCCCTGGTGGGAGAGGACGTCAGAAAAACGGATTTCTACGAGAATATCACGCTGTATAAAGATCAGGCGCCGCTGATCCCGGCCAGCTCGGAAGAGGAAACAGAAGAAACAACAACGGAGCCGCCGGAAACGGAGGCGACTGCAGCAACGGAAGAAACGCCGGAAGCGGGAGATAGCACCGATGCGGAAATGCTTACAACAGCGCCGCCGGAAACGGAAACGCCGACAGAAGAGACTGCGGCACTGACGCAGGCGGAAACAGAAGATGTTCCCATCTCTTCCGGAAAGGAAGAGAGCCTTACGATTCCCGCGCCGCTCATCCCCGCCGCGGATCCGGAGACAGAAGAAACAACGCAGAGCCAGGAAGGAAATACCGCCCCGGCCAAGGCGAAAACGCTCCTGCGCACCGCCGGGATCCTCTGCGCGCTGGCAACCGTTTCTGCTCTTTTCTATGGGATCCTGAAAAAAAGAAAAAGCCGCAGACAGCGGCAGAAATGAATGATCCGGGAGCTTTCCGATTCCATTCTCTTGGAGCAGGTTTATTCCTCCAGGATCCGGTGATAGAGCTTTACGATCCCGGCTTTCCAGCAAAGAAGCAGGGCCAGGGCGGAACCCACCGCAGTCTGCAGAATCTGGAAGGGAAGCTTGGCGATCGCGGCAGCCGGCGTCGCATAGACAAAAGCCCGGCCGAGCGTATATCCCGTAAAAGTAATAATCCAGCCGATGACGGCGCCGATCACGGAAGCTGCCACCGGTTTTTTATTGCCGAAAAGCTTATGCGCGCAGAGCGAAATCACGACCGCCTGCAGCCCGTGGACCGCAAGAGAGACAAACATCGGTGTGGGATAGAAAAACAGATCCCCCAGAAAGGCCCCGATGCCGCCCACGCAAAATGCATAGAACGGATCCAGCAGCACAGCGGCCGTCACGATGATCACGTCATTCAGATACATATGGCCGCCCGGAACCGGTATGGAAAGCATACTGGAGCTCATGATGATATTCATGGCCATCAGTACGCCGGTAATAACGATCTTTTTTGTTGCGGTGCTGTTCATGGCAGCCTCCTTGACCTGGAATCGAATTTAGTATAAGATATAACTGAACTTATTGCTATTACCAGTTTTGAAATATTTTATAAGGTCAGATAAAGGAGGCCGGGATGAACTGGACGATTGATAAAACAGCCAGGGAAAGAGCATACCGCCAGCTGTACCGGCAGATTCGCGGCGATATCATCAGCGGGAAGCTGCCCCGCGGCACGAAGCTGCCGTCCAAGCGGCTGCTGGCCGATGAACTGGGGATCAGTATCATTACGGTTGAACATGCGCTGGCGCTTCTGACGGATGAAGGGTGCCTGGAGTCCCGGCCGCGCAGCGGTTTTTATGTGAGCTTCGGGGGGCTGCCGCAGCAGGAGAAGAGAAGGCGGCCCAGCCTGTCGGCCATGCAGGCGCCGCCGGAAGCCCCGGAAGATTTCCCCTTTGCCCTGTGGGCCAAAACCATGCGCAATGTCCTGAGCGAATACGGCGAGCGCATTCTGTCCCGGGTCCCCGGCACCGGTTCGCCGGAATTAAAGAGTGCGATCGCGGACTGGATGGCGCGCAGCCGCGGTCTGTCGCTGGATCCGGAGCGGATGATCATCGGTTCCGGAGCGGAATATCTGTACAGCCTGGTCGCACAGCTGCTGGGACCGGGATGTCCGGTCGCGCTGGAAAACCCTTCATACGAAAAGATCCGGAAGGTCTATGAGGCAAACGGCGCCGTCTGCGAATGGCTGGCGATGGGCGCGGACGGGATCCTCTCGGAAGAGCTGGAACGCTGCCGGGCGGCGCTGCTTCATGTGACGCCGTATCACAGCTATCCGAGCGGCGTCACGGCGTCCGCGGCGAAAAAACACGAATATGCCGTCTGGGCAAAGAAAAACGGCAGTTATCTGGCCGAAGACGATTACGATTCCGAATTTGCGGCCGGCTCCCTGCCCGCAGAAACCCTCATTTCCCTGCTGCCGGAACAGGTGATCTATATCAACAGCTTTTCGAAAACACTGGCCCCGGCTATCCGCACCGGTTTTATGGTCCTGCCGGAAAAACTGCATGAAAAATACCGGCAGACGCTGGATTTTTACTCCTGCACGGTGCCGGTATTCGATCAGATCGTATTGGCGGAATTTATCCGGGGCGGGCATCTGGAACGCTACGTCAACCGCCGGCGGAGAAAGCAGCGCGCCGGCCTGTAAACGGCGCAGGATGTTCAGCGCCGGTGGAAGAGCTTCTTGCTCTGATGGCGCGGCTCGCAGGTCAGCTGGATCCCCAGCTTTTTGAAGATCGCACTGTCGACCGGGGAAAGAATGACCGTGGAATGGGCTTCGCAGCCGGCCAGTTCGCCCAAAGCCTTTACAGCGCGTTCGGCCAGCGGATCCGTGCCGGCGCAGATAGAAAGCGCGATCAGGACTTCATCCGTATGCAGCCGCGGGTTGTGATTGCCGAGATGCGCGGTCTTTAAATGGCAGATCGGTTCGATGATATCCCGGGACATCAGCAAAACTTCCTTCGGGATGCCGCCCTGCGCCTTTAAGGCGTTGAGAAGGGCCGCGGAGGCGGCGCCTAATAGGTCCGTGGTTTTCCCGGTCACGATGCGCCCGTCGTTTAATTCGATGGCGACGGCCGGATTGTCGGTGGATTCGGCGCGCTCGAGCGCCGCTTTGACGACCGCCCGGTCGTCCGTTGTGATCTTCGCCTGCTGCATGACGAGCCGGATCTTGCTGATGATCTCATCCGAGCCGTAGCCGATCCGCTTATCACAGAGCGCATGATAATAGCGGCGGATGATTTCCTGCTTGGCGGCATTCTGACAGACTTCGTCGTCGATGATGCACTTGCCGGCCATGTTGACACCCATGTCGGTGGGAGATTTATAGGGGCTGTCCCCGAAGATCTGCGTGAACATGGCCTGCAGGACCGGGAAAATCTCAATGTCGCGGTTGTAATTGACGGTGGCAACGCCGTAAGCTTCCAGATGGAAGGGATCGATCATATTGACGTCGTCCAGATCGGCGGTAGCCGCTTCATACGCCAGATTGACCGGATGTTTTAAGGGAAGATTCCAGATCGGGAAGGTCTCGAATTTGGCATAGCCCGCCTGGATCCCGCGGCGGTTCTCATGATACAGCTGAGACAGGCAGGTCGCCATTTTCCCGCTGCCGGGGCCCGGCGCCGTGATCACCACGAGCGGCCGCGTCGTCTCGATAAAATCATTGCGGCCGAAGCCGTTTTCGGAAACGATATTCTCCACGTCCAGCGGATAGCCTTCGATCAGATAATGATGATAGACCGTTACGCCCAGGTTCTCCAGACGGCGGCAGAAGGCCTCCGCAGCGGCCTGGCCGTTGTAGTGGGTCAGCACCACGCTGCCCACATACAGCTCGTTGCCGCGGAAGGCGTCGATCAGGCGGAGCACGTCCAGATCATAGGTGATGCCGAGGTCCCCGCGGACCTTGTTTTTTTCTATATCATCGGCATTGATGACGATCACGATTTCTGCGCGGTCTTTCAGCTGTTTCAGCATGCGGATCTTACTGTCCGGCATAAAACCGGGCAGCACGCGGGATGCATGAAAATCGTCAAAGAGTTTGCCGCCGAATTCGAGATACAGCTTGCCGCCGAAAGAATCGATGCGCTGCGAGATCATGGCTGACTGAAGCGAAAGGTAGAGATCGTTGTCAAAACCGATAGTATTCATGGTATCCTCCCTGGGGAGAGTGCCCTTTAAAAATTTAGCGGAAGGAGAGACCTTTGTCAAGATAAAAATACGGACGGAGGTGAAAATCCTGCGGCAGCCGGTCGCAGCAGTAAACCGTATGGCTCAGGTATTCCGAAGGCAGGTTTTCCGGGACGGGAGCGGCTTTGGGAGCGGTGCGGTGCGGCGGGCGGTCTTTCGGCCAGAGCACGGCTTCGTTGCGGCTGGGAAAGCAGAAGCAGAAGTCTCCGAAAATATGCAGCAGCTCCTGCAGCACGCCTGGATAAAAGAGGGCGGCGGCGGCGCCGTGCAGGCTGCGGCTGCTCAGGAC
The DNA here is from genome assembly GCA_017394885.1 of Lachnospiraceae bacterium. GTDB lineage: Bacteria > Bacillota > Clostridia > Lachnospirales > Lachnospiraceae > UBA6987. Next base: position 50,891 of record JAFPWO010000024.1, on the reverse strand, counting down.
GTAGCAGGGACTGCTTCCTCTTTCTTCGCAGAGAACGCCGCGGGGAAGCCTGCCGGACAGAAGGATCATTTCGCGGCAGGAAAGAAGAAGCGGCGCTTCCCGCGCCGGGGAAGAGAGCAGGGCGCTTTGGTGAAGCTCTTCCTGACGGATCTTCCAGCGCTTCAGCAGGGAATAATCCACATATCGGATGTGAGGGCACGGCTCATCATAGCAAAGCGCGTAGACCAGGGCGATGTCGTGGATCACGCGGTGCGGATGGCAGGCCAGAAAAGACGGATTCCGCACGGCCGGGACAAGGCGCAGCGCCAGGCGGCCGGCGCCGGAGGAGAAGGGCGGGAGGAGATCGCCGTCAAAAGCCTGATGAAGCATGGAATCGACGCATGCGTATTCGATATCCCGCAGGATCGGCTCGATCCGGCGTTTTTTGAGATAGGTACCGTAATAACTGCGGAGTGAAAAGTGAAGGGTTTCGGTCTTTTCCGAGATCTTTACACGGAGCAGATCGGCGCCGGCGGGATCCGCGGCAGCGCTGTGGATAAGTTTGATGATGGCATTTCCGGGAAATCTTTGAGACAAGGAATCAAACAACGTCTGGCAGAACTCGGCGTAGTTCATAATCTCTCCTGATTTTTATCGATTTGTTTTCGGGGGAAGGGAAAAACAGCGTTCTTTCGATTGTTTTTTATATAATACCACAACGGCTCCTGAATGGGAAGAAAAAAGTATTGACATAGGTTGGGACGCATGCTATAACCGTACTATTACAAATAGTACAGTTAATACATTTGAGTGTTTTATTACGGAGGAAAGAATGTTCCAAATCGACGTTATGTCACGCGTGCCGGTCTATGAACAGCTGATATCGCAGATCGAGAAGCTGGTGCTGTCCGGCGTGCTCCTGCCCGGGACGCCGCTTCCGAGTGTCCGCAGCCTGTCCACCGCGCTTTCCATCAACCCCAATACCATTCAGAAAGCCTACAGTGAACTGAATGCACGGGGCGTCCTGAGCAGCGTGCCGGGCCGCGGCGCTTTTATCTGCGAAAACATAGACCGCTTCCGCCGCGAAAAAAATCAGAAAAAGCTGCAGGAACTGGAGGCGAGCCTGCTGGAGCTTCGTCAAAGCGGCGTGGCGAAAGAAGAGATCCTGCCGCTGATCTCTGCCGTGTACAAGGAGGACGCATTATGATTGAAACCAGAGATCTGGTAAAGAGATTTGATAAATATACCGCCCTGAACGGGATCAATGCCAGGATCACCAACGGCTGCATCTACGGCATGGTCGGGTCCAACGGCGCCGGGAAATCCACATTTCTGCGGCTTGTGACCGGGGTCTACCGGCCGGACGGCGGAGAAGTGCTGATCGACGGCGAGCCTGTTTTTGACAATCCCGCCGTCAAGTCCCGGCTGGCCTTCGTCCCGGATGACCTGTATTTCCTGAACAGCGCATCGATGCGCCGGATGGCCCGTCTGTACGCCTCGATCTATCCGGGATTTGACTGGAACCGCTTTGACTTCCTGGCCCAGAGCTTCCGCCTGGATCCCACCCGCCCGATCGCGACCTTCTCCAAGGGGATGAAACGGCAGGCGGCCATCATCATGGCGCTTTCCTGCCGGCCGGACTATATGTTTTTTGACGAGACCTTCGACGGTCTGGATCCGGTCATGCGCGGCCTGGTCAAGGGCCTGATCTGTGAAGACGTGGCGGATAAGAAAGCGACGGCTATCATTACCTCGCACTCCCTGCGGGAGCTCGAGGACATTTGTGATCACCTGGCCCTGCTCCACGAGGGCGGCGTGATTCTGGAGAGCGAAGTCCAGGATCTGAAGACCGCGCTTTTCAAGGTGCAGCTGGCCTTCCTAGAGCCGTTTGACCGGAGCCGTTTCGCCGGCGTCGACCTCCTGCATTATCAGCAGAGCGGGTCGGTCGCTAACCTGATCATCCGCGGGAACCGCGAAGAGACGGTCGAAAAGCTCCGCCGGCTAGAACCGGTGCTTCTGGACGTTCTGCCGCTGACGCTCGAAGAAGTCTTCACCTATGAAATGAAAAAGCTCGGATATTCCTTTGACGACGTCCTGGGAAGAGAGGAGGAGAGCCATGAACAAAAAGCGGTTTGATAAAAAGCTGTATGCGGAAGGCCTCCGCCAGCTGCGCGTGCTCGGCATCGTCTTTCTGGGCATAAGCGCCCTGGTTGCGGTTCTAAACAGCGTCGGTTCCTGGATCTCGCTGCTGTCGATAGGACAGGAAGAGCTGAAAGGAACCCTGCCGGTCATGGTTTCCGCCTCGGATATGATGCCGTTTATCCAGCTGAGCTTCCTGCTTTTTGCACCGATCCTGAGCCTGAAAATGTTTCATTTTCTGACGGACCGAAAGAGCAGTGATTTTTATCACAGCATCCCACAGACGCGGGCCTGTGTATTTTTGAGCTTTTTTGCGGCTATTGTCAGCTGGCTGCTGATGATCGTGCTCGGGCAGGCAGCCGCGGCGGCGCTTTCGCGGATCGTCTTTCCCGGCTTTTTCCGCTTCTCCGCCGCGGAACTGCTGCGCAGCTGTCTTTCCGCGGCAGCTGCCGGGTTTTATACGGCGGCGGCGGCAGCCATTGCCTGCAGCATCACCGGAACGGCCTTTTCCAATGTGATCGTGACCGGCCTGCTGATCTTTGCGCCGCGGCTGATCCTTTCCGCGATCGTGGGCAGCGTCAGCTCGGCCTGTTATGTCATGGTTCCGGAAAAGCTTTCCTTCTTTTTCAACAATGACTATAATCTGGTCGTCAGGATGTTATCGAATTTCCTGTCGCAGCGCGGGACAACGGCTTTCAGCTGGGGGCCGGTGCTGTACACGGCGGTTCTCGGAGCCCTTTTCGTTCTGGCAGCGCTCCTGTTTTACCGGAAGCGCCGCTCCGAAGCGGCCGGATTTGCGGCTCCGAACGCCCTGCTCGGCGCGGTCTACCGGCTGACCATCGCCTTTATTATCTGCCTGATCCCGATCAGCCTGATCTTCGGCTCGATCGTCAAAGGGACAAAGCTGGATGTGATGGACCGATTCGAGATCTTTGTGCTTTATCTGATCGCGGTCATCGCGTTTTACCTCTATGAGCTGATCATGACGAGGAAGCTGGCCATGCTGAAGAAAGCCACGCTCTCCCTGCTGCTCCTGCCACTTCTCAACGTCCTTGCGATCGTGCTCATGGTGACGGCGTACCGCTCCACGATCCGCTTCCGGCCCGCAGCCGATGAGATCCGGGCCATAAGCGTGTACGACAACACGGACACGGCGTATTTCCTGGGGCAGAGTGAAGAAAACTATTTTGAAGCGCAGGCGGAAAAACTGCTGATTACAGAGCCGGCTGCCGTCAAAGCCGCTGCGGACGGCCTTGCGCAGACGCTGGACGAGCTGGATGAGATCAACCAGGGGCATTACCGCGGCGACCGCTATTCGCTGACGATCGGGTATAAAACACAGACCGGGAAGACCGTCTACCGGGAAGTCCGGGTCAGTGAGGCCCAGTATGACACGATCCTGAAAGGCATGCGCGCCTTGTCCGAGTATAAAGAGATCTATACGAAACTGCCCGATGACTCCGCCACGCTGTCGCTGGCCCTGTACGCCGGGAAAATGGATGCAGCCGCCCGCAGCCGCCTGTACGAAGCGCTGCGCCGGGATGCAGCCGCGATGGATTTTGACAGCTGGATCGGGATCCTCCGCGGGGAAATTTTCAGCATCGATACGCTGCACGTAACAAAGACGGAAAACGGAACGACAAGCAGCTTTAACGTCCCGATCACGCCTGAGCTGCCCGAAACCTTCCGGGTCTACGGCCAGGAGCTTCAGACGGACAACGCAAAGCAGATCGAAGAACTGCTGGCATCCGTGAAGCGGGTGGAATCGGTCCGCTTAAGCGCGGCCGTACCGATGGATACCTATATGGTCTCGGCTTCCCTGCAGGGAAGCGTATTCAGCGCCGGTTCGGGAGAAGCCCTGCAGTTCCAACAGACGTATCAGATCGGCAGCAGCTGGTATCCGAATGAGGAGACCGCGCACGCCCTGCTGGATATACTGGAAAAATCAAAGGACAACGATCTGACCGGCGGGCGTATTTATCTGCTTCTTGGCGCCAGCACCGAACTGTGGGGCGTCGAAGCCTATAATGAATACGGGTACTGGGAGCAGATCCTGGTGGCGGTCGATACGGATCTCACGCCAGAGGAATTTGCGCAGCAGTTTCTGTGGGGGAAAAAACGCTGATCCCGGACAGGGGGACCCATGAAAAAAATCTTATGTATCTCTGAAGTATGTTGTGATATGATATTCGGCGGGATGCCGAAGCTCCCCGGGCCGGGAGAAGAGGTTTTCTGCCAGAACTTTTCCATGCAGCCCGGCGGCGGTTCGAATACGCCGCATCTGCTGGCGCGCATAGGGATCCCTACGGCGTATTTGACCGCAATCGGCTGGGACGTACGGGGGGATGTGGTCCGGAGGGAGCTGGAAAAGAGCGGCCTCAAGCTGATCCTTCTTCCGATCCCGGACTACGATACCCCGGTCTCGGCCGTGCTCGGCATTCCCGGGGACCGAAGCTTTGCCACCTATGCCTTTACGGGGACGCTGCCCTGCAGCGAAGCCTTGCTGGAAGAAGCGGTCAAAGAAGCGGATATCGTCCACAGCTTTATCAGCTACGCGCTGGATCTGCCGATCGCAGAGCTTTGCGAAAAGCACGGGAAAGAGCTGAGCCTGGACGCTGCGTTTGATGATTCGTGCAGGCCCGAAGCCCGGGATCTTCTCGGCCGCTGTGATTATCTCAAGGTCAATGAGGAGGAAGGGCTGCGCATCAGCGGAAATAGCACCGCGGAAGAAGCGCTGCGCTATCTTTCCTCCCGGGTGCGGAAGGCCGCCGTGATCACCCTCGGGGAAAAAGGCGCGGCCGGCGCTGAAAAAGACGGTGAGATGATTTATCAGCCGGCTGTCTCTTACGGGCCGTTCAAAGACGCCTGCGGAGCCGGCGACGCCTTTATGGCCGGCTTTCTGGCCGCGGTCTCTTCGGGAGCGCCGCTTTCCGAAGCGCTGCGCCGCGGCGCGGAACTGGCCGGGCGGTGCGTAAGCTGGGTCGGCGGGGTATCCGCCGGCGAACTATTCTGACCGATCGGAAAGGTAACTCTTTATGAAACGCTCTGAGATCAATCAGGTCATCCGGGAAACCGAAGCGCTGCTGTCGGAATGCGGCCTTTTCCTTCCGCCTTTCTTCAGCTGGACGCCGAAGGAGTGGGAAGAGAAGGGCCGTGAATGCGATGAGATCCGCGACAACGGCCTCGGCTGGGACGTGACCGACTACGGCTGCGGCGATTTTGCCGCGCAGGGACTTACGGCCCTCACCATCCGCAACGGCAACACGAAAAAACCGGAAAAGTATGCAAAACCCTATGCGGAGAAGCTTCTTATCGTCCGGGAAGGCCAGGTCACGCCGCTGCATTTTCACTGGTACAAGATGGAGGATATCATTAACCGGGCCGGCGGCACGCTGATGATGCGCCTGTATAATTCCACAGAAGACGAACGGCCGGATCTCGTCAGTCCCGTCCGCATCGTTTCCGACGGCGTGGTCCTGAGCGTGCCCGCCGGCGGGACGCTGGCGTTAAAGCCGGGGCAGAGCGTCACGTTCACGCAGGGAATGTATCATACGTTCTGGGCAGAGGAAGGAGGCGGGACGGTCGTCGTCGGAGAAGTCAGCATGTGCAACGATGACAATACCGATAACTGCTTCTGGAATACGCCCCGCCGGTATCCGCTGATCGAGGAAGACGAAGCGCCGTACCGGCTGCTCTGCAACGAATACCCGCTGGCAAAAGAATGATCGGAATAAGGAGGAAGACAAAACATGAGGATCGGGATCGGTTCGGACCATGCAGCCTTCGAAATGAAGGAAGAACTCAAACAGTATCTGGAAGAAAAAGGTTTTGAGATCGTCGATTACGGCACCTATTCCAGGGACCGCTGCGATTACCCGGTATACGGGGAGAGAGTGGCGCTCGCCGTGAAAGCGGGAGACGTGGAAAGAGGCGTCCTGATCTGCGGGACCGGCGTCGGGATCTCGCTGGCCGCGAATAAGGTCAAAGGGATCCGTGCCGCAGTCTGCTCTGAGCCGTATACCGCAAGGCTCTGCGTGCAGCACAACAATGCGCAGATCATTGCCTTCGGCGCCCGTGTGATCGGGATCGACACTGCCAAAATGATCCTGGACGAATTCTTCGGGGCTGTTTTCGAAGGCGGCCGCCACCAAAACCGCGTGGATCTCATCAGTGCGGTCGAAGAAGGACAGATTTTATAAATTTCTGCTTGACGAAACGGCAAAATCTGTTATAATGCTTTTTGTGCGCCGCACAGGCAAAGCATGTTACTCCAATCCGAAAGGGGGGATAAAATAAATGGCAACCGTTATCGTAAAGGAAGGCGAGTCCCTCGACAATGCCCTGCGCCGTTTCAAGCGTCAGTGCGCGAAGGATGGTATCCAGCAGGAGATCCGTAAGCGCGAACATTACGAAAAGCCCAGCGTACGCCGCAAGAAAAAGGCAGAGGCGGCCAGAAAGCGCAAATTCCGCTGAGGAAGCTTTCAGAAAGGCATGACCCCCTGCAGCGGCGATGCTTCGCATCGTCATCTGAACAGACGGCCGGGAAACCGGCCGTCTGTTTTTTACGGTCTATTTCAGGGGGATGGGGCGCTGGCGCGACAAAAACCTTGCAATCCCCTGCCGCATTTTTTATAATATCAATAATCTTTTGAGATTTCGAAAGGAAGCTATGCAGAGAAATTTCGTTTTTCATTCATTGGAAGAGCAGCAGGCCGTCTTCGGGACCCAGGATATCTGGGCGAAAAAGCTGGAAACGGCCTTCGGCGTTACGCTTACGCTGCGCGGCGACACCGTGGATATTCAGGGTGATGAAACGCCCAAAGCCATGACGGAAGCGGTTTTAAAGGCGATGATCCAGCTCTCCAAGCAGGGAGAGGACCTGCGGGAGGATATGGTGGAGCGTCTGATCGAGGAAGCCCGGGAGGGGTCGCTCGATTCACTCTTTAAGGCCATGGACAACGCCGTTACGTTAAACTACAAGGGCCTTCCCATCAAGTGCAAAACTTTCGGGCAGCAGAACTATGTGGAAATGCTGCGGGAAAAGGCTGTGACCATCTGTATCGGCCCGGCCGGCACCGGCAAGACCTATCTGGCCGTGGCGCAGGCGGCGCAGGAATTAAAAGACGGGACGATCGAACGGATCATCATGTCCCGGCCCGCGATCGAAGCCGGAGAAGAACGGCTCGGCTTCCTGCCGGGCGATCTGGCGCAGAAAGTCGATCCGTATCTGCGCCCGCTTTACGACGCCCTGCGCGACGTTTTCGGCCAGGAACGGGCGGATAAGCTGCGGGAGAACGGGACGGTCGAGGTTGCGCCGTTGGCCTATATGCGCGGCCGTACGTTGAATCATGCGCGCATCATAATCGACGAGGGGCAGAATGCTTCGCTCTCGACCCTGAAGATGGCGCTCACCCGTCTCGGTGAAAATTCCAAAATGGTGCTGACCGGAGATGTGACCCAGATCGACCTGCCGAAGATCAGTGACTCCGGCCTCACCCGCTGCGCGGAGATCCTGCGCGGCGTAAACGGCATCGGCGTCATCCATCTGACCAACCGGGACGTCGTCCGCAACAAGATCGTGAAAGATATCGTAAAGGCCTTTGAAAAAGAAGAGGCCGCGCGCGAAGTAAGGCCGCAGAGCGCCCCCCGCAGCTATGATAAAAACCGGATCCGCACGGTGGATGGAAAGGAAGCGCCGCATGACGATACCCGTCGAATGTGAAAGCCGGGTCACCCTGCCCTTTGACGCGGAAGCCCTGATCCGCCAGGTGATCGAAGCCGGCCTCACGGCGGAAAACTGCCCGTATGAATGCGAGATCGACGTTCTGCTGACCGACAATGAAGCCATCCGGGAGATCAACCGGGAGGCCCGCGGGATCGACGCGCCGACCGACGTGCTGAGCTTTCCTGCGGTGGAATATCCCGCGCCGGGCGATTTTTCCGACCTGGAAAATGACCTCACGCTTTTTCATCCGGAGAGCGGAGAGCTGATGCTCGGCGATATGGTCATCTCTCTCGAGAAAGTGCTTTCCCAGGCGGAAGAGTACGGCCACAGCATCCGCCGGGAACTGGCCTTCCTGACCGCGCACAGCCTGTATCATCTGCTGGGGTATGACCACATGGAAGAAGAGGAGCGGCTTCTCATGGAAGCGCGGCAGAACGCATTGTTGGAAACTTTGGGGATTACGAGGGACTGAGCATGGCAGCAAGCAAGCGCAGCAATTTCCTGATGCAGGGTAGTATCCTGGCCGCCGCCGGTATTATCAGCCGGATTATCGGCCTTCTGTTCCGGATTCCGATGACCAATATCATCGGAGAGGACGGGATGGGTGTCTACGGCACGGCTTATAATATCTATAATATCCTGCTGTTCATCTCTTCGTACAGCCTGCCGATGGCGGTCTCCAAGATCGTGTCCGGAAAACTTTCCCTGAAGCAGTACCGCAATGTGCGCCGGACCTTTCTGCTCAGCCTGGCTTTCGGAACGCTGCTGGGCCTTGTCAGCGCGCTGATCATGGTTTTCGGCGCAGGCTTCTTTGCCAATGCCGTGCTTAAGATGCCGGAGGCTTATTATGCGATGCTGGCGCTGGCCCCGGCCATCTTTTTCATGGGGATGCTGGGCGTCATGCGCGGCTTCTTCCAGGGCCACGGGACCATGGTCCCCACAGCTGTTTCCCAGATCCTGGAGCAGATCCTGCATGTGGCGGTCAGCCTGCTGGCCGGCTATTATCTGTTTAACAAAGGCCTCGAGATGGATGCGGCGGGCAGCCGCTATTTTGCCTCCGGCTACGGCGCCATGGGCGGCACCATCGGGACCGGCGTCGGCGCGCTCGCGGCGCTGCTGTTTCTGGTATTCATTTATCTTCTGTATCGCAGAACACTGCTCGCACGCTGTGAAAAGGATACGACCGGCGTGATCGACAGCGCAGGTCAGACAATCAAGGTGATCATTCTGACCGCCCTGCCGATCCTGGTCAGCGCGACCATGTCCAATATCGGAAACGTCATCGATCAGGCGCTCTTTGCCGGCCAGTTTACCGGCACCAGCTACAGCCAGATCTGGGGCGCCTATACATCCAAATACACCACGCTGATCAATGTCCCGATCGCCATCGGCTCCGCGATCAGCGCCTCCACCCTGCCCACGGTTTCCGCCGCGATCGCCCGTCAGAATCTGACGGACGCGCGGGAGAAAGCATCCCGGGCCATCCGTTTTATCTGCCTGATCGCGCTGCCGGCTTCGGTCGGCCTCGGCGTGTTGGGCAAGCCCTGCTTTGACCTTTTGTTCCGCTCCTCCGACAATACGCTGGCCGGCCAGCTGATGACCTGGGGGTCGCTTGCCGTTCTGACCTTCAGCCTCTCCACGGTCTCGGTGGGCATTCTCCAGGGAAGCGGGCATTACTGGATCCCGATCAAAAACTATCTGATCTCGCTGGCTATCCACATTCCGCTGCTGCTCCTGTGCCTGCATGTTTTAAAGGGCGGCATTATCGCGGTGGTGGTAAATCATGTTTTGTATTCGCTGTTCAGCTGCATTCTGAACATCCATGACCTGAGCCGCCTGTTCGAGTATCGGCAGGAGTATAAGAAAACCCTGCTGCTGGTCGGCCTGGCCTCTGTCATCATGGGGGCTTTCGCCTACGGGATCTACTGCGGGCTCCGGCTGGCGCATCTGGGCAATACCGTCAGCCTGCTGGCCGCGGTCTTTGCCGCTGTAATGATCTACTTTATTGCGGTCATTCTTCTGGGTGCCGTGGATCAGGAGGATCTGGCAGCCCTGCCGAAAGGACGGTTCCTGCTGAAAGCGGCGCGGAAGCTCCACCTGGTCAAAGAAGAGGAGTCGCTATGAAAATCGCCGTGGTCGGGGGCGGCGCTTCGGGCCTTATGGCTGCGATCACGGCAGCCGGCGCCGCCGCCAGAGTGATTCTGTTTGAAGGGAACAACAAGCCGGGGAAGAAGATTTTGTCCACCGGCAACGGACGCTGCAATTTAAGCAACACCGCGCTGGATCCGTCCCTCTATCACGGCTCGGCGGCAAAGCTGGCCGGCCTCGTGATCGGCGAGTACGGCGTGAAAGAGACGCTGGCCTTTTTTGACAAGATCGGCATCCCCTGTGTAACGGCGGCTTCAGCCAAGGGCGACGACCGCTGGGTCTATCCGGCCTGCCGGGAAGCCGCACAGGTCCGCAGGGCGCTGGAGATGGAATGCGAGCGCCTCGGCGTGCAGATCTATACCGAATGCCGGATCGTCCGGGTGGCAAAGGACCGGAAGATATTCCGGCTGACCACGGAGGACGGGACGGTGTTCACTGCCGACCGTGTCATTATCAGTACGGGCGGCATGGCGGCGCCGAAGACCGGCTCCGACGGAAACGGCTACGGACTCGCGCAGGATCTCGGGCACAGCATCGTGCAGCCCCTTCCCGCGCTGGGCGCCCTGACTTCCGACAATCCGCTCTGCAAGCGGCTCGGCGGCGTTAGGGCAGAGGCCAAAGTTTCGCTGATGATCGACGGAAAGGTCGCCGCGCAGGAAAGCGGGGAAGTCCAGTTTACCGAATACGGGCTCTCCGGGATCCCGGTCTTCCAGCTGAGCGGCCGGGCCGTACAGGCGCTGGCCGAGGGAAAGAACGTAGCGCTGCGCCTGAATCTCTGGCCGACCCGGATCTACAATGAGCTGTATCTGATGCTGGCAGACCGGCGCGTCCGGCGTCCCACCGTCAAAAGCGGCGCGATCCTTCTCGGCATGGTTCCGGACAAGCTGGTCGGGCCGCTGCTGGAAAAATCGCGTATTGATCCGCAGGCTCCCTGCAACACGCTGACAAGGGAAGAACTGGTCCGGCTGGCTTCGCAGATCCAGGGCTTTATGTTCTCCATCGACGGGGCCAAGGATTTTAACAGCTGCCAGGTCACCGCGGGCGGGATCCCCGCTTCGGAGCTGTCGGCCAATCTGGAATCCCTGCTCTGCCCGGGACTGTTCTTTACCGGGGAGATCGTGGATACGGACGGCCCCTGCGGCGGATATAATCTGCAGTGGGCCTGGAGCAGCGGGCGGATCGCAGGACTGGCGGCGGCACGGTAAAGACGGCCGGACGAGGGCGGCCCAGAAAAAGAAATGAGGCGGCGGGAGTGATCCCGACGCCTCATTTTTTATGGCAATACAGAAAGATGGCAGCGGTGCGAAGCACCTTGTTACAGAGAAAAGACGATTCCGGCCGCTGCGCCGGCCAGCAGGAAGATGGCCGGGTGCCACTTCTTAAAGACTTTGGTCCCGGCGAATATCACGCCGGCCAGCAGCAGATGCTTCCACTTGAGAGCGGCGAACAGGCCCTGCGCGTCAAAAAGAGTCTGATTCCAAAAGTTCATCACGACCAGCGAGAGCAGGACCGCTGCGATCAGCGCGGTGGAGGCGGGCCGCAGGCCACCGAAAACCGCCGCCACGACCTTGCTGTCCTTAAAGCGCTTCAGAAAGCCGGCGACGATCAGTACGATGATCACCGAAGGCGTGATCAGCCCCAGCGTCGCAATGACCGCGCCGGGGATCCCGGCCGTGGTAAAGCCGACGTAGGTGGCCATATTGACGCCGATGGGCCCGGGCGTCGATTCCGAGACCGCGACCATATCCAGCAGTTCCGTCTGGGTAAACCACCCGGTAGTTTCGGACATTTCCCGCAGAAAGGGGAGCGTAGCCAGGCCGCCGCCGATCGCGAACAGGCCCGTTTTGAAGAATTCGAAAAAGAGACGAAGGAGGATCATGCCGACACCTCCTTTTTATGAATGGCCAGTCCGAAGAAAAGCCCCCATATCATGGCCGCCACCACCAGGGCAATGGAAGAAATGCCGAGGAAGAAGGACGCGGCCAGAACCAGGCAGAAGAGGATGAGCGTGGGCAGCCCCTTCTTGAGCACATTGGATTTCAGGAGCTTGATCACGGTATTGAGGACCAGGACCGTGACCGCTACACGGATCCCGGAAAACGCGTGGATCACGTATGGATTATCCGCGAAATTCCGGAGGAAGGCGGCGATCACGGTAATAATGACCAGCGACGGCGCCACGACGCCCAGCGTCGCAACAATGCCGCCCGGCTTCCCCGCTTTCTTTTCGCCGACGAAGGTCGCGGTATTGACCGCGATCACGCCCGGCGTGCACTGCCCGATGGCATAATAATCCGTCAGGTCCTCCTCCGAGCACCAGCCTTTATTCTCCACCACTTCCTTCTCCAGAATCGGCAGCATGGCGTAGCCGCCGCCGAAGGTCAGCCCTCCGATCCTGGCAAAGGTACAAAAAAGATCCAGATAAAGATTCATGACGGCTTTCCTTTCATGACAGGATCGAGACCGCTTCCGCGATGGTCCCGACCCCGATCAGCCGGATCCCGCGGGCTTTGACGTCCGAGGTCAGCGAGCTTTTCGGCAGGACGCAGGTGGTAAAGCCCAAGCGGGCCGCCTCCTGCACACGCTCTTTGGCGAGCGGGACCGAGCGCACTTCCCCGGCCAGCCCGATCTCTCCGAAAACCATGGTGTCGGGATCCACCGGCAGATTCCGGTAACTGGAATACAGGGCCAGAATGATGGCCAGATCCAGGGAGGGATCGTTGATGCGCAGGCCCCCGGTCACATTGACAAAGGCGTCGCAGTCCGCAAGCGCCATATTCAGATGCTTCTCGAGGACGGCCAGAAGCAGATTGACGCGGTTGTAGTCCGCCCCGGCTGAGGTACGCCGTCCCAGTCCGTAATTACTTCGCGTGACAAGGGCCTGGACCTCCAGAAGGAGAGGACGGGTCCCTTCCATCACGCAGGTGATCGCGGAGCCGGAGGCGTTTTCGGGCCGGCCGCTCAGCATATAGGCCGAGGGATTCGGGATCTCCTTCAGGCCGTCGCTGCGCATCTCGAATACGCCGATCTCTCCGGACGCGCCGAAGCGGTTCTTGACGCTTCGCAGCAGGCGGTAGGCGGCGTGGCGGTCGCCCTCAAAATACAGGACCGTATCCACCATATGTTCCAGCAGCTTCGGGCCGGCCACCGCGCCGTCCTTCGTGACATGACCCACGATAAAGACCGCGATATTGCAGCCCTTGGCGGTGTTCAGCAGGATGTTCGTGCACTCCCGCACCTGGGAAACGCTTCCCGGGGCGGAAGCCGTCTGCGCGCTCTGCATGGTCTGGATGGAGTCAATGACCGCGACCTGCGGCTTTTCCTCCTGCAGGATCCGTACGACCTGGTCAAGATCCGTTTCGCAGAGGAAGGATATGTCTCCCGAAAAACGGCCGAGCCGGTCTGCCCGGAGCTTGAGCTGCCGCAGCGACTCCTCGCCGGATACGTACAGAACTTTTTGTCCGGCAGCAGCCAGATTCCGGCATACCTGCAGCAGCAGCGTGGACTTGCCGATCCCGGGGTCGCCGCCGGTCAGGATGAGCGAGCCGGGCAGCAGGCCGCCGCCGAGCACGCGGTTTAATTCTTCGATCCCGGTATCGTAGCGGTCCTGCGCCTCCTGCGGAATTTCCTCCAGACGGACCGGGACGGGGCGCCTTTGCCCCCCGCTTATCCGGCTGAAGCCCGGCGCTTTTTCCTTCGGGGCCTCCACCATGGAATTGGCGGTGTGGCAGGCAGGGCAGAAACCGCTCCATTTCGGAGATTCATATCCGCATTCCTTGCAGAAAAATACAGTTGTTTTCTCTTTTGCCATAAATGGATTCCTTACTTCTGCGGGCTTTCGTTAAGTACGATTTTTCCGTCTTTCAGGCCGATAAGCACTTCTTCGCCGTCCCGGACCTTTCCTTCCAGAATGGCTTCCGCGAGGCGGTCCTCCAGCTCGGTCTGCAGCAGGCGCTTTAAGGGCCGGGCACCGTATTTCGGATCATAGCCCTTTTCGGTCAGCCACGCCTCGGCCTCCGGGCTCAGCTTTAATGACAGGCTGCGGCTTTCCGAAAGCCGCGCTTCGATATCCTTCATCTGCAGGTGCAGGATCGCGGTGATATCTTCCTTATTCAGCATGCGGAAAACGATGATCTCGTCGATACGGTTTAAGAACTCGGGCCGGAAGATCCGGTGGACTTCCTCCATGACCTGGCCCTTCATGCGTTCATGGTCTGCCGCGGCGTCGGAAGAAGCGGCAAAGCCGAGCTTCTTCGGCTCCACGATCCGCTCCGCGCCGGCGTTGGAAGTCATGATGATGACCGTATTGCGGAAATCGACCGTGACGCCCTGCGCGTCCGTCAAGCGTCCCTCGTCCAGAATCTGCAGCAGGATGTGGAAAACATCCGGATGCGCCTTCTCGATCTCATCGAAAAGGATCACGCTGTAGGGATGGCGCCGCACCTGTTCGCTCAGCTGGCCGCCCTCCCCGTAGCCGACGTAGCCGGGCGGAGAGCCGATCATTTTGGAGACGCTGTGCTTCTCCATATATTCGGACATATCGATGCGGATCAGATCCTTTTCATTCCCGAACAGGGCCGCGGCCAGGGCCTTGGACAGTTCCGTCTTGCCGACGCCGGTCGGCCCCAGGAAGAGAAAGCTGCCGATCGGGCGGCGCGGGTCTTTTAAGCCCACGCGGCTGCGGCGGATGGCCTTGGCCAGCGCCGATACCGCTTCTTCCTGGCCGATCACCCGCTCGTGGATGACCGATTCCAGTTCGATGAGGCGGCTGCCTTCTTCCCGGCTCAGCTCATCAAGCGGGATCTTGGTCCAGAGGGAAACGGTCTCCCCGATGTTCTTTTCCGTTACCGAAACGGCTTCCTTTGCCGCTGCCGAAAGGCGGGCGGCGGCGCAGGATTCGTCCAGCAGATCCAGCGCCTTATCGGGCCAGAGCCGGTCGGTCAGATACCGTTTGGAAAGCCGCACCGCGGCGCGCAGCGCGTCGTCGCTGATCGTGACATGATGGTACTTTTCGTAGCCTGCCTTCCGGCCTTCGAGGGCCAGAAGTGTTTCTTCCTCGGACGGCTCCTCGATCAGCACGCTCTGGAAGCGCCGCTTCAGGGCGGCGTCCTTTTCGATGTGCTTCTTATATTCGTTCAGCGTGGTGGCGCCGATCACCTGCAGTTCTCCGCGGGAGAGGGCAGGCTTCAGGATATTCGCTGCATCCAGAGAGCCTTCCGCCCCGCCGGCGCCGATCAGCGTGTGGATCTCATCGATAAAGAGGATGATCTCGGGATGTGCGTAGAATTCTTCGAGGATCTGCTTCATCCTTTCCTCAAATTCGCCGCGGAATTTGGTCCCGGCCACGATCGAGGCCAGATCCAGCGATACGATTCGCTTGCCCTGCAGAAAATCCGGGACCTTTCCGTCCGCGATGCGGATCGCCAGCGCTTCCGTGACCGCGGTCTTGCCGACGCCCGGTTCTCCGATCAGGCATGGATTGTTTTTATTCTTCCGGCTCAGGATCTGGATGACCCGTTTCAGTTCTTTTTCGCGGCCGATGACCGGCTCCAGCCGGCCCCGCGCCGCCAGATCCGTCAGATCCCGTGTATACTGCGAGATGGTGCCGGTCCCGGTGGACGGCGCGGCGAGCACCTCTTCCAGGGCGTAGCGCTCATCCCCCATGGCGTCCAGCAGATGTCCCTCCAGCTCCAGCGGATCCGCGCCCAGCACCATAAAGACCCGGGCGGCGATCCCGTCCGGATTCTGCAGCAGCGAGGTGAAGAGTTGTTCGGTCCCGGTCTGCTCGAAGCCCGCATCCTGGGCGATCGCCGCGGCGTCGTCCATCAGCAGCTCCATGATCGGGGTGAAGGGAAGAGAACCCTTCGGGACCTCGCCCTCCGATTTGATAAAATGCCCGCCCAGCAGCTGGGAAAGCACTTCCTCCACTTTATCGCGCGTCAGGCCCTCGTCGCGCATGACGGCGCCGGGAAGCGAAGGTACGTCGAAAAAGGCCAGCAGCATATGCTCGGTCCCGACGGCTCCGCGGTTGTACATTTTTGCCAGCACTTCCGCGCGCCGCAGCACGCGTTCGGCTGTTTTCGTAAAAGAATGCGGCAGTTTTTTCATCCGTGCCTCCAGAAAAACCAAAAGTAAACATAGTACAGATTCAGTTTACAACATTTCCCGGCGCTGTGCAAGCGCCCCGGAAAGAGCCCGCCTTTGAAGAAAAATTTGACTACGGAAGCCCCGGATGGTATAATAACTCCAAATTGTCTTTCAATAAGAATAAGGAGCCATGCTATCCTATGAGCAATAAACCGAAAAAAGTACTGGGAGCGGTCCTGAGCGTTCTCGGCTCGCTCTTCCTAGTGTTTCTGGTAGCCTTCACCTCCCGGGGCGGCCGGCTTTCCGATATCATCAACTTTTCCTCTTTGTTCTCAAAGGAAACGACTGCCGCCACGACCGAAGGCGTCATTGAGATCACGGATACTTCCATCACGCCGCAGAAGCCCAATGCATCCGGCGATGAAACTGTGCCCGTTCCGACGGGGAACGATCCGTACGGAGCCGACAGGCCTCTCCGCGTCGGCGTATCGGCGCTCAGCGGCCAGTTCAATCCGTTTACGGATCTGAATGAAGGGGACGATACGATCATGCAGCTGGTCGGACTGCGGCTCCTGACCCGCGACCGGACCGGCAATGTGATCAACCGGGCGACCGAAGGCGAGTACGCCTACTACAACAACCAGCGGTATCTGTATACCGGCCCGGCGGATATCTCCGTGGAATATGACGAGGCGGAAGATATCACCACCTATACCATGAAACTGAAGAACGGGATCACCTTCAGCGACGGCGAACGTCTTACCGTTGACGATCTGATCTTCAACCTCTACGTCCGCCTGCAGCCGAACTTCAGCGGCAACGGGACCCTGCGCAGCTACAATATCGTCGGCCTGACCAATTATTATTACAACAATTCCGCCGCGGAATCCATTGCCGTGGAAGAGGCGGAGATCGACGCCGAGCTGGCCAATCATTCCGAGGAGCTGGATGCCTATATCCGAACCCTGATCAAGGATACGCTGGAAGCGGAGGCCGAGCACTGCCAGTCGATCTGGGTGCGGTATATCGCCCTCGGCTACGGCAACAGCGTCCAGGAATTCTTCTATAATCTCTATGGCTTCGATCTCAATTATAACCTGGTCGGCAAGTCTCTGGAAGAGATCTGCGCGGACGTTATCGAAAGCTACGGGACCGACTATCACCTGCTGGGCGAAAAATACGCCATCGACCGGGATTACTTTGATGACACCGTCCGCACCTACGCCCGAGAGCTGATCCGCTACCGCAAGATGACCGCCTCCGGGGAAGGAGAGCCGGTGGATTATATCAGCGGCATCGTCCGCCTCGGCGACAGCACCTTGAAGCTCAAGCTCTACGGCTACAACAATGACGCGATCTACCAGCTTTTCGATATGATCATCGCGCCGCTGCATTACTACGGCAATCCGGCCGAATATGATTACGAAGCGCACAAATTCGGCTTTGAACGCGGCAATTATACCATCAGCGAGACCGCGCTGACCCATCCGCTCGGCGCCGGCCCGTACTGCTTCGAAGGCTATGACAGCGAGACCGGGACTGTCGCGCTCCGCTCCAATCCCGAATACTATAAAGGAAAGAGCGGCATCGAAAAGATCCGGATCATCCGCTACGGGGAAAACGCGCTGGAACAGATCGGAAACGGGGAACTGGATATCGTCTCGCTGGAAGGCAACAAAGAGCTCTACCGCAGCATCTGCGGCTTGAATGAAAATGATACGACCGACGGGAACGTGGTCTATGCCGAGAGCATTCTGGACCTCGGGTACAGCTATATCGGCATCAGTGCGAGCAACGTCCGTGTCGGAGACGACTCCTATTCGGAAGAATCACGGGCCCTTCGCGAAGGGCTGGCCGTGATCCTGGCCGCCTTCCGGGATATCGCCTACGGGGACTACTTCGGCGGCTCGGCCGTTATTATTGATTACCCGGTCTCCCCGTTCTTTGATATCGCCCCGCTGGCCGGCGAGGAAGACTATCAGGCCGCGTTCCTGAACGATCTTTCCGGGAAGCCCATCTACCGCAGCGATTCCACGGACGTGGAGCGTTATTATGCCGTGATCGACGCGGCCCGGGAGTATTTCATCAAGGCCGGCTACGTCTATGACGAAGCAAGCGGCAAGTTCACGGCGGCACCGGAGGGGGCTTCCCTGCGCTATGAGGTCATGCTCTGCGGCGACGATTATACCTGGCATCCCTCCGACAGCATCATCAACTATGCGAAGACCGTGCTGTACGCGCTGGGGATTACGCTCGATACCCGCTACGTCAGCTCCGAAGAGAGCATGCTGGTGTCCCTGTATCTGGGAGAAGCCGATATCTGGTGCGCCTCCTGGAACTGCATCGGCGACCCGGACTTCGGCACGCATTACCGCAACGGCACCGGGCTCGTGGAATATCCGAACCTGTATAATATCACGGATGAAGACCTCAACGCCCTGCTGGACGAATATGAAGAACAGACTGAACCCGGGCCGCAGCGGGAGATCGCCCGGGCCATTATGGAAAAGATCCGCAGCTGGGCCGTGGAAGTGCCCTGCTATGTACTGACCGACTATACGGTCTACAATGCGTCCACGATCGACCGCGCCTCGCTGGCGGAAGGCCACAGCCTGTACTGGACCTGGATCAATGACGTCACGACCATGAAGCTTTTGCCCGCAGACTGACCGGAGGCTTGCGATGTACAGTTATTTTGCGATGATGTCGCGTATGAAATATATCGACCGCTGGGCTCTGATGCGCAACTCCATGCCGGAGAACATCAGCGAGCACTCCCTGGAAGTGGCCATGCTCGCCCATGCCATGGCGGTGCTCGGCAACCGGCGCTTCGGCAAGCAGCTGGACGCTTCCCGGGCCGCGCTGCTCGGCATGTATCACGATACGACCGAGATCCTGACCGGGGATATGCCCACGCCGGTCAAATACAACGACAGCGCGATCCGCAGCGCCTACCGGCGCCTGGAGGATCAGGCGGCCGATTCCCTGCTTGCCCGCCTTCCGGAGGATCTCCGGGAGGAATTTACCTCCCTGTACTATCCGCGGGAGGAAGATGAATATCTCTGGAAACTGGTCAAGGCGGCCGATAAGCTTTCCGCGCTGATCAAGTGCATGGAAGAAGGCAAAGCCGGCAACCGGGAATTCATCAAAGCCGAGCAGTCCACCCGCGAAAAGCTGGAGGAGATGGATCTTCCGGAACTCAAGGCTTTTATGAAGGATTTCCTGGCCCCGTACGGACGTACGCTGGACGAAATGTGAGGCCGGCATGAAAAAGAAGCTTCCCGCTCCCGGATTCATGGCCATCTCGCTGGGGCTGTTCGGCGTATCCCTCCTGACCAGCCTCGTGATCGGGATCCGGGCCGTATCCAGCAACGGAACCATCAGCTACGGCGAGGGCATCGCGGTCTTTGCCTGCCTGCTGCTTTGCCTGGCCGGCTTCCTGATCACGCTGTACGGCCACTATGTGGTAAAGGCCGAAAGCCGGCTGAATTACAGGCTCGGACTCTTTACCAACGGCGGCCTCCTGCTGGTCCTGCTTTTTCTTTATTTTTTGGGAATATAACTTGATTTATCAATAGGCATTGTGTATAGTGGCTACGTTGTAAGAGAAAGGAAATGCTATGCAGGATCTGGTAAGAATCGCGCTTGATGCCATGGGCGGGGACAACGCGCCCGTCGAGCCCGTAAAAGCCGCGGTGGAAGGCTTGAAAAAGACAGACCGCGCGCAGATCATACTGGTCGGCCAGGAGGAGGTGATCCGCCGCGAGCTGGCCAAATATGAGTACGACGCCGCGCGGATCGAAGTGGTGAATGCCACGGAAATCATCGAGATGGCTGAGCATCCTGTCCATGCGATCCGCCACAAAAAGGATTCCTCTCTGGTCGTTGCCCAGCGCATGGTGAAAAACGGCGAAGCCGACGCCTTTATTTCGGCCGGCTCCACCGGCGCCGTGCTGGCCGGCGGCCAGCTGATCGTCGGACGCATCAAGGGCGTGGAACGGGCCCCGCTGGCCCCGCTTCTGCCCACTACGAAAGGCGTTACGCTCCTGATCGACTGCGGCGCCAATGTGGATGCCCGCAGCAATCATCTGGTCCAGTTCGCCAAGATGGGGTCCCTGTATATGCGCGACGTCGTGGGGATCGAAAACCCCCGCGTGGGCCTGCTCAACATCGGTGTGGAAGAAGAGAAGGGCAACGCCCTGACCAAGGAGACCTATCCGCTGCTGAAGGCCTGCCCGGACATCAATTTCATCGGGAACGTGGAATCGCGCGAGCTCCCGCACGGCGCGGCCGACGTGATCGTCACCGAAGCCTTTGCCGGCAATATTGCGTTAAAGCTCTATGAAGGCACGGCCTCCGCGCTTACCGGGATGATCAAGCAGAGCATGATGAAAAATCTGACATCCAAGATTGGCGCCCTTCTGGTGAAAAAATCGCTGAAGGAGACGCTGAAGACCCTGGATGCCACCCAATACGGCGGCGCCCCCATGCTGGGCCTCAACGGCCTGATCGTCAAGGCGCACGGGAACGCCAGCTATAAAGAACTGAGCAACGCCATTCTCCAGTGTGTCGCCTTTACGGACAACAGGCTGACGGAGAAGATCAGACAAAGTATATCGCTTAGCGAAGAACAGGAGTAAAAATATGGTATTTGAAAAGATCAGAGACATTATTGCCGGTGTGCTGAATATCGATCCGGAACAGATCACGCCCGAAAAGTCCTTCACCGAGGACCTGGACGCGGATTCTCTGGATATCGCCGAGATCATTATGGCGATCGAAGATGAATTCGGAATTCTGATCCCCGATGAAGCGCTGGAGAAGGTCGTGACCGTGCAGGACGCCTGCAGTCTGCTGGGAGAAGCCGAATAAAGACCCGGCCTGTATAAAGACGCACAAGACCGCACCCGGTACGGACTTTTTTCCAAGACCGTACCGGGCAGCGGTGTTTTCTGTATTTTCAGGAGACTGAAATGGATAAAAAATGGGAAGAAATTCTGGGTTACCGCTTCCGTGAGCCGGTACTGCTTCAGCGTGCCCTCACGCATTCCTCCTATGCCAATGAGCATCCGGAAGAGGGCGGCGCAGACAACGAGCGGCTGGAGTTTCTGGGCGACGCCGTTCTGGAACTGGCCTCAAGCACTTACCTGTACAACCGCTATCCGGACAAGGAAGAAGGCGAAATGACGCGCCTGCGCGCCTCCATGGTCTGCGAGCCGTCGCTGGCGTTTTGCGCCCGCCGGATCGATCTGGGAGAAGCGCTGCGCATGGGCCGGGGAGAAGAAAAGAGCGGCGGAAGGGAGCGGGATTCGATCCTCTCCGACGCGCTCGAGGCGGTGATCGGCGCGGTTTATCTGGACGGCGGATTTGAGAGCGCGAGGCACTTTATCGACCGCCATGTCCTTGCCGTCGTGGCGGACCATCCGGCCTATTCGGACGCCAAGACCCGCTTTCAGGAGCTGGTCCAGGCGGACGGCGGGGCGGAGATCGTATACACCCTGCTGAGTGAAGAGGGACCGATGCATGAGCGCATCTTTACCGCTCAGGTTTCGGTCAACGGAACGGTAAAAGGGACCGGAAGCGGACACAATAAAAAAGCCGCCGAACAGGCTGCGGCCGCAGCAGCACTGAAGGAAGTATAGTATGTATCTGAAAAAGATCGAAACGCAGGGATTCAAATCCTTTGCCAACAAAGCCGTGATGGAATTCACCCCCGGGATCATGGGGATCGTCGGCCCCAACGGAAGCGGAAAGAGCAACGTGGCCGACGCCGTCCGCTGGGTGTTGGGTGAGCAAAGCTCAAGACAGCTGCGCGGCAGCAATATGCAGGACGTCATTTTTGCCGGTACGGAAAACCGCCGGCCGATGAGCTATGCTTACGTTTCGCTGACCATCGACAACAGCGACCATGTGCTGCCGGTCGAGTATGACGAAGTGACCGTGATGCGGCAGGTGTTCCGCTCCGGCGAGAGCGAATACCGGCTGAACGGGAATCTGTGCCGCCTGCGGGATATCTATGAGCTGTTTTATGACTCCGGGATCGGGAAAGAAGGCTATTCGATCATCGGGCAGGGCCAGATCGACCTCGTTCTCAGCAACAAGCCGGAAGAGCGGCGCCAGATGTTCGATGAGGCCGCCGGCATCGTCAAGTATAAAAAGCGCAAGGACATCACTCTGAAAAAGCTGGAGGCGGAACAGCAGTCCTTAACCCGCATCCAGGATATTCTGGGCGAGCTGGAAAAGCAGGTCGGCCCGCTGGAAAAGCAGTCCGCCAGAGCAAGAACGTATTTAAAGCTCCGGGAGGAATTAAAGACTTATGAGGTCGGCGCGTTCGCGCTGGAATCCGACGAGCTGGAGAAAAAACTGGCCGCGACGAAGAACAATCTGGATATGCTGGAGGGGGATCTGCAGAAGACCCGGGACGAGGCGGAACAGCTCCGCATCCATTATGACAGCCTGAGCGAGCAGAACGAAGCCCTCGATAAGGAACTGGCCGAGGCCCGCGCACGCCTGGCCGATCTGCGCGTGGCGCAGGAAACCAGGGAAGGCCGCATTCAGGTGCTGACCGAGCAGATCCATGCCACGGAGAATCAGCAGGACGTTGTGGCGGACCGGATCCGCGTGCTGGATGAGAATCTGGCGCGGCTGGGTGAAGAACGGGACGATTACTATAAGCAGAAGAACGATATCAACCGTCAGCAGGACCTCTGCGACGATAAAATCACGCGGGCGGAAGGGGAGGCCGAGATCCTGGACGATAAGCTGCGGGAACTGCAGTTTACGATCGACCGGGATAACGCGGAGCTTCTGGCCGCCTTAAACCGCCGGGAGAAGTTAAGCCGGGAACTGGCTGCGGCCGAGAGCAAGAAAGAGCAGCTGGAGCTGCGGCTTGCGGGGCTTTCGGAAGGAAAAGAAAAAGAAGCCGCGGAGCTGGCGGAAGCCGAAGCGCAGTGCGAAGCGCTCACCGCCGCCCTGTCCGGCCTGAAAGAAGAAGAAGAAAAGCTGCAGCAGACGCTGCAGGAACTGAAAAGCGAAAGAGAAGAGGCCGCCGGCGCGCTAAGTGCGGCGCGCAGCGAGCAGCACCGTCTGGAAAATGACTGGAGTGTCGCAAAAAGCCGGGTGGAAACGCTGGAAAACCTCATCGAGCGCTACAGCGGCTACGGCGGGAGCGTCAAATCCGTACTGGAACAAAAAGACCGCTGTCCCGGTATCCGCGGCGCCGTCGCCGATCTGATCCGCAGCGACAAAAAGTACGAGACCGCCATTGAGACCGCGCTCGGCTCCCGCCTGCAGAATGTGGTCACGGATACCGAAAGCACGGCCAAGAGCCTGATCGAATATCTGAAGAAAGAAAAGCTGGGGAGGGTGACCTTCCTGCCGCTCGACGCCGTAAAGGGCGGCCGGAGCCTGAGCCGTCCGGAAGCGCTGCGGGAACCGGGCGCCATCGGAACGGCGCAGTCCCTGGTCCGGGCGGAGGACGACCTGCAGGGCGTCATCAATTTCCTGCTCGGCAGCATTCTGGTGGCCGACCGGATGGACCATGCGCTGGCCATCGCCCGCAAAAACGATTACCGCCTTTCCATCGTCACGCTGGACGGGGAGAGCCTCATGCCGGGCGGCGCGATCGCCGGCGGCAGCTTTAAAAACAATTCCAACCTGCTGGGACGGCGGCGGGAACTGAGCGAACAGGAAGCGATCGTGGCGGAGTCGGCCCGAAATATCTCCCGGCTGAAGAAAGAGATCGCCGGCTTCGAAAAAACGCTTTCCCTTTCCCAGAACCGTTATGAGGAAAGCGACCGCTCCCTGCGCACCGTACTGCTGCGCAGTTCGGCGCTGGAAGCCCAGAACAAAGCCGCCGGGGCGGAACGGGCCCGCTTGGTCGATGCCATAAAAGCCAGGGAGGCGGAAATCCTTTCCCTGGAGCAGGAGCTGGAGGAGCTTCGCTTCGTGCGGGAGCAGCTTTCGGAAAATACCGGACAGCTTACCGACAGCCAGGACAGCCGCCGCGAAGAACTGAACAAGGCCCTCGGGCTTCTCGAAGTCGAACGCGGGAAACTGGCGGAAAAGAACCGACAGCTGGAAGAAATGCGGCTGGAATTTGCCGCGCTGACGCAGAAAAATGACTTCCTGCTGGAGCAGATCCGGCGGATCGCCCAGGAGATCAGCCGGACCGAAAATGAGAAGGACCAGCTGACAAAGGGTGAATTTTCCGTCACGGATGTGATCCGTGAAAAAGAGGAAGAGATCCTCCGCCTGCAGGCGGAAATCCTTGACGATAAAGAAGAAATCGCCGGGATCGAAAAGCAGCTGGAGGAAAATGACGCGATCCGCGAAAAAGGCCGGGAACAGCAGCAGGGATTTTTCGAATCCCGTGAAGAGATCTCCGGCCGGATCTCCGCCCTGGACAAAGAAAGCTTCCGGCTCCAGTCGCAGCAGCAGCGCCTGGAGGAACAGATCGAACGACAGGCGGAGTATCTCTGGACGGAATACGAGATGACGCCTTCCCAGGCCCGCGCGGTCCGGAATCCGGAACTGAAAAGCGCCTCCGAAGTACACCGCGTCATCAATCAGAAAAAGCGGGAGATCAAGGAACTCGGGCCCGTATACGTGGACGCCATCGAAAAATACAAAGAGGTATCCGAACGCTATGAATTCCTGAAGGCGCAGGAGTCGGATCTGGTGACGGCCGAAACACAGCTGCGCGCCATGATCAGCGATCTGGACGGAGATATGCGTACGCGTTTCCGCGAGCAGTTCTCCCTGGTCCAGGCGGAATTCGCCAAGGTGTTCAGCGAACTCTTCGCCGGCGGCAAAGGGTCGCTCGAGCTGGAACCGCATGAGGATATCCTGACGGCCGGCGTCATCATCAACGCCCAGCCCCCGGGGAAAAAGCTCCAAAATATGATGCAGCTTTCCGGCGGGGAAAAGGCGCTGACCGCGATCGCGCTTCTTTTTGCCATCCAGAACCTCAAGCCTTCGCCCTTCTGCCTGCTGGACGAGATCGAGGCGGCGCTGGATGAGCCCAATGTCAAGCGCTTCGGCGATTATCTGTACAAGCTGCGCAATACCACGCAGTTCCTGATCATCACGCACCGCCGCGGAACGATGGAGATGGCGGACCGCCTGTACGGCATCACTATGCAGGAGAAGGGCGTCTCCGCCCTGGTATCCGTCAACCTGCGCGATCCCGCCGACAAGGCGCTGCTGGACGAGCAGGATTAAGAGCTTCCTGAAGGAGGAATTATGGCAGAAAAAAACGGATTTTTCAGCAGAATCAAGAACCTTTTCACGTCTTCGGAGATCGACGACGATTTTTACGATGAACTGGAGGAGACCCTCATCTTGAGCGATGTGGGCGTGACCGCCAGCGGCATCATTATTGAAGAATTAAGACGTTCCGTGCAGGTGAGCCGCGTACGGCGCACCGAGCAGTGCACGGAGCTTTTAAAGACCTTGCTTAAGGATAAGATGGAAGATATTCGCTGTGATTACTTTTGGGAAAAGGAGCCTTCGCTCCTCTTTATCGTAGGGGTAAACGGCGTCGGCAAGACCACGAGCATCGGAAAACTGGCCTATGCCCTGGGTCGCAGACGCAAAAAGGTCCTGATGGCGGCGGCGGACACCTTCCGGGCTGGCGCGGCCGAACAGCTGACGATCTGGGCCGAGCGCAGCGGCGCCGATATTATCTCGCAGCATGAAGGCGCCGATCCTTCCGCCGTGCTTTTCGACAGCATCAGTGCGGCCAGGGCCCGCCGCGCTGACGTGATCCTCTGCGACACCGCCGGCCGCCTGCACAACAAAAAGAATCTGATGCAGGAGCTTGACAAAATGCACCGCGTGGTGCAGCGGGAGGGCGAAGACTTCCGCCAGCAGACCCTGATCGTGCTCGACGCGACGACCGGGCAGAACGCCTTAAATCAGGCCCGCAGCTTTGCCGAAGTGACCGACGTGGGCGGGATCATCCTGACCAAGCTCGACGGTACGGCCAAGGGCGGCGTGGTCCTGGCTATTCAGATGGAGCTGGGGCTTCCGATCGCCTATATCGGGACCGGGGAGAAGATCCAGGATCTGGAACGCTTCGACGCGGACGACTTTATCGAGAGAATGTTTGAGGAATAAATCCATTTATCAGCCGACCTGCCGGAAATGAGGTGAGCCATGGCTTTTACACATCTGCATCTGCATACGGAATATAGTCTGCTGGACGGTTCCGGGAAGATCAGGGAGATGGTCGCCCGGGCGAAAGAGCTCGGCTTTGATTCGCTGGCCATAACCGATCACGGCGTGATGTACGGCGTGATCGAGTTTTACCGCGCCTGCCGCGCGGCCGGGATCCGGCCGATCCTGGGCTGCGAGGTCTACGTTGCGCCGAACTCCCGCCTGGACCGGGAACTCGGCGCGGGAGACGACCGCTACAACCATCTGATCCTGCTGGCTGAAAACAATACCGGATACGGGAATCTGATGAAGATCGTCTCCACCGGGTTTATCGACGGATTCTATTACAAGCCTCGTGTGGATAAAGAAATCCTGCAGTGCTACCATGAGGGGATCATCTGCACCAGCGCCTGTCTGGCCGGGGAAGTCCAGCGGTATCTTTCCCGCGGGCTTTATGAAGAAGCGAAAAAGGCGGCCCTGGAGCATCAGGCGCTGTTCGGGGAGAACAACTATTTCCTGGAACTGCAGGACCACGGCTACGCGGAGCAGAAAAGTGTCAACAGCGGCCTGCTGCGCCTGCATAAGGAGACCGGGATCCCGCTCGTCGCCACCAATGACGTCCACTACGTCCGGGCGGAGGACGCGGAGGCGCATGACCTCCTGCTGTGCATCCAGACCGGCAAGCGCGTCGCGGACGAGAACCGCCTGCGCTACGAGGGCGGCCAGTTTTATCTGAAATCCGAGGAGGAGATGCGCGCGCTTTTCCCCTACGCAGGCGAAGCGCTGGACAATACCCACCGGATCGCCGAACGCTGCGATGTGGAAATCGAGTTCGGCGTAACGAAGCTGCCGCATTTCGATGTGCCGGCGGGCGAAGCGTCGGAAAGTTATCTGCGGAAGCTGTGTGAAGAAGGCGTCGCGAAACGCTATCCGGTCCTGACCGATGAGATCCGGGAGCGGATGGAGTATGAGCTGGGCGTCATCAGCAATATGGGCTATGTGGACTATTTCCTGATCGTCTGGGATTTTATCCACTATGCCAAGACCCACGGCATCGCCGTCGGGCCGGGACGCGGCTCCGGCGCCGGTTCCATCGTGGCTTATTCCTTATTTATCACCAATATCGATCCGCTGAAATACAAGCTGCTGTTTGAGCGTTTCCTGAACCCGGAACGGATCAGCATGCCGGATATCGACGTGGACTTCTGCTATGAACGGCGCGGCGAAGTGATCGATTACGTCACGAAAAAATACGGCGCGGACTGCGTCGTGCAGATCGTGACCTTCGGAACGCTGCAGGCCCGCGGCGTGATCCGGGACGTGGGACGCGTGCTGGACTATCCGTACGCGCTCTGCGACAAAGTGGCCAAAATGGTGCCCCGGGAACTCGGGATCACGCTGGATAAAGCGCTCAGCCAGAGCAAGGAACTGCGGGACGCCTGTGAGCAGGATGAGAAGATCGCGAAGATGATCGACTTTGCCAAACGGCTCGAGGGCCTGCCCCGCCATGCCTCCACGCACGCGGCCGGCGTCGTGATCTGCCGGGAGCCGGCCTACGATTTCGTGCCCTTATCCCGCAGTGCGGACGGCCAGCTGACCACCCAGTTCACCATGACGACCATCGAAGAGCTGGGCCTTCTGAAGATGGATTTCCTGGGGCTTCGGACCCTGACCGTGATCCAGCAGGCCGCCGAGTTCGTTGAAGCGCGCTTCGGCTTGAAGCTGGATTTCGACGCCATGGAATGCGACGACAGGAAGGTCTTCGACCTGATCTCCACCGGCCGCTGCGAGGGCATCTTCCAGCTGGAATCCGGCGGGATGAAGAGCTTTATGAAGGAGCTGAAACCCCGGACGATCGAGGACGTCATCGCGGGGATCTCCCTGTACCGGCCCGGCCCCATGAAATTCATTCCGGATTATATCCGGGGCAAGAACGACCCCTCCGCCGTGCATTACGCGGTCCCGGAGCTCGAGCCGATCCTCTCCGATACCTACGGCTGTATCGTTTATCAGGAACAAGTAATGCAGATCGTGCGGGACCTGGGCGGCTACACCCTGGGCCGCAGCGACCTCGTCCGCCGGGCCATGAGCAAGAAAAAAGAAGCCGTCATGATAAAGGAACGGCATAATTTCGTTTACGGCAATCCGGAGGAAGGCGTGCCCGGCTGCATCGAAAAGGGGATCTCCGAGGACGACGCCAACCGCATCTACGATTCCATGATGGATTTCGCCCAGTATGCCTTCAACCGTTCTCACGCGGCGGCCTACGCGGTCGTGGCCTATCAGACCGCGTACCTGAAGCTGTATTATCCGTATGAGTTTATGGCTGCGCTGATGACCTCGGTCATGGACGTCACCAGCAAGGTCTCTTCCTATATTGCCGTATGCAAGCAGATGAATATCCCGATCCTGGCCCCGGATATCAACAAGAGCAGCTATGCCTTTACGCCTTCGGCCGAAGGCATACGCTATGGATTAAGCGCCATTAAAGGCGTCGGCCGCAGCGTCGTGGACGCGATCGAGGCCGAGAGGAACGCGAACGGCCCCTTCACCGGGCTGAGCGATTTTCTGGACCGGATGACCGGCCGGGAGATCAATAAGAGGACGGTGGAAAACTTCATCTTTGCCGGGGCTTTCGATTCCCTGCCCGGGACGCGCAGCCAGAAGATCGCGGTCTACTCGGATCTGATGGACGCGAGGCAGCGCCAAAAAAAGGAGAGCATCGAAGGACAGATGAGCCTCTTCGATTTTGCCGCGCCGGAAGACCGCTCACGCCTCGAAGTGAGCTTCCCGCCCATTCCCGAATATACGCCGGCAGACCGCCTGGCCTTTGAAAAGCAGGTGCTGGGGCTTTATATCAGCGGGCATCCGCTGGAGCAGGACGCCGCCCTTCTGCAGAGAAACGTTACCGCGCAGCTGGCGGATTTCAACGTGGACGAAGAGACCGATGAAGCCGGCGTCGAAGACGGGAGCATCCAGGTCGTCGGCGGCCTGGTGGACCAGATCACCCGGAAAACCACCCGCCGGGGGAGCCTCATGCTGGTGCTCCAGCTTATGGATTTAACCGATACGATCGAGGTCCTCTGTTATCCCCGCGATACGGATACCTATCCGCAGCGCCTTGCCGAAGGCAGCCGGGTCTTTATCCGCGGCCGCGTCTCCCTTGGAGAAGATGCCAAAGGCAAGCTGATCTGCGAGAAGATACTGTTTTTTGAGGATCTTCCGAAAGAAGTTTTTGTCCTGTTCGAAAAAGAAAAGGAATTCCGGGAAAAGCTTCCGCTGCTGACGGAATGCCTTAAGGGAAACGGCTGCACAGTGCAGATCCGGGAAGGCCGGCAGGTCCGGCGGATCCCGGCGTCGGATCCGGAGGCACAGCCGTCCGAAGAAGTGGCCGCCGCGCTGATCCGCCTTCTCGGGGCCGAATATGTGGTCATCCGGGAAAAAAGGATTGAAGAGCAGTGGAAAAAGCCCTATAATTCACTCCATGGATAAAAAGGAGGGTTTCTCATGGCAGTCAGAAAAATTGCGGTTCTGACCAGCGGGGGCGATGCACCAGGCATGAACGCCGCCCTGCGCGCGATCGTACGCATCGGGGATGGTTTCGGCATGGAGATCATCGGGATCCGCCGCGGCTATTCCGGCCTTCTGGCCCGCGATTTCGAGCCGCTTACCTCGCAGGATATGAGCGATACCGTGCAGAAAGGCGGAACGATCCTTTTTACCGCCCGCTGCAAGGAAATGATGGAAGAGCGCTACCAGATCCAGGCCGCCGAGATCCTGAAAGAGGAGAATATCGACGCGCTGGTCGTGGTCGGCGGGGACGGTTCCTTCCGCGGCGCGCAGGCGCTGGCGGCCCAGGGGATCAACGTGATCGGGATCCCGGCGACGATCGATCTTGATCTGGCGTGCACCGATTATACCATCGGCTTCGATACGGCGGTCAACACCGCCATGGAGGCCGTCGATAAGGTCCGGGATACTTCCACCTCGCACGAGCGCATCAGCATTATCGAGGTCATGGGCCGCCATGCCGGATATATCGCGCTGTGGTGCGGCATCGCCTGCGGCGCGGAAGAGATCCTGATCCCGGAGACCTATGATTATAACGATAAACTGCTGATCGAACGGATCCGGGAGAGAGCCGCTACCGGAAAGAAAAAGCATATCATCATCAACGCGGAAGGCGTGGGACAGTCCGAAGCGCTGGCTGCGCGGATCGAAAACGCGACCGGGATCGAATCGCGCACGACGATCCTGGGCTATATGCAGCGCGGCGGCGCGCCGAGCTCGCGGGACCGCGTCATGGCGTCACTGATGGCCCAGCAGGCCATCGAAGCCCTTCTGGAAGGGCGGGTAAACCGTGTCGTGGTCTACCGGGAAGGCATGGTCCAGGATCTGGCCATCGACGAAGCGCTGTCCATGCAGAAGGCGCTGCCTGAAAAACTGGTGGCCCTGACCAAACGCCTGGTGCGCCGATAATACCGGGAAAGGAGGCTCCGGCTATGGAAGTGAAAAACGATCTGCCCAACGATATCGACGAACTGCGGCCGGAAACAGCCGCCTTGAACGACGATCATAATCTCCGTTCGATTACGGACGAGGACGAGATGCCTGTCCGCTCCGGAGAGCTGCCGCCCGAGACGCTCTACGGCATGCTCGTGGAGAGCATCAGGCGCTACCATCCCTCGGACGATATGGAACAGATCCGGGCGGCTTACGAACTGGCGGATGCGGCGCACAAAAAGCAGCTTCGCCATTCGGGCGACCCGTATATCATCCATCCGCTGCATGTGGCGATTATCCTCTCCGAACTGGAAATGGATAAGGAATCAATTATCGCCGGCCTCCTGCATGACGTGGTCGAAGACACCGACGTAACGCTGGAGGATGTGGAAAAACAGTTCGGGCCGGACGTGGCGCTGCTGGTGGACGGCGTTACAAAGCTGACAAGGCTCACCCTCGGAACCGCGGACAAGCTGGAAATGCAGGCCGAAAACCTGCGGAAGATGTTCCTGTCCATGTCCAAGGATATCCGGATCATCATCATCAAGCTGGCTGACCGCCTGCACAACATGCGGACGCTCCAGTATCAGAAGCCGGAAAAGCAGAAGGAAAAGGCGGCGGAGACGCTGGAGATCTACGCGCCGCTTGCCAGCCGCCTCGGTATTTTCCGCGTCAAGATGGAGCTGGATAACCTAAGCCTGCAGTATCTCGAGCCGGAAAAGTACGCGAAGCTCGTCAAGGAAGTGGACGAGCGTTCCCACTCCCGGGAAGATTTCGTGCAGAATATCGTATCGGACGTCCGCTCCCACCTGCAGAACGCCGGGCTGAACGCGCAGGTCTACGGCCGCGTCAAGCACTATTTCAGCATCTATAAAAAGATGATGGTGCAGCAGAAGAGCATTGACGAGATCTACGACCTGTTCGCCATCCGGATCCTGGTGGATACCGTGCAGGACTGCTATGCCTCGCTCGGGATCATCCATGAGATGTATACGCCCATGCCGCGGCGCTTTAAAGACTATATCGCCATGCCGAAGGCGAATATGTACCAGTCGCTGCATACCACGGTCATCGGCAGGGACGGGATCCCCTTCGAGATCCAGATCCGGACCTTTGAGATGCACCGCACCGCGGAATACGGCGTCGCGGCGCACTGGAAATACAAAGAGGGGCTGTCCGGCCAGAATACCACCCGGGAAGAAGAGAAGCTCAACTGGCTCCGCCAGATCCTGGAATGGCAGCGGGATATGCCCGACAATAACGAATTCATGGAGAGCGTCCGCAGCGACCTGGATATCTTTGCGGACACGGTTTACTGCTTTACCCCGAAGGGCGACGTAAAGACCCTGCCGTACGGTTCCACCCCGATCGATATGGCCTACAGCATCCACAGCGCGGTCGGCAACCGGATGGTCGGCGCCCGCGTCAACGAGAAGCTGGTGCCGATCGATTATCAGCTGCACAACGGCGACCGGGTGGAGATCATCAC
This sequence comes from Lachnospiraceae bacterium, assembly GCA_017394885.1. Classification (GTDB taxonomy): domain Bacteria; phylum Bacillota; class Clostridia; order Lachnospirales; family Lachnospiraceae; genus UBA6987. The sequence continues at coordinate 18,663 of JAFPWO010000024.1, read as the reverse complement.
CTCGCAGAACTCGCGCGGACCCAGCCGGGACTGGCTGAACATGGTCAAATCCACGCAGGCCCGCAATAAGATCAATCAGTGGTTCAAAGAGCAGAACAAGGAAGAAAATATCGAGAAGGGCCGCGATCTGGTCGAGCGTTTTGCCAAGGCGAAAGGCTACAATCTGAACGATCTGACCAAGCCGCCCTTTATGGAAAAGCTTCTCAACAAATACGGATTCCGGGAATGGAACGCCGTGTTGGCTTCCGTGGGCCACGGAGGCCTAAAGGAAGGCCAGGTGGTCAACAAGCTGGCCGAAGAGAAGCGCAAGTACGAGCAGAAGCACATCACCGACGAACAGGTGCTGGAGCTGACGCAGGAGAATATGAAGAAGCCGCTGACCCGGGCCAAGGGCGGCATCGTGGTGGAAGGACTGCAGGATCTGGCGGTTCATTTTTCCCGCTGCTGCAGCCCGGTACCGGGCGATGAGATCGTTGGCTTCGTGACCCGCGGCCGCGGCGTCTCCATTCACCGGACCGACTGTATCAACATCATCAATATGCCGGCGGATGAGCGGGCCCGGCTGATCGAGGCCGAATGGCAGCTGCCCGAAACGGAAAAGACGCAGCGCTATCTGGCCGGCCTGACCATCTACGTCAAGAACCGCATCGGGATCCTGGCGGATATTTCCCGGGTCCTGACCGAAATGAATATCGATATCACCTCCCTGAGCACCAATGTGAACAAACAGGGGATCGCGACCATCGAAATGCAGTTCCAGTCGACCGGTGTTGACGAGATCCAGGGCGTAATATCCAAGCTGCGCCAGATCTCCGGCGTGCTGGACGTCACCCGCAGCGCAAGCTGAAGCAGGAGGAGAGTATGGCAGAACTGTCACTAAGCGGCCTGGTCCTGGGTATGGTCCAGACAAACGTTTACTTCGCAGCCGATCAGGAGACTCTGCAGGCCCTGATCATTGATCCGGCCGATGAAGCGGTGCAAATCCGTGCGCACGTCAAAGAAAAGGGGTTGATCCCGAAAGCGATCCTCCTTACGCACGGCCATTTCGACCATATGGCTGCGGCGGCGGATATCCGTGCGTATTATGATATTCCGATCTACTGCCATGAAGCGGAGCTTCCGCTTCTGAAGAACCCGCGCTGGAACCGTTCCGGCCTGTTTCACACGGAAAGTATTACGCTGACCCCGGATAAAACCGTAAAGGAAGGCGATGAACTGACCCTGGCGGGGCTTTCCTTCCGGGTGCTCCATACCCCCGGCCATACCGAGGGCAGCTGCTGCTATTATTTCCCGGGCCGGGGCATCCTGATCAGCGGAGATACCTTATTTCGCGGCTCCTACGGCCGCACCGATCTGCCGACCGGCAGCGACGAAAAGATCGCGCAGTCCGTCCGGCGGCTGCTGCGGGAACTTCCCGTAAAGACGCTGGTCTACCCCGGACACGGCATGTTCACCCAGATCGGCCTGGAAAGACAGTATAATCCGCTCGCGGAGGCGCTATGATCGCCTTTGTGTTTCCGGACGGCCCGGATGAATTTGAATATGACGTCCGCGGGCTGCTGACTTCTTTCTTTCCCGGCTCGGAGCCGGTAAAGCTGCCGGAGATCCCGGATGCGGAAAGCGCGCTGGATTATGAATTTATATACCGTGTTCCGAATTTCCCCGGGCTGAAGGATAAGACGGAGAGAAAAAATGCCGTGAAACGGGCTGTCTACCGAGAGCTTTCCGGCCTTACCGGCAAAACGCTGCCCTGGGGGACGCTGACCGGGATCCGCCCCACCAAGCTGGTCATGAAGCAGCTGGAGGAAGGCGCATCGGAGGATGCGATCCGCCGTTTTATGCGGGAAATGTACCTGATCAGTGAGGAAAAGCTCGGGCTGGCCCTGCAGATCGCCGAAAATGAGCGGAAGATCCTGTCCGGCATCCATTTCCGGGACGGATACAGCCTGTACGCGGGCATCCCGTTCTGCCCCAGCCGCTGCCTGTACTGTTCTTTTACCTCCTATCCGCTGGAGAAGTTTGCCGACCGGACGGATCCGTATCTGGAGACGCTGTTTGAGGAACTTACGGCGACAGCCGCCATTTTTAAAGACCGTCCGCTGGATACCGTTTATATCGGCGGCGGTACGCCCACTGCGCTTACCGCAGAGCAGCTGGACCGGCTGCTGGCGCGGATAGGCAGTCTCTTTGATCTTGGCCGGCTGCAGGAGTTTACGGTGGAAGCGGGACGGCCGGACAGCATCACCCGGGAAAAGCTACGGGTGATGAAAAACCATCCGGTCAGCCGGATCTCCGTGAATCCGCAGAGCATGAATGAGGAGACGCTTTCACTGATCGGACGCCGCCACAGCACGGCGCAGCTGGAAGAAGCTTTCCGGCTGGCCCGGGAAGAGGGATTTGACAATATCAATATGGATATTATCCTCGGCCTGCCCGGAGAAGGCCCGCGGGAAGTGGAGGAGACGATCCGCCGCATCCGTCTGCTGGAGCCGGATTCCCTGACGGTCCACGCGCTGGCTGTCAAACGGGCTTCCCGCCTGAAGATGGAAGCGGCCGGCGCCGTGATCCCCGGCCCGGGACAGACCGATACCGAGGAAATGATGCATATCGCCGCCGAAGGCGCGGCCGCCATGGGAATGGAGCCGTATTATCTGTACCGGCAGAAAAACATGGCCGGAAATCTGGAAAACGTCGGCTATGCCAGGCCCGGCAAGGCCGGGATCTACAACATCCTCATCATGGAGGAGAAGCAGAGCATCGCCGCCTGCGGAGCCGGGACCGTCAGCAAAGCGGTCTGGCCGGACGGCCGCATCGAGCGGGCGGACGACGTGAAGGATCTGAAAGAGTATACGGAACGCATCGACGAGATGATAGAAAGGAAGAAACACTTATGGGCTTAAGCAAAAATGCCGTGACCGGTATGCGGGATATCCTTCCGCGGGAAATGGAGCTGCGGGATTATACGATCTCGCTGATCAAATCCACCTATAAGAGCTTCGGATTTACGCCGATGGAGACCCCGGTGGTGGAGAGCCTGGGGAATCTCCTCAGCAAGCAGGGCGGCGACAATGAAAAGCTGATCTTTAAGATTTTAAAGCGGGGAGAGAAGCTGAAGATCGATACGGCAAAGACCGAAGAAGATCTCTCGGACAGCGGGCTGCGCTACGATCTGACGGTCCCGCTCGTCCGGTATTATTCCGCACACAGCGCGGAGCTTCCGAAGCCGTTCAAGGCCCTGCAGATCGGGCCGGTCTTCCGGGCCGACCGTCCGCAGCGCGGCCGCTTCCGTCAGTTTTATCAGTGCGATATCGATATCCTGGGCGAGGCCGGTTCTGCTGCAGAGACGGAGCTTCTGCTGGCTACGTCAACCCTGCTCGGAAAGCTCGGCTTTACCGGTTTTATTATCCACATCAACGACCGCCGGATCTTAAAGGCGATGGCCGCCTGGTGCGGGATCACGCCGGAGGTCTGCGACAAGGCGTTTATCACCTGGGACAAGATGGATAAGATCGGTCTGGAGGGCGTCTGCGCCGAGATGGCGGAGAGCGGTTTTTCTGCGGAACAGGTGGAAGCTTACCGGGCCTTATCCGCGCGCCTGGGCGAAGCGGAGGATCCGCTGGAAGCGCTTTCCGCGATCCTGTCCGAAAAGCCGGAGGCTTCCGCACAGAGCGAGATCGACGGCTTAAAGCAGATCATCGCGGACGTCGGTGCGATTTCCACAGTCCCTTTCCGGGTCCTCTTTGACCCGACGCTGGTGCGCGGGATGTCCTATTACACCGGCCCGATCTTTGAAATCGAGCTCGCGGATCTGGGGATGGCAGCCGGGGGCGGCGGACGTTACGACGAGATGATCGGAAAGTTTACGGGGCAGAAGGTCCCGGCCTGCGGGATCTCGATCGGCTTTGAGCGGCTGATCACCATTTTACTGGAGCAGGGCTTTGCCGTACCCGGTGCGCCGCAAAAGAAAGCCTGGCTGATCGATAAAAAGGTTCCGGCCGAAAAGCGGATGGAACTGCAGAAAATGGCGCTGGCCGAGCGGGCCGCGGGCAATACCGTGCTGGTCGCGGCCATGAACAAGAATAAAAAATTCCAGAAGGATCAGCTGACGGAAGAAGGCTACGGCGAGATCAGCGAATTTTACGCGGACTGAGAAAGACGATGGAAGAAGAAATCCGGGAAGAACAATTAGAAGAAGAAAAGAAGGAGCAGAAGCCGGACGGCCTGAAAAAAGCCACCCATCGCATCGGCACGGCTTTCATGGCGATTTTTACCGGGATGGCCGTACTGGTGAACGGTGCCTTCAAGTCTCCGAACGACCTGCTCGCCGCCGATCCGTCCGCGGGCCAGCCGGCTATCGTGTATACGGTCGACGAAGACGACGCGGATGACGATGACGACGAGGAGGAAGGCAGCGAAAAGACCGCGGAAAAGCAGGGACTCTGGACCCATATCCGGGACTGGCTGCTGCGGCTGCCGCAGCCGGTGCGGGTGCTGATCGGCCTGCCGATGTGGGCGCTCGGCTGGGGCATCGTCCAGCTCTGGATCTTTTTCTGGAACCTGATCGGGCAGCCGGTCCTGACAGCCGTCATGGCGGTCATGACGCTGTTCCTGGTCCTCTGCGGCGTCTTCGGTATCACAGCCAAATGCCTGTTCCCGAATCTGCCGCTCCGCAAAATCTTCAGCAAGGGGAATTTCATCGCGCTGGGCGCCGGCGCCCTGGTGGTCGAGGCGGCGCTGTTTATCCTGCCGCAGGTAAGCGAAGATCTGACGCGTTACGTGCCGCTTATGCGCTTCGGCGCCGGACTGCTGCTTCTCGGCGGGCTTCTGCTCTCGCTCAAGATTCGGAACGGCCGCCGTCTGAAACCGGTCGCGGCATAATGCGAAGAAAAGCTTATAAAATTGCAGGGTGTCAAGAAAAAATACTTGACACCCTGCTTCTTTTATGGTATGGTCGGCAAGGTGCGCGGGAGAGCAGCAGTATGGATAAGATCCTGGAAGAGAGCCTTTTATATGATTTCTACGGCGAACTGCTGACGCCGAAGCAGCGGGAGATCTACGAATCCGTCCGGTTCGGGGATCTGAGCCTTTCGGAAGCCGCCGAAGAGTACGGCGTCAGCCGGCAGGGGATTCACGATATGATCCGCCGCAGTACCCGGACCCTGGAAAAATATGAAGAGAAACTCGGACTGATCGCCCAGTTTACCGAAATGAAGCGGATCGCGGGCGAGATCAAAAGATGCTGCGCCGAATTAGAGAACGTCGCCCGGAAGGAAGAAACGCTCCGCGAACTGAGATCCATCGCCGACCTGAGCGATAAGCTCCTCGATCTGTAAACACAGATCCCTTTAGACAGTTAGGACAGATCATGGCATTTGAAAGCTTAGCCGAAAGAATACAGAATACCTTTAAAAAGCTGAACAGCAAAGGTCTGCTGACCGAGGCTGACGTGAAGGCTGCCCTGCGGGAAGTCAAGCTCGCGCTGCTGGAGGCGGACGTCAACTTCAAGGTCGTCAAGACTTTCACCAAAGCGGTGGAAGAGCGGGCCGTCGGCGCGGAGGTCATGAGCTCCTTAACGCCGGGCCAGGCGGTCATCAAGATCGTCAACGAAGAGCTGATCCGCATGATGGGCAGCGACGGCGTCGAGATCAGGCTCCTGCCGCGCAATGAGATCACCGTCTTTCTGATGGCCGGACTTCAGGGCTCCGGTAAAACGACCACCTCGGCCAAGCTGGCCGCCCTCCTGCAGAAGAAAAAGGACCGCAGCCCGCTGCTCGTGGCCTGCGATATCTACCGGCCCGCGGCCGTGGATCAGTTAAAGATCAACGGCGAAAAGCTCGGGATCCCGGTGTTCGCACCCGGGACGGATATCAAGCCGGCCCGCATTGCGGAGATGGCGATGGAGGAGGCCGAAAAGAAGGGCTATAACCTGGTGATCCTGGATACCGCCGGCCGTCTGCATATCGACGATGCGATGATGGAGGAACTCGAGACCATCAAGGAACGGATCCCCGTCACCCAGACCATCCTCGTGATCGACGCCATGACCGGCCAGGACGCCGTCAACGTAGCGACCTCCTTCCAGGAACGGATCGGGATCGATGGTGTGATCCTCACCAAGCTGGATTCGGATGCCCGCGGCGGCGCCGCCCTGTCCGTACGCCAGGTCACCGGCAAGCCCATCTTTTACGCCGGCATGGGGGAAAAACTCACGGATCTGGAAGTTTTCATGCCGCAGCGTATGGCGTCCCGCATCCTGGGCATGGCCGACGTGCTGTCTCTTATCGAAAAAGCCGAAAACATGGATCTCGACGAGGCCAAAGCGGATGAGACGCTGCGCAAGATCCGGAAGTCCGAATTTGATCTGGAAGATTTCCTGGAACAGATGCAGCAGATCAAGAAGATGGGCGGGATCGCGGACCTGATCGGCTCGCTGGGCCTCGGAAACCGCATGAAAGGCGCGCAGGTGGATGACGGCTCCTTAAAACGCGTGGAAGCCATCATCCTTTCCATGACGCCGAAGGAGCGTCACAAGCCGTCCATCATCAATCCTTCCCGCAAGCGCCGCATTGCCGCCGGTTCGGGAACCACGGTCATGGAAGTCAACCGCCTGCTCAAGCAGTTCGAACAGAGCAAGAGCATGATGAAGCAGATGACCGGCCGCATGGGAAAGAAAGGCAAGGGAGGCCTTCCTTTCAGACTTCCTTTTTAACGCATCATAAGTCAAAAGACTTTTGATAGATCAGGCAGAAAATGCCTTCACCAATAACCAAGCCAACGGAGGAAAAAGAAACATGGCTGTTAAAATTCGTCTGACCAGAATGGGCAAGAAGAAAGCACCTACTTATCGTGTCATCGTCGCGGACATCCGTTCCCCGCGTGACGGCCGCTTTATCGAAGAAATCGGATTCTACGATCCTTCCCAGGAGCCCAGCGTAGTCCGTATCGATACCGAAAAAGCGAAGAAGTGGATCGCGAACGGCGCCAAGCCCACGGACACGGTTGCCAAGCTGCTCAAGATTGCCGGCCTCGAATAAAGAAGAGGTACGTCAATGAAAGAATTAGTAGAAGTGATCGCAAAGGCACTGGTGAATAATCCCGATGCCGTTGTCGTCACGGAACGCGTTACGGAGAAGGAGACCATTCTGAATCTGAGCGTCGATCCCGCCGATATGGGCAAGGTCATCGGCAAGCAGGGCCGTATCGCGAAAGCGATCCGCACGGTGCTGAAAGCCCAGGCGATCCGTGAAGACAAGCGCGTCACGCTGGATATCGACTGACGATGGAGGATCGTTTCCGCATCGGCATATTTGCCAGTACGCATGGAATCCGTGGGGAGATCAAGGTTTATCCGACCACGGATTCTTTAGAGCGCTTTAAAGACCTGAAAGAGGTTATTATGGAGGCCAAAGCGGGTGAAAAAGCGCTGGAAGTGGAGAAAGTCCGCTTTTTCAAAAACATGGTGATCCTGAAGTTTAAAGGGATCGACAACATCAACGATATCGAACGCGACAAGGGCTCATCCCTTTTTGTCACCCGCGAAAATGCCGCGAAGCTCGAAGAGGGAAGCTATTATATCGCGGACCTGATCGGAGCCCGTGTGGTAACGGATGACGACCGCTATCTCGGTACGCTGCAGGACGTTCTCCAGACCGGGGCCAACGACGTGTTCATCGTACGGGATACGGCCGTAAAGGGCAGCCGGGAGTACCTCCTGCCGCATATCCGCGACTGCGTCCTCTCCGTTTCCCCGGAAGAAGGGCTGATCCGGGTCCATATGATGAACGGGCTGGAGGATCTGTAGATGAAATTCACGGTGCTGACGCTCTTCCCCGAGATGATCGAACAGGGCTTCCATACGAGTATTACCGGCCGGGCTGCGGAAAGCGGGCTGCTTTCGCTGCGCTGCGTCAATATCCGGGATTACGCCCTGGACCGCTACGGCCATGTGGATGATTATCCGTACGGCGGCGGAGCCGGCATGGTGATGCAGGCGCCGCCGATCTACCGGGCCTATCAGGATGCGGTGGGAGAAAGAACGATCAGGCCCCGCCTCATCTATCTGACCCCGCAGGGAAAGGTCTTCACCCAGGCGATGGCCGTGGAACTGGCGAAAGAAGAGGAACTTTTCATCCTCTGCGGCCACTATGAAGGCGTCGATGAGCGGGTGCTGGATGAGATCGCCACCGACCGGATCTCGATCGGGGATTATGTGCTGACCGGCGGGGAGCTTCCGGCGCTGGTCCTGATGGACGCCGTCTCCCGCATGGTGCCCGGCGTCTTAAGCAATGAGGAGTCCGGCGAGACCGAATCCTTCATGAACGGGCTGCTCGAGTATCCGCAGTATACGCGGCCGGAAGTCTTTCTGGACAGGCCGGTCCCGGAGATCCTGCGCAGCGGCCACCACGCGAAAATTGACCGCTGGCGGAGAAACGAATCCCTGCGGCGCACGTACGAGGTCCGTCCGGAGCTGTTGGAGAATATCGAGCTTGACAAAGAAGACCGCCTCTTCCTGCATAGTCTGAAGGCTGAAGCGAAAAAGGAATAAAAGCCTGAAAAAATCAGGAAATTATGCAAAAAAAACGCTTGCATTTTCAAAAGGCGCATGCTAAAATATCACGCGTGTCATTAAAGGAGCGGTCCGCTTCCACGGAAGGTGGTATGAACGTCCTAATATAAGGAGGAGTCATGAACGACATTATCAAGAAAATTGAAGACGCTCAGCTGAAAGAGAACGTCGGCAATTTCCGGGTTGGCGATACCGTCCGTGTATATGCCAAGATCAAGGAAGGTACCAGAGAACGGATCCAGATGTTTGAAGGCATCGTGATCAAGCGCCAGAACGGCGGAGCGCGCGAGACCTTTACGGTCCGCAAGATCTCCAACGGCGTCGGTGTGGAAAAGACTTGGCCGCTGCACTCTCCGGTCATCGAAAAGGTTGACGTTATCCGCAACGGCAAGGTTCGCAGAGCGAAGCTGAACTACCTGCGTGACCGCGTCGGCAAGGCTGCCAAGGTCAAGGAAGCCATCCGGTAATCGAACATGGTATCACAAAGAACGCCCTCCGGGGCGTTTTTTGTTGAGGCGGGATTGCCGCCGCCGAAAGAAGTCTTGAAAAAACATCCCGGAACGGCTATAATATACTGGATTTTCGGGAGGAGAGCATGGCAAAGGATCGCGGATACGACGTTATCAGTCTGAATGAGATCATCCGGCAGGTCACGGCCTGGATCATTGACGCGGTCCTGGTGGTGGTGCTGGCCTTTTGCCTTACCTATCTGCTGGGCGGGCGGGTCCGCATGGACGGCAACTCCATGACGCCGACGCTGCAGAACGCCGACCGGCTCCTCTTAAACCGTACGAAAGGGACGCTGAAAGAATTCGAACGCTACGATATCGTCGTCTATTATCTGGCCGATCCCGACAGCGTGTATCTGAAGCGGATCCTGGGGCTGCCGGGAGAGACGGTGCAGATCATCGACGGTCTGGTCTATATCAACGGGGAGAAACTCCCGGAATCTCCGAAGCTTTCCGCCTATATTTCATCCGGCATCGCCGCCGATCCGGTCACGCTGCTGGAGGGAGAGTACTTTGTGATCGGCGAAAATACAGACGCCTCCCTCGACAGCCGTTTCAACGACGTCGGCAATATCCGGGCGGAGCATATGCTCGGGACGGTCTGGTTCCGCTATGCCCCGTTTAAGCATTTCGGCTTTGTTTCCTGAGGTGGCTCCATGAATATCCAATGGTATCCCGGTCACATGACCAAGGCGCGGCGGGCCATGCAGGAAGATCTGAAGCTGGTCGATGCGATCGTGGAACTGCGCGATGCGCGCATCCCTTATTCCAGCAGCAATCCCGATCTCGCCGAACTCGGAAAAGGGAAGATGCGGATCATCGTTTTCAGCAAGGCGGATATGGCCGATCCCGCCGTTACCGAGGTGTGGGTCCGCCTTCTGACGGAAGAGGGCTGCCGGGTCGTATCCATGGACGCCCGGAACGGAAAAGAAGCCAAGGCGGTCCTCGGCGCCTTAAATCAGGCAGCGGAAGAGAAGCGTGCCCGCGACAGAAAGCGCGGCATCAAAAACCGGCCGCTGCGGCTGATGGTGGTCGGTATCCCCAATGTGGGGAAATCCACACTGATCAACTCCCTGGCCGGCCGTGCCTCCGCCAAGACCGGAGATAAGCCCGGCGTAACCAAAGGCCGGCAGTGGATCCGCTTAAGCGCCAGCCTCGAATTGCTCGATACGCCCGGTATTCTCTGGCCGAAATTCGAGGATGAGACCGTCGGCCAGAACCTGGCCCTGATCGGTTCCGTTAACGAAGAAGTCCTGGAAAGGACAGAGCTGGCCGTCATCGGCTTTGCCAGGCTGAAAGAGCGATGTCCGGAACGGATCAAAGAAATATACGGGCTGGAAGAAGAGGATCCGTACGATTTTCTGGAGGCCCTGGCCCGCCGCCAGGCGATCCTGAAAAAAGGCGGAGAAGCGGATACGGAACGCACCGCCATGCGTTTTCTGGACGATCTTCGGAAAGGAAAACTGGGACGCCTGAGCCTGGAAGTCCCGAAGGAGCAGCATGAAGAAAGAGAATAAAGAAGCGGAACTGGATGACGTAAGACCCGAAGAAATAGAACCGAAAAAGAGCTGGCTGAAGGACCTTCTTCAGACAGTGCTCATGCTTGGCCTGACGGTCCTGTTCTGCCTTGCCTTTTTCCGTTATGTGGGCCAGCGGGTCGCTGTAGAGGGCCGTTCCATGAATACGACGCTGCAGGATCAGGATCAGCTGATCATCGACTGCTTTACCTACCGTTTTCTGCACGGACCGGAGCGCTACGATATCGTGGTCTTCCGCCTGAAGGACGATCCCAAGACCTATTATATCAAGCGGGTCCTGGGGCTGCCGGGAGAGACGATCCAGATCATCGACTCCAAAATTTATATCAACGGTACGGTCATCGACGACCCCTACGCTTATCTGGGCGGCCTGGATCATTTTTCCGCCGGCGCCGCAGCTGACCCGATCACGCTCGGGGAGAACGAATATTTCGTAATGGGCGATAACCGGAACGACAGCATTGACAGCCGTTTTTCCGTCGGGCCCGTGAACCGTTCCCAGCTGATCGGACGCGCCTTCTTCCGGATCTTGCCGTTTAAAAAGGCCGGCAACATCGAACCGGCCAGGGCGGCTGAGTAATGGCCGGGCGCTCTCTCGAAGCGGAAAGGGCCCGCCTTGACGCGCTGTGGGCCTATGAGCGTCAGTATGCTGACCGGGGCCTGATCGCCGGCGTCGATGAAGCCGGCCGCGGACCGCTGGCCGGTCCGGTCGTGGCCGCCGCCGTGATCCTCGACCCGTCTGCCGAAATTCTGTACATCAACGATTCCAAGAAGCTGAGTGAAAAGAAGCGGGAAGAGATTTTCCCCGAAATCATGGAGAAAGCCCTGGCCGTGGGGGTAGGGATTGTGGACGCTGCCCGCATTGATGAGATCAATATCCTGCAGGCCACGTATGAGGCCATGCGGACCGCGGTCAGCCGGCTGGCATTTACCCCGCAGCTTCTTTTAAACGACGCCGTAATCATCCCCGGCCTGGCGCAGGAGCAGGTCCCCCTGATCAAAGGCGATGCGAAAAGCATTTCTATCGGGGCGGCCAGCATCGTCGCCAAAGTGACCCGGGACCGCATCATGCGGGAAGCGGAACGGCTGTATCCGCAGTACGGCTTTGCCGGGCATAAAGGCTACGGCACGGCCGCGCACATCGAGGCTTTACGGCAATACGGCCCGTGCCCGATCCACCGCCGCAGCTTCATCACGCATTTTATCCCGAAAGGACGGTAGAAAACTGGAAAACAAACGTACGACCGGTAGCCGGTATGAAGACCTTGCTGCCTCTTATTTGAATTCTCATCATATGCCGGTGCTTACGCGGAATTACCGCTGCCCGCTCGGTGAGATCGATCTGATCGCCCGGGATGAGGACTATCTTGTCTTTGTGGAAGTCAAATACCGCTATAACGACGCCTACGGCGAAGGACAGTTCCACGTGGACCGCCGGAAGCAGCACCGGATCTTCCGGGTCGCCGAATGGTTCCTGACGCAGCGGGGAAACCAGGACGTTCCCTGCCGCTTTGACGTGATCGCCATCGACGGCACCGGACGGATCGAGCATATAAAAAACGCCTTCGAAAAGGCGTTTTGAAAGGGTTTCGGAACTTCGGATTATTCGGCTTCCTGCGTTTCCTTCACCAGCTCCAGCAGGCGGCTGGTCGGGGAGATGACGCTGGTCACGGCAATGTTGTGGTTCATGGTATCGATGATCTTGCCGATATACTGGGACATATCCACGCCCACATACCAGGGCTTCGCCAGCATTTCTTCGGAGCGGTAGGTCAGATTCGTGGTAATGATGTAATCGAAAATGCCTTCCTCATAAGCGTTGTCGAAATTCGCAAAGCCTCTGACGAACAGGCCGAAGGTGCAGCAGATCACGATATGAGCCGCTTTGCGGCGGTGCATTTCACGTGCCGTATCCAGAATACTGACGCCGGTGGAAATGATATCGTCCATGATGATGACGGTCTTGCCTTCCACGTCGGTCCCGATATATTCCTGGGACACGACCGGGTTGACGCCGTTCTCGATGCGGGTATAGTCGCGGCGCTTGTAAAACATGCCCATCTCGACACCCATATTATTGGCCAGATAGACCGCGCGGGACATGGCGCCTTCATCCGGGCTGACGATGACCAGCTTGGAGCGGTCCAAAAAATCCAGACCGAACTTGTCGCGGATGGACCGCATAAAGTGGAAAACAGGAGAGTAGCTGTCAAAGTCGTGGAGCGGGATCGCGTTCTGTACGCAGGGATCGTGCGCGTCAAAGGTCACGATATTCGCCACGCCCATGTCGCTGAGCTCCTGAAGGGCAATCGCGCAGTCGAGCGACTCGCGGTTGACCCGTTTGTGCTGGCGGCTCTGGTACAGGAACGGCATGATCACGCTGATGCGGTGCGCCGAAGACATGGCCGCGGCCACGATCCGCTTTAAGTCCTGATAATGATCGTCCGGCGACATATAGTGGGTCCGCCCGTTGATCTTGAACGTCATGCTGTTGTTGGTCACATCACTGACAATGAAGAGGTCGCAGCCGCGGACGGATTCCTTGATATTGCCTTTGGCTTCGCCGGAACCGAAACGGGGGCATTCCACCTCCGCCAGATACCGCTCCCGGTCATATTCCCGGGTCAGGACCGTGGGATCCAGATCCGCGTATTTCGCCAGATATTCCTTCCGGAGCTGGATAATATACTGTTCGGCGGCTTCCACGAGCGGCCGGCAGTTATCCATGGCGATGATCTTCAGAGGTGCAATGGGCGCGCGGTGCTTGAAATAGAATTCATCCTTGCGCAAGTTTTCCATATTGTGATGTCCTCCTTGGGCTCGATAGCAAAATTCTAACACTTTCATATGGATTTAGCAAGAAACTTATGTTAATATGACAAAGAAAGAACTTCAGAAAGATAATAAATCATTATGAGCAAACCCATCGTAGCCATTGTCGGACGGCCGAATGTCGGCAAGTCGACCTTATTCAATAAACTGGCGGGAGACCGCATCTCCATCGTGGATGACACCCCGGGCGTGACCCGGGACCGGATCTACGCGGACTGCACGTGGCTGAACCGCAGCTTTACCCTGATCGATACCGGCGGCATCGAGCCGGAGAGCAGCGACATTATTTTAAAGCAGATGCGGGAACAGGCCGAGATCGCCATGGAGACCGCGGACGTGATCATCTTCCTGGTGGACGTCCGCCAGGGCCTGGTCGACGCGGATATGCGGGTCGCGGATATGCTGCGGCGCAGCGCCAAACCCGTGGTCCTGTGCGTCAACAAGGTCGATAATTTCACCAAATACGGCAATGACGTCTATGAATTCTATAATCTCGGGATGGGGGATCCGATCGCGATTTCCGCTTCGGAAATGCAGGGCCTGGGGGACCTGCTGGACGCCGTGCTGGCGCACTGTCCCGAAAGCAGCGCGGAAGAAGAGGAAGACGCCCGGCCTCGGATCGCGATCGTCGGCAAGCCCAACGTGGGCAAGAGCAGCATCGTCAACCGCATGGCCGGAAGCAAGCGCGTGATCGTCTCGGAGATCGCCGGGACGACGCGCGACGCCATCGACACGACGGTCCGCTATAATAAAAAAGACTATGTCCTGATCGATACCGCCGGCCTGCGCCGCAAGAATAAAATCAAGGAAAATATCGAGCATTACAGCATTATCCGCGCAGTAAGCGCCGTGGAACGCGCGAATGTTGTGATCCTCGTGATCGACGCGGTGGAAGGCGTCACGGAACAGGATGCGAAGATCGCCGGGATCGCGCACGAACGGAACAAGGGCATCCTGATCCTTGTCAACAAGTGGGATCTGGTGGATAAAACGACCCATACCATGAAGGAGCACAGCAAAAAGATCCGGGAGGTGCTTTCCTTCCTGGATTATGCCGACATCCTGTATGTATCGGCCGTAAGCGGCCAGCGCCTCTCGCAGATCTTCTCCAAGGTCGATGAGATCCTCGATAACTGCACGCTGCGGATCTCTACCGGGGTGCTGAACGAGATCATCTCGCAGGCTACCTCCCTGCACGAGCCGCCTTCCGACAAGGGCAAGCGCCTCCGGATCTACTACGCCACTCAGGCCGCGGTCAGCCCGCCCACCTTTGTCCTGTTCGTCAACGATAAAAAGCTGATGCATTTTTCCTACCAGCGCTATATCGAAAACCAGATCCGCGAGACCTTCGGATTCCGCGGCACAAGCATCAAACTGATCATTCGGGAGAGGAAAGAAAAAGACCAATGATACGGCTGTACTGTATACTGATCGGATATGTTTTCGGCTGCTTTCAGACGAGTTTCTTATACGGGAAGAAGCAGGGGATCGATATTCGCCAGCACGGCAGCGGCAATGCCGGGACCACCAACGCCCTGCGCGTCATGGGGACCAAAGCCGGCGTTATCACCTTTATGGGCGATCTGGGAAAAATGCTCTTAGCCTGCCTGGTCACCTGGCTTCTGTTCCGTCATCTGGGGACGGATTACCGCCTGCTACGGCTGCTCTATACGGGCGTAGGCGTGATCATCGGCCACGATTTTCCGCTGTTCATGAGCTTTAAAGGCGGGAAGGGTATTGCCGCAACAGGCGGGCTGATGCTGCTCATCAGCCCGTGGACCGCCCTCTACGGCTTCCTCAGTTTCTTCGGCCTGACCGCGCTGACGAAAATCGTCTCGCTGGGCTCCTGCCTGATGGTGACCGGCGAATGGATCGTCTTTCTTGTACTCTGCCTGACCGGTACCTTAAACACGGGCGTCATGACGGTCTGGGAAGCGGTCCTGGTCTTCAGTTTCTTTACTTTCATGGCGCTGATCCGTCATAAGGATAATATCCGGCGCCTGCTGCGAGGAGAGGAGAATAAGCTTCGCTTTCATGCCTGATCGCTTGACTTTTTCGGAAAAAGCGCTACAATACACTTGCTCGGGCTTCCGCTCGCTTATTCGGGGTTGTACCGGTTTCGACGGGGGTTTTGAAGTCTGAGGTGCCATCCGCAGACCGTGGCTGCGTTATAAAAACGGAAAACCTAAATATAAACGCTGACAATAACGTTGCGTTCGCTGCTTAAGCAGCTGTCGGCCTGAGGCTGCCTGCCACCTCAGCCCCCGGCATCATGAAGGGCGGGGCACTGCCTTCCCTAAGCTTTGCGGGTCGGTTAGTATCATGAAGCTACCGAAGTCCTGAGCCCGTCTGCGGGCGCCTGACAGAGGGAATCAAAAAACGCAGACTATGATGGTAGTACTTTAGAGGGATAGGCTTTCGGACAGGGGTTCGACTCCCCTCAGCTCCACGATGAAAGGAAGTGTAGAAATCACACTTCCTTTTTTCAAAACAGTTCCTTTCAGCCGGCTGCAAAGCCGGATCACCTGTTTGTTTTTCCGGCAGGAATGAATGTAATATAGCAATGAAGAAGCAACGAAAGCATTTTTCACTCGAGAAGATCAATAATAAAAAAGCCAGCATCATTGTCCTGGCCGTGGCCGGGGTCATCTTTTTCGGCATGCTGTTCTGGCTCTATTCCGAGGACATCCTGCACGGCGCCGGCGATATTTTCTGGGTCTACGGGGAAGACGAACTGGTGGAATTCGAGAAAGGAAGAGTCCTTGCGATCCAAAGCGACGACAAGAGAGTCGACGAGGTAGCGGACGGGGCCTATGTAGGCACGCAGGAGCTTTTGGTCGCCGTGAAAAGCGGCCGCTACAAAGGCGAGGAGATGACCGTCTACAACTATTTCGGACCGCTGTACGGCGTGCCCGTAGAGGTGGGTGACAGCGTCACGCTGACCATAAAGACTCATATCGACGGGAAGCACAGCGCGACAGTCTATGAATTCAACCGGATCCCGGTCATGGGCGCCTTCCTGCTGCTGTTCTTCGGCGTGACGATTCTGGTGGGCGGACGCACCGGCCTCAAATCGCTGATCGGGCTCACGATCACCGTGATCTGCCTGTTCGCGATCCTGATCCCGCTGCTGCTCAAAGGCGCACCGACCATACTGACGACGTTTCTGACCTGTGCCTTTATTTCCGTCGTGTGCTTTACGATCCTCGGCGGCGTCCACCGGAAAACCATCAGTGCGTTCCTGGGAACGATTTCCGGCGCTTTTCTGGCTATGCTTTTCGGGCTCACCGTACAGCGCATTGCCAAGATCGACGGCCTCCGCCTGGAGGATGCGGAACCG
This sequence comes from Lachnospiraceae bacterium, assembly GCA_017394885.1. Taxonomy (GTDB): domain Bacteria; phylum Bacillota; class Clostridia; order Lachnospirales; family Lachnospiraceae; genus UBA6987. The sequence goes on along the minus strand of JAFPWO010000024.1, from coordinate 1,878 downwards.
CTCCTGCAGCTGAAATACGCCGGGGATATCCCGGTGCATCTGCGCGGCCTTCTGGTGGCCGGCGTGATTATCAGCGCGCTCGGTGCGGTCATGGACGTAGCCATGAGCATATCCTCCTCGCTGGAGGAAGTCCATGCGGCCAATCCGTCCCTCGCGCGGAATGAACTCTTTAAATCGGGCATGAATATCGGCCGCGATATGGTAGGCACGATGACCAATACCCTGATTCTCGCCTTCCTCGGCAGCGAGTTTACGCTGATGATCTTCCTGTATTCGCGCGGCCTTACGTTCTACCACCTGTTCTCCACCGTTTTCGTTACGCTGGAGACCATCAGCGGGCTTGCGTCCAGCATCGGCATGATCCTGGCCATTCCGCTGACCGCCCTGATTTCAGCCACGCTGATCGCCGGGAAAAAGAAAAGCGGTGCGACGAAAAAACGGTGAATTATATTACATGATCTAATTAAGAAACATATCAGGGAGGCTGTATGAAAAATCGGACCCGAATCGGAATTATCATTCTGCTACTCTTATTTGTTCTTTCCGCCTGCGGTATGAATACCGAAAAAGAAACGGAAGCCACGAAAAAGAAGAAGAAAGAGATCACACAGGAAGCAACGGCAGAAGAGTCTTCCATTCCGCCGGAAGTGACAGAAGCAGTTCCTACCCAGCCGACTGCTGCACCGGAAACAACAAAAGAATCAGTTCCGGAGACAAAACAGGAAGAGACAGAAACCCCTTCGGCCGTTGAGACGACCGCGTCTAAAATCAGGAAAGCACTGAAAGTAGAACCGCGTGCCGACCTGTCAGATCATACCTTCAAAGCCTATGATGAAAAAGACTTCACCGGGGAAGCCGTTGACTTCCTCCGTTATTCCGGAAAAATCAGCAAGAGCGACCAGGAGGACGTCTATTCCTTCAAGGCCCCGGAGACCGGTGTATACCGCCTGGAAGTCAGCGATCTGGTCAGCGGTTTTACGATCACGATGACGCTGTATGACGCCGGCGGTTATCGGCTGGAACGTGCTTACGGAGCCACCAACGGTGAAGGGATCACCTTCAGCCTGACGGAAGGGGAAACGTATAAAGTCACACTTTCCGCCTACAGCGGATCCGGTAAATATCAGTTCTTTATCGGACAGCAGAAAAAAACCGCCGATATCAGCGGATATACCTGTATTCGCGATAAGACGGAGTATCTTGATCAGGAGATCAATTATCGGTATATTCCGGAAGAGACCGGTCTGTATTATTTCTGGGTATCGGATGTCAAAAACGGCATTTATATTACCCTGACGGTTGACGACGAGGACGGTTATCGTCTTGACCGCAACTACGGTCTTGGGAAAAACGAAGGAATGCCCGTTACTCTGGAAGCAGGCAAAGTTTATCTTTTCCAGGTGACAGAGTACGGAGACAGCCTCGGTGATTTTACTGTTAACATCGGCATCCAGAAAGCGACGCAGGATATTTCTTCCTATAAGACGCTGACAGACGTCATCCAGTTTGAAAAACAGGAGATCAATTACGAATTCCGTTCGGAAAAAGCAGGTGCCTACTGCTTTGAGATCGATGAAGTCCGCAGCGGCTTTTCCGTCACGATCGCCGTAATCGACTGCGACGGATATCAGATCGAAAAGAACTACGGACTTACTCAGGGAGAAAAAATGACCGTTACCCTGGAGGAAAATACCCTGTACACGGTCAAGCTGATCCAGTATTCCGATACCGGCTTATTTACCGTAAAGATCGGAAGACAGCGCGAAACACTGAATATCAGCGGATATGACGATATCATTGACTGCATGGAATTTGAAGACCAGTCAATTCTGTACCGATTCAAACCCGAGAAGACAGGTACGTATGTATTCGGACTGT
>JAFPWO010000023.1 GCA_017394885.1 Lachnospiraceae bacterium | reverse complement strand
CTTCGTGATGCTCAGCTTCGCAGAAGCTTCTTCCGTCGTTACGGTCGCTGTTGCGCTTACTTCCGCAGGGTTCTCTCCGCGCTCCGCTGTCGCATTCGCTTTGACTATGTTCACGATAGAGCCGGCGTCGATGTCTGCCTGCGTTACTTTATAGGTGTAAGTGAATGTTGCACTCTCACCGGGTGCCAGCTCGAATGTCTTATCGCTCAGGTCCGCATGGTCATCAACCAGCTTGCCTGCCTTCACCGTAACGTTGCCTTCGTTCTTCACGACTACTGTGTAGGTGATCGTGTCGTTTACGGCTACGCCGCTCGTAGGATCAGCGCTCTTCGTGATGCTCAGCTTCGCGGAAGCAGCTTCTGTCGTGACATTCTCACTATCCTTCTCGGTCACAGTTTCATTTTTCGGGTCTTTACCGGCAGCTGTGACAGTGTTATTGATCTCACCTGCATCTACATCAGACTGCTTTACTACATACGTAGCTGTTGCCGTCGCTGTCTCACCAGGAGCAATCGTTGTTTTGTCCAAGTCACCAAGCTGGATGTCCGGAAGGGGATCCGTCAGGGTAAGCATGCCAACTGTTACATTACCGGTATTCTCTACGGTGATCGTGTAGGTAATAGTGTCACCAACACCGACACCACTCTTCGGGTTAGCGGTCTTCGTAACTGTCAGCTCAGCAGACGCTTCTATGGTTTTAACCGTTGCAGTGTCGGTTCCGGTCACGTCAGCGTTCTTCGGATCTTTACCGGTCGCAGTAACCTTGTTGACAATCTCGCCGGCATCTACGTCAGCCTGCGTGACTTCGTAGGTATAGGTGATCGTCTTCGTGCCGGCAGGTGCCAAGGTTCCGATCACTTTCTGTGCATCGGTCAGCGTTACCAGAGTATCGCTCATCGCGATATCCTTCACCGTTACATTACCGCTGTTCGTGATAACTACGGTGTAGGTTACGGTGTCGCCTACTTCCACGCCGCTGGTAGGAGAAGCGGTCTTCTCTACCGTCAGCTCTGCGGCTGCCGTTACCGTCGTTACCTCTGCGTCGTCGCTTGCGGTAACTGCGGTTCCCTTAGGATCCTTACCGGTCGCGGTTGCAGTGTTGTCGATCTTGCCCGCATCCACGTCAGCCTGCGTGACTGTGTAGGTATAGGTGATCGTCTTCGTTCCCGCAGGTGCCAGCGTGAATGCTGCCTCGTTCAGAGTTACCAGGCTGTCGGTAAGTGCGATATCCTTCACTGTTACGTTACCGCTGTTCGTGATAACTACGGTGTAGGTTACGATGTAGCCGACCTTCACGTTCTCAGTAGGATCTGCAGTCTTCTCAACCGTCAGCTCTGGATCCATCGTCACAGTTTTCACTGTATCCGATGCAGTATAGTCCTTGCCCGCCAAAGTAGCAGTTACAGTATTGGTAAAGGAACCATTTGCAACATCAGCTGCCTTAATTGTGTAGGTAGCTGTCGTTGTTCTTGTTTCTCCTGCAGGTACATCCTCAAAAGAGGTATCTGCAAGCGTTACGCCTTCGATTTCAGACAGAAGAATTGTCTCTGCATCTGCATAGATATTCTTGACTGTAATCGTAAACGTTACGGTCTCGCCTTCAGCATACTCATAATCGTCTGCTTTATCATCATTCTTCGTGACAACCAGAGACGGATCAATAGAGTCATCAGTGATCGTTAACGTTCCGTTAACATATACAATATTGTAGTTCTCGGTTACATCGGTGTTACCGTTCATGACAACCGCATTGCTCGGTACGTTATCTTCTGTGCCGACTAAAGTAATTGTGCCACTAACATTAACACTTGTAACCGTATCAGTTCCCTGAAGTCCATCCGGAGGCGTATCCTGCCAGCCGCTGTCCGTCAGAGGCTGGCCGTCGTATTCCTTCGAGTTACTGTCTGCTGTAATCGTCAGCGTTGCTTTGTTGATAATAAGCTTCAGTGTTCCACTTTCAACGGGGTTCTCTTCTCTAACTCCGTAAAGAGGATTTGTACTTGTAAGTGTGCCGGTAAGAGTCTTGGAATAAGTGCCAACATTTGTTCCGGAAACACTGCTTTCAGATGTCAGTGTAAACGTAACTCCTTCCGGCTTTTCAATTTCATTGCCTGCCGCATCATAGTATTTAACAGTATATTCACTGTTTGTGTACTCACTGCCATTATAGGTTTCGGTCTTTGTGCTTCCTTCGATAACAGCGTAAATCTCTGTCTTCCAGATCGCGTAGACAATGTTCTCCTCAGCAGATACATCCCAGCCTGTTCCGGTCAGGTTGTCAGCGGCAACCGTTGCCCCCGCAGGAAGGGTCGTGCCAGATCCGTCAGGAGCCGTATTCCATTCAACAAACTCATAGCCTTCTCTGGTAAATGTATTATTAGCAAGAATCTGGAATGCTTTGTTGACCAGGTAATCTTTGGATACTGTTGTGTCTCCAGTTGACGTTACGCCGCCGTTACCATCAAATACAACTATGGTAGCTCTATCTGCTTTGATTGTGAATTCTGCTTCAAGGATGACGTAACGGATGGTGGCTGTGTTACCATCATCGTCCGTTAATGTTTCTACCTTAAAGTAATCCGAAGTTACCGTATGCGTTGAAGTGGCCTGGTACGTAATACCGGACTTCGTGGTTCCGTCGGAATTCAGCAGTGCCCAATCTTTGAAATCATAATTGTCATTGTAGCCCGAAGGTCCTTCTTTAAGCTGGAAGGTAATGCTTGTTGCACCTTCCTGCAATACATACGGGCTGTCATCGACAGGAATATCGGTCTGAAGTGCACCGTTTGCATTATAAATGCAGTACTCATCACCTACTTTATAGATAACGTAGGCGCTGTTATCCTGAACGTTCAGTTTCCAGTGAGCCTTCAGTTTGAGAAGGTTTACTACATTGTCATGTGCGCCGTCATTATCGCCATAGGTGTTGTTTGCCCACTCTTCCGTGCTCTGATAGTCAGGATTTACGCCTTCTACAGCAGAGTTTACAAGCGTGTCAAAGTTCCACCGCTTATTGGTTCCTTCGATCTCCCAATAATCCAAAATGTATCCGGGGCGCTTTGCTGTCGAGCTGTTGATGTTCGAATCATCGACCTTCTCATTGTAGTCGACACGGAAGGTCAGTCCCTGGTTGTTGGCAAATTCATAGGAACCCTCAGGAGCATTCGGGTTAAGGACTACTCTGCAGCGCTGTGTGATCCACTTGGCGTAAACAGTAACGTCCGTATCTCCCATTTTTTCTTCACTGAAGACAAACGGGACATTGCAGGCTTCATCCGCATACCATCCTGCAAACGCATAGCCGTTAATTCCGTTTGTCGGAGTGAATTTGTTTGCATAATCGCTTAAGCTGACATCGTAATAGATCCCGGTTTCCTCATGGGTCACACGGCCAGTTGTAAGAGGTCCCTGAGAAATATAAGTTAGCTTATGCTGATTACGAGAATAACGAAGGAAGACGTTATTGTTATAACTAAAGCTTCCACTGTTGGTTATTGGAGTCCATGCATTTTCATTGGTATTGATCGTTGCTCTAACCTGATAACTGTGGATTGTAAAGCCCGTAAACGTTTCGGTTGGATACCAAGTACTAGCTCCCCCAAGATTAGCGGTGGAGAGCACATAGTCATCTGTATAGACCCAAGTACCATTTTCGCTCTGGACATAAACATACATCTTATATCCATTGGTATCACCATTTTCTGCCGTGAAGGTAATGGTCGTATCAGTAAACGAACTCGGATTGTTTCCGTTATAACAAGCAAGCGGATCAAATACAGTTAATGCAAGAGGGAATCCGTAGCCGCCATAATACCACTCTCTGTTCTCACCAGCTTCCGGCCATTCTGTAAATGAAGAGCCATAAAGGCCGGTAAATGATTCTACATGATCGCGATATTCGCGAGAGGAATACCTATTTCCTGTATATTCTGTATATCTATAATTGGGCCAGCTGCCAGATCTTGTGAAGACGGTAGAATGATTATCATTGTTTCCAACTGCAGTGTACTGTGGGTTCCCAAACCAATCAGTTCCACTTTGATAATAAAGCTGTTCTCCGTTTTCTGTATATCTGCCATATGTAGATTCGTTAACACCTACATAACCACTGCCAAAATTAAAACTATATGTAATTTCCTTGCGGTCATACCGAACATTAAGAACCGTACTTCCATCTGCAGCCACTGTTTTGCTGAGATCGGAGTTCGCCTCATTATATTCAAAGTAATTGATGCTCTCGGTAGAATCTGCAACATTATAAGACTTGTCTGCATCAGTTATGGACACAGTTTCTCCGGTTCTGGCGGTTCTCGCTTCACTGGAAGCTACATAAACATATGTCTTCTGATTATCAGCAAGTCCTGCCGCATCGGATGTTGACTGCTTCCAATAAACCACATAGTAAGAAGTCAGATCGCCTTTCCACTGCGCATACAGAGTAACATCTTCCGTAATCGCCGTTCCGAATCCATTTACAGAAGTATCGTCGGTATTGCTCCACCATGTTCCGGAACCGTCAGCTTCTGTGTTCCATCCGAGGAATTTGTAACCTTTACGAGTCGGGTCGGAAGGCTTTACCGTCACAACGCCATCACCAAAGATAAGCTGAGGCGGTGTATAGGTTGCACCGCTTCCGGGGCCGCCGGCATTGGAATCAAACACCAACCATGCACGTCCACGCTCTTTCAGGAAGAAGCTTGTATGGTCTGTAACGGTGTAAGTTGCTCCTTGTGCATATAAAGTTCCATCCTGGGCAAGCCATCCCTGGAACTCCTCACCCAACTGCGTACCAAGGTCTCCGGGAATCGTTATGGTCTTATTTGCTGCATCAACAGGAACCTTAACAGTATCAAGAACTGTAAGAACACCTTGGTCGTTATATCTGTTGAAGGTAACAACGTAGACTTTATTGACAACCGCATAGAAACTAAGCGGAGTATCCGCAGAATAGGAATCCCAGTTTGCTTCGATGGCAGCGTTCACAGCCACGATATTATCACCGGAAGTTGCTCCTTGCGTGGCCGACCAACCATAGAATTCAGTACCGTATTCCAGTTCCCACTGAGGGTTGTAGCAATCCTGAACAGCATTATCGACTTTCTTGATGTACTGGGTGCTGACCACGTCACCGTTTTCATCATAGAAACTAACGGTAACGATCTTCGGCTCGCCTTCCGTGATAACGTAAATGGAGAAGTGCTCCGCCATGAAGGTGACCTTGCCGTCAACCGGCTTGATATCCTTCGCGACCAGCTCACGGCCGTTTTCGCCCAGATGATAGACGCTGACCCGGCTCACGTTCTTGAAGCTTTCGTCGGCAATCGTAACACGCACCGGCGCCTCAGGCTGCCAGCGTTCGCCATTTTCATCGTAGATCGTAATATCGTAAGAGACCAGGTCTTTCCCGGCGTCCGAAGTGCTGCCGCTCTTTGTTCCCTGGGTGGAGGCTGACTTTCCGCCTCTGATGCGCTGCGGGTCGGTCGTCTTCTGATTCACGGCAACCACGCTACCGCCCACCGGCAGAACGCCCTTGATGGTAACGACGCCGCCTTTGGAAGGAAGAGTCTGCTTCTTGGTCTCGATCGGCTCTTCGACCGGCTTGGTTTCCTTCTCCGGTTCCGTCGGCTCTTCCGTCGGTTCGACGACCGGTTCAGTCTCCTTCTCCGGTTCTGTCGGCTCTTCCGTCGGTTCGACGACCGGTTCAGTCTCCTTCTCCGGTTCTGTCGGTTCTTCCGTCGACTCGACGACCGGTTCCGTTTCCTTCTCCGGCTCTGTCGGTTCTTCCGTCGGTTCGACGACCGGTTCAGTCTCCTTCTCCGGTTCCGTCGGTTCTTCCGTCGGCTCGACTGCCGGTTCGGTTTCCTTCTCCGGCTCTGTCGGTTCTTCTGTCGGTTCGACGACCGGTTCGGTTTCCCTCTCCTGTTCCGTCGGCTCTTCCGTCGGTTCGACTGCCGGTTCGGTTTCTTTTTCCGGCTCTGTCGGTTCTTCCGTCGGCTCGACTGCCGGTTCGGTTTCCTTCTCCGGCTCTGTCGGTTCTTCTGTCGGTTCAGTCGGATCTTCTACCGGCTGCGTAGGATCTTCTGTCGGATCTTCGCTCGGCTCTGTGGCCGGCTCCTCGGCAGGATCTGTTGCAGGCTCGGTTGGATCTTCCGCCGGCTCCGTCGGATCCTCACGGGTCTCCTGCGGAGCGGGTTCTTCCGGATCCTCTTTTGTTTCAGAATCCGTCTTCCCCGGTACTTGCTCCTTGGACACGTCGACGATTTTTTCTTCGCCGCTGTCCACAGGAGTGCTGTCTTCTGTCGGCTGCTCTTTGACCACGTCATTCGAAGCTGTCCCGCGATCTGCTGCATGAGCAGGGACAGACAGCGTGGACATGATCATGGCCGCGCACAGAAGAAAAGATAACCATCTGTGTTTTGCTTTTCCCATCTCGTTACCTTTCTTTATGTAATTATAGGTATATAATAAACATTTTCGTTTATTTTTGTTTGTATCCGGCAAAGCGCCATTTGTATTATAAGTCAAAAGGCTGTCTTACACAATTAAGAAAGGCATTATTTACCCTAAATAAAGTAATTATAATTAACCATATACCGAACAAAAAAAAGCGGCCCGAAGGCCGCTCTTTCTGCGATCGTCCAGATTATTTGATCTGTCCCTGATCGTCAACCTTGATGGTGGTTTCCGGCATCTTGGAGGTGTCGTTGGAAACCTTTACCTTGCCGGAGAACATGTTCTCTACCAGGGTCTTGTAATCATCCTTGGTGAACTTGCCGTCCGCCCACTGCGTGCCGTCGCCCATGGGGATCTGCACATAGTTGGCTTCGGGATCGGTTCCGGAGATCAGGCCCAGCGTAGCGATCTTGCCGGCATAGTCGGACCACTTATCATTGTTGATGATGTCGTCCAGTGCGTTGTAGGTGGTCGGGTACAGGCCCTTCATGGCGGAGGTAACGACCATGCCGTCCACACCGGAGTAAGCCTTGATAACGCCGGCCTGGTCTACGTCAACGCCGATGACCTTGCCGTTCACGCTCTTCGCAGCGTCGACCGCAGAGGTATAAATGCCGCCGCCGCAGGCAAAGACGACTTCCGTGCCGCCGGCATACCAGGTATCCATCTTGGCCTTGATATCGGCATCGCCGAAGAACTGGCCGCCGTACACATAGTTCAGAGTAACATCCGCACCGGTCTCCTTGGCAGCCGCATCCGCGCCCTGCACAAAGCCGAAGCCGTAACGGATAACCGCGGGAACCGCCATGCCGCCCAGGAAGCCGAGCTTGGTGTAGCCGAGCTTGACAGCCGCGTAACCGACCATGTAGCCGCAGAGTTCTTCCTGATAGACTGCGCAGTAGACATTGCTCATGTCAACGTAGTCTTCCAGTTTCCAATTGTCCGGATCGTAGTCATATTCCTTGCCGGCAGCCTTGACACCCTGTTCCAGCAGATCACCCAGGGCTACGTCCAGGGCCACGAACTTGACATCCTTATACTTCTTTGCCGCTTCTACGATGGTGCCGGCGAAAGCAAAGCCGGGCATGACAATGACGTTGTAGCCGTCATCAACAGCCTTTTCCACCATACCGACACGGTCAGCCGTGGAGTCTGCAGCGGGCTTGTAGTAGGTGAAATCGATCTTGTTCTTGTCGCAGAAAGCCTTGCAGGCTTCATACGTGGTCTGGTTGAAGGACTGGTCCGTGATATCGCCGTAGTCGGTGATCATGGCAACTTTGTAGTTCTTGCCGGTCTCAGCTTCCTTCGTGGTGGTGGTGTTCGCGCCGCCGCAGGCCGTCAGGGACAGTACCATGGCCAGCGCCAGGATCAGAGTAATGATTTTCTTCATTTTTCCCTCCTTGGTTTACTATTCTGTCATCCTTGCAGAATAAATACATTTTTGCCACAAATTACTATATCACTACATTTTTCCGCTTTCAATAAGATATCTGAAGAAGAAAAAGCCATTGACTTATAAAAAGAAAGTCTTTTGAACCAGGGAATCTTCCCGGCTTTGCGCGGTGCAACCGAAGCGCTTGAATTCCGTCCGCTTTTTCCTTATAATCTTTTATGGTTACGATTCCAGTCTTACGAATGAGGTGTGATTATGGCAAAACCGGCTTTCTGCAGCGACTATATGGAAGGGGCGCACCCTTCGATCCTGGCAAAGCTTCAGGAGATCAATTTTCAAAAGATTGGCGGCTACGGGCTGGACCCGATCTGCGCGGCCGCAAAAGAAAAAATCCGCGCGGCCTGCGAAGCGCCCGGCGCGGACGTGCATTTTCTGATCGGCGGTACGCAGACGAACGCGACAGTCATCGACGCGCTGCTGCACTCCTACCAGGGCGTGATCGCGGCGGAGAGCGGGCATATCGCCTGCCACGAAGCCGGCGCGATCGAATTCGGCGGCCACAAAGTGCTGGCTGTTCCTGCGGAAAACGGCAAGCTGACCGCGGCCGCGATCGAAGCGGTCCTGACCCGCTACGACCTCGATGAGACCCGCGAACACACGGTCATGCCGGGCATGGTCTATATTTCCCAGCCGACCGAGTACGGGACGCTGTATTCGCTGGAGGAGCTGACGGCCATCAGCCAGCTTTGCCGCGCGCGGAATATCGCCCTATACGCGGACGGAGCGCGGCTCGCCTACGGTCTCGGCAGCCCGGAAAATACCGTCTCTCTTCCGGATATGGCGCGGCTCTGCGATGTGTTTTATATCGGCGGGACCAAGTGCGGCGCGCTCTTCGGCGAAGCGGTCGTGGTCCCGGACCCGGCGCGGCTTCCTCACTTCTTCACTATCATCAAGCAGCACGGCGCGCTGCTCGCCAAGGGCTGGCTTTTAGGCGTACAGTTCGACGCGCTCTTTACGGACGGGCTCTACGAAAAGCTTGGGAAAGAGGCCGTCCGGCAGGCGCTGCGGATCCAGGCGGCGCTCAAAGAAAAAGGCGTCCCGCTCTGGTTCGAGACGCCTACCAATCAGGTGTTCTGTGTGGTGGAGGATATCGAAGTCCCCCGCTTTGACGCGATTACGGAAAACGGTTACTGGGGCCGCACGGACAACACCCATACAATCCTTCGCTTTGCCACGAGCTGGGCTACCACGCAGGAAGAAGTGGATGAACTGATCCGGCTTTTGGACAGGTTATAACCACTACCTGGGATTAAAAGAATATTGGATGTCTCTTTCCACCGTTATCCTGATGTCCGGGTTGGCCGCCTCTTTCGGGAGCTCAATTAAAATACCTTTGAAACAGGCAATGTCAAAACAGGCCTGCGGTATATCTTCTCTCACTGTCAGACAAAGCTCTTTATCTCGATTTTCCGCCGACAGGACGTTAAATTCATAGCTGGGATTGGAAGAGAGGATCACCATAGCCAGGCAGGAATCCCGAAACCATTCGGCAGTATAAGCGGCCGCCGCCTCTTTCGGAAAACCGTATTGCTCAAAGGCGGCTGCCGCCGTATCGGTATCGGTAAGCCAATCCGTTATTTCCTTTTCCCCCAGATTGAGTATCTTAAGTCCCTTCTCCTGATCGATCGAAAGGTCTTCAACCAGGATGTTTTCAACCGGTATACTTACGATTTCCTGTTCAGAGGAAGAGGTTTCTGCCGGCTTTTCATTTTGCCCGCACGACACCGTAAAAGCTGTCAGCAAAACAAGTGCCAGGCAGGCGGCAAAATAACCGTTCCTTTTTTCTGTACTCATCATACACGACTCCTTTAATCGGTAAACATAGAATTTAGAATCAGATCTTAAACGTGGCGATGCGGGTACCGCCGCTACTGCAGCATCTGCCGGGCCAGTTCCAGTTTCATGGCTAACGATAATTCCTCCGTATCTGCGAGGGATTTTTTATCGAGGCCGCTGATCTCGTAGATCCGGTTCAGGCGGTAACGGATCGTCTGCTCGTGCTGGGCGAGCTGTCTGGCCGCAGCGGCCAGATCTTCGTTGGCCCGCACATAGACCGACAGCGTTTCCGTGAGGCTGGTTTTGTTCTCGGCGTCATACTCCGCAATGGGATCCAATATGCGGCGGCAGAACTGCCGGGTCTCTTCTTCCTGACAGTACGGAAACAGCAGCCGGTAAACCCCCAGCTCCCGGTAACGGTGATACGGCAGGCCGCTCCCGTCCTGATAGCGGGACGCATACAGCATTTCGCGCAGGGCCTGCTGAAACTCCTGCAGGGTATTGTGCGCTTCGCTGACGCCGCCGTGCAGCGGGGAAGAGCCCGGGAATCCCCGCCCGAAGAAAGCGGAGATCACTTCCTCCTGCTCCGCGCGGCTGCTGTACTCCAATGATTTGACCAGCAGAATACCCTGTCGGAAAACGCATAAAAAGTCCCGCCAGCCTGCCAGTCCTTCCTCCCGGTAACGGGCTGCATATTCTCCCAGCTGCAGCGGCGCCGCGTCAAAACCGCGGAACAGGCAGAAATACTGATCGGAAAGGGAAGGATTCAGCTCGAGCGCTGCCTGTCGAACTTCTTCCTCCGACTGCTTTCTCTGCAGCAGGGCGTCCAGTTTATTCCGCAGATATCCTTCCCGTTCCAGGTTTTCGCTCTGCAGCCGTACAAGATAGGTCAGGGTATCGAACGATGTCTCCGGGGAATTGAGCAGAAAGACCGGGAAATCGCGCGCGTCGGCATAGTGCAGCGCCGCCGGCGGGATGGGCAGGTGGAACACGTTGCGGATAACAAGACCGGCGGTTTTCTTCTGATACAGGTATTTGACCGCTTCCGTGATCAGATACGGCTCGTCCTTCGCGTAAAGGAAGGTCGCCAGCACCATCTGCGACTCATGGAAATTGCTGTGAAAATACCGGTCTTTGAGGCTCGGGATCAGTTCGTAGTCCAGCACGCCGCAGTCCCTCACGCTCCGGGAAAGCCCGCCCCGGCCGGCCAGGATCTGCAGATTGTTCTGAAACATCCGGTAAAAATCCGCCGCGGTAAACGCCATCTTTTTTTCTCCTCATTTCTGTTTCGATCTGTTTATCAATTATTATAAGTGTTTTCCCCAAATTTTCAAGCGATAATCTTTTATATCCGTAATATTGGCCATATATTTATCAGGATATATAATTATTCCAAATAATTTTTATTGCAATCTACAATACTTCTTTCTTGTTTTCCCTGTCTTTCCATACTATACTAAAAACAGCAACACCGTACGGCCGGACGTTTCACAGGGCCGCCAGTCTAAATCATTCTATTTTGCAGGAGGTTTTTTATGCCTATCAATCTGAAAGGTCGCAGCTTTCTGACCCTCAAGGATTTCACACCGGATGAAATCCGCTATCTGTTAAACCTGGCTTCCGATCTGAAGTCCAAAAAACGTGCCGGTATCCACACCAGGCTGCTGGAAGGCAAGAACATCGTCTTACTGTTCGAAAAGACCTCGACCCGCACCCGCTGCGCGTTTGAAGTCGCCGCCATGGACGAAGGCGCCGGCGTTACGTTCCTGGATTCCAAATCTTCCCAGATGGGCAAGAAAGAGAGTATGGCTGACACCGCGAAGGTTCTGGGCCGTTTCTACGACGGCATCGAATACCGCGGCTACGATCAGGCGGTTGTGGAAGGTCTGGCCAAAAACGCCGGCATTCCGGTCTGGAACGGCTTAACCGACGTGGATCACCCCACCCAGGCGCTGGCCGATATCCTGACTCTGATGGAAAACACCAAGAAGCCGTTAAACAAGTGCAAGCTGGTCTTCTGCGGCGATACCCGCAACAACGTGGCCTACTGCCTGATGTACATCTGCTGCAAGCTGGGCATCCACTATGTCGGCTGGGGTCCGAAGGAACTGGCTCCCGCGGACGACGTGGTCGCCTATTGCCGCAAGGTCGGGGAAGAGACCGGCGCAAAGGTCGAATTCGGCGAGGATATCGCCCTGATCGAAGGCGCGGACGTGCTCTACACCGATATCTGGGCCTCCATGGGCGAAGAAGACAAGATCCCGGAACGCGTCGCCCAGCTGACGCCCTTCCGCGTAACCAAAGAGGTTTTCGAAGCCACCGGCAATCCGGACTGCATTTTCGAGCACTGCCTGCCGTCCTTCCACGATTTCGATACGACCATGGCGAAGACTCAGAAAGAGCTCGGCTACGATATCCGCGAAGTGACCGACGACGTCTTCCTGGGCCCGCAGTCCCGCGTATTCGATGAAGCCGAAAACCGTATGCATACCATCAAAGCCGTGATCGTCGCGACCATCGGCAACGTATAAGGAGGTTCTCTATGATCAAGTATTCGTGCATCGGGGCCGTGGGTTACGTCTGCGGCGAACTGCTGCGCATGATGACCCATCATCCCTATACCGAGCTGGCTTATGTTCTGGACCCCTTCGGTGTAGACATACCCATTGCCGAGCATCATCCCGCCCTGCGCGGCTTCTATGACCAGAAGGTCATGGATCTGACCGACGAAAACCTGCAGAAGGTCGCGGATGAAAGCGACGTCGTCTTCGTCCAGGTCCCTTCCGGCGAAGTGGCAAAGTACGCGAAGGTCATCCTGGCCGCCGGCAAGAAGGTAATCGATATCGGCGCGGATATCCGCTTCCGCGACGCGAAGGTCTGGGAGAAGTGGTACGGCCAGATCCATCCGAATCCGCAGATGACCTATGACGCCGTCTACTGCATCCCCGAAGTCATGCGGGACCAGGCGAAGGGCAAGAGCCTGATCGCGAACCCGGGCTGCTACCCCACCGCGACCACCCTCGCACTGATGCCGATGTTAAAAGCCGGCAGCGTGGTGGAAAACACCATCATCGTCGACGCGAAGAGCGGCATTACCGGCGCCGGCCGCCGGCCCACCTTAAACAAGCTTCTGACCGAAGCCGAAAACAATTTCAATGCGTACGCGCTCGGCGGCAGCCACCGCCACACCCCGGAGATCGAGCAGAACATCGCTTTCCTTACCGGCAAGGACCTGATGAAGTCCGAGACCTGGCAGTATATCAATTTCCAGCCACACCTGCTGCCGACGGTCCGCGGGATCGAGATCACGGCCTACGCGACGCTGAATAAAGACTACACCAACGACGAGCTGTTTGAGATCTACAGCGAAACGTACAAGGATGAACCCTTCGTGCAGGTCTATCCGGCTTCCAAGCCCGTGCAGACCAAGTGGGTCTACGGCACCAACTTCTGTGCCATCACGCCGACCTACGACGCCCGCACGCACCGCCTGATCGTTTCATCCGTCATCGACAATATCGGCAAAGGGGCCGCCGGCCAGGCGATTCAGAACATGAACCTGATCATGGGGATCCCGGAGACCACCGGGCTCTACTTCCCGGCAATGTACCCGTAATGTCATCCTGAGCGAGCGCAGCGAGCCGAAGGATCCCATTCCGGGACAGGGACCTGTCAGTTTAATGGGATTCTTCGACTCCGGAGGCTTCGCCTCCTCCGCTCAGAATGACAGCAATGAAAAGAAAGGAGAAATCATGGAAATCAGAAAGATCGAAGGCGGTGGGATCACCACCCCCCGCGGATTTTTAGCCGGCGCCTGCTACGCCGCCATCAAGAGCCGCAAGACCGAAAAGCCGGACGTTGCGGTCCTCTATTCCGAAGCACCCTGCGCCGCAGCGGCCTGCTTCACCACCAATAAATTCTGTGCCGCGCCGGTCCTCCTGGGGCGCGAAGTTTTAAAGAAAGGCAAAGCCCGTGCCATCGTCATCAACAGCGGCAACGCGAACGCCGCGACCGGCGAGCAGGGCATTAAAGACGCAAAGGCGGTGGAGCTCGCCGCCGAGGAAGCGCTGGGCCTGGGCGAAGATGAAGTCTTCGTCTGCTCCACCGGCGTGATCGGCCAGCGCCTCCCTTACGAAAAGGTCATCGAAGGCGTGCGCCGCATCGTTCCGACCCTCTCCCGCGAGCAGGGCACGGATGCGGCCTGGGCGATCTGCACCACCGACCTGGTCCGCAAGGAAGTCGCTTATGAACTGAAGCTTTCCGGCGGGACCGTCCTGATCGGCGCGATGGCCAAGGGCTCCGGCATGATCCACCCGAACATGGCGACCATGCTGGTCTATATCACCACGGACGCGAAGATCGCGGCCGCCGACCTGCAGCCCATCCTCTTTGCCGCCGTGGACAAGAGCTTCAACATGACCACCGTGGACGGCGACACCTCCACCAACGACTCCTGCTTCCTGCTGGCCAACGGCCTCTCCGGCATCGAGATCAAGACCGAAGAAGACAAGGCCGCTTTCGCGGAGCTGGTCGACGCGATCTGCACCGATATGGCCCGCCGCATCGCTTCCGACGGCGAAGGCGCGACCCATCTGATCGAAGTCGAAGCCTACGGCCTTCCGACCGAAAAGGACGCCCGCCTGGTTGCCCGCTCTATCGCCGGCTCGACCCTGTTTAAGGCAGCGGTCTTCGGCCGTGACGCCAACTGGGGCCGCATCATGGCGGCGGCCGGCTACTCCGGCGCGGACGTGGATCCGACCCGGGCCGACTGCATTATCAAGAGCGCAGCCGGGGAAGTCCAGGTCATGGAGAACGGCTTCGGCACGAATTTCTCCGAAGAACTGGCCAAGAAGGTCCTTACCGAGCATGACATCACCGTTATCGTGCGCTTCTATCAGGGCGATGGCCAGGCCAAAGCCTGGGGCTGCGATCTGACTTACGACTACGTCAAGATCAACGGCGATTACCGCACCTGATAAGGAGGCCGCAATGGCGATTCCCAACAATCTTGACGCGCTTCTCGCGGAGCATCCGTACCTCAGAGACTGCGCCGGCCAGCTTGTGGTCATAAAATACGGCGGCAATGCCATGGTGAGTGAGGAGCTGAAGGAGGCCGTGCTGCAGGATATCGTCCTGCTGAAGGCGCTCGGCCTGAAGCCGGTGCTCTCCCACGGCGGCGGGCCCGGCATCAACGCCATGCTGAAAAAGCTGGACATTCCGGTCCAGTTCATCAACGGCCTGCGCTATACCTCCGATGAGACCATCGATGTAGTCGAAGCCGTTCTGATCGGACAGGTAAACACCGAACTGGTGAGCCTCCTGCAGAAATTCGGCGGCCGGGCCGTCGGGCTCTCCGGCGTCAGCGGCAATATGTACCACTGCCATCAGCGCAGCGAGGAACTGGGCCTGGTCGGCGATATCGACTACGTGGATACCTCCGCGATCCATGCGATCCTGGAAGCCGGATTTATCCCGGTCATCGCGCCGCTCGGCACGGACAGCAGGGGACTGGTCTTCAACATCAACGGCGATACCGCCGCGGGGAAGCTGGCCAGTGCGCTCGGTGCCGATAAGCTCCTGCTGCTCACGGATATCGAAGGCCTGTGCAACAGCGTGGAAAAGCACGACGTCATCTCCTATCTCAACGTGGAGGACGTGCCGCGCCTGAAAGAATGCGGTACCATCTCCGGCGGCATGATCCCCAAGGTCGACTGCTGCGTGACGGCCATTGAAGAAGGCGTCGGCAGCGTGCACATCATCGACGGAAGGAAACCGCACAGCATCCTGGAAGCCTTCGGGGAAGAAGACTTCGGGACCACGATCGGAACGGCGCGCGAAAGCGTCGGCATTAAAGAATAAACTGTCATCCTGAGCAAAGCTGCGTCAGCGGCGAAGCCGAAGGATCCCATCATTTATACGGAGGAATACCATGATCGAGAAATTCAAAACCAACGCCGAAGTCATCGAGAACGGCGATAAGTACCTCTATCCGAACCACATCCGCATGCCCATCTCCATGGAGCGCGGCGAAGGCGTCTGGGTCTTTGACAAAGACGGCAACAAATATCTGGATTTCGTGGGCGGCATTGCCGTCAACGGCCTGGGCCACTGCCATCCCCGCATCCAGCAGTGCCTGCGCGAGCGCGCGGAGACCATTCTGCACTGCTCCAACTACTTCTACAATGAGCCGGCCGTCCAGGTCGCCAAAATGCTGGTGGAAAACAGCTGCTTCGAGCGCGTGCTGTACGCCAACTCCGGCGCCGAGGCCAATGAAGGCCAGATCAAGCTGGCCCGCAAGTATGCGAAGGATCACGGACATCCCGAACGCTACGTGGTCATCACCATGAAGAACTCCTTCCACGGCCGCACCCTGGCTACCTGTACCGCGACGGGCCAGTACGGCGTCCACCGTTATTTCGAGCCGCTGCCCACGGGCTTCCGCTATGCGGAATTCAACAATCTGGAAAGCGTCAAAATGCTGCTGGATGAATACGTCTGCGCGATCCTGACCGAGCCGGTCCAGGGCGAAGGCGGCGTCCGTCCTGCCTCGAAGGAATTCCTGCAGGGACTGCGCGAGCTCTGCGACGAGCGGGATATCCTGCTGATGTTCGACGAAGTGCAGGTCGGCTCCGGCCGTACCGGCAAGCTCTTTGCGCACCAGCACTACGGCGTGGAGCCGGATACCTGCTCCATGGCCAAAGCGTTAGGTTCCGGCGTTCCGATCGCGGCGGTCTGCGCGCGCGGCGAAGCGGCCCACACCCTGACCCCCGGCACCCACGGTTCGACCTTTGCGGGCGGGCCGCTGGCCTGCGCGCTGGCGGAAACCACCCTCGACGTCATGCTGCATGAAGGCGTGATCGAGCAGGCGGCCCGCGTCGGTGAATACTTCCGCGGACAGATGCACGCGGTTCTGGAAAAGAATCATCCGGACGCCATCAAGGAGATCCGCGGCCTCGGCCAGATCAACGGCATTGAGCTGAACAAGGAAAGCGGCCAGCCGGTCGTGGACCTGTGCTACAAGGACAGCAGCGTCCTGATCAACAATACCAACGGCAACGTGCTGCGCTTCATCCCGCCGCTTATCACGACCGAAGAAGAATGCGATATGGTCATCGAAGCCGTTGATAAGGCCATGACAAAATTAGGGTGGTAAAAAATAAGGAGCGCACATGGAAACTGTTGTTATTGCATTGGGCGGAAACGCGCTGACCATCGGCGGCAAGCTCGCCGATGCCCCCACGCAGCTGCGGATCATTGACAATACCGCCAATGAAGTCGCCGATATCATCGGCCAGGGATATAAAGTCGTCATGACCCACGGCAACGGCCCGCAGGTCGGCGGCATCGTGGTACAGAATGAGGCAAGCTCTCAAATCGTTCCCGCCATGCCTTTCGACGTGTGCGGCGCGATGAGCCAGGGTATGCTGGGCTATCATATGATCCAGGGCCTGCAGCGGGCCGGACGCTTAAAGAATATCGCGATCTCGCCGGTGGCAGTGGTCACGCAGGTCCGCGTGGATCCCGAAGACCCGAAGTTTAAAAATCCGAGCAAGCCGATCGGGGCCTTCTTTACCGAAGAAGAAGCGAAGCAGCTGACGGAAGAAAAAGGCTATACGATGAAAGAAGACGCCGGCCGGGGCTGGCGCCGCGTGGTAGCCTCTCCTCTTCCGCTGGAGATCATCGAGCTGAAGCCGATCCGCGACCTGATTGAGGCAGGGCATACCGTCATCGCCGTGGGCGGCGGCGGGGTGCCGGTTTATCGGGATCACGACGGGGATCTTGTCGGAACCGCGGCCGTGATCGATAAAGATCTGGCCTCCGAGCGCCTGGCGCAGGATCTGGATGCGGACATTTTCATGATGCTGACCGCCGTGGAGAAATGTTACATTAATTTCAACAAGCCGGATCAGAAGGCACTGGACCGCCTGACGCCTGCCGAGGCGCGCGAGTACATCGCGCAGGGGCAGTTCGCGGCCGGCTCCATGCTGCCGAAGGTCGAAGCAGCGATCCGCTTCGTGGAAGGGCGTCCGGGCAGGAAGTGCATTATCACCACGCCGGAAAAGAGCGTAGCAGCGCTTGCCGGCCAGGCCGGAACCATCATCGAGGCATAAAAACAACCTGCAACGTCAGAGATTTTAGGAAAGTTGGGGACAGGTCCCAATGCGTCTCACCGAAGGCGAGACACTTGGGACCTGTCCCCAAACTGTACCGGCAGGGTCTGTCTTTTGACTTTCCGGCTTTTTATGATATACTTCTCTCAGTCTGTTTCCGTTTAGAGGAGGATACTATGAAACCCATCCGTATCGATACATTCTGTCATCTGAAGTTTTTGTCCCAGCTGCGTATTTCTCCGGAGGGCGGCAGCGCAGCCATGGTCGTATCCGAAATCGATAAGAAGAAAGACGAATACCGTTCCTTTCTCTATCTGCAGCGGGAAAAAGGCTGGGAAAAGCTGACCTCCTTCGGGCACGAGGCCGCCTTCCAGTATCTGGATGAGAATACCATTCTTTTCCCGGGGAAACGCGAAGAGGAGGAAGAAGGCGCTTTGACGAGCCATTGGTATACGATTTCCCTCCGCGGCGGCGAGGCGCAGGAAGCCTTTGCCTTCCCGATCCCGGTCATGAAGCTTCTGCCGCTGCCGGACGGAAATTATTATGTACTGGGAAAGACTTTCCCGGGCTTTGAAGCGCTGTATACCGGGAACGAAAAGCTGCACCGGGCGTTTCGGGAAAAACAAACGGCCGAGAAGGATTACGAGGTGATCGGGCAGGCTCCCTGGTGGTGGAACGGCCAAAGCTACACCAAAGGCGCCTACACGTCCCTCTTCCACTATGACGTGAAAAAGAAAAAGCTGCGCCGCGTCAGCGCAGTGAATGAGAATATCTCTCAGGCCGACCTCAGCCCCGACAAAAAGACGCTGTTCTATATGAGTTCGCCGGTGGCCCCGCTTCTTCCCATGACCGGCGCCTCCCGTCTTTTCCGGATGGAGCTTCCTTCCGAAGAGACCGAGTGCCTGACCGAATGCCGGCCGGATTTCGAGCTGTTTTCTTTCCTTCCCGGCAAAAGCTTCCTGCTGATCTTTGCCTCTGACGGAAAATACGGACTGAATACCGATCCCGATTTCTGGAAGTGGGACTATGCTTCTCATAAACTGGAGCTGTATGCCCGGTACGGCGAAAGCATCGGTTCCTCCGTCGGAGCAGACATCCGCTACGGCGGCGGGCAGAGCGCAAAAATGGACGGCGATACGCTTTATTTCATCTCCACACGCTTTGACGGCGCGTATCTGTTCACGCTTGAAGAAGGAACGATCACACAGCTGGATAGCCGTCCCGGTTCCGTGGACTGCTTTGACGTGAAGGACGGGAAGATCCTTATGGCAGCGCTTCGGGATATGCGGGCACAGGAAGTCTATGACGGAAACGGCAAGCGCCTTTCCCGCTTCAACGACGCCGCGCTGCGCGGATTCTACGTTGCCGAGCCGGAAAGCCTTACCGTAAACCGCGGCGGCTACGACGTCCACGGCTTTGTGCTGAAGCCCTTCGGCTACGATCCTTCAAAGAAATACCCGGTCATTCTGGATATTCACGGCGGTCCGAAAACGGTTTACGGGCCGGTCTTCTATCATGAAATGCAGTACTGGGCCGGGAAAGGCTATTTCGTGATCTTCTGCAATCCCACCGGGTCCGACGGGCGCGGCGCATTTATGGATATCCGCGGGAAATACGGCACGGTGGACTATGAAGATATCATGGCTTTCTGCGACGCCGCGCTCGACGCCTGGCCGGCCATGGATAAAAACAATGTCTTCGAGACGGGCGGCTCCTACGGCGGCTTTATGACCAACTGGATCATCGGGCACACCGACCGCTTCCGGGCCTGCGCGAGCCAGCGCTCCATTTCCAACTGGTTCTCCTTCTACGGCGTCTCGGATATCGGCACCGGATTCGTCCGTGATCAGAACGCCTCCGATCCCTGGAATGATCCCGAAAAGCTCTGGGAGCACAGCCCCATGAAGTATGCGGACCGGGTGAAGACTCCCACACTTTTTATTCATTCTTTCGAAGACTACCGCTGCCCCATCGATCAGGGCTATCAGATGTTCACGGCGCTTCTTGCCCACGGCGTGGAAAGCCGGATGGTCTGCTTCCGCGGGGAGAATCATGAGCTTTCACGAAGCGGAAAGCCTTCCCACCGCCTGCGCCGCCTCTCGGAGATCACCGAATGGTTCGAAAAGCATAAAGTGTGATCCGGACAGGTTCTTGAAAAGTAGTGGTAAGGAGCTTTGATGGGATTTACAGATGCACTGATACAGGGAGACCTTGAAGCTGTCCGCAAATATCCCAAGGCGGATCTGCACAATCATTTTGTGCTGGGCGGAAGCCGGCGGTTTTTGCTGGAACACACCGGAAAGGATATCCAGCCGATTTCAAAGCCGATCCGTTCCATGGATGAAATGAATGCCTGGGCCTCCCGGAACCTGGCGTCTTTCAACACGGCCGAAGGACGCAGGATGCTGATACGGGCTGCCTTTGCCCAGGCCGCGGATGACGGGGTCACCATCCTTGAGATCGGCGAAGATGTATGGGGCCTTACCGAGTTTTTCCATGGGAACATCGAAGAGCTGGCGACTGCATTCGAAACAGCTCATCGGGAGATCGCGCCGGAGATCGAGCTGCGGCTTCAGATCGGCCTGTCCCGGCACTGTGACATTGCCTATCTGGAAGAGTGCCTGTCTCATTTCTGGGGATGCAAAGCGTTCTGCTCGATCGATCTGTACGGGGATGAACTGGCCCAGCCGGTAGAAAACTTCAAATCGATCTACCGGCGGGCAAAATCGGAAGGACTCCGGCTGAAAGCGCATGTCGGTGAGTGGGGGACCGCAGCCGACGTGCGCCGCGCGGTGGAATGTCTTGATCTGGACGAGGTACAGCACGGAATTGCCGCCGCAGAAGATCCTTCCGTGGTCCGTTTCCTGGCCGATCATCACATCCGGCTGAATATCACGCCTGCCAGCAATTATCTTCTGGGAAGAGTCAAAGATCTAAAGACACATCCGATCGCCGGTCTTTACCGCAGCGGCATCGACGTAACGATCAATTCCGATGACGTCCTGATCTTTGATTCGGATGTTTCCAAAGAATATCTTCGGCTGTACCGAAGCGGCTGCCTGCGTGCGGAGGAACTGGATGATATCCGGCAGAATGGGCTGAAGCCGGTCTGAGCCTTGTACGGCAGCGGTCTTACGGCAGAACAGCTAATCGTTTATCGGAGAAAGAAAATGCAGTTTAAAAACGCCTATTTCATCATCGGAACATCTTATGCCGGCAAATCGACGATCATCCGGCTTCTCGCAGAAAAATATAAGGGAATCCTTTGTGAGGAGAACTACCATGACAGGTTTTTTTCCGATCTGAACAGAGAGGAATTCCCCTGTCTGTCTTACACCCGTGATCTGAAGGACTGGCATGACTTCATCAGAAGGAGTCCCGAAGAATATGAGCTATGGCTTGACGGCGTTGCCAAAGAATGCGAGATCCTGGAACTCCG
The DNA here is from genome assembly GCA_017394885.1 of Lachnospiraceae bacterium. Lineage (GTDB taxonomy): Bacteria > Bacillota > Clostridia > Lachnospirales > Lachnospiraceae > UBA6987. The sequence goes on along the minus strand of JAFPWO010000023.1, from coordinate 151,058 downwards.
GATACTGAAAGATTTGATGAAAGAGGAAAAGCCGGTCTTCGTCGATACCAATATTTCCGCTGCGACGCTGAAGGAAGTTGCCGCACCCGGCCATGTTCTGGTCATGCTGGCGGATCCGGAGATCTCGGTGAGACGTTTCTTTGAAAGACCGGATAAGGAAAAGCATTTTTTATATCAGCTGATCATGGAAGAACCCGATCCGGAGAAAGCAATGGAGAATTACCGGCGGGGTCTGGAACGGATCAACTCACCGGAGCGGTATGCCCGGCTTTTAAACTCGGGATTTCCTGTGATCGTAAGGGATGATAACAGGAGCATTGCGCAGACCCTGGAAATGGCTGAAAAGATATTCTGCCTGAAAGATTAGATCCAAAGCTGCCGAGATAAGGCAAACACCGGCCCGCTGCCGAAGCAGCAGGCCGGTATTTCTTTTGCTTACCTTGTCGGACCGATGTCCGGTCAGATTTCTTCCCGTACCAGCGGCATGCTCATGCAGCGGGGGCCGCCCCGCCCGCGGGAAAGCTCCGAGCCGTCAAAAGAGATCACCTGGATACCGGAGTCCTCCAGCAGCTGATTCGTCACATAATTGCGGTCATACACGATGACCGTGCCGGGCCGGATGCAGAGCGTATTCGAGCCGTCGTTCCACTGTTCTCTTTCGGCGGCGATACGGTCATCCCCGCCGCAGCAGATCAGTGTCACGTGATCCAGTTCCAGATATCTTGCCAGAATATCCTCCAGCCGGCCGCTGACCTCCCGGACCGTCAGTTCCTTCTCCCCGCGTCCCGTCAGTTCATACACATGCAGATTAGAAAGGATCCCCGGGTGGACCGTGAACTTATCCACATCCACCTGCGTAAACACCGTGTCCAGATGCATGAACGCCCGGGTGCGCGGAATGGCAAAGGCCAGCACCGTATCGATCTTCGCTTCCCGGTCCTCAAAAATGTGCTTGGCCAGCTTCTCGATCGCTTCCGGCTGGGTCCGCTCAGACACGCCGACCGCCAGCACATGCTCGCTTAAATTCAGGATATCTCCGCCTTCCATGCTGAAGTAGGCGTCCCGCTGATAATACTGCGGGACCGAAGCCGCATAGTCCGGGTGATAATTGAAAATATATTTTCCGAACAGCGTTTCACGCGCCCGGGTCTCGGTATGCATGCGGTTGATGCTGACGCCGTTCCCGATGATCGCGAACGGATCCCGCGTAAAATACAGGTTCGGCATGGGCGGGATCACAAAGCTGGTGCTGCTGCGCACCATATCCGCCAGATGCTTTCCGGGCGTCGGGAAAATGCTTTCCATCGGCACCCCTGCCATGATCTGATGGATCAGTTCCCGCGTATCTTCGATCGCCAGAAGGTACTTCAACGCGTCCTCCCGATAGCCTTTCGCCGTGTGTCCGGCCTGATCCAGGGCTTCCCGGATAAAGCGGTCCCGCAGTTCCGGATGGGCTCCGAGCGTTTCCTCCATCAGCTGATCCAGATAGACGACCTCGACGCCTTCTTCCCGCAGCAGCTCGGCAAAACGGTCATGCTCTTTCTGTGCACGGTGCAGATAGGGGATGTCATCAAACAGCAGCATTCCCATGGTATCCGGACTTAAGTGCTCCAGTTCCCGGCCGGGACGCTGCAGCAGGACTTTCTTCAAGCTTCCGATCTCACTTCTGACATTAACAGGCATGGTTCAAAAACTCCTCGTGGGATTTTGTTGATGCGGCAATGCGGATCACTGCCGCCGCGGTTACGAATAATAGCGCTGGCGGACGATCTCAAAGGCCAGCACGCCGGCTGCCACGGAGGCGTTGAGCGAATCGATATCGCCCCGCATCGGGATCCGCGCGATATAATCGCAGTTCTCCCGGACAAGGCGTGAGACGCCGTCTCCTTCATTGCCGATGACCAGGCCGATCGGGCCGGTCAGATTCTGCCGATACATCACTTCCCCGTCCATATCGGCGCAGACGAACCAGAAACCCTTTTCCTTCAGCTGCTTCATGGTCTGGGAAAGATTGGTCACTTTGGCGACCGGCGTATAATTGATGGCGCCGGCAGACGTGCGGGCCACCGTCCCGGTCAGGCCCACCGCCCGGTTTTTGGGAATGATCACCCCATGGGCGCCGCAGAGATTGGCCGTGCGGATGATCGCCCCCAGATTGTGCGGATCCTCGATCCCGTCCAGCAGGATCAGGAAGGGGGCTTCTCCTTTTTCCCCGGCCCGGGCCAGCATCTCGTCCACCGTACTGTAATCATAGGCCGCGCTTTTCGCGATGACGCCCTGATGTTTTCCGGTCTCGGACATTTCATCCAGCCGTTCCTTCGGCAGATAGCGCACTTCCACGGAGGCTTTCTCCGCCTCCTTCAGGATCGCGGCAAACCCGCTGTCTTTCAGGCCTTTCTGAAAACAGATCTTATCCAGACTCCGGCCGGAGCGAAGCGCCTCGAGAACCGCGTTGCGGCCTTCAATGAGCATTTCCGTCGACATAGTCCATCCCCGCTTTCATCAGTTCCAGGACGCGATCCGACCGGCCCTGCAGGTACAGATACCCCCACAGCGCTTCCAGTCCGGTCGCTTTATGATATTCCTGAAGGCTCGCATTCTTCGCCTTGCTTTCGGTGTGCGCGTTGCGGCCGCGCCGATAGACCGCACTCTCCTCTTCCCCCAGAAGAGGGAGAACGGCCTCGGTCATTTTTGCCTGCCCGACCGCAGAAACATAGGGGAGCGCTGCCTTGTTGAGCTGATCCACCCGGCCCGCGCTGCGTTCCAGCAGGACGGTCCTGACGATCAGTTCATGCACGGCGTCCCCCAGATACGCCAGATTCAGGGAAGGCTGCTGCCGCAGGTCCTTCTGGGAAAGCGCGAAGGTCTCTCTTACGCTCTCTTCCATTTTACGCCTTCCCGGGTATCCTCCAGCAGAATGCCCTGCGCCGCCAGGCTGTTCCGGATCTCGTCCGCTCGGGCGTAGTTTTTTGCCTTGCGGGCCGCCTGCCGTTCTTCGATCAGGGTTTCAATGTCCTTATCCAGCAGTTCCTGCGCGGGCTCTTTGACGCCGAGCACCTGCGCGATATCCAACGCGGTCTTTCTCAGTTCATCCCAGGCTGCGCGGGGCGTCTCACCCGGCTCCTGCATGTTTGCAAACTTCACCAGTTCGAAGAGCACGGAGATCGCGTCCGCGGTATTGAAGTCGTCGTCCATCGCGGCTTCGAAATCCGCGCGGAACTTTGCCGCCGCTTCCAGAACCGGCTCGGCGGCGCCTTCCTCCGGGCACTTTTCAGCCTCGTCGCGCAGGCGCGCCAGCGCCGTCTCGATGCGGTCCAGCCCGTTCTTCGCGGAAGCCATAAGCTCCTCACTGAAGTTTAAAGGATTGCGGTAGTGCGCGCTCAGCATGAAGAAGCGCAGCACGCCCAGATCATATTTCTTCGCGATGTCCCGCACCAGCACGAAATTGTTCAGGGACTTGGACATCTTCTGGTTATTGATATTCAGGAAGCCGTTGTGCATCCAGTAGCGGGAGAAGGGCTTGCCGCTCACGGCCTCGCTCTGCGCGATCTCATTCTCGTGATGCGGGAAGATCAGGTCCTCGCCGCCGCCATGGATGTCGATCTGCTCGCCCAGGTACTTTTTCGACATGACCGAGCACTCGATGTGCCAGCCCGGACGGCCCTGGCCCCAGGGGGATTCCCAGTAGGGCTCGCCTTCCTTTTTCGGCTTCCAGAGCACGAAATCCATCGGGTATTCCTTTTCGTCCTCGCCGGTCACCAGGAGCGTCCGGTTCCCGCTCACCAGGTCTTCCAGGTTCTTGCCCGAGAGCATGCCGTAGCGCTTAAAGTTCCGTACGCGGTAGTAGACCGTGCCGTTCACCTCATAGGCGAAGCCTTTCTCGATCAGGGCCTGGATCATTTCGATCATACCGCCGATCTCTTCGGTCGCCTTGGGGTTCGTCGTCGCGGGGCGCACGTCCATGCCGGCCATGTCCTTTTTGCATTCTTCGATATAGCGCTCGGAGATCACGGCGCTGTCCACGCCCTCCTCCAGCGCGCGGCGGATGATCTTATCGTCCACGTCCGTAAAGTTGGAAACATAGTTGACGTCGTAGCCTTTATATTCCAGATAACGGCGCACGGTGTCGAAGAAGATCATCGGGCGGGCATTGCCTACGTGGATCAGGTTATAGACGGTCGGGCCGCAGACATACATGCGTACCCGGCCCGGCTCCAGGGTCGTAAACTCTTCTTTCTGACGTGACAGTGTATTGTAAATCTTCATAAAAACTCCTCGGATCGCAGGCCTCAGTAGTAGAAAATATGGCCCTCTATCTGCATATACTCGTGGATGGTCATCCATTTCTGGACGTTATCCCACTGGCTTAAGGCGCTGAAATACAGCCATTTTTCTTCGATCGTGCGCACGCCGTTGATGCAGTCCATCGCCGTATCGAAGCTGCTTTGCCGGATGTTGCCGCGGGCCAGCATGATGTTCAGGTTTCCGGTATAGGCCGGCGTAAACTGCCACGGCGCGTAGACAACATCGTAGATGGTCGTCTGGAAGCGCGGATCCAGGATCCGGTTAAAGATTACGTTGCCGACGCCGATCCGGCCCTCATAGGGCTGCCCGCCGCATTCCAGGTCGATGATGGCAGCCAGGACCTCCAGGTTGGTATAGCCGTTCGGGGTGACCGCGTACGGATCGATCTGCAGGGACCCGACGCCGCGGGCATCGTTGTAGCCCTCATTCCAGGGTTTGGTCGCTTCCGTGGTCGGCTCGGGCTCCGTGACCGGCGGGTCCGTTTCCTCGGGAGTCGTTTCTTCCGGAGCCGTCTCTTCCGGCGGGGTTTCGGGCAGCGTCTCGGTGGGCGCCTGCGTCGCTTCCGGTTCGGTCGGCGGCGGGGCCGGTTCTTCCGTGGATGCTTCCGTCGGCGGCGGGCCCGGTGTCTGTGTCGTTGTTTCCACAGACGGTTCGGTCGGTGCTTCGGTCGGAGCCTCAGTCGGTGCCTCGGTAGGAGCCTGCGTCGGGGCTTCGGTCGGGGCGGCCGTCGGCACCGCGGTTTCCATTTCCGGAGGCGGGGCCGGCGCCGTTGTCGGCGCTTCCGTTGCCGGCGCGGTCGTTTCCTGCGCTTCGCGGGACGCTTCCTCCGCACGGCGGCTTTCTTCCGCCGCTCTTTCCGCGGCAGCTTTTTCTTCCGCTTCCCTGCGGGCCGCTTCTTCGGCAAGACGCTGCTTTTCCGCAGCCTCTGCCGCCTGGCGGGCCGCTTCTTCCAGCCGCTCCATCTGGGCCCGGCTCTCCGCTGCGGCCGCTGCGTATTCCGCGGCTTCCGCGCCGTAGGCTTCTATTTTTCGATTGTATTCGTCAATGCGGGTGATGATCTTCGCGGCCTTATCCGCACAGTCCGCCTGTTTCTGTTCCGTTTCATAGCGCAGGGAGCGGAGCTGTTCTTCCCGGGCGTTCACCTGGGCGATCGAATCCTCGATCGCCGCCAGATCCGCCTCATACTGCTCCATCATCTTCTTGTCATAGGCGGTAATGGAACTGATGTACTCCGCGCTGTTTAAGATCTCGCCCAGCGATTTGGCCCCGGAAAGGATCTCCCAGAAGGAAGTATACTGCTGCTCATACATGTACTGGATGCGCAGCGCCATGCTCTCGCGCTCGTGTTCCAGTTCTTCTTCCTTCTTTTCCTTCTCTTCCTGAAAATGCTGCTGCTCGAGGCGGACGGCGGCAAGCTGCCCGTCCAGGTCCAGCAGTTCTTCCAGAATGGAATCGATCCCGGCATTGGCTTCGTCCAGCTCGGCCTGCAGCTCCTCGCTTAAGCGCTGCAGTTCGCCCTGCTGCTCTTCGGCCTGTTTTTGTCCCTGCTCTTCTTCCTCCGCCTGACGGCTGGCGTCTTCATAGCCCGACGCGTGCGCCGCCGGCGGGCAGATACAGCCTGCCGCAAGTGCCAAAAGCAGGAAAAAGACCGTCAATCTGCGTTTCATACTCCCTCCTTTCCTCCGTATTCCGAAAGGCTTTGGTAATTACAGACGGAACTTGTCCTCAAACCAGTTCTTCAGTTCCGCGATCGGTACGCGGACCTGGCCCATCGTATCGCGCTCGCGGATCGTGACCGCGCCGTCCTCTTCCGAGTCAAAGTCATAGGTGATGCAGTACGGCGTGCCGATCTCATCCTCGCGGCGGTAACGCTTGCCGATATTGCCGGTCACGTCGAAGTCGCAGGTATAATAGCGACACAGCTCGCTGTAGATCTTCTCAGCCGGCTCGCTCAGCTTCTTGGAGAGCGGCAGCACCGCGATCTTGACAGGCGCGATGGCCGGGTTAAAGTGCAGCACGGTGCGGACGTCGCCCTTCGCTTCATCCAGCACTTCTTCGTCGTACGCGCCGCAGAGCACGGCCAGGACGCTGCGCTCCACGCCCAGGGACGGTTCTATCACGTACGGAATGTAGCGCTCGTTCGTCTCCGGATCGAAATAGGTCAGATCCTGCCCGGAGGTGTTCTGGTGCTGGGTCAGATCGTAATCGGTACGGTCCGCCACGCCCCACAGCTCGCCCCAGCCGAAGGGGAAGAGATACTCGAAATCGGTGGTCGCCTTGGAATAAAAGACCAGTTCTTCCTGCGCGTGGTCGCGCAGGCGGATATCTTCTTCCTTCAGGCCGATCGAAAGCAGCCAGTTTTTGCAGAAGGAGCGCCAGTAGTCGAACCATTCCAGATCGGTGCCGGGCTTGCAGAAGAATTCCAGTTCCATCTGTTCGAATTCACGCACGCGGAAGATAAAATTGCCGGGCGTGATCTCGTTGCGGAAGGACTTGCCGATCTGGCCGATGCCGAAGGGAAGCTTCTTCCTTGTGGTGCGCTGCACGTTCACGAAGTTCGTAAAGATGCCCTGCGCGGTCTCCGGGCGCAGATACAGCGTATTCTTGCTGTTTTCCGTGACGCCCTGGAAGGTCTTGAACATCAGGTTGAACTGACGGATATCGGTAAAATTATGTTTGCCGCAGGTCGGGCAGGGGATCGCGTGCTCTTCCACGAAGGCCTTCATCTCCTCCTGGGAGAAGGCGTCGATCGGCTTCGGAAGTTCAAAGCCGTTCTCCGCGCACCACTCTTCGATCAGCTTGTCCGCACGGAAACGTTCGTGGCACTCCCGGCAATCCATCAGCGGATCCGAAAAGCCCGCCAGATGGCCGCTGGCTTCCCAGGTCTGCGGGTTCATCAAAATGGCGGCGTCCAGTCCCACATTGTAGGGATTTTCCTGCACGAATTTCTGCCACCAGGCTTTTTTGATATTATTCTTCAGCTCCACGCCCAGCGGGCCGTAATCCCAGGTATTGGCCAGGCCGCCGTAGATTTCCGAGCCGGGGAAAATAAACCCGCGGGATTTGCAAAGCGCTACGATCTTATCCATTGTTTTTTCCATCTGTTATCGTCTCCTTCCGTTTCTTCCGGGTGAAAAGACGGGAGTGGTGCACCACTCCCGCCCGTCTCCGAGGCAGTGCCCTAAGGCGTGTCCCTTTATTTGAAAAAGATAAAACACTCGGTTTCCGTGCTGACCCGCGCGCTGTTGGGCCCGGTCACGGTAAAGCTTTTCGAGAGCGCCGTGATGTCCCCGTTCACGGTCACACTGGTATCGCCTTTGATGATCAGGACTTTCTGCTGCTCATCCTTTAAGGCGTTAAAGGCGCTGACCTTGGTTCCGTCCGGCTTCATCAGGTTGGTGAGCGTATAATCCCGGGCCGCTTCCTCTGTGGTAACGACCTTGATCAGCGACACGTTGAAATCACTGCCCTGGAACTCCATAAAATGGCTGATCTCGTCATAGCTCAGGACCAGGGTCGCCTTCTTGTCGGCCACCTCCAGCGAGACGATGCTGACCGCCTCGATGCCCTTGGCCGCGTTATACTCTCCCACGACGTCCGCGATAAAATCAAGCAGGGTCTTCTTATCATAATGCGGGTCGTCAAAGCTGGAGACTTCCGCGCTTTGAATCTTGCCTTCGCGGGTCAGATAGATCCCCGTCACGGTCGGCTCAAACGGATAGTCCGAGAGCGGATCTTCCGTAGACTCCTCTGTTTCGGAGGAGTGTTCTTCGCTCGAAGAACGGGACGTCTGCGGCGCGGACGGCTGGACCGTCGAATCCGTATTGCTGCCCTCTGTTGTGGACGGCTGCTTCCCGCAGGCAGCCAGGCAAAGGAGCAGGCTCAGGAGCATCAGCGCACAAATAAACTTTCTTGCATGCATGAGTAAGACCTCCAAGGTCATAATCGGATATAGTGTAGCGCATCAGGCGGAAAAATGCAACAATATTCTGCTTTTCCCGCCGCAAAACAGCGGCAATGCGCCGCATTGCCGCTGTCGGATTCCGGATATAGCGCGGCGGCGATGCACTGCATCGCCGCCCTCTTTTTTCGCGATGCCAGGCATCGCTGCTATGGGACTATGCCCTGTCTGTTTTATTCGGCTTCGGGAGCTTCCGCTGCTTCGGCAGCTTCGGGGATCTCCGGCGCTTCCGGCACTTCCGGGGTCTCCGGAACTTCCGGCGTTTCCGGCGCTTCTTCCTTCAGCGCTTCGGCAACCTCGGTAGGGATCTCCACCTTGGCGGCGTCTTCCGAAGTCTCGCGGTCCATCTCCAGCGCTTTGATGGAGATGCTGATGCGGCGGCTGTCGCTGTTGTATTCCACGACCTTCGCTTCGATTTCCTGGCCGATGCTCAGGACGTCCGAAGGCTTCTCCACGTGATCCTTGGAGATCTGGGACACATGCAGCAGCGCGTCCACGCCGGGCGCCAGCTCTACGAAAGCGCCGAAATCGATCATTCTGGCCACTTTGCCCTTGACCACGTTGCCGATGGCGTATTTTTCATCCGCGTTCAGCCACGGGTTCTGATCCGGGAACTTCATGGACAGCGCGATCTTGTTGCCCTTGATGTTCTTGATGAAGGCTTCGACTTCCTGGCCGACCTTGAACAGCTTCTTCGGGCTCTCGATCCGGCCCCAGCTCATCTCGGAAATGTGCAGCAGTCCGTCCGCGCCGCCCAGATCGATGAACACGCCGAAATCGGTCAGATTCTTGACGGTGCCGGTCACGATCATGCCTTCCTGGATCCGCTCGAAGAGCGCCTTCTCGGCCGCTTCCTTCTGCGCGGTCACGACCTGCTTGCGGTCGCCGATCACGCGGCGCTTGCGCGGCACGCATTCGGTGATCACGAATTCGATCTCTTTCCCGTCATACTTCGTAAGATCTCTCTCGAAGCTGCTGGAAACCAGGCTGGCCGGGATAAAGATGCGGACGCCGTCCACCATCACGCTTAAGCCGCCGGTCGTGACCTGGGAAACGGTCCCCTTCATAACGGTGCCGTTTTCGCAGGCTTCCTGCAGCTTCTCGTAGGTTCTCTCCTGCGCCAGGCGGCGGTAGGAGCACAGGACGCGGTTGTCCCCGTCGTTCATGTTCAGGACTTTAACGCGGAGCGAGTCTCCCTTTTTGACCGCTTCCTTTAAGTTTAAAGCCGGATCTGTCGTAAACTCCGACTTCGGAATCACGCCATCCGTCTTGTAGCCGATACTTAACAGGATCTCATTGTCTTTGACATCATCGACGGTCCCCGTGATGGTCGCACCGGTATGTACCTGGTTGATGGCCTCTTCCTGCAGCATTTGTTCAAAACTCATTTCTGACATAAGCTTGAACCTCCTCAATAATTTTCTTTGGGGTACTGGCCCCTGCTGTGATGCCCACGCAACGTACCGGCTGAAAGCCTTGATGCCTTAAATCAACGAGTGTCCGGATGTAGTAGGTCTTCCCACAATGCGCCTTACAGATTTCATAAAGCTTTTTTGTGTTGGAGCTTTGGCTGCCTCCGATAACGATCATCGCGTCAACAGAGGAGGCTAATGCCTCTGCCTCCTTTTGTCTTGTCTGTGTGGCATTGCAAATAGTATTCACAACAATAGCATTGTACCCATTTCGGTTAAGTTTTTCAACTATTTCTTTAAACTTTTTTTGTTGAAATGTCGTTTGACTCACGACAAAAGGCGAATCGTATGTTGAGATTTCAGAAATATCCGCCGCTTCACGGATCACCGTCGGTTTTTTCCGGCACCAGCCGCAGATCGCCTGCACTTCCGGATGATCCGGATCTCCGGTGATCAGGACCTCGTGCCCTTCCGCCTCCGCCTGCTCGACCAGATGATGGATCTTTTTCACGAACGGGCAGGTCGCATCCTCAACGCGGAAGCCGAGGACTTCCATCTTTTGCTGGACGGCGCGGCTTACGCCGTGGGAACGGATGACGACTGTCCCGGGCTCGGCCGTTTCCAGCGCCGCCTCATCCGCCAGGATCCGGACGCCTTTCGCCTCCAGTTCCTCCACCACGGTCTCGTTGTGGATGATCGGCCCATAAGTATAGAGCGGCGTTTCCCCCGCTTCGATCAGCTGATACACGATATTGACGGCCCGCTCCACGCCGAAGCAGAAGCCCGCGTGCTCCGCTGTGATAACTTCCATGGCTTATCCTTTTTTCCGGTACAATTCCAGAACCTTCTGCGTCACTTCTTCGATGCTCAGATCGGAGGTGTCCAGCAGCACGGCATCCTCCGCCTGCTTAAGCGGCGCGATCTCGCGGTGCGAATCCCGCCAGTCGCGTTCGACGATCTCGGCCCGGATGGTCTCATAATCGGCTTCCTGCCCCTTCTCGAGCAATTCCTTGTAACGGCGCTCGGCGCGGACCTCCACGGAGGCCGTCATGAATATTTTAAGATAGGCGTCCGGCAGCACCACGGTCCCGATATCGCGACCGTCCATGACCACGTCCTTTTCCCGGGCGAGTTTCTGCTGCAGCGCGGTCATTTTATTGCGGACCGGCGCGTACACCGAGGAGGCGGAGGCCATATTTCCGACCGCTTCCTCCCGCAGATGCGGCGTGACGTTCTCCCCGCAGAGGGTCACCTGCTGCGCGCCGTTTTCATAGGCTATGGTGACGTCTGCGCTTTCGCAGGCCGCCGCGATCCCGGCTTCGTCGTCCGCCTGCAAGCCTTTCCGCAGGAAATGGATCGCCATCGCGCGGTACATCGCCCCGGTATCCACATAGATCAGGCCGGTCTCCTTCGCGATATTCTTGGCGATCGTGCTCTTCCCCGAGCCGGCCGGCCCGTCGATCGCGATATTGCGGTTGCTTCTCTCCGTCTTTTTCATCGTTGTCTCCTTTGCCGCTGCCCGCCCGGCTGCCGCGCCGGTCGACCAGGCTATCTGCAGATTGAATCCGCCGGTGTAGCCGTCCACGTCCAGGATCTCTCCCGCCAGGAAGAGCCCCTTACAGCATCGGGAGGCCATGGTTGCCGGATCGATCTCCTTGACATTCACGCCGCCCCGGGTCACGATCGCTTCCTCAAAGCCGCGGAAGGAAAGGGCCGTCATCGGGAACGCCTTCATGCTTTCCAAGAGCCTGGTCCGCTCCGCCCGGGTAAGCTCTGCGGTCTTTTTTTCTTTCGGCAATCCTGCCAGGGCCAGGACCGGCGGGATGAGTGCCCGGGGCAGCCAGCCGCCCAGGGTGTTTGAAAGCTGTTTCGCCCCGGCCGCAGGCGCTTCTCTTACGAAGCGCTCTTCCATCTGCGCAAGGCTCAGGGCGGGTTTTAAGTCGATCTCCAGCCGGACGGGACGCCTTTCCTGATACAGGACCTCTCCCAGAAGACAGGAGGCCGAAAGTACCGCCGGCCCGCTCAGGCCAAAGTGCGTAAACAGCAGTTCCCCGAATTCTTCCGCCAGGAGCCGCTCCCCGTCAAAGCAGCGAAGCGTCACATTTTTGAGGGTAAGGCCCATCAGATCCGCCGGATGAAAGCACGCGGCGATCTTCTCCCCGAACGCCGCATTAAGCGGAACCAGCGAGGGCATGACGGGAACGATCGTGTGCCCGGCCTGTTTCGCCAGCGCGTACCCGTCCCCGGTCGAGCCCGTGGCGGGATAGGACCTGCCGCCGGCAGCTACGATCACGGCGTCAGCCGGAACGGTTCTAACCTTTCCGCCCTGGCGGATCACCGCGCCGGTCACTGCGCCGCCCTCGATCCGGAGCGACTCGGCGGCCGCGCCGAAAAGCCAGTTTACCGGATATTGCTCCAGCGTCTTTGTCAGGGCCCGGATCACATCGGAGGATTTATCGGACTGCGGGAAAACACGGTTTCCCCGCTCCGTTTTCAAAGGGGTCCCGGCTTCCTCCACGAAAGCCATCATGTCCCAGTTGTTCCATTTTCCGAAGGAAGAATATAAAAAGCGAGGATTGCGGAGGATATGCTCAAAAAACTCCTGCTTTTCGCAGGCGTTCGTCAGGTTGCAGCGGCCTTTTCCGGTGATGAAAAGCTTTTTCCCGGGGCGGTCGTTTTTCTCCGCGATCGTAACCTCGGCCCCGGCCTGCGCCGCCGTGACGGCGGCCATCATGCCGGCCGCGCCGCCTCCGATGATCAGTACTTTCATAGCGATCCCAGGTCCTCTGCCTCCAGCGTGCTCAAAACCTCCCGGGTCCTTTGCTCCGCCGGCAGCTTCGTCACGCGGGAAGCATGGTTCAGCATGGCGTTTTCCATGAAATTCCGCACTTCCCGGGCGTTGGCAAAGTTCTCCGGCTTGTTCTCGCAGCGTTCCTTAAACAGCGCGGTCGCCTTTTTTCTGGCGCCTTTGGACAGCGTATATTCGTTCTTTTTGCACTGAAGCTCCAGGATCTCGACCAGTTCCTTCGGGGTATAATCCGGGAACTCGATAAAATAGTTGAAGCGGGACATCAGGCCCGGGTTCGTATGCAGGAATTCCTTCATCAGGTCCGTGTATCCGGCCACGATCACGACCATCTCATCCCGGTAGTCTTCCATGGCCTTGAGGATCGTATCCACGGCTTCCTGCCCGAAATCGTTCTGGCCCTTGTTCGCGGTCAGCGTGTAGGCTTCGTCGATAAACAGCACGCCGCCGACGGCCTGCTCGATCACCTCGCTGGTCTTGATCGCGGTCTGGCCCACATACCCGCCGACAAGGCCCGCGCGGTCCACTTCCACGAGCTGCCCGGTCGGCAGCAATCCGAGCTCCCGGTAGATATCCGCGAGCAGGCGGGCCACCGTCGTCTTGCCGGTGCCGGGGTTGCCGTAGAATACCATGTGACGCGAGGTCCCGCGGTTGGCGAGGCCCTTTTCCTTGCGCATCTGCTGCACGCGCAGCAGGTCCACCAGACGGTAGATCTCTTCTTTGACCGTCTTTAACCCGACCAGCGCGTTGAGCTCCGCCATGATGGCGTCGATCCGCTCGGCCGTGAGCTCATCCTGCTTCACGGGATTTGCCGCTTTTGCCTCTTCTTTTTCCGAAGCGGCCGCGGTGCTTCCGGCCGCTGCCGGAGCCGCCGGCGTTCCGGAGGTCTTGACCGAAGAATAACTGCTCTTCCCCCCGCTGACCTTAACGTTTTTATTGCGGAACAGGCCGTAGCCTTCCATGAATTTATCGATCATGCGGACGTACGCCGTGGCCGAGTCCTGCGTGACCTGGGTCTGGTCGATCACGGCCATCGCCTTGCCGAGATCATCGTAGAGCTGTACCAGCGCCGCCGTCTTTTTATGCCGCCAGGGGTCGTTTTTCACGCGCCGCCCGGCATCCGCCAGAATAAAATACTTCAGTGTATTCGGGATCTTTTTGGCAAAACCGCTCTCCTGCGAGATCCGGTTGATCACCTCCGAGCGCGAAGCCCAGTCCAGCGGATAGTCAAAGGTCTCCCGGATGAAAAGCTCCTCGCCGCGGCTCATCACCCCGTCCGCGTAGGCCAGGTAGATGCAGTAATTCACCAGGTCGAGCCGCAGCATGCTGCGCAGATCCCGCGAGGCGGAATCGCTCACTTCGGCTTCGGTGATCACGTCACACATTAAATAGCAGTTTTCCAGTTGTTCCATCGTTTTTCTCTCTTCTGGCTCAGGCGATCAGCGCCGGAATGCCGTAGGTAAAGATACACATGATGACCGTTGCCAGGAGCAGTCCCAGGAAGATCGCCGGCACGGCTTTTTTCAGCGGGATATTCAGCATCGAGGCGATCATGCCGCCCGTCCAGGCGCCGGTCCCGGGCAGCGGGATCCCAACAAAAAGCACCAGCCCCCAGAACTCGTATTTTTCCACCCGGTCCTTCTTGCTTTCCGCCCGCGCCTCCATCTTTTCCGCGAATTTGTGGAGCAGCTTCGTTGTCTTCAGCCAGTTGAAGAACGGCGTGATAAACAGCAGGATGAAAGGGACCGGGATCATGTTTCCGATGAGGCAGCAGACGACGCCTTCCCAGAGCGGCATCCCGAGAAGCGCGGCCGCGATCAGCCCGCCCCGAAGCTCGATCACGGGGACCATGGACACGATCCCGACGATCAGCCCGTTCGGCATCCCCTGCAGCACATTTATAAACCAGTTCAGAAGGTTTTGTGTCATCTATCCTCCGCCCGGAGCGAAAGCACCGGGTTTTATTTCATACCAAAACTGCGCTCTTGATGAGGGCGCTGACCGCATTGTAGCAAAAAAGGACCTGCTTTCGCAAGTCCTTTTTCGCAGGGGCAGTAAGATTCGAACTCACATCGATGGTTTTGGAGACCACTGTTCTACCCTTGAACTATGCCCCTTCGCGTTTCCGCCCTGCAGTTATAGCATAGAACGGAAAATGCTGTCAAGCCCTATTTTCTCTTTTTGACCGAATAGCCGAAGCTCCCGATCGTTTCCCCGATATGCGCGTATTCTCCGTGCGAATAGACGACGAGATCCGCCCGGGAAAGATCCAGCCTGCCCTTCTCATCTAGCAGACTCTCTTCTACCTGAACGCCGAGGACCTTCGCCACGAACATATCGTGCGAACCAAGCTCCAGCACGGTTTCCACGCGGCATTCGATATTGACCGGGCATTCTCTGATCAGCGGCGCCGCCTTCAGATCCGGCGCTTTCTCCGCGTGCAGGCCCAGCGCTTCGAACTTATCCATGTCGCGGCCGGAGCGCACCCCGCAGAAATCCATGGCCCGGCAGAGGGCGGCCGGCACCAGATTGATGACGAACTCGCCGGAATTCTTCACGATATCATGCGAAAAGCGTTCTTTCCGGATGGAGACCGAGACCATGGGCGGCTCGCTGCAGACGGTCCCGGCCCAGGCCAGGGTGATGATATTGGGCTTTCCGCCCTCTTCCGCGCAGCTGAGCATGATGGCCGGCAGCGGATAGAGCAGATTTCCGGGCTTCCAGTTTTGCTTCATGATCTGCCTCCTTTAAGAAAGGTCCCGATAGGAACGGTATACCGTGCGGACGCCGCCGGCCAGATACAGAGACCCGAATGCGACGACCGGGAGGCCCGACGCCATGCCCTTTTCCCGGGCGAGCGCCACGCCTTCGGCGATACTGCCGGCCGTCTGCGCGGGGATCCCCAGCTTCCGGACCGCCTCCGCGAAATCTTCCGCAGACAGTGCGCGCGGGCTGGCGGGTGTTACGCAGATGAATTCGCCGGCAAAAGGTTTTAGGATCCGGAGGATCTCCGGGTAGTCCTTATCGGCCAGAACACCGGCCAGGAATAATACTTTTTTCCCGCGCAGCAGGGCACGCAGGGACGCTGCCATCGCCTCCGCGCACTGCGGGTTGTGGCCGCCGTCCAGGATGAAGAGCGGGTCTTTGTCCAGGATCTCAAAGCGGGCCGGCCACTTCGCGGTTTTGAGGCCGTTTCGGACCGCCTTCTCCGGGATCTTCCAGCCGCGCTCCGTCAGCGCTTCAACGATTTCCAGTACCGTGGCCGCGTTATGGATCTGATGCGGTCCCAGCAGGCCCAGGCGGTAGCGCTTTCCCCGGTAGGAAAAGTGCTGGCCGTCCAGATCCGCTTTTCCGCCTTTTAGGCTCGCGCTCTCTACATGGCGCAGCGGGACCTTTCTTTCTTCGCAGATCTGCCGGATCACGGCGCTCACCGCCGGCGCGCCGTCATAGCACACCGCCGTGCAGCCGGTCTTGATGATCCCGCCCTTGGTCTGCGCGATCTTCTCCAGCGTATCGCCCAGATATTCGGTATGCTCCAGCCCGACGTTCGTGATCACGGCGACTTCCGGGGCATCGATCGCATTGGTGCTGTCGAAGGTACCGCCCATGCCGACCTCGAGCACGACGATATCGCAGGCCGTCTCATAAAAATACTCCATGGCGATCGCGGTCACCAGCTCGAACTGGGACGGATGATCCTCCATGGCCTCGGCAAACGCTTTGACGCGTTCGGTGATCCTTCCGAGAGCGTCCCCGGGGATACTCTCCTCATCCACCTGGATCCGCTCGCAGAAATCCTCGAGATACGGCGAAGTATAGAGCCCGGTCCGGTATCCGGCCTCCTTCAGGATATGCGCCGTCATGGCACAGACGCTCCCCTTGCCGTTGCTGCCGGTCACATGCACGAAGTGCAGCTTCTTCTGCGGGTCTCCGAGCTTTTGTAACAATTCCCGCGTACGGCCCAGCCCCAGCTTCATGGCGCTCCAGCCGTAGGCTTCGATATAGGAAATGGCTTCTTCTCTGTTCATGGCTTACCCCTTCACGGCTTTGCGCAGCGCGGAGACCAGCGGCGGCAGGATCAGGCCGAAAACGATCGCTTTGGCGACGCAGATCCCCAGCCGCAGGAAGAACGTACCGAAAATATACACGAAGGAATAATAGCTGTAGATCTTGCTGTCGATATACATGACGCCGGTATTGAGCAGGGTCACCATCAGCTCCAGCACGATCACGATCAGAAGCGTCTGACGCTGTGTGGGCTTGTAATCATACTTTTTTACCCACAGGCCGGCCAGCAGCCCCATGAGCACGTAGGGCAGGATCCACAGGAAGGTGGTGGCTGAGAAAGCGTAGCGGAGGATCTGATAGATAAACGTCCCGACCGCGCCGACCAGCAGGCCGTCGACGGGGCCGAAAAGGAAGGCGGCGATCAGGATCGGCAGCGATTCAAAGGTCACCTTCAGATTGATCAGGTCCAGCGCGATATAACCGAGCAGCGCACACATGGAGGCCAGCATCGCGTCCGTGACCAGCTGTTTTGTATTCAGATTTCGTTTCTCCATCCAGACTCCTTATTGCGCTTTCTCCAGAAACGCCAGCGCTTCCTCAGGGCTCTCCGTGACCAGCAGCCGGTCAAAATCATGCGCACCGGCAATCCCGGCCTCCCGCATATGCGCAAAGAAACGGCGCAGATCCTCGTAAAAGCCGGCCGTGTTCAGGAGGACGACGGGCTTGTCCATCTCGCCGACCTTGATCAGGCTTAAGATCTCCGTGACTTCATCCAGCGTCCCCACGCTGCCGGGCAGGGCGATGAAGCCCTCCGCCAGCTGCATCATAGCGGTCTTGCGGGACGCCATGTCTTCTGTAAACACCGTTTCCGTCAGCCGCGGATTGATCCCCTCCAGCATGAAGGGAATATTCCGGGGAATAATCCCGGTCACCGGGCCGCCCGCATCCAGCACGGCATGGGACACCACGGTCATCAGGCCGTTTTCTTCCCCGCCGTAAATGAGAGTATGTCCGCGCTGCGCCATCAGCTGCCCGAGAGCCCCGGCCGCTTCCGCAAACGCCGGATTATTTCCCAGGCGGGAAGAGCAGAACACCGCAATTTTCATAGCCTTGCCTCAGATCTCAATCCGTTCATATTCCCGGCAGCCGAAGCCCAGCTCCGCCGCCGCTTCCACGATATGGATCCCGTGGCGGGTCTCCACCCGCTCCAGGAAATGCGCCTGGCCGGGGTCGTCTTTCGCGGCATAGACCAGATCCAGCGCGGCCTGGTCGATCGCGACCGGATCCAAAGAAGCCAGCACGCCGATATCGGCCATGCAGGGGTCCTCCGCGATCGCGCAGCAGTCACAGTCCACCGAGAGGTTCTTCATCACGCTGATAAACGCGATCTTCCCTTCAAACTGTTTTACAACGGCGGACGCCGCATCCGCCATGGATTCCAGGAAAAGGTCCTGCGCCGCCGGCGGATTCCAGCATTTGCTCGAGCTCGTGGTCCGGCCCGCGGAGTGGATATACGCTTTGCCGGCCGTGGACGCACAGCCGATGGACAGCTGCTTTAAGGCCCCGCCGAAGCCGCCCATGGGATGTCCCTTAAAGTGCGCGAGCACCAGCATGGAATCATAGTTCAGCAGGTTTTTCCCTACGATATCTTTCTTTATGATCCTGCCGTCCGGGATCGGAAGGATCGCATCCGGCCCTTCCTCATCCATCAGATCGACCTGGAAATAACGATTCCAGCCGTGGCGGCGCAGCAGCTGACGGTGGCTTTTCGAATCCTCCCGGGCTTGGCCGTACGCGGTGTTGCATTCCACAACGGTTCCGTTTACGGCTTCCACCATCGGTTTCCAGAATTCGGGTTTCAGAAAATTCTGATTTCCTTCTTCTCCGGAATGGACCTTGACCGCGGTCCTGCCGGGCAGGGCGATTCCCAGCGCCTCATACAGACGCACGACGCTTTCCGGTGTAATTTCCCTGGTGAAAAAGACTTTTGACAGCATAAAAACCTTCTTTCTTTGATGGGGCGGTGCGAAGCATCGCCGTTACACGGGTTATAGATTAGTGTAGCACAAAAAATCCCGTATCGCTACGGGATTTTTTCCAAAAGGTTTCGCTAACAGCCGCTTCTTCTGAGGACCGGGATCAGGATTCTTGCGAGGATCGCCGTCGCAGCGATCTTCAGGGCGTCCCAGGGCAGAAAGATCAGACATCCGCTTTTGAGGATCGTCCCGAAACTCAGATTCCGTCCCATATATCCGTTAAGGACCCAGGCCATATACGGCAGTCCCACCGCATAGATCGCCGCCAGAGCGGCCACGCAGGCCAGTATGATGCGCGGAACAGCGGCTTTTTTCTTTTCCAGAATTTTCCCCACAATGAAGGCGCCGGGGATATATCCGAGCAGAAAGCCGAAGCTGGGCTGGAAAACATAGCCGATGCCGCCGCCTTTCGTAAAGACATGGAAGCCGGCCAGTCCCAGAACGACATAGACGATCTGCGAGAGCGCCCCGTATTTCGGCCCGAGCAGCGCGCCGGCCAGAAAGACGAAAAGGATCTGCAGCGTAAAGGAGACCCAGGCCGTCGGGATCTGGATAAAAGCGCCGATCACCGTCAGAGTAACAAACAGCGCTGTCAGGGCGATCTTCTGTACCGGCATCGTTTTCATGCGCGCACCCCCCATTGTAAACCATTTTGTAGAATAGGTTTACAATAGCGCGTCATCGGCTTTTTGTCAACCGTTCTGCTGTTTCGGTTTACATTTTCTCAAAAGTACGCTACAGTAAAGCCGTAAAGGAGGAAAGGAGGCGTCGAATGAAAGAACAGGTGCTTGCGCTGCTCATGCGGGAAGAGGGATCCTATCTTTCCGGAGAAGCGATCAGCCAGACGCTCGGCGTCAGCCGCGCGGCCGTCTGGAAGGCGATCGAAGCGCTGCGGGCAGATGGCTTTGCCATAGAAGCCGCAACTCGCAGGGGCTATCGGCTTGCCGGCAGTCCGGACCGCCTGAGCCCCGGGACGATCCTGCCGCTTCTGCGCAAGGACAGGGCCGATCGGCTGATCTGCTTCGACAGCATCGATTCCACCAATACCTATGCCAAGAAGATCGCGCTGCAGGGAGCTCCGGACGGAACCATGATCCTCGCGGACGAACAGACCGGCGGGAGGGGCCGGCGCGGCCGCAGCTTCTACTCTCCGGCCGGAAAAGGGCTGTACCTGAGCGCGCTCTACCGGCCGAACACCGAACCGGCCCGGGCCGTTAACCTTACGGCTTTCGCGGCGGTCGCCGTCTGCCAGGCCATCGGGCAGGTCTCGTCCGTAAAGCCCGGCATCAAGTGGCCCAACGACATTGTCGCCGGCGGGAAAAAGCTCTGCGGGATCCTGACGGAAATGTCAATCGAGGCCGAGACCGGCGCGCTGGACTATGTCGTGGCCGGCATGGGAATCAACGTCAGCCAGCAGCCGGAGGATTTTCCGCCGGACGTAAGGGATATTGCCACAAGTTTGCTGGAACAATCCGGAGAAACCGTCAGCCGACCGGCCCTGGCCGCCGCCCTCATCAATGAGCTGGACGCCATGATGGAAGCCTGGCTGGCGGGCGGACGGGACTATCACAGCCGGTACGTCCGGCGCTGCCTGAATCTAGGCCGGGAGGTTAGGCTCATCCGCGACGGCCGGGAGACCGAGGCCTTTGCCGAATCGGTCGATGAAGATTTCCGCCTGCTCGTCCGCTATCCGGACGGGACCCGGGAGGCTGTAAACGCCGGCGAGGTCTCCGTGCGCGGCCTGTTCGGCTACATCCGGTAGATATACTGTTTTACGAAAAGAGGTTGTTTATGAATATACGCCGCGCCGTATCGGGCGATATCCCCGCGATCCTCTCTCTCCTGCGTCAGGTCGGCGGGCTGCATCACGAAGGCCGTCCGGATCTGTTTAAAAGAGGAACCAAATATACGGAAGAGACCCTCCTGCCGCTGCTTGGCAGCGACTCGTCTCCCATCTTCGTGGCGGAGGAAAGCGGAAGCATCCTCGGGCATCTCTTCTGCCGTTTCGAAAGCACGCCGGAGGACTCCGTCCACATTGAGCGGAAGACCCTGTACATCGATGATCTTTGCGTGGACGAAAGCGCGAGGGGGAAGCACGTCGGCCGCGCGCTGATGGATTTCGCGCGGGACTTTGCCCGCCGCAGCGAATGCTACAATCTGACACTTTTCGTCTGGTCTTTTAACGAAACCGCGCTTCGCTTCTATGAGAGGCTCGGCATGGCGCCGCAGAAGATCTGCATGGAAGAGATACTGGAGGAATCCCGATGAAAGCGAAAATCGCCCTTGTGACCGGCTCATCCCGGGGGATCGGCCGGGCTATCGCCGAAAGGCTGGCGGAGGAAGGCTACTGTCTCTGCATCAATTATATCGAGCAAAAGGAAAAGGCGGAGGAACTGGTCCGCCGGCTTTCGGATAACGGCTGTTCCTGCTTTGCCTTCCGGGCAGACGTGGCAGACCGGGAAGCCGTGGATGCCATGGTCCGGGAAATAAAGGAGCGCTTCGGCCCGGTCACGCTGCTGGTCAACAACGCGGGCATTGCCGGGCAGGCACTGTTCCAGGATGTGGACGACGCCATGTGGAACCGCTACTTTGCCGTCAATCTCGGCGGGATGCGCAACACGATCCAGGCCGTGCTGCCGGATATGCTGCACGAAAAGAGCGGCGCGATCGTCAATATTTCCTCCATCTGGGGGCAGCACGGGGCTTCCTGCGAAGCTGCCTACAGCGCGACGAAGCACGCGATCATCGGGCTGACACGGTCGCTCGCCGCGGAGCTCGCGCCTTCGGGGATCCGCGTCAACTGCGTTGCGCCGGGCGTGCTCGATACCGATATGGTAAAGGTGCTGGGGGAAGAAACCCTGGCGGAGCTTGCCGCCATGACGCCGCTCGGACGGCTGGGAAGGCCGGAGGACATTGCGGAAGCCGCCGCATTTCTGGGGAGTGATAAGGCCTCTTTTATTACCGGCCAGGTACTCGGCGTGGACGGCGGATTCATCCTGTAGGCCGCCGAAAAATCTTGACAATTCAAAAAACGCTGATATAATATTAGCGTTATGCCGGTGTGTTGGAATTGGTAGACGAGGTGGACTCAAAATCCATTGCCAGCGATGGCGTGCGGGTTCGAGTCCCGCCACCGGCATTTTTTACGGAAACCACGCTATTGCGTGGTTTTTGTCATTTCCCTTTGAAATATCAGCGTTTCTGCACGCAGATAATTGAGGGTGGTCCGCAGCTTTCTGAGGGTAAAACGCAGGTATTTGTGGCAAAAGTTCACACGAAGTTCACACGAAATTCGGGCCACTATTGCAACATAATTGCAACATAGCAAGTTTAGTTGCAAATTAGTTGCAACGTTTGATATACTTTCCGCTCGCCCAGCCGGATTTTCCGGTGTACCAGGTCTCGTACCAGGGATTGGTGACAAGTATCAGGAAGACGGCTATTTCCACAGTAGCAGGATAGACAGAAGCGAAGAACTGAACATGCAGGATTGGCTCCATGATGTTTTCGGTGGTGATATTGAAGCGCTTAATGAAGAAGGGCGAGCACTCTCTCCGGACTATATATGGCGGAATAAGTTGTGGGATTTAAAAACGCCGGACAAAACCAACCACAACACACTGGAGAAACGAATTGGTCATGGGATAAAACAGATTTTCTCATCGTCCAGAGGAAAAAGCGCAGGCGGGTTAATTGTTGACCTTTCACAATGCGGTTATTCTTTTGAAGATGGCTCGCGGTTGGCTGTCGAAAAAGCTGTAAAAAAGAGCAAGGGAGTTTTTGATCTGATCGTAAAGAAAAATGATCGGTATGTCGTATACAGGATCAATAAAAAGTGAGATGCCGCCCTCGCTCAAGTGAACCAGGGGTTCATCTCACTTCGCCTACAATATGCCACAGCCTTCCCCTCATGTCAAGGGTTACGGAGAAATTTATATATGATCGGCATCCACATCTACGGCGTGCATCCCCGCATGGCCAACATGCAGGAGAACGCAGCGAAGCTCCCAGGAGCGCATATACACATAGATGACTTGTATGGGAAGGATCATGGCTGTTATCCTTCCCTTTATACGTGCCGGAAAGCGTTCCTGGCCCCGCTGGAGGAGGGAGAGACGCACTGGCTTGTGCTGCAGGACGACGTTGAGTTGTGCGACAACTTCTTCGAGATCCTGCAGCGGATCGTGAAAGCGCACCCGGATGAGATCCTCGGCTTGTTCCCGTATAACTACCTGAAGCGAGGGCCGATCCTGGACAGTCTACCGACACCATACATCCGGAGCCAGTTTATTTCCGGGCAGGCGATCGTGGTCCCGGTGTGGTTCATCCCATTATGGGACAGGTGGGTGCGCTCAGCCCATCCGAAAGGCGATATCCCGGACGATACATCGATCCGGCTTGCAGCTGAAGGGCATAAGATACGTTGGCTGACGACGATCCCGTCCACGGTGCAGCACATCGGAGATGATTCAATCTTAAACGCCTCTATGGAGCCGAGGCGAACAGAATACTACAGCAAAAACCCGCAGGCGGATTGGGAGAACCCGAACGTGGCCCCGATTCCGTAGGCGGTTTTTTATTGGTCAGCTCTCAGACCTAAAACGGGAGGAACTCAGGTGATAAAGCAACCACCTAAAACGCTTTAGAGAGGAGAAGAAACATGAAGACAGAATTCCTTAAGGAGCTGGGACTGACTGACGAGCAGATCGGGAAGATCCAGGCGGAGAGCGGCAAAGATGTCCAGAAAGAGAAGGACAAAGCCGCAGCAATCCAGGCAAAGCTGGACGAGGCAAACAATCAGATCCAGACCCTGAACGAATCAATCAAAGGCAGTGAAGGCGACGCTCAGAAGATCAAGGACCTGCAGGAGAAGGTGCAAGGCTACGAGAAAGCCGAGGTCGATCGCTTCCGTGCGCCTTACTGCTCTGAACTCTTCCCGGATCCAGGGCTGGATCTCTGAATTATCCAGGACACACTCGGCCAAGACCGTCAAAAACGGCTATGGCTTATTCACGGCTGCCGTCAACATGTTTGCGCCGGAGCTGAAGTTTAACGTCAAGCTCCCGCAGCGTAAAAAGCCGAATCTCTACACTCCATCAACGGATGATATAAAAACCATTCTCAAACTCTCGGAGGGGACAGAGCTGCACCGTGCGATCCTCCTGGGCGCTGTCGGGATGATGCGCCGCGGGGAGATCGCCGCTCTGACAGCTGAAGATCTCGACTTCAAAAAGAACACTGTACGGATCACCAAATCAATGGTCCGCACATCCAAAGGGGAATACGTGATCAAACCGCCGAAAACGGAAGCGTCCAATCGGACGATCATCCTGCCGGAATTCGTAATGAAAGAGCTGCCACAGGAAGGCCGTGTGATCAACCTTAACCTGAAGCAGCTCTCCGATCGATTCATCAAACTTTTGGACAAAGCTGACGTCCCGCATTTCCGTTTTCACGACCTCCGGCACTATGCTGCATCCATTGCCGCGAGCTCCTCGATCGGTGCGTCTGTCGAAGCGATCAAGGCCCGCGGAGGATGGGCCGGGGACTCCATGATGAAGCGTGTTTACATCAACCAGATCGGTGACGAAGTGGACAAAGACACTGCCGCAATTAACCAATATTTTGAGAAAAAATTGGTCTGAGTTCACAATAAGTTCACACGGCAATGTTCGAATCTGTAGGTATTATCTCATGGAATGCCATTTTGGTTACGGGTTCGAGTCCCGCCACCGGCACAAGTAAAAAACCGCGGATTTCCGTGGTTTTTCTGTTATTCAGATCTCCAGTCCTTTCTCCCGGCCTAGCTGCGCCAGCTCCTGCCAGACCGTGTCGGGAACATCGATCCCGCTTATCATTTTCGCCTGCGCGCTTTTCGCCGCGCGCTCCCCGGGGAGCAGGATCTCCTGCGTATCCCCGGCTTTTTTCAGTGCCTTGATCTCCGCAGCCATCGCGGATACCGCCGCGCGGAACGCTGCCGGATTCATAAAAGAAGAAACGTCCAGCGCGCCGACAAAGTGTCCGACGCCCTGCGGGCCTTCGAATTCATACAGATCATTTAAGTGGGTGGCTGTCCCCGCGCCGGAAAGGACTCCGGCCAGGATCTCCACCATAATAGCCAGGCCGCTGCCCTTCGGGCCGCCGATCGGGATCAAAGAGCCGGCACGGCCGGCCGCGGGATCCGTGGTCGGCTGACCGTCCTTATCCAGCGCCCAGCCGAGAGGGATCTCCTTCCCCAGCTTCTGGGCCAGGATCAGTTTCCCCAGCGCTACGATCGACGGCGTCATATCCAGGACGACGGGAAAGCCGTCGGAAGGAACTGCGACCGAGATCGGATCGGTCCCCATATACGGCTGCGCTGCCCCGTGCGGCGCGATCTTCGCGGTCAGATTGGTGCAGCAGAAGCCGATCAGGCCTTCGCGGGCGGCCATACGGGTATAGTAGGCCGCATGCCCGAAATGATTGGAGCCCTTGACTGTCGCAAAGCAGCAGCCAGTCTCTCTTGCCTTCCGGATGCAGGTCTCCATGGCGAACTTCGCGCCGACCGCGCCTAAGCTGTTTCCCGCGTCGATCGCGGCGGCAGAAGGACTTTCCCGAAGGATCTTCGCCTCATTATGACAGGAAACCAGCCCTCTTTTTATCCGTTCCAGATAGATGGGAAGCCGGCTGACCCCGTGGGTGCCGACGCCGGTGAGTTCGGCGTCCATCAGCATCGCCGCGACCGTCTCCGCGCAGTCCGCATCGACACCGTATGACATCATCAGTTTTTCGCAGTAGTCTTTTAGTTCCCGAACAGAAAAGTGCGCCATAAGTTTCTCCTTCTCCGAAAAATCAGAACGTCAGGTCCGCCGCAGCCGGAAAGCCGTAAGCGCTTTCTGCCGCCCGTACCGCCCGGGAAATCGCTTCGCTGATGACTTCCGCAGCCAGCACGCCGGCCAGATCCGTATCCGCCTGCACCGTCCCGGCGGATACGGCATAGATGCTGTCGCCGTCCGCGGAGGTATGCACCGGCCGGACAGACCGGGCAAGGCCGTCCTGCGCCATCGAGGCGATCTTGCAGAGCTGGGCTTTGGTAAAGGCTGCGTTAGTCAGGACCACGCCCAGCGTCGTATTGCCGGTGAAGCGGTTCTCCACGATCTCCGTGTTCTGCCGCATCAGTGCCGCAGTATCCGCGAAAGCTTTCCGGTCTGCGGTCAGCAGGCCCGCGATTTGCCGGCCCGTTTTCCAGTCAAACACATCCCCGAGCGCATTCAGCGCCGCCACGGCGCCGATCTTCAGTTCTCCGAGCTGCACGGCAAAGCTTCCGATCCCTGTTTTCATGCAGGTCTCCATCCCGGCGAGCTTCCCCACGGTCGCGCCGCATCCGGCCCCGAAATTCCCGTCCCGGTAATTCGGCGCTTCCCAGGCGAGCCGGGCCGCTTCATAACCCATGGCCTCATCCGGCCTGGTGAAAGGATCGCCTACCGTCAGATCGAAAAGATCCGACTGTACCACGAGCGGCACTTTGGTCACGCCGACGTCGTACCCGACGCCGCGCTCCTCCAGATACCGCATCACGCCGCCGGCCGCGCCGAGCCCGAACGCACTTCCGCCGGCGAGCACGATAGCATGGATCTGATGCGCCGCCGCGAGCGGCTTTAAGAGCTCGCTCTCCCGGGACGCCGGGCCGCCGCCGCGCACGTCCAGGCCGGCGATCATCCCCTCCCGGCTGACAAAGACCGTACAGCCCGTCGCGGCCTCTTTATTTTCCGTCTGTCCGATCCGCACCGGGCAGATCTCCTGTACGGGTATCTCTTTCATATTTCTTCATCCTTTCGTCTGCTCCGCTCACCCAGATACGCGAGGAACTGCCGCTCCAGCTCCGGGCACCACCACATCCGGTAGCCGGCTTTCGTCGGATGCAGCGGATCATACATGTACAATTCATATTTTTCTTCCGGCACCGTATTGAACGCTTCACCATTCCACAGATCCAGCAGCCCGAAGCCCCACTTCTCCTGCAGTTCATAAAGCCGCTTCACCATGGCGTCATACGCATCGCTCCCAAAGTGATCGCTCGTAAAGAAACAGACCGGGCAGTTCCAGGTCTGCGCCGCATAAGCAAGAATGAATTCGATGGCGCCGGTGACGGTGTGCGTATCCAACGCGGCCATATCCCGGCTTTCGGCGATCTCCCCCAGCGGCTTGTTCTGCGCGGCGTCATTGGTTGAAAGCTGGCAGAAAAAAAGCCGGACCGGCGCGGACGGATCCACCTTGTGCAGCAGCCGGTGAATATAGGAAACTTCATCGTCATCGCAGAGCGTGGTCCCGCTGACCGCTTCTTTTATCACGTTCACGCCGAAGCGCTTTCCGAAGTATTCCGGGATCCCGTCATGATACGACCGCGCGCCGCGGGTCACGGAGGACCCGAGGAACAGGACCGTTTCTCCCCTTAAGGGGCTGTCCGGGAGCGCTTCCACCCGATCCATGTTATATTTTTCATCATTTCCGGGTACGATCCTCATACGGCAATGCCTCCCTGAATCATCATAGCACATCCCGGCCGCTTTTGCCGCAAAAAAATGCCGGACGGCCTTCCATCTTGAAGGAATGCCGAAAAAGTGGTACTGTGAGGGCAGAAACGTACGCACGGTCATCATAAGCGGAAAGGAAGCGTTATGGAAAAGCGCATTGCTGAGCTGCTCACCCGGCTCATGGCCATGAAAAGCTTTACCTGCTCGGAGGCGGAAAACGAACCGGCAGAATGGTTTGCCGGTTTTTTCCGCTCCCTGCCCTATTTTCAGAAATACCCGGAAGATACCGGCCTGTATCCGATCCCCGGCGATCCGTACGGCCGCAGCATCCCCTATGCCCTGCTGCGCGGGAAAAAGCCGGATACCGTTGTGCTCAGCGGACACTTTGACGTCGTCTCCGCCGAGGAATACGGTCCCGCGGAGGAATATGCCTTCCGGCCGGATGATCCCACCCTGGAAAAGCTGCTGCGGGACTTCCCCCTGGATGCGGAACAGCGCCGCGATCTGGAATCCGGCGAGTGGCTGTGGGGCCGCGGCGCCGCCGATATGAAGGGCGGCCTATGCATGCATGCCGCGCTTTTTGAGCAGTTCGCCCGGCAGGCCGAATCGGCCAGCCTGGACGGATGCCTCCTTTTTGTTCCTGTCCCGGATGAGGAGTCCTATTCCGCGGGGATGCGCGGCGCGGCAGAGATCTTCCTGCAGCTTCAGGAAAAATACGGTCTGAATTATAAACTGCTTATCGATCCCGAACCCACCCGCGAGGCGGACGGCGCCTTAACGCTCTCGATCGGCTCGGTCGGCAAGCTCATGCCGGTGATCCTCGTGCAGGGCCGCAAAAACCACGCCGGTCATTTCTATGAGGGTTTTTCCGCGCTCAGCGTGCTTGCGGATATTTATCTGCGCACCAACGGATCGCTGGAATTTTCCGATGTGTATCAGGATGAGGCCTGCGTTCCCCCCACCTGGGCGAATCTGCGCGACCGGAAGCACGGCTATGACGTCTCCATCCCGCATCGTGCCTGCGGCTATTTTACGGCCCTCAGCTTCTCCGCGACGCCGGAAGACGTCGAGCGGAAATTAAAGCGCATCTGCACCGAGGCCTTTGCCGCGCAGGTGGAAAAAATGGACCGGGAATATCAGATCTATAAGACGATGAACAAAGATACGCGTCAGGATCATATCCATTATGACCCTTACGTCATGAGCTTTCACGAGCTGTGCGCTGTGCTGCGCGGGCGGGATGTGGCCGCGTTTGATGCGTTCTATGCCGGGGCGTACGCCCGCGCCGTCGATGCGGTAAGCCGCGGGAAGACCAGTTTCCCGGACGCGACCGCGGACCTGATGGAAGCGGTTCTCAATTTCTCGAACATTCAGGTCCCTGTTACGATCATCGGCTTTGCCCCGCCGTACTACCCTCCCGTGCACGCCGACCATGTAAAAGGCAAGGAAGGGTACGGCAGCGCCGCCCTGAACTTTGTGGCAAAGCTGTCGGAGGAAGCCTATGGCCGCCCTATCCGGAAAGAGGATTTCTTTATGGGCATCTCGGACCTCAGCTACAGCGCGGTGACGGCGCCGTTCGACTATGAAAAGCTCTCGGAGAACATGCCGCTGTGGGGTGACGCCTACCGCATCCGCTTCGACACGATGGAAAAGATCGCCATCCCCAGCATCATCTACGGGCCCATTGGCAGGGACTATCACACCTACGCCGAACGGGTCAATAAGCACAGCCTGTTCCATGTGCTTCCGGAAACCACGAAGGCCCTGATCGAATATATGTGGAATCGGTAAGCGGTACGCCGCACTTTTTGTGACACTATGAAAGAAAAACTCCGTCAGCTGCCCGCCCTCTGGAATACCTGGTTCTTGTACTTTCTGGCCTTCGCATTTGTGGGCTGGCTGTATGAGGTCTGCGTTTTTTATTTCGAGCTGGGCTACGGATTTGTGAACCGCGGCTTCTGCTTCGGGCCTTATCTGCCCATCTACGGCATCGGCGGCATGCTGCTTCTGCTGACGGTCGGTCCGCTAAAGCACCGGCGCGTTTCGGTCGGGCCCGTCAGCATCACGCCGCTTCTCTGCTTTCTGGCGATCTGCCTGCTCACGACCGCGCTGGAGCTGTTTTCCAGCTATCTGACGGAAGTGATCTATCATATCCGTTTATGGGATTACAGCGATTACGGGCCGAACTTTGACGGCCGCATCGCTCTGCGCTCCACCCTGCGCTTCGGGGTCATGGGCATGGTGGGGTTGTACCTGATCCATCCCGCCATGAAGCGCCTGACCGGGTTTTTCCGCCGGCGCTTCCCGCGCGGCTACCGCCTCGTTTCCTATCTGATCATTGCCGTCTTTCTGGCCGACCTTATTTACCATATGGTCTGCGGAAGCAACTACGCGGAGGTACTATGATAATCCGAAAATCAACAGAAGAAGATATTCCCCGCATCATGCAGATCTACGCCTTTGCCAGGGCTTTTATGGCCGCACACGGCAATCCCAACCAGTGGGGGCCGACCAACTGGCCGCCAGAGGAACGGATCCGCCGGGACGTCCGGGAAAGAAAAAGCTATGTCTGCGTAAACGATGACGGCTGCGTCATCGGCACTTTCTATTTCGATCAGGGGAAGGATATCGAGCCGCTCTACCGTGACATTACGGAGGGAGGCTGGAGCAGCGATGCGCCTTACGGCGTGGTCCACCGGCTGGCCGGCGACGGCTCCGAAAAAGGGATCGGCACTTTCTGCCTGGATCAGGCCTTCTCGTGGTGCGGACATCTGCGGATCGACACGCACGGCGACAATACCGTCATGCAGAATCTGCTGAAAAAATTGGGGTTCCATCACTGCGGCACCGTGTATGTGGAAGAGGATGACTATCCCCGCCTGGCCTTCGAAAAAATACAGGAACAGCTGCACTGAGCAGTGTTGTTATACCGGTTAATATTTCTCAGAATCATACCAAAAATCCGGAACTGCTTGACAAATCGGGGGATAGGTTTTTAGCTTACCGCAGATGGGAAAGCCTGTTCCGGCTTTCCGAGGCGTCCGTAAACCCCTTTTTTTCCCAGGAAAGCAGGTAACAAAAATGAGTGACACCCGCATTGATTTCCTGTATCTGAATGAGCAGGACATGATCAAGGCCGGCGTAAATGACATGGAAAAATGCCTGGAGACCATGATCGAGGTATACCGGCTCATGGGCGAAGGCGACTATATCATGGGCGGCCAGAACCACAATTCCCACGGTCAGATGATCAGTTTCCCGGACAATCCGGTCCACCCCGGCATGCCGCACAACGGCCCGGACCGCCGCTTTATGACGATGGAATGCTATCTCGGCGGCAAGTTCCATATCGCCGGCGAAAAATGGTACGGTTCCAACATCGAAAACAAGGAGAAAGGCCTTCCTCGCTCCATCCTGATGGTCATGCTGAACGACCCGGACACCGGCGCCCCGGTCGCGCTGGAATCCGCCAACCTCTTAAGCGCGATGCGTACCGGCGCGATCCCGGGCGTCGGCGCTAAAGTCCTGGCCCCGGAAGACACGAAGACGGTCGGTATGATCGCGGCCGGCGCCATCAGCCGAAACTCTCTTCGATCCATCCTTCTGGCCTGTCCGACATTGGAGACCGTAAAGATCTGCGACGTTTTTCCGGCGGCTTCCGAAGAGATGAAAAAGCTGATCGAAGAACATCCGGAAAGGTATCCGCACGTCAGAGAAATCATTCTCTGCGACAGCCTTGAGGAATGCGTGAAGGACGCGGATATCGTCAATTCTGCCAGTTCCGGAAAAGTTCCTCCCCGTCTCGAAAAAGAATGGCTCAAGCCCGGCTGCCTGGTTTCCACACAGTCTGCCATCGATGTCGGCATCGACTTTTTGAAAGAATGCAGCATCGTCTGTGACAACTTCAAAATGTACGAAGCATTTGCCCAGGAAACAGGCTATCCGCTCGCCGAGAAGATGAATACCATCGGCCGCCGCACGTATGACTGTGTCCATGACGGCATTCTGAAAAGGGAAGATATTACGGAACTCGGCGAGATCTATGCCGGCAGAAAGGTTCCCAGAAAGTACCGGGATCAGATCGTTCTGTTCCCTCAGGCCGGGCAGCCGACCTACGACGTGGCATGGGGCTGGATGTGCTGGCAGCGGGCCAAAGAGCTCGGCATCGGCCAGACGCTGAACCTCTGGGAGACCCCGGCTCTCGGCAAATGACAAAAACAGGTCATCCTCAAATCCACAAGAAAGAAGGTAAGCAAGCATGAGCGATACCCGTATTGATTTCCTGTATCTGAATGAGCAGGACATGATCAGGGCCGGCGTCAATGACATGGAAAAATGCCTGGAGACCATGATCGAGGTCTATAAGGTCATGGGTGAAGGCGACTATATCATGGGCGGCCAGAACCACAATTCCCACGGTCAGATGATCGCCTTTCCGGATCATCCGGTCCACCCCGGCATGCCGCACAACGGCCCGGACCGCCGTTTCATGGCCATGGAATGCTATCTCGGCGGCAAGTTCCATATCGCCGGTGAAAAATGGTACGGTTCCAACATCGAAAACAAGGAAAAAGGCCTTCCGCGCTCCATCCTGATGGTCATGCTGAACGACCCGGATACCGGCGCTCCGGTCGCGCTGGAATCCGCCAATCTCTTAAGCGCGATGCGTACCGGCGCGATCCCGGGCGTCGGCGCCAAGGTCCTGGCCCCGGAAAACCCGAAGACAGTCGGTATGATCGCGGCCGGTGCCATCAGCCGCAATGCGCTCCCGTCCATTCTTCTGGCCTGCCCGACGATCGAGACCGTAAAGATCTATGATATTTTCCCGAAGGCAGCTGAAGAAATGAAGCAGCTGATCGAAGAGCAGCCGGAAAGATATCCGCACGTCAGGGAAATTATTCTCTGTGACAGCATTGAGGAATGCGTAAAAGATGCCGATGTTATCAACGCCGCGACTTCCGGCAAGGTCAATCCCCGGATCGAGAAAGAATGGCTCAGGCCCGGCTGCCTGGTTTCTCTGCCCGCGACCATCGACATCGATACCGAATTCATTAAGGAATGCAGTATCGTCTGCGACAACTACAAGATGTATGAAGCCTTTGCCATGGAGACCGGCTACCCTCTCTCCGCAAAAATGAGTGCCATGGGCAGCATCGCTTATGACTATGTCCACGACGGCATTCTGAAGAGGGAAGACGTGATCGAACTCGGCGAGATCTATGCCGGCAGGCGGGTCCCGAGGAAACACAAAGATCAGATCGTCCTGTTCGCCCAGGCCGGGCAGCCGACTTACGACGTGGCATGGGGCTGGATGTGCTGGCAGCGGGCCAGAGAACTCGGCATCGGCCAGACGCTGAACCTCTGGGAGAGTCCCGCTCTGGGCAAATAATGAAACAAATGAAGGAATTGTGTCTCACGCTCCTTTCATTTTGCTTGAAATCACATCAAGTGTCTGCATACTGCTTGACAAAGCCCGGCTTTTTCTTTAAAATTTATTATAGTTCAAAGAGCTCTTATGCATCTTATATTGGGTTCAAAAAATCAAAGAAAGAAGGTAACCAACTATGAGTGATACCCGCATCGATTTCCTGTATCTGAATGAACAGGACATGATCAAGGCCGGCGTCAATGACATGGAAACGTGTCTGGAGACCATGATCGAAGTGTATAAGGTCATGGGCGAAGGCGACTATGTCATGGGCGGCCAGAACCACAACTCCCACGGCCAGATGATCAGCTTCCCGGACAACCCGGTCCATCCCGGCATGCCGCACAACGGCCCGGACCGCCGCTTCATGACCATGGAATGCTACATCGGCGGCAAGTTCCATATCGCCGGTGAAAAATGGTACGGCTCCAACCTCGACAATAAGGAAAAGGGACTTCCCCGCTCCATCCTGATGGTCATGCTGAATGATCCGGACACCGGCGCCCCCGTTGCGCTGGAATCCGCCAACCTGCTGAGCGCGATGCGTACCGGCGCTATCCCGGGCGTAGGCGCCAAGGTCCTGGCTCCCGAAAATCCGAAGATCGCTGCCATGATCGCGGCCGGCGCCATCAACCGCAACTCCCTGCCTTCCATCCTGCTGGCCTGCCCGACGATCGACACCGTCAAGATCTACGATATCTTCCCGAAGGCCGCCGAGGATATGAAGAAGCTGATTGAAGAACGTCCGGAGAAGTATCCGCACGTGAAAGAAGTCATCATCTGCAACAGCATCGAAGAATGCGTAAAGGATGCCGACATCATCAATGCCGCCACCTCCGGCAAGGTTGACCCCCGCATTGAGAAAGAATGGCTGAAGCCCGGCTGCATGGTTTCCCTGCCGGCGACCGTGGATATCGACATCGACTTCATCAAGGAATGCAGCATCGTCTGCGACAACTTCAAGATGTATGAAGCCTGGGGCCAGGAAATGGGCTATCCGCTGGCTGCGAAGATCAACGGCATGGGCGAGCGCACCTTCGACTATGTCCATGACGGCATCGTAAAGAGAGAAGACGTCATCGACCTCGGCGAAGTGTATGCGGGCAAGAAGGCTCCGAGAAAGAACAAAGATCAGATCGTCCTGTTCGCACAGGGCGGCCAGGCGACCTATGACGTAGCATGGGGCTGGATGTGCTGGCAGAAAGCGAAAGAGCTCGGCATCGGCCAGACGCTGAACCTCTGGGAGACCCCGGCTCTCGGCAAATAATCAAACGGAATCACAGAATCTGTGAAAATCCCCGGTCGGAGAACCATCCTCTCCGGCCGGGGAATCTTTTTGGGAATACAAAGGAGGCCGCTGTGACAGACCAAACAACAGGCTGGAACCTGAAGGAGATCCGCAAGACCAGTTGGAATACCGTTTTTTGCAAAGGAGCGAAGCCGTGGCTGATCCTGGTCACCGTCTGCTTCCTCTTTGCCTTTTTAGGCGCATCCAACAGCTCGCAGGCATCCGTGGTAAACTCGGTCGACTCGCTGACCGGGGGCGAAAAAGATCTGCTGCCGCACAACATCGATTATCTGAAAGACTACCTGGCAAACTCTTCGCTGGCGGAGACCTTCCCCTTCCTGCGCTCCGAAACGGTCCTGAGCATGATCGACAGCCTTTCGCGCAGCGTCACCTGGATCGTGCGGCTTTTAGCGCTCAATCAGGCTTATTACGAAAGAAATCCGGGCGAAGTCCTGGTCAATATATTTCTGGCCGTCCTGCTGACGGCAGCGGTCCATTTTCTGTTCGAAAACGTGATCGTGATCGGCCAGTGCCGCTTTGCGATGGAAAACCGCCAGCAGAAGGCGGTGCGCTTCCGCCGCATCCTTTCTCCTTTTCACAAGAATAATCTGGGAAATCTGATCCGGGTGTCCCTGCTGTACCACGGAACGCTTCTTTTATGGGGCTTTACGATTATCGGCGGCATCTACAAAGCCTATCAGTACCGGATGGTGCCTTATATCCTGGCTGAGAACCCTGCGGTCCGCTGGAAAGACGCCAAAAAGCTTTCGGCCGAGATGACCCGGGGATACAAGTGGAAAATGTTCTGCGCGGAGCTGTCCTATCTTTACATGTGGCTGCTGCGGATCATCCCCGTCGTCGGCCTGCTGACGGCGGTTCCCCTGCAGACGCAGCTCGTCGCGGAGTTTTACTTCCGGCTTCGAAAAAACGCGGCGGATGAAAAGGGGCTGCTGATCGAAGACGCCTTCGCCCTGCCGGCCTTTGTGGCCGGGGAGCGGGAAGATGATTTCCTCCCTGCCTACCGCCTGGCCGATATCAATATGAAGCCGGCACATCCGGAAGAAAAGCGGCGTTTCCCGTACAATATCCGGGAGATCATCGTGATGTTTTTCGCCTTCTGCCTGGTCGGGTATCTCTGGGAGGTGGGGCTGCACCTCGTGGAGGATCACATGTTCGTCAACCGCGGAACCATGTACGGTCCCTGGCTGCCGATCTACGGCGTGGGCGGCGTCTCCATCATCCTGCTGCTGGACCGCTTCAAGAAAAAACCGGTCAGGACATTCTTCATCGCCGTGCTGCTCTGCGCGGTGCTGGAATACCTGACCAGTTTTCTGCTGGATTATCTTTTTAATTCCTCTTACTGGGATTACAAAACCATGTTCATGAATATCAACGGCCGGATCTGTCTCGCGGGCCTGCTGGCCTTCGGCATCGGAGGCATGGCCGGCGTCTATCTGGTCGGCCCGGCCATCAGCCGCTCTCTCAGCCACGCCTCGAAAAAGACGCAGTGGATCATATGCGCCGTCCTGTGCCTGGCTTTCGCTGCCGATCTGATCTGCTGCATGATCTTCGGCTTCAACGCGGGCTCCGGGGTAGGCGGAAATATCTGACCACATCACCAGCCATGATTCCGGGGGAGAAGGCCTACCATCTGTGATGCTGCAGGAATTCTCCCAGTTTTTCCATGGCTTCTTTCAGCTGCGCCGGTTCCGGCAGCATAACGATGCGGAAGCGCAGATCTTCCTGCCAGTCAAATCCCGTG
The DNA here is from genome assembly GCA_017394885.1 of Lachnospiraceae bacterium. GTDB lineage: Bacteria > Bacillota > Clostridia > Lachnospirales > Lachnospiraceae > UBA6987. Next base: position 115,539 of record JAFPWO010000023.1, on the reverse strand, counting down.
CCGGGGATCATCAGGACCTGGCATTCATGGAGGAACTTCATACAGAAATCGCCGGCACTCTCAAAGCGGAAGCGATTCGCGTCCAGCGCGGGGAACAGGTAGAATGCCGCGTCGTTCTTTTCGTAGGATGCGCCGTCGATGGCATCCAGTCCCCGGATCGTGGCTTCCCGCTGCTCATACAGGCGGCCGCCGGGCACCATCATGGCCCGGGTAGACGCGCTGTCTTTGAGCGCCGCCGGAATGACCAGCTGGGTCAGGGCATTGCCGCAAAGCCGCATGGCTGCGAGCCGCATGACCCCGTCTTTCACTGCCTGCAGTTCCCCGTTCGGATCGCTGAAGATCATCCACCCGCAGCGGAAGCCGCAGATGATGTGGCTCTTGGACAGCCCGTTGAAGGTGATGCAGGGAAGGTCCGGCGCCAGGGCGGCCAGCGATTCGTGGACCAGGTCATCCATGACCAGGCGGTCGTAGATCTCATCCGCCAGTAGGACCAGCCCATGCTTTCTGGCCAGCTCCGCGATCGCCAGCAGTGTGTCCCGCCCGTACAGCACGCCGGTCGGGTTATTGGGATTGATCACGAGGATGGCCTTGGTCTTCGGCGTGATCTTCCGTTCCATATCCTCCAGATCGGGATTCCAGTGGTTGGCGGGATCGCAGCGGTAAAAGACCGGGACGCCCTCGCAGAGATAGGCGTTATTGCTCCATAAGGAATAGCAGGGGGACGGCAGAAGGATCTCATCGCCTGTCCCGATCAGCGCTTCCATCAGCATGGAAGCCACTTCGCTCACGCCGTTGCCGATGAATACATCGTCCGGGCTGACGCCCTGCAGCCCTTTTTCGATATGATAGGCGCAGATCTCCTCCCTAGCGGCCTTCATGCCCTTCACGTCGCAGTACGGCACCGCTTCATCCACATGCGCGATCAGCGCGCCGCGTACGGACGCCGGCAAAGCAAAGCCAAAGCGGGCTGGATTCCCGGTATTCAGTTTCAGGACCGGCGTTCCTTCCGCTTCCATGCGCAGCGCTTCCTGATACAGCGGCCCCCGGATATCGGAGTGAACATATCGTAATCTGTCAGAACAAGCAATCATTTCAAAACCTCCCTGTTCATATCACCATATTTCTTCACGGCGGAAACCATTTTATTTCCTGTCAGTTTGTTTCTTTCTTTTTGCTCTCGATCTTCACGCGGCCTTCGTGGATGCTCTTCTTAAAGAAGTCCTTCACCGAGCAGCCGGCACGGCCGGACGAGGCACAGGCGCAGGCGCAGGCACAGGACGAAGCGCAGGCGCAGGACGAGGCGCAGGCACAGGACGAAGCGCAGGAGGAATGATGCGAACCGCCGCCCAGACGGGAAGAATGGCTGGGACGGCCGGGTCCGCCCGAACGCGGCCGGCTGACCGGGACATTGATCACATTCACGTGGATGTACGTATTCGGCGAATCGCCGTACCGGTATGTGCCGTTTTTCGTGTACTTTTCGGGCTTTTCGATCTGGCTCTCTTCCACGACTTCTTTGCTCTTGATCATGCTTCGGCCGCAGTACTGGCAGGTATCCTTGCCTTCTTCGCGTGCGGAGCCGCAGCTGGGACAGTTCGCGTAGTACTCGATCTTGGTGCGCGTGATCTTCTTCTCCATCGTTTTTTCCGAGCCGAAGCCCGTGCCGCCAACGATCCACTGGAAGAACTTGACGACCGCGATGATCGGGCCGACCAGGATCGCCAGGATGAAGATCAGGGCGAACAGGCCGCCGATCACATCCAAGAAGCTGGAAGAACCATCTCCTCCTCCGCCTCCGCCGCCGTTCCATTCGGTCGGCGTGACCGGCTCATAGCCCCCGCCGTCTGCCTGGCGGCTGACATCAAAGCCGAAGGCGTCGTTCGGGTAAACAACGCTCATGGTATACTGATCGCCCGGCGAGAGCGACGCCTTAAAGACCAGATAGCCGCCCTCCTGCAGGCAGTCCGGCTGCCAGGCGCCTGCCTGATCCGCGTTCCAGCGGATCACGAGCTCGTCGACGCTGAAATCGTCGAACCAGGCCGGCGTGAAGGTATAGACCGTTTCCCCTTCGACCCACTTATCGATCTGATACATGTGGTCCTGGGTCATGGAAAACTCAAAGCTGACCACTTCGTTTTTGCCGTACCCGCGGTCCAGATAGATCTCCAGGGTACTGCCCTTGTCTTTGATATTCTTGATCGTCTTGCTGAGCGGCGTGATGTTTTCGTGATACTTGTTCGGAACGCCGAGATTGACCCAGGTCAGCTTATCCGAGCCGCCGCCGTCATACAGGACCTTCCAGTCGATGTGATAGGTCATTTCGAGGGAGGCGTCGTCGTTTACTTCCACCGTGATCGTAAAGTTCAGGATCTCATCGGTCGCAGCGGCCTGCACGGGCACGGCCAGGAACAGGCCGATCAGCAGCAAGACCGCTGTCAGCAGCAAAAGCTTCGCAGATTTCTTCGCCGTGTTCTTCATCAGCAGTACCTCCGTAACGGACACTCGCCCGTCATATCGGACGAGTAATTCCTGCGTTCCAGGCAGGCGGGACTGTTCCAGATCGAAGCCCAGTCATCGGTCAGCATGTTTCCGAGCGGCGCGTCGGAGAGCCAGCTCTGGCAGGGCACAACGTTCCCGCCGGGCGTGACCGCCATGTTCGAAAGGCAGGCGCCGCAGGACGGGGACGGGATGTTCAGTTCTTCGAAGACTTCCTGCTGGATCCAGCCGGGCGAGGTGAAGGCGATCTCCATGCCGTTCGCATGGCAGTAAGCGACCGCATCCCGCAGGACCTTCTCCAGCTCCTCCCCGGTCAGCTGCAGCCGTTCGGAAGCCTCCCCGGCCGCATTGCCGGTCGTGATCAGGCCGGAACAGGTGACATAGATGACGCCTCGCTCATGCAAATATTCCAGGGTCTTCACATAATCCTGGTTCAGCGTGCACAGCGGGGTATTGATGCTGACGGAAAGCCCTTCCGCCAGCGCATTGTCGATACCCGCAGCCGTTTCGGCAAAGCGGGCGGCCCCGACCAGCTTGTTGTGCACATCGGGATCACTCGAATAAAACGTGACCTGAACGCTGTCCAGTTCCGCCTCGTGCAGCTTTCTGCAGTACTCCGGGGTCAGCCTGATCCCGTTCGTATTGAGGCGCGAGATGAACCAGCGCGCATAGCGGATCAGCTCGAAGAGGTCCTCCCGCATGGTCGGCTCGCCGCCGGTAAAGGTCACCTGCGGAATGCCGGCCTCGCGGCACTTATCAAGGATCTTCTTCCACTCTTCGGTTGAAAGCTCCGGCTCATCCGAATGGACCTGCCCTGCGGCGTAGCAGTGCACGCACTTCTGATTGCAGTGCCAGGCCCCGTTCTTCGTCATCGCGCTCACCATCACGTCCATGCGGTGCGGCGCGTTCATGTACTCCGCATACTCGCCGATGCTCATGTAGTGGATATCCGTCGTCACTTCCTCGCGGTACGCGATCTGCTTCATCGTCGTATAGATCTGCACGATGTCATTCTGAATGCGCTTTTTGGAGAAGATCGGAATGATCTGCTTCACGGTATCGGCCGTATTGTTCAGGATGTCCTGCACCTGCGCTTCCCCGATCTCCTTCCCGTCGTAGCGGTTCGCTTCCCGGATCATCTCGGCCAAAATGACGGCGTAGGCGAAATTGAGCGGCACGATATCGGTACCGTTTACGATCGCAATACTCGGATTTAACGCGTTCTCTTCCTTCTTCGGCGGGATCAGATGGACGCGGATCGCGCCGGGCCCGTCCGGATTCAGCGTCGTGTGCAGGACTTCGTTGAAGGTGGAGTCCATATACGCCTGGATCCGCCGGACCGTTTTCGTCTTTCGGAACAGTTTCGGTATGGGAATCATAGTGGCCCCCCTGAATCGTATACTTGGATTTGATCCTATTATATAGGAATTCTCAGACCGTGTCCACCGTTTGTATGGCCGCCTCTTTGCTTCCCGCGGCAGATATGCTATAACAGACACAGCAACTTTAGGGTATGGCAGGAGGAGAAAACGATGATAATCCGGCTCGCTGTGATCGGCGCCCTCACACTGGTCTTTTTGTATGAACTGTTTCTGAACCGGCTGCGGCTCAGCTCCGCGAAAAATCCGATTCCGGACTGCGTCGCAGACGTCTATGACGCCGAAAGCTATGCCCGACGGCAGGCTTACAGCGCCGAGAAGTGCCGGCTGAACTACGGACAGCTGGCCGTCTCTTTTCTGGCCGATCTGCTGCTGTTCCTCTTCAACGCCTACGCGGCCTTCGCGGGCCTGTTTGCGGAGGATGACTGGCATCAGATGTTCGCCGTCGTCCTTTTAAACACGCTGGCTTCCCTTATCACGCTGCCGTTCGCCTACCGCGACACCATGGTGATCGAGGAAAAATACGGGTTCAACCGGACGACGAAAAAAACGTTCGCGGTCGATACGGTCAAGCAGTTTATCCTTCAGCTGGGCCTGATCACCGGGATCGGCAGCGCGCTGATGGGCCTGCACAGGCAGTTCGGAGACTGGCTCATTCTGGTGTTCGCGGGCGTCATGATGGCCTTCATCCTCTTTTTCACCTTCCTGTATCCGTTCTTCAGCAAGATCTTCAACAAGTTTACCCCGCTTCCGGACGGAGAACTGCGGGAGCGGCTCACGGCCCTTCTCGAAAAGAACGGCTATAAGGTCCGCGCGATCAACGTCATGGACGCCTCCCGCCGTTCCAGCAAATCCAACGCCTACTTTGCGGGCTTCGGGAAGATGAAGACGATCGTGCTTTACGATACCCTTCTGGAAAAAATGACGGATGATGAGATCTGCGCCGTTTTTGCCCACGAGCTGGGGCACGGCCTGCATAAGGATACCCTGCGGAACCAGTTCCTGACCTTTATCCAGATGCTGATCATCGGGCTGCTCGCGTGGCTGACCCTCCGCACGCCCGCGATATTTGAAGTCTTCGGCTTTGACCGGATCAATTACGGCTTTGCCCTGATCCTGATCATGAGCGTGGAATTCGCGCTGTTTATGCCGCTCTTCGGGCTTGTGACCAATGCTTTCTCCCGCCGGGCGGAATACCGGGCGGATGCGCACGCAGCGAAGGAAGGCTGCGGCGAAGCGCTGATCTCCGGCCTCAAAAAACTGACGCGGGAAAACTTCTCGGACGTGGCGCCTTCTCCGCTCCTGGTCGCCCTGACCTATTCGCACCCGACCACCGCGCAGAGGATCGAAGCGCTGCGGAAGAATGCGGAATAATATCTTTTCGGGCTTCCTAGTGTTTTTGCATCAGGAGGCTGATCCCGAACAAGGCCGCCCCGGATACCGATAAACCGATCCCCAGCCATAGGAAGAACTGCTGCCGTCTGAACAATCTGGCATAGAGAGACGCGGTTCCGTCCAGAACGGAACCGCCCATATGGTGGAACCACAGACTGATTCCGAAGCTGATCAGGGCGGCGGCCAGCAGCGACAGACCAAGAATGAAAAGGACCTTTTTCATACCGCTTCTCCTTTACTCACAGAAATAACTCCATATTCAAAGATCTGTTTCATCTCTCTGTGTCCGAAAAAAACGATTCTTTTTTCGACACGATCATCAGGTGTTCCGCATGCGTCAGATACTCTTCTTTTTCACAGAAGCGCAGCGCATACGCATACCAGGCCGTCCTTACCTTTGCGGGACTTGCGCTCAGGACGTTCCTGTACGGAGCCAGAATCCCCTCCTGTCCGAAAACCGTTTCCGTATGCAGACCCGGGACGGCAGCCAAGAGCTTTTTCGCATCCCGGACCGTGGTCATGTACGCATAGGTGAAGGCATGGAAAGCAAGGCTTTCCTCTCTCGCCGCGATATCGTAAAGCGGCTGCTCTTCGGGCCAGAGGATCGATTCCCGCAGCTCGCGCAGCCCGTAGATCACGCCGCCGAACATCAGGATAAAACTGCTGAACAGATATCCGCCCGGTTTGAGGACGCGCGCCGCTTCATGAAGCGCCTGCAGCCGGCTCTCCTCTTCCATCAGATGATAGAGCGGCCCCATCAGGAACACCGCGTCAAAGGATCCGTCCGCAAATCCGGAGAGGTCCAGCGCATTTCCCGGCAGCGCCGTAATTTTAACGCCGTACTGCCGCGCTTTCTTCTTCGCGAAGCGTACGTTTTCCTCGCTCAGATCCAGCAGCGTAACGGCGTGCCCCTGTCTGGCATAGTGCACGGAATACTGCCCCGGCCCGCCGCCGATATCAAGAATGGTATCGCCCGGCTTCATATACCGGTCCATCATGTGGGTCGTGATATACTTTTCGTACGGATGTTTTTTCTGCAGACGGTCCCATTCTTTTTGCGGATCGGCGTTATAATGCGTACGAACGGCTTCTGTTTCTTCTCTTCTCATAGCTCACTCTTTTCTTTGCGCTCCGCCGTGGCCGGCCGGGTCTTCCTTTACAGGATTTCTTTCAAAACCCGCTCTGTATTGCGATACGCGATATGCTCCAGCTCGTCCGCGGTAAAGCCCCTCTTCGCCAGTTCTTCGAACAGGCGCGGCATATGGGAGGCGTCCGGGATCTCCAGTTCTCCCTCGATCCCGTCAAAATCCGTTCCGACGGCTGCGCATTCCAGGCCGCCCACGTTGATGCGGTGACGCAGCTGCGCGGCGATGCCGTCGATCTTCGCATCGGTGCGCGTGATGTCCTTTGTCAGGAATTCGGGGCAGAAGTTGATCCCCATCACGCCGCCTTTGTCGGCCAGCGCGCGGATCATCTCATCGGTCATGCTGCGCGGATGCGGATTCAGCGCCCGGCAGTTGGAATGGGTCGCGAAGAACGGCTTCTTTGCCAGCTGTGCGACATCCCAGAAGCCGCCGTCAGAAAGGTGGGACACATCGATCCCCATCCCGAGATATTCCATGTACGGAACAGCCTCTTTGCCGAAATCCGTCAGCCCGGTGTTCATGACCGCCGGATCCCGCGAATTCGGCGCGCCGAAGCAGTTCGCATGATTCCAGAGAAGCGCCAGAATACGGACGCCCATGTCGTAAAAGCGTTTGATATTCTCCATGCGGCCCTGCACGGCGCGGCCGTCCTCCATCGTGAGGATCCCGCCCACTTTACCGGAGGCGCGAAGCGCTTCCAGATCCTCCGCGCTTTCGACGCGGGCAAAGAAGGCGCCGTGCTCCTTCTCCGTCTGCACGAAGATCCGGTGGAGATCGGAGATATAGATCTCATCGCCGGGATAGTCATTCGCTTTTGCTATATAATCGATCGAGCGCAGGAAAATCGCGAAGCACTGCGCCAGGCATCCGCCGGCGCGCAGCTTCTTCAGATCCGTCATGGTATCGGTCAGTTCAACCAGCGTGGGCTTTCCCTGCAGCCACGCCCGAAGCAGCGTATCGCAGTGCAGGTCGATATAAGGATAAAGAGCATTCATGGCTTATTCCCCTTCATACTCGTTTTCATCATCTTCGTCATATTCGTCCAGCGGCTTCAGATCATGGTCCCGCATGTAGTCGTTCGCCGCATATTCCAGCGTTTCCAGGAAGGCCCGCTCGCTCCAGGTGTTGACCTTAAAGAACATGGCCTGGCTGCCGCCGGTCGCGATCCCGATGAGGCGGACGATCCCGTCATGACCGACAAAAGTGAGATTCAGGCTCGAGCGGTTTTGGCCCGTATAGGCGTAGCGCTCATAGGCAGCAACGTGGATCCGGGCGTCTCCTGCCGTGAGCTCCGTTTCCTCTTCCAGAGAGATCGTCCTGCTTCTTTGGACGACGCCCTCTTTGATCTCCTCAACAAATTCATCAAAATCGGTCTGCAGCGCAAGTTCGTATTTCGCCATGGCGTTCTCCTTTCATGGGTATTTCACAGGCCGCGGCGGTCACGGCAGTTCATTTCCGTCCGCATCCAGGAAAACATAGGCTGACGGAAGCGGAGAATGATAAAACACATACGGATACGCATCGTGTGAGATTTTCTCTTCATACGTACCGTTTTCATCTGTGATCCGTACCGCCGCGCAGTCCGGATTATTGATAAGGAAAGCACATCCCTGGTTCCAGTTGACAGCCGCTATGTCCTCGCATTCACCCGTGACAGGCTGAAGGATTTTCACAAATTTATATTTTGCCGACCGCTGCCCTTTGACTTTTATTTCCATCGGCAGGTAACCGTATTTCCGGTCCCCGCCGCCGTAAATAAACCATGCGACGGCGCGGTCATCCTGCGCGCACATCCCGGCATACCGGACATCGGCAGTCTCTGCTTCCGGGACCGGAAGCTCTTCTCTTGCTTTTGCAATGAGTTCACCTGTTCCCCGATATGTTTTTGCACATCCTGAAAGACTCAGGATAAGCAGACCGAGCAAGATGGCAAGCCGCATCTTTTTCATAAGAAGCCTCTCAGAATCTGTATATTCTATGTTCTGCGATTCCGGCGCATCGGTACCTCCGAAGAGGTCGGATACAGTATAACATATTGCGGCAGCCGCTTCAACGAATCATCCGGCTCTCCGAAAGGGATCATAATTAATGTAATTTTTTGCAATTCACCTATTGCAAAATGTATTTTTATGCATTATAATGCAAGCAGCCATGTTTCAAATGGCATGAAATACAGTGAGACAGAGATGGAAAAGGAGGGGATCATTATGAAAAAAAATGCATTGATCATTGGATTGACTGCCTTACTGCTTGCTGCGGCTGTTTCCGGATGCGGCCAGGCAGAGGCGAAAGTCAAAACCATCACGCCGGGGGTTCTGACGGTGGCGCTCTCCCCGGATTTCGCGCCGATGGAATTTGTGGACACCTCAAAAACCGGTCAGGATCAGTACGTCGGTTTTGACGTCTTCCTGGCGAAATACCTTGCCGAAGAATTTGAACTGAAACTGGAGATCAAGCCGATGGGCTTTGATGCGTGCCAGGCAGCCGTCCAGGCCGGCGCCGTGGATATGTCCATCTCCGGCTTTTCCTATCTCCCCGAACGTGCGGAAAACTTCAATCTTTCCGACTATTATTATGCGGGCGAGAATGAGACCGCGCAGATCATCATTACCAGTGCGGAGAATGAAGGCAAACTTACAAAAGCTTCTGATTATTCCGGAAAAACCGTAGGCGCGCAGACTGCTTCTCTCCAGTTGAGCTGCTGCCAGAGCCAGCTTCCGGAAGATGCCATCATCAAGGAATTCGGCAGTATCGACACGGCGATCGAAGCCCTGCGGAACGGCCAGATCGATGCCCTTGCCGTCGCGGAAGGGAACGGCAACGTGATCATCAGCAATGTACCCGGCCTTATCAAAAGCGGTTTTCAGTTTGAAGTGGATGAAGCCGAAGAAAACAATCTGATCCTCCTGAAGAAAGGAAACGATGAGCTGACCGAACTGACCAATCAGGCGCTGAAGAAGGCAAATGAAGCCGGATATTATCCGAAATGGTACGAGGAAGCCCAGATACTGGCAGGACTGGACACTGCCACCGAAGTAGCCATGGACGAGACGGCCGAGGAAGTGAGCCAATAAGGGTAATGACCGGGAGCTCGGCCCCCGAAGAGGGAATAAAATGACAGGTTTTTTCACCAATATCATAAAGATCCTGGACAAATACTGGTACGTGTTCCTGGTGACCGGCGTCAGCTACACGCTGATCCTGGCCGTCATCACCGTGCTTTTCGGCTCTGCCATCGGCCTGGTCATCTACTTTGCCAGACAGTCGAAGATCCGGCCGCTCAGCTGGATCGCGGTCGCGTTTGTGGAAGTCATCCGGGGGACGCCGATGCTGCTGCAGCTTTACGTGGGCGTCTTCCTGGTGCCGAAGATCATCGGGATCAACGTATCCGATTTTGTCAGCGTGGCGGTGGCGCTGGCCCTGAATTCGGCGGCTTACGTTTCCGAGGTCTTCCGTTCCGGGATCGAAGCCGTCGACAGGGGGCAGATGGAAGCGGCCCGAACACTGGGGCTTTCCTACGGCCAGGCCATGAAAAAAGTCGTTTTCCCGCAGGCGGTCAAAAACATCCTGCCCGCGCTCGGCAACGAGTTCATCATGATCGTCAAAGATACCTCCCTTGCCTCCACCTTCTTTGTCGGAGACATCATGACCTCCTACCTGAAGGTCCGGGGCAATACCTTCCTGACCTTCGAGTGCCTGACTATCGTTGCCGTGATCTATTTTATGCTGACGTTTATCCTGAGCAAGCTTCTCGGCGCAGCGGAAAAGAGGTTGAAGGCCAATGACTGACAAAAAGACAGAAATGATCAGGACGGAAGGTCTGAAAAAGAGCTTTCTTCTCGGCGGAAAAGAAAAGCTGGACGTACTGAAGGGGATCGATGAAACGATCTTTAAAGGCGAAGCGGTCACGATCATCGGACCGTCAGGCGGGGGAAAAAGCACGTTTCTGCGCTGCCTGAATCTTCTTGAGACGCCGGATGCGGGACATATCTTCGTGGAAGGCGTTGAGATCACCGACAAAAAGATCAATATCGATCTGCACCGGCAGAAGCTTGGGATGGTCTTCCAGCATTTCAACGTTTTTCCCCACATGACGGTCCGGCAGAACATCACCATGGCGCCGGTGCTGCTGAAAAAAAAGACCCAGAAAGAAGCGGATGCGGCTGCGGATGATCTTCTGAAAAAGGTCGGGCTTTTCAGCAAACAGGATGAACACCCGTCACGGCTTTCCGGCGGCCAGAAACAGCGGCTGGCGATCGTCAGGGCGCTCGCCATGAATCCGGACATAATGCTTTTCGATGAACCGACATCGGCACTGGATCCGGAAATGGTCGGAGAAGTCCTGGACGTCATCAAGTCGCTGGTGCGTTCCGGGATGACGTCCGTGATCGTGACGCATGAAATGGGCTTTGCCAAAGAGATGTCCGACCGCGTGCTGTTTATGGACGACGGGCAGATCCTGGAAAGCGGTACGCCGGATGAGCTTTTCAATCATCCGAAGAATCCCAGGACTGGCGATTTCCTGAGCAAGGTGCTATACTGAAAGAAAAAAAGGGGAACAGCAGTGGGCAGAAAAAAAGAGACCGCCGATCAGAATAAAGCCGTGCGCTACGAAGCGATCCTGAAGCTGATACGGGAACAGGATATCGGCACGCAGAAAGACCTTGCGGAAGCGCTGAGGAAGATCGGATTTGACGTAACACAGGCCACGGTATCCCGTGACATAAGGGAATTGAAGCTGATGAAAGCTGTGCAGGGTGAAGGAAACTTCGTCTATCGAAGCGAACCGAAAGAGGCGGAGGATCAGCGGGTATCGGCGGCATTTTACACCCTGTTCGCGACATCTGTGGTGTCAGTCGCCCAGGTGCTGAACCAGGTCGTGATCAAAACGCTGACCGGGATGGCAAATGCTGTCTGCGCAGGCTTTGACAGTCTGCCCTGGGAAGGCGTGCTCGGAACGATCGCCGGCGACGACACGATCCTGGTCATCACCGAAAGCGAGCAGAGCGCGAAAAAACTCGCGGATATGTTAAGAGGATTTCAGAAGTCGTAAATCCGCCCCACTTCGGTATAATAGATCATACCCTGCTTTCCGCGCTCGGATCGCATAATGCTGATGGGATCCGCCGCCATGGAGACCGGCCGCACCTTCACGGGGCGGCCGGTTTCTTCACAGCTCTGATTATCTTTTCAGCCGGTAGATCCGCTTCCTGTTTGATCTGAAAACCTCGACAGACCCATCATTCACTAATTCTTTCATATAGTCCCGCGCACGTGAGGTGCTCATACTCAGGAAAGCGGCGATTTCAGCCGTTCTTCCATCGGGATGATCAGTCAGATACAGCAGAATACTGTTCTTCACTTTCTCCTTTACCGCCGATTTATCGACGACTTTCGCCGATTGACCGCCGCCGGCGACAGATACCGCCGACAACGGCAATGTGACGGTGATCCGGTCCGGTTCGAATTCTTCCGCAATGACCGGTTCGCTCCATTTCTGTTCCTTCCATACGCGGAAGATATTGGGGATGCCGCTGCCTGCCCGCTCCCCGATATCCACAAGATTAAACATCCGCAGCATGGCACTGTTCCGAGGATCGGACACCCCGCCGCTTAAGGCGGTGGCCAGCCCGATCCGCAGGCCGCCGGGATTGGAGAGCGTGATCAGCCGGGGCTTTTTGATGATCACCACGCCCTGCCGGCCGTAATAGTCTGCATTGACAAGGCAGTTCGCCAGCGCTTCCCGCAAGGCCTGACGGACCGGCGTATCATCCACACAGGTGACGCCGTCCAGCTTAAACGGCGTCTTAATGTCCTGCCGGAGCTTGTTGTAAACACGGAAATAGAAGTCATATACATTCCCGCTCCAGTCGCCTGAAGAGGAAACGATCCTGTCGGTCCATCGTTTTCGCCGATCGTACTGTTCCTGATAATCCAGAGAATAGTTGTTGTATTCGCGCACGATATCAGATTCATTGCCGAACATCAGTAAACCGGCTGCGGTCGGATGCATTTTTCCGTCTTCTCCGATCCCGGCAGCGTCGATCTTTTGAAGAAAGGCTTCATCATCCAGCTCTTCCCACACATGTCCCGGGCGGGAAAGCCGCATGCGCTGGCGGTAACTGCGAATACTGTCACTGTTAAAGACCGACAGATCCATATCCGTAAGCACCTGCATATCCTGCGTTTTCACAGCAGCATCACGCACCATTGCCTGATACTCTTCCCTGGTGCACTTATAATCTCCCTCACCATTTCTTCTGTAGGTGTTGAGCGGGTTGCCGTCCAGATAGACCGGGCGGTAACTCCGATCGGCGCGGGGGATATTCATGACAACGATATGCTTCCCGTTAACTTCAAACGGATAGACATCTTTTTCAGAAAGCAGGTTTATGCTGACCTTATTCGGGTTATTGACGATATCCCAGAAAGCCTGAATCAGGCTCCCCGGTTCAGGCAGGTCGACAGCTTCAAAAGAATGATCCGGCTTTTCTGACACCCCGAGCAGAATGATTCCGCCAAGGGTGTTGGCAAAGGCGGAATAGGTCTCCCAGATGCTTTGGGGAAGACCGCCCAGCGCCGTTTTTGCTTCGAGCCGGTTATTCTCCCTATAGGATCCAAGGTTGTTGAAATCTATCATGCGAGGCCTCTTTTCTGCCGCTCCATCTGCCTGAGGACTGATTTGAGCATTCGTTATAGCAGCCATTTACCCTTTCGTTCTTTTCCCACCGTACATGGATATGTGCTTACAGAAACTTATGTAGAAAATACCATATTTCGAGAATGACTTCAATGCTTCGGCACTTTGCGGCCGGCAAAAAGAAACAGAGTCATATGACATATTTCCTGCTGTTAATCTCTGAATCCTGACGTAACCGCAGGTAACTCTTTCAAAAACAACAAAAAACCGCGTAACTACGCGGTTTTTTGAGTGGAGCATAGGGGGATCGAACCCCTGACCTCCAGATTGCGAACCTGGCGCTCTCCCAGCTGAGCTAATACCCCGGATATGAAGGCTTCTTTGCGAAGCAAAATGCATTATACCATGTTTGCGGAAAAGTGCAAGCAGTATTTTCAACTTTTTTAGGGCCCTGCCTGCACTTTTCCGAGTGCATTTACCGGTTCAGGTACTCTTTCAGATTTCGGATCACCAGGTCCATCATACGGGCATGGTTTCCGTCGCCCACGAAGCTGTTGTGCTGCGAGAGCAGGACATTGTCCAGCTTCCAGAGCGGGCTGTCCGCGGAAAGCGGTTCTTTTTCGTACACATCCAGCGCCGCGGCGGCCAGTTGTCCGGAGGATAAGGCCTCGATCAGCGCCGCTTCGTCGATCAGCGCGCCGCGTGCGGCGTTGATCAGGAAAGCGCCGGGCTTGATCCTGGCCAGCATGTCCCGGTCAAAGAGATGCCTTGTCTCCTCGTTCAGTGCGATCGCGAGGATCACATAGTCAGCCTTCGGGATCTCTTCTTCCAAATGATCCAGGCCGTAAAAATGCTCTGCTTCCGGGCAGCTGCGGACCGTGCGGTTCACGATCGTGATGGCAGCGTCAAAAGCCGCCAGACGCTTCGCGATAGCCCGTCCGTACGCGCCGAATCCGACGATCAGGGCCTTCTTCCCGACCAGTTCGCCCCACTTCCAGTCCTTTTTATAAACGCCCTGCTGCTGCGCCTCCAGCGTGCTCTTCGCGTGTTTGGTCAGCTCAAGGATCCGCATCAGCGTCCATTCCGCCATCGGCGGGCTGTAGACGCCGTCCGCATTGCGGAGGATAACGCCCTGCGCCTTGAGACGCTCCACCGGGATCCGGTCGTATCCCGCGCTGGTCATCTGCATGAACTTAAGGCTCGTAAACGGCGCGCAGTCCTGATAATAAAACACACTGTTGCCGACTACGATCTCATACTGTGCCGCGTTTTCGACCGGCACTCTTTCATCTTTGTGATAGGTAATATCCAGCCCCAGCTGCGTCAGGCGCGCCAGATCTTCCTCCGAAGCCTGCAGGGAACCGGTCACCAGCGTTTTAACCATGATTTCCTCCTCATTGTAGACGGGTTGTATATGTAACCGAAAAGAGTTTTTCTGCGGTTTTTCAGCTCTTCAGCACCGCAAACGACTGCGCCGACATTGTCAGTCTGCCTTCCCGCAGAGAAACCTCGCCGATGGAAAACAGCATCTGCCACGGACAGGCGTCACCCTTTTCCAGAAGCGCCGCAAGATCTGCCGCCTGCTGCTCTCCCTTCGGATTCACGGCCAGGAGCAGCTCCCCTCTCCGATAAACAAACGGCGCGTCTTTTTCTCCGAGCAGCACGGCAAAGTCTCCGTCCGCCTGAAGATCCTTCTCCCGGCGGCGCAGGGCCAGCACCGCCTGCAGCGTCCGGTACAGCGAATCGCCGCGTTCTGCCATGGCTTTTACCGAAGGCCCGCCTTCATCCACCGGCAGATACAGCTGATCCTCCTCAGCCGCGGAAAAACCGCAGTTTTTCGAATCGTCCCACTGCATGGGCGTCCGGCTGCCGGTACGGGTATATCCCCCTTCTTTGGTCGGCAGATCCGCCAGATACCGCATCCCGATCTCGTCTCCGTAGTAGAGGAACGGCACCCCGGGCAGCGTAAAGAGAGTCGCATAGGCCAGCTTCAGTTCGGTTTCATCCAGCGTATAAGCTGCCCGCGGCGTATCGTGATTCCCGGTGATCAGGCTGACATAGCCGTGCCCCTTTCCGACCTCGTACCGCGGCAGATAGTCCCGCAGGAAACGTGTGATATCCCCGTCTCCGTCCTTTTTGAAATACGAATTGTCCGGTGTACTGACCTCATAATCCCGCAGCAGCGTGTTGTAACCGTTACCGCCGTGGTCCAGATAGAAATCCATGTGGAAGCCCGCGGATTTCAAGGCCAGCCAGGGATTGCTCCACTCCGCGACCAGCGCTGCCTCCGGATATGACGCATCCAGCATCTTCCGCACCCTGCGCCAAAAGCAGCAGGTCCCGGACTTTTCTTCATCATCGTCCTTGACCAGCGAATCCGCCATGTCCACGCGGAAGCCGTCGCAGCCTCTATCCAGCCAGAACCGCATAATATCCATGATTGCGTCCTGCGTGGCGACCGCCGCCGGATCCTGATATGAGATCTGCCATTCCTGCGTCGGGTTCAGGAAGCCGTAGTTCAGGGCGGGCTGGCACTTGAAGAAGTTCAGCATATACGCGCCGTTCCGCTCACACTCGCCGGCAATATACGGATGCCCGCCGATCCCTTTGATCCAGTAATCCGTCCATATGTATCGGTCCGAATACTCATTTCTCTCCGCTTTCCCGCTGGCTTTGAACCATTCATGCTCTTCGGAAGTGTGGCCGGGCACCAGATCCAGCAGCACATGCATGTCCTTTTCGTGAGCCGTGCGAAAAAGCCGGACCAGATCCTCATTGGTGCCGTAGCGCGCCGCTACCTTTTTGTAGTCGCGCACATCGTAGCCCGCATCCTTAAAGGGCGAATCGAAGCAGGGATTGATCCAGAGGGCGTTGCAGCCCAGGTCCCGGATATAGTCCAGCTTTTCGATGATCCCCGGTATATCACCGATCCCGTCTCCGTTGGTATCATAAAAAGACTGCGGATAGATCTCATAGAATACCGCATCATTCAGCCACTTTGGCATAGTCTCCCCCATCCGGCCGAAGGCCTTGCTCCATCCTTTTCTTACTCTGAATCCTACCGTAGATGGAAGAAAATGTCAATTCACCGCCAATACTTGTTTTTTCCGGCAAAACAGATACAATGGGATCAAATGATTCTCTGCAGTTCCGCTGCAGCCTGGTTTTCCGGGGAGGTTTTCGTGGATCTTGTCGTCATTCTTCTGTTCTGCAGCGCGCTGCTTTGCTGTCTCCTGCTGGGATGGCCCGTTCTTTATGCACTGCTCTTCGGACTGGTGATCTTTATCCTGTACGCACGGGTTAAAGGACTTTCTTTCCGTGAGATTTTTACTCTCTGCATCGAAGGCATAAAGACCGTGAAGAATGTACTGATCATCTTCGTGCTGATCGGTATTCTGACTGCGTTATGGCGCTCCGCCGGGACTATCGCGACGCTGGTCAGCTATGCTTCGGGTCTGATCAATCCGTCTCTTCTGCTTCTGATGACCTTCCTCCTTAACTGTCTTGTATCCCTGCTGACCGGTTCTTCCTTTGCGACCGGGGCGACCATGGGCGTGGTCTGCGGAACGATCGCCGGAGCCATGGGAGCGAATATCGTTTTTGTGGGTGGCGCTGTCCTTTCCGGCGTTTACTTCGGTGACCGCTGTTCCCCGGTTTCTTCCAGCGCGGTTCTTGTCTCTGAGCTGACAAAGACTTCCCTGTATGACAATATTAAAAACATGCTGCGCACTGCGCTCATCCCTTTTCTTGCCGCCTGCCTGATCTACTGGCTGCTCGGGCGCTTCAGTCCGTCCGCAGGATCAGTCGATCTGGATGTGCGCGCGATCTTTTCTGCAGAATTCCGTATTCACTGGATCGCGCTTCTGCCTGCCGGCCTGATCATTATTCTTTCTCTGCTGCGACTCGGAGCCAAACGGGCTATGCTTGTCAGCATTCTGGCTTCCTTGCCCATCAGCCTGTTTCTGCAGCAAAAGGCTCTCGGAGAGACCCTGCTTGCCACGGTGACCGGGTTCCATGCAGCAGATGCCACCGTCGCTGCAATGCTGGACGGCGGCGGTCTGGTGTCCATGCTGCGCGGCGGTGCGATCGTCATGATCTCTTCGTCCTATTCCAGGCTGCTGCAGAAGATCGGCCTTCTTGACGGAATCCGCCGTCTCATTGAGAAGTTTTCTGCCAGGACGACTTCCTATTGTGCCACGATGACAGCTGCACTCCTTACTGCCGTGATCGCCTGCAACCAATCGCTCAGCATTATCCTGACCCGGCTTCTCTGCGAAGACCTGTCTCCCGGCAACGGCCCGCGGCAGGCACTCGATATCGAGGACAGCGCTGTGGTGATCGCACCGCTCGTTCCCTGGTCCATTGCAGGCGCTATTCCTCTTGCCTCTGCCGGAGCACCGGAATCTTCCGTCCTTTTTGCCTGCTATCTGTATCTGATCCCGCTCTGGCGTCTTCTGCTCTCCTTCGCCGAAAAACAAAGAAGCAAACACGCCGGAATCACGCCGTAACGCAAACCGCAGGCCTTTTTCTGTAAAATATATGCTTCTGCATTTCTTGAAAATGAAAGTCTGGTACGGTCTTGATTGACAAATATTTCTCAGACTGATTATAATAAAGCAAAGCATTCTTGTCGTTGCCTTTCCGCGGGAGGTGCCCGATGAGCCGGAATCCGCAGCCTGACCGTGAATATAATACGCTGCCGGAATATACTTTTTCATCCGAGTATACTCCGGAGCTTCCTGATGTGACTTTTTTCCGGGAATCGGCTGTTACGGTCCGGGAAGAGAATATCTTCCAGGGAGAAGTCCCTCCCGGCGAGGAAGAAGAAGGCGCGGAAGGCAGCGGGAAAAAGAAAAAACGCCGCCGCTTCTTCTGGCTGCGTGAACTGCTTGTTTCCGCGCTGCGGGCCGGCGCCGCCGTGTTTGCCATCTTCATGCTGATCAATATCATCGGACAGCGCGCCGCGCTGCCGGAAAGCTCTGTCACCGAGGCTTTATCCCGCCGCAGTGCTTCCCTTCATACCCCTTTTATGAAAACGCCGCAGGATTATTCCTTCGCCGAACTGGCCGCGCTCTGGCGGGCGGAGCCGGACGCGCCGCATCAGTATGACAGAGATCATCCTGTGATCCGCCGGGAGGCTACCTGCCAGATCGAGGGGATCGTGGAATATCAGTGTACCGAATGCGGGCTCGTGATCCCGGAAGTCATCGGCTTCGGCGGGCATGTGGCCGCCGATCCGGTCTATGAACACGAGGTCCCGGCCGGCTGCGTGACGGCGGGGTCCGCGGAGGAAGTCATCTGCTGCTTACTCTGCGGGGAAGAGCTTTCCCGAAGAGCCGTCACACTGGCGGATCTGGGCGGCCACCGGGCCGCGGCCGCCGTCGCGGAGAATATCAGCGAGCCCTCCTGCACCGAAGACGGTTCCTTCGAAAACGTGGTTTACTGCTCTGTCTGCGGGGAAGAACTTTCCCGTGAGACCGTACTCATAAAAGCGACCGGCCATACCGAAAGCGAGCCTGTTTATGAGAACGCTGTCGGCGCGCTGTGCCTGGAAGGCGGATCGTACGATTCGGTGATCTACTGTGCCGACTGCGGGGAGGAACTCTCCCGCGAGCATCTGGTCACCGAAGCGCTCGGGCATATCGAAGGGGACCCCGAAGTCGAAAATGAGATCGAGCCTTCCTGCACCGAAGAAGGCTCGTACGAAGAAGTGATTTACTGCAAGGTCTGCGGAGAAGAGCTTTCCCGCGAGCTGGTCACCGTTGAAATGCTCCCGCATACCGGCGGAGAAGCCGTTGCCGAAAGCGAGATCGAGCCCTCCTGCACCGAAGAGGGCTCGTATGAGGCTGTGGTCTACTGCGAGATCTGCGGGGAAGAGATCTCTCGCGAAACCGTGATCCTGGAGGCTA
Source organism: Lachnospiraceae bacterium (assembly GCA_017394885.1). GTDB lineage: Bacteria > Bacillota > Clostridia > Lachnospirales > Lachnospiraceae > UBA6987. Next base: position 96,575 of record JAFPWO010000023.1, on the reverse strand, counting down.
AAGGGCATACCCGCGGCGCTTCTTCCGAGGAAGACCGGCGGGAGCCGGACTGCACCCGGGAGGGCGGCTATGATACGGTGACCCGCTGCGCCGACTGCGGGGAGGAGCTATCCCGCAGCCATACGGTGCTCCCTGCCCTGGGGCATACCGCAGCCGCCGCGGTGAGAGAAAAGGAAAAGGCCGCCACCTGCACTGCCGCCGGCTCCTACGATGAGGTCACCTACTGCAGCCGCTGCCATACGGAGCTTTCCCGCAGCACGGTCAGTGTTCCGAAGACCTCGCATACTGCCGCCGCGGCAGTGAAAGAAAAAGAGACGGCCGCCACCTGCACCGCCGCCGGCTCCTATGATGAAGTCGTCTACTGCAGCATCTGCCATACCGAGCTTTCCCGCCGGACAGTCAGCGTGCCGAAGACCTCGCATACCGCGGCCGCCGCAGTGAAAGAAAAAGAAAAGGCCGCCACCTGCACCGCCGCCGGCTCCTATGAAGAAGTCGTTTACTGCAGAGACTGCCATACCGAAATGTCCCGTACAAAGAAGACCACGGAGGCGCTGGGCCACAGCTACGGTTCCTGGACCACCACGAAGGCGGCCACCTGCACCGCTGCCGGGACGCAGTCCCGGACCTGTTCCCGCTGCGGCAGCAAGACGACCCGTTCCGTCGACGCGCTCGGCCACAGCTACAGTGCCACGGTCACGGCGCCGACCTGCACCGCCAAGGGGTATACGACCCATACCTGCTCCCGCTGCAGCGACAGCTATACGGACAGTGAGACCGCCGCCCTCGGGCACAGCTACGGCTCCTGGACCACCACCAAAGCCGCGACCTGTACCGCCGCCGGGACGCAGTCCCGGACCTGTTCCCGCTGCAGCCACCAGGCGACCCGCTCCGTTGACGCGCTCGGCCACAGCTACAGTGCTACGGTCACGGCGCCGACCTGCACGGCCCGGGGCTATACGACCCACACCTGCTCCCGCTGCAGCGACAGCTATAAAGACTCTTACAAAGATGCGCTCGGCCACGATTATTCATCCACAGTGACGTCTCCGACCTGTACCGCCCAGGGCTATACGACCCATACCTGCTCCCGCTGCAGCGACAGCTACACGGACAGTGAGACCGCCGCACTCGGGCACAATTTCAAACTGGGAGTGTGGGATGAGGATACCCCTCTTACCTGCTCCCGCTGCAGTACGGCTGCCATGACTTTCAGCTTTAATGCCACCAGCCTCACCTTTACCTTTACGCTGAACAGCGACTTTGTCAGCGCGCTGAAAAAAGGCAAGTACTCCGGCGATTTCTTCGTGGAGACCTCCGGGAACTGGCTGACGGAAAGTACGTACTGGGATTACAGCTCAGGAGGAACTTCCGGAACCATTTACTGCTATGCCGAAGCCGTCACCGTAAGCTGCCACCTTTCCTTCATGTACTATGACGACAGCAATGAATACTTTGCCAGAAGTGCCGATAAAACCATAACCGTTCCGTAACGCAGAAAGGAAACCGCCATGAAAGCAGACAAAGACAAAAAACAGGCCAACAAGAATACCGCCCGCATCATCGGGATCGTCATCATCCTGCTGATCCTGCTGTTTCTGAATGCACCGAAGCTTTTATTCTTCCTGTCCCCCGCTCAGCAGGAAGCCGTCAAGCTCTTCGATGAGAGCTATTTCGGACAGTATATTCCGGTGCAGCGGCAGGAAGGCGGCTTTGATTTTCTGCGGGTCTTCGCCCTGATCTTCATGATCGCCGCCTGCTGGGCCGTCTACCGGGTCATCAGGTGGATCCTTGAGAAGATCCAGTTCAAGACCCGGCACGGCGATACCATCAAAGGCCTGCTCGCGAATGTGATCCGCTACGGGATCGTGATCTTCGCGATCATCTACGGTCTCAATATGCTCGGCGCGGACGTGCTGACCGTCATCGCCAGCCTGGGGATCTTGGCCCTCATCATCGGCTTCGGCGCGCAGTCCCTGATCGAGGATATCTTCGCGGGGCTCTTTATTCTGTTTGAAGGACGCTTTTACGTGGGGGATATTATCAGTGTGGACGGCTTCCGCGGCGAGGTCAAGAGCATCGGGATCGTCTCGACGCAGATCGCCGATACCGGCGGCAATATCCGGATCATCAACAATTCGGATATCCGCGTCCTGACCAATCTCTCCGAGGTCTCCTCGGTCGCGGTCTCGATCGTCAGCATCGCCTACAGCGCGGATCTGGTGAAGGCCGAGAAGGTTATCACCGATATGCTGGCGACCCTGCCGGAGCGCTATCCGAACCTGTATCCGAAGGTACCCCGCTACATGGGCGTGGAGACCCTGAACGATTCTTCCGTGGATCTGAAGGTCGTGGCGGATGTGGAAGAAGCCAATATCTACAACGCGCGGCGGATGCTGAACCGGGAACTCAAGCTCGCTCTGGACGCGGGCGGCATCGAGATCCCCTTCCCGCAGGTCGTGGTCTGGCAGGGAAAAGAATCAAAGGAGGAAGGGTAAGATCTGCCGCCAGGCTTCGGTCAGCTTTTCGAGGCTCCAGGCTGCGTTGGCCGGGCTGGTAGACGGCAGGCAGAGGCAGGGCCGCGCAAGCTGCGGCTCCTGAAAGCGTTTGTACATTTTCTCCGCGGTCTTTCCGTTGACGAAGATTTGCCGGATATCGGCGGCGTCCAGGATCGGCCGCAGGTCGGTCGGGACCGCGCTTCGGATGCTCGCGTCGGAGGAGCCGGTGATCTCACAGGCATAGAGCACGTCCCAGGCCGCGATATGATGCCGAAGAAGGAAACCCTTCCATTCTTCCACTGTCTGCGGCACCGCCTCCTCAAACAAAGCGGCCAGCACTTTCCAATAGCGGTTCTGCGGATGTCCGTAGAAAAAGCCCATCTCCCGGGTCTTGACAGAGGGGAAGCTCCCCAGGATCAGGATCCGGGAGTCTTTTCTGTAAAAAGGCGGAATCGGATGAACGATCATGGCCTGCTCTTTGCTCCTTCCGGCCGGCTTCTTTCCCGGCCGGTTTCATTCTAGCGGAAACAGGGCCGGGATGCAAGGGCTGCCGCCCGCCGTGATCGGCAGCGTAAGCGAAAGCCATCCGTAATATTTACAGTTTTTTGCATATATCCCGAAAATTTTGCTTGACATCGCCCATTATTCACGTTATACTGCGTAAAACCGTTGAAGAAGAGTGAGTAATCTCCGCCTTATCCGTTCCAGAGAGCAGCCGCCGGTGGAAAGGCTGTACGGAATCCGGAGACGAATGGACTTCTGAGGGCGAACAGAACGCCGCAAGGTCAGTATGGGAGACGGAGCAGGCTCTCCGAGATCAAAGGCCGGCATGTGTCAGCATGCACTGAGTGGGCGCGTATGCGTCAAGCCGGGTGGCACCGCAGGTATTCCTGTCCCAGCAGTTTGCGGGGGCATTTTTTATTGCCCGCCTCATCAGAAAGGAGAAAAGCCATGACAGCACAGTCCAGAGAAATTCCCTACAAGATCTACCTCGAAGAAAACGAACTGCCGACAGCCTGGTACAACCTGCGGGCTGATATGAAGAACAAGCCGGCGCCGCTTTTAAATCCGGCCACCGGGGCTCCCATGAGCGCCGAAGAACTGGAGGCCGTATTCTGCAGGGACCTGGTCCGGCAGGAACTGGACGATACCAGCCGGGACATCCCGATCCCGAAGGACATCCTGGATTTCTATAAAATGTACCGTCCCTCGCCCCTGGTGCGGGCCTACTTTCTGGAAAAAGCCCTGGAAACGCCGGCCAAGATCTACTACAAGTTTGAAGGCAATAATACCAGCGGCTCCCATAAGCTCAATTCCGCGATCGCGCAGGCTTACTACGCGAAAAAGCAGGGGCTCATCGGCGTGACGACCGAGACCGGAGCCGGGCAGTGGGGCACGGCGCTGGCCATGGCCTGCGCCTATATGGGGCTGGACTGCCGGGTCTATATGGTAAAGATCTCCTATGAGCAGAAGCCGTTCCGGCGGGAGGTCATGCGCACCTACGGCGCGGACGTGACCCCTTCCCCTTCCGAAACGACGCACGTCGGGCGGGAGATCCTCAAAGCCCACCCCGGGACCGGCGGATCCCTCGGCTGCGCGATCTCCGAAGCCGTGGAGGACGCGGTCTCTCACGAAGGATACCGCTATGTGCTGGGCAGCGTGCTCAACCAGGTCCTGCTGCATCAGTCCATCATCGGCCTGGAAGCCAAGGCGGCCATGGATAAGTTCGGGATCAAACCGGATGTGATCATCGGCTGCGCGGGCGGCGGTTCCAATCTGGGCGGCCTGATCTCCCCCTTCATGGGAGAAAAGCTGCGCGGCGAGGCCGACTACCGCTTCATCGCCGCGGAGCCGGCCAGCTGCCCGAGCCTTACCCGCGGCCGCTTTGCCTACGATTTCTGCGATACGGGGCATGTTTGCCCGCTGGCGAAGATGTATACCCTCGGCAGTGATTTCATTCCTTCTCCGAACCACGCCGGCGGCCTCCGCTATCACGGCATGAGCCCCGTGCTTTCGCAGCTGCGCGCGGACGGCCTGCTGGACGCCGTCGCCCTGGAGCAGACCTCGGTCTTTTCCGCGGCCGAGCTCTTCGCCCGCGTGGAGGGCACGCTTCCCGCGCCGGAAAGCTCGCACGCCATCAAGGCCGCCATCGACGAGGCCTTAAAATGCAAAGAGACCGGCGAGGAGAAAACCATCCTCTTCGGTCTCACCGGTACCGGCTATTTCGACATGAAAGCCTACGAACAGTTCCACAACGGGACCATGATCGATTTCATTCCGTCCGACGCCGATCTCGAGCAGGGCTTCCGGAGCCTGCCGGCAGTATAAGTTCTTAGTTTAGTCCGCGGTTCATGCTGCCCGACTCGTATCCGGCCAGATCCAGCGTGACATACAAAAAGCCCAGAGCCCGGAATTTGTCCGTGATCAGCGCGGCGGTTCCGGGCTTTGCCAGGTCCGCAATTTTTTCCGGCTCCGCTTCGATCCGTGCGAGATCCCCGTGGACCCGCACGCGAAGCTGGCGAAGTCCCAGCCCCCGCAGGAAGGCTTCGGCTTCTTCCACCCGGGACAGCTTCTCTTCCGTAACGGTCTCGCCGTAGGCAAAGCGCAAGGCCAGACACGCATACGAGGGCTTGTCCCAGGTGGAAAGGCCGAGCGTACGGGAGCGCTCCCGGATCTCCGCCTTGGACATCCTCGCTTCCCGCAGCGGGCTCCATATCCCTAATTCCGAAACGGCCCGCATACCCGGCCGGTAGTCGCCTTCGTCATCCGTATTCGAACCCTCTGCCAGCGTCCCGATTCCTTCGCGGGCCGCCGTCTCCAGAAAAGCACCAAACAGCGCCTTTTTGCAGAAATAACAGCGGTCTTTCCCGTTCTCACGGAAGGCGGAAACAGAAAGGATGTCAAAATCCAGCGGGATCAGGCGGATCCCTTCTTCCCGGCAGAACGCTTCCGCCTCCTCCCATTCCTGCTTCGGAAACGCGGCGGAACGCGCTGTCAGCGCCAGAATGTCTCCGCCCAGCTCCTCTCGTGCCAGCTTCAGCAGATAGGTGGAATCCACGCCGGAAGAAAACGCGACGGCGAGCTTCTCCTTTTCCTTCAGAAGGGATCTCAGCCGTTTTTCTTTTTCGGCAGCGGACATCATCTCACACTTCCTCCAGCAGAGCTTTGACCCCGTCCAGATTCAGATTCTTTTCGCGGGCGATGCGGGCCAGGTCTTCATATTCCGGCTTGACGCGGACCACTCCGTACCCGTCTGAGATCTTGCAGCGCACCGTTCCGTAGGGCGTCTCCCTACTTTCGATGCGGCGGTCCAGTACATAACGTTTCGTCTTCATCTCCCGCACGCCGATCGTTGTCGTATGGCAGAACAGAAGCCGCAGCATCTTTTCTTTTTCTTCCTCCCGGCACATGACGCGGATCAGCGTCCCCGGCCGGGATTTTTTCATGCCGATCGGAACCGTATAGACTTCCCGCGCGCCGCCTTCAAACAGCCGTTCCACCGCAAAGCCGATCTCTTCCGCTGTCATATCGTCCACATTGCAGGAAAGCTCCAGAACCTCATCTGTCTTTTCCTCCCCGGATTCCCCGAAGAAGGCCCGTACACAGTTGGCGGCAGGGAAATCTTTCTTTCCGAAGCCGTACCCGATCTTTTCCGCCTTCATCAGCGGCATCGGGCCGAAGCAGCCGGTAAAGTAGGCAAGGAGCGCCGCGCCGGTCGGCGTGCAAAGCTCCGCCTCGATCGTCCCGCCATAGGTCGGGATCCCTTCAAGAAGCAGCGCCGTGGCCGGCGCCGGCACCGGAAGGATCCCGTGGGCGCACTGTACCAGGCCGCTGCCGACGTGGATCGGAGAAGCCACCACTTCATCCGGCGCCAGTTCATTCATCAGCAGGCAGACGGCCGTCACATCCGCCACCGCATCCATCGTCCCAACCTCATGGAAATGGATATCACTCACCGGGACGCCGTGCACCCGGCTCTCCGCCTGCGCGATCTTCCCGTATACCGCAAGCACGTCTCTGCGTACCTTTTCCGGAAGTGCCAGACTCTTTACGATCTCTTCGATCCTGTCCGGACTGCTGTGGTGATGGCGGTGATGCCCTTCTACCTGATGATGCCCCTCTTCTTCTCCGTGTACCAGTACAGAAATATGCGTCCCGGCCACGCCGCACTTTGCGGTCTTTTCTCTGCGGTATTCGACCCCGGGGATCCCGAGCCCGTTCAGTTTTTTCAGAAAAGCGTCCGGGTCCGGCAATAATTCCAGAAGAGCCGCTGTAAGCATATCGCCGGCGGCGCCCATTTTACACTCCAGATACAGTGTTTTCATTCTTTGACCTCCATATGGTTGATGAGGCTGGCCATATATCCGGCACCGAAGCCGTTGTCGATATTCACCACCGATACCCCGCTCGCGCAGGAATTCAGCATGGAAAGCAGGGCGGAAAGGCCGTGGAACGAAGCGCCGTACCCCACACTGGTCGGTACGGCAATGACCGGGCAGTCCGCAAGGCCGCCGATGGCGCTGGCCAGCGCGCCTTCCATCCCGGCGATCGCGATGATCACCGATGCGCTCATGATCTCTTCCAGATGCGAAAGCAGGCGGTGAAGCCCCGCCACGCCCACATCGTAAAGCCGGACGACTTCATTGCCCAGTGCCTCCGCTGTCAGGGCCGCTTCTTCCGCTACCGGAATGTCACTGGTCCCGCCGGTTGCCACGACGATCCGCCCGATCCCGTTCGGCTCCGGCAGTCCCCCCATGATCCCCACACGGGCGTCCGCATGGTAATCCAGTTCATGGACCGAGGCGATTGTTGCCGCGGCGTCCCCGCTTAAACGGGTGATCAGGACCCGGCTCTGGCCGTTCTCCTTCATCACATTCAGGATCCCGATGATCTGCTCCGGCGTTTTCCCGGCGCCGTAAATGACCTCCGGCACACCCTGCCGGAGCTTGCGGTGCAGATCGACCTTCGCATACCCCAGTTCCTCAAAGGGCTGCTGCTTGAGCTACACCAGGGCGTCCCCGACCGAAAGACGGCCCTCCCGAACCGCCTCCAGAATCTCTTTTGCTTCACTTTTCATAAAGAAACCTCTTCTACCGCTGCACCAGCAGCGCATGCATGGCGTCCTTTAACCCGTCCAGGGTCAGGGGATACATGGGGAATAACTTCGCGATATGATAATAGCTCTGTCCCCAGTAGCCGCCGTAGCCGGGCGGTCCCTCGGGATTGAGCCAGACACTGTGGTCAAAATGCTTTCGGAGCTGCTGCAGGTTTTCCCAGCCGCTGCGCTGCTTCCGGTCGTAATAGTATCCGTAGCCGTTTCCCTTCAGTTCATACATGTCCATCAGGGCGTCGCCGACCATGATCAGCTTGTACTCGCTGCCGTAGTTTTTCAGGACCCAGTCGGTCGGGATCCGGGTCGACCAGGAAAGGCGCGGGTCCTGATACAGGTTTCCGTACACGCAGTTGTGGAAATAATAGATGTGCAGTTCCTTGAAATGATTGGAATTCTCCGCAGCCTGAAACAGCTGGGAGCAGAGTCTCGAGTAATAGTCCATGGAGCCGCCGGAGTCCATCAGCATCAGGAGCTTGACCGTATTGGTCCGCGGCTTTTTATATTTTACTTTCAGCAGGCCGCCGTTGTCGGCCGTGGCATGGATGGTCCCGTCCACGTCGAATTCCGGCTCCAGATCCGGGATCTGGTCCGAATACTGGCGCAGCAGACGGAAGGCCATCTGAAACTGCCGGGTGTCCAGCACGTTGTCCGTGCGGAAATCGCGGAAGCGCCGCTCTCCGGCCACCTGGAACGCATGGCGGTAGCGCGAGACGCCGCCGACCCGGATCCCCTGCGGAGCGTGGCCGCTGTGGCCGAAGTTGGAAAAGCCGCCGGTCCCGATCCAGTAGGAGCCGCCGTGATGCTCTTCGGTCTGCTCCTTTAAGCGCTCCTCGAACATCTTCAGGATCTCTTCGATCTCCTTCGGCTCATAGCCCTGCTCCTGCAGGAAGGCGCGGAAGGCTTCGAGGACCTCCTGCGGCTGCTCGAGCCAGCGCATCAGTTCCTCCGGCAGTTCATCCTCCTGATAGGGAACATCTTTGAAATACTCCAGAAAGACGCGGTCGAATTTGTCGTAATCCGCTTCGGATTTGACCAGCACCGCCCGGCACAGCTCGTAAAAGCCCGTGAGCGACGAGCGGTGCAGCCCGGCCATCAGAGCCTCCAGGAGCGTCACCCATTCGGTCAGCGAGACCCCGAAGCCCCGTGCCTTCAGCAGATAGAAAAACCCGATAAACATTACTTCAGGCGGCGTCCGAGCGTCGCGATGTCCTTATCCTTTTTGAGCAGCACGCCCGCAAAGGGGATCTCTTTGGTGATCCGGCTGACCGGGATCCCGCTGACCTGCAGCGCCCGCACCCAGTCTACCAGTTCCGAGGTGGAGGGCTTCTTTTCGATGCCGTCGATCGAACGGATGAAATAGAAGGCTTCCATCGCCTGCTTTACAAGCTTATCGTCCAGCTTGTCAAAATGGACGCGCAGGATCTTCTCCATCTGCTCCTGATCCGGGAACTCGATATAGTGGAAAATGCAGCGGCGCAGAAACGCCCCCGGCAGCTCCTTTTCGGCGTTCGAGGTGATGATCACGACCGGCCGCTGTTTCGCGCGGATCGTCTGCCGGGTCTCGGGAATATAAAATTCCATTTTGTCCAGCTCCCAGAGCAGGTCGTTCGGGAATTCCAGATCTGCCTTGTCGATCTCATCGATCAGCAGGATGACCGGGTCCTCGGCGGAAAACGCCTCGCCGAGCTTTCCCAGCTTGATATACTGCGCGATATTATCCACCGCGTTCCCGCCGAACTGGCTGTCGTAGAGACGCTGGACCACGTCGTAAACATAGAGGCCGTCCTGGGCCTTGGTGGTGGATTTGATGTTCCAGATGATCAGCCGCCGGCCGAGCGCGTCCGCCACGGCTTGCGCCAGCATGGTCTTGCCCGTGCCGGGCTCGCCCTTGATCAGAAGGGGCTTTTCCAGGGTCATGGCGATATTGACCGCACTGATCAGTTCCTGAGAGGCCACATAAGTGGAAGTACTGTGAAAGCTCTGCATAAAAGCTCCTGTCGTAAAAAAAGACTCCGGGCTCAGCGTCCGGCATTTTAAAGCGTAGCATAAACCCGGTATTATTGCAAGAGACGGGACAGTTTGGGGTCAGACCCCGGCTGTCCCGTTTCCGTTTTTCATCTTTTTCAGTTCCGAAAAGGCCAGCGGCAGTGCGACCGCTACGGCCAGCACGTCCGCGCAGGCCTGGGAGATCTCCACGCCGGTCAGGCCGAACAGCTCCGGCAGGATCAGAATGAGCGGGATAAAGAAGAGGCCGCTGCGGGCGGAGGCGGTAACGGAAGCCTTCACGCCCTTGCCGATCGACTGCAGCATCATATTGGAGATGACGATCCCCGCCAGGAGCGGGAGCGCCGCCGCCTGGCAGCGCAGCGCGACCTTCCCGACCGCGATCACCGCCGGATCGTTCCGGAAGAAGCCGATGATCTGCGGGGCAAAGAGCAGGCAGAACGCGGCCATGACCGCCAGGAACAGCGTGCCCCAGCGCAGGCAGAAGAAGTACCCTTCCCGGACCCGTTCCTTCTTTCCGGCGCCGTAGTTAAAGGAGCAGACCGGCTGATAGCCCTGCCCGAAGCCGATCAGCGCGCTGGAGACGAACATGGTCACGCGGTTGGCCACGCTCATGCCCGCGATCGCCGCGTCCCCGTAGACGCCGGCCGCGCGGTTTAAAAGCACGGTCGCGACTGCGGCGAGCCCCTGCCGAAACAATGCCGGCGCGCCGCCGTTGATGACCTGAAGGATATAGTATCCGTTCAGGTGGATATTACTGAATTTCAGCCGGATATTGCTGCCCTGCCGGCTGCCGATAAAAAGGACGAAGAAACTGATGATCTGCCCGCAGATGGTCGCGAGCGCCGCCCCGGCGATCCCCATATCGAATACAAAGATAAGCAAGGGATCGAGGCCGATATTGAGAATAGCCCCGCACAGCAGGCCGATCATCGCGTACATGGCGCTGCCCTGATAGCGCAGCTGGTTATTGATCACGAACTGGCCGGTCATGAACGGCGCGCCGATCACGATGATCCGCAGATAGCTGACCGTGTCCTCCATCATGGCTTCGTCCGCGCCTAAAAAAGCGGCGAACGGCCGGATATTCGCGAGCGCCAGCACCGTTAGCGAGATTCCGATCAGGATGGCGAGCGCGAGCCCCGTGGAGGCCATCTCTTCCGCTTCCTTCCGTTTGCCCGCGCCGAGCATGCGGGAGAGATAATTACCCGAGCCCTGGCCGCAGAAAAAGCCGAAAGCCTGGATCACGGCCATGGCCGAAAAAGAAAGGCCGACCGCCGCCGTCGCCTCCGTGGAGATCCGCCCCACGAAAAACGTATCGGCCGCGTTGTAGATCGCGGTCACCAGCATGCTGATGATCGTCGGGACGGAAAGGCGCAGGATAAGACGCGGGACCGGCGTTTCCGTCAGATCCCGATATCGTTTGTCCGCGGCTTCCCGCGTATCGGTCTTTGTTGTGGCAGATTCGTTCTTCATAAAAGAATACCGGGACGGAGCAAGGCCCCCGTCCCGGGAAAAGTGTGGGATTATTCCGGCATGACTACCTTCGCAAAGTCGGGCTTTAAGCTCGCGCCGCCGACCAGGCCGCCGTCGATATCGGGCTGTTCAAACAGTTCCTTCGCATTGGCCGGCGCGACCGATCCGCCGTAAAGGATGCGCTGCTTCTGCGCGGTCTCTTCATCGTACAGTTCCGCCATCAACCGGCGGATCGCGCCGCAGACCTCCTGCGCCTGTTCGGTCGTCGCGACCTTGCCGGTGCCGATCGCCCAGATCGGCTCGTACGCGATCACGGTCTTCGGAATATCTTCCTTCTTCACATTCAGGAAGGCGATCTTGACCTGCTGGCGGATCCAGTCGAGGGTGATGCCCTGCTCACGCTGCATGAGGGTCTCGCCGCAGCAGACGATCGGGATCAGGCCGTGCTCGATGGCCTTTAAGGTCTTCTTGTTGACGCCTTCATTGGTCTCGGCGAAATACTCGCGGCGCTCGGAATGGCCCAGCACCACGTATTTCGCGCCGGCGTCCGCCAGCATGTTCGGGGCGATCTCCCCGGTAAAGGCGCCTTTTTCTTCGAAGTACATGTTCTCCGCGCCGATCTCGATATTCGTCCCTTCCGTGGCTTCCACGGCGGGGATCACATCGATCGCGGGCACGCAGAGCACCACGTCGCAGTCCGCATCCGCGACCAGCGGCGCCAGCTCCTTTAAGAACGCGCGGGTCTCGCCCGGCGTTTTATTCATTTTCCAGTTGCCGGCGACCAGTCTTCTTCTCGGCGCTTCCTCCGCGTCGTCAGCCGCCGCGACGCCCGGCAATTCCTTGCCTTCCAGGAATTCCAGGGAGGCGCCGCCGCCGGTGGAGATATGGCTCATCTTATCGGCAAAGCCCATCTGATTGACGGCCGCCGCCGAATCGCCGCCGCCTATGATCGTCACGGCATCGGCATCCGCCATCGCCTGCGCAATCGCCTTGGTCCCCTCGGCCAGGATCGGATTCTCGAACACGCCCATCGGGCCGTTCCAGACGATGGTCTTCGCCCCGGCGATCGCCTTGCTGAACAGCTCAATGCTCTTCGGGCCGATATCCAGGCCCATCTTGGTCTTCGGCATCCGCTTCGTGGAAACGGCGTTCACCTCGACCGGCGCGTCGATCGGATCCGGGAATGCCTTCGCGACTTTCGCGTCGACCGGCAGCAGCAGGGTCTTGCCCAGCTTCGCAGCCTTCTCCAGCATTTCTTTGCAGTATCCGATCTTCTCCTCATCAACGAGGGACGTCCCGACTTCATAGCCCTGCGCCTTCAGGAAGGTATAGGCCATGCCGCCGCCGATGATCAGCGTATCGCACTTTTCCAAAAGGTTCGAGATCACGTTCAGCTTATCCGCGACTTTCGCGCCGCCGAGGACCGCCAGGAACGGACGGGTCGGATTTTCCACGGCATTGCCGAGGAAAGCGATCTCCTTCTCCATCAGATAGCCGACGGCGTTGTCACCGCCTTTCTCCGTAATATACTTTGTCACGCCGACCACGGACGCATGGGCCCGGTGCGCGGAACCGAAGGCGTCACAGACGTAATTGTCCGCCAGTTCCGCCAGTTCCCTGCTGAAAGCTTCCCCGTTCTTGGTCTCTTCCGCGCCGCGGAAGCGGGTGTTCTGCAGCAGGACGATATCGCCGTCCTTCATGGCCGAGACCGCCGCCGTGGCCGCTTCTCCGGTCACGTTATCATCGTCCACAAAGACGACCTTCCTGCCCAGCAGCTCTTCCAGCCTTTTCGCGACCGGCGCGAGAGACTCTCCGGGATTCGGGCCGTTCTTCACTTTCCCCAGATGGGAGCAGAGGATGACCTTTCCGCCCTCTTCCGTCAGCTTTTTGATGGTGGGCAGCGCCGCCCGGATACGGGTATCGTCGGTAATGACGCCCTCTTTTAACGGAACATTGAAGTCGCAGCGGACCAGGATCCGTCTGCCCTTAATTTTGATATCATCTTCGGTTTTTTTGTTCAGCATTTTTATCCTCCCCACGATAAATGGAATCGATACTTTTCCGGCGGGCTTCGGCTTCTTCCGCCGCTTTCCGCATCCATACCGATCATCTATACTATACGTCTTTCCCGGCAAGATATCAACCTGAAGAGCGACAAAATCCCCGAATAATCATGGAAAAGGCGGAAGAAACCGTCCTTTTTCCGTCCCGCCTGCCGACAGCCCGCCTTCTAAAGAAAAAGAGAACGGTGCGGCAATTTAGGCACATCCCCCTTGACAGTTTTCCCGAAGAATGAGAAAATAAAAAAAGAATAAAAAAGGCTGACAACTGAATCAAACGCATAAGGAGGAACTATTTATGACGGGCATTGCACTTATCATCGCCTTTGTTGTGGCTATCGTCGCGATGATCCTGCTCATCTCCAAGCTGAAGGTCCATCCCTTCCTGGCGATCATGGGCATTTCCCTGCTGCTGGCCATTCTGGCCGGCATCCCTCTGACCGAGATCCCCGACGTTATCGGCGCCGGCTTCTCCGGCACCTTTACCTCGATCGGTATCGTGATCATTCTGGGTGCCTTCATCGGTTCCGTGCTGGAAAAGACCGGCGCGGCGCTGAAGCTGGCCGATATGGTCATCAAACTGGTCGGTGAAAAGAACCCCGGCCTCGCGATCGAACTCATGGGCTGGGTCGTTTCCATCCCGGTCTTCTGTGACAGCGGTTTCGTCATCCTGAACCCGATCCGCAAAGCCCTGGTCAAGCGTACCCACGTCTCCAGCGTCACGATGACCGTCTGCCTCTCCTGCGGCCTTTACATTGCCCACGTGTTCATCCCGCCGACGCCCGGCCCGATCGCAGCGGCGCAGAAGTTAGGCGTCGGCGACAATCTGCTGCTGGTCATCGGCATCGGCGTTCTCTGCTCCATCCTGCCGCTGATCGCCGGCCTCATCTACGCGAAAATGATCGGCAAAAAGATCAAGAGCGCGGACGAACTGGAAGACAACGGCGAAGTTGTCAAGACTTACGAAGAACTGAAAGCCGAATACGGCAAGCTCCCGAACGGGTTCATGGCCACCGCTCCGCTCATCGTTCCGATCCTGCTGATGACGCTGTCTTCTGTTGCGAAAATGGCAAAATGGGAAGGCGGCCTCAACGACCTGTCCCTGTTCCTGGGCACGCCCATCATGGCGCTGGCTGCGGGTACCATTCTCGCGATCGTGGCGCTTTTCGCCTCCGGCAAGCAGAAAGATTTCTACGAACTGACCAACGAGACCTTAAAGACGGTTGGCCCGATCCTGTTCGTAACGGCCGCCGGCGGTGTGCTGGGCAAGGTTATTGCTTCTTCCGACATGGTCAACTTCATCTCCGACAACGCGAACGTGCTGCAGGCGATCGGCATCTTCTTCCCGTTCCTGCTGGCAGCTATCCTGAAGAGTGCGCAGGGTTCTTCCACGGTGGCGATCACCACCACGGCCGGCATCGTGGCGCCGCTCCTCAATGTTCTCGGCTTTGTCAAGCCGGTGGAAATCGCCCTCGTGGTCATGGCCATCGGCGCCGGCGCTATGACGGTGTCCCACGCCAACGACAGTTATTTCTGGGTGGTCACCAACTTCGGTGAAATGAAACCGGAGGAAGGCTACAAGACGCAGACGATGATGACACTGGTGATCGGTCTGGCCGCCATGGTCGAGATCTTTGCTCTCAGCCTGATCTTCTGAAAAACGGCGCGCTGCCGGACGGCGGCGCGCCTCTTTTATTGTGAACCAGGAAAGGAAATACCATGAATCAAGTCTTACGCTCCCACGCCGACGCCGTCGTGCGCGAAGCCATCGCCGCGGTCCAGCCGGACGCCGCGGTAAGAAGAGCGCTGCAGGGGAAAGATTTCCCCGGCCGGGTCCTTCTTGTCGCAGCCGGAAAGGCAGCCTGGCAGATGGCCAAGGCCGCTTCCGACTGCCTGGGCAGCCGTATCGAAAAAGGCGTGGTCGTGACCAAATACGACCACGTGATGGGGCCGATCGCGAATTTCGACTGCTATGAAGCCGGCCATCCCGTGCCGGATGAAAACTCCTTTAAGGGGACGCAGGCCGCGCTGGACCTCGTCGACGGCCTGAAAGCCGAAGACACCGTGCTCTTCCTGCTCTCCGGCGGCGGCAGCGCCCTTTTTGAAAAGCCGCTCGTGGAAGCCGAGGAACTGCAGCATATCACGGGCCAGCTGCTCGCCTGCGGCGCGGACATCGTCGAGATCAATACGATCCGCAAGCGCCTCTCCCAGGTCAAAGGCGGTCGTTTTGCCCTCTTCTGCTCCCCGGCGCAGGTGGAAACCGTGATCCTGTCCGATATTCTCGGCGACCCGCTGGATATGATCGCGTCCGGCCCGGCCTGTCCGGACAGTTCCACCAATACGGACGCCCGGCGCATCGCGGAAAAATACGGCCTGAAAATGTCCGAAGCGGCGAAGCAGCTGCTGAAGATCGAGACCCCCAAGAGCCTGGACAACGTCCATACCCAGATCAACGGGAGCGTGCGCGAGCTCTGCACTGCGGCTGCCAAAGTCTGCACGCAGCTCGGCTATGAACCGGTCCTGCTGACCGATCAGCTCTGCTGCCAGGCCAGGGAAGCCGGGAGCTTCCTGGCCTCCGTTCTGAAGACGCATGCGGCAGACGGCAAACCGCTGGCCTTTATCGCCGGCGGCGAAACGGTGGTGAAGCTCACCGGCCACGGCAAGGGCGGGCGGAATCAGGAGCTGGCCCTCGCGGCCGCGGCCGGGATCGCCGGCATGAAAAATGCCTGTGTCTTCTCCGTCGGCAGTGACGGGACCGACGGCCCGACCGACGCGGCGGGCGGCTACTGCGACGGCGACAGCTGCGAAGAGCTGAAAGCACAGGGGCTCTCCATCGACGCCGTGCTGCAGGACAATGACGCCTACCATGCCCTGCAGAAGATCGGCGGCCTGATCATCACCGGTCCCACCGGCACCAACGTGAACGACGTGGCCGTGGCGCTGATCCGCTGACAGATACCCAACGCCAAAACGACCCCGGACGATGTGTCCGGGGTCGTTTTATGTGCCGGCAATGCCGTTCAGGTTTTCAGGAGTTCCTCGATCTGCTTTGCGTCCGGCAGCGACGGGATCACGCCTTTCTTCGTCGTCACCAGATAGGCAGCGGCGTTGGCCGTGCGCAGCATGGTATGCAGATCATCCACGCTCAGATTGTCCAGCCCGTGCGCCAGAATAAAGTGCAGCACTAGGGCCCCGAAGGTATCGCCGGCGCCGGTGGTTTCGATCACACCGCCCAGATGGAAGGCCGGCTCAAAGACGCACTCTCCTTTATAAAACGACCAGCTGCCTTCCGCACCCATGGTGAGATTCAGGAGCCGGATATCCGGGTTTTCCCGGCACAGCTGCTTCGCCCCGGCCGGGTAATCCTCTGTGCCGGTCAAAAAGCTGACCTCGTTATCCGAGATCTTGACGATATCCGCCTGCTTTAACCCCCAGCGCATCCGCCGGCGGGCTTCGTCCTCACTGTCCCACAGAGGCAAGCGCAGATTCGGATCAAAGGAGATCAGCGCGCCGGCCGCCCGGGCCAGTTCCACGGCTTTTTCCGTGGCGCTCCGGCAGGGCTCGTCCGTCAGGGAAAGAGTCCCGAAATGAAAGATCCGGCAGTTTCCGATAACATCCTCGTCCAGTTCTTCCGGACGCAGCATCAGATCCGCCCCCGGCTTCCGGTAAAAGCTGAATTCCCGGTCGCCGCCCGGCAGCGTATGCACGAACGCCAGCGTCGTCGGGACCAGCGCGTCGCGCCGCAGGCCTGCCGTATCCACGCCCAGTTCCTTCAGCGTCTGTTCCAGCTGATCGCCGAACGCATCCCGTCCGACCTTCCCCAGGAAGGCGCAGCGCCTTCCCAGCTTGCTGAGCATGGCCAGCACATTGGCCGGCGCGCCGCCCGGATTGGCCTCGAACAGGGGATTTCCCTGGGCGCCGGTCCCGCTCTGTACAAAATCGATCAGCAGTTCTCCGATCGCGGCAACATCTGTTTTTCGCTGTTCCATAGTTTTCTCCCTCTCAGAGATATACGATGCGGGGCAGCAAAGAGCCGTCCCGGATCTCGATGACGCCGTAGCTGGCGGCATATCCCCGTATGCTTCCCGGATTCATGAGAAGCAGGCTCCCGTCCTGCTGAAGGAACGCTTCATGCGTGTGCCCGAATAAGGCGGCCTGCGCGTGACTGCGCCGGGCTTCCTCCTTCAGCGCATCGAACCACCGGTCGGTTTTGACGCCGAAGCGGTGGCCGTGCGTCAGAAAAAAGCGTACTCCGCCGGCGACGCAGGTGAGGGCAGCCGGCAGTTCCGAATGCAGGTCGCAGTTTCCCCGGACCGCCTGGAGAGGCAGCTGCGGGCAGTCCCGCCTCAGGGCGGCTATATCCCGCTCGCCGTCACCCAGGAAAAACACCAGGTTCGGCTTCTCCCTGCCTATGGCTTCCTTCATCTTATCCGGGTTTCCGTGAGAATCCGAAAAAACACAGATCTTCAACGCATCTCTCCTTCAAAAAAGCTGCCGCCGGGGCGGCAGCTCAGCCTTCCTTATAATCAGTCTTCCGTCCTGTCTCCCATCAGCTCGCCCATCAGGCGCTCGCGGCAGGCGGCAACTTCGGTCTCGCGGACTTTCTGCCTGAGCGGCAGCACCGCACGGGGCGATACGGACAGCTCATCCAGCCCCATGGACAGGAAGGTCTCCGTCAGCTCCAGGTCGGCGCCCAGCTCGCCGCAGATCCCGCACCAGATACCATTTTTATGCGCATTCTCCGCCACCAGTTTGATCAGCCGCAGGACAGCCGGATGGTGGGCATTGAAGAAACGCCCGAGGTTGTTGTTCTGGCGGTCGCAGGCCAGGGTGTACTGCGTCAGGTCATTCGTACCGATGCTGAAGAAATCCACTTCCTTCGCCAGGCGGTCGCTGATCACAGCCGCAGCCGGCGTCTCGATCATGATGCCCAGATCCACTTCATCGGAGAAGGGGGTCCCTTCTTCCGTCAGTTCCTTCTTCACCTGCTCGCAGGCCGCCTTCGCTTCCCGGACTTCCCAGACGGAGGTCACCATCGGGAACATGATGCTCAGGCGCCCGTAGGCGGAAGCGCGGAACAGGGCCCGCAGCTGCGTATGGAAGATCTCCGGCCGGTTCAGGCAGATCCGCAGCGCCCGGTTGCCGAGCGCGGGGTTTTCTTCCTTCGGCAGGTCGAAATAGCCGATCTGTTTGTCCGCGCCGATGTCCATGGTGCGGATGACGACTTCCTTTCCGCCCATGTCGGAAAGCACCTTCTTGTAAGCTTCGAACTGATAGTCCTCGGTAGGGAAATCATCGCAGTTGAGGTACAGGAACTCACTGCGGAACAGGCCGATCCCGCCGCCGTCATTTTCCAGGACGGGCGGCACGTCCTCCGGATTGCCGATATTGCAGTAGATCCGGATACTCTGGCCGTCTTTCGTCACATTGGGCTGGCCCTTTAATGCCTTGAGCATCTCCTGGCGCTTCAGGATCTCCTCGCGCTTTTTCATCAGCTTCGCCGCGGTCTCCTCATCCGGGTCCACCACGACGTTTCCGATGCTGCCGTCGGCAATGACCGGACGGCCCTCGTATTCTTCTTTCAGCTGCTCTCCCACGCCGATGATGGCCGGGATGCCCATGGTGCGGGCCAGGATAGCCGTGTGGCTGGAGCCGGAACCGCCGGAGGTCACGAAGCCCAGGATCTTGCTCTTATCCAGCTGGATCGTCTCGCTCGGCGCGAGGTCGTCCGAAGCCAGGATCACCGGTACGTCCGAATCGATGCCGCCCTGGACCACGCCGGCCAGGATGCCGACAAGGCGGCCGGAAATATCCTTCACGTCCGCCGCGCGGGCTCTGAAATAATCGTCGTCCATCGCCGCGAAGGCCTCCGCCTGCATGGCGCAGGCATCGGCCACGGCCGCTTCCGCATTGATCCCGCTTTCTTTGATGAAGCTCTCCACAGCTTCCTCAAGGTCCAGATCCTCACACATCATCTGATGGGTCTCAAAGAGCATGGCAGCGTCATCGCCGGCCTCGATCCTGGCCTTTTCCGCCAGATCGCCCAGTTGCTCCACCGCTTTGGCCTGTGCCGCCTTGAAGCGCTCCCACTCAGCCTCTCTGTCTTCCGGTTCATAGCGGCGCAGCGTATTTTCCGCGCGCCGGTAAAAGTACAGGGGACCGCCCGCTACGCCCGCGGACACCCCTTTTCCCTGAATGATAATCATAACGGAGTACTCCTTTCTCATAGAGAAATACGGCTGCCGCGGAAGCAGCCGTATTCCGGTCTTTTTTACAGATTCGCCTTCAGGAAGTTTTCGATGGCAGCGGCAACGCTGTCTTCATTGGGGCCCTCCACCTGGACGGTGATCGTATCGCCCTGTTTGATCCCCATCTGCATCAGCGCCATCAGCTTTAAGGCATTGACGGATTTGTCGCCCTTGACGATGGTCACGGCATTTCCGGCAAAATTCTTGATCTCCTTGACCAGCAGTCCGGCAGGACGGGCATGGATGCCCACAGGATCCGTAATGGTGTACTCAAAAGATTTCATTTTCATTCCTCCGTTATGATATTTACAGTAAACCGCACTCGACGCCTTCCAGGTCGTCCGAGTTGGTCAGAAGCATAACAACCACATCGCTGTAGCCGGCGGCTTTGATCGCCTCCCGGTCAAATCCAAGAAGTCTCTGCCCGGCTTTGACTTCCGCGCCTTCTTCCACAAAGGACGTAAAGCCTTCGCCCTGCATGTTGACGGTATTGACGCCGACGTGGATCAGCACTTCCATGCCGTCCTTTTCCAGCGTGATGGCGTGCTTTGTGTCAAAAACACTGGTGACCGTACCGTCAAACGGCGCCACGACGATGCCTTCCTCCGGCACTACGCCGATCCCTTCGCCGAGGATCCCGGCCGCAAAGGTCTCATCCGGGATCTCCTCCATGGGGATGACTCTGCCCTTGCAGGGCTGGAGCAGCTCGCCGGCCGCGCAGCGGACTACGGAAGGAGCCGGAACGGCTTCCTCCGGCACCGCCGCGGACAGATCCGGGATAGGCGCCTTCTTCGGCTCCTCTTCCTTCCAGATGATCCAGGCGATCGTAAAAGCAATGCCGGACGCGATCAGCAGCTCGACGATATACATCGGGATGTTGTTGATGGCCGGGATGCCGGGGATACCCGTTACGCCGTAGGTCGTCGCACCGAAGCGGACCGTCTCGCCGGCCGCGTTGGTCGCCGTCATCCAGGAGGCAAAAAGCGAGCCGCAGGCGCCGCCGATCATACCGGCTACGAACGGCTTCATAAAGCGGAAGTTGATACCGAAGATGGCCGGCTCGGTGATGCCCAGGGAAGCGGACAGGGAAGCCGGAAGGGCCACGGATTTCGTCTTTTGATTGCGGCACTTGAGAGCCACGGCCAAGCAGGCGCCGAACTGCGCGAAGTTGGCCGCGGAAGCGATCGGCATCCAGGTGTTGACGCCGGTCGACGAGATCATGCCGGCTTCAATGACATTGTACATATGGTGCAGGCCCATGACGACCGTGAACGGATAGATCGCGCCCATGATCGCGGCGCCGATACCATGGCCGACAGAGATCAGCCACTGCGCGCCGGCCAGTACCCAGTTTTCAAATACGGAGAACACCGGGCCGATTATCGTGAAGGTCACAAAGGCGGTGACCAGGACCGTGACCAGCGGGGTGACAAAAAGGTCTATCATCTCCGGTACGTGCTTATGCAGCCATTTTTCAACGGTACACATCAGCAGTACCGCCAGGATGACCGGGATGACATGGCCCTGATAACCGACCTGGTTGACCGTAAACGGTCCCAGCTTCCAGAACGGGATCTCACCGGCCGCATAGTTGCCGACGTTCCACGCGTTGATCAGCGACGGGTGGACCATCATCAGGCCGATGACCGCGCCCAGGAAAATATTGCCGCCGAAGACGCGGGCCGCGGAGACCGCGACCAGCACGGGCAGCAGGGCAAAAGCGGTGTTCGCGACCAGATCAAGGAAGGAAAACCAGTCGGTCTTGCCGAATTCCGGGATGAATTTCGGGATCGCTTCCACGATACCCATCATCAGGCCGGAGGCCACGATCGCCGGAAGGATCGGGACGAAAACGTCGCCGGGGGTCTTGAGGATCTTTTTCCAGACCGGCATCTTGGAAGCGGCAGCGGCTTTGACGTCGTCCTTGGTAGCGGCCGTGAGGCCGGTGACCGCGAGGAACTCATCATAAACCTTGTTTACGGTTCCTGTTCCGATGATCAGCTGCAGCTGGCCGTTGGAATCGAACAGGCCTTTTACGCCTTCCACCTCTTCCAGCGCCTTGGTGTCCAGTTTGCTGTTGTCCGCAATAACCAGACGAAGACGGGTTGCGCAATGCGCCGCGCTGATGATGTTATCTTTTCCGCCCAGATGGGAAAAGATCTCCTCCGCGCACTTACGGTAATCGAGGGCCATAAATAATCTCCTTTTTCCTATATTGAATGTCGAAACAATTCACTTATGTATTTATTGTACTGAAACTTCATTCTTTTGTAAACAGAAAAAACAGATCGCAGGGATTTCCTCCTTATCCTTTTTTCTGCGGACGGCCTCTTTCAGCAGGCCGGGGTCTCAGCCGCACAGGCCCAGCTCCCGGAAAGCCTGCTCCAGGCCGTCCTCATCCACGGGCGGGCAGACCTTGTCGCAGATTTCCTTCAGCGCGGGGCTGCCGTTTCCCATACAGACGGAGAAACCGACCGTTTTTATCATTTCGAGGTCGTTCATACTGTCCCCGAACCCGATGGTATCGGAAAGATCCGCGCCGAGCTCGGCCGCGATCCGCTCCACGCCGCTGCCTTTGCTGAAGCGGCGGTTGATCATTTCCCCGTTCAGGCAGTTGGCCGCGGCCAGGTCCTGCACCAGGAAATAAAACTGATCGTCCAGGACGCGGCGCGCCGGCTCCAGCTGTTCTTCTTTCTCGCACATATAGACGATCTTATAAATGGGGCGGCCGTCGAACTCCTCCATCGGGCGGATGTTCAGATCCTCTTCCAGAGCTTTCCGCCAGCGGACCAGCTCGCTGTTTCCGCCGCTGGTGCGGTTCAGGAATTCCGCCATCCCGCTGTCGCCGTAGGCTTCATCCCTGGCCTCCACGGTGCGGAAGACGCCGGCTTCCTTGAGAAGCCGCATTCCCGCCTCCTGCTGCTCCTTCGTCATGGGGCAGTCGTAGAGGACCTTGTCTTCACAGACCACATAACCCCCGCCGCTGCCCACATACCCGTCAAAACCATAGACAAGAAGGGGCGCCAGCATGCCCGGGTTCCGGCCGGTACAGAGAAAGACCTTATGCCCTCTTTCCCGGGCTTTGCGGATCGCCCTGACGGCACTGTCCGGCGGCACATTGCTGCCGGGCAGGGTCAGTGTCCCGTCGATATCCAGAAAAATGAGCTTTCGTTCCATCGTTCGTCGTCCTCTCTTAAAATTCGCAGATCAGCCAGCGAAAGCCGCCCGAAGGGATATCCACCGCCGCCTTATCCTGTGCTTCGCCGCTTAACATATCATGAAATTCGCCGTCTTCCTTCAGACACACCGTCTGCGGCGCAGCGGTAAAGTTAAAGAGCGCCGCCAGTTTTTCGCCGCTTTGGTAGCGGCCGATCCCCAGAACGCCTTCATTGCCCGTATCCATCACCCAGACGTCGGCTTTACCGTCAAAGACGCGGTGCGCGCGCCGCAGGGCTTCGAGGCGCTTCAGACGGCGGAAGAAATCGCCCTCCGGAGTATCCGGGTCTTTCCTTTTCTCCGCCTTCTCCCAGTCCATATCCCCGCGGTGCAGGAAGCGGCTGTCGGCCGCCTTCAGCAGATCATCGTGGTAGGCGTAATCGTTTTCCTGCAGGATCTCGTCGCCGCTGTAGAGGACCGGGATGCCGCTGAAGGTAAAGATCAGTGCGTGCAGCATCTCATCCAGCCTAAGCGCCCAGGCCAGCTTTTCATCGTTCTTTTCATAGCGGGCCGATTCCACCCCGCAAAGCGACGCCGTGGTGCCGCACAGGCGCGCATCGCCCAGGGCCGGATCGTCATTGTAGAGCTCGCCGCGCGCGGGGCTGCCCGGCCATTTCCCGGTCAGATAATCGTTCAGGAAACGCTTGTGCGGGATCTGCTGCTGTCCGAAGTTTTCCAGATAATCGTAATCCAGCCCCCAGCCGATATCATCGTGGCAGCGCAGATAATTGAGGAAGGTGTAATCGCCCGGCAGGGCAAAGACCTGCCCCAGCTGATGCTGCAGGAGCCGTACGTTCTGCGTCGCCGCGGTATGCCAGATACTGGCCATGGTCGTGACGTTATAGAGCAGATGGCATTCGGGCTTTTCCACGGTCCCGAAATAAGGCACCACGCGGGAAGGCTCCATGACCACCTCTCCCAGAAGGAGCGTGCCCGGACAGACGATCTCGCAGGCGAGGCGCATCAGGCGCACCAGCGTGTGGACCTGCGGAAGGTTCCGGCAGTTCGTCCCAAGCTCCTTCCAGATATACGGGACCGCATCCAGGCGGATGACGTCCACACCGCGGTTGCACAGATAAAGCATATTGTCCGTCATGTCGTTGAACACGGCGGGGTTCGCGTAATTCAGGTCCCATTGGTAAGGATAGAAAGTCGTCATGACGACTTTGCCGGCTTCTTCGCACCAGCTGAAATTCCCCGGAGCCGTCGTCGGGAAGACCTGCGGGACCGTCTCCTCAAAGCGGCGGGGGATCTCCCAGTCATCATAGAAGAAATAGCGGTCCTGGTATTCTTTTTCTCCGGCTCTGGCGCGCCGGGCCCATTCGTGGTCCTCGCTCGAGTGGTTCATGACGAAATCCAGGCAGAGCGACATCCCGCGGCTGTGGCAGTTGGCGGCCAGCGCCGACAGGTCTTCCATGGTCCCCAGTTCCGGCTGGACCTTCCGGAAGTCCGACACGGCATAGCCGCCGTCGCTGCGGCCTTCCGGACTTTCCAGCAGCGGCATCAGATGCAGGTAATTCACGCCGCAGTCTTCCAGATAATCCAGCTTTTCCTCCACACCCCGGAGCGTTTTCGCAAAAGCTCCCACATACAGCAGCATGCCGACAAAGTCCCGGCTCTTATACCATTCCGGGGACGCCTCCCGCTGCCGGTCCAGGGCGCGCAACGCCTCGTCACGCTCCTCATAGGCGCGCTGAAGCATGGCGATGAAGTAGCGGTACGCTTCTTCATCACCGCGGTACAGTTCCAGATACAGCCATTTCAGTTCATCCTCACAGCGGGCAAGCCGCCGTGCAAATTCCCCGGCCAGATGCTGTTCCATTCATTTTCTCCTTCGTTTCCGATCACGGGTCCTGACGGTTCTTCCGTATCTATCATATTCTGCTTTTGCGAAAACCGCAACTGATTTCCGCACGCATCGGCGGCCCGGGCTTTTCCCGCATAAAAAAACTGTGAAAAACGCCCGCCCGGGAATACCGTTTTTCACAGCTTCTTCTTTCTTTATACCGTCTTCAGACGTCCCGCCTGCTGACCACCAGATAGCTCAGCCCGGTGAACACCGCCGCATACGCCGCGCCGAGCAGCCCGGCGCGCCACAGGTCTTCGCTTTTCACCGTGATGTCGGAGGCTGTCGTCATCGCGCTGGCCAGCCAGTATTTGGACAGCGTGTCGCCGTTTTTGAAGACCAGATAATCGATCACCGTCAGGATAAGGCCCAGAAGCATCGGGATAATCAGGTTCAGGGCGATCGCGCCGCCGCTGCTGCGGAGCAGGACGCTCCAGAACACGAACAGCGCCGTATAGCCGAACATGACCAGTACCTGCATCAGGAGCAGCATCAGATCCCGGCTGTTGATCTCTCCGGCTTTCCAGAAAGCGGTCCCGGCCGCGTACGATGTTGCCATAGCCACGCCGCAGAAAAGCAGGCATCCGCAGGCGGACGCCGCCAGCTTCGCGCTGAGCCATCCGGCACGCGAATACCCCCGGCCGATGATGTTCTTGGCGGTCTTCATCGTATAATCCGAGCAGATGAACAGCGCGACAAAAATACCCAGAAGCAGCGTGACGCTGTCCGAGGACAAGGCTGTGATCAGCTGGCCCCGGCCGCTCGCCTGCGTGAATCCGGCCAGCATGGCCAGCTCCGAGGGCGAAAGATCCGCGGCGGCGGAAAAGTCTTCCATCACCACCTGCGACACGGAATACATAGCATAAACCGATAGAAAGGCCAGGAGCGCCGTCACCGCCAGGCAGACATAAAAGCTGGTCTGGCGAAACAGTTTCCGAAATTCAAAACGAAGCAGATTTCCCATCTCAGCGTCCCATCCCTTCGATAAAGTAGTCCTCCCAGCTGCCGGATTCCCGGCCGATGGCGCTGACCGCCACGCCGGCCTCCACAAGCTGCCGGTTGATGGCGGCCGCGGTCTGTATGCCTTCCTGCACCAGCAGTTCCTGTCCGCGCCGCTCTATACATGCCGGGTCCATCGCCCTGCCCAGCACCAAAAGCGCCTTTTCCGGATCGTCCACGACAAAGCGCAGCTTGCTGCCGCAGCGTTCCCGAAGATCTTCTACCGTCAGTTCCTCCACCAGGCGGCCGTTGCTGATGATCCCGTAGCGCGTGGCGATCTTGCCCAGCTCGTCCAACAGATGGCTGGAGATCAGGAAGGTGATCCCCTGCTCCCGGTTCAGCTGCAGGATCAGGTTCCGCACCTCCTGGATGCCCGCCGGATCCAGTCCGTTGATGGGCTCGTCCAGCACGATAAACTCCGGATGGCCCAGCAGCGCGATGCCTATGCCCAGGCGCTGCTTCATCCCCAGGGAAAAATGGCCCACGCGCTTGCTGCCGGTGCCCGCCAGCCCCACCATGTTCAGGATCTCATCCGTGTCGCGGGCTTTGGCATCTGCCAGAATGGCAAAGCGCAGCAGGTTTTCCTTCGCGGAGCAGTTATTGTACAGCCCCGGCGTCTCCACCAACGAGCCGATCCGCCGCTGCAGATCCGACGCGGGCTTTTGTCCGAACAGTTCAAAGCGGCCTTCCGACGGCAGCGCCTGCGTCAGCACCATCCGCATCAGCGTGGTCTTACCGGCACCATTTCGGCCGATAAAGCCGTAAATATCCCCGCGGTCGATCCGCATGCTCACGTGATCAACGGCAGTCCTCCCGCCGAACCGCTTGGTCAGTCCATAAGTTTGCAATACAGGTTCCATAGCAGAATCATTCCTTTCCGCGGGCGATCATAGCACGTTTCGGGAGAAAAGTCCAATGCTTCGGTGGCCCGTCTCCTCCCGGGGCGCAAGGCAGAAGAAAAAAGGATCCGTGAAGAAAGCTTCTTTCACAGATCCTTTTATTTCTGCCTTTTCAGGCTTTTGCTCAGTCTTCCTTCAGTTCCGCGAAGTACTTGATCGTACGGACCATCTGGCTGGTGTAGGAATACTCATTGTCATACCAGGAGATGATCTGGACTTCGGAGAGCTCATCGTTGATCGGGATGACCATGGTCTGGGTGGCGTCGAACAGCGCAGCCGCCGTGATGCCCACGACGTCGCTGGAGACCACTTCGTCCTCGGTATAATCGAAGGACACGTGATCCGCCGCTTCCTTCATGGCCGCATTGATGGCTTCCACCGTCGGATGACCGGTCACGACCGCAAAGAGCTGGGTCAGGGAACCGTCCACAACGGGTACGCGCTGGGAAGCGCCGATCAGCTTGCCGGAGAGTTCCGGAATGACCAGGCCGATCGCCTTGGCGGCGCCGGTGGAGCTCGGAACGATATTCACGGCCGCACTGCGGGCACGGCGAAGGTCGCCCTTCTTGTGCGGGCCGTCCAGCAGCATCTGGTCGCCGGTGTAGGCATGGACCGTGCACATGATACCGCTTTGGATCGGGAACGTGTCGTTTAAGGCCTTGGTCATCGGGGCCAGGCAGTTGGTGGTGCAGGACGCCGCGGAAATAACGGTATCCGTCGCCTTCAGGGTCTCGTGGTTTACGTTGTAAACGATAGTCGGCAGGTCATTGCCGGCCGGAGCGGAAATGACGACCTTGCGGGCGCCGGCCGTGATATGGGCGGAAGCCTTGGCCTTGGAAGTGTAGATACCGGTGCATTCCAGCACGACGTCTACTTTCAGCTTCTTCCACGGCAGCTTGGAAGCGTCGGCTTCTTTGAACACGGGGATGGTCTTGCCTTCTACCGTGATGCAGTCCTCACCGGACGTGATGCTGCGGCGGTGCATATACATTTTCTGGGTGGAATCGTATTTCAGCAGATGCGCCAGCATCTTCGGATCCGTCAGGTCATTGATGGCCACGATCTTGTAGCCCTTCATATCGAACATCTGACGGAACGCCATGCGGCCGATTCGTCCGAAACCGTTGATTGCAACTCTTACCATTTTTCTTACCTCTTTCCTATTTCAATGGTTTTTTGACATCTTTGTAGATTTTAAAGGTCTGTTTTCTATTTGTCAAGAAAATATATACAATTTTTACCTTGCTATCCGCCCGAATTATGCGGATATTCACTTTTTTGGCGGGAAACAGCCCCCTTTTTTATGCTCTGCTGTGCAAAAAAACACAGAAGGATAGACATTTTGCCTGCCGCATAGTAGACTGGGTAACAGAGCGGAAACCGCCCTCATTCCGTCCCCTTCAGGAACATCCCTATCCCGCAGCAGGGCGGGGCAGACAAGGAGGAACATGTTCTGGCTTCACGAAGAAAATCTGCCGGCCGGTGTGGGAAACGACCCGTTCTGTCCCATGCACCTGATCTATCTGGCCGTGTTTTTTCTGGGCTCCGTTCTGTATGCGGTGTTCTATAAAAAGCTCGGCGCAGGCCGCGCGGAAAAGGATACGGCCCGCCTGAGGGCGGACCGCATCCTGGGCTTTTTCATCTTTTTCTTCGGGCTGTGCGAATACGGCATCACCGCGATCGTCGGATGGTTTACCAAATACACGCTGCCGCTACATGTCTGCAGCCTGATGTATATCCTTGTCCCGCTCCATGCCTTGACCGGCGGGGCGAAGCCCGGCTCCTTCGGGGAAAAACTCCACGCCTTTCTCGGCGCCGCCGTCTTCCATCCGGGTATTCTCGGCGCCTGGGCCGCGCTCATCTTCCCGGACTGGCTCTATTATCCCTTCTGGAATTATTTAAGCATCTCCGGCTTTATGGGGCACGGGCTGATCTCCCTCTACGGCGCAGCCCTCCTGATCACGATCTCCGAGGCCCGGGAGCCGGTAAAGCTTGCGCTGCGCGACCTGAAAAACTCGGTTCTTTTCTTAAGCGCAGGGGCCGTTTTGATGTATTTCTTCGACCGGGCCACCGGGACCGATTACTGGTTCATGCTCAGCCCGAGCATCAGTTCCCCGTTCCTCGGCGCTTATGAAAAAGGCGGCTACGGCGGGTATCTGTTCGCCTTTCTGGGAACCGTGGCCGCCGTGACCGCCCTCGTTTACGGGATTCGCCTGATACTGGCGCTACAGCATCGCCGAGCCGCCGGTCACGATCCAGCAGGCTAAAAACGCGATCGTCATTGCTCCGGTAAACACATTGCCGGTGCGGCGGTACAGATGCGTCCCGATCAGGCTGAAGATCAGGACCTGCGGGGCAAAAACGATAAGCAGCGACATAAACGGACCGCCGAAGGTGGAGCCGAATAAAAGATCCGCCCCGGGGCCGAGCCCCGCGAAGAACGGGATATATTCGATCAGGATGATCAGCAGCGTACCGCCCACCATGACGAGGGCGTAGCGCCACCAGCATTTCATAAAGCCCTTAAAGCCCTTCTCATACGTTCCTTCCGAACGAAGCCCCGCGAAGATCTTGCTGTTATTCAGAATATAGAAGGCTGCAAAGAACAGGATGTACACGCAGAACTGTCCGAAGCGCACCAGGCTGAAGCTCTTGAAGAACGGCCAGATAAAGCGGAAATCCAGCTGGAAGAGCTTCTCGCAGACCACGACCAGGACGTACATAAAGCCGACCATGCAGAGTGCGAGCAGCGCCCCCTTGCCCAGCAGTTTCCAGGAGAATTTCTCCGGCTTATCCGCGCTGCCCAGGCCCGCATCCTGCCAGGTCAGCGGCGTGCCGGCCTTCCGGGCTTTCCGGCGCCCGAAGACCGTAAAGAGGATCATGATGATGATCAGCAGGCTGTACCAGCCGACGAAGCCGTTGCCGATGGTCATGCGGAAAAGCGTGGTTTCCGGCAGCGGGAGCAGGCCTTGCCCGAGCTGCGTCATGAACGGATAGGTAAGGCCGGCGATCAGGATCGTGACCAGCGCGCCGCGGAGCCAGGCGCCTTTCTTTTTGATACCGGCTTTCGGCGGCAGCGGCTGCGCGACCTCCTTAAAAAGCGGCGTCTCAAGCAAAATATTACACAGCGGCATCATCGATAGAATGGCCAGGAAGGCCGCCGCGAGCACCAGCCATTCCTTGGTCATGGCCACCTGATCGGTATAGGGGATCTCGGTCGGAAGATCGATCGCCTCGTCAAACCATTCCAGCGCCGTCGCCAGGCCGCCGGCGTGATGCGTCGTCAGGCGGTGATTCGTATACAGAAGCTCCATGCGCCTGGCCGTGCCGTCCGCAAAGCTCCCGTAGGTCGTATTCCACGCGGCCTGCCCTTCTGTCCCGAGGAAGGACAGCCGAAGCGGGGAGGAAAGCAGCTCGTCGCTCACCGTATTCCTGTAATCGCGGAAATAGTTGAACTCGTCCCATTTGGCCTGCAGCAGCAGGACATTGTTGAAATAGATCTTATTGCCGAAGATCGGGGAGAGATCGTAAATATCATCCGTAAAAAGCTCGCCGCACTGCAGCACGGTCGCCTTGGGCGTGATATCCCGCCCCTGTTCATCCGTGACTCCGGCATAGACCGCCGATACGCTCCACGAAGCCCAGGTGCCCATGGAGTGGCCGCTCACGGCAAGGCGCGTGGGATCCACGTTGTCCATCGTTGCCAGCACCGCATAGGCAGCCACGCCGCCCATGGAGCTGTCCGAAACCTTGCTCCCGTCCGTGCCTTTCGAATAGTGTTCCTCAAAAAAGCTCAGGTTCGAGAAGTTCAGCAGCAGCCGGTAGCGCAGCGGGCCGCCGATGGTCTTATAAGTCCCCGCTTCGATACTGTCCTCGCCGTAATTTACTTTTACCGTGTGATTCGTATAGCCGCGCTGGATCATGCCCGACTCCGTGGCGCCGTGGCCGAATTCGTCGATCGCCATGACCACCACGCCGCGGCGCGCCAGCTCGATCGCATACGCCGCGCAGGTCTCATGGTCGTTCTGATAGCCGTGCAGCAGCAGGACCCCCGGGGCTTTATTGGCTTCGGTCGCCGTGGAAGGCGTGTACAGCTTATAGCTGATGTCATCGATCCGCCCCTGCGTGACCGTGATCGATCCGCCGCCGGTCTGGATGCGGTTCGCGGTCCCCATGCAGACAAAGATCAGCGCCAGACAGGCTGCCAGCAGGATCCACGATTTTTTCACTCCCTGTTTCATGATGCTCTCCTCATGCTCTCAGATAAACAAGTGCCAGTGGAGACGATCCCCACTGGCACATGCCGGTCAGCATTTCTTATTGCGGATTTTCGGCCGGTGCGTTCAGGCCGCGGATAAACTCTTCCGCTTCCTTCAGTTCCGCTTCCGCTTTCTTATAGGCGTCGCTGTGCCAGTTCGGAACTAAAAAGCCCAGAGCCGGCGGTTCTTCTTTGACATTGCTGATCAGCTCAAAGAAAACATGATCAAAGTACGGACTGCGCAGATACAGCGTCATGCAGAAATCGTACTCATAGGAGTACCGGGGCGGCGTATAGCTCTTCTCCTTGCCGTCGGCATCCTTCGTCATCAATTCTTCTTTCTTTTCCCGGATATTCGTATCGCAGCCCGTCACCTGATCGTAAGAGAGCACGTCGGGATTGCGCTCACGCCAGTTCGAAGAGTCCGTCACGATCAGCTGGTGATGGATCTCGTCCGCCAGGATTTGCGTGTGCTGCCCGAAGGAGCGGGTGACGGCAAAGGCCGCCACCTTCTCCTCATTGGCTTCGCGATAGGCCAGCTGTTCCTTGATCTCCGCTACGGTACTGTGACGGCGCTCGCTGAACCAGGGAGACAGCTTCCGCTGGCATTTGCCGCACATATCGCCGTCTTCCAGCTTCTTATTTCCGAGAAAGCCGATCTTTTCTCCGCAGATCGCGCAGTATTTTTTATCAAACAGGCCCATACCGACCCCTTATTCCGGCTTCTTCTCACCGCAGACGCTGCAGAAGTTGCCCTTCTGGCCGGCTGCCCCGCACTTCGGGCAGGTCCAGCCTGCATCTTCCGCCGGCTTCGGCGTGCCGCAGTTGCCGCAGAAGTTTCCGGTCTGGCCGGTCGCGCCGCACTTCGGGCAGGTCCAGCCTGCATTCTCCGTAGGCTTCGGCGTGCCGCAGTTGCCGCAGAAGTTCCCGGTCTGGTTCGTTGCCCCGCACTTCGGGCAGGTCCAGCCCGCTCCGGCCGGAGCCGCCGCCGGCTGCTGCGCACCCATCGCGTACATGTTCGCGATCTGCGCGCCGCCCATGTTCATGCCCATGCCGACGCCCATCAGGCCGGCCATCGCGCCGTTTTCATTGGCAGCCGCGGTATTGAGCGCACTGCCGACGGAAGCCGTCATATAGCCGGCGCCGAGGTTCGGATTGCTTAAGGTGGCCGCGGTCTGCAGCATCTTCAGGCGTTCCTGATCCTCTTCCGGAAGGGTCACCGTTGCCAGCGCCACGCTCACGACCTTTAAGCCGCGCAGCTCGCCCCACTTGGTGGAGAGCACTTCGTTCATGGCTTCTTCCAGTTCGGTATTGTGCGCAATGATCTCACTCGGGCGAAGCTGCATGGCGCTCAGTTTCGCGAATGCCGGCTGCAGCGCGCTGATAAACTCGCTCTTTAACTGCGTGTCGATCTCATCTCTCTTATACTCGCTGGCAACGTTGCCGACGACCTTGGTATAGAACAGCAGCGGGTCCGCGATCCGGTAAGAATACACACCGGCGCAGCGCACGGACAGTTCCATATCCACATTGGCGCGGGCGTCCACGATACGGAACGGGATGGGATTCGGCGTGCCGAACTTGTTGTCGATCAGTTCCTTGGTGTTGAAATAATAGACTCTCTGGTCCTTGCCGGTGCCGCCGCCGAAACCGAAACGGCGGCCGACCGCCTTAAAGGTTTCCTTGAGCGATTCGCCCAGCTTGCCGGTAAACAGGCTCGGCTCGGTGGAGCTGTCCCAGACGAACTGGCCGGGTTCCGCGCAAAATTCCACGATCTCGCCCTGTTCGACGATAATCATGCACTGCCCGTCCGCCACGGCTACGACAGAACCGTTGGAAATGATATTATCGCTGCCTTTGGTATTGGTGGAGCGGCCGCCTGTCTGCTTCTGCCCCTTGACCATAAGCGTATCCTTATCCAGCGCTTCACAATAGAAAAACTCCTTCCACTGGTCCGCCAGTACGCCGCCGACAGAACCGAGTGCTGCTGCAATAAGACCCATTTTGTATTCTCCTTTGTTTTGTTTTTATTTGAATTTAAAGATTCACAATAGTTCGTTAAGCGGTTTTTCGGCTGCGCCTCCCGCTCAGAATCCGTGGCCGCCGCCTCCGCCGTGGGAAACGCCCGAGCTGCCGATGGAGATGCCGCCCCCGCCGCCTCCGCCGCGGTCGTTCATCTGCGGCCGCTCGGTCCGTGTGATGGCGGTATGGAGCAGGATCTCCTGATAATTCCTCAGCTGGAAGCTGCCCGGCACCACATAGTCGTGCGCCTGCGTCGCGACCTTCACGGTATTCATCTTGGACTTCATGACGCCGACCACCATCGCGCCGGCCAGGCATCCGATGGCCAGGCTGATCAGGATCTTCCCGAAGGTCGGCGGATAAAAGCCGTATTTATACTTCGTCTCGATCAGGGACAGGAAGGTATCGGCCGCGCCGTCATAGTCCAGATTCGAAAGCTTTGAATAGATGCGGTCGTACATCATATTCATATGCTTCTGGAAGCGGTCGATCTCCTTGCCGCTGGTCACGATGCAGTACTCCCGGTTCTCATCACCGTACAGCGCCATGTTGATGACCAGGATCAGGCCGTCGTGATCGGGCCCGAGGCCGTAGCCCAAATAGTCGTAATAATCTTCCGCAAAGCTCCGGATGTCCCGGTAATGATAGTGGCGCAGTTCCTCGGTATCCAGGCTCGGGACCGTCAGGATCACCACGTCCGTCTGATACTTGGACTGGATCGCCGCGATCCGCTGCCGGAGGTCATCGATCGTATACGGGGAAAATCTGGCCGCCTGGTCAATGACCCGGATCCCGTCGTTGTAATAGTTCGGATCGTAGCTGAGCTCACTGGCGCTGTCCGTATTATCCGCGTGCACTGCCGGGCACGCCAGCAGGAAGACCATCAGGGAGGCAAACAGGAAAGCAAGAATTCTCTTCTTCATCGCACACCTCCTAAAACACAAAGGTCAGCAGCGCGAGGACCGCGGCGCCTACGCCGGCCGCCACGCCCAGGAAACGCTTGGTGACCCGGCTCTTGTCGATGGGGAGCTCGCCCACGATCTTCCCGGTCTGCCCGTTGACCGCGTACTGATATACCTCGCCCCCGTACTTGACCGTGATCAGGTAGATCGGCAGCAGCACGTATTCTACGGACGTATCCTGCAGATCGATATTGCGCTTCGACTCCGTGATGGAATCGTACTGGCTGACCGCGCTGCGGAAGGCCCGGGAAACGCTCGTCCGCACCCGGTCCGTAGCCCGCGGCAGGCAGGCGTCGGCGTCATCGTCGAAACGGTCGGCGATAAAACCGCTTAAGTACCCCTTGGCGAAGGGCTGCAGGTCGGAGAAGTCAAACGGTTCCACGGAATCCATCAGGGCATTGTTCATGCGGATGCTGCCGTCGGCCGGGATCCGCGAGAAATCCATATCTCCGGTGCAGTCGATATAATAATACCGGGTTTCCGTATAGTCGAAGCGGCCGTCGGTCCAGACCCGCATGCGGGTCCCCTCAAAGCCCATCCTGCCGTCCGCATGGCAGTTATACAGCCAGAACGGGACGTACAGTCCCTGCACCTCCTGGATCTTCTTCTGGGTGATGAAATTCTTCGGCAGGAGCGGCCGGTCCTTGCAGTAATCCGCTACGATCTGGCTCAGCTTTTTCTTGTCGATCCGGAAAGGAATGATGCCGTTCGGCTTGATCAGCCCGCCGACGTTGTGCTCCATGACGATATTGTTGCCGCAGTAGGGGCACTGGCTGGCGGCCGTCGTCGCATCCGTCACGACTTCCGCGCCGCAGGACTGGCAGACATAGGAAACCGTTCCGTCCAGCTCTTCATGGCTGACATTCGCATGATAATCTCCCCAGTCGAACTCGGTGTCCGCATTGACATCCGCATTCTTTACCGCATCAAAATCGAAGGTCCCGCCGCAGTAATCACAGAGGAACTTTTCTTCCTCCGCGTTAAAACTGAGCGGCGAACCGCAACTGGGACATTTAAAGGAAACCAATTCACTCATAATGATCCTCAAGCATAAAAACAATTTTGACAAAAACAGGCAAACGACAGACTACTTCAAAATAGATATAGCATAATTCCCCGGAAAAGGCAAGCGTTCCCCAACTGCCTCTCATTATAGTCCGCAAATCGTGAATATTCTGTGTTTTTCACGGAAAAACCTTGTATTTTTTCTTTTTCCGTCGCATAATGAGGCTGATAAATACAGAGCGGGACGTTCCCGTCGGATTTTAAGAAGGAGTACAAAAATGGATTTCAGCAGCTTATTCGAAACACCCGTCGCGAAAGAGGCGGTAGAGAACATTTCAAGGCAGTCCGGCGCGTCCGACGGCGAAGTAAAAAGTGTGTTAAGCTCCGCTCTCCCGCTGTTTTTGAATAACGGGACCCAGAGCAATACGTCCGCGCTCAGCGGCCTGCTCGGCGGCGGCAGCACCAGCACCGGCGGGCTGATCTCGACCCTGCTCGGCGGCAACGCGCAGCAGACCATCTCCCAGCAGAGCGGCGTCTCCAACGACACCACCGGGAGCATTCTGAACCTGGCGGCCCCGATGGTGGCCAATGCCCTTGTTTCCAACAACAACACCGGCAGCGATATGAATATCCTGTCCCTGCTGACGGGCCTGGCCGGCGCCGGCACCAGCAATACCGCAGCCGGCACCAGCAGCAGCGCCAGTGCAGCGCCTTCGCTTTTGAGCCTGTTGGCGCCGATGCTGATGGGGCTTGGCTCCGCCGGCGAGAGTGCCGAAGCCGCCGCGGACGACGGACTGCAGATCGTGCAGGAAGAAGCGCCGGCCGTGCAGCCTCAGGTCACGATCGATCCGCAGGCGCAGGAAGAAGACAAAAAAACCGGCCTTTTCGGCTTCTTGAGCAGCCTGTTCGGAAGAAAGTAAGCGCCGCATCACCGCAAAAGACAAGAGGCCAAAGGGGGAAGCTGTCCCTTTGGCCTTTTCTGATCCCACGATATCCCGCTTACGCTTTTTCCTTTTCCTTTTTCACCGCCTCCCTGAATGCAGCGATGAAATCCAGGACTTCCTGCCGGGCGTCTTTCTTCCATATCAACCCGTAGGGCATGGTCCAGTCCCACTCGACCGGAATATTGACCAATCCCGGATGGATATTGTTCCAGCAATCAAAAGAGATCAGGATTTTTCTCTCTTTCACACAGCGATTGAATACTTCCGAATCATAAAACAGAAAAGGAATCTCCACGGTAATATCCGGGAACTCTTTCTCTACCGCATATTTAAAACCGGTGGTTACTTTGTAATTACTTCGTGAGGGAAAGAGCAGCGTCTCTCCTCTCAGATCGGCAGGCTGCAGCTTCTCTTTTTTCGTCAGCGGATGAGAAAGGGGCACTGCGCAGGTCAGTTTATACTGGCTGAAAGGCAGGAAATCCATTTCCGAGAAATCTTCCGCATTCCCGCCGCAGGAAAAGCTTATTTCGGCATATTTTAAATCATGTATCGGATTGGGAAAAGCGGAATTGATGTTCTCCCGGTATAAAACAATTGAAATTTCATGCTTACGAATAGCTTCGTCTGCGCGGCATATCCGATTGAACTCATCGATGGGAAGCACCGGGGTCACACCAACCCGCACAGGTTCAGGCTCTGTTTCCGCTGCGGTCCTTGTTCTGCTTATCAGTTCTTCGGATACTTCAATCAGCCGCTGACATTCATGCAGGAATACCTTTCCCGCCCTGGTCAGATTTATCCCCTGTGTACCTCGTTCAAACAATTTAACATTCAGCGTGTTTTCCAGGGATGTCATTTGTTTCGAAATACCGGTCGATGAAATATGCAGTTTTTCGGAAGCGCCGTGAAAGCTCCCGACTTCCACAACGTACAGGAAAGTATCGATGAAGTGGTTGTACATGGCAAAAACCTCGCGGGAATGAATGATATTAATGCATTTGCGCGACAACTTTCGGTTGCAACAATGGTAACATATTGGTTCTTCCTGTTCAAGATGTTATCATGTATTTTATAGACGTATACGGGACATGTATATAACCCTAAAAGAAAGTATTTATACTGGAGGGAGAGAGATGAGAATACGATTCATTAAAGCGATTGGAGCGATTATTATTGTTGTTTTGGGAGTATTTCTATTGTTGAGTCTGGAAGACGCGATTTTTCCAGAGATGTTTAATTATTCCGATAATTATTATGACTCATTATGGAAATTCCGGTATGCTTTGGGAATCGGTGTTATCGTATTCTTCTGCAGTTCTCCAAAAGAAGAAACAAAAACTACTGAAGAGAAAAAGCAGGAATTAGTTTCAGAAGAGCAGGGAGAAAAATAAAGCTGTGAAAATGAAAAACAGTTCGGGGTCTGACCTCGAACTGTCTTTTCATTATTGTCGGTCAAAGTATTTTTTCCCGCCGGATGGTTTGAAATAGGTCCGGATATATCCGTCCTTCGAGAGGACCACGAATTCGTTCGTGGCTTCGATGTAGTAAATGCCGTCGCCGTCTTCTTTTTCGGTCTTGAACAGCGCCGCCGGGTTGTTGATCACGTCGCTGGCGGCTTTTTCGTAGGCTTCGGCACTTTTAAAGCCCATCTCGGGCTTGCCGTGCTTTTCGTAGTGCTCGTTCAGCAGCTTTTTCGAGCGGAAATGATAACGCACGTAAGCGGCCGTCGATTCTTCTCCCTCGGCGGTGCTTTCTTCTTTCTGCGTTTCCGCAGCTGCCTGCGTCGTCTTTTCCGCTGCCTTTGTCGTCTCTTCGTCCCGCGCCGTCTTCTCGGTACCGGCCGTCTCGATGATCAGCCCTTCCTCGGTAGTATCGCTTCCGGGATCATTTGACGAGCCCATTCCGTTTTTCAGGAAAATGATCACCGCGATGACGACCACCATGGCGGTCAGAATGGTTTTCAGATCCAGTTTTTTCTTCATCCTGTCCCCCTTACGGCAGCTGCGCGCCTGTCATTTTTCGGAAACGGTACTTTTCCTGCGCCTCTTTCAGGCTCTCCGCGTTCGCGCCGCCGGAAAAGTCCGGGTCCTCCCGCTGGACGGGGTCATCCTCCCAGCCGCAGACCGGGCAGATCTCATAGGACCGTTTCTGAGAAAAAAAGTATTGCCCGCAGCAGGGACAGCGCAGTTCTTCTTTTTCTTCAAGATAGCGGATCCCCTTGCCCGTCCGTGCTGCGTAGGCAATCTCGGAGGCGGTGCTCTCCCCGATATAGCCGTCCTGATTGATCACATAGATGGCGTCGGCCATGTCGATCTTGCGCTTATGCATATCGTCCAGCATGCGCTTGGTCTCCGTCAGCGTGTCTTCATCCATGCCTTCCCAGACCTCTTCATCGCCGGCATGGCCGAAAAGGCCCACCGAGATCACGATATTGCCGGCCAGCGTCAGCTTTTTCTGCGCTTCCGTAAAGGCCGGCCGAAAGCGGGTGCTCCCGCAGAGCGTAATGACCGGATATTTCCCTTCCATATGCGTTTCCTCCGTCCCGGCCTGCCGGCCGGATCTTCTGAAAAGGTTGTATCACGTTATTTTCAGAAAGTCCAGCAGCTCTTCCAGCGATCCCGCCGGCGAATGCGGCGCACCGTCGTCCACAATCATGACCGCCTCCTCCGGAATCCGGTACTGTTCTTTCAGAATGCCGAAATCTTTCCAGTCGTAGATATCCGCACGGACTTTGCCGTTTAGCAGCGCGAGCCTTGCCAGCGCAGATACCGCTTCCTGACAGCCCGCTTCTCCGAAGCGGAAGGCGGCGAGGATCTGTGTCTCTTCTTCGGCACGCAGGGCCCTCTCTTTCAGTGCTTCCGGCAGCGGCTGGCCGGGCCCCGCTGCGTTATACAAGGCCAGGACGAAAGGCGTAAAGGCGTAGCCGCCGGGCATGCCGTGGAAGCAAAGCCCTGTCTCCGTTCCGTCTTCCCGGCAGATCTTGACATAGGGCAGCTCGTCTCCGATCCCCCGGAACTTGACGACCTCCAGCTTCTCCGTCATCTCTGCCATCCCGTCCAGATACGCTTCCAGCTCCGCCGAGACCGGCCGCTCATCCAGGGCGAGCTTTAACTGCAGGGGCTTCTCCATCCGTTCAAAAATAGTTCCCAGCTGCGCGCGGACCGCTTCATCAAACACAGAAGCCTTGCTCTCCTCTTCCGGCGCTTCTTCCGCCGGATTCTCCGCCGGTGCATTCTCTGCTTCCGGCTGCGGCGTCTCTTCGGGCAGCGGCTCCGTCTCTTCCGGAAGTACCGCGCTTTCCGGGCGGTCCGGCTTTAAGCCGGTCTTTTTGCGCAGCCGCGCGCAGTAGCGCTCCAGCTCCGCCGCCGCGGCCGCGGCGTCCCCGATGGCAGTGACCGCCTGGCGGAAACGGCCCGCGCAGGCGTCGCCCGCCGCGTAGATCCCTTCCGTCCCGGTCCGCTGCCGGCTGTCCGTAACAATATATCCTTTATCCGTCAAAGTGACGAGATCTCTGACAAAGTCAGTCTGCGGTTCGCAGCCCGGGAACAGGAAGACGCCGAAAATATCGCCCTCCGGGGCATATTCCATGATTTTGCCGCTCTTATTGTGGCGGTATACGATCTTTTCGAGCCGCTCCGTGCCTTCCACCCGCTCCACGGTGGTATTGGTCAGCACGGAAATATCCGGATTGGCCCGAGCTTCATCGGCCAGCGCTTTCTCGCAGGAAAAATCGTCCCAGCGCGTGAGCAGGGTGACGTGCGAAGCATAGCGCGTCAGGAAAAGGCTCGCTTCGACGGCTTCATAATCCCCGCCGACCGCGAAGACTTCCTTCCCGGTATAGCGCGGCCCTTCGGTGAGCACATGGTAGCCGATGCCCCGGCCCCGGAAATCCACTTCGCCGGTAAATCCGAGTTCCAGCGGCGGCGCTCCCACGGCCAGCAGCACACCGAAGCAGGAAAAGTCTCCTTTATCCGTACTGACGGTCCGCAGCTCTTCCGACAGTTCCACCCCCGTTACCCGGGCATGCAGAAATTCCGCGCCGGCCGAGCGCGCTTTGATGAACAGCGCTTCCGTCATCACCTGCCCGCTCATACCTTCCGCACCCGGGATACCGGCCGTCTCGTCCGCCAGCGCCAGCTGACCGCCATACGCTTCCTTTTCCACGATCAGAACACGGTACTTTGCGCCGGCCAGAAGAGCCCCGGCGGTCAGGCCCGCCGGACCGGCTCCGATCACGATCACATCATAGAGTTCCCGTTCCATTTCTACTCCTTCCGGCCGGTTTAGGGTTCCCGGACCGATGAACAGCCATTATTTTAGCATATTTCGGCACTTAAGGCAAGTATTCGCCGAAAATGCCCCGGGAAGTGGGACAAAAGCTCCCGTTTGAAGACTTTTTTCGGGGCAAAGTGGTTTTCTCCTGAATAAAACCGAGGCCTTTCGGAATTTGAAAATCATTCTCATTTTTCTTGACAAAAGTCTTTTCCAGTGGTAAATATGAAAACGATTCTCATTTTTGGCAGGATCAGCCGTTATGGAAGGAAGAAGGAATCCGCATGGAAACAAGATCCAGATACCGGACGCGGCAGCGGGATGAACTGCTGCAGTATTTAAAGGACCGCCAGGGCAGCCATATCACCGTCGGTGACGTCTGCTCGCATTTCGCCTGCCTGGGGCATCCGATCGGAACCGCCACGGTCTACCGCCAGCTGGAAAGCATGGTGGATGAAGGCCTGGTGAACAAATATATCATTGACGCCGGCGCCCCGGCCTGCTTCGAATATCTCGGGGAGAACAGCCATGTAAGCGAGACCTGCTTTCACTGCCGGTGCGAACGCTGCGGCGTACTGATCCATCTGTGCTGTGACGAGCTCCTCGGATTTCAGAGCCATATGCTGAAAGAGCACGGTTTCGCCATCGATCCGCTGCGCACCGTCTTCTACGGGCTTTGCGAGACCTGCCGCCGGGAAGCGGCGCAGAGCGGCTCAGCGGAGGCGTCCCTGTCATGAAGAAAGTTTTTCTCTGCCTGGCCGGCCTGCTCTGCCTGATCCTCCTGCCGTGCCTTTGCGCCTGCGGGAAGCAGGAAGAGCCGGCCGGGGACCGGCTCGAGATCGTGACCACCATCTTCCCGCTTTACGACTGGGTGCGGGAGATCACGGCCGGAAACGAGGCGGTGCATCTGACGCTTCTGCAGGGAAACGGCGCGGATCTGCACAGCTTCCAGCCCACGGTCGCGGATATCGTCGCGATCCATAACGCCCGCCTTTTTGTCTATGTCGGCGGGGAATCGGACGAATGGGTCCGTGACGCCGTGGGAGAAGCCGGTCCGGCCCTGACGGCCCTCGATCTGATGGACTGCCTCGGCGAAGCGCGCAAAGAGGAAGAGCGCAAAGAAGGCATGGAGGCGCAGGAGGAGGAAGAAAGTGCCTATGACGAGCACATCTGGCTCTCCGTCCGGAACGCGCAGACGCTCTGCCGCCGGATCTGCGATGCGCTCTGCGCCGCCGACGCCGACAACGCCCCGCTCTACCGGCAGAATACGGACGCCTATATCCAGAAGCTGCAGGATCTGGATGCGCGCTTTGCGGAAGCGGCCGGCCGGGCCCGGGAAAAGACGCTGCTCTTCGCTTCCCGTTTTCCCTTCCGGTACCTGACGGAAGATTACGGCCTGGATTACTTTGCGGCCTTTCCGGGGTGCTCGGCGGAGAGCGAAGCCAGTTTTAAGACCGTCGTTTTTTTAGCCGGGAAGATCGATGAGCTGGGACTCGGCACGATCCTGGAGATCGACGGCAGCGACGGGAAGCTTGCGGAGACCATCCGTCAGAACACCGCCTCCCGCGATCAGCAGATCCTGCGCATGAATTCCCTGCAGACAGCCGGCGCGCAGGAAGCGGCGGCGGGACTGACTTACCTTGACGCTATAGAAGAAAACCTGGACGTTCTCATCCGGGCCCTGCAATAAAACCGCTCCTGAAAGCGGTCACGGAGATACGAAATGGCACAGATCAGCTGTAAAAACTTATGTCTGGGATATGACGGCAAAGAGCTGGTGCATCATCTGAATTTTGAGGTGGACCGCGGCGACTATCTCTGCATCGTCGGGGAAAACGGCGTCGGGAAGACCACGCTGATGCGGACGCTTCTGGGGCTCAGACCCCCCATGGACGGCACGATCGAATACGAAGACGGCCTGAAAGGGCAGGGCATCGGCTATCTGCCGCAGCAGACCGACGTCCAGCGGGATTTCCCCGCCTCCGTCTGGGAGATCGTTCTCTCCGGCTGCCAGCGCCGCGAGGGCTTTCATCCTTTTTACCGGGCTGGGGAAAAAGCACTGGCCCTTCAAAACATCCGCAGGCTCCATCTTGAACCGTTAAAAAACCGCTGCTACCGGGAGCTTTCGGGCGGCCAGCAGCAGCGCGTACTGCTGGCCCGGGCCCTGTGCGCCACGCAGCAGATCCTTCTGCTGGACGAGCCGGCTTCCGGCCTGGATCCGGCGGTCACAAAAGAGTTTTACGGCCTGATCAAAGAACTGAACCAGAGCAGCGGCATCACCGTGATCATGATCACCCATGACATCGCGGCCGCCCTGCAGTATGCGGGAAAGATCCTGCACCTGGGCAAGGACGTCTTTTTCGGGACCCGGGACGCTTATCTGGAGAGCCGGCAGGGCTTCGTGAAAGGAGGGGAAGCATGAATATCTGGCAGCAACTGGCAACGTACTGGCAGTATCCCTTCGTCCGCTACGCGCTGATCGCCGGCGTGCTGATCGCGCTCTGCTCTTCTTTATGGGGCGTCACCCTGGTCCTCAAACGCTTTTCCTTTATCGGCGACGGACTCTCGCACGTGGCTTTCGGCGCGATGGCGATCGCCGCCGTATTAAAAATGAGCAGCCGGATGCCGCTCATCCTCCTGGTGACCGTCGCCACCGCCATTTTGCTGCTGCGCACGGGCAGCCGAGCCAAAATCAAAGGGGACGCCGCCATTGCAATGGTCTCCGTCGGCGCCCTTGCGATGGGGTATCTGCTGATGAATCTCTGGCCGGTCTCGGGCAATGTTTCCGGGGACGTATGCGCCACGCTCTTCGGCTCCACCTCGATCCTGACCCTGCGCCTTTCGGAGGTCTGGCTCTGCGTGATCCTCTCCGTGATCGTGATCCTTCTGTTCGTGCTCTTCTACAATAAGATCTTCAGCGTAACCTTCGATGAGGATTTCGCGCGCGTCGCCGGCGTGCCGGCCGGCCTGTACAATCTGATGATCGCGGTCGTCATTGCGGTGATCATCGTGCTCGCCATGAATCTGGTCGGCTCGCTCCTGATCTCCGCGCTGGTGGTCTTTCCGGCGCTCTCCGCCATGCGGATCTATAAAAGCTTTCTCTCCGTCACCGTCTGTTCCGCGGTTTTATCCGTCGGCTGCGCGCTGCTCGGGCTGCTGATCGCCATCCTCGGCTCCACCCCGGTCGGTTCCACGATCGTCGCGGTGGATATCGCCGCGTTCGGAGTCTGTTCGCTGATCGGGAAGTTCGCGGCGCAGCGGTGATATGCCGTATAAAAAAGCAGCGGCGATGCTTGGCACCGCCGCTGCTTTTTTATTGTTTTACAGATTGGCGAAGCGCTTCGCCCCGCGGCCCCTCAGCCACAGCAGGATGAGGACCGAGATCACAGCCATCAGCACACAGGCCAGCCCCATGTACAGATCCCCGCCGAGCCTCACGCCGACCAGCAGGTACAGCCCGCCGAGGATGATCACCAGCGCGAACGAACCGAGCAGCGCAAGCAGGACGCTCATGCTCTGCTTGATCGGATACAGCTCGTTCGTCCAGTTCAGGTTCGGGCTTAAGAGTCCGATCCACAGATCCACGACCGCCATCATGATCACATAGAGAGTCACGAACAGGACCATCAGGATCAGGGTCAGGACCGGCGGCTTCAGTTTGATGATGACGCAGGCGATGCAGAACAGCGCCGGGATCAGGGTCAGCCCCAGCTGGACCTTCAGCTTGGCCTTCAGCACCTGCCAGCCGGAGACCGGCAGCGACTGCACGACCCAGATCTGCTTACCCTCCAGCGAAATCGAAGGCACCACCATATCGTTCATGGAAGCGATCATGCAGACCCCCACGCACAGCAGGACGGCAACGGATCCTTCCGCATCGCCAAGAATATTTTCCAGCACCGGGACGAGCTCGCCGCCCTTCCAGAGGACTGCCGCGCCGCCCAGGATCAGCATCAAAGTAGACAGGCCGCAGTTCAGCATGTAGTTCGCGCTGGCCGTAAAGCGGTTCAACTCCTTGCGGAACAGGGCCTGGTCCGCACTCTGGAGCCTGGCGGTTTTCTCGCGGTATTTCACCTTCGCGGTATCGCCGGTCGCCGTCGCGATCTTGATGAAGCTGCGGGACAGCACGATCCAGGTCGCTGCCCCTAAAGCGCCGATCACCGCCGTATAGATCAGCATGGCCGTCCAGTCGCCTTCACCGATGCGGCCGAAGCGGTACAGCAGCCCTGCGGAGCCTTTGATCTTCTCTCCGTACACCGCCATATTGTTCAGCAGATTCTGGAGCAGGACCTGCGCCTTGAAATAGAAGAAATAGTAGAGGCCGATAA
Organism: Lachnospiraceae bacterium; assembly: GCA_017394885.1. Lineage (GTDB taxonomy): Bacteria > Bacillota > Clostridia > Lachnospirales > Lachnospiraceae > UBA6987. The sequence goes on along the minus strand of JAFPWO010000023.1, from coordinate 52,428 downwards.
AGGCCAGTGCCAGGATCGTCGTGATATAACTCTTATTCTTCAGCTTCACGCTGATCCGCGCCACCACATACCCCAGCGCGCAGCTTAAGATCAGGACGAAGACCGAGATCAGAAGGATCAGCAGCAGGCCGCCGACGATCTGCGGCACGCCGTGCGCGCCTTTGATCCAGTAAACGATGACCGCCGGAAGGATCACGACGCCCGAATACATGAGGCCCAGCAGATAGACCCCCAGCAGGCGGGACGTAATGATCGCCCGGACCGGCACCGGCATGGACAGGAGCAGATCGTTATCCTTCGCCAGATACAGGCCGGAGAAGGTGCTGAACACACTGCCGAAGGTGCCGAGGATAATGGCGATCGAGCCCATGATGAGGAAGTACAGCCATCCGAGGCCGCCCTCGTACAGCGGCTCGCACATGCTCAGCGACAGGAAGGTGAACATCCCGCCCAGCACGCCGATCATGAGCACCGCGAATAGGACGATCATGCCGATGACGCCGCCTTTGGAACGGGCCTTATTCTTTTTGACGTTGTACAGATAACTGCGGAAGATCTCCGCCATCTGTTTTTTCAGCAGTAATTTCAGCATCACTCCGCCTCCAGTTCCAGGAAGACCTCCTCCAGCGATTCATCGCCTTTTACTTCCTCCATGGTGCCGGAACGGATGAGCTGTCCCTGCTTGATGATCGCGACTTTATCACAGAGCTTTTCCGCCACCTCCAGCACGTGGGTGGAAAAAAAGATCGCGCCGCCGCCGTCGCAGACTTCCCGCATCATATCCTTTAACAGGCGGGACGCCTTGGGGTCCAGGCCGACGAAGGGTTCGTCCATCATGATCAGCCTCGGCGTATGGATCCAGGCGGAGATGATCGCCAGCTTCTGCTTCATGCCGTGCGAGTACGAAGCGATGGGCTGCCCCAGGTCCGCGGTCAGTTCAAAGCGCTCCGCCAGATCGTGGATCCGCTCTTTTCTTTCCTGCGCGCCGACGCCGAAGATATCCGCGATAAAATTCAGATATTTGATCCCGCTCATGAAATCGTAGAGGTCGGGGTTGTCGGGGATATACGCCATCCGGGCTTTGGCCGTCAGCGGATCCGTTTTGATGGAGACCCCGTCGATATAGATCTCCCCTTTGTCAAACTGCTGGATCCCCGCCGCCGAGCGCAGCGTGGTCGTTTTTCCGGCGCCGTTGTGGCCGATAAAGCCATAGATCTCGCCGGGGGCGATATGCAGACTTAAGTCGTCCACCGCTTTTTTGTCACCGAATGTTTTCGTCAGATTTTCGATACGCAGCATAGTCCGTGCTCCTTATTTTCAGAACTTATTCTATATCCAGTTCGATCGGTTCATCGATCGTATCCGATACATATTTGCCGTTTTTCTTCCGCTGCTTTACGCACTCCGTCAGCAGATATTCGATCTGTCCGTTGACCGAGCGGAAATCATCCTCCGCCCAGGCCGCGATCGCGGCATACAGCCTGGACGAGAGCCGCAGCGGAATCTGTTTTTTCTGCTTCTCATCCATAGGGTACGCTCCCTGCCATCTTAATACAAACTGCCGGAATTGACAACCGGCTGTGCGTCGCGGTTCCCGCAGAGCACCACGAGCAGGTTCGAGACCATGGCCGCCTTGCGTTCCTCGTCCAGTTCCACCGTATGATTTTCGGAGAGCCGCTCGAGGGCCATCTCCACCATGCCGACCGCGCCGTCCACGATCATCTTCCGCGCGTCGATGATGGCCGAAGCCTGCTGCCGCTGCAGCATGACCGCCGCGATCTCCGGCGCATAGGCCAGATAGGTGATGCGCGCTTCCTGGATCTCGAGGCCGGCCCCGGCCACCTTGGCCTGGATCTCGTCCCGGATCCGCCCGGCCACGACTTCGCTGGAGCCCCGCAGGCTCCCCTCATCCGCAATGCCGTCCCCAGTGGTATCGATCCCGGGCGCCACATCATAAGGGTAGAGGCGGACGATATTCCGGACCGCGCTGTCGCACTGCAGGGAGAGATACTCTTTGAAGTTGTCGACTTCAAAGACTGCTTTGGCCGTGTCCACAACGCGCCAGATGACCGCGATCCCGATCTCCACCGGATTGCCCAGGCAGTCGTTGATCTTCTGCCGGCTGTTGTTTAAGGTCATGGCTTTGAGGGAGATCTTCTTGCTGAGGGTATTCTGCTGCTGCAGCAGATCCCGGCTCAGGATGGCCGGCTTGCTGCTGTCCACGTCGCCGGACTGATTCAGCCGGGTCTTGGCGGCCGGATTCACGGTGGCGCAGAACGGATTGACAAAATAGAAGCCGCTTTCTTTGATGGTCCCGATGTATTTCCCGAACAGGGTCAGGACGATCGCCTCCTGCGGCCCCACGATCTTCAGGCCGAAGGCCGGGACCCAGCCGATGCAGAGCCAGACCAGGGACAGGATGAACCACCAGGTCACCGTGCCGTCATCGGCTTTGATCCCGCCGAAGATGCAGCCGGCGACCGCGCCAAAGTAAAGGGCAACAAGCAGGCATAAAACGAGCAGGCCGTTTTTGGGCTGCTTCAGTTCGATCTCTTTCATATTTTAACTCCTTTCCGTGCGAGCTGGTTTCTTCCTGATATCATATTGATATCAGATCGTTTTTCTTTTGTCAAGTTTTTTATAAGAAAAGTGACAGCAGGGTCCGGCCCGCTGTCACAAAAGCATAGTATTCAGGAAAAGGAATCTACAGTTTCACGCCCCTCTTTTTCAGCTGACAGATACAGTCCTCCGTCCCCGAAAAGACAAATCCGTCCATTCCGACTGCCAGTGCGCCGGCTACGTTGACCGGCATATCGTCCAGGAACACGCACTCTTCTGCTTTCAGAGCGAAACGGTTAAGCAGTGTTTCATACATACGCCGGTCCGGTTTCAGCGTCTTTTCATAAGCCGAGATCACCAGTCCGTCAAAATACTCGCTCCCGGGAATCCGCCCCCAGTATTGACCGTGCCGCAACGAAGCATTGCTGAGCAGCCAGATTCCGTAGCCATTCTCTTTAAGCTTCCGAATCAGCTCCGCCATCCCCGGCATCGGATCGGAATAATCTTCCCAGTGCAGGATCAGCTTTTCAGCGACCCCGTGCAGCCGTGCCGGAATTCGGGCGCAAACCTGAGCATACGTCTCCGCTTCACTGAGCAGTCCGATATCCTGCAGAGACCATTCTACGGATCCGTAGATCTCTTTTAACAGAATCGGCCGATCTTCCCGGGGAATATCCAGTTTTTCCAGAAACCGCTCAGGATTCCAGACACGCAGGACACCGCCCATATCGAAAACGATATTTTTTATCATCAATCAGAGCCTGATCCCGTCCAGGAACCGGCGGGAGTTTGCCAGCAGCAGCTCCGGATCGCTGTAGAATTCCGAATAAAGTTCCACCGTGACATAGCCGTCGAAATCGTGCTCGGCGATCACCTTCACCATATCCGCAACGGGCAGCAGCCCGCTGTCCAGCCGCAGGTGGGCGTCCGTCTGCCGGTCATTGTTGCACAGATGGATGTAGTGCAGCTTATCTCCGAGCCTGTCGAAGTAATTCTGCAGCGGCTCGTAGGCAATGGTCGGCGGAACGACGTCCATCATCGCCTCGATATTGTCCAGCCCGATCTGTTCGATGGCCTCGGCGCAGTCATCCGCAGTGGTGATCACCGGACTTTCCATGGGCGTGAGCGATTCGATCACGAGTTTAACGTCATGGGCCGCCGCATGCTTTCCCAGCACCTGCATATTGTCGATGAAACGTTTCCAGGCCTCTTTTCTCGGCACGGTATAGCCCGGATGATCCGCCACGATCAGCATGCGCGGGCATTCTATGGCCTGGCACACCTCGATCGCCCGGGAAAAGTAAGCGATGGCGTCTGCCTGTGCTTCCTTCATCATGGAGCACAGATTGACCGGCCCCCCGAGGGCGTCCGGCGTATACATCGGAGTTTCCAAAACGTACTGTTTCTTCCAGGCCAGGATCTGACTGATCCGTTCTTCATTCATATCCCAGGGATACGCGTGCGGGCGTCCGCCCCAGATCTCCAGTCCCGAAAATCCGTATCTGGCCGCCATGCGAAACGCGGTCTCCAGCGGGAACCGTCTGAAATCCAGCGAAAAGCATCCAAACTTCATTTTACAGCCTCCTTATTGCTTCATTTTATTGTCCGTAGGTTTCCCAACCCTTTTTTTCCTGTTCGATCAGGGCCGGATCCAGCGCCGGGATCTCTGCGCCCATCGCTTTGGCCAGTACGAAGGTTTTGGCCGCTTCCTCCAGATAGACCGCGGCGTACAGCGCTTCCTTTATATCTTTCCCCCAGGTGAGCACGCCGTGGTGCTTCAGGATCACCGCCAGCGAATCTCCGGCGTATTCCACAGCCAGTTCTCCCATCCCGATGGCGGAGGACGGGGTAAACGGCGCGACCTTCACGGGATTGCGGCAGGCGTCCATCACGGTCACCAGAAAGTCCGGGATCTCATCCGCGGCAAAGCCGGCCGCGGTCGCCCAGGGCTGATGCGTATGGATGATCGCCTGCGCCTGCGGCATGTGCTGAAACATATAGACCAGCGCGGCCGAATCCGAAGAAGGCTTTCTTACGCCTTCCACCGGCCGGCACTGCGCATCGATCAGGCAGACGTCGTCCGGAACCATCTCCTCATAAATCATCCCGGAGGGGGTCACCAGGAAGCGGTCTTCCCCCACCCGCATGCTGACATTGCCGCCGGACAGAGAAACCAGGCGGTTCCTTTTGATCTCCAGCGCGCAGTCCAGCACCTCTTTTTTCTCTTTTTCAAACATCGTCCCGCCTTACCTTTCTGATATGCTCCTCCAGATAGTCCCTCGCCTGCCGGATATAATCCATATAGTCCGCCCGTTCCTCGTTCCACATTTCCACGATCATCGGTCCCGAAAAGTCCAGCTCGTCCAGTTTCCTGAGCACTGCGTCAAAATCCAGGCAGCCGGTGCCAAAGGGGATCGTGGCATCGAAGATGCCGGGCAGGGAATCCCGCATGTGGACGGCTGCGATATGTCCTTTCCCGAACTCCAGATCGCGGATCGGATCGATCCCGAGCGAGAGGATATTGGCCGGATCCGGATAGACCTGCAGGAAGGGAGAATCGACCTTCTCCACCACTTCCATGGTGCTTTTCACATCCAGAAGATTCCCCTCCACCGGCTCGATCGCCAGCGTCACGCAGCAGTGTGCGGCCATACGTGCGGCCTTCGCTACATTCTCTTCGTATCGTTTTCTCGTTTCCGCCGTTCGCAGCCGCTCATCAAACACGTCAAAACCGGACAGCTGGATCACGCGGATCCCGACACGCTCGCTGAAACACAGCGCTTTTTCCATGATGACCAGTCCCTGTGCCCTGACCGCCGGATCCGGATGGCCCAGGGAAAACCGCTTGTGCCCGCTCAGGCACATCGTCAGGATACGCAGATCTTCTTCCCGTGCTGTTCTCCGCAGTTCTTCCATCTGTGCCGCCGTCCAGTCCAGCCGCGCCAGCCGCGCATCCGTGGAATCGACACTGAATTCTATGGCATCGTATCCGGCTCTTTTCGCATCCCGGAACATCGTTCTGAAATCAGCCGGCCGGAGGGCTTTTTCATAAATACTGAATATCGGCAGTTCTCTCTCCATCCGCGTTTCCTTTCCTTCCGCTTTCTGCTCATCTTCCTTCGTTTCCTTCTGCAATGTATCATATCACACTCTGTTTTGCAAGAGAAGGATTGAAATATTTTGATTTATTTTGATTTTTTCTATTGATTTTTGAGACTGCTCGTGATATATTTACCTGTGAACGGGTCGCTATTGATCATTTCATCACATTTTTACTCAAAAAAGGAGCCACTATGAACAATTGGATGGAAGAGTTATTCGGAACCAAAAAGCCCATTATCGCCATGTGCCATCTGCAGCCGCTTCCCGGAGATCCCTATTATGATCCGGAAAAGGGCATCGAATATGTCGTGGAGTGCGCCAGGAAAGATCTGCACGCGCTTCAGAACGGCGGCGTGGACGGCATCATGTTCTCCAATGAATTCAGCCTGCCTTACCTTACCAGTGTCGAGCCGATCACGCTGGCGGCCATGGGCTATATCATCGGTTCCCTCAAGTCCGAGATTACCGTCCCGTACGGCGTGAACTGCCTCTGGGATCCGATCGCCTCCCTCGATCTGTGCGTCTCCGTGGGCGGAAAATTTATCCGTGAGATCATCAGCGGCGTCTACGCTTCCGATTTCGGCCTCTGGAACACCAACGTCGGCAAGACCGTGCGGCATCAGATGGCTATCGGCGGCAAAGACGTCAAACTGCTTTACAATATCGTTCCGGAAGCCGCCAAATATCTGGCCGACCGTCCGATCGAAGAGATCGCGCGCTCCACGGAGTTCAACAACCGTCCCGACGCCATCTGCGTTTCCGGCCTGACCGCGGGTTCCGAGACCGATACGCAGGTCCTTGCGCGGGTCAAAGCCTCCGTCAAGCGCACGCCGATCCTCTGCAACACCGGCTGCAACAAAGACAATATCATCCGCCAGCTCGAAAACTCCGACGGGGCGGTCTGCGCCACGACCTTCAAAGTGGACGGGGTCTTCGAGAACCCGGTGGATGAAAACCGCGTCAGAGAGTTTATGGATATCGTGAAAGCGTACCGCGCCGGCTTATAATTATTTCAGGCTGAGGGTTTTTTCATGAGCGGTTCTTATTATATCGGACTGGATAACGGCGGTTCCGCCACCAAATGCGTCATTTTCGATCCGGCAGGGCGGCAGATCTCCGGCGCGTCCGAGCGGGTCCCCGTCCGCCGCACGGGGGAGGGCTTTACGGAGCGCGATCCCGAGCAGCTGTGGGCGGCCAATTGTGCCGTTATACGCAAGGCCCTGGCGCTTTCCGGCCTCGCGCCGGAAGAGATCCGCGCCCTGTCCCTGTGCGGGTACGGGGGCGGCCTTGTCATGACGGGGGAAGACGGGAACTGCGTCTATCCGCTCATCGTCTCCACGGACACCAGGGCCGACTCCCTGCTGACCGCTTTTCAGGAAGACGGGACCGATGAGAAGGTCTACCGCCGCACCCTGCAGCATCTGTGGTCCGGCCAGCACGGCGTCCTGCTTCCGTGGTTTAAGCGGAATATGCCTTCGGTCCTCGGGCAGGCCGCCCATATTCTTTCGATCAAGGATTATATCCGTTTCCGGCTGACCGGCCGCTATGCCACCGAGCCGACCGACGCGACCAATACCAATCTCTTCCATCCCGAAAAGAAGATCTTCGATCCGGAGATCTTCCGGGCGCTATCGATCGAAGAATGCCTGCAGAAAATGCCTTCCGCCGTCCTTCGTTCCTGCGAATGCGCCGGCCGCCTGACCGCGGAAGCCGCCGCCCTGACCGGGCTTCCGGAAGGACTTCCGGTCGCGGCCGGCCTGTATGACGCGGCCGCCTGTACGCTCGGCAGCGGGATCCTGGACGATTCGCTCGCTGCCATCGTCCTGGGAACCTGGACCATCAGCGGCCACCTGACGCGCACGCTGGCCGAATGCGAAGGGCAGAACAACAGCATGTGCGGCTTCCTGGACGGGTGGTATTTCAGTGAGGAATCCAGTCCGTCTTCGGCCGGAAATCTCGACTGGTTCGTGGAGCAGTATTACGCGAAGCTGTGTCCGGAAGGGGCCGACGTCTATGAAACCTGCAACGAGCGGGTATCTGCCCTGGATCCCGCCTCCTCCGACCTGGTCTTCCTCCCCTATCTCTACGGGTCCAATTCCATCCCGGAGGCGCGGGGCGCGCTGCTGAATCTCGCGGGACACCATACGGCCGACCAGGTCCTCATGGCCATCTACGAAGGGATCGTTTTCTCCCTGCAGCAGCACATGGAACTTCTGTATCCGGGCGGATTCCCTTCCGCGGCGCGTTTTTCCGGCGGGGTCTCCCGCTCTTCTGTCTGGTGCCAGCTGCTGGCCGACGTCCTGGGCATCACGATCGAAACGACGGAGTGCCGGGAATTAGGCGCGCTCGGCTCGGCTGTCTGCGCCGCCATCGCGGACGGCCGGTATACGGATTACGCCCAGGCGGCGGCCCATATGACCCATGTTTCCGGGCGGTTTTACCCGAACAGGGAAAAGCATGCCGTGTATCAGAAAAAATACGCCGTGTATCAGAAAGCCATTGAGGCTCTGGCTGTCTTCTATCACTGACCACGGAATAATAAGGAAGCGTTTGTTATGCTGCGAGCAAAGAGACAGGACCTGATCCTTCAGGTCCTACAGGAAAAAGGAATTGCCACGACGGAAGAACTGATGGAGAAGACCGAGGCTTCCAAAGCCACGGTCCATCGCGATATCAGCGAGATGGCGTCGGAAGGATCGCTGGAAAAGATCCGGGGCGGCGCCCGTCTGTTTTCCGCGGAGGCGAACATCGAGCCGACGCTCACGGAAAGGGCTGCGCAGAACACGGAAGAAAAAAAGCGGATCGCGCAGGCTGCCGCCGCGTATATCCGGGACGGCGAACGCATTATCCTGGATTCCGGAACCACCACCTACGAGCTGGCCCGGCTCCTGAACCGCTTCTCCGGCCTGACCGTCATCACCAACGATCTTCGCATCGCGCTGGAAGTGGCGACCCGGACCCGCAACAAGCTTTTCTTTATCGGCGGCACCATCCGGGACGGCTTCTGCTACTCCTACGGATATCACGCGGAGGCCATGCTGCGGGGCATCTCGGCCAACAAGATCTTCCTGTCCGTGGACGCCATCGATCCCGAGCACGGGATCATGAACTATATCATGGAAGACATCAACCTGAAGACCATCGGGATGGACAACGCCGCGGAGGCATTTTTGCTGTGCGACCATTCCAAATTTGAAACGCAGGCACTTTTTTCCGTCGGCATGCTGGATAAGATCACCCGGGCGATCACCGGCTGGGAACTGCCGGGAGAAACAAGGGAAGCTTTTGTGGAGGCCGGCGTCGACCTGATCTGCGTCTGAAGCAGGAAGAAGGCGGCCGCAAAAAAGGACAGATCGGGGTCAGACCCCGATTTGTCCTTTTTTACAGCGATGACGGACAGCGCCGCGCCGCTGATCATGAAATTACAGGCAGACTTTTGCGAGATACGCGCCGCCGGCGCAGGCCAGTGCCAGCAGAAAAAGCAGAATCGCCTTCAGCCGGTACTTTTCCCGGCGGTGCACCAGCTGGGCGGCCGCCCGGATCAGATAATAAACGCCGGCCGCGGCAATGATAAGCCAGGCATAATGCAGCGTCCTGCCGATCAGGCAGAGCACGGCAAGCACCAGCGCCGCCGCGCTGAGCAGAATATACAGCGCGGTCGAGACCGTATCAAATTGCTGACGTCGTTTTCCCATACACGTAAAAAACGGAGCAGGGCTGTAAGCCGGGTTCTGTCTCGGATGATCATCTATCTAGACCGCCTGTTGCCAGACGGCTCAAGCGAGCTACCCGGAGGCAGACGGGCCGCCTTATGCCTCCTGCTGCTCTTGCTTCGGGTGGGGTTTACACAGCCCCGGCCGTTGCCGGACGGGCGGTAGTCTCTTACACTGCCTTTTCACCCTTACCGGGAAATCCCGGCGGTTCTTTTCTGTTGCACTGTCCCGGGAGTCGCCTCCGCCGGACGTTATCCGGCACCCTGCCCTGTGAAGCCCGGACTTTCCTCGAGGCCCTTGGGCCGCGCGATCATCCACCCTGCTCCGCGCAGATAAAATAGCACATTTATCCCGTAAAAACAAGTTATTGCGGAAGTTTTGCCTTCTCACTGATCGAACGCCGTTCGGACAGCGCCTTTATGAACGCCTCAGCATACTGCTTCGGGACGAACAGCATCTGCTGTCCGGAAAAATACAGATACAGCGCCGTATTCGCATTGACCGTCTTCCGGATGGAACGGATATCATAGTTATAGCTATTGTCCCGGGTGACCAGGGTGATCTTTCCCCCGGCGACCGTAAGCAGATACCCCTCATCCGTCGGCGGTTCCACTTTTTTCCGGATGGTCTTCCTGCAGAACGGGCTGAAGGTGATAAAAAAGTGTATATTGCACAGGATCATCAGGATGAAGCAGAGCACCGTATAGCCCCACTGCTGCAGGACCGCGGAATAGACCACCAGGATGAGCGGGAAGATCAGGCCGAAAAAGGTCATGCCGTTCCATCCGGCGATCGTGGTGTAGCTGTGCCGCTTTAAGCGGACCAGCTCGTCGGCCACTTCATCTTCCGTCATGACGATCCATTCCGAAAAGCGGGCGTTGTTGTCCGCCGCGCTCTTTCTGGCGTCATCCTTGACCTCGCGGCGGCTCTTCTGCGAGGTCTCCTCGATTTTCTCAAACAGTTCTTTCCACTGTTCCGTCTCGCAGACTTTCTTCGGAATCGCTTCGATGACCGAGCCGTCCACGATCAGATACTTAAGCGTTTCCGACTCTTCCCAGCCTTCGATATGGCGGCAGTCGACCTTCCCCGACGAGCCGCCGTAGCTGATCTGCAGGATATTCCCCTGCAGGGAAAGCTTGTGTTCCTTCCAGAACTCTCCGGCCTGATCGCGGGATTCCTGCTGGCTGAGCGCCATTTTGGAGCGGAGGCCGTAGAATCCGTTCTGAAAGACCGCCACGGTCGTGATCAGCACGGAAACGCCCAGTACCGCGACCCGCAGCCAGGCGGGGAGCTCCCTCGCCCCGAAGAACATCCAGAGCGCGACGCCCATCACACCCACGGTCATCACGAAGAGCTTCAGCCAGTAGCCTTTCTGCTTCGTCTTCTTTCTCAGGATGTACTCCGCCATTTCCAAAAAGTCTTCTTTTGTGATCTTATACTGGACCATACACAACCTCCCCGGGCTGAAACAGCACTTTGGTACATCATACCTTATAATCAGAATAAAATCAAATTGCTTTCAGCGTAAATTATGGTATACTGTTACTATCATTCTGAACAATTCATGCAGGGAGGATTTCCATGTCGATTCCCAAAAGAAGTGATGTTCCGGCTGAATTTACCTGGGACGTCAGTCATATTTTTGCCGATGAGGCCGCCTGGCAGGAAGCCCTGGGGCAGATCTCGGCGTATGGCGAAAAGATCTCTTCTTTCGCCGGCACCCTCGGCAGCTCTGCAAAAACGCTGCTGAACTGGTTTGCGATGCAGGACGAGATCGAGGTCCTGGCCGGGAAAGTGTACGGCTATGCGAGCCTGTGCAGCGACGTCGATACCGCCGACAGCCATTTCCAGGCCATGCGCGGCAAAGCCATGAGCGCGCTGGTCGGCCTGTCCGGCGCCGCGTCCTTTGCCGCTCCCGAGATCATGGCGATCCCGGAGGAGACGCTGGAACGCTTCTATGCGGAGGAGCCTGCGCTGAATACCTACCGCAGAAGCCTGTATCAGCTGCGCTGCAAGGCCGCGCATATTCTCCCGCCGGAGTGCGAGAAGATCCTGGCGACCGCCCGTGAGATCGCACGCAGCGCCGATCAGATCGGTTCCACGCTCCGCAACGCGGACCTGCGCTTTCCGGACGTGACCGATAAGGACGGGAACGTCCATCCCCTCTCCAACGGCAGCTTTGTCCCGCTGCTGGAGAGCCCCGACCGGGATCTTCGCGAAAAGGTCTTCAACGCGTACTATGACCGGCTGGGCGAGTTCAAGAACACCGTCGCGGCCACGCTGGACGGGCAGTTCAAACAGTTAAAATTCTTTGCGAACGCGCGGAAATATGAAAACACGCTGGCGGCTTCGCTGGACAACACCGAAGTGCCGACGGCGGTCTATCACAACCTGATCGAAGCCGTCCATCAGAACATGGATAAAATGTACCGGTACGTCGCTCTGCGCAAAAAGCTGCTGGGCGTGGACGAGCTGCACATGTACGACGTCTACACGCCCATCATCCGGGGCGGCGACCGGAAGATCCCCTTTGAGGAGGCGCAGGAAACCATCTGCAAAGCACTCTCTGTGCTGGGCGAGGATTATGTGGCGCTGCTTCGGGAAGCTTTCGCGAACCGCTGGATCGACCGCTACGAAAACGTCGGCAAGCGCAGCGGCGCCTACTCTTCCGGCGCGGCCCGTCCGCATCCCTACATCCTGATGAATTACAAGGATAATCTGGACAGCCAGTTTACACTGGTCCATGAGCTCGGCCACTCCATGCACAGCTGGCACAGCACAAAGCATCAGCCCATCTCCACCAGCGACTACGTGATCTTCGTGGCGGAGGTCGCCTCCACCTGCAACGAGGTCCTGCTGATGAAGTACCTGATGGCGCATACCGAGGATAAGACCGAACGCGCGTACCTCATCAACCACTTCCTGGACCAGTTCAAGGGCACGGTCTACCGTCAGACTATGTTCGCGGAATTCGAACTGATGATGGGGCAGATGGCCGAAAAGGGCGAAGTGCTGACCGCCGACGTCCTGAGCGAAAAGTACGGCGAGCTGAACGCCCTCTACTTCGGGCCGGAGATGGCCCGCGATCCCGGCATCGCGCTGGAGTGGGCCCGCATCCCGCATTTCTTCTACAACTATTACGTATTCCAGTACGCCACCGGCTTCTCAGCCGCCGTCGCCATTGCCAACCGCATCATCAAAGAAGGTGCGCCGGCCGTTGCAGATTATAAGAAATTCCTCTCCGGCGGCTCTTCCGCGGATCCGATCAGCCTGTTAAAGATCGCGGGTGTGGATATGAGCTCTCCGGAGCCGGTGAATTCCGCACTGGCTTACTTCGGCGAACTGATAGATGAAATGAAGGAATTGGTATAAGGCGAATAAAAAAACCCCTATCCCTCGCCAGGGAGAGAACAAGAATACAGTAAAGGAAACGATCATGGATCAGAAAACCGTCAAACGAAACCGTCTCATGTTCCCGCTCGGCACCGTCGGCCGGGACATGATGTACCAGATGTTCACAAACTATCTTTACACCTTCGTCCTGCTGACCAAACAGCTGAATGCGGCGCAGCTTTCCGCCATCGCGGCGATCATGGTGGCTGCCCGTATCTTTGACGCCTTAAACGACCCGCTCATGGGCAACATCATCGACCGGACCCGCAGCAAATGGGGCAAATTCAAACCCTGGCTGGTCATCGGGATCCTGAGCACCTCGGTCGTCATCTACATGGCGTTCAACACCAAGCTGCAGGGTTGGAATTTCGTTGTTTTCTTCGGCGTGGTGTACTTCCTGTACAGCATCACCTATACGATGCACGATATCTCCTACTGGGGCATGATCCCGTCCTTAAGCACCGACGCGGACGAGCGCAACCGTATCACCTCCCGCACGAACCTCTTCGCGGGCTTCGGCGGCACGGTGGCCAACGTGCTGATCCCCATGCTGACGGTCGGTGCCATGACCATCGGTGGCAGCACGGTGACCGCCTACGGGGTCATCGCCCTGGCCGTCGCGATTCTGGCTCCGCTCTTCCTCTGCTTTACCATCTTCGGGGTGCGGGAGAACCGTGACTATGAAAAGGAACCGGCTCCCAAGATCAGCTTCAAAAAGATCCTGAAGACCATTACCGGCAACGACCAGCTGCGCTGGATCATCCCGATCTTCCTGCTGCAGCAAATCGGCAACGGCATCGTGATCGGCGGCCTCGGCCAGATCTTTATCTACTTCAAATACGGCTATGCCGGCGGCCTGTACGGCCTGTTTACCACGGTCGGCATGATGGCGACCGCGGTCCTGATGATCCTCTATCCCGCGCTCTCCCGCAAGATGCAGCGCAAGGATATGATGAAGAAGATGCTGATCGCATCGATCATCGGTTATGCGATCATGCTGCTGGCCGGCCTGGGGCTTTCCGGGACGATCGGCTTCTGGGTCATCACCGTGGGCTATATGATTGCCAATCTGGGCCAGTACGGCTTCTACCTGATCATGATGATCTCCATCCTGAATACGGTGGAATACAACGAGTATACGACCGGCAACCGCGACGACGCGATCATCGCTTCCGTCCGACCTTTCGTGACCAAGCTGGGCAGCGCGCTGATCGTGGTCATCACGACCGTCAGCTACCTGATCCTCAACGTGACCGGGATCACCAACCAGATCTCCGAGCTGGAGATGCAGAAGGAGCAGGGCCTGATCGACGAGGCCGCCAAGCTGACGCAGATCGAAGGGATCCTGAATTCTGTCAAATCCGGGCAGGCCGTCGGCCTGCTGCTGGTCATGGTCATCCTCTCCTTCCTGTTCATGCTGGCGACTTACGTGCTGTACATGAAGCACTACAAGCTGGATGAGCCGGAATACGACCGCATCTGCCGCGAGCTGGAAGAAAGAAAAGCGCAGGCGTAAAGCAGCCGGAGCAGACATCCTGCCCAATAAAAAAAGAAGGGCGAAAAACTCCCTCTTATAAGCCGGTTTTATCGTCTTTTGAAAATGGCATGATCCCCGGATCATGCCATTTTCTGTTCCCTTAAGCAGTAAAAGCAGACTCCGCGGAACCTGTTCTCCGGTTCAGGAAACAACGATGCTTATTGCGCAAAAGCAAAGCGAAAGCGCCATCACAACGTTCACAGGCTTTTGATACTGCCGGAAAAACTTCTGTAGCCACGCACCGGCAAACAGCCACAGCAGATTGGCGACGGGACCGGTAAACGGCAGAATGACTGCGATCTTCAGCACATCCCAGTAGCTGTCCGCATAAGGGAGGGCATAGGTCGTCAGTGCCGTCATACAGAAAATAATGATCTTGGCATTGGTCAGCTGCAGTACCAGCCCGGTCAGAAAATTACAATGGGCGCCGGCGTTGGCATCCTCTGCGCCGTTGCTGCGCAGGATATGCCAGGCCAGATAAAGAATATAGGCCGCTCCGATCCATGTCAGCACGCGCAGATAGCGGTTCATAACCGAGCCGAGAAACCAGACGGCAGCGGAAGAAGCCAGCGCGACCATGGCAAAGCCGGCGAAAAGACCGCGCCACTGCCGGAGGGCCTGCCGCCGGCCGTATTTCACCGCAGAAGCCAGCGAGCAGAGATTAGCCGGTCCCGGAGTGATCGCCGCGACGAAACAGTAAAGGATAAATGGGAGGATCATGGATCTCGGCATGATCGCAGCTCCTTTCAGAAGGCGCGTCCTGAAGCGGACATCCGTTCTTTTACAACCTCGTCCCGCACTCCGGACAGAACTTCGGCGGATTCTCCCCCCAGCCTTTCCATTCATAGCCGCAGCAGGGACAGACGCGGCCTTCCTTTTCCGGATCCGGCTCCGGACGGGGCTGCGCCGTGACCGTCGGCTGCGCCAGCGGCCCCATTCCCATGAAGCCTCCCATCAGCGGGGAGAACCCGCCCTCAGGCATTCTGTTCATCGTATTCACAGCTTTCCGCCTGGCCGAGCCCGGAACGATGATTGAATCCAGCCTGTCTTCCCGCGCAAAGATGGTCGACGGCACACTCATGTCATAGACCATCATCGTGGTCTCCAGCATATCCGGATGCAGAGTGAAGGCGGTAAAGCCGCGGAAACTGTCCTGTGTAAGATCGTAGGGCACCAGTTTCACCGCATTCGGATTATAGGTATAGCTGACCACATGGAAATCGCTCTCTCCTATGCCTTCCCAGTTCAGATGATTTCCTTTGATCTGCAAGGTCCAGCTGTGATCGCTCTTCGGCCACGACTTCCATTCTCCCTGCAGCCGGTCCAGATACGCTTCATCCCGGATAATAATATGGGCAAAGGGGCCATGATCCACTTTATGCAGGGTGTACGCGGTATCCTCTTCTTCCAGGTAGCGTTTCACCAGCGTCAGCTCCCCGTTTTCATACACCAGATCCCGGATCCGGCTCATGGGTTCGCCGGATAAGCTTCGGGAAAGGACACCATCCGCCAGCGTGATCACCGTCCGTTCTCCCTCATCCAGCGCGGCGGCATCGTAAGAAACATCCGTGGTCAGCACAGTCACCCGGTCGTACCGGCGGACCGTAAGCTTTCCGTCCCGGAATTCCAGATAATAGTGATAGCCTTCTTCCCAGTATCCGTTCAGTTTTTCGGAAAAACCGCCCATCTTCTTCTCCTGTTTACATCAGTTCGCTGGATACCGCAGTGATCTCCGGATGCTTTTCCAGAAGCTTATTAATATCCTCCAGCGTCACCTCGCGCTTCATAAGCAGCACGACGCCGTATTTGGTGTAACCGCCGACGTCCCGGTCGATGCTGACGTCGGCCGCTTCCGCCCCCAGTTCATCGCACCACTTATCCAGGGTGCGGCTGAAATCCGATTCATTCTGTACCGTAAAGCTCACATTGTTTTTAAAGTAAGCGTCATTGCCGATACTGAACTTGTGCAGCACGATCTGCAGCACGATCAGGATCACCGTGCCGCAGATGCCGAGAAGGATCATTCCGGCGCCGACGGTCAGCCCGATCGCCGCCGTGCCCCATAGTCCGACCGCCGTGGTCAACCCGGAAACGGTCGCGCCTTTCCGGAAAATAACGCCGGCACAGAGAAAACTGATGCCGCTGACGACCTGCGCGGCGATACGGCCGGCATCCGCCCCGCGGCTTCCGCTGAAGATCACGCCTTCTGCGGAGCTCAGATCTGAAAAGCCGTATTTCGAGACGATCATAAACAGGGCCGCGGCACAACACAGCAGAATATGCGTCCGTATCCCGGCTACCTTCAGACGTTTACTGCGCTCCAGTCCGATACAGGCCCCGCAGGCGCTGGCAACCAGCAGACGAAGTACAAAAACACAATTCTGCTGCCAGGAAAGATTGGAAGAAATAAACTCTGTAAACGTTTGCATTCTCATAATCCTTCTTTCTCTATTAACGAAAATATAGGCATCCTCTTTTCAGACACCTTTCTGTATTGCGTTGGAAGATGTTTTTTTTATACCATATAATAATTTCT
This sequence comes from Lachnospiraceae bacterium, assembly GCA_017394885.1. Lineage (GTDB taxonomy): Bacteria > Bacillota > Clostridia > Lachnospirales > Lachnospiraceae > UBA6987. The sequence continues at coordinate 35,588 of JAFPWO010000023.1, read as the reverse complement.
TATACAATCTTTTTTTCAGAAGCCGAAAAAAATAAGGCCGCTGCCGGAAGCGCACAAAAATCAGGAGATCTTCTCCTGCGGGGATAGATCTCCTGATAAGCTGATATAATAGAGAATACGGTTTACACGCCGAACACGCTGCCGCCGATGAATTCCTTCAGCAATGAGTTCTGCGGGACCAGTGTGGAGTCGACGGACAGGAAATAGTCTAGGAATTTTAAGAGCCGTACGGCTTCCGGATGCTCCGGCGCGTCCTCCGGGATCCCGAAGAGGAGCTGCTCCGCGTAGGATTTGAGCACGGAAAACTCATAGACCAGCGAGGAATTGAAGACCGCGTCGGCTTCCTCCTGGAAGGGCACGATATTGCGCGTCTCGCCCCGGCGCACGGAATCCCAGCGGGCCAGCGTTTCCTGGGCGGAATAGCCCCGGGTGCGGGCGTCGCGGACCATGCGGCGCAGCAGCCGGCCGTCCGAGCTGGGGATCCGGTTGTGTTCGTCGATATTCGTCTGGGTCAGCGCGCTGATAAAGATGCGGTATTTGTTTTCCGGCGGGATCAGCTCGCTCATGCGGTCGTTCAGGCAGTGGATGCCTTCGATGACCAGGATATCATTCTCCCGGATCTGCAGCGTATTGCCCTTATATTCGCGGTGCCCGGTCTTGAAATTGAAGGTGGGCATGGCCACCTCTTCCCCGCGCAGCAGGGCCAGCATATCTTCATTGAACTGCTTGATATCCACGCCGTCGATGGATTCGAAGTCATACTCTCCGTTCTCATCCCGCGGGGTAAATTCGCGGTCCACGAAATAGTTGTCCACCTCGATCGGATGCGGCTGCAGGCCGAGGCCGCGCAGCTGGACCGAAAGCCGGTGGGAGAAGCTGGTCTTCCCGGAGGAGGACGGGCCGGCAATCATGACGCATTTCTTGTTCGGGTCTTCGGCGATCGTCTGCGCGATGGCGGCGATATCCTTTTCCTGGCGGGCCTCCGCCATCAGGATGATATCCCGGATCTGGCCTTTCGCGATCTTGTCGTTGATCTCGCCGACCGTCGCGATATCCATGGCTTCACTCCAATCGGACGCGTCCTGCAGGGTATCGAAGGTCTTTTTCTTCGGCTGGATCGGGAAGACCTCTTCGGGGTGATACTTATCCGGCAGCAGCAGGGCCAGGCCGGATTCGTAGGCGATCAGGTCGAAATACTTGATATAGCCGGTGGACGGGACCATGTAGCCGTAGTAGTAGTCCACATAGTCGCCGATCGAGTACAGATTGACGCCGGAATGGCGGCGGTAGCGGAACAGGCGCTCCCGGCTGGGCATGCCGTTTTCCAGGAAATACTGTCTTGCCACATCCACGGGAACATTTTTCTTCACCAGCGGCAGGTCCAGATTCACCAGATGCCGCATTTCTTCTTTTACGCGCTGGGCAAAGCGCTCATTCGCGGAAACATTTCCTCTGATCTCCACGTAATACCCGTTTAAGACAGAGAATTTTACATAAATTTTCTCGATCTTATTGCCGGCGATATTATGGATGGCAGCGCACATCAGCATCAGCGCGCTGCGCTCGTAGGTCAGCATGCCGTCGCGGTCCAGGGTCGTGATAAAGCGGATCGTTTCGTTCTTTTTGGTCTGCTTATGCAGCTCCTTGAGCTTTCCGTCGGATTCCACCAGAAGGATCGTATACATAAAATCCGGCTGCACCATCTTGGCCATGGTGCCGTAACTGGTTCCCACCGGAACTTCCAGGACTTTGTCTTCTCCGTAGGTAATGCGTAACATAATACTCCTTTCTTCTTCAGGTCAGCAGGGATATTCCAGCGCTTCCAGATTGAGCAGGGTCACGATATACACCTTCAGCGCCTCCAGCATATCCGAGATCCGGGCCGCTTCATTCGCGCCGTGGATCGAGCCGGCAAAGGAGGGATACGGCCGCTCCGGATGTTCCGGGCCGAAGGCTACCGCATTTTTGAAATGCCGGGCATAGGTCCCGCCGCCGATCGTAAACGGCTTCGCCTGCTCCCCGGTCACCTCATTGTACGCGTCCATGCAGGCCCGCAGTTCCGCGCAGTCGGGATCCTTATAGAAGGGATCGGCCGCCTGATCCAGTTCGACCGTGGCCAGATCGCCGGCCACTTCCTGAAGATTCTTTAAGAGGAGCTCCCGGTTCGTATTGGTCGGGAAGCGGAAATCCAGGCTCTGAACGATGTGGCCGTCCTCGGCATACACCCGGCCGCTCACCAGCGTCAGGGGCGTAAACAGGCCGTCGTCCGCGGCCACCCCGACCAGGCTGCCGTCCGGGGCGTGCGGGATCTTCACCGCAAAGCGCAGGAACGCTTCCTCGGCCGGAGACGCCAGCTTGTTCTCCAGAATATAATCATACAGTTCGCCGATGGCGCTCACCGTGCCCGCCGGCATGGAAGCGTGGCCCCCGATCCCGTGGGCCGTCAGGCGCCAGATCCCCTCTCCTTCCTTCTCTGCTTCCACGCGGGGCGCCGGCTTTAATTCCTTTGCCCTGACCAGCGCTTTCGCCAGGGACGGCACGGCGTTCACCGCGTGGCCGCCTTCGATCTCCAGAATATTCTCCATCCGGCAGGCGGAACGGATCAGGCCGTGCACGATTCCCTTTTCTCCGTTGATCAGCGGGAAATCCGCGTCCGGGCTGAAGCAGAACAGCGGCTCCGGATAATGTTCCAGATAGTATTCCAGGTCGCCCATCCCGCTCTCTTCGTTCGCTCCCATCATGGCACGGAAGGGGTACTTTAGCGGAATCCCCTTCTCCTGCAGATATTTGAGTGCATAGAGCATGATCACGGCGGGACCCTTATCGTCCATCACGCCGCGGCCGAAAAGATAGCCCTCCTTTTCGATGACCGTCCAGGGATCGCTCTCCCAGCCTTCCCCGACCGGCACCACGTCCACGTGGACGATACTGGCGAGATAATCCTCACGATCCTCCCCGACCACGGCATAGCCGAGATAATGCTCGCAGTCCACGGTTTTGAGGCCCAGATCCCGGGCGATCTCCAGCGCCGTATCCAGCGCTTTGCGGGGGCCGGGGCCGAAAGGCGCGCCTTCCTGAGCCGCGCTTTCCACGCTCGGGACCGCTACCAGGCGGGCAATATCCGCGATCAGCCGCTCTTTATTTTCTTCCACAAAAAGATCGATTTCTTTTCTTAACGCGTCATCCATCTTTCCAGCAGGCACAGCCGCAGCCATGCCCCTTCCTCCTCACGTTTTTCCTTGTTTTCAGTATAGCATCCGCCGGACGGATTTACAAGCGGGGCTTGCTTTTGCCCGCAATTTTCGATACACTGCATAAGGATTCCGCAGCGCCTCCTTTTGCGGCGGCGGATCCGGCCAAGAAAAAACAACAGCGGGAAATCTTATGAAATTCTGGAAAATGAACGGAGCCGGCAACGACTTTATTCTGATCGACAACCGCATGGAAAAGCTTCCCTCCGCCTGCTTTCCGGCGCTGGCAAGGCGCCTCTGCGAGCGGCGTCTTTCCCTCGGCGCCGACGGCCTGATGGTCGTGGAAGACTCCGAAAGTGCGGATCTGAAAATGCTCTTCTTCAATTCCGACGGCTCCATCGGGGAGATGTGCGGCAACGGTGCGCGCTGCATCTGCCGCTTTGCCTGGGAGACCGGCCTGGCCGGCCCCGTGCAGCGGATCGAGACCACGGCCGGCCCGGTCAGCGGGACGCGCATCAGCGAGCGGATGTACCGCATCCGCCTGAACGATCCCTCCCTGATCCGCACGGACCTGATCCTGCAGGCCGCCGGCCGGCGCGTCCCCTGCAGCTATGTGGTGCTGGGCGATCCGGGGATCCCCCACGCAGTCGTCCCGTTTGAGGATCTGGCAGCGTATCCGGAGGATTCGCTGCGGGAGCTGGCCCGGGCCCTGCGCTTTCATGAAGCCTTCCCGAAAGGCGCCAATGTGAATTTCGTGGAGCTGACCGGTCCGGACGAAGTGTTTTTAAAGACCTACGAGCGCGGCGTGGAGGACTTTACCTACGCCTGCGGAACCGGGACCGGCTCTTCGGCCGCCGTCCTGACCTTGCTGGGACAGATCAGCGGGCAAAACGTCCGGTTTACGATGCGCGGCGGGGACCTGTATATGGACGCCGTGCGCGAGGGCGATACGGTCCGCGATCTGTATCTGACCGGCCCGACCAATATCGTGGCCCGCGGCGAGATCACGGACGACGAACTGAAACGATTCTGACTATCCAAGGAGAGCGCATCATGCCGACCCCTGTATCCGATATCTATACCGGCCTGAGCGAAGCCGAGGTGGAAAGCCGCCGGCAGCAGGGCCTCATCAATACCCCCGTCAAGCCCCCCTCCAAGAGCGTGGGGCAGATCATTGCGGGCAACACCTTCACCTATTTCAATCTGGTCTACACCGTCCTGGCCATTCTGCTGCTTTCGGTGCGCTCCTACCGGGATCTGACCTTCATGGGCGTCATCCTCAGCAACACGCTGATCGGCATCATCCAGGAGCTTCGCTCCAAGCGGGTCCTGGATAAGCTCACGGTCCTGCACGCGCCGACCTCGCTGGTGGTCCGCAGCGGGCAGGAGCTCCGCATTCCCACGGCGGAACTCGTGAAAGATGATATCGTGCTCTTTAAAAGCGGCGACCAGATCAGCGCGGACGCCGTGGTCGTGGACGGGCATGCCTCGGTCAATGAATCCCTGCTGACCGGAGAGGCCGACGAGATCAAAAAGGAGCCGGACAGCCCGCTGATGTCGGGCAGCTTTATCATCTCCGGTGTGGTTCGCGCCCGCCTTGAAAAAGTCGGCGCGGAATCTTATATTTCGCAGCTTACGCTCCGGGCCAAGGCCATGAAGCAGGGCGAGCAGTCCGAGATCATCAAATCCTTGAACCGCCTGGTCACAGTGGCCGGCATCCTGATCATTCCCATCGGCGCGCTGCTCTTCTGGCGCCAGAATGCGGAGCTTTCGTTTACGGAAAACCTCCGGTCCTGTGTCGCGGCCGTCATGGGCATGATCCCGGAAGGCCTTTTCCTGCTCGCCAGCATCACCCTGGCCATCAGCGCCATGCGGCTCGCGCAGCAGAAGGTCCTGATCCACAACATGAAATGCATCGAATCGCTGGCCCGCGTGGACGTCCTGTGCGTGGATAAGACCGGGACCATCACCGATGAGACCATGACTGTCTCGGACTTTGAGACGCTGGCGATGCCGCGGGATGAGCTTTTTGCCCTGCTCAGTGATTTCGCGGCGGCCCAGGACGCGGACAATATCACAATGAAGGCCTTAAAGGCGTATTTTACGGCGCCGTCCGGGAAAAACGCGATCAACGTTTCCGGCTTTTCCTCCCAGTTCAAATACAGCGGTGTCAACTTCGCGGAAGGATCCTTCGTGCTCGGCGCGCCGGAATTCCTTCTGCGGGAGCAGTATGAAACCTACCGTGCCCGGATCGAAGAAGCCAGCCGGAAGGGCGTCCGCGTCCTGGCCTTCTGTCAGTATGAGGGAACCGCGGACGGCCAGGCCCTGAAGGCCGGCGTATCCCCGCTCGGCTTCGTCTTCTTAAGCAATCCGGTGCGCAAGACCGCGCCGGAGACCTTCCGCTATTTTGCTTCCCAGGGCGTGGAGATCAAGGTCATCTCCGGGGACAACCCCGTCACGGTCTGCGAGGTCGCCAAACAGGCCGGCATTCAGAACGCGGAGCGCTTTATCGACGCATCGACGCTCACCGACGAAACAGCCGTCCGGGACGCCGTTACGCGCTATACCGTCTTCGGGCGGGTCACCCCTGACCAGAAGAAAGTTATCGTCAATGCCCTGCAGGCAGCCGGGAAGACCGTCGCCATGACCGGCGACGGCGTCAACGACATCCTGGCCATGAAGGAGGCCGACTGTTCGGTCGCCATGGCTTCGGGGAGCGACGCCGCCGTCCAGGCTTCGCAGCTCGTCCTGCTGGAATCCGACTTCTCGAAGATGCCCTCCATCGTGGACGAAGGCCGCAAGGTCGTCAACAATCTGGAGCGCTCGGGGAGCCTGTACATCGTCAAGAACGTCTTCTCCCTCATGATCGCCCTGACCGCGATCTTCTTCGGCCTGCGGTATCCGCTGCGGCCGGCGCAGATCACCCTGATCGGAGCCTTTACCATCGGGATCCCCTCCTTCTTCCTGGCGCAGGCCCCGAACAAGGACATCATCCGCGGCGGCTTCCTCAGGAACGTGCTGATGAAGGCCCTGCCCGGCGGCGTGACCGACGCGATCTTCGTGATCGCCCTGATCCTGGGCGGAAAGCTCCTCTCGCTCGGGACCGACGACGTCCGCACGGCCTCCACGATCCTGGTCGCTTTCATCGGGATGAACATCCACTACCAGATCGCCAAACCGATGGATCGGTACAAATGGATCATCTTTGCCCTGTGCGGCGCCGGCCTCGTGCTCGGAATGCTCCTTTTCTCCGGGCTTTTCGAAATCACGGTTCTCACCAGGCCGGCCCTTTTCCTCTGCCTCGGCGCGTGCGCGCTTTCGGTGCCGGTCTACTGGCTGCTGCGCAGGCTCTTTGCCCGCGGCCGGTAAAAAGCATTCCGAAAAAGGGGATACGATGATGAATTTTGAAGAATACAAAGAAACGGTCAACCGCGGCAACCCGTTCATGCGGCACAACCGTATCCGGGTACTCGAAGTGGATGAGACCCACGCGCTGGTGCAGGCCGAGCCGAATGAAAACGCCCTGAATACCATGGGGACCGTGCACGGCGGGCTGATCATCACCCTCGCCGAGATCGCGGCCGGAACCCTGGTCCGGGGCGACGGCCGCGCCTATGTGACGACCGACACCGGATTTCATTTTCTGAGCGCCGGCAAGGCTTCGGAGCCGGTATTGGCCCGCGCCTCTGCCATCCGGCGCGGCCGGAAGCTCTGCTTTATACGCAGCGAAGTCTATCAGGGCGAACGCCTGCTGGCCGCGGGAGACTTTACCTACTGCTGCCTCACGGAATAAGGCAAAAGCGAGCGGCCGAACCATGAAAAAGCCTGAGAAGGCTTTTTTTTACGGATATCCCGTCCGTTTATCGACTATACCAGTGTAAGGAACAGTTCCTGATACGTACAGCTGGGAGGAAGAACGGCATGCCTGACTCCAAACTGAAAACACCGCTCCCGGACGAGGAGATCCTTGACCTTCTCTTTGCCCGGGACGAAAACGCCCTCCGGGAGATCGACGGCAAATACGGCCGCCGGCTGCTGACCCTCGCCGGCCGCTTTCTGTCGGATGAGAGGAACCGGGAAGAAGTCTTAAGCGACACCTATCTGAAGGTATGGAATACGATCCCGCCGTACAGGCCCGCCTCTCTTCCCGCGTACCTGCTCACGCTGATGCGGCGCGGCGCGATCGACTGCTACCGGAAGAACAACCGGCAGAAAACGCTGCCGCCGGAAGGACTGGCGCCGCTGGAAGAGCTGGAAAACGTTCTGGCCGATCAGTCCGATCCGCTCCGCATCCTGAGCAGTCAGGAACTCGGCCAACGCATCAATGCTTATCTGCGCACCGTCTCCGACCGGCAGCAGTATATCTTCATCAGCCGCTACTATCTTTCCCGCCCGATCGATGAGATCAGCCGCCTGCTCGGCGTCAGCCGGTCCACCGTGGAAAAGGAACTGACCGCGCTTCGCCGCGGACTCCGGGAGGCCTTACGAAAGGAAGGTTACACGGTATGAACGAATCGAAAACGCGCTGGATGGACGCCGTATCCGAACTGGACGCATCCCTCCTGCAGAATGCGCTGGAATACGAAAAAAAGCTGGAAACCCCGGCCGTCCGGAATAAGCGGAAGTTTCCCCTCGCCCTGAAGATCCTGATCCCGGCCGCCTGCCTCGCGCTGATCCTGCTGTTTGTCCCGCCGCTCTTTTCCAAAGAACCGGCTGACGGGCACTATCCGCACTGGGCCGATCTCAACGCCGCGCAGGAAGGCGTGCCGGAATCCCGCTATATGGCCTGCTTTGCCGCCGGTCCGTATCAAAACTATACCTGCTCCCGCGTCTGCGCGGAAGAAGCCGTGGGGGAAAAGCTGGGCGAGGAAACCCTGACAGCCGGATGGTATTCCTATACCGGCGGCGTCCCGTCCGATCCTCCCGCCAGTCCCGAATCCCTGCGGGCCGAGATCTTTTCGCTTAAGGGAGCTTCTGCGCAGGCCGCCGTCTGCGTCCGCTTTCTGGATCAAGGCGAAGCGCTGACGACGGATCACTGGTACACCTATATCAACCGAAGCTATACGGCCGGTACCCTGTCCGAAATGCTCGCCGACTTCGGGGGGAAGGAAGCCTTATCCGTGAAAACGGACAGCCTTCTCTTCCTGCGCGACGAAAAAGGGACGATCCTCCGCAGCGGCGGGAAGCTTTCCGCGCAGGGTGCTTCGGCCCTGATGGATGCAGTGCTTGCTCTCCGGGGCGAAGCCTGTCCTTACCCTGCCGCCTCCTCGGAGGTCCTGGACCGGTGCACAGCGCAGGCCGTGCTCCGTCTGGAAGACCTGCCTTACGGCTATAAGTTGCAGATGACGGTCCTGGACAGCGGGTATGTGAGCTTTGATTTTCCCGACAGCAGCCCGTCCGGCCAGGCTCTTACCTTCTCGATCGGACAAAAAGAAGCAGCCGCTCTTCTGGAGCAGCTGCACAGGGCGGCGGAGACGGCCGGTTTGGAAGGAGAGACCGTGACCGGGAGTACGCAGAGATAGGAAGGGTTCGCCGTAATACCAGGGCTGAATATCCGTTATTGGGCCGGGAACACAAACCCCTTCATTCCTGCCCATCATCATAGGACATTTCCCACACCTGCGCATAGACGTCCAGCGGGAATTCCGCGACGATACACATCAGGACAAAGGCTTCATACGGATTGGCCGGGTAGATCCCCTGCATCTGGCAGCGGCCCAGGATCTCGTTGATCCCGTCGATGTACTGCAGATAGCGTTCTGCCGGCCAGTCCGGCTCCACCGTCCGCGCGTAGATAAAAAAGAGCAGCGTGATCAGGTCAAAGCGCTCCACCGGATGTTTCCGGCTCAGGATCCCGCTGATCCGCTGGCGGCTCATCCTTGCATTCTGAAAAAGTTTTCCCAGACGGCTGGCCGACATGGCCGTCAGATTGTTCTTCTCGTTGACGGGGATCCCGCTGCACAGCACCTTTTCCAGATCGGCCGGCCGGATCCGGTCCGCCGTCCATACCGAATTTCCCTCTTCGATCAGATTCTCCTCATTATACATCTCGCTGATGATTTCCCGGCAGCGGTCATACAGGAGCGTAAACTCGTGAAAAGCCGCATCCTTCCGCCCGCCGGCCGCCGGATTTATGCGGAGAAGCCCGAGATACTGCAGCAGATTTTCCTCCGAAAGCAGGTAGATCTCCGGCGCGACGGACATCGCGTCCCACTTCTTCTGCGAAAAGCTGCCGGCCGGCGTCTCCTGCGCGGTCCGAATCAGCCGCAGCGCCGCCGCGTACGGGAGCTGATGCTTAAAGCAGTACCAGTACACGGTCTCTTCCGGGTCCAGAAAATCGAAATCTTCTTCCTTCAGCACCTTGGTCAGGAAATCGCTGACGTCTTCCGCGCTCATGCGCAGGCCGAAGCCCAGGGCGAAAACCGTGCTTCGTTTCGCACCCGGCTGCGTCAGCCACAGCTTGATCATGGCGGTCTTCTTGGTCGTGGTCGGCGTCAGGCTGTATGGCGCGTTATTGTCGGAAAAGGCCTGGCTGATGATCGCCTGATACTCCGCCGCCGGAATTTCACTGAACGGCCTGTCCGGCTTCAGCTTTTCATAGATATACCGTTTCAGATAGTCCGGGAACAGGACGACTTCCATCTCATGGGCCAGATAATGGAAGATCATATCCGCGTCCATGTCTTCAAAATCCGCGGAATCGATGATGCGGTTCATCCCCGCCGCCGCGCGCCGGGTATACTCAAAATCCCGGATCGTCTGATCAAAATCAAAGTCCAGCCAGTCACTCATGGCATTCCTCCGTGACCGCAAGCAGCAGGATCGTCAGATTGTCCGGCGCTCCGCGCCGGAAGACCTCTTCCCGCAGGCGGGCAAGCTTGTCCGAAAGGGAGCTTTCCTCCGAAAGCACCTCCTCAATGACCTGATGGCTTACCACCCCTGTCAGCCCGTCGGAGCAGAGCAGATAAAGATCGCCCTCCCGGTACGGTGCGGAAAAGAAGGCCGGCTCCAGCAGGAATTCTTCCTCCGGGATCCCCAGGCACTGCGTCAGCCGGGCGCGGCGGGTAATCGGAGACAGAACGACGTGATCAGTCGAGAGGACGGACAGCGCGCCTTCCGAGAACATCAGGCACCGGCTGTCGCCGATATTAAAGCCGCGGATGCCGTCCGCATCAAAACAGAGCGCGGCCGCAGTCGACCCCATCCCGGGTGCGCGGTGCCTGGCCGCATAGGACAGAACCTCCCTGTTCAGCGCCCGGCAAAGGCCCTCTGCCTCCTCTGCATGAAAGCTCCCGCTCCTGCGCACGCTCCATCCGTCAAAGGCAGCCGCCGCGGTATACGAGGCGGCCTCTCCGCACATCTCGCCCCCCATCCCGTCAAACACGCCGAAAGCGGCCCAGGGACCGGGCCGGACCGAGCCGGAAAACGGCTCTTTGTCCCCGTGGATCATCGGCAGGCAGCCTTCCGGGATTCGGTAATTATCTTCATTGTTTTTCCGCACCAGCCCCTGCAGGCACAGTCCGGCATAGTGAATGATCCGATTCATTTCTTACTCCTTCATCCTTCCGTGTTTTGAAAAAGACGGGCTTTTTCATCCTGCACTGTATCCGAAAGGCTTCCCGCGGCTGTAACGGCCGCTTTCCCTTCCGGGAAAGGATCCGAGAGATTATTTCGAGATTTCTCTGAATTTAAAACCGGCGCTTTTGGCGTATGTTTCCGCGGCCGAGCCGGCGCTGCCGCAGATGACAAGCTCCTCGTCGCAGTCCAGGAAGGCTGTCTCATCGATACGCGTCACGGAATCCGGGATCGTGATCTCCGTCAGCCCGATGCAGGTATCGAACGCGGACGGGCCGATCGCTTCCACCCCGTCCGGGATCGTACTGGCGCGGCAGCCCGCCACCACGGTATTCGCTGCGGTCTCGATCACGGCATTGCAGTAATTTCGGCTGTCAAATACCGGATTATCTTTTGCCACGGTAACCGAGGTAAGATTCACGCAGCCGGCAAAAACTTCTATGCCGACATGATCGACCGCGGCCGGGATGGATAAGGATGTCAAAACCCAGCACTGTTCGAAGGCCCCGTCGCCGATATATTCCAGGCTTTGCGGCAGATGGACCTCACGGATCGAGGCATTCATGCGAAAGGCATAGGAACCGATCCCGGTCACGCCTTCTTCCACAAAGACCTCTTTCACATTCAAAAAGCGCCACGGGGCCGCGTGCAGAACCTGATAGGCGGTCATCATGCCGGTACCGCGGATCGTCAGCACGCCGCTTTCCGTCAGTTCCCAGCGAAGATCGTTCCCGCAGGTACCGGAGCCGGCCAGCGCTTCGGTGCTTGCCTGCGTCGTTTCGCTTTCGGTTATCGATTCTGTCTCACCGGCCGATCCGGTCTCTGCCTGCGCAGCCGATTCTTTCCCGGACTCCGTATCCTGTCCGGATTCTGTCCCAAATCCGTCCGGCGTTTTCTTTCCGAAAAGGCCGAAGGCGGCGCCTGCGATCAGGAAGAGGGCGACTACCGCCGCGGCCGCAACAAGAACGGGGATCCGCTTGCGGCGCAGCCTTGCCTCCTCCGGCTTTTCTTCTTCGGCAGCTTCCCCGCGCTCCGCGATCAGAACCGCATCCGTCCCTTCCCCGGCCAGGAGCATCAGATCATGCTTCAGATCCGCGATGTGACGGTAGCGCTCCTTTGGAGAGTAGGCGCAGGCCTTCAGGATCACCGCCGCCGTCCGTTCGGAGGCATCGGCGGGAGGCGGGAGCTTCTCGCCCTTCATGCGTTTCTGCAGCGAGCTTTCCCGGTCCTTATAATAGATCATGCCGGCGTCCGGATCCGTGAACGGATCCCGGTTTCTGTTCAGGAGACGGTACAGAACGATCCCCAGGGAATACTGATCGGCCCGCGTATCGTAAGCTTCCCCGTGATAGACTTCCGGAGACATGTAGGTAAAACTGCCCTTTAAGGAAAGGCTGCCCGTCGTAAGGCGCAGCTGCCTGGCCAGTCCGAAATCCCCCAGCTTGAATGTGCCGTCCCCGGACACCATGATGTTCTCTGTCTTGATATCCCGGTGAAGGATCGCGCGCTTTTCGCACTCCTCCAGAACATGGCACAGATCCAGGCCGAGCCGGATGACCTCCGGTTCGCGAAGCTCATGCTCCACCCGGTATTCCCCGAGCGGGATCAGCAGTTCCATCCGGATATAGATGGTCCATAACAAAGAACCTTCTTCATGTTCTACGAAAGAATCCTGAAGATGGACCGCATTGGGGTTCTCCTTCAGCGCCTCCATGGCATGGATCTCGGCCAGCAGGCCGTCCACAACGTTTTCATAGTAGCGGGCCCGGTCTTCCTCCTTCGGCAGCTCATAGGCCAGCACGGCGGCCTCCGCGTCATCCGCGGGGATCCGGATGATCTTGACCGCAGCCTTCTCTTCCGCTCCGCCTTCCGCGGAAAGATCCCTCTTCCGCGCTTCATAGACCCGGCCGTACGAACCGGCGCCGAGCTCTTCCGTCACTTCCCAGCCGGCCCATTCTTCCGGCAGTCTGATCTTTTCTTCCATCTTCCGTCATTTCCTGCCGGGATCCCGGCAGCATCCTCTTTGATTGATAAGCAGACAGGCAATTATCTCTATCGGATTTTACAATAACACAGACGGTTTCCGCGCGCAAGCGGCAAGGCGCCTGCCTGTTTCCGCAGGGGGAAAGTGAAATTTACAAACGGGTCCGGCGGGTTTTGTATGATGCGGTCAGAAAGAACAGGGAAACCTGAACAGAAAGAAATCCAAGGAGGATAGAACCATGTTTAAGAAAGTAAGAATGCTCACCCTGGCCCTCATCGCCATGATCCTTTTCACCACCGTTACCGCCCCCTGCTCGGCAGCCACCGCGCAGCAGACCACCGCCCAGAGCAACGCAACGACGACTTCTCCCATCACTTTAAGCAACGGGATCCTCCCGACCGGCACGCTGGCCAACGGCAAAGCCTTTACCGTAAGCGGCAAGCTCACAGCCAAGACGAATCTGACCCTTGTCAGCTTTATCGCCAAGGATTCCAAAGGCAACGTAGCCTTAAAGGTCAGCGCCGTTCCGAAGAGCAAGACCTTCTCCCTGTACAGCATCGACAGCAAGCTGACCTTCAAGGATCTGCCCAAGGGACAGTACACCTGGACCCTGACCGCCTCCACCGCCTCCCGCTGCGACAGATGGTACGGAAGCTTCACGATCAAAGACTCGGATGTTGCGTTAAGTAGTTATACCTGCCCCTCCGGGACTCTGGTCAAGGGCAAGACTTTCTCCTGCAAGGGCATCGTCAAATCCAGCTATAAGATCACCAAGGTCACCATGTCTGTCTACACCACCGACGGCGTCAAGCAGTTCTCCGCCTCCGCGGCGCCGAATGCCAAGACCTTCGACCTGCACAAGCTGGATTCCCAGATGACCTTCCGGAAGCTGAACGCCGGCCAGTATATCTACCGCGTGAGCATCATCACATCGAACGGCATCGTCACCAACGTTCTGTCTAAATCCTTCAAGGTTAAATAAATAACGGCGTACGGTATCTTCAAAATAAGACAGTGGGGGTCTGACCCCCACTGTCTTACTTATTATGATACGCAGCCTCGCCGCTATCTGCTTCTGATCCGGTCCAGCGCTTCCTGCGCGACCCGTATGATCCTTTCCAGTTCTTTTCTTCTTTCTTCCAGAGAGATCTCTCCCGGCAGGATATCCAGGATCCGTTCCGCGATCCTTTTTTCATGCAGGATGAAGCCCTCCAGCTCCGGCGTCGGATCCGCCAGAAGATGTCTTCCGAAAGCCGCTTCCGTCTCCGAAAGGGGGGCTTCCTCCCCGGGCTCTGCCAGAAAGATAAAATAGACTTTGCCCTCTTCGTTCAGCAGCTTCTCCTGCTTTACGGCATAGCCGTTTTCCTGCAGGAAGACGCGGAAATGCGGGATCTCCGACTGCGGGGAAAGGATCAGGAACTTCGCGGCCTGCGCCTTCTCGCGGCCTTCCGAAAGGATCCGCTCCATCAGCGGCCCGCCCATGCCGGCGATCAGGATGCCGTCCGTTTCCCCCGGCGAGAGCGGCTCCAGGCCGTCGCCCCGCCGCAGCTTAATCTTTTCTGCCAGACCAGCCTCCTCCACATGCGACTGCGCGATCTTTAAGGGGCCTTTCCTTACGTCGGTCGCGATCACCTTCGGGCAGATGCCGCGCCGCACCAGCTCGATCGCGGTGAAGGCATGGTCCGTCCCGATATCGGCCAGCGCAGTGCCGGGCGGGACCAGCGATATAAGATTTTCCAGTCGATCCGATAATTTCATACTGACGGTCAGATCTCCACTTTCACTTTCTCAGCCGCTTCCCGGGCTTCCTGCGCCCCGACTTCCTCTTCCACCGCGGCCTCGATCTCCGCCATCTGCACCGGATCCACTTCCGGGAGCTTTTCCGGGGACGGGATCCGGAAGCGCCGGAGGAATTCTTCCGTGGTCCGGAACAGGAGCGGGCGGCCCGGCGCGTTCAGGCGTCCGGCCTCTTCCACGAGCCCGAACTCCACAAGGCGGTTCACGGCATGGTCGCTGCTGACCCCGCGGATCCGTTCGATATCCGCCTTGGTCACGGGCTGTTTATACGCGATGATGGCCAGCGTTTCCATGATGACGTCCGTCAGCACCGGCGGCTTCGGCTTTTTGGCGATCCGGATCAGGGCTTCATAGCAGGCTTCCGCCGTGCACAGCTGATAGCTGTCTCCCAGCGTCAGGAGACGTACGCCGCAATCTTTTTCGATATACTCGTTTGCCAGCTCGTCCGCCAGCTTTTCCACGGTCTCCACATCCGTTTCCATGGCTTCAGCCAGCACCGTCTTTTCCACGGAGCTACCCATGGCGAAAAGGATCCCTTCCAGGATGGCTACCTGTTTCATGCGGCATTCACCTCTAATGTAAAGTCGTCACGGGTCGAATCCTCGGTCAGGCGGATCTCCCCGGTCTTGATCAGTTCCAGGACAGCCATGAAGGTCACCACGATCTCCAGGCGGCTGGCCGCGCGCCGCAGGAGGCTCCGGAAGGAATGGCGCCCCGGCCTCTGCACCCGGCGCTTCACGAAATCCAGACGGTCGCCGATCTGCACCGCTTCCCGCTCGATCTCCCCGAAATGGCTGTGCTCCACGTCTTCCTTGGCGGCATTTCTCCGCAGGATCTCGTCACAGATCGCCTGCAGCTTCTCTATCGTCACGCCCGCAAGGAGCTGGTCCAGATCCACCGGCGGCTTGTACTTTTCCACTTCGCGGGGCAGGAAGCGCTCGCGGTAGTAGAGCCGCTCGCTTCCTTCTTCCAGCTCACGCATATCGGCGGAGAGCAGCTTATAGCGGCGGTATTCCAGCAGGCGGGCCACCAGTTCGGCACGGGGATCTTCCTCTTCTCCTTCAGGCGTCTCTTCCTTCGGCAGAAGCATACGCGCCTTGATATCCAGAAGCGTGGCAGCCATGACCAGGAACTCGCTTAAGGATTCCATCCGCTCCGCCCGCATCTGGGATACGACCTCCAGATACTGCTCCGTAATCAGCGCGATCGGGATATCGTAGATATTCACCTTATTCTTTTCGATCAGATGCAGCAGAAGGTCCAGCGGCCCTTCAAACTGATCCAGTTTCACCGACAGTTCCATTTATTCTTTCTCCAGATCGATGATCGCCAGCTCCCGGGGATTCAGTACCCGTACGGGCAGCGTGTGCGTACCCAGCCCTGCCGTAACGATCATGTGTTTTTCTTCTTCTTCAAAATGCCCCCGGTCATACTCCGGAAAGAGGCTGAAGCCCGCGCCGATGAGCCCGCCGATACCCGGAAACCGGATCATGCCCCCGTGCAGATGGCCCGAGAGCACCAGATCCGCGCCCCAGCGCCGGTACGCCTCAAAAAACACCGGCGTGTGCGAGAGCAGGATCTGATACCCGGACGGATCGGACGGGCCGAGGAGCGCTTCCAGGTCTTCTTCCGTAAACGGATGGGCGGAGCCGGGTCTTCGTTCATACAGCGCGCGGCTCAGCTCCAGCCCGCTCAGACGGAAAGAAAAGCCCTTCCCGCTTACGCAGGCCGAATCGTTATTCAGAAAAATCACGCCTTTTCTCTCCAGCGCTTTCTGATAGCGTTCATACAAGGCGCCCATGCTGTCCGGCCGCGCTTTCCACTCCGTCTCGTGATTGCCCGGCGCATAGTAGACGGGATATTCCGCGGCCAGCGCTTTGATCAGCGCATAGGCCCGGCCGAAGCCCGCCTTCCGCCAGGAAAGCGGCTTGTTCGCCATATCGCCCACGATCAGGATGATGTCCGGCGCCTCCCTTCTGATCTGCTCCGTCAATCCCGGAAAGATATTGTTGTGCAGATCCGCGAGCAGCGCGATGCGGAACGCCCCGGAGGGAGCCTCTCCTCCCGGGTACGGCACGGTATAGTGAACGGTCCTGATCAGTTTCATGGCTCTTCTCCCGCCGCCGCGCGGCGCAATATATTGTACACGATAAGGCGGGAAGATGCAAGGGGTAGTAGTCGGAATGTCAGAAAGTGTTGATCCGCCCGCCGGCGCGGCCCCCTTGCCATCCCAGGCTCCTTCGGTTATAATAGTTAAGGAGGAAGTCGGTATGAAAGAGAAAATCATTACGAATGTGACGATCGTGACGCAGGGCGAGCCCTGCGAGATGGACGACGAAGCGCTGCGCGAGTGGTATGAAAGCCATATTGCCGCTCTTTTCGACCCGCGCTACGGAACGCCGAAGATCACGGTGGAAGTGCAGAGGATAGAGGAAGAATAAGCGCCGCCGCCCACCCGGCGTTTTCGAAAGCCATCGAATTGTTAGCACTCTTTTTGATTGAGTGCTAACTTTTTCTTGACATTTTTCCTCCCCGGGCGTATAGTAATATTATAAAATACGTACATTCTCCGGCAGGCACTGCCTGCCCTGTTATACGGGAAAGAAGGATCAGAACATGCAAAGCGAACACGGTAATTTATCCATCAATTCGGAAAATATCTTTCCGATCATTAAAAAATGGCTCTACTCGGACCATGATATTTTCGTCCGCGAGATGGTCTCGAACGGCTGCGACGCCATCACCAAGCTGAAGAAGCTCGAGATCATGGGCCAGATCGAGCTGGACCCGGAAGAAGAGCTCTGCGTACACGTCGAGGTCTCTCCGGAAGGCAGATTTATGCGTTTTACCGACAACGGCCTCGGCATGACCGCGGACGAGGTGAAGGAGTATATCAATCAGATCGCCTTCTCCGGCGCGGCGGATTTCCTGGAGAAGTATAAAGATAAGGCGAACGAGGACCAGATCATCGGCCACTTCGGGCTGGGCTTCTACAGCGCGTTCATGGTCGCGGAAAAGGTCACGATCGATACGCTCTCCTGGGAGGAAGGAGCGGAGGCTGTCCACTGGGAATCCGAAGGCGGCACGAACTTCTCCATGGAGCCGGGAGACAAAGCGGAGCGCGGTACCGCGGTCACCCTGTATCTGGCTGATGATTCCACGGAGTTTTCAAACGAATACCGCTGCCGCGGCGTTCTGGAAAAATACTGCGCCTTCATGCCGTATCCGATCTATTTCACCAATCTGGATACCGTAAAGGAAGAGGAAGAAAAGGCGGAAGAAAACGCCGAAGCGTCCTCTGAAGAAAAGCCGGAAAAGGAAGCGCCGAAGCCGGTCAACGAGCCGGATCCGCTGTGGTTAAAGAACCCGTCTGAGTGTACGGAGGACGAGTATAAGGAGTTTTACAAAAAGCTCTTCCGCGATTACCGCGACCCGCTCTTCACCATCCACCTGAACATGGATTACCCCTTCCGTCTGAAAGGCCTGCTCTTCTTCCCGAAGATCAATATGGAGACCGAACCGATCGAGGGGACCATCAAGCTCTACAGCAACCAGGTCTTTATCGCGGACAACATCAAGGAGGTCATTCCCGAGTTTTTGCTGCTTCTCAAAGGCGTGATCGACTGCGCGGACCTGCCGCTCAACGTTTCCCGCTCTGCCCTGCAGAACGACGGGTTTGTGAAGAAGATCTCCGACTACATCACCAAGAAGGTCGCGGATAAACTGACCGGCCTCTTCAATGTGGAGCGCGAATCGTACGAGAAATACTGGGAAGATATCCATCCCTTCATCAAATACGGCGTGATGCGGGACGACAAGTTTGCGGACAAGATGAAGAAAGCCGTCATCTATAAGAATCTGGAGGGGAAATACATCTCGCTGGATGAATATCTGACGCCGCCTGAGAAGGAAGAAAAGGCGGAAGAAGACGTTCAGGAGGTCCTTCCCGACACGGAGGAAGCCGAAACTTCGGAAGAGAAAGACAAACGTACCGTCATCTACTACGTGACCGACGAGGTCCGCCAGGCGACGTACGTTGATATGTTCAAAGAAGCCGGGCTGGACGCGCTGATGTTCACGCACGCGATCGACGAACCGTTCATCACAAGGCTTGAGCAGCGCTACCCGGATTACAAATTCTGCCGCATCGATTCGGATGTGGACGGCGCGCTGACCGAAGAGCTGGCCAGGGAAGACGCGGAAAAGAAAGCCGAAGCCCTGAAGGATGTCTTCAAAAAAGCCCTCGGCAAAGAAGAAATGGATCTTAAGGTCACGCGCTTTAAGGACGCGGAAATCGCTTCGGTCATGACTTTCTCCGAGGAAAGCCGCCGCATGAACGATATGCTGAAGATGTACGGCATGGATCCGGCCCAGTTCCCGACCACGGAGACCCTGATCTTAAACAGCGAGAATGAACTGGTGCAGTATCTGGAGAAGAACCCGGAGGGTGAGTACGCTGATCTGATCGCCGAGCAGCTCTACGATCTCGCGATGATGAGCCACAAGCCGCTGGACGCCGCGGGCATGAGCGCGTTCGCCGCCCGAAGCCTTAAGATCATGAAGGCACTGATCAAATAATTTGGCAGGACAAAATGCGGCAGCGGAGAACCGTCCCCGCTGCCGTTTTTTAATTGTTTTTTGCTTCAGATCTTCTTTCCGCCCAGCCAGACTTCCCGCAGCGCCAGGTCTTCGCCGCAGATCACAAAGTCCGCAAGCTTCCCTGCTTCGATCGAACCGATCTCATCGCCCCGGCCGATCTCGCGGGCCGGCCGGATCGTGGCCGCCCGGATCGCCTCATCGCGGTCGATCCCGAAAGATACCACGTTCCGCATATCCGTATACAGGTTCGAAGCCGCGCCGGCGATCGTCCCGTCCGCAAGGCGCGCCACACCGCCTGAAAGGAAGACCTGCTGGCCGCCCAGTTCGTACTCGCCGTCTGGCATGCCGCAGCAGCGCAGGGAATCCGAGATCAGGCAGATCCGCCCCGGGAAGAGCTTAAAGGCCATACGGATCGCCGACGGATGCACATGCAGGCCGTCGCAGATGATCTCCGCCTTCACGTCTTCTTTTTCCGAAGCCGCCCCGATCACGCCGGGCTTGCGGTGATGGATCCCGGGCATCGCGTTGTACAGATGGGTCAGATGCGTCGCCCCGGCCTCATAAACCGCTTTGGTGTCCTCATAATCCGCGTCGGTATGCGCCACGGAGACCGTGCAGTATTCCTTCGCCTGGCGGGTAAACTCCGCCGCGCCGTTCAGCTCCGGCGCAACGTCCACGATCCGGAGCAGCCCTTCGCTGACCTCATACAGTTCTTTGAACGCCGCAAAATCCGGCAGCCTCAGATACGCGCCGTTCTGCGCACCTTTTTTCTTCTCCGAGAAGAACGGGCCTTCCATGTGGATCCCCATGGGACGCGCGCAGTCTTCCGGCCGTTCCTTCAGCAACTGTACCGCGGTCCGGAACGCCTGTGCCAGCGTTTCATATGGCAGCGTCATCGAGGTCGGCGCGAAGCTCGTGACCCCGTTTTTTGCCAGATGCCGCGCCATCCGCGCAAGGCCCGCAACGTCTCCGTCAGAAAAATCCGCCCCGGCCGCGCCGTGCGTATGGATATCCACCAGGCCGGGGATCACACAGGCGCCGCCCAGATCCACCCCGCCTTCCCGTTCCTCAAAAAACACTTCCGCAAAGCGGCCTTCCTCCACCGCGAATCCGCCGCGGACAAAGCCCTTTTCTTCCGTAAAAACTTTCGCATTCGTAAACAGCATCTTACACCTCCGGCAGGCTGGCCGCGGCAATGCTCTGCCCCACGCGGCGGGCGTTTTCATCCGGCAGCATAACGGTGATCTTCTCCGCCAGCTGCGGATACTCTTCTTTCAGCACCCGGTTGCATTCTTCGATCAGCAGGTCGCCGCCGATCCCCGACGCCACGCGCCCGAGCACCAGCAGGTACTTGAGATCATAGAAGCGGGCATAGAGAGAAAGGGTATGCGCCAGATAGTCACCGATATTCACAAAGATCTCCCGCGCGCCGGGATGGCCTTCCTCGGCCAGCTTCTGCACCGCCTTCAGTTTGTCCGCAAGGCTTAATTCTTCCGGCAGATCGATTCCGGCTTTCGGAGCCAGCAGGATGACCGCGTCCTGCGAGAAATACTTGCAGCCGACGCCGTAATCGCCCGACCACTCATCCTGCGGCGCATTCTCCCGGATATCGACCGGGGCGAAGGCCAGCTCATTGAACCATCCGAGAAGCTTTCCTTCCGGATTCACGTATCCGGCGGCCTCGCTGGTCCCCATCGCGACGCCCATGACCGCGCCGGTATTTAAGCTCATCGCGCCGGCCAGGGCGGTAACGTCGCCGTCATTGGCCACGACAATCGGAATATCTCCGATCTCCTTCGCCGCCCGGTCGTAAATGCTCTTTACGTCCTCCCGGCGGCTGCGCGGGATCTTGATAAAGAGCGAACAGACCATAGGGCTGTTGCCCACGAAGGTCCCCGCGGAGGAGACCCCGATCGCGTCCACGCGCGGCATCTTGGACGCCGCCGTCTTAAAGGACTCGACGATCCCGTTATACTGATAATCCAGATCCTCCGACAGCTTCGGGAACCAGACCACTTCCTCGGAATAGACGGTCTCCCCGTCGATCACCGCGGAGACTTTCCGGTCCGATCCGCCGGCGTCAAAGCCGATGCGGCAGCCGTTCAGGTGTCCGCCGGCCGCCTTCGGCTGCTCATTCGCCGCCGGGAAATGCGCCACGTCGCACAGCCCGATCTCAAAGGGCCGCTCAAAGACGTCCATCATAAAGTGGACGTCGAAGTCTCTTTCGCCTTCCAGGCGGAATGCTTCCTGCAGCTTTTTCGCGGTCTCTTCACAGCCGCAGATCGTCACGCGCCAGCCGCCGACGCTCCACAGCAGGAACTTTACAAAGCGCTCCATATACCGGGTATTGGCCTGTTCAAAGCTTTCATCGCGCAGAAAAGAACGGAAGACCGAAATCTGGCCGTTCTCCCGTTCCACCGCTACCCGAAACTCTCTCTTTGCTTCTTTCAGGAAGGCGTCTGCCCAGGCGCCGAAGGGAATAAACCCCGGGTCCAGCGAAGGTCTGTTCCTGAGTTCAAAGGGTATGTTCAGATAATTCATTCGTTTTCCACCGTTATTCTATTGTTTATTGGCTGAACAGAACGCGTCAGTCGCAGATCACGTTCTGGATCGTACTTAAGTGAGTCGTTTCAAAATACACCACGCAGACTTTGCGCCCGGTGCTCGGGGAGTGGACCATCAGTCCGTTGCCCAGATACAAGCCCACGTGGCCGTTGCCGGCGGCCTCATCGTCGGTCCGGAAGCAGAGGATATCGCCGGGCTGTGCTTCCTCCAGCGACATGACCTTGATTCCGGTCTTCGCAATCGTATAGCTGTAATGCGCGATATCGATCCCGTAATTGGCAAATATTGCCCGAAGGAAGCCGGAGCAGTCCGCACCGGTTACCAGGCTTTCCCCGCACCATACATAGTCCAGTTTGTCGACATACTGCAGGGCGTCCAGACAGATCGTCCGGCGCAGCGCCGTCGTTTCCGGGATCATCGGGCCGTAGGTCGCGACCCCGTCGATCGGGGCCGGCGCCTCGGTCGTCGTCTCGGTCTCGCTGCTGCTGGAACTCGGCTGCGTCTCCTGCCAGCTGGTCGGTTCCTGCCACGACGTCGTATCCTCCGGCGCCGGCGTAACTTCTGCGGTCAGTTCCGCCTGGCGGGAGGATTCCAGCCAGGAAGATTCCAGCCACGAGGATTCCAGCAGGGAAGATTCGATCACCGAGGACTCATACCAGGAAGCCCACCAGGACGATGCCAGGATCGAAGACTCCAGCCAAGAGGACTCCAGCAGGGAGGACTCCAGCGCTTCCGATTCATGGATGGATTCCTGTGCGCGGGACCATTCTTCCGCGGCACGGGATGCCTCTTCCGAAGAAGCACGGGACGCCTCTTCCGCCTCGCGGGACGCCTGCTCCGCGGACGCGCGGGACGCATCCTCCCAGGACTGCGCATCGCGCGATTCCTGCTCCGACGAAGCGATCCGGCTGGACTCCCGGAGACTCTCCTCCTCCAGCGCTTTCTGCGCATCCTGATAGGCCTGGTTTTCTTCTTCCAGCGTGACCGCATACGTCCAGTCCTGCGTGTACAGAACTTCCGAATTGGGAACGTAGCCCGTTACGGCGGCCCCCTGTGCCGTCTCCCCGAAGAACAGCCGGGTAAAGCCGTTCCGGACGGAAAGCACTTTGTATTTCTGGCCGCCGCTCAGCGTCGCTATCGTATCGCTGGCCGTCGATTCATACTTGTAAAGCCGCTGCGCGTCCGCCTTCGGGATCGCCCAGGTCTGCGCGATAGAACCCAGCAGATCCTGCGCCTCTCCGCCGCGCACAAACAGCTCGGAGCGCACATATCCTTCGACAGAGCCGGAGCTGATATTCAGCCAGAGCCCGTCTTCCTCATAGAGCATATTAAGGACGGTCGCGACGGAATTGTAATACATCTTCCCGACGACGGCTGCGTTCGCAGCCGGCTCCTTCCGGACATACACGAAGCCGTTTCCGCGGAAGACGATCATATTGTGGCCGTGCGTTTCCGCCAGCTGCTTTAAGCGCTTGGCCAGAAGCAGGCTGGCCTGCACCGATTTGGCGCCGGCCGTTTCGCCGCCGGTGGAGACCGCGACGGCAGCCGGCTGGTTGCCGCCCTCATCCCGCAGCCGAAGGACCTCTTCCACGCTCAGCGCGAGGGTCTCCTCCTGCTCCGGCTCCGTGCTTTCTGCTTCCGTCAGCGGTTCGCTTTCCGACTCAGACGGATCTTCCGTCGGCAGAATGCTTTCCTCCTCCGTTGATCCGGGCGCTTCCGTCAGGTATTCCGTATCGCTTTCCGCCTTGATCTCATCCGCCCGCACGGAACCCGGCAGCGACAAAATCATTGTCACCGCCATCAGCAGGGCGATCCATTTTGCAGAAGCGTTTTTCTTCATTTTATTCATTCCAAAAAGGTTAATATTTACATATAGCCGACGGTATTATACCAAAAAACACCTTGAAAAACAAGAAAATTTCTGTGAAAGTTCTATGTAGTTTATGAAACTTCTCTGTATTGACAGGGCCGCGGGGAGTTATTATGATGAAGTTGAAAAAGCGCTGCCAAAGCACGCGATTGTCACGGAGGAAAAGAAAATGACACTGCAGGAAGCCCGTGAAAAACTCCTGGCCCTTCAGGCCAAGCAGAGTGCCTACCGCCACGCCCTGGGGCTCATGAGCTATGACGGCGCGACGGCCGCCCCGAAAAAGACCGCGGCAAACCGCGGCCGCAGCATGTCGGTCTTAAGCGAAGAAATCTACCGTCTCAGCACCGGGGAAGAGACCGTTTCCCTGCTGGATTATCTGGACGCGAATCAGGAAGAACTGAACGAGAAGGAACGCCGCATGGTCTTTCTGATGCTGGAAAGCATCCGGGATATGCAGGCCATCCCCATGGCGGAATATATCGCCTACAATAAGCTGCGGGTGGAATCCGACGACGTCTGGCACACGGCGAAGGCCGCGAATGACTTTGCGCGCTTCGAGCCGTATCTGGAGAAAATGTTCGAGACCAAGAAGCGTTTTGCCGCCTACTGCGCGCCGGACGCCGACCCGTACGATTACTGGCTGGACAAGTACGAAAAAGGACTGACCCGGGAAAAATGCGACGCCTTTTTCTCGGCCCTGCGCACGCATATCGTCCCGCTGCTGCAGAAGATCGCCGCGTCTCCCCAGCCCTCTTCCGCCCTGATCAAAGGCAATTTCGACGAGGCCCGCCAGGAGGCGCTGGCCCGGTATCTGATGCCGCTCATCGGGCTGGATACGGAGCATGTGGGCCTTTCCACCACCGAACACCCCTTCACCACCAGCCTCGGCTCCCACTTCGATACCCGCATCACCACGCACTACTATCCCGAGGACGTCAGCTTTTCGATGTACAGCGTGATCCACGAGGGCGGGCATGCACTGTATGAGACCGGGGCGGATGATTCGCTGGCCTATACCGTGCTGGACGGCGGCGTCTGCATGAGCATCCATGAAAGCCAGAGCCGTTTTTACGAAAACATCATCGGCCGCAGCCTGCCGTTTATCCGGCTCATCTACCCGAAGCTGAAAGAGCTCTGGCCGGAAGTGTTTGAAGGCCATGCCCCGGAGGAGATGTGGAAGGCCGTGAACAAAGCGGAGGCATCTTTGATTCGTACCAAAGCCGACGAATTCACCTACTGCCTGCATGTGATGGTGCGCTACGAGCTGGAGAAAAGGATCTTCGCCGGCGAGCTGTGCGCGCATGACCTTCCGGCCGCCTGGAACGCGCTGTATAAAGAGTATCTGGGGATCGACGTCCCCGACGATACGCACGGCGTCCTGCAGGATTCCCACTGGGCCGGCGGGCTCATCGGCTACTTCCCCGCTTACGCCCTCGGCAGCGCCTACGGCGCACAGTTCCTGGCCAGAATGCAGGAAAGCGTGGACGTTTCGGACTGTATCGAAAAAGGCGATTTCGGCCCGATCAACGAATGGAACCGGGCGCACATCTGGCGCTTCGGGCGCCTGTATCCCCCGGCCGAGCTTTTGGAGCGGGTCTTAAAAGAGCCGTTCAATCCGGCGTACTTTATCCGCTATCTGGAAGAGAAAGCCGCCCGGATCTATCAGTGGTAAAAAAGATAAACGCAGCCCAAAAAACTTAATAAAGTTTAGCAAATCCTCCTTTACTTTTCCCTGCGGTCTGATGTAGAATAGATACGCTCTCTCGCTGAGGGAAAATGCCAAGGAGGACTTGTTTATGCCCGTGCTCTCCATGGATATCGGTATTGATTTGGGAACTGCCAGCATACTGGTTTACATAAAGGGAAAAGGAATCGTCTTAAAAGAACCGTCTGTGGTCGCGTTTGACCGGGACTCTCAGGAAATCGTCGCGATCGGCGAAGAAGCCCGGAAAATGATCGGCCGCACGCCGGGCAATATCACCGCCATCCGTCCGCTCCGGCAGGGCGTTATTTCCGATTACATCACCACCGAAAAAATGCTCAAATACTTTATCAATAAGGCGATGAACCGGCGGACGCTGCGCAAACCGCGTATCAGCGTCTGTATCCCGAGCGGCGCCACGGAAGTGGAAAAGAAGGCCGTGGAAGACGCGACCTACAATGCGGGCGCCCGGGAAGTGACCATTATTGAGGAGCCGGTCGCGGCGGCCATCGGCGCCGGGATCGACATCTCCAAGCCCTGCGGCAACATGATTGTGGATATCGGCGGCGGGACCTCGGATATCGCCGTGATCTCGCTCGGCGGCACCGTCGTCAGCACGTCCCTCAAGCTGGCCGGCGACGATTTCGACGAAGCCATCATCAAGTATATGCGCAAGCGCCACAACCTGCTGATCGGGGAGCGCACCGCGGAAGACATCAAGATCGCCATCGGCTGCGCCTACCCGCGCCCCGAGACCCTGAAGATGGACGTCAAGGGCCGCAACCTCATGACGGGCCTGCCCAAGACCATGACCATCACCTCGGATGAGATGCTGGAAGCCCTGCACGATCCGGCCCTGCAGATCGTGGACGCGATCCACAACGTGCTGGAACGCACCCCGCCCGAGCTGGCCTCGGACATCTACGAGCGCGGCATCGTCATGACCGGCGGCGGCGCGCTGCTCTCCGGCCTGGATGAGCTGATCGAGGAAAAGACCGGCATCAACACGGTGCTCGCGGAATCGCCCATGACGGCGGTCGCCATTGGCACCGGCCGCTTCATCGAATACATGAATGAGAACAAAAATGAAGAGCACAGCTGAAGGAGATCTATGACCATTCAGGGCACTGTTGAATATGTGATCCACCGCAATGCGCAGAACGGATACAGTGTCATCGAGATTTCCGATGAAAAAGGGCCCATCACCATCGTCGGCATCCTGCCTGAGCTGCAGGAAGGCGAGCCGATCGAGGTGGAGGGCTCTTTTGTTACGCACCCGGTCTACGGGGAGCAGTTTTCGGTGGAGCGCTTTACGCTCTCCCTCCCGGAGGACGCCGCCGCCATCGAACGCTATCTTGCCTCCGGCGCCATCAAGGGCATCGGTCCGGCGCTGGCCGCCCGCATCGTGCGGCAGTTTGAAAGCGATACCCTGCGCATTATGGAAGAGTCGCCGGAGACGCTTGCCAAAGTCAAGGGAATTTCCTTGAAAGGGGCCCGGCTGATCTCCGCGCAGGTCATCGAAAAGCGGGAGATGCGTCAGGCCCTCATGTTTATGGAAAAATACGGGATCCCGCTCTCGCTGGCCGTCCGCATTTACGAACGCTACGGCGCCACGCTGTATTCCGTGATCGAAACGAATCCTTACCGGCTCATGGATGATATCACCCATGTGGGCTTCCGGATCGCCGACGATATCGCGCGCAGCGTGGGGCTGGCCGCCGATTCGGACTACCGCATCCGCAGCGGGCTGCAGTACGCGATGATGCAGGCCCTGGAGAGCGGCCACATCTTTCTGCCGCGCGCCGCGCTCATCAGCTATACCGCTTCCCTGCTGGAACAGCCGGAAGAGCTCATTGAAAAGCATGTGATGGACCTTGCGATCGATAAGCGCTTTATCCTGCGGGATCTGAACGGCGTGCCGATCGTTTATCTCTCCACCTATTACTACATGGAAGCCTCGGCGGCAGCCATGCTCTGTCAGTTAAATCAGAGCTTCCCGCTGCAGGATGATTTTCTGTCCGCGGAGATCGGAAAGCTGGAAAAGGAAAGCGGCCTGGAGCTGGAGGACAAGCAGCGCGAGGCCGTCCTGACCGCGATCCGCTGCGGGCTGACCGTGATCACGGGCGGCCCCGGCACCGGGAAGACTACGATCATCTCGGCGATCCTGCGCTATTTTGAGAAAAAAGAGATGAAGGTGGAGCTGGCCGCGCCGACCGGGCGGGCTGCCCGCCGCATTACCGAAGCCACCGGGCATCCGGCCCAGACGGTCCACCGGCTGCTGGAATTCATGGGTATGCCGGATGAAAACCGCGAGGACGAAGTCCTGCGTTTCACGCGCAATGAGTCCAATCCGATCAGCGCGGACGTGGTCATCATCGACGAAGTTTCCATGGTGGATCTCCCGCTCATGTACGCCCTGCTGAAAGCGCTCATCCCCTGCACGCGCCTGATCCTGGTGGGTGATGCGAGCCAGCTCCCCTCCGTCGGCCCCGGGAATGTTCTGAAAGATATCATCCGTTCCGGCGTGGCCCCCACCATCGCGTTAAGCAAGATTTTCCGCCAGGCCGAAAACAGCGATATCATCGTCAACGCGCACCGCATCAATAAAGGCGAGGTCATTACCCCCAACCCCGCCAGCCGGGATTTCCTCTTTATTCAGCGGGGCGACGCGGCCGTGATCCTGCAGGCGGTGATCCGCCTCGTGAAGGAGAAGCTCCCGCCGTACGTCAAGGCCGAGCCCTGGGAGATCCAGGTCATCACCCCCATGCGCAAAGGGATCCTCGGCGTGGAGAATCTCAACCGCGTGCTGCAGCAGTACCTGAATCCGCCCGCCGAAGGCCGGAAAGAGCGGCAGTTTGCGCGCTGCCTCCTGCGCGTGGGCGATAAGGTCATGCAGATCAAAAACAACTATCAGCGGGAATGGGAAAGCCGCGAGCAGGGCGGCCTTCTGCTGCGCCAGGGAACCGGGATCTTCAACGGAGATATCGGTTTCGTCAAGGATATCCGTTTTTTCACGGAAGAGCTGGTCATCGTTTTTGATGACGGGCGGGAAGCCGTGTACCCTTTCAGCGACGCCGACGAGCTGGATCTGGCCTATGCCGTGACCGTCCACAAATCCCAGGGGAGCGAATATCCGGCCATCGTGCTGCCGCTTTTAAACGTCCCGCAGCCACTTATGACGCGGCCGCTCATCTATACCGCCGTGACCCGCGCCAGAAACTGCGTCTGCGTGGTCGGGAGCCTGACCACCTTCCAGCAGATGGTGGACAACAATACCGAACAGCAGCGCTTCTCCACACTGCATCTTCAGCTGATTGAACTGGCCCGCTGATCATCATTTCCCCCGCAAAAAATAGATGGAGGTTTTTATGCTGAAACCGTTTTTCGGCGCGCTCACCCGCGTCTTTTTCCCGCGCCGCTGCCCGGTGTGCGACGGCCTGCTGCCCCTGCTTTCCCCGGGGGAGCTGATCCATCCGGACTGCGAAAGGAAGCTGGCCCGCATCCGGCCGCCGTACTGCCTGCGCTGCGGCTGCGAGCTTGCGGCCGATGAACAGGAATACTGCTCTGCCTGCGCCAGGCGGGATTTTCACTTTATCAGGAATTATCCGCTCTGGGTCTACAACGATGCGGCCCAGCATTCCATGGTCTGCTTCAAATACCACGGCCGCCAGGAATATGCCGCCTACTACGCCCGCGCCTTCTGGGACGCGTATGAAGAGGAGATCCGGGCCTTATCTCCGGACGCGGTCATTCCCGTGCCGATCCACCGAAGCCGGCTCCGCAAACGCGGGTACAATCAAGCGGCACTTTTTGCCGCGGCCCTCTCCCGCCTCTCCGGGATCCCGCTCCGCAGCGACGTCCTTGCCCGGAAAAAGCATACCGACGCGCAGAAAGAGCTGGGCCGGGAAGCGCGCTTCCGGAATATGAAAAACGCGTTTTCCGCACAAAAAAAAGCGGCGGCCGGCCTTCACCGCGTGCTGCTGGCGGATGATATCTACACCACCGGCAGCACGATGGAGGCCTGTGCCGTCGCCCTGCGCGAAGCCGGGATCGAAGCCGTGTACGGTGCGACATTGTGCATCGCGGGAGAAAAGAACTGATCTCTCGAGAAAAAGACTGCGGAAGAGGCTTCTTCTCCCGTCAGGCATACCGCGAAATAAGCCACCGCCCGAACGGACGACGGCTTACAACGCGCAACGGAAGGGATCAGTGCAGCAGATCCGACAGGGGAACCGCCCGGATGCTTTGATACAAAGCCAGTTTGTCCGCTTCCTCCGTCTCTGTTCCGTCGGTGGAATAATAGTTTATCCAGAATGACGTGCCGCTTCCGGGAACGGTAAAATACCAGTTTTCATCGATCCACAGATGTCCGTCCACATTGTCCTTTCTCCGCAGGACCGTGATCTTGTTCCCGCTTAAAGACCGCGTGGTGCACTCACTGTTTGCCAGATCTTCCTCCGTATAGGAGAACCCCTGTGCAAATGTAATCTGGTGACCGTTTTCATCCTGCCAATCCATCATAACGGAAAGATCTTCCGAGCGATCCGGCAGCAACAATAATAAGGATTCGTGTTTGTAAGCAGCCGGCGCGGCTCCCGGAAGCCACAGCGTCTGGCTTTTGACGTGGGAAAGACCGGTTTGATCCAGATAGGTTTCCCGATCGGTTTTCGCCACGGAACGCACGGCCTTTTCCTGTTCCGAACGGGGAATACCGTTGCTGCAGCGCAGATAGAACACATAATGCAGCGCTTCGTCTGTCCACAGATAGATCGTCTCGTCTGCGTTGCTCATGGTCACATAATCCCGACCGTCGATCTGGACTCCTCCCTTGGAAAGAGGTCCGGCATCGGTGAAAAATGTATCCAGTACTTTGTCGTTCGGCAGCGACAAAAGCGGCATCTGTGAGAATATCATCTGTTCTGTTCTGACGGAAGGCAGGGGATGCTCTTTCTCCAGCGCCGCCAGCTCCTGCGATGATAACGCTTTCGCCTGTCCGTTCTCGTCGCATGCCCAGGTCTTGTTCCAGCGGTCGATTTCCTCGTTCAGCCTTTCCCAGGGGTCTCCGTAGGTCCAGACGACCCGGCTTTCTGTCGTGAAAGCATTTCCGAAGCTCAGCGTCGTGCTTTCTCTGATAAAAGTATCCGGTGAGACGGCGGGAAGATAGTATTCCTCCAGGCTTTCCGGGGCGTCCGGTGCGGCGGGATTATCCTGAAAATAGACCTCATACCATCCTTCCGGCACCTGACGGGATTCGACGTTCAGCGCTGTCCATGCGGCCAATGCGG
Organism: Lachnospiraceae bacterium; assembly: GCA_017394885.1. Lineage (GTDB taxonomy): Bacteria > Bacillota > Clostridia > Lachnospirales > Lachnospiraceae > UBA6987. The sequence goes on along the minus strand of JAFPWO010000023.1, from coordinate 5,020 downwards.
TCCCTCCCATAAAAACAAGAATGGCGGCGATCAGGCCCAGACTGACACTCGGACGAAAGCTTCGGAAAGCCTTCTGCGGAGGCTGCTCAAGCGCTTTGTCCAAATAAGCGCTGTCCGCTCCTTTCAGTGCTTTCATTATTTCTTCGGGCTTCATAATAGATCCTCCTTTTTCAAGAATCGCTTCAGTTTGTTCCTCGTTCTGTGGAGCAAGACCGAGACCTTATGCGGACTCATGCCGTAGCATTCTGCAATATCGGACACCTGCTCCGCGTAATAATAACGGCGGAGAAAGATATTGCGCTCCCGCTCGGGGAGACGGCCCAGATAATCGTTGATCCGCTCCTCCAGGATCCGGGCATTCAGTTCGTCTTCCGGGGATCCGGGAGCCGCGCAGTCTTCCAGTTCCTCCAGCGCTTGCGCTATGACCCCGCCGCCCCGTTTTTCCCGGTGATCTTTTTTATAGAGATCCAGAGCCCGGTTTCGGACAAGGGCGACAAAATAGCTGCACAGAGAAGCCGGCTGCAGCGGCGGGATCGTTTCCCAGACCGCCATAAGCCCGTCCTGAACACATTCTTCCGCGTCCTGCGGATCCCGGAGGATCCGCATCGCGAGAGATCCGGCCAGAGAGCCGTATTTTCCGGCAATCGCTTCCAGCGCCGTTTCATCCCGCTCGTTCAGGCGTTTTATGATATGCTCGTCTGTCATGGTGTTGCTCCTAAGGGTATGGGAAGGCCTTCTGTTCATTATGACGACACAGGGAGGATAAAATCTCCGTCTTATCTGAAATTTGGATAGGTTTGTACGCAGCAGAGGCATGATCTGTCGGACTTCTGCAGGATCCTGCCGATCCTTCTTTCCCGCAAAATGCGGAAAACAGATGCCCGCCATAAACAAATACCGGCCGGTTGCATAAACAACAGGCCGGTATTTCCGCAGCCGATCGGGCCGAGGCTCCTATCTTTTTTGATCCGGACCTTCCCGGACCGAGTATCCGCTGAAGGCGGTCCCCTTTGAACGTCCGGGGCAGCTCCGCCTACATCGGCAGAAGGCTCGTGGCGATCGCAAAGTACACCAGGAGGGAGATCGCGTCGACCATGGTCGTGATGAAAGGCGAAGCCATGACCGCCGGATCAAAACCGATTTTTTTGGCCAGCATCGGAAGCAGGCAGCCGATCACCTTGGCCGCCAGCACCGTGATCGCCAGCGCCAGGCAGACCACCAGCGCGACCACGGGCGTAACAGAAGGGTTATGCATCAGCAGATGGTCCACCAGCATGATCTTGCCGAAGCAGGCTACCGCCAGCACGCAGCCGCACATGACGGCCGTGCGCACTTCCTTCCAGATGGCAGAGGTCAGATCGCTGAACTCCAGTTCCCCGAGCGATAAGGCACGGATCACGGTGACGGAAGCCTGCGAGCCGGAATTGCCGCCGGTATCCATCAGCATCGGGATAAAGGCGGTCAGCACGACCTGCGCAGCCAGCGCGTTCTCAAAGTGGGAAATGATCATTCCGGTAAAGGTCGCCGATACCATGAGGAGCAGCAGCCAGGGGATGCGGTGCCGGAACAGATCCAGCGGCGTGGAACGCAGATAGCTCTTATCGGACGGCGTCATACCACCCATGATCTCGATATCTTCCGTCGCCTCGTCTTCCATGACGTCCATGGCGTCGTCGAAGGTTACGATACCGACCATGCGCTCTTCATTGTCCACGACCGGCAGCGCCAGATAGTTGTATTTGGATAGCATCTGCGCCACCTCTTCCTGGTCGGTCGAGGTATTCACGGAGATGACGTTGGTGGTCATCAGGTCGCTGATCAGCATCTCGTCATCCGGCGCCAGCAGCAGATCCTTGACCGTCACGATGCCGAGGATCTTCCGGTCTTTCGTGACGTAGCAGGTGTAGATCGTTTCCTTGTCCACGCCCGTGCGGCGGATGCGCAGGATCGCCTGCTCCACGGTCATGTCCGGCCGGAGCGATACATACTCGGTGGTCATCATGGACCCGGCCGAATTCTCCGGATAGCGTAGGATCTCGTTGATCTCGCGCCGCATGGTGGGATCCGCCGCCTTCAGGATCCGCTTGACCACGTTGGCCGGCATTTCCTCCACGATATCGACGGCGTCGTCCACGTATAATTCGTCCAGCACTTCCTTCAGCTCGACGTCGGAAAAGCCCTTGATCAGCAGCTCCTGCAGCTCGGGTTCCATTTCCACAAAGGTCTCCGCCGCCTCTTCCTTGGGCAGCAGGCGAAACAGAAGGGGCAGCTTTGCCTCTTCCATATCTTCCAGAACAGATGCCACATCGGCGGGATTCATCGTGACGAGAACATCACGGATCGACGTGTATTTTTTCGCCTCCAGCATTGACTGCAGCGTCGCCGCCAAAGAAAAATTATTCTCTGCCATCTCCGATCCTCCTTTGTCGTAATGCAAAAGAAAGCTGAGCAGGCAGGTCGAATGGATCAGTCGGAAATGTTCGGACGGACGCCCGCGCATTTCCGGCTACTTCGGCCTACGGTACTGCCGCTGCTGCTTCCTGCGTCCATGACATTTCCTCCTCTTTCAGAATTTCGAATGCATCGGCCGGTTTCTGTCCCGGCCCGTACTTAATAAACATAGCTTTTCAACCCGGTTTTGTCAAGGCAAAAATCCGGGCAGCCGCGCTGTTATCCCGTGCTTTTCCGCTCTTTCCGGTAGCGCATCGGGGTCGTCCCGAGCTCCCGGCGAAAGCTCTCGATAAAATAGCTCGAGCCGGAGAAACCGGTGGCATAGGCGATCTCGCTCACGGACGCCTCTCCTTTTTCCAGCAGTTCCGCCGCCTGCGTCAGCCGGTAGGACCGCAGATAGGAAAGGATGGTGTCCCCGGTCGCCTTTTTGAACAGCCGGCAGCATTCGCTTTCGGAAAAGCCGGCCTCCATGGCCACCTCCCGCAGGGTGACGGGCTGCTGATAATGATCCTGCAGATAGCAGATGATTTTCTGTACCGTATCCCGCCCGGACTGCGCGGGAGAGGCCGCGGCCGGATCGGCCCGCCCGATCAGCTTGCGCCACAGCTGCGTGATCCGCGCGCTGACTTCCATCTCATAGGCAAACGCTTTTTCCCGCATCATATCGGCTACGGTCCGAACGGTTTCCAGGACGGGGCGATCCTCTTCCCGGTCCGGAAACAGCGCAAAATACTGAAATCCCGGCGCGGTCAGATACGGCGCGACGTAGTGCTGCTCCTGCAGGCTCCCGGTAAAGAGCTTAAGAAGCCGCGGATGAAAGTCCAGGCACAGATAAGAGGAGGCGGGATCTTCTTCCCAGCGGGCCATATGGAGCCGCTCGCTGTTGACGAAAAAGCCCTCTCCTTCCTTCAGCACAAACTGCGCGCCTTCCACGGAAAAGCGGATCTTCCCGTGGGTGACCAGCGCGAGCTGGATCTCCTCGTGCCAGTGCCAGTTGATGCAGCCGAGCGCACACTCGCTCATCACATAATGATACACCGCCACCGGAAATTCATAGGTGCCGTGCAGCTTCTTTTCTCTTTTGTCGTCGTAGACGTTGATGTGGATCATCGCACTCTCCCATCATCCGCGTTTCTCAATATTGTTATACTTTCTGCCATAATTATGATAGATTTTTCCCGAAAAGGCAAGTATATTTTTATACAGAAGAGGGTTCGTGGGCTTTTTTTGCTGTGCCCGCCCCGATTCTGTTAGTAAAAAGGCGATGCGGCGCATCGCCGCCCCATCAAAAATTAAGCGCCGCGAGCGCAAAGGGAGGTTTTCCATGAAATACGGTCGTACCTACAATTTTTCCGCCGGCCCCGCGATGATGCCCGAACCGGTCCTGGAACAGATCCGCGACGAGATGATGAACTACAACGGCAGCGGCATGTGCGTGATGGAAATGAGCCACCGCTCCAAGGTTTTTGAAGAGATCGTGAAGGAAGCGGAAGCCGATCTTCGTGATCTGATGCAGATCCCGGACAACTACAAGGTTCTCTTTGTGCAGGGCGGCGGCACCATGCAGTTCGCCATGGTTCCCATGAACCTCATGAAGAACGGCAAGGCCGTCTATATCGAGACCGGTTCCTGGTCCAAGAAGGCCATCAACGAAGCGAAGAAATACGGTGAAGTCATTATCGGCGCTTCCTCCAAGGACAAGAACTTCTCCTATATTCCGGACTGCTCCGACATGGATATCCCGGAAGATACGGATTACGTCTACATCTGCGAGAACGAGACCATCAACGGCACGACTTACTTCCAGCTGCCGAATACCAAGGGCAAGGTCCTGGTATCCGACCAGTCCTCCATGTTCCTCTCCCGCCCCTGCAACGTGGCGGATTACGGCCTGATCTGGGCCGGCGTGCAGAAGAACGTGGGTCCGGCCGGCCTGGCCATCGTGATCATCCGCGAGGATCTGATCCGCGACGATCTGCCCGCTTTCGTGCCGACTTATCTGTCCTACAAGACCCATGCGGATGCCGATTCGCTGTACAATACCCCGAACTGCTGGTCCATCTACTGCTGCGGCAAGGTCTTCAAGTATCTGAAGAATCTGGGCGGGCTGGAAGCCATGAACAAGATCAACGAAGATAAGGCTGCCATCCTGTACGATTTCCTGGACAACAGCAAGCTGTTCACCGCGGCTGTCGAAAAGAAGGACCGCTCCCTCATGAACGTCCCGTTCGTCACCCCGAGCAAGGAACAGGACGCCGACGTCGTCGCCGCGACCAAGGCTGCCGGCTTTGACAACCTGAAGGGCCACAAGAGCGTGGGCGGCCTGCGCGCCTCCATCTACAATGCGATGCCTGAAGAGGGCGTCGTCGCTCTGGTCGAGTTCCTGAAGAAGTTCGAGGCCGAGCACAAATAAGTTCGTTCCCCCTCTGTCCACAGGCGGCATGCCCGCCTGTGGGCATCCTCTTATTGATTATGAATAATTAAAAGGAGATTACTGACATGAGAGTACTCGTTACCGACGGTATGGACAAGCAGGCCATGGCCAAGCTGCAGGAGCAGGGCCACGAGG
>JAFPWO010000022.1 GCA_017394885.1 Lachnospiraceae bacterium | reverse complement strand
GTCGCTCCCCGTGCGGGGAGCGTGGATTGAAATGTCGGACAACTACACCTTGTCAAACCCGACGAATTGTCGCTCCCCGTGCGGGGAGCGTGGATTGAAATAAAAAGATGAAGATCGCTGTGGACGTGCATCCGATCGCTCCTCGCGTGGAGAGACTATTGTTTTTATGCAATCAAAAAACTGAGGAAATTACATCTCCTCAGCTTTATTAGAGCTTTTATATTGCGTACTGGCTTTGGAACATTTCGTAATAGAAGCCTTTTTCCGCCAGCAGGGACTGATGTGTCCCCTGTTCCACGATCCGGCCGTCGCGGATCACGAGGATCAGGTCGGCGTCCACGATCGTGGAGAGCCGGTGCGCGATCACGAAGCAGGTGCGGCTGCCCATGAGGTGGTCCATCGCTTTCTGGATCAGCAGCTCCGTGCGGGTATCCACGTTGGAGGTGGCCTCGTCCAGGATCAGCAGCGGCCGGTCGGCGAGCAGGGCCCGCGCGATCGTGAGCAGCTGCTTCTGGCCCGAGGAGACCGCGGTGCTGTCCTCGGAGATCACGGTGTTGTACCCCTCGGGCAGGCGGCGGATAAAGTGGTCGCAGTAGGCGAAATCGCAGGCCTTTTCGATCTCTTCCCGCGTGGCTTCCGGACAGCCGTAGGCTACGTTTTCGGCCACGGTGCCCTTAAAAAGCCAGGTGTCCTGCAGGACCATCGCGAAGAGCCGCCGGTTTTCGGCCCGGGAAAGCTCGGAGGTATCCCGGCCGTCGACCAGGATCTGCCCCGCGTTGATGTCATAGAAGCGCATGAGCAGGTTCACGATGGTGGTCTTGCCGGCGCCGGTGGGGCCGACGATCGCGACCTTCTGACCGGGTTTGATATCCATGTTCAGGTCCCGGATCAGGGGTTTTTCCGGCTCGTAGGAAAAGTCCACATGGCGTAGCTCTACGCGGCCGCAGGCAGCACCTTCCGCCTTCCCATCGGGATTTGTTTCGTCGGGCAGGTCCAGCAGCGTAAAGACACGCTTCGCGGCAGACTTGACGTGCTGGATATAGCCGAGGCCGTAGGCGACCTGCTCCAGCGGCCCCGCGAACTGCCGCGCAAAGAGGATGACTGTGACCACGGTGCCGATCGGCAGGCCTTTATTCAGGATCAGCCAGCCGCCCACGACGGCCACGGCAATATAGGCGACGGCGTCCACGAAGGCAATGACCGGCTGCACGATCGAGGACAGGAAACTGCCGAAGATCCCGCTTTTCTGGTGGCGTTCGGAGAGCTCGTCGTACTTGGCCCTAAGTTCCTCCTCCCGGTTGAATGCTTTCGTGGTCGGATAGTTGGTGAAAGCCTCCTCCGCGAGCGCGGTCAGCTTACCGCCCAGCTCATAGTGGTTGTCCCAGTGGCTTTCTCCGAGTCCCGCCATCTTCGCGGAAAGAAGAACGGAGAGAGGGGATAGCAGCACCACGGGGATGGCCAGGCGCCAGTCGGTGACCAGCAGGATGACCGCGATGACGGTCATCTTGAGAAAGCCGGAAAGCAGGATATCCACGATGCCGAAGATACTGTCGGCCATGTCGCTCACGTCGTCCATCATGCGGTCGATGACGTCGCCGGCCGGGGTCTTGTCCATATACGATACCGGCAGGCGGCGCAGCTTGTCCGAGAGGCGGATGCGCATGCCGGCGCAGTAATAGCGGCTCACGATGCTCTGCAGCAGATAGTATTTGCCGTAGGTCAGCGCGGCCTCCAGCGCGTAGACACCGGCGAGGAGAAAGATTCCCGGCAGCAGGCTCCGGGCCAGGCCGGGCGTCTTGTCCACGGCCCACTCATAGAGCCGGTTGACCAGATCCCCCAGCATTTCCGGGATCGCGACCGAGCAGCCGATCAGGACGAGGCAGATCAGAGCAGAGAGCAGGACCCAGCCACGGAGGGGCCTGATCTCCTGCAGAAGGCGCTTGCCGGTCTCGTCGAAGATGCGGCTTTTTTCTTTTGTCTTTCTATTTTCTTTCTGTTCGTTGTCACTCATAAAGAACCACCTCCCGTCTGCGAGAGATAGATTTCCCGGTAGATAGAGCAGCTTTCCAGCAGCTCCTCGTGTTTTCCGGCGCCGACGAGCGCACCGTCCGCGAGTACGAAGATCCGGTCGGAATGCATGGCGGAGACGACCCGCTGCGTGATCACGATGCGGGTCTTTCCCTTCAGCTTTTCATTCAGCGCCTTGCGGACCTTGGCCTCGGTGAGGAAGTCCAGGGCGGAGAAGGAGTCGTCGAAAATATAGATCGGCGCGTCCTTTAGGACAGCCCGCGCGATGGAGAGCCGCTGCTTCTGGCCGCCGGAGACGTTGGTCCCGGCCGGCTCCAGCTTGAAGTTCAGGCCTTCCGGCTTTTCCCGCACGAAATCCGCGAACTGCGCGAGTTCCAAAGCGGCCCAAAGCTCCTCGTCGGTAGCATCGGGCTTGCCCATGCGCAGGTTCTCCGCCACGGTGCCGGCGTAGAGCATGGATTTCTGCAGCGCGCAGCTCACATTCGCGCGGATATCCTTGGGTGAGATCGCCGAGGCGTCCCGGCCGTCAAAGCGCAGCGTACCGGCATCCGGCGAACGGAAGGCCAGCAGGAGCTCTGCGAGCGTACTCTTGCCGGAACCGGTGCCGCCGATCACGGACACCCATTCGCCCGCTTTGATGTGGATATCCACATCGGACAGGGCCGGCAGAGATCCGCCCGGATAGGTAAAACTTGCGTGATCCAGATCGACCGCGCCGGTAAAGACCAGCCCTTCGGCTTCTTTCGTTTCCTCCAGGCCGGTGGAGTCGGTGATCTGCCGCAGACGTTTGATCGCCACACGTACGCGGGGCAGGGCCACGATGTCGTAGGATACGGCAACGATCGCACCCAGGATAATATTGATATACTGCACGATGGCAAAGATATCGCCGGCCGTCAGCCCGCTGCCTTTTTCCATGCGCAGGCCGCCCAGAAAGACAATCAGCAGGGCTGCCAGGTTCAGCACCAGCGCGGCCGACGGATCGACGATCTCCATGCGGACGTTGGCACGGATGAAGCTCTCCGCCATGATGTGGGTCGCGTCGGCGATCCGCTCATGCGACTGCTTTTCCCGGTCAAAGGCGCGGATCACGCGGATGCCCCGCAGGCGCTCCCGGACCAGTTCGTTCTGCTTATCGCACTGTTTGTCCCCGAGATCCCAGAGCTGCTCCATATTCCGGCTCATGAGCAGGCCGCCGGTGATAAGGAGCGGCACGGCGATCAGGATGACCAGGGAGAGCCGGAAGTCTTTCCGCATGCAGAGAAAGACGCCGCCGAGGAACATCAGCGGGATGATCAGGATGCTGCCGCAAAGCGCGGAGATCACCCAGTCCAGCGTGTTGACGTCATGGGTGGTTCGGGTAACCAGGTTCGAGGTGCCGATCCGGCCGACTTCGGAGAGCGTCATCGTATGGACCTTTTCAAAGAGGGCGGAGCGCAGGCTCTTGGTATAGCCGGCCACCACATGATAGACGACCCAGTAGCCCGCGGCCACGGTGAGAAGGCTGAGGGCAGAGAGCCCCAGCATCCAGCCGGCAGTCCGGAGGATATAAGAGAAAGTATCGGATTCTGCCGCGCCGTAGACGCCCTTGTCCAGTACTTCGGACATGAGTGTGGGCAGCAGCAGGTCGCAGACCGCCGAGACCGCCATCAGAATGGTGGCGAGGGCGATCCGGCCCCGGTAGGGCTTAAGGTAAGAAAGTATTTTACGCATATCACAGACCTCCTTTCCGGAGGTGGAAAAAACTAAGGTTTCGGCCCCCTTCACAGCGCAGCTGACTGGTGGATTTAAACCTCGCTCGCTGCCACGGCGAAAACTGACACGAAGTGTCATCCTGAGAGAGCGAAGCAAGTCGAAGGATCTTACGCCTCCGTTTCAAAGTCGGCTCGAAAGTATTGCCGGGCCCGCTCGCTCTATCAGGTTTCCCTTACTCGAAAGGGGCAGGGAAATATTATCACGTTAAAACGGCTCGTGTTGCTTCGTCTTCATACTGTCTCGTAAACAGTTCTTTATAATATCCGCCGCGCGAGAGCAGCTCCCGGTGCGTGCCCTGTTCCACGATCTTCCCGTTCCTTACGACCAGGATGCAGTCCGCGTTCACGACCGTGGAGAGCCGATGCGCGATCACGATCGACGTCCGGCCTTTGATGATGGTCTCGATCGCCGCCTGGATCTTCTGTTCGGTGATGGTATCGACGGACGAGGTCGCTTCATCGAGGACCAGGAGCTTCGGATCGGTCAGGATCGCGCGCGCAAAGCTTAAGAGCTGTTTTTCTCCGGTCGAGAGCAGGTCCCCGCCCTCGCCGACGTCGGTATCCAGCCCTTTTTCCAGATGATCGACAACGTCTGTCGCGGAGACCAGCTCCAGGACGCGTTGGATATCCGCTTCCGTGGCGCCGGGATTCCCGTAGAGCAGGTTTTCACGCACGGTTCCGGAGAAGAGATGCGGCGTCTGCAGCACATAGCCGATCGCGCTGTGCAGCCAGAGCTGGCTGCGCTCGCGTGCGTCGCGTCCGTCGATCAGGACGCGACCCTCGGTCGGCTCGTAGAAGCGGCAGACCAGGTTGACCAGCGTGGACTTGCCCGCGCCGGTCTCACCGACGATCGCGAGATTTGTCCCGAAAGGAATATTCAGGTTAAAGTGCTCCAGCACCATCTCGTCGCCGTCCGGATAGCGGAAGGATACGTCGTCGAAGACGATATCGCCGCGGATCTCTTCCCAGTTCTCCTTCTTCGGTTCAAAGCTGTCGCCGTATTTTTCAATCACTTCCGGCGTATCCGTTACGTCAGAACGCGTTTCCAGAAGGCGCGTCAGACGTTCGATATTGACCTGCGTCGTGACCAGATCGCTGATACAGTCGATGATCCAGCGGACGGGCTCCATCATGCCCTGGGCATAGGACATGAAGAGGGAAAAGGTCCCCACATCCTCGGCGGCCAGAATCCCGCCCTTCCAGAGAACGATCGCGAGTCCCATCGAGGAAGCCATCGTGATGGTGGAAGCGAAGAGCCCGCGCAGCCGGGAGGCCCGGGTCGCAGTACGGCGCATATCGGACGTATCCTTCACGAAATCCTGCTCCATGATCTCTTCGATGGCCAGCGTTTTGATCGTCTTGGCGCCGGTGATGCCCTCGTTGAAATCGCTTGTGATCTTGGAGTTGATCTCACGTACCTGGCGGTTTACGCGGATCAGCTTTGCCTGAAAGAGCGAAAACAGCAGGACGATCAGCGGCAAGATCAGCATGACCAAAAGCGCGAGCCTTGCGTTGATGACCAGCATGACGATGATCGCGCCGAACAGATAGGCGCTCTGCCAGGTGCCTTCGGCAATGCTCCAGGAAAAGAGCACGCCGATGCGGGAGGTATCGCTCATCACGCGGGAATGGATGTAGCCGACGCTGTTCTGGTTAAAGTACGAGAAGGAGAGCGTCTGCAGGTGCGTAAAGGCCAGCCCGCGCAGGTCGCGGTCCACGGATACTTCGATCTTCAGCGCCAGATACGCGTTCAGATAGTTCATGCCCGCGCTGAAGACGATAACAGTCACGTAGATCAGAATGAACCAGGGCAGTACGTCTAATGTTCCGCCGCTGACAAAATGGTTTAAGGCAAAACGCTGCAGTACCGGCTGGAAGATATCCATCGCGCTGCCGAGGATCCCGAAAAAGACCATCTGCAGGATCGGCCAGCGGTAGTGGCCCTTTAAGTACGGCAGCAGCTTGGGAATGCCGAAAAAGGGCAGCGAGCTTTTATCTTCAGTTTTAGGCTCCATAAGCCGCCTCCTTTTCCGCCTGCTGTCCGGACTGGATCTCATAGATCCGCTGATAGAGTCCGCCTGCGGCTTTTAATTCGTCATGGGTCCCGCGCTCGGCAATGCGGCCCTTTTCCAGAACGAGGATCTGATCCGCCTTGGAAAGCGTAGTGATCCGGTGAGAGATCAGGATAATGCTGGCGCTGCCGAAGCGGGCTTCCAGCGCCTTGCGGATCTTCGCATCGGTCTCGGTATCGACCGCGGAGAGCGAGTCGTCGAAGATCATGATCGGGGCGTTCTGAGCGATCGTACGCGCGATTGCGGCCCGCTGCTTCTGCCCGCCGGACAGCGTTACGCCGCGCTCGCCGACGAAGGTATCGTAGCCTTTCGTGAATTCCATGACGGTATCGTCCAGGCACGCGGCCCGGGCAGCCTCGCGGATCTCTTCCAGCGTGAGCGCCGGATTCGTGATCGCGAGATTATCCTTAAGGCTGCGTGAGAAGAGATACGGCTCCTGCAGCACCATACCGATGTTTTTCCGCAGATGGGCAGTTTTGATCCGGGACAGATCCGTCCCGCCGATCGTGATGCGGCCGCACCCTTCCGGCAGCGGGTAGAGCTTGTCCAGCAGGGCAATCACCGTGGATTTTCCGCTGCCCGTGCCGCCCAGGATCCCGAGCGTGGTTCCGCGCGGCATCGTAAAGTCGATATCGTGCAGGACCTCGCTGCTGCCCTCGAAGGCGAAGCTCACATGTTCAAAACGGATATCGCCGTGCATATCGGCTTCGGAAGCATCCGGCTCGTCTTTTTCTTCTTCCGCCTCCATGATAAAGGCAATGCGTTCGATCGATACGCCGGCCTTGCTCATCTCCGAGATCATGCGGCCGAGCATGCGGATCGGCCAGATCATCATGGAAGTATAGGAAAGAAACGCGATATACGCTCCGCTGGTCATTTTGCCGCGGACGCAGAAAACACAGCCGAAGACGATGACAAGCATCAGCTGCAGCCCGGAGAGGATGTCGCTGGTGCTCCAGAAGCGGCTCATGATCCTGCCGAGGCGGACCCACAGGGAGGTATAGTATTCATTTTGTTCCGAAAAGCGGTCCAGCTCATAGCGCTCCCGGCCGAAAGCGCGCACCACGCGGACCCCGGTCAGGTTTTCCTGTGCCATGGCAGAGAGCTTCCCTTCATTCTCATCGGCGTCCAGAAAGCCTTCCCCGATCTTTTTGTGGAAGCGGAGCGAGTACCCGATGATAAACGGGACCGGGATAAACGCGATCAGCGTCAGCAGCGGGTTCATGCTCAGCATAAAGAAGAGCGAGAGCACGAGCAGGATCACGATGCGGAAGATCTGCGTCAGCTGTTCGGACACGAAGTTCTTCATCGTATCGATGTCGGACGTGCAGCGCTGGATGATATCCCCGGTGCGGTTCTGGCCGTGCCAGGCGAACGGCAGCCGCTCAATGTGGGAGAAAAGGCTGTCGCGCATGGTCTTGACCAGCGTCTCCGCGGCTTTGGTGTTGCAGACGCGGAAAAGGTACTGGCAGAGGACTTTGAAGGCCGAAACGACCAGGATCGCGGCGGCCATGATCCATAAATGCTGTCCCAGATAGGCAAAGCCGCCGAAATGCTCCGCGAGCTGCCGGGCAAAAGCCGAGCCGGTATATTCTTTGCCGCCCAGGCAGTTGTCGATGGTGATCCGGATAATCTGCGGATTGATCATATCCGCCAGCGCCATGACGCCGGCTGCCAGCACGGTCATCAGAAAGAGAAACCTGCTCCCTTTCAGAAACCGTCCCAGCAGTTTCATATTCTTTTTTGTGTTCTTATTTTTGTTCATGGTTTTTTACCGGGATCCGTGCCGGCAGAATCCGCCCTGCGAATTCTTTCCGCACAAAAAAACAGCACCACCCTAAAGGCGTGCCGTAACATAAAAGGTTCCAGAGGCCGTATAAGGTTTCGAAATACAGACCGGCCGCCTGTCGGAAACATCGCTGAGAAGGCTCCGCCAGGATGCAGCAGGATCTGCCCTTATTCAATTTACCGGAGAGTACCCTCCACGCGAACTTTGATGATCATTGATTTGCCTCCTTTCCTGTATTTTTATCATCAATCCCGTTAAAACTAACACACGGGCGTCAGTCTGTCAAGTATTATTTTCTTCTGTGATCTCGAGCACCGTCAGGATGCCGTCTTCCACGCGGAAACGGATATGGAATCCTCCGAAGCGGAAGCCGTAGATCCGCGCCGGGTCGTCCTGATAGGCCGGGCGGGGATCAAGCGAGAGCAGCTCGGTGAGCACGGCCCGCTTCTCATCGGGCAGAAGAGCTTCTGCTTCGCCGGGGAACTGAACCGCCAGCCGGTTTCTGGCGAGCGCTTCATTGACCCGGGCCTCCGGAAACGCGTCCGCGTAAGGAAGATAAGGCTTGATATCATAGATCGGGGTACCGTTCATCAGATCCGCGCCGGCCACGATCAGGTACGGCCCGTCCGGCGCGTCGACGGCGGCTTCGACGAGCCGCACACAGGAGAGCCCCAGTCCGTTGGGCCGGAAGGGGGAACGGGTCGCAAAGACGCCGACCCGGGCATTGCCGCCGAGGCGCGGGGGCCGGACGGTCGGATGCCAGCCGGCGTTTTCATTTTTTGAAAAGCCCCAGATCAGCCAGAGATGTGAGTATTCCTCGATGCCGCGGAAGGCTTCGCGCATGGAAAAGCCGGGTTCGGGAACGATACGCGAAAGGACAGCTTCACACAGCCCGCTCTGTCGCGGGATCCCGAAGCTGTCCGTATAATCGTTTTCTATTCTGGCTATGATATCCATATCACAATCCTTCTGCGGGGAGAAAGGGGAGGGGTATATTTACAGGATGTTCTCGATTTCCTGCAGAGACAGGACCGTTCTCTCGGGTATGATATCTTCCCGCTCTGCCGCGCCACGCCGCCGGTACCAGATGGTGTGCAGGCCGGCCTGAAGGCCGCCCAGGATATCCGAGGTCAGGGAATCTCCGATGATCGTGCAGTCCGAAGGGGAAAACGAAGTCCGAAGAGCCTCCGGAAGGCGGGCAAAAGCGGTTTCGAAGAATACGGGAGACGGTTTGGAAGCGCCGATATCTTCCGAAATAAAAAGCTGATCAAAATACGGCAGCATCCCGGCCAGATCCAGACGATGGCGCTGCTGGTCGTACGGGCCGTTGCTGGCCGTACAGAGATAATATCCTCTTCCTTTCAGGAAGGAGAGCAGCTCAAACGCGCCGGGTTCGGGGATACAGACTTCATGCAGCGACTCCCGGAAAAAGCTTTCGAACGCCGGCCCGTCGGAAACGATGTGCATGGCTTCGAAGACGCGGAAAAACCGGACCGCTTTCAGTTCCTCAAAACTGAGCTCTCCGCATTCCAGCGCCTGCCAGAGCGCGTTGTTGACCTGATGAAACAGCTGCTCGCGCGCGGCGTCATATTCGCCCAGGCCAAAACGCCGAAAGCCGCGGGAGATGGTCTCGCGGCAGCAGGCGTCAAAATCGAGAAGCGTATTATCGATGTCCAGAAAAACAATCGGTCTCATTCTATCCGGAGAAGCGGGCGTTCGGACAATGCTCTTTCAGGAACTGAAGAACAAAATCAAAATCACCGTCGCTCACATAGACCTGATTCCGGATCAGCCGTGTATTGACCCGGATCAGATTTTTGCGTCTTTTTGCTTTGATGGTACGCACCCGGTCGTAGCGGCAGGAGAGACTGCCGCCGGAGGCGTTGAGCAAGCCGATGCCGGCCATCGTGGCATTACCGGATGCGGCCCCGGCGAACATGGTCAGCACTTCGAGCGCGCGGGCCTTATCCGTCTTGATCTGGGTGTGGGAGATCCATTCATCATCCATCTCAAAGAGGACGGTATATTTGCCGTTATTGGCTTTGGTCACGATCCAGTAAGCCGGAAAAGACAGGACAAAAAAGATTCCCAGTACGATTCCGAGTATACCGCCGGCTGTCTTCAGCCTTTCGACAAAACTGTCGGAACTGAAGATCATGACCAGAAGAAAAGGGAAAAGCGCGCCGATCAGCAGACAGCGCCAAACCTCAAGCAGCAGGAAGAAGCTTTTCAGCATGGGAAGCTCGTAGATCCAGCGGTAAACGCGGTCTGTGCAGGGAAGAACTTTATCGGTCAGCTGGGCTTGGTTCGGATTCGGCATATGACCTCCCTTTCCGACTGCCGGAGGCAGTTAAACATGTGATAGAGCCAGTATAAACAGGGAGAAAACCGCTGTCAAGGCGCAGGGATGGGCATGATCATCTCTTTGAAGAAGTTTTTGGCGCCATCTTTCCCGAACAGTTTATTCAGCGCCTCGGAAGCCGGGTTCCCCTTGTCGCAGAGTTCGTTGCGGAAAGTACAAAGTCCGGCCAGATTGGCGGGATCCTTTTCCGCTTTTGCAGCTTCAGCGAGATAGGTCAGTAACGCGTCCGTGATCATAAGCGAAAGGGCAGACGGATCGATCACTTCCCCGCCCTTGATCAGGGAATACGGCGTGCGGCGCGGAACATACCACTCCGGTTTTTCTTCATAATCCGGCAGGGCGGTGTAGCGATCTTTTAAGGCGTCCAACGCTGCGCTTACGCAGCCTTTTTCCGTGCAGTCATAGAATTCCGCATAAGCCAGGGCTTTCTTCTTCATCTCCATCGTATCGACCAGCAGGAAGGGGATGCAGCCGCCCTCGCCCGGGGTAAAGACCAGGGTGGAAAGCTTCATCAGGCCGCCCATGCCGACGGTATCCATGGTCATGAGGCTCCCGAAGCCCTGCAGCGCATAGCGGTGGATCGTAAAGCGCATGACCGGCAGGAGCTTCGGATACTGAAGCTGCCGGAACTGATTCGGTGTGTTTTCATTTACCGTAAAATGCTCCGCCGCCAGCCGGGCGGCATCGGCAGATAAGGCCGTTAACTGTGACATATTCGTCCTCCGTTTGCTTCATTCCTATTTAGTATAACACAGATCCGCTCTGAATGGAATCTTTCTGCCGCCGGATGGCGCTATAAAGGAGTATTAAAACGCCAGGAAGCACTTGACAAGTAACCGGACGGTCACTATGTTTAGAAAGCGGGCAGTCATCATTTAGATGTACGGGAGATGGATCTGGAAAAATGGTGGAACTTAGGAATATAACAGAAGATAACTTTCTTGATGCCTTTCACCTCAGGCTGGAACCGGGGCAGGAGCGTTTCGTGTCTCACCCAATACGCAGCCTGGCGCAGGCCTATGTTTACCGGGATCAGTGCCAGCCGTTCGGGATCTATGCGGATGACAGGATGATCGGATACGTCATGGTGATCTACGACTATGATATCCCCGAGTATGATATCTGGCATATGATGATTGACGAATCGATGCAGGGAAAAGGCTTCGGCAGCGAGGCCCTGGACCGTGTGATCGATTTTATCAGGACGAAGCCATTCGGGAATTCCGGCAGAGTGGCACTGACCTGCAATAAAAACAACCTTACGGCAAGTAAAATGTATGAAAGCAAGGGCTTTCGCGCCAGCGGGATCGGGGAGGAAGACGAGATCGAAATGGTCATGATGCTGACATCCATTTACGCGGCTGAACTGGGTAAAGTATAGCACACCCGGATGCAATAGTAACGGTTCTATTCTGCACAGCGGACCACATCTTTCCTTTGCAGGAGATGCTTTTTCCCTACGTTCCGCTCCGGCAGATCCGCAAGGAGGATTCCAGCCAGAATAAACATTCCGCCAATAATGCTCTGAACGGTAAAGGATTCTCCAAGGAAAAGCACTCCGAGTGTCGATGCCACCATCGGGTTCAGCGCACAAAACATCCCGGCCCGCTCGGCAGAGGTTCCACTCTGGGCCACAGGTTGGAGTGTGAAGCCAAAGCCGGTGCAGACAACAGCCAGCATGACAATGCCGATCCATTCCAGCGTCCCGCTCGGCAGTCTGGGCGTTTCAAACAGAAAGCTTGCCGCAAGACTGAACACACCGATCGTACCCACCTGTACGATCCCCGCTGCCAGTGTGTCGATCCCGCTGTGACTCAAGCGGTCGGTGATCAGGATCGTGCAGGCGTAAAGGAGTGCGGCTATCAGGCACCAGCGCTCCCCGGCACCGAAGTGTACACCGCCAGCCAGTGTCAGAAAAGCCACACCTGCAAAGCAGAGGAGTACGGACAAGACAGTCTTCGCCTTGGGAAAGCGTCTCGTCCAGACAGCCTTAAGCAACGGCACAAGCACGATCGCCGTGTTTACAAGGAACGAAGCAGTTCCGGACGCTGTACGTTTCAGGCCGTTCAGCTCACCTGTCATCACGAGGAAAAACATCCCGCCCATGATTATACCAGCCATAAACGTTTTTCTGTTCAGGTTTTTCAGACGTGGGAGAAACAGAGCCGAGAGCAGAACAAACCCCAAAATGAAGCGGACTCCCAACAGGTTGAACACACCCATACCTTTTAATATGAGCTTGGAAAACAGGTAGCTGGTTGCCCGCGCGATGATTACGCCGGCAAGGAGCAGTTCCGCACGGTTGCGGGAGAGGTTCTTAGTCTTCATGTCAATTCCTTCATAATGCTTTCTTGACACAGAGTATGCTCTCATGTTATCCTTGCGTAAAGCGAGATTGTTTCAACATATCTTTGCCAATATATCAAGGAAGTGCTCTGACGATGGATACTGAGAAATGTACTGCACTGCTCTGCGTGATCGAAAGCGGAAGCATTACAGCCGCAGCGGAAAAGCTGGGCTATACTGTTTCCGGCGTAAGCCGGATGATGGCTGCGATGGAAACGGAGAGCGGGTTTCCTTTGCTTGTGCGGAGCAAAAGCGGTGTCGTCCCAACGGAAGACTGTAAGAGGATTCTGCCCACGGTTAAGGAACTTGCCCGTCTCGGAGGACTCTATGAAGAGCGCACATCCGCGGTACGCGGTTTGGAAACTGGCGTGATCCGCGTAGGAAGCGTTTACAGCACCTACTATGACTGGTTGGCAAAAACAATTGCAAGTTTTTCGTCGCTGCATCCCGGTGTTGAGATCCGCTTCCTCCAGGGAAGCAGCAGTGATTTCTATTGTGCTCTCACCGAACATGAGGTAGATTTCTGCATTGTGAGTCGGCGCGAGGGAGATTATGATTTCTTTCCTCTGCGCTGTGATCCTCTTGTGGCGTGGGTGCCAAAGAACCATCCCCGCGCGAAGGATGGTTTCTATCCGCTTGTAGACTTTGAATCAGAGCCATATATTGACACATATCCCGGACAGGAAACAGACAACGAGCGTGCCTTCCGTGAAAACGGACTCTCTCCACGCGGACAGTTTCTTTCAGTAGATATACAGGCAACGCGAGCCATGGTTGCGGCAGGGCTGGGAGTCAGCCTGTGCAATTCGATCTTGGCGCACGGGCTTGATCTGAAGGACATTGTGGAACTTGAGACGCAGCCGCGGTATGAAGTGGAAATTGGAATCGCAGCACCGAGAAAAGTGGTTCGCTCACCTGCTGCCGAGAGCTTTTTACGTTTCTCCCTCGAACGGATTCCGAATTAAAAAAACGGTGTCGGAATTGATCACTCCGGCACCGCAATTTATTTACTATAGAACTTTATGCAAGTCGTTCAAGCAGTTTGTCAAATCCGTAGATTTCGAGTGTTGTCCTTCCCGCCAGCAGTTCCTCTAACCATGTTTCCTTCTATTGTCTATTATAAGCCTTGAGATAAATAATACCGGGCTGCTGAAGAACAGCAGTCCGGTATTATTAGTTACCAACCTTGTCAGACAAATGCCCAAATCAGTTTTTGATTCAAAACTTTCTTATGAGCATCCGCCTTCAGGGCTTCCGTTCTTTATGTCTTGTCTTTTCAGACGATCAATACTTTCTTGCATCCTTTACATGCGCCAGATGGTCAGCATAGGCGGCCAGATTCTTCGGGTTCTCCGAGACCTCGGTATCGCCGACGCGCCACCAGGACCCATACCCTTCGGTCATGGACTTCGGCATCACGCGGATATCGAAGACCACGGGCACATCTTTGACAGTCCGGGCGTCGACCAGCACTTCTTCCAGTTCCTCCATGGTGCGGACGGTGTAGGCGACGCAGCCGTAGGCCTTGCCGATTTTCGCGAAGTCCACCGGCATGAAGGAACCGCTGTGTTTTCCGTCCTCGCCGCGGAAGCGCAGTTCGGTGCAGAGCGTATCGTTCCCATGGCCGACCTGCAGGTTGTTGATGCAGCCGAAGCTCGCATTGTTGAAGACACAGACGTTGATCTTTTTGTGTTCCTGCACCGCGGTCAGCAGCTCCGAGTGCAGCATGATGAAGCTGCCGTCGCCGACCATGGCCCAAACGTCGTGATCCTCGCCGATCGCGTATTTCACGCCCAGCGCGCCGCTTACCTCATAACCCATGCAGGAGTAGCCGTATTCCATGTTGTAGGTATCCACGCCGCGCGCGCACCACATACGCTGCATATCGCCCGGGAGAGACCCGGAGGAGCCGATCACGGAATCGTCCGGACGGATCGAGAGATTGATCGCACCGAGCACCTCGGTCTGGGTCAGGAAAGACCCCAGATCATTGCCGAAACGCTCTGCCGATGCCGCGTTCGCGTCGTTCACCTCGGGAACGTAGCCGGGGCCGTAGTGGATGCCGCGAAGACGCTCAAGCTCCGCGTCCCAGCGGGCTTTCGCATCACGGATCTCCGTGGTATACGCCGGCGCATAGCCGCTCAATGCTTCCTGCAGCAGCGGGAGAGCGCGCTTCGCGTCCGCGATGACCGGGATGGCGTCCATCTTCATGGCCTGGAAGGCCGAAACGTTGATATTGACGAACTTCGCGTCGCCCTTAAACAGCCACTTGGAAGAGGTCGTGAAATCGGTATAGCGGGTGCCGATGCCGATGATGAGATCCGCTTCTTTGGCGATCTCGTTTGCGGCCGAGCAGCCGGTCACGCCGATGCCGCCTAGGTTCAGCGGGTGATCGAAAACAACAGCGCTCTTGCCAGCCTGCGTCTCGCCGAAGGGGATGCCGAAGGCTTCCGCAAATGCGGCGAACTCTTTGTGCGCTTCGCTGTAACGGACGCCGCCGCCGCAGATGAGGAGCGGTTTCTGCGCGGCACGGATCGCGGCCGCGGCCTCTTCGATCGCTTCGGGATCGGGAGCGGGGCGGGAGAGCCGGTGCACGCGCCTGGCAAAGAAGCTCACGGGATAATCGTAGGCTTCGCCTTCCACGTCCTGCGGCAGAGCGATGCAGACCGCGCCGGTGTTCGCCGGATCGGTCAGCGTGCGCATCGCGGAGAGCATCGCGCTCATGAGCTGCTCCGGCCGGACGATGCGGTCAAAGTAGCGGCAGACCGCGCGGAATGCGTCGTTGGTGGAAATCGAAAGATCCTGTGTCTGCTCGATCTGCTGCAGCACGGGATCCGGCTGGCGGCAGGCGTAGGTATCGCCGGGCAGGATCAGGACCGGGATGTTATTCGCGGTCGCAGTCGCGGCGGCGGTGACCATGTTGGCAGCGCCGGGGCCGATGGACGAAGTTACGGCCATGATGCGCTTGCGCTTCATGTGTTTGGCATAGGCCACGGCCGTGTGCGCCATGCCCTGTTCATTCTTTCCCTGAAATACCCTGATGCGGCGGGCTTCCTGCTTTAAGGCCTGGCCGAGGCCGACCACGTTGCCGTGCCCGGGGAGCATGATGACTGCTTCCACAAAAGGATACTCTCCCCCATCATAGCTGATATACTGATTCTCTAAAAAACGGACCAGGGCCTGGGCGGTCGTTAAGCGTACGGTTTCCATAAAACTACCTCACTTATCCTTGGAAAATATGCTCATTGGCGTCTGCTTTCCAGAGCCATTCATGTTCTTTTTCATCGATGCGGGTCTTAAGCCACGGGTCGCCGGGCAGGTGCCGTATGCCCCAGGAGTAGCACATCGCGTAGCCCGGCGCCGCGCCCTGGGAGTGCATGCCCTCGTTGATGACAAGGCAGCCGTTGTGGCTGGTTTTATGCACTTCACCGTTCGCAAAGCCCACGCCGAAGCCCTGCGGATAGTCAAAACGGTAGAAATAGACCTCCGGCTGCGGATGATAATGCGGCGGGTAGGAGAACCATTTCCCCGGATAATTCAGCACCTCGCCGAGCACCATGTTGGAGAACGGCGCGTTGTCGTAGTCGAAGAAGGTCTTGATCTCGCGGCGCATGCAGCCCATGAGCTCACCGTGATCCCCCGCGTGCTGGGTCTGGACCGTATCCGGCGTGTACATGACCGGCTCATAGTCACGGTCATTGTCGGTCTGCTGAATGTAGAGCTCGCTGTGCGAAAGCGCGGTCAGTTCGATCTTCACGCGGCGCGGCGCGAGCAGGCAGTAAGCCTCATAACGGAAGCAGTCGGGACGCTGGGCCAGGACTTCTTTGCCGGCCCAGCGGAAAAGGACTTTCCCCTCAAACAGGAGGACCGCAGTCTCATTATCCGGCTCATCAAAAGTATAGGTATCGCCGGGTTCCAGGACCAGAAGCCCGATATTCATCTGCGTGCCCCGATCGTCTTCCGACCGGTCGATATAGGGATTGTAGCCCCGCGTGATCTCTTTGGTAAAATACATGATGCATTCCTCTTTCGGCATTGTTTATAAACCGGTATGTTCCCGGATGTACTGACGGGCTTTCAGCGCATATTCCAGCGGATTGGCCTTTGCGGGATCCTGCTCGGCTTCAACGAGCAGCCAGCCTTCGTACCCGGCGTCTGCCAGCAGTTCAAAGACCGGATCGAAATCGAGATCTCCGTCGCCCGGCACGGTAAACGCGCCTTCGCGGACGGCTTTCAGGAAGCTCCAACCGTTTTCAAACACTTTTCGGACGATGCTTTGCCGTACGTCCTTCAGGTGCACGTGGCCGATGCGGCCGGCATACTGCCGGAGGATCTCCGCCGGATCTTCCCCGGCAAAGGCAAAGTGGCCGGTATCGTAGCAGAGCCACACGCAGCGCGGATCGGTGTTATCCATCAGCCGCGCGGTCTCCGCGGCAGTCTGCACGACGGTCCCCATATGGTGATGATAGCACAGCTTAAAACCGCGTGCCGCTGCGATCTCGCCTAAACGGTTCAGGCCCGTGCAGAGACGCTCCCATTCGTCGTCGTTCATGACATGGCGGTAGGAAGAAATCAGGACCGGTGTTTCGGTCAGACCCTGAATCGAAAAGCTTTGCTCGCTCACGTTGATGCGGTCCGCGCCGACGGCAGCCAGAAAGTCCAGTTCTTTTTCAAATTCGGCGGCGACTTTATCAAAGGGCCGGATCAGCAGGAAAGAAGAAAACCAGCGGCTCGCGATGCGCATCCCGCGCAGGTCCAGCTCCCGCTTCAGCTCACCCGGATCTTTCGGGTATTTATTACCGATCTCGCAGCCGGTGAAGCCGGCCAGCGCCATCTCGCTGACCGTCTGGCGGAAACTGTTTTCCGCGCCGAGCTCCGGCATATCATCGTTGCACCAGCCGATCGGGGCGATGCCGAGGAAAACTTTGGTTGAATCAAACATTTTCTGCTCCTTCAATCACCGGCAGGGTCGAGCCGCCGTAGGGCATGGACAGGACCGTGGCATCCGGCCCGAGTTTCGCAAAAGCAGCGTCCAGCGCAGCCTGCGCGGAGGGCATGGGGGTAAGGAAGATCTGCCGGACAAAGTCAGGCTCCAGCTCGGATACCAGATAAATATCCGCTTTCTGCAGCACCATTGCGATCGCGGCCGCTTTGTGGCCGCCCAGCCGGAAGTCAGTTTTGATCCGTTCGATCATAAACTCCGGGGAAGGGGAGGAGAGCATCCATTCTTCAAAAACCCGTTCCCCGAGGCCTTCTTTGCAGGAGCCGATCAGGATGATGATCCCGCCCGGCTTCACTGCGTGCGCGGCATTATCCAGCGCTTTCTGGGTCTGATACAGATTCAGATCCTTCGGTGCGCCGCCCTGCGAGACCAGTACGATATCCGCGGCTTCCGAAAGCGGTTTCCGGTACAGGGTATCCAGAAAAGCGCAGCCTGCGCGGTGGGCCTTTGTTGCGTCGCCGGCGACCGCTCTGACGATCTCTTTGTGCTCATCGAGTACGACGTTCAGGATAAAATCGATGCCGCACAGCGCCGCGGCTTCTTCGATATCCATGCGCAGCGGATTCGTCTCCAGCGCGCCGGCGCGGCACTCAGGCAGGACCATCATGCGGTGATTGGCCTGGATGACCTCCCGGGTACAGACGCCGGGCATGAGCGCTTTGGCGCCGCCCGAATAGCCGGCAAAATAATGATATTCGATATTCCCGAGACAGATCCGGCGGTCGGCTTCCGCCACAATGCGCGTCATTTCCACCGGAGTCCCGCGGGAGGTCACGCCGAGCCGGATAAAATCTTCCCGGTCACTGTCCATGCAGCGAATCTCCGCGTACGCGCGTTCCCCGGCCAGCTTCTTCTGTTCGGCTTCCGTATGTTTCCGGTGGGAACCGAGCGCAAAGACCAGCGTGATATTCTCCGGCCGGCAGCCGGCCGCGTACAGCTCGTCCAGCAGGGCGGGCATGACTTTTGCCGTGGGCATCGGACGGGTGATATCGCTTGTGATCACGGCGATCTTTTCTCCCGGCTTCACGATCTCCCGAAGGAGGGGCGAGCCGATCGGCTCCCGGAGCGCACGCTTCACCTCCGCCTCGCCGCGCAGGCCGGGCGGGATCGCATTCGCGTGCAATTCTCCCAGTAAATGATCATCCGGCACGGAGACCTCCTGTGTCCCCGTGCCGAATCCGTAGTGCAGCTTCATACGTGTTTTCTCTGAATGATCTCTTTGACTTCTTCTTCAATGTGGTCGGCGGTCAGTCCGAAGCGCTTCTGCAAATAGGACTGCGGGCCGACTTCCCCGAACTCGTCCTCCACCGCCACGGCAGCGGCAGGAACCGGGCAGCCGGCAGCCAGCACTTCGAGAACCGCATTGTAAAGCCCGCCGTGGATGCTGTGGTTTTCCGCCACGACAACGGCCCCGGTTTTCCGGGCGGAGCGGCAGATCGTTAAGGCGTCCAGCGGCTTGACAGTAAACGGATCAATGACTTCGATCTCAATGCCGAGCCTGGAAAGGTTCTCAGCTGCGGTCAGGGCTTCGCCGAGCATGATGCCGGCGGCGATCACGGTCGCGTCCTTTCCTTCCCGGACAACGAGCGCTTTGCCGACCTCAAACAGGGTGTCCGCCTCATAAATCTTCGGCAGATCCTTGCGGCCGATGCGGATATATTTGACGCCCGGCATGTCCACGCTCTGCCGCAGGACGTTCTCTAACTGCACCATGTCGGTGGGATCGAAGATCGTCGCCGTCGGAATGGTGCGGTAGAGGGCGGTGTCCTCGAAGGGCATGTGGGTGCCGCCGTTTAAGGCTGCGGTAACGCCGGGATCCGTGCCGATCACCGTGATATCGTTCTTTGCGTACGCGCCGCTTAAGAAAACCTGGTCAAAGCAGCGGCGGGAGGCAAAGGGGCCGAAGGTATGGCAGACGGGCTTGAATCCGGCAGACGCCAGACCGCAGGCCACGCCGATCATATTGGCCTCCGCGACGCCGCACTCGATGGCGCGGTCGGGATGCGTTTTGGCATATTTGAGCGTTCCGATGCAGCTCATCAGATCCGCGTCAAGATAGATCACGTCCGGATCTGTTTCCAGCATGTCGGTCAGTGTTTCGCCGATCACGCTCTTGGCCAGGCGGGGATCCTTTTCACCGGTAAAAATCGTCTTCATATCAGGCCTCCCATTCCGCGATCTGCGCCTTTAATTCCGCGGTCCATCTCTCAAATTGCTCGTCACTGACCGGGATGCTGTGGTTCATATCCATGTTCTCCACTTCCGGAACGCCGGCGCCTTTTACGGTGTCCATAACGATGGCAAAGGGTTTATCGCCGCCGCATCTGGTATGCTCCAGCGCGGCAGAAAGCGCTTCCGCGTCGTTCCCGTCGACCTTGACGGTATCAAAGCCGAAAGCCTCGAATTTGGCAACATAGTCACCCATCGGCAGCGTATCTTTCGTCCAGCCGTCCAGCTGGCGCTTGTTCCAGTCCAGCATCACGACCAGATTGGAGACCTTCTTGGCGGCAGCGAAGGAAAATGCTTCCCAGACCTGACCTTCATTGGACTCGCCGTCGCCGACGATCAGGAACACACGGTTTGTGCGGCCTTTCAGTTTATCGCCCAGCGCCATCCCGACAGCCAGCGAGGTGCCCTGTCCGAGGGAACCGGTCGTCATATCGATGCCCGGGGTCAGGTTACGGTCGCAGTGGCTCGGCAGATGCGTGCCGGGCTTATTCAGCGTCAGCAGCTCTTCGTAGGGGAAGAAGCCGAGCGTGGCGAGCGTGCCGTAAACACCGGGGCCGGCATGCCCTTTGGAAACGACCAGCTTATCCCGTTCCGGCCAGGCGGGATCAGCAGGATCGTATTTCATTTCGCGGCCGTAGAGCACGGCCAGTGCGTCGGCTATGCTGAGCGAGCCGCCCACATGTCCGCTGCCCAGCGAATGGATCGCGGTCAGCGCGGCGATCCGAATCCTGGCTGCGAGAATCTTCAGATCATTGATTTCCCTCAAATCCATAGAGATCATTCCTCCTTTGCGTGCACGGAAGTTTATTCCGCATGATATCGATCCTCAGCCGCAAGCGGCAGGAGAGAGCCGTGCCGAAGCGCTTTCACCACCGGCAGTTCCTCCCCACTTAAGAAGCGGATCAGGGCGCCGCCGCCCGTACAGATATAACCCATTTTCTCGACCAGTCCGTACTTTTCGGTCGCGGCAATGGAATCGCCGCCGCCGAGTACCGTGAAGCCTTCCGTTTCGGCCATGGTTTCCCAGACCGTGCGGGTACCGTATTCGCTTTCGGGCTTTTCAAACACGCCCATGGGACCGTTCGCGAAAACGGTCTTTGCCTGCAGGATCACCTGTACGTAGCGGGCTGCGGTTTCGCAGCCGATATCGACCGCGGCGACGTCCTCGGGCAGGTCATCCAGCC
The DNA here is from genome assembly GCA_017394885.1 of Lachnospiraceae bacterium. Taxonomy (GTDB): domain Bacteria; phylum Bacillota; class Clostridia; order Lachnospirales; family Lachnospiraceae; genus UBA6987. The sequence goes on along the minus strand of JAFPWO010000022.1, from coordinate 122,643 downwards.
GGGCTTCCTTCCGCACGCCGTCCTCCGTCCACGAGAGATCCGAAGGAAGCGTGATCTGTTCCCCGAAGTGCTCAATGAGCGTGCGGGCTTTTTCGTAGAACGCGGAATATCCTTCTTTTTCGATAAAATCCAGACTGCCCTGCCCGACCTTTTTTCCGGCCGCGTGCAGGAAGATATTGGCGACCAGCCCACCGGTCAGGATCTCGTCCGCGATCCCGCGCGAAAGCACGGTCTCCATCATCTGGAAGGCATCTGCTATTTTAGCACCGCCGAGGATGAAAACGCAAGGCCTCGCCGGCTGATCCATGATGGAAGAGATGGTGCCGTATTCCTTTTCGAAGAGCCGGCCCATGGCCGAGGGCAGGAGCTGCTCCAGCCCGCAGAGGCTCGGCTGGTCGCGGTGCGCAGCCGCGAAGGCGTCGCAGACGTAATAATGCGCGAGCGGGGCCAGCTTCTGCGGCAGAAGGGTCTGCGCCTGCTGCTCGTGAGTCAGTTTCAGGGAGCGCTCGAAGAGGGTCTGTTCCTCGGCCACATAGCGGACGTTGTCGAGCAGCAGGACCTCGCCTGGCTGAAGAGCCTTAATCGCCTCCCGGGCGGCCGGGCCGCAGACGTCGTCGATCCATTTCACTTCCTGCCCGAGAAGGCGGGAGAGGACCTCCGCATGTGGCTTTGTACTATAAAAGTTTTTGTACTCGATGTCGCTGCCCTGATGCGCCAGCAGCACGGTCTTTGCACCGCCCGCGATCAGTTCTTTCACGGTCGGGATGGCGGCTTCGATCCGGTTGATGCTTTTGAGGCGCCCCGCTGCGCGGTCTACCGGCTGGTTCAGATCCAGCCGGCAGAGCACAGTTTTTCCGGACAGCGGAAGTTCATCTAACGTACGGATTCCGTATAACATGGTACCTTCCTTATTTAAACCGCCCGATCTTCAGGTACTTGTTGGTCTCGGCGGTGCCTTCTTCGCAGGTCAGCTGCATTTTCATCGCGGCGCGGACGGCATCCATGGTCTCGGGGATCGTAACGCTTTCCTGCGGGATATTGATCGCGAACATGATGTCGTTTCCACTCTCGACCACGCTGTCCTCCCAGATTGCGATCTCGTACATATCGCCGCGGCGGTTGCCCAGATCGCGGGCGTACTTGAACAGCGAAGCGTTGCCCTTGAAGCCCTCGTCGATCGTGACGGTACGGATGCGCGGGTGTTTCCGGAAGGCTTCGATCGCGAGCTCCTTCGTGATCTTGCCTTCCTTCGGGGTGACCAGCACGGTGATGATATGCCCGTGCGTGACCGGGGTGTGCACCAGGATGCCGGTCGCGTCGATGTGCGGCATGATCGTCATCAGGTCGAGCGCCTGGTGTGACGGCGCCTTGTCCATCTGCAGAGCGTTGGTCAGCCCGCGGTGATAATCGCCGGGATCGGCCACGCGGCGGATGATCGTGATCGCGACCTTTTCCACCGGGATCAGGCGGTCCAGGCAGTCCACGGCGCGGATCAGGCCGGTCGTGTTGCAGCTGGTGAGCTTCAGATAATCCTTTCCCACGCCTTTCTCATAGTTGGCATAGCCGTGGAAGAAAACGTCCGCGACGGAATTGGCTTCGCCGCCCTGGAAAACAGCCTTCACACCGAGCTTCTCATAGATCAGCTTGTTTTTCGCGCCGACGCCGCCCGGGGAGGAATCCAGCATGATATCGACCTTCTGGCAGAGGTCTTCAAAGCTCCCGGCCACCGGGATATCATATTTTTCAAAGGCGGCGGGATCGGCCCCGTCCACCAGGTACAGATCGTATTTCACGTTGTTCGCGCCGATCATGTCGTTTTCGCGCAGCGCGCGGATCGAAAGGGAAGGGACGAGATCCGCGATCCCGACCAGTTCCATGTCTTCCTGCAGGGCCACGCCGTCCGCGAGGCGCTGTCCGATGGTGCCGTAACCGGCGACGCCGACTTTCACTTTCGTCATTATTCTTTCCTCCTTACCGGATCTCATCTAATTTCACGGGACGGTTCTCATCCATGGACTTCTTGCAGGCGATCGCCAGCTTCACGGAGATAAGGCCGTCCTCGATGCCCACCTCGGGCTCGGTATCGTTCACGATGCAGTCGATAAAACTCCTGATCTCAGCCTGATAGGCTCCCATATAGCGCTCCAGGAAGAACCAGAGCGGTTTTTCGGAAAGGATCCCGTCCGCAGTGGACAGGACGGTATTGTTCGCGGCGTCGTTGCTGCTCATGATGCAGCCTTTGGAGCCGAAGACCTCGCCGCGCTGATCGTAGCCGTAGACCGCCTTGCGGCAGCCGTCGATCGCCGCGAGCGCGCCGTTATCGAGTTTTGCGGAGATGACCACGGTATCCACGTCGCCGGCTTCGCCGATGGCCGGATCCACCAGGTTCGCGCCGTAGGCGGTGAGCTCGGTCACTTCACTGCCGGAAAGATAGCGCAGCATATCCAGATCGTGGATCATCATATCCAGGAAGATCCCGCCGGAGACGGCCACATACGCGGGAGAAGGCGGTTCGGGATCGCGGGAACTGATGCGGATGAACTCCGGTACGCCGATCTTTCCGTCTTCCACAGCCTTCCGCATCGCGCGGTAGTTGTGGTCAAAGCGGCGGTTGAAGCCGACCTGGTATTTGATCTTCTTCGGAGAAGCTAAAAGCGCAGCTTTGACTTCCTCGATACGTTCCAATGAGTGATCCACCGGCTTTTCGCAGAATACGTGCTTGCCGGCCTGAATCGCTTCGATGGACAGCGGGGCGTGCTGGTCGGTGGAGGCGCAGATCAGGACCGCGTCGATGCGCGGATCCGTGAGGATCTCGCGGTAGTCCTTCGTGATCGTCTCCACGCCGACGTTTTCCAGCCACGCGGCGACTTCCGGCTTCATATACGGATCGGCGACGGCCAGGACTTTCGCGTCCGGTACGCCGGTCATAATGCTCTTCATGTGGACCTGGCCAATGCGACCCGCCCCGATGATACCTACGTTGATCATGCAAATTCTCCTTATTCTTCGTATGTTTCACCTTTACCCTCGGTCAGGGAAAGGTAAGCTCTTTCGACTTTGGCCCAGTTCTGGTCGCGGTCCAGGGCAACGCCGCGGCCGACGCCGCTGACGATGGTCCCTGTGCCGATATCCTGGATCTGCTCTCCGAACTCGCGAAGCAGCGACGGCGCGCTGCCGGGCTGTGTGGAGCGGCCGTCAAAGATCACATGGACGAAAACGTCTTTCAAGCCTTCTTTTTCAGCCATTTTCAGGACGGCCAGAGGGTAATCCACCGAGCCGTGCGAAGATTTTTTCGTCAGCAGGCCGATCACGTGAAGCGCGCCGCCGCGCTCCTTAACGTCCCGGATCGTCTTCAGGAAGACCGGGTTTTCATAGAAGGAGCCGTCCTTCATCGCGTTGTCCAGGCGGACGTCGTCCTGCAGCACTACGCGGCCGGAGCCTAAATTGATATGGCCGGCTTCGGAATTGCCGGTCTTGCCTTCCGCAAGGCCGACGGCGGGACCGGAGGCGTCCAGCTGCGCGGTCGGATTTTCACTCACCAGCGCGTTCCACACCGGCATAGGTTCGGTCGCCAGCGGATTGTCCTTCGTCGGGGAATCCAGGCCCCAGCCGTCCAGGATCAGCAGCAGGACCTTGCCGGTCTTTTCAAAAGAGAAAAGCGGCGAGCCGGTCATCTCTGCGGGCTTTTCCAGCCCCATGGCGGCCAGGACGGTCGGTGCGACGTCGCAGAGCTTCCCGCGGTTCGTCTGTCTCCGGATGCCCTCGCCCACGGCGCTGATCGCGACCAGATTGGTCGTATGCGCGACATGCGGCCCGCCGTCACCGGTGTGCAGGGTCTCGATATTGCCGTGGTCGGCGGTCACGAAGACCGTATAGCCTTCTTCTCGGGCGACTTTCAGTGTTTCACCGACGTATTTGTCGATGGCGACGACGGCTTTCTTCTTCGCTTCATCACTGGATGTATGGCCGATCACGTCGCCGTTCGCGAAGTTGGTCACAATAAAATCGTAGCCTTTGCGCAGGCCGTCCGCAAGCGTTTTGGCAACTTTCGGCAGGCTGAGCTCGGGTACGGTATCGAAGGAGACGCCCTTCGGGGAAGGAATGCGGATATCGTCTTCACCTTCAAACGGCGTCTGGTTCCCGCCGTTAAAGAAGAAGGTGACGTGCGCGTACTTTTCGCTCTCCGCCAGGTGCAGCTGGGTCTTCCCGGCTTCGGAAAGCACCTCTGCAAGGCCTTTCTGCACTTTGGAAGGCGCGAACGCGATCGGCAGGTAGGTGTATTTTTCGTGATACATCGTCAGGATCACAAAATCCAGCGGATCGATCTTTTCCCGGGCAAAGCCGGTGAAAGCCGGATCGGTGAAGGCGTCGGTCAGCTCGACTTCGCGTTCCCCACGGCGGCAGCAGAAGATGACGCCGTCGCCGGGCTTTACGGTCCCGACGGGAGCCCCGTCTTCCCATAGATTTAACGGCTCCAGATGGTAATCAAGTTTTCCGCTTTCGTAAACTTTTTCCACGGCCCGGGCCAGCGCTTCACCGCCGGCCTTTTTATATCCGCTCATACTTTACCTCCTCTCCCCGTTCTCGGGAAGAAACCGCCCTTCGCCGGGGAACAGATCCAAGAGTTCTTCAAAGTGATGGATGAAGCAGTCGGGCTTATTTTCCTCGTTAAACTTCATGGGCAGGCCGCCGGGATAATCCGCCGCGACGGTGCCGGCAAAGCCGGTCTGCTTTGCGCCGAGGATATCGCGCTTCAGGTTATCGCCCACGAAAACGCTTTCCTCCGGCCGCACGCCGGACGCCTCGAGCGCGAGGAAATAAATGGCCGGATGGGGCTTGCGGAGCATCGTCACGGACGACTGCTGCACGGTGCAGAAAAGGTCTCGGATGCCGTCCTTATCCAGCCACTCGTCGATCTCAATGGTCCCGATCAGGTCGCTGATGATACCGACTTTATAGCCGCGCCGGTTCAGCTCTTTTACCGTCTCGATACCGCCGGGCACGACCACGCGCTCGCCTTTGGCGCGGCGGAACTGATAGGTCAGCTCCACGGCATTTTCCTCCACATAGTCCCGGCCCAGCTCCGGTACGAGCCAGCGGGTCCAGAGGAGCTTCTCCGGGGCTTCACACATAAAGCGCAGCGCCCACTCGCGGTAGACGTCGTAGCGTTTATTCAAAAAGTCATAGTATTCGTCGGGATCCATGTCGGTCTGGCAGATCTCCGCGATGCGAGCTCTGGCCGCGCGATAGAAGGGCTCGTTGTCCTCCACAATGCGGAAGGTGCCGCCCAGATCCAGAAAGATGGCCCGGATGTTCTCCATATCAGACCCTCCTTACCTTGTCCCAGGCCACGTGCGGCGCGGCCGGGAAGAGTTCTTTCAGCTCGTTGAAATCGTAGATAATGGCGTCCGGGCGGTTCTCGTCCGTGATCTTTTCCTTCGCCAGCTTTTCCGGTGTGGTATACAGGATGAACATGCCGAAGCCGGCCAGGCGCGTGCCTTCCACGTCGCGGTTCAGGTTGTCGCCGATATAGACGCAGCGCTCAGGGGTTACGCCGAGCAGGCGGCAGGCTTTTTCGGAGATAGCCGGATCCGGTTTACGGATGCCCTCGACGCAGGAGAGCAGCACGGCGCCGAAATATTTGCCCAGGTCATCCGCTTCCAGCCAGCGCGGGATCTCCTGCGAGGTGACCAGGTTGCTGATGATGCCGAGCTTGTAGCCGTTCGCGTACAGGTCTTTGATCGATTGCGCGCCGTTCGGGGCTACCACGCGGCGGCCGTCCTTGTTGCGGTATTCGATCGTCAGCTCGATGGCGTTCTTTTTGATGAGTTCGCGGTCGTACTCCGGCGCGAGCCATTTCGTCCAGAGTTCTTCTTCCGGGGCTTCCTTCATGGTCTCGAAACACCATTTGCGGTAGCCCGCGTAGCGGTAGTCGAGAAACTTGCAGAATTCATCGGGATCGCCCTTCTCGCCGCACATCTCGGCGATCCTGCGGCGGGCCTCGGCCTCAAAGGCCGCGTCCCGTTCCACCAAACGGAGCGTACCGCCCAGATCATAAAAAATCGCATCAAATTCTCTTTCCATAGCGTTCCTTCTTTCAGTGAAGCGGCGGGAAGATGTCCAGCAGCTCGGAGATCCTGGTGATCGTAACGTCCGGGTGCAGGGTGATTTCCTGCGGTTCGTTGACCAGCGTATCCGGCTCGTCGATGCGGATCATCATCCCGAAGCCCGCGTCACGCGTGCCCTGTACGTCACGGATCGGATTATCGCCCACGTAGGCGCAGTTTTCTTCTTTTTTGCCGATGGCCCGGCAGGCAAGATGGTAGATGGCCGGATCAGGCTTGCGGATGCGGACCTTGGAGGAGAGGATCACGGCTTTGAAATAATGGGCCACGCCGTCCGTGACCATCCAGTCGGGGATCTCGGTCTCCGTGATCGTATTGGCAATGATGCCCAGCGTATAGCCGCGGCGATCGAGTTCGATCAGCGTGTCTTTTACGTCCTCGCGCGGGACGCGGCGGCCGTCATGGTCGCGCCAGAGCCTGGTCAGGCGGCCCGCATGCTTACAGACCAGCTCCGGATCGTAATCCGGCAGCAGGTGCTGGTTCCACAGCTCCATCTCCCCGGCGTCGATCCAGGTCTTTTTGGCTTCCTTTCGGTATTTTTTCCAGCGGGCTTCCAGCTTTTCGAAGAAGACTTCTTTCGGTTCGGACGCGCCGACCAGCCGCATCAGTTCATCCTCGGCGGCTTCGGAAAACTCTTTATCCTTAATAACAATTCGCAGGGTGTTTCCAACGTCAAAGAAAATCGTATCGACCATGTTTTTTCTCCTTACGTATGAGTTCGGTTGTATTCGCGGATAATATCGGGTATTTCATACAGTTCCCGGATCTGATAATCCGGCTTCAGGATTCCTTCGGGAGATAAGCCGCTGTCCCGGTGGGCCGCGGCCGGATTGCCGATCCGGATGGCCAGGGCAAGTCCGGCGTTGCGGCTGCCGAGAACGTCCCGGGAGAGTGTATCGCCCACATAGGCGGTCTCTTCCGGGGCGACGGCGAGATGCTCCATGGCGATTTTAAAAATAGCGGCGTCCGGCTTGCGGATCCCGCAGGTGCTGGACATCACGACACACTCCATCAGTGGATCGATCCCGTATTCCTTAAGGATATGCGGAACAAAGGAGGTGGAGATAATGTTGGAAATGATTCCTAAATGCAGGCCCATTTCATGCAGTTCCTCCATCGTTTCCCGAAGGCGGGGACGGCGGAGGTTCACGACCCGTTCATAATCAAAAAGGAAACTCAGTTCTTCGGCGATCGGAGCCAGCACTTTTTCCCCCAGCCCGAACTCTCTGAGGTAGTATTCATTCCAGATGCGGGGACAGGGAAGCTCACGAAGCGTTTTTTCGCTTTCGTGTTTATAAAACTCTGCATTCTCATGAAGGGAAGCGGCCAGGGCCTGCGGATCGGTATTCAGATGGATTCCGTACAGGGAAAGACGGGTCAGAAGACGCTCGGCAAAACGTACGCGAAGCGCCGGGGAGTTTTCCACCGTGTGTAAAGTCCCTCCGATATCGAACAGAAGCGCAGTGATCATCAGACAACCTCGTTAAATTGTGCGTACGGGTTTCGGAAACGTTTGCGTAAATAAGTATAAAGAAATTATTGCGGTTTGTCAAGTAAAAAATCCCGTCCTTTCAACATTTTTATCATACGGCTGCGGGGGAAAAGGAAAAGATTGACATTTACGGAAACATCGCGTATTCTTTTTTTGTCGGAAACGTTTGCAGTGATATTACAATTATTCTGAATGACAGGATATCAACAGCCGTTCATCTCATCTGTCATGATCCGGGAGGGTTTCATGGAAAGCGCTAAAAAAAGAGTAACCATCAAGGATGTGGCCCGCGTGGTGGGCGTTTCCTACGCGACGGTTTCCCGCGCGCTGTCCGGTTCACCCGAGATCAGCGAGGAGACCAGGCAGCGGATCGACGCGATCTGCCGGGAAATGGGCTATATGCCCAACTCCATCGCCCGGGCCATGGTCATGCGGCGCTCCCAGATCATCGGGCTGATCATGCCGAGCATCAATAACTTTTTCATGAGCGAGCTGGCAGACTGTATCGAGACGCGCCTGCGCCGGGCCGGTTATGATCTCATGGTCTGCAATACCTCCTATGAACCGCGGCTGGAAAGGCAGGCCTTTGAACTGCTGATCGGACGGCAGGCGGACGGGATCATTTTCCTTCCGTCCGGCGTGGAATCCTACAAAGGGCTGGAAGCGTATTTCGCACAGGTCCCGGTCGTTATCCTCGGCGAAAACTTAAGGGAAACGCCGGATTCCTATGTCTCCGTCGACAATACGCGCGGGACCCGAATCGGCGTGGAATATCTCTACGAACTCGGACATCGCCGCATCCTGTATCTGGGCAACCGCAAAGGCAGTATGACCCACGGTCTGCGTGCGGAGGGATATCGGCAGGCATGCCGCGAGCTGGGCCTTGATGCCGACATGCTGGACAGCCCGTTTGAACGCAGTTCGGTGGACGCCGGCTATACACTGGCCCGGGAGTATTTCTGCGAAAACCTCCGGCACAGCGCCATTTTCTGCGCTTCGGATTCCCTGGCGATCGGGGTGATGAAAGCCGCGGATGAAGCGGGCCTTCGAATTCCCGAAGATTTTTCCCTGATGGGGTTTGACAATATTTCTTTCAGCGCGCTGCCGCGGATCGATTTAACGACGATCAATCAGCCGGAACGGGAGATGGCTGAAGCCGGTGTGGATATGCTGCTGGAGAGGCTGCGCGTACCGGAAACAGAAAAGAAGCACCGTCTGATCGAACCGGATCTGGTCATTCGCAGCTCCTGCCGGAAAGTGGAGGAATAATTTATGGAAAGAAAATATGATACCGTGATCATCGGACCGATCACACTGGACCATAATACGGACTATGACGGCCGGGAAGAATACATCAACGGCGGGGCCGTTACGTTCGCAGGCTATGCCGCCGCAGCCGCCGGCCGGCGCGTGGCGGTGGTCCCCAAGGGGAATCCGGCGGTGATCGATCCGGAAGAAGTCTTTGCCGGAAGTCATGTCGAAACGATTTTCAGCTGCTATTCTCCCAGCTGCACCGTCATGGAAAACACCTATTTTACGGCAGACCGGGAACGGCGGATCTGCCGGAATACCGAAGGGATCCTGCCGTATACCCGGGAAGATATCCCGGTCGTTCCCACCGGAGTCTATCATCTGGCCGGGCTGGTCCGCGGCGATATTCCGGAGGAACTGATCCCCTATACAGCTTTGCTTGGGCCGGTGGCCCTGGATGTGCAGAGTGTTCTCCGCTGCCGGGAAGCAGATGATTCGCTGAAGCTTTACGACTGGCCGCGAAAAAAAGAGTTCCTTCCTTATATTACGTATCTGAAGACCGACGCCGCGGAAGCGGAAGTGATGACCGGACTTTCCGACAGGGAAGAAGCAGCCCGGATAATGGCCGGCTGGGGCGCGAAGGAGGTCATGATCACGCATAATACGGAAGTTCTGGTATTTGACGGAAAAACCGTATACCGGGAACCGATCAAAGCCAGAAACTTAAGCGGCCGTACCGGACGCGGCGATACTACGTTCAGCACGTATATTGCCGAAAGAAACCATACGGATATTCCGGAGGCGCTCCGTTTTGCCGCTGCCATGGTATCTCTGAAAATGGAAACGCCGGGCCCGTTTACGGGAACGCGCCGGGATGTGGAAGATTATCGGGAAGAATTTTACGAATCGGCCTGTTTCTGTACTGAAAGCAGAGAAGAAACTTAAGATTATAAGGTGTGGTAAATGTCTTATTGACAAAGCATAACTTCTGTGAGATAATCACACAAGGTTTAATCGTGTATGTGGTTCTGTAAACGTTTGCATTAAAAGAGAAGTACTTTCTCGGAGGAATCGTTGCATGATTAAAGCGGTAATGTTTGATATGGGCGGCACGCTGGAAGATCTTTATTCTGACGAAAAGAACGACCGTGCCACCGGAGAGGCGCTTTTCCGGATCTTGCAGGATCACGGAATCGAAGTGCCTTTTCAAGATGCCAAATCACTGTGGGCTGCCGTCAGTCCGCAGGTTTTGGCATACAAAAAAGAATCCGAACGGACCATGATGGAGTTAAAGCCGGAACAGATCTGGGCGGACTGGGGCTTTCGGGGCATTCCCGTTGACCGGGAAAAGCTGATGGCCTGCAGTGAAGAGATTGCGCACATGTGGGAAACGACCTACTATGACCGCAGGCTCCGGGAGCACGGCGCCGAAATGCTGGCCGGCTTAAAAGAACTGGGCCTGCACGTCGCCGTGGTCAGCAACACGGCCAGCCTCTTTCAGGTTTTTGACACGCTGGAAAAATACGGCGTGCGGCAGTACTTTGACGAGATCACGCTTTCGAGTATCGTCGGCTACCGCAAGCCGCATCCGAATATCTTCCGGATCGCCCTGCATCAGGCGGGCTGCCTTCCGGAAGAAGCGGTTTTTGTCGGAGATACGCTGTCCCGCGACGTGGTCGGGCCGCGAAAACTGGGATTCGGCAGGATCATCAAGATCAATTCCTTCCTGACCCCGCAGAAAGATATCGGAAAGTTCGATGTTGCGCCGGATTATGAAGTGACGGACATTTATGATGTATATACGATCCTGAAGGACGAGCTGGGACGGTAAGGAAAGGGGAAAGAAGATGTCAGGAAAAAAGACAAAAATCAAGTATCCTTTTTCGAAAGAGCGGCTGAAGAATCAGTTCCTGAATCTGGTCACGAACCCTTATAACGTGATCGTATTCTTTACGCTGCTGATCCTGATCGCCCTGATCGTGATCCCGCTGGTCACCATGATCAAGAACACCTTTACCGCCGGCTATACCGAGGTATTCCGCGGCATGATCAAGCGGGCCGCCGCCGGCAGCGATCTGATCAAAGATGTCAAAGAAGGGGAGTTTACCCTTTATTACTGGTGGTATCTTTTCAACAAAGCGCTGGCCAACGAGATCCTCTGGACGCCGCTGTGGCATTCACTGATCATCGGCTTCTTTACGACCGTCATTTCCGTGCCGCTCGGGTCGCTTATCGCGTGGCTGATGGTCCGCACGGATATCCCCGGCAAGAAAGTCTTAAGCGCGCTGATCCTGATCCCGTACATGATCCCTTCCTGGTGCAAGGCGCTGGCCTGGCTGTCCGTCTTCCGGAACGATAAATCCGGCAGCACGGGCCTCCTCACCGGCCTCGGCATCGCCGTGCCGGACTGGATGGCCTACGGGCCCTTCGCCATCATCCTGGTCATGTGCATGCATTATTATGCTTTCTCCTATATTATGGTGTCAGGGTCGCTCCGCTCCATCAACTCGGAACTTGAAGAGATGGGCGAGATCCAGGGCGCCAATAAAGTGCAGATCCTGGGCAAGATCACGCTGCCGCTCGTGCTGCCCGCCTTCCTGTCCGCGGCGATCATGACCATCTCCAAATCCCTCGGGACCTACGGCGTCGCGGCCAGACTCGGCAGCTATATCAACTATCACGTGCTGGCGACCAGCATGAAGAATTTCCTGAACAACAGCGCGAACCCGAAGGGAACGGGCTACGCGATGGCGATCCTGATGATCCTCCTGGCCAGCGGCACGATCTTTGCCAACCAGAAGCTGATCGGGACGCGCAAATCCTACGCCACGATCGGCGGCAAGGGCACGCGCAGCAACCTGATCCCGCTCGGAAAAGCCAAATGGCCGCTCATGGTCTTCATGACCGTCTTTCTGTTCATAGCCATGTGCATGCCGCTGTTCGTCCTGATCATGGAGAGCTTCCAGATCGTGCCCGGCGGCGGCTACGGAAAAGATAACCTGACGCTTTATGCCTGGATCGGCAATATGGCCGACCCGAAATATACAGGCGACGCGCGCTTTGACGCCTTTGCCCAGAACGGCCTGTTCCAGAACTCCGAATTCGGCCGGGCGGCGCTCAATACCGTCAAGCTCTCCCTGATCGCTTCGCTGATCACCGCTTTCTGCGGGCAGTTCTTCGGCTATATCACGACCCGCGGCCGCGGCAAGTGGTACGGCAAACTGACCGAGCAGCTGATCTTTATCCCTTACCTCATGCCCGGCGTCGCGTTCTCCGCGATCTATTTCGCCATGTTCAGCGTGCCGCGGCTGGGCGGCCTGATCCCTTCGCTCTACGGGACCTTCGCCCTGATCCTGCTGGTCTCCATCGTCAAGCACTTCCCGTTCGCGTCCCGCTCCGGTTCCTCCAATATGCTGCAGATCAGTCAGGAGCTGGAGGAAGCGGCGGATATCAACGGCGCCGGGTTCTGGACAAGGATCGGCCGGGTCGTGATCCCGCTGGCCAAGAACGGCTTCTTATCCGGCCTGCTGCTGACCTTCATCAGCATCGCCAAGGAACTCGACCTGATCGCCCTCCTGATGACGCCGGAAAACTACACGCTGTCCTTCCTGTCTTTCGACTATTCCAAGGAAGCCATGCCGCAGGTCGCTGACGCGATCTGCATCGTGATCATTCTGTTTATCTTAGTGACCAACCGTATTGCCGGCCGCCTGGGCGGCGACGTCAGCAAGAGCATGTAAAGGAGATTTGCCATGAGCAAGATCGTTTTAGAGCATATCGATAAATTTTACGGAGAAAACCACGTCCTTCGGGATATCAACCTGACGATCGAGGACGGCGATTTTATGACGCTGCTCGGCCCCTCCGGCTGCGGAAAAACGACGACGCTGCGCGTGATCTCCGGCCTGGAAAAACCTCAGCACGGCACGATGACGATCGATGACAAGACCGTGATCGACTGCGAAAAAGCCTTCTATGAAGAGCCCAGCAAGCGGGGCCTTAATCTGGTCTTCCAGAGCTACGCGTTGTGGCCGCATATGACGGTGTATAAGAACGTGGCTTTCGGTATGGAGATCCAGAAGAAGCCGAAGCTTTCGAAAGGGGAAATCGAGGAACGCGTCATGCGGGCTTTGAAGACCATGCGGATCGAAGAGTACCGCGACCGCTATCCGAACGAGCTCTCCGGCGGCCAGCAACAGCGCGTGGCCATCGCCCGCGCGATCGCGTCCAACCCGAAGCTGCTGCTTTTGGACGAGCCGCTGTCCAATCTGGACGCCCGTCTCCGCATCGACATGCGGGCGGAGCTCAAGCGCCTTCACAAGGAGACCGGGACGACGATCATCTATGTGACCCACGACCAGGTCGAAGCGCTGACCATGTCGACCAAGATTGCGCTCTTTAAAGAAGGCGAGATCTCGCAGATCGACACGCCGCTCGGCCTCTATACCAATCCGATCGACCTGCAGGCGGCCGATTTCATCGGCAACCCGCGCATCAATTTCATCGACGGCAAGGGCTTCTTTGACGGGAAGACGCTGAAGGTCACGAGCCCTGTGGGCGATTTCGAATTTGAAGAGAAAAAGATGAAGCGGGACGAAGAATGCCCGCAGAACAGGGAGTTCGACGTCGTGATCGGCCTGCGGCCGGAGCTGGTGGATATCCACACCGAAAAGCCGGATGAGAAGCATGTCATCGAGGCGCACGTTTATGCCAACCAGCCGGCCGGCAGCGAGACCCTGATCACGATGGCCGTAAAGGGCGTGGAATTCCTCGCCATCCAGACCGGTATCGTGGAATATGAGATGGATCAGAAGGTCTATGCCCGCTTGCATCCGTCCCGCATGAACGTGTATAATAAAGAAACAGGAAGACTGATCAAATTTGCGAAGACGAAGCATAAAGCCGGCGCAGAAGAAGATTGAGAAGAGGAGGTACCCCAGTGAAGAAGATAACGGCATTGCTGCTGTCTCTCATCATGCTGCTTGCCCTTACGGCCTGCGGCGGCAGTGAAAAGGAAACGTCATCCGGCACGAGCGCTCCGGGAGACAATACCGGAAAAGAAAGCTCAGCCGAGACCAAAGCGGACGAAGAGTGGCAGATCGTGAAGGATGAATACTCCGATCTGACCATGGATGAGCTTTATGAAAAGGCAAAGGCAGAAGGCGGTGTGGTCCGCATCTATGCCACGACGGCGGACGCCAATACCGCAGCCAGAAAGTTCGTCAAAGATTTTCCGGACATTCAGGTGGAATACATTTCTCAGGATACGGACCAGGTATCCACGAAGATCGAGATGGAAGCCCAGTCCGGAAACGTCAACGCGGATGTCCTGATGGTCAAGGACAATACCGGCGAGATCTACCATAATATGGTGCTGGGCGGGATGCTCTCCCTGTACTATCCGACGGTGGTCTGCGAACACATCGATAAGCAGCTGCTGCGCTACGGCCTGCCGCTGTATGCGACCTTCAATCCCTGGTATTACAATACCGAGAAGTATCCGGACGGCTGCCCCATCAAAAGCTGGTGGGATATCGTAGAAGGCTATGACGTAACGACCGGGAAGTTTACGGATCAGAAGTGGACGATCTACACCAAGGACATCACCGGCCCCTCCTATACCGCGCTGTGGACGCAGCTGATCATCGACGGCGATAAGGTGGCCGAGCAGTATGAAAAGCAGTATGGCGAGCCGCTGGTCTATACGTACAACGATAAGCTGGTCAATGTGCCCGGCATCCTGGAACTGCCGGAAAATAACGGCGGCGTGGAACTGTTTTACCGCTTCTCGCAGATGAGTATGACGGAGCTCGCGGACGGCGACGCGGTCGTGCAGGCAGTCGACGAATCCTTAAACGGACCGACTCTGGGCCTCACCAGTGCGAGCAAGCTCAGCAATAAGCTGAATGCCGCCTGGGTCACAGGGCTGGAGCCGTATACCGCTTTTCAGGCCTGCTGCTATACCTATATCGTCAACGGCTGTGATAATCCGGCCGCGGCCCGGCTGTTCGTCCTTTACTGCATGAGCGGCGCGGAGGGAGAGACCGGCTGTTATATGTCCTTCGACAAGAAAGGCTCCTGGTCGGTCCGTGACGATATCCAGTATACGAAGAATGACAAGACGAAGGAAGAGGTCAATCTGACTGCGCCGGATTTTGAAGAAATCTACATGCAGTGCACCTATGTCCAGGCTTACTGGACGAAGTGGCACGCCGATGCGAAATAAGCGGAATGGCACAGAAGAATCCATCCAATTTTTCCAGAAAAGTCGACGGCTGGGCCCGGGCGATCTTTCTGACGAAGGAAGGCAAGCCGAAGAGCGCGACCCTTCTGTATTCCTTTGCCCTGGCACTGTTTTTTATCGTCCTTTATGTCGCGGCCTTTTCGCTCCTGATCCAGCCGATCGAGACGGCCTTAAAGGATACGCCGGTCTGGACGAGGAATGCCGCCGAGATCCTGATCCCGGGCCTTGTCGGAAGCATCCCCTGTGTCGGCTTCTCCTTCGTCTCAAAGAAGCGGCCGGAAATGGTGGTGCAGGCATATGCCTGGCTGGGGGCTATCTTCCTGATCGTCCTTCTGATCATGGTGATCTTTTCGGGGAGCCTCGGCGCTTTCGGTCTGATGGTCTTTACCCTGATGGCCCCTTTCTTTGCGGCGATCGTCATCGGCGGGCTCGCTTCGCTCCTGATCTACCGCAAAAAGATGAAAACGCTGGCGGAAGAAGAGAAAGAGAAAAACAGGCCGTCCTATTATAAAACATGAAATAATATCTTTCTGTGGAATTTTCGGCGCTGATATGTTATACTATTTTAGTTCCGGAAGCAATAAACATGAAACCAGAACGGGAAGCTCTGCGGAGCATAAAACAAGTTATTTTTTATCAGGAGGAAAACAATGAAAAAAACACTTGCACTGGTGTTGGCTCTTGTGATGATCTTCTCCCTGACCGCGTGCGGCGGCTCAAATAACGAGACGACTGCACCGGCTCCGGAGACCACCACACAGGCGCCGGAAGCCACCAAAGAACCGGAAGCGACTACCGAAGCTCCGACGGAAGCTCCGACAGAAGCTCCCACGGAAGCCCCGACCGAGGCGCCGACGGAAGCCCCGACCGAAACTCCGACGGAAGAACCGACCGAAGCTCCGACCGAAGAGCCCGGGAAGACCGTCATGAGCTACGAAGAGTTCATGGCAGCGGAAATGGAAACGGAAGTCACCGTTCGCGCGGCGGTTCAGTTCTCCGCCTATGCCCCTGCCTATAACAACACTTCGGTGTTCCTGGCGGATGAGGACGGCGCGTACTATCTGTACCGTATGAATGTGACCGAAGAAGAAGCGGCCCTGCTGACGGAAGGCACCATGATCGAGGTCACCGGCTACAAGACCGAATGGTCCGGCCTAGTAGAGATCAAAGATGCGACATTTACCGTGGTGGAAGGCGAGACTTTCGTAGCGGAAGCACTGGATGTTTCTGAAGATTTTGCCAATGAAGCCAATATGTCCAAGCGTGTCGTCCTGAAAGGCGCGACCGTAGCCCCGGCCAATGAAGAAGGCGCGGCGTTCCTGTACAACTGGGACGGCTCCGGTGCGGAAGGCTCCAACAATGACCTGTACTTCAATGTAGAGCTCGGCGGCGAGACCTATACCCTGACGGTGGAATCCGACGAATGCCCGGAAGGCAGCGACGTTTATACGGCGGTTACCGGCCTTACGGTCGGACAGACGCTGAATCTGGAAGGCTTCCTGTACTGGTACAACGGCCCGCAGATGCACGTGCATAAGCTGGAAGCAGAAGATCGGGGCTACATGACCTTTGCGCAGTTCAGAGAAGCGGAGATGGAAACTGAAGTGACGATCCGCGGCGCGGTCCAGTTCTCGGCGTATGCGCCGGATTACGGCAATACCTCTGTCTATCTGGCGGATAAGGACGGCGCGTACTACCTGTACCGCATGAATGTGACCGAAGAGGAAGCCGCCAAGCTGACAGAAGGCACCGTGATCGAAGTCAAAGGCTACAAGACCGAATGGTCTGGTCTGGTCGAGATCAAGGATGCTACCTTTACCGTACTTGAAGATGAAGACTCGTACATCGATCTTCCTATTGACATGAGCGATCTGCTTGGTTCTGCTTTCGCGGATCAGTTTATGGCGCAGAGAGTCATTCTCCGCGGTGCGAAGGTCACTGCCGCCAATGATGACGGTGCCGCTTTCCTGTATAACTGGGACGGCTCCGGAGAAGCTGGCGCGAACAACGACCTGTACTTCAACGTAGAGCTGAACGGGCTGCCTTTTACCCTGACCGTTGAATCCGATGAATGCCCGGAGGGCAGCGATGCTTACACCGGGGTCACCAATCTGAAAGTGGACGACATGGTCGAACTGGAAGGCTTCCTGTACTGGTACAACGGCCCGCAGGTGCATGTCCACAAAATATATGCCGTGGAAAACTATGTGGCGCATCCGTTCCAGTTAAAGAACAAGACCGGTGTGACGCTGGTCGGCGCTTACTTCTATCCGGATGGCGGCGTGATCGGTCCCAACCTGCTGCAGGAGCCGTGGCTCGACAAGGACAATCCGAGCGAAGACAACAACTATGAGCAGTATGTCTATCTGGTACGTCCGGAGGCTGAACAGTATAACTGGCTGATCGTGACCGAAGACGGTCAGCAGATCAACTGGCAGGTGCAAGATGTGAAAGACAACTTCGAGTTCTCCTTCAAGAAGGGCCTGGACCCCGAAAAGTGGGAAGCCAGCCTGCAGGAAGAAGCCGAAGATGTTGAAAAGCTGGACGAAGTGAAAGCTCTCGGCCGTACCGCGGACGGTTTCTACCCGGGTTATGTCAAGATCGGCCTGGAACTGAAGAACAAGACCGAAGAAGAACTGGGCATCACCGGCCTGTATCTGTATGAGACCGGCGGCGACCGCGAACAGTACGGCAACGTGATCGGCAAGATGCGTGACGCTGAGAACGGCTTTGAACTGGCTGTCGATGACAACGGCGAACCGCTCAGCGTATGGGAACCCGGCAAGGGCGGCCTGTATCTGTTCGCCTTCTTCATCCGTCCGGCCGCGGAAACCTATGAAGTCTATCTGGAATTCGAAGACGGCTCCAGCATGACCGTTGCCGAAATCCCGAATCTGGTCTATCCGTCCAGTGCCGGCACGCTGAACAACGAGCTCTCCTTCAAGAGCGCGACTGATCCGGATGCGACCAAGATCCAGTATGACGACAATATGGAAGACGCGCTTCCTTACATCGCGATGTCCCTTATTTTCGGTTATTCTGCCGATGATTGGTATCCGGCTTACTGATCGGTTCGGATCTGCGGAGGGGCGGGCTTTTAAGCCCGCCTCTTTTTTTGTGAAATTTCCCGGGATTGTTTTTGCAAAATTAGGCTAAATACCCGTGACAGAAGATCGCTCCTATGGTATACTAAATAAGTTAAAAATCGGTATTGTCCCGGAGGCTGTTATGGCAAAGGAATGTTCCAATACAAACTGCAGTAAGGAAAGCTGCGAAGGCTGCCCGTCCCGCGGCGGCGCTGTCGATTTCAGCTTTCCCATGAATGACAGAAGCAGGATCCATCATGTGATCGGTGTGATCAGCGGGAAGGGCGGCGTCGGAAAATCTTCCGTGACCGCGATGCTGGCGGTATATCTGAACCGCCAGGGATACCGCGTTGGCATACTGGACGCGGATGTGACCGGCCCTTCGATTCCGCGCATGCTCGGCGTGCACGAGATCGAAGGCGTGGAGAACGAATCCGTCATGCTGCCCGGCATAAGCGCGGCCGGCATTAAAGTCATGTCGATCAATCTGGTCCTGGAGACGGAAGATACCCCGGTGATCTGGCGCGGGCCGGTGCTCGGTTCCGTGATCCGCCAGTTCTGGAGCGACGTCGTCTGGGGAGAACTGGATTATCTGCTGGTGGATATGCCGCCCGGAACCGGCGACGTGGCCCTGACCGTCTTTCAGTCCCTGCCGGTGGACGGCGTGATCCTGGTAAGCTCCCCGCAGAATCTGGTGGAAATGATCGTCGCCAAAGCGTATCATATGGCGGAGATGATGCATATCCCGGTGCTCGGCGTCGTGGAGAATTTCAGCTTCCTGCGCTGTCCCGACTGCGGAAAGATCATCCCGCTTTTCGGGGAGAGCAGGCTGGAAGAGTGGGCTGGGGCCCACGGGATCCCGCTCCTTAAGAAGCTTCCGCTGGATCCCGAAATGACGGCCTATGCCGATACGGGACGCATGGAGTACTACCCGAATTGTGAACTGGAAGAGATCGCTTCCTCTCTGCCGAAGGATTGATGCTATGAGACATACAGTAAAGAAAACCATGCTATTTCTGCTGACATTCGTCCTCTTTGTCAGCTGCTGGCATACGCCTGTTTCCGCCCAGACAAAATTCGGGCGGGAAGATCACGCGATCGTGGAACCGGCCGGCTATGTTCCGCCTTCTCCGCCGACGGTCAATTCCGACACGGCGATCCTGGTGGAGCTGAATTCCGGGGTCATTCTCTATAAGAAAAACATGCATCAGCGGATGTTCCCGGCCAGTATCACCAAGATCATGACGGCTCTCCTGACACTGGAGACCTGCAGCTTTGACGATGAACTGCTGATCACCCATGAATCCGTGACCGACCTGGTCTGGGGCGGCGCCGACTCGCAGGGACGTTTTTACGAAGGGCAGAAGTTCACGGTGAGGGACGGCCTGTATGCGCTCTGCCTGGATTCGGTGAATACCGTCGGCTACGCGCTGGCGCAGAAGATTGACGGCTCGCTGGAGGGCTTTGCCGGCCGGATGAACGCCAGGGCCCAGGAACTCGGCACCTTGAATACGACCTTTACCAATCCGCACGGCTTAAACGACGACGCGCACCTGACCACGGCCTACGATATGACCAAGATCCTCTGGGGTGCGATAGAAAACGACGACTACCGCGTCATAGCCGGTACGAAGGATTATGTCTTTTCCGACGCGGAAGGCCATGAGATCAGCTGTCATCACAACTACGGCGTGCTGCAGGATGACAGCCCCTATTACGACTGGCGCGTGGTGTGCGGAAAGACCGGTTATACCAGTGATTCGATGTTTACCCGTGCGGTGTACGCGACGGACGGAAATCTGGACCTGATCTGCGTGACCTTCCACGCGGACACGACGGAACTGGCGTATCAGGACGTCAAGGCGCTGCTGGATTACGGGTTTAACAATTACTCTCTGATCGACGTGCCGACCTTCGGTACTGACGGGACCATGGAGGCGCAGCTTTCCGACCCGGTCAAAGGCGTGGACAGCAAGGTCCTGTTTACGGCGGGAGACGCGGAAGTGATCACCGGCGCCGCCCTGCTCGTGCCGAATACCTACCGTTCCTATGACTGGAATACGGATCTGACGATCGAAAACGGAAAATTCGTCGGGACGATGAGTCTGGGCGGCGTGGACCTGGTCCGCTTCCCCGTGACGATGACCGTAACCGAAGAGAACTGGACGCATCCGTCTACGGCGGAACCTTCCTCGGAAAACCGGCAGGGAGAGGAAAGCGAGAGCGAAAACGAAACGGCCCGCACGCGCAGCGTGAACAGTTTCCCGGAGACGGAAGGGGATACGGAAGAGGAAGGCAAAGAACAGAAGGGCAGTCCCATCCTGAATGTGACGCTCCTGATCCTTCTGGTAGCCGCCCTGGTCCTGATCGGACTGCTTTTCCTCCAGAATCATTCGTTAAAGAAGAGACTGCGCCGCAAGAAAGATATCCGCGGGTAAAGGAAGGAGCGGCACGTGGAGAAGCTTCTGATCCGATATATAAGGGGTCCGAAAACACCGCTGCGTTCTATCGAAGGAAAATCCGACTGGATCGATCTGCGGTCCGCGGAGGAGGTTTCCTTTGCGAAGGGAGAGTTTAAGCTGATTCCGTTGGGGATCGCGGTAAAGCTCCCTGATGGCTATGAAGCCCATGTGGCGCCGCGCAGCAGTACCTTTAAGAATTTCGGGCTGCTGCAGGTCAACGGCGTCGGGGTGGTCGACGGCAGCTACTGCGGCGATCATGATGAATGGTTCGTCCCCATGCTGGCGACGAGGGATGTAACGGTGAAAGCCGGCGACAGGATCTGTCAGTTCCGGATCATAAAAAAGCAGCCCCAGCTCGAATTTGAAGAAGTGGAAACGCTGGGCTGCGAAGACCGCGGCGGCTTCGGAAGCACGGGGATCCGGTAAGATAGTTTAAAACAAAGAAATAATCGGGGTCAGATCCCATCTGTCTCATTTTGAATGAGCACGTTTGGGAAATGACCCCGATCTTTTTTTGACCGGAGTTACCGGATCAGTCTTTCATGCTCAGCGCGTTGCGCGGGCAGCTGCCCAGGCACGACTGGCACAGAATGCAGGAATCCCGGTCAATGGACCAGCTCTTTGCCGCCCTGTCGACCGTGATGGCCCCCATCGGGCAGACCTGGGCACATTTCGTACAGAAGACGCAGGCGTCGCTGCAGACGATGCCGCTCACATCCTCTTCAGCGGAACTGGAAGCGGAAGAAGATACTTCCGGCTTCGATTCTTCCGCGGCAGGCGCAGGAGCGGGTTCGGGAGCAGGAGCAGGTTCAGGCGCAGGCGCGGGAGCGGGTTCCGCTGCCGGGGCTTCTTCCTTCACGGAAGCTGCTTCCTCGATCGGACCGATCGAAAGGCACTTCATCGGGCAGCCGGAAACGCAGACGCCGCAGCGCACGCACTTTTCGCGGTCGATTGTCCAGGTCTTTGTCGGGCGGTCCACGGTGATGGCCCCGACCGGGCACTGCCTGGCGCATTTCGTGCAGTATACGCAGCCCTGGCCGAATACCACGCCTTCTTCCTTCGGCTCCTGGAAGGAAAGCGCCTGCTTCGGACATTTTTCAATGCAGCGTCCGCACTTGACGCATTCTTCTTCATCCAGTTTCCAGATCTTTTCCTTGCGGTCGACGGTCAGCGCGCCTTCCGGGCAGTTCCGCGCGCAGAGCGTGCAGTAGATGCACTTCTCCGGATCCATGGTTACGCGGCCCTTGACCGTCTCCTTGAAGCGGGTCCCGGTCACACGGAGATCCGCGGCGTTTTCCGCGACCATGTGATAATCTTCGGTCAGGGTCATCGCTTTGGTGCTGCAGAAATCGGAACAGGTCCCGCAGAAAGTGCAGCTGGTCAGATCGATGGTATAGGTGATATTCTCGCCGCCCTCGGCCGGTTCCACGGTCCGGGTGATCGCGCCGGGCGAGCAGACCTTGATGCACATGCCGCAGTTGACGCATTTCTCGGGATCGTAGGAAAGACGGCCGCGGTAATTCGGCTTCGCATCCACGTTCACCTTGGGGAAGGGTACCGTGCTGGGCTTTTTAAACAGATTGGAGAGTGCAACCTTCGTAAACGGAAACATTACTTCATCGCCTCCCTTTTCTTTTGTAAGATCTGCGCCGCCTTATACAGCCCTTCGATAATGGCTTCGGGCTTCGGCGTGCAGCCGGCGATCGCCACGTCCACGTGACAGTACTTTTCGAGCGGGCCTTCGATGGAATAGCTGCCCTTGAAGACGTTGCCGCTCTGCGGGCAGGAACCGATGGTCACGACGCAGCGGGGTTCGGGAACCTGCTCCAGCGTCCGTACCAGACGGTCTCTGGACTGGGTGGTGATCGGGCCGGAGACGACGACGATATCCGCGTGCCGGGGGGTGCCGGCCAGCTTAAAGCCGTAGCGCTCCACGTCGTAGCGCGGGGTCAGGCACGCCACCAGTTCAATATCACAGCCGTTGCAGGAGCCGGTATTGATATGATACAGCCAGGGAGATTTCATCATGCTTTTCGCGATCAGTTTCTGAAACATCTCACCCTCCTTACAGTCCGAACCAGACCAGGACAAGGCTGACGAGGGCCAGCCCGGCTACCACGGTCCAGTAGAATTTGAACAGGTGCTCGACCTTAAGACGCGCCGTCACCGCATGGATCAGCGTCATGCACAGAATCGTCAGGACTGCGCAGATCGCGAAGAGAAGAAGGCCGCCGAGGACCCAGCCGAGCACGCCGCCGCCGAGGTTGATCCCGCCGAGGAACAGCACAGTAAAGAGCGCCGTCATGACGAACATCTTCATCGCAGTGTTCAGCTTGTACATGGCAAGCGGAGCGCCGCTGTATTCGATGAGCGGGCCTTCGCAGATCTCGGTCTCGGCTTCGGCTACGTCGAAAGGCTGCGTGCCGACTTCCGCCGGAATGACCAGGAGCAGCGCGAGCGCCGCGGGGATCATGGCCCAGTGGAAGAGCAGACAGCCGTTCGCCTGCTGCCAGGCGGTGATGGAATCCAGCGAGAAGACAAGCGAGGTTCCGCCGACCTTTTTGGCCGCAGCCAGGAACACCAGGACGAGCGGGAGCTCGTACGCCATCATCGTAACCATCTCACGGGAGATCCCGATGCCGGCAAAAGGAGAGCCGGAGGCGGAGCCGCCCACGATGATTGCGACGGCCGGGATCGTCATCAGATACAGGATCACGATCAGATCCGCCGTGCTTCCCCAGGCGGCCTGATGGCCGAAGAGCGGGAAGAACAGCATCATAATGGCCAGGGAAGCGGTCCCGATCAGCGGCGCCGCCTTATAGATGGCAGGTCTGGCCGCATTCGGGATAATGGTTTCCTTCCCCATCAGCTTGAAGAAATCGAAGAAGGGCTGCACGATGGGCGGGCCGATGCGCCGCTGCATCCGGGCCAGGACCTTCCGGTCGATACCCGCCAGCAGCAGGCCGCCGATCGCAACAAAGAGC
Organism: Lachnospiraceae bacterium; assembly: GCA_017394885.1. GTDB lineage: Bacteria > Bacillota > Clostridia > Lachnospirales > Lachnospiraceae > UBA6987. The sequence continues at coordinate 98,999 of JAFPWO010000022.1, read as the reverse complement.
AGGCCGGGGAAAATCAGAACATGCAGTGCTGTTTTCAGGAATGTCAGAATAAAATCAGGCATACGGACCTCCTCTATACGATAAAGATCATGACGAACAGCGTGATCAGCGCTGTCGCAGCGACCGTCCATACGGCGTAGTCATTGACATTGCCGGAGTGCAGATTGCCGGCCACACGGAAATAGCCTTTCCAGTCCTTCTTGAAGCCCCAGAACAGGTCGGAGCCGGCCACATGGGAATGCTCGCTTTTTTCGCCGCCGAAGAAGGTCGCGTATTTGCCGTCCGGAATCTGTTCCTGCCCGGTCGTGACGGGGCCGCGGCGCTTTTCGCTGGTCAGCGCCACCAGGGTAACGGCGGTCAGGACCACGACGAAGAGCAGCAGCCACATGACCGGGTTCCAGACACTTAAGGCTGCCGGTTCGGACTGAAGCATGGTCACTTTGTGGGCAGTCGCATAGCCGCTGCCCATCATGGCGTCCACATAACCGACCGCGTTGCTTACGCTGTGAACGGCAGGTGATAAGACGTAGCTCATCACATAGTTGTATCCGATGCCGCCGGCCAGGCAGAGCAGGCTGAGAATAGCCATCGGCAGGCGCATGCTGAACGGAACTTCTTTGGTCTGCGTAAGCGCCAGCGGGCACTGTCCGAAGAATACAGCCTGCGTGACCTTAATGAAGGAGGCCAGCGTCATGACGGAGACCAGCAGGGCGATCACCGTTACGAAGGCGAATGCGATATTCCCGGTGGAGACAGCCTTTTCATAAGTGGCCTGATAGATCATCCACTTGCTGGCAAAGCCGTTGAAAGGCGGGATCCCGGAGATGGCCGCCGCGCCGACCAGGAAGTAGGCGGTGGTGCGGGGCATTCTCTTGGCCAGGCCGCCAAGTCTGTCCAGATCCGTCGTCCCGGTCGCATAGAGCACCGCGCCGGCGGTCAGGAAGAGCAGGCCTTTGAACAGCGTGTGATTCATCGCGTGGAAGAGGCCGCCGAAAAGACCGAAGTACGTGCCCAGGCCGATCGACGTCAGGACATAACCGATCTGAGAAATACTGTGGAAAGCCAGCAGCCGTTTAAAATCGTGCTGCGCCAGCGCCATGGTCACGCCCACGAACATGGTCACGGTTCCGAAGAGCACCAGAAGCAGCTGGACGGAAGAAAGGCCCATGGCCCGGAAGACGACGTAGACCAGACGGATCATCCCGTACACGCCGGCTTTGTTGACCATACCGGAAAAGACCATGGAGATCGAAGTCGGGGCCGTGGTGTAGGCGTCCGCCGCCGGGGTATGGAAGGGCACGATAAAGCTTTTGACGCCCATGCCCGCGATCATCAGGGCGAAGGCGAAGCCGGTCAGGCCGTCCAGACCTTTCTCACTGAGCAGCGCAGCCAGCTGCGCCATGTTCAGCGTATGGCAGGACAGATACAGGATAGCGACGCCGGCCAGCGTAAAGCTGGATCCGAGCGACCCGATGACCAGATACTTGAAGCCTGCTTCGAGCGCGCCTTCGCGGTTGTTCCGGAAGGCGGTGAGGGCGACCGCGGCAAAGGTCATGATCTCGATCATGATGAACAGGTTGAAGATATCGCCGGTGAAGACGAGACCCAGAACCGCGCCGCAGAGCATCAGGAACAGGGTGTAATAATGGCCCAGGTGATGATCCTTCTCCATGTAGCGCCAGCTGTAGATCGTGCTCAGGAAGAAGGTCGTGACGATCAGCAGGCCGAAAAACAGGCTCAGCCCGTCGATCTCATAGCCGATGCCGATCGCGTATCCGGCCTCGGGCTTCCAGCCGCCCATCCAGTAGGAGATGATCTCCTGATCGAAGAAGACCGGCTTGATGAGCAGATAGGTCAGAACGGTGGCCAGCGTGACAAAGACAAGCGTGATCCCGAAACGGACCTTCTTGTTCTTGCTGCCGAAGATCTCGACCAGGAAAGCGCCAAGGAAGAGACCCATGACGGAGATTACGGGGTAATGAATATAACTCATCCTCTTAACCTCCTTACGTCATCGCTGTTGATGGAATGATATTTCCGGAAGATCATGATGACTAACGAAAGCGCCATGGCGTCCACGCAGGCGCCGATGACGATGCTCGTCAGGGTCAGGGCCTGCGGGATCGGATCCACAAAGTGATGGACCGCGCCGTTGATCAGATCCGGGAAGGAATAGATCGGCGCGCTGCCGCCGTCGTTATAGCCGATGCTGACGATCAGCAGGTTCACGCCGTAATCTACGATCCCCATGCCCAGCACGATCTTGATGAGGTTCTTCTGGGTGCAGATGATATACATGCCCAGTACCAGAAGAATGGCTGCAGTGATGTAATTGAACAGGATCATGCCTCATCCTCCTCTCCGCCGGGAGCCAGCAGCCCCAGCATCAAAAGAAGCAGGAATGCGACGCCGCACAGGACCTTGTAGCCGACGGCATATCCCATAAAGGTAATGGTGCCTGCGCTGATGAGATTCCCGACCGGGCCGATATTGTACCAGATATTGCGGCAGAAAACCGCACCGGCAAAGATGCCGGCCAGGCCCAGCAGCACGTAGAAGGTCGTGCCGAGTGATTCGTTCACGCGCAGCACCTCGGTATTTAAGGCTTTGGATGCGGTCTTGTAGCCGTATCCCAGATACAGGAGCAGGGCTGCCGAAGCCACGATCACGCCGCCCTGGAAGCCGCCGCCCGGGCTCACGGTCCCGAACAGAATGATATAAATGCCGAAGACCAGGGCAAAGGGGAGGAATTTATCCGCAGCGCATTTCACGATGATATGGCGCTGATTGATGCCTTTCTTATACTTCATGGCTGTCTTCCTCCTTCCTGTGATCTTTCAGGCGGCTTACGATGACGAAGGATCCCGCGATGGCTGTCAGCAGGATAAAGGATTCGCCGAGCGTGTCATAGCCACGGAAGTCGAAAACGATCGAGGCGACGTCGTTGGCGGCATAGGCTTCTTTCAGGTTTTTGTTCACAATTACGGCTGCCGCGCCGTCCGCTTCGGCGATCTTGTCTTCGGATGCGTTCTCGCGGTTATTGTAAAGTTCCTGTACGTCAGTCTTTGTCCCGTCATAGGTCGTCGGCAGATTCTTCCAGGCATAGACAAGCCCGTATACAGAGGCGAAGAGCAGAACGGCTAACGAGCAGAGGGTAATGATCTTATTCGCTTTCATTCTTCCTCATCCTCCTTCTTTGTCGTTTTGCGGACCGCGATCACGAAAATCGCGGTGGAGAGGACTGCGCCGACGGCCGCTTCCGCAATGGCGACGTCCGGCGCCTGCAGGAGAATGAACTCCAGCGCCATAAAGACACCGGTCACGCCCAGCGCGATGACGGCGCTCAGGATCTTTTTGGAGAAAGCCGCCAGAAAAGCACTTGCCAGGATGCCGAGCAGAACCAGTGTGTTGAGAACGGTTAATGCATCAAGCTTCATCTTCCAGATCCTCCTTTAACTGGTCGCAGACCGTATTTTCACAGGGTTTGATGCCGTGCGCGTAGGCCGCTTTCGCGATCGCATGGCCGGAAATGGGGGCGGTCACGATATAGAACACGCCCATCACGCCCAGCTTGATCGCCATGTTGGCATCTTTCAGGATGCAGGCGCTGTAAAGAATCCCGCCGATGATCACGCCCAGCACGCCGAGGGTGGCGATATTGGTACTGGACTGCATACGGCTGTAGGAATCCGGCATGCGCAGCATGCCCACAACGCCGGCGAAGGCAAACAGGAGACTGATGCCGATCAGAATATAAATTGCGATCATCATAAGCGTCCCTCCAGATATCTGGCCACCAGCACGGAACCGATAAAGCCCAACACGGCGGTCACCAGCGCGATATCCAGATAGATGCCGCGGCCGCTGTACAGGGCGAACAGGATCAGCGCCATATCGCTTAAGATATCGATGCTGTCGGCACTGACGGCCCGGTCCACTACGCTGGGACCCTTGATCAGACGGTAGAAGAGGGTGAGGGCCAGTACGATAAAGCATACCGCCGCATAGAGAAAGATCTCTTTCATTCCCAGATCCTCCTTATCCATTTTTCCATGGTGCCTTTAATAGCCGCGCCGGCTTTTTCGGCATCCTGCTCGGCTGCGTTGATCCAGTGAATATAATACCAGTTCTTTCCGTTCTCCTCCACGATGTCCATGGTAATGGTCCCGGGAGTCAGGGTGATGGAATTCGCCAGCATGGACAGGCCGTATTCACTGGTCAGGGCAGAAGGGATCTTTACGATGCCGGGCTTCAGGTTCTTCTTCGGCGCAAAGGCGCGGCAGGCCATATCTACGTTCGCCTTGATCAGTTCCCAGGGGAAGATGATCAGGCAGTAGAGCAGCAGGCAGAAAAAGCGCCGCGGGTTCAGCAGGTAGAAAGCTTTTTCATGGATGAAAAAGCGGGCGGAGAACAGCGCGGCCAGTATGGAGACCGCCGCGCCGGCGACCAGGATCTCGATGTCGCCGCTGTCGATTCCGTCAAAAAGCCCGCTGATTTCCCCGGTGATGAGCAGCCAGAACACAAAGCAGATCAGGCATGTCACCAAAAATGCGGGAAACTTTGCTTTTTTCAAGGATGTACCTCCTTAAATGATAATTATTCAACCTTTAGATCTTCGATATAGTATTCATGGCCGCCGGTCACCGTGATCCGGTCGCTGCCGCAGTGAGGACACAGGTAGAGCCCGCGCCGGGCGGCGGCGTCCTTCCCGCAGCTGCGGCAGTGCAGCGTGACGGGGATCTCTTCGGAGATCAGCCGGACTCCTTCCGCGATGGTCCCCGGCGTGATCAGATCCAGATAGGTCTGCACACAGGAGGGGATCACGCCGGATAAGGCGCCGATCTTCATGCGGATCTCGAGGATGCGCTTCGCCCCGGCTTTTTCCGCGATCGGAAGGACCGTAGCCACAATGTGTTCGGTAATGGAAAGCTCGTGCATCTCAGCGGTCCATGCAGGAGAAGCACGGGTCGATCGAAGCCACGATCAGGCCGGCGTCCGCGACCGAATTGCCCCGCAGCATCGTCGGGACCGTCGGCGCATTGCGGAAGGTCGGCACATGGATGCTGACGCGCTTGTTGAATTCGCCGCCGTTCGAAACAACCTTGTAGCAAAGCTGTCCGCGCGGCGCTTCGTAGCGGATCATGTATTCCCCGGCCGGGATCTTCGGGATCCGGCTCAGGCCCAGATTGATGGGGCCGGAGGGAAGCATATCCAGCGCCTGGCGGATGATCTTTATGCTCTCGAAATTTTCCAGAACACGGATGACGACCCGGCTGAAAACGTCGCAGCTGTCCCAGACGGCTACGTTGAAATCGAAATCCTCGTAGCTCGAATACGGGGCGTCTTTCCGGACGTCGATAGCCCAGTTCGAGGCGCGTGCCTGCGGCCCGACGGCGCCGATACGGATCGCATCTTCCTTCGTCAGGATGCCGACGCCCTGGGTACGCAGCGCGACGGTCTTGTCGGAAAGCAGCATATCCTTGATCACGTTCATGGATTTCTCGATTTTGTCGAGCATTTCCAGCACATTCTTCCGGGTCTCGTCGGAAATATCGCGCCGTGCGCCGCCGATGGTGATCATGCCGTAGTTCACGCGGTTGCCGGTGATCTCTTCCAGGATGTCCATGATGGCTTCCCGGTCGTCCCAGCTGTGCATGAACAGCGAGTCGTGCCCGATCAGGTGCAGGGCGATGCCCAGCCACAGATAGTGCGAATGCAGCCGCTCCAGCTCGGCGACGATGACGCGGATATACTGGCCGCGCTTCGGCACGTTCATCTTTGCGATCGCTTCGCAGGCCATCGCATAGGTGAAGGCATGCGAATGGGAGCAGATGCCGCAGACGCGCTCTACCATGACAAGGGTCTGGATGTAGTTTTTCTGCTGGGCCAGCTTTTCGATGCCGCGGTGATTGTAGCCGATATACACCTTGGCGTCCTTGATCTCTTCGCCTTCGACGAACAGTCTGGCGTGGACCGGTTCCTCCAGTGCGGGATGGTACGGTCCGATCGGAACGATATAGCTCATTGTGCATCCACCTCCCCGTGCGCTTCCCGGATCAGCTTATCCATAGGCGTGACCAGAATGTGCCCCTGGCCCTCAAACATGGTGTCGGGCAGGAAAAGCCGTTCGGAGGTATCCAGGCCTTCAAAAACAAGGCCCATCAGCTCGTTGATCTCACGCTCCGGCCATTCCGCACCGAGATCATAGATGGGGGAGATATCGGGCAGTACGCTTTCTCCCTCGACCGCGTAGGACTCGATCCCGGTGCCGACCTGATATTCATAGCAGACCACCGGCTTTCCGTCGTCCTCGAAATGCGCGTGGATCATCGCCAGGGTGACGCCGTCGGCACGCATTTTTTCGGCAAGAGGGATGACTTCCTCTTTCGTAATGGTGATTCTTTTGTACTCTTGCATACAAATACCTCTACGTATAAAATTCCAAATCTAAATATAACAGAAACAGGGATAAAATAACAGTATTTTTCCCTGTTTTTCATATAGAAAAGTTAAATATGTTACGTATTTATGAAAATAAGCTCAGCAGATCCGGGGAAGCTGGGCTCCGCTCAGTTTGGACAGGATACGCGTCCCGCCGAACTCCGTACGGAGGATGACCCGTCCGGGATTTTCCTCTGTTGCTTCCCCGATGACCGCGGCGTCTTTTCCTTCCGGAAAACGTTTCAGCATGGTCAGCGCTTCCTGCGCTTTTTCGGCGGAAACCACGGCCAGAAGCTTTCCTTCATTGGCGCAGTAAAGGGGATCCAGACCGAGGATCTCACAGCTGGTACGGACTGCCGGCGCGACGGGAATAGCCTCTTCCGCAAGCAGGATGCCGAAGCTGCCGGCTTCGGTAAATTCGTTCAGCGTGGTCGCCGCGCCGCCGCGCGTGGGATCCCGCAGCACTCTGAGTGCCGGACCGAGCGCGTAAAGGGCCGCTGCCATCTCATGAAGCGGCGCGCAGTCGCTTTTCAGATCGCCTTGGAGCAGAAGCGGTTCCCGGGCCAGCATGACGGCGGCGCCGTGATCCCCGATGGTTCCGGAGACGATCACCCGGTCGCCGGGCCGGATCGCCGAAGGATGAAGGCCGGGATGACGCAGGAATCCGATGCCGGTGGTATTGATCATCAGTTTGTCACAGCCGCCTTTTTCCACCACCTTGGTATCTCCGGTAACGATCTGTACGTTTGCCTTTTTCGCGGTCCGGGCCGCGTTTTCCAGAACAGCCTGAAGCTCTTTTGTCGGCAATCCTTCTTCTATGATCAGGGAAAGGCTCAGATATTTCGGTTCGCCGCCGGCCATCGCAATATCGTTCACGGTGCCGCAGACGGCCAGCTTCCCGATATCGCCGCCGGGGAAGAAGATCGGCCGGATCACAAAACTGTCGGTGGAAAAAACGATCTTTTCGGCGCCGGAAAGGACCGCGCCGTCACCTAGCGCGCACAACGCATCATTTTTAAAGAGCGGAACGATCATTTCCTCGATCAGCGCCGCGGTTTTTTTTCCGCCGCTGCCGTAATCCAGACTGATAGTAGGTTCCAACATGATATATACTCCGAATGATTATTGATATTTATATGCGGCGGCGCAGGAGCCTTCTCCGGATACCATGCAGGGGCCGAAAGGATCCTCCGGCGTACAGGCGCTTCCGAAAAGCGGGCAGGCCTGCGGCGCAAGGCGTCCGCTGATGACGTCGCCGCAGCGGCAGGGTGTTGGTGCGGACTTTGCCGGGAAAGAAAGGCCGAAACGGACGGACGCATCGAAATCGGCAAATTCACGGCGGATCCCCCAGGCGCTGCCGGGAATCAGGCCGAGTCCCCGCCAGAGCGCATCCATCGGCTCAAGGACTTGTTCCATCATATCACGGGCCAGGGCGTTCCCTTCCGGGGATACCAGCCTTCCGTAGGTGTTTTCCAGCCGGGCTTCCCCGTCACGGATCTGCCGTAAAAGCAGGAGCAGGGAGCGGAGGATATCGCCGGGCTCGAAACCGCTGATCACCGCCGGGATCCCATACTCTTCGGGCAGGAAGCGGAATCCCTTTTCCCCGGTGATCACGGCGACGTGGCCGGGACATAAAAAACCGTGGATGCTGAAATCGTCCGCGGACAGAAGAGTGCGCAGCGCCGGTTCGACAGCGCGCATAAGCGGCAGGACCGTAAAGTTTTTCAGGCCGCGTTCCTTTGCGGAGAGAATCGCCGCAGCCGTACCCGGCGCGGTCGTTTCGAAGCCGACGCCGAGAAATACGATCTCTTTCTCCGGATGCGTTTCCGCCAGCTGCAGGGCGTCCATCGGGGAGTACACGATCCGGACCGAAGCGCCGCCTACCCGGCGGCGGAGCAGGGTGTCGCCGCGCCGGGATCCCGGAACGCGGAGCATATCCCCGTAGCTGGTGATCATCACGGACGCATTTTCAGACAGTTCCAGGAACAGATCGATGGCTTCCGGCGGCGTTACGCAGACGGGGCAGCCGGGGCCGGAAAGAAGTGTGACGCCTTCGGGAAGGAGCCGTTTGATCCCGGCCCGGGCAATCTCCATCGTATGCGTTCCGCAGACCTCCATCAGTCGGACGTTTTCAAAACGCATGGATTTCAGTTCTTCCAGGACAGCCGGAACAGATTTCTCATGGATGGTATCAGCCATGGCCTTCCTCCGCGTACAGCGCCGCGAGCTCAGCTTCCACCTCCCGCGCGGCTTCCCAGTCGGATTCGGCTTCTTCCGGCCGGATCCGTTCGATGGCGAAGCCCGCATGGACCATCACATAGTCGCCGATCTTCGGCTCACGGATAAAGTCGACCCGGATGTTCCGGCGGATGCCGTCGCGCTCTCCGACGGCGTCCGCTCCGTTAATCTGCGTAATTTTCAAAGGAACTGCAAGGCACATAATGACTCCGTTCGATATTATAATCCGGCTTTCTTCAGCCATGCTTCGGCTACGGCCAGCTGGCCGGCCGCGATCCCTTCGTCATTGCAGGAAAGCCTTTCATGATGAAGGACGGTAAAGCTCTCCGAAGAAAGCGTATCGGTCAGATGTTTCAAAAGGTACTGATTCTGCATGCAGCCGCCGGACAGGGCGGCGGTTTCGATGCCGCTTTCTTTCCGGATCCGGCCGGCACAGTCCGCAGCCATCCGGACCAGGGTATTCATAAAACGGGCGGCCAGCTGCGGTGAAGCTACTGCGCAGCCGCGCTGAAGCGCTACGCAGAGAACGGTGACCAGCGGACGCTCGTCCAGGAGCAGACGGCCTTCTCCGGAAAGGATCTGATACGGGAATACGCCGTCTTCCTTCTCATCGGCGGCCGCCTCCAGCAAAATGGCAGCCTGTCCTTCATAGCCGGCCTCGCTCCGGATGCCCAGAATCGCCGAGACGCCGTCAAAGAGGCGGCCCATGCTGGTGGTGCGCGGGCAGTTGAGAGATGCGTTCAGCTGGGCGGTAAGCTGCGCGAGCCGGGCCGGATCGGTAAGCCCCGACAGGGATTTCTGCAGCGCGTTCCGGCGTTCTTCTTTGGCAAGCTGGTCTTCCAGCAGCTCATCGGCCTGCGGCGTTTCATTCCAGCTGAGCGCGTCCAAAATCAGGGAGGCGGCGATCCGCCAGATCTCTTCTGTGCAGCGGTCTCCGCCCGGAAGGCGGAAGGGCCGGAGAGAAGCGGCTCTTTCGAAGCCGTCAGCGTCGCCGAGCAGGAATTCTCCGCCCCAGACCGTCCCGTCGGTGCCGTACCCGGTTCCGTCCCAGATGATGCCGAGTGCCGGGCCCTGCCGGTCATGATCGACCAGGCAGGAGACCAGGTGGGCGTGATGATGCTGCACCGGGATCAGCGGCAGCGCGTCTTTGGCAGCGCGGCCCTGCGCGTATTCGGTGGATAAATAATCCGGATGCAGGTCGCAGGCAAGCGCAGCCGGCTTCAGGTCGAAAAGCCGTTCAAAGTGACGGATCTGGCTTTCGTAATGCTGCAGCGTCGCGATATTCTTCAGATCGCCGATATGCTGGCTCAGGAATAGATTGTCTCCCTTCGAAATCGCAAACGAGGCTTTCTGTTCGGCGCCGCAGGCCAGAACGGTGTGCGAAAAATGTTCTTTGACAGTAACCGGGAAAGGTGCGTAGCCGCGGCTGCGGCGGGCAAAGTATTCTTTCCCTTCTGCGACCCAGCAGAGGGAATCGTCGCAGCGGACAAAGATATCCCGATTATGCAGAAGGAAGCCGTCCGCGATTCCGGAAAGAGCCGTCAGCGCTTCCTCATTCTGATAAAGGATCGGCTCGTCGGAAAGGTTCGCGCTGGTCATGATGAGGCAATCCGGCCCGTCCGAAAGGAGAAGCTCGTGGAGCGGGGTGTAAGGCAGCATGACGCCGATACGGTGATTGTCGCTGATGGAAAGAAGAGCGGTTTTCTCTTTTTTCCGGAGAAGCACGATCGGACGGGTGTGGCCGCAGAGGATCGCCTCTTCATCAGGACTCACGATACAGTATTTCCTGACCGTGTCAAGATCGCGGCACATAACGGCAAAAGGCTTTTCGTCCCGCTGCTTGCGGCGGCGAAGCGTCTGCGCGATGGAAGGATCGTCGATCCGGCAGGCCAGATGGATGCCGCCGAGCCCTTTTACGGCCAGGATACCGCCGCGGTTTAACAGATCGATCGCCTTTGCCAGGGCTTCCTCACCTGACGCGGCAGGGGAAGCCGCATCGCTTCCATAGTATTCAAGCTGAGGGCCGCAGTCGGGGCAGCAGACCGGTTGGGCGTGATAACGGCGGTCGGTGATGGTATGGTACTCCGCTTCGCAGCTTTCGCACATCGCAAAACGGCCCATGGTCGTCAGGGGCCTGTCATAAGGCACGTCTTTGATGATCGTAAATCGCGGCCCGCAGTTGGTGCAGTTGATAAACGGATAGCGGAAACGGCGGTCGGACGGATCAAACAGCTCCCGCCGGCAGTCGTCGCAGAGAGCGACATCCGGTGAGATCAGGGTGTTCCGCATCGGAAGCACCCGGCTCGGGATGATCTGAAAATCTATAAAGTTTTTTAAATCTGTGTAATATTCGGCAGAAACTTCACGGATCACGGCCAGGGCGGGAGCGCGGCTCTTCAGTTCCTTAATAAAAAGACGGACCGCGGATTCTTCGCCCTCGATCTCCATCTCGACTCCCTCCGAGGTGTTGCGGATGGTGCCGCAGAGCGTATGATCCGTGATCTGCTTATGAATGAAAGGCCTAAAGCCGACGCCCTGTACCACGCCGCGGACCTGAATATGTACGCCTGTTCGCGGCATGGGCCGGCCTCCTTTCTGCGTTTTTCGATTATTCTGTATCGTCCGGATTGACAGCCGCGGATTTTCTCCGCAGTTCTTCCCAGTATGCATAGCCGAGGCGGGTCGCCTGCCCTTCAAACCAGATGCTGTCATAGGAGGTTTTGAGCTCCTTTTTCATGACGTCTTCCTCCACCCGCCTGGTCCAGTAGCGGATCGTGGAAGGAAAGCATATGAGGAAAGGCATGATCGGCCCGAGATAACAATTCTGCATCGCGTGGCCCATTTCATGATTGCGGATGCGGATACTGGGATTTTTATTGGTGATAAAAAAGATCCCCCATTCGCAGCCGCCCCAGTTTTCCCCGGCTTCAAAATAGAAGCAGGGACCCCAGCGGTGCGGTTTATGGCCGCTGACGAGCATGACAAGCGCCGCAAGAAGGCCGCCGATATTGAGCAGCAGCCCCCAGGTAAAATTCAGAACGTAAAACAGCACCGGATGGGTGATCGGTTTCATTTTCATATCAGTAAATCAGTATATGCGGTTCGTTCGCGGGATCCAGCCAGCCGAAGATGGCGAACATGATCGCCTCGGAGGTGCTGACGCAGCCGGAGGTATCCACATCGTCCTGTACGTGCAGGAAAATGGCGCTGCCGGCGCCCGGAACGACCGGATCGGTATTATAGTTGATCAGGATGCAGTATTTATAGAATCGCAGCAGCGCGTACATGTCCTCACAGCCCTGCCAGTCCGCGTCCGCCTGATTCCGGCGGCAGAGCTGATTGTAATGGGAGGAGGAAGGGTCGGTGACCCATACGTCGCCATCGATGATCTGGTGATAATCCAGTGCGGTCAGGGCGCTTTCCGCGGCGCCGTAAGCCGGCCCGAGCAGGAAATACCCGATCGGCGTGCAGTTGTCGCCCTCCTGTTTGTCTTTCTTGAGGCCGCCCCGGCCGAGTACGCCCTTGGTCGCACTGACGGCGGGAGATACGGTCCAGCCATCCTCCGTTTTTTCGAAGAAATACAGCTTGCAGTCCGCCGTATCGGAGGACTGGACCACGATCAGCTGCGTTCCGACCAGTTCTTCCTCCGTCATGCCGGCGGCATTCAGATGAGTCAGAAGATCCAGGGGATCCTGGGTTTCGGAAGGCGTGGTCGGTTCTTCCGTTTCTTCCGAAGTCAGTTCTTCGGTCGTGATCTCTTCTGTGGTTGGCTCTTCGGTCGCGGAGCTTTCTTCCGATGTCACAGCCTCTGTTTCGGAGGAGCTTTCCTCCTCGGAGAAAGAGGTGTCTTCCGGAAGAACGGTTTCTTCCGAAGAAAGCACCGGCTCGGAAGTCAGCAGAGATTCGACCGCCTCCGATAAGGATTCCTCGGAAAGATCGGCCGGGTTCACCGGGATCTGCGTCGGCAGCGTCGTCGGCTGCGTCGGAACGATAGAAACCACCGGAAGCTGGGGAAGCGTCGGCTTGCTGCCTTTGAGGAAGCCGAAAGGATCAAAGCTTTTCCCGCTCTTGGAAGCATAGATAGCCGAGGCGGTCATATAGATCGCCAGAAAAGCAAGAAGGATAAAGAAAGCGTACATCAGGATCCGCCCGGTCCGGCTTCCGCTGCGGGGCAGAGGCTCCTCCTCTTCGGAGGCAGTTTCTTCGGCTTCCTCCGGAGTATTTTCCTCTGCGGGAGCGGCTTCTTCATCCGCATCGTTTTCTTCAGATACGGAACCGGTTTCCTCTTCCGGAATATCGTCAGCCTGCGCCGCAGAAAGCGATTCTTCGGAAAGAGAATCTTCAGGAACGGACTCTTCGGGAAGCGTATCCCCGGGCAGAGATTCGGCTGGATTTTCCGCAGCGGAACCGGCGATCTCTTCCGGGATCGGTTCGGCGGGGAGTTTTTCTTCCGACGGCTCCGCAGGCAAATTGTTATTGATATCTGACATACAGCTTCCTCATCACAGTTATTGTATTCGCTGGAATTTTACCGAAATAATATACCTTATTTTTCTCACTTTGGCAAGACCTCTTGTGTCCGGCGCATTATCGACCCGGCAACTTGTGTATTCGACCGGGATTTGATATACTGAAACAAACCGGAAGCGATCTGTTCTGTGTTTTCGGGAAAGAAAAATCCGCGGGAGCCGGTATGACGTTTGATCTGTCTGAAGAACTGAAAAAACTGCCCGATCAGCCGGGCGTCTACCTGATGCATGATGCGGAAGGGCAGATTCTCTATGTCGGAAAAGCGACGAGCCTGAAACACCGGGTGCGGTCCTATTTCCAGAAAACCGTAAACCGCGGCCCGCAGATCCTGAAAATGATCCGGGAGATCGCCTGGTTTGAGACGATCACGGTCAGCTCGGAGAACGAGGCGCTGATCCTGGAGTGCAATCTGATTAAGGAGCACCGGCCGCGCTACAATACGCTGCTGATGGACGATAAAGCCTATCCGTACATCTGCCTGACCGTACAGGAAATGTATCCGCGGGTCATGCTGGCCAGAAGGATCCGGCGGGATCGCTGCGAATACTTCGGCCCGTATACCAATGTGACGGCTGTCCGGCAGACGCTGCGCCTCGTCCAGCAGCTCTTTCAGCTGAGGACCTGTGAGATAAAGCTTCCGGAAACGATCGGGAAGGAACGTCCCTGCCTCAACTTTGAAATGCACCGCTGCCCGGCACCGTGCACCGGGCTCGTGCCGCAGGAAGCCTATGCAGAAAATGTGGAACGGGCCAGGCGCTTTCTCCGGGGCGAATACGGTGAAGTACTGCAGTATTTGAAAGAAAAAATGGAAGCCGCTTCCGCGGAGCTGAATTTTGAAGAAGCGATCCGCTACCGCGATATGACGGCAATGGTCCGGACGCTTTCCGAAAAGCAGAAGATCACGGATACCGACGGCGAAGACCGGGATATCATTGCCGTCGCCGCCGAAGAAAGCGAAGGGCTGGCAGAGATGTTCTTTATCCGCGGCGGACGGATGATCGGCCGCGATCACAGCCGTCTGGAGCTGGCCGGCGACGATGATAAGCCGGCGATCCTCTCTCAGCTGATCCGACAGCTTTACAGCGGAACGCCGTATATCCCGCGGGAGATCCTGGTGGAAGAAGAGCCGGAAAACCGGGAAGCGCTGGAAGGGCTGCTCTCGGCCCGCAGCGGAAGGAAGACTGTGATACGAGTGCCGGCACGGGGAGAAAAGAAAGGCCTGCTGAAGCTCACGGCGGAAAATGCCGAAAGAGAACTGCGGCAGGAGAAAGAACAGGTCCGGCGCGAGGAAGAGCGGACCGCCGGCGCGCAGCGTGCACTGGCACAGCTTCTCGGTCTGGAAAAGCTGGAGCGGATCGAATCCTATGATATCTCGCATATCAGCGGATTCGCGACGGTCGGCTCCATGGTCGTCTATGAGAACGGACGGCCCAGAAAGAATGATTACCGGAAATTCCGGATCCGTTTTGTGGAAGGCGTCAATGATACGGCATCTCTGGCGGAGGTCTTATACCGGCGCTTCAGCCACGGGCTGAAAGAAATGGAGATGCTGCGGGAGAGCGGATATGAAAGCGGCGACTCTTTTGTACGCTTCCCGGATCTGATCCTGATGGACGGCGGCATCGGCCAGGTCCATGCTGCGCAGGAAATGTTGGCGGAAATGCAGCTTGCTATTCCTGTCTGCGGTATGGTAAAGGACGATCGGCACCGCACAAGAGGCCTGCTCTTCCGGGACCGGGAACTTCCGGTGGAACCGCACTCGGAGCTGTTCCAGCTTCTCACCCGCATCCAGGATGAAGTACACCGCTTTGCCATCGATTATCACCGGAGCCTTCGGGGAAAGGCGCAGATCCATTCCATTCTGGACGATATTCCGGGGATCGGCCCGGTCCGGAGAAAGGCGCTTCTTCAGGCTCTGCCGGGTATCGACGCGCTGAAAGCAGCCGATGTGGAGACTCTGAGCGATATCCCGGGTATGAACCGGGCCGCCGCGGAAACCGTGTATGCCTTTTTCCACGGCGGCGAATTGCCGGTCAGAGAAACAGAGAATAAAAAAGCACTGTCAAAGGATGAAAACGAGGCTTGACGGATGGCTCCCGGGGTCATTATAATACAAAGAGTTTTGTAAAGTCACAAAACAGGAGGCTGCTATGAGAGTATTCCGATACAAGGTTTTTTATATACTGGGGGCGCTGATCCTTCTTTCCGGCCTGATCCGGCCGGTCAAGGCCTCCGGCGTTCCGAACGACGGCCCGGAGGAAACAGAAGCGACCGTAACGGAAAGCACCGCGGAAACGACGGAAACCGAAGAGGCCACGACAGAGCCGACAGAACCGATCGAACTGATCACACTCGCTCCGACGCCGCCGCAGACGACGGAAGCGACCACTTCCGCGGAAGATACGACAGCCGTGCCGGAAACAACGGAACCGGCCACTATCCCGCCGGAAACCGAAGAATCAACAACGCCGGAGGAGACGGAGAGTACTTCCGAGGAACCGGCGACTACCCAGACGGAGGAGACCTCCGAGACAGAAACGACCACGGAACCGGAAGCAGAAACGCTGCCGGAATCCACGGAGGAATCCGCGACACCGGAAGAGACACTGCCGGTAGAAACTACGGCAGAGACGACCACCCAGTGGATCGCGCCGACGACGACCACCCAGTGGGTCCCGCCGACCACGCAGTGGGTCGCCCCGACGACCACCGCCTGGGTCCCGCCAGCGACCACGACTGCCTGGGTCGCCCCGACGACGACGCAGACCGAAGCGCCTGAAACGGAAACCGAAGAGATTACGGAACCGGAAGCCTCTGAGACGCCCGAAGAAGAAACGACCGAAGAGACGGAAGAACTGACGGAAGAAGAGACCACCGAAGAACTGACTGAGACCGAGACAGAGACCGAAAGCCAGACGGAAGAGGACACTTCTTCGGAAATTACGACAGAGGAACCGACAACAGATGCCCCCTCCGAAGAGGCTTCCGCGGAGACGACATCGCCGTCCGGGAGTACCAGTAAAAGTAGTTCAAAAATAGCCAATCTTATTAACAAGCTTTATTGGCTGATGCTGATCCCGATCGGACTGGTCGCGGGAGTGATCGCCATGATCCTGATCAAAGACAGGAAAGAAAGGAAAGCGGAACTGGAGGCCAGAAAGAAAGCCCGCGAAGAAAAGAAAAAAGACGGGAAGAAAGACGAATAATACAGAAGCATAAAAAACGGAGGGCCGGAAGAAGAAAATCCTTTTGGCCCTCCGTTTAATCATTGAGGTTTTACAGCAAAGCCGGTGTATCGGTCCGTTCGTATACGCAGAAATAATAGCGGATCCCGTTCTCGCAAAGCGGCGCCGAGCGCTTCATGAGGCGGAACGAAGGATCCTCCCGCAGATCGGGGAAGAAAACCTCGGCTTCGGCCTGCGCCTTTACCCGGGTAACATACAACGTCCGGCAGTACGGAAGAAGAAGCCGGTAGATCTGCCCGCCGCCCGCAACGAAGAGCTCTTCCTCCGGGATGTCCCGTACTGCTTCGGCGAGCTCCGCAAGATCATGAACGACCGTAACGCCTTCCCGCTCAAAAGCCGGGTCGCGGGTGAAAACGATGTGCCGGCGGTTCGGCAAGGGGCGGCCGCCCGGAAAAGAATCCAGGGTCTTCCGTCCGATGATCAGCGTTTTTCCCAGCGTCCTGCGGCGGAAATACCGCATGTCTTCGCGGAGCGGAAAAAGCAGACCGCCTTCCCGCCCGATGCCGAAATCTTCAGAAACAGCAACGATGGCATTCATGTCAGATGGCTACCGGAATCGAGAAGGGGAAGTCGTGATACTGGTAGTTTTCCACTGTAAACGAATTCTTGGTGAAGGCGTAAAAATCGGTGA
Source organism: Lachnospiraceae bacterium (assembly GCA_017394885.1). Taxonomy (GTDB): domain Bacteria; phylum Bacillota; class Clostridia; order Lachnospirales; family Lachnospiraceae; genus UBA6987. Next base: position 81,914 of record JAFPWO010000022.1, on the reverse strand, counting down.
CCGTGGGATCCAGTGTCACTTTCGGAGCCGGGAAAGGCTCCTGCTTCAGCAGATACTCGACCGCTTCGATATGGCGGTCATAAATATGCGCGTCGGCGATGACGTGAACGAATTCGCCGGGCTCCAGACCGGAGACCTGGGCCATCATCATGACCAGCATCGCATACTGGCAGACATTCCAGGCATTGGCGGCCAGCATGTCCTGCGAGCGCTGATTGAGGATCGCATTCAGCTTGCGGCCGGAGACGTTGAACGTCATGGAATACGCGCAGGGATACAGGGCCATCTCAGAAAGATCGTGATGATTGTACAGATTGGACATGATACGCCGGCTGTTCGGGTTGTTTTTCAGATCGTACAGGATCCGGTCCACCTGGTCGAACATGCCTTCCGCATATTTATGCTTCACGCCGAGCTGGTAGCCGTAGGCCTTGCCGATGGAGCCGTTCTCGTCAGCCCAGGAATCCCAGACATGAGAGCCGAGATCGTGAATGTTGTTGGATTTTTTCTGCCAGATCCACAGTAATTCATCCAGCGCGCTTTTATAGAAGGTGCGGCGCAGGGTCATCAGCGGAAATTCTTTGCTCAGATCGTAGCGGTTGACCACGCCGAACTTTTTGATCGTGTGAGCGGGGGTCCCGTCTTCCCAGTGCGGACGCACGGTATAATCGGTATCCCAAACCCCGTTTTCCAGTATATCCTTACAGGTTGCGATGAATCGCTCATCTGCGTAGCTCATACAGTACCCTCCTAAAACATAGTTGATTGAATTATACCAGATATGGGAGGCTGCGGTCAACCGAAACGGATATCTGGTACACTTTATTTCATGAAAAAATCAAATTCGTTTCCTTGCTTTTTGACGGTCCGCGTGCTATGCTTTTTCAGAAACAGAATGCCGGGCGGTTCTGCGGACGCCCCGAAAGGAAAAGAATGACAGAATTAACCAGCAAACAGCGCAGTTATCTGATGAAACTGGCCGCTGCGGAAACCCCGCTTTTTCAGATCGGCAAAGCCGGACTGACCCCTGAAATCTGCAATGCGATCAGCGAAGCCCTGGAAGCCAGAGAACTGGTCAAGGTCGCCCTGCTGAAAAACTGCTTTGATGATATACGGAACCTTGCGGAAGCCCTGGCCGGCCGCACCCGATCCCTGGTCGTGACCGTCATCGGACGGAAGATCGTTCTCTACCGTCCTTCCAAAACAAAGAAAGTGATAGAACTGCCGTGACGTGGACAGGAAAACACATCGCCGTCGTCGGAGGGAATTTCGACCCCATCCATAACGGTCACTTTCAGCTCGGACAGGCCGCGCTGAACGCGCTGCATCTGGATGAGATCTGGTTTATGCCCTCCGGCTCCAACAATTACCGCTCCGTTCTGGGACTGCGGGCGGAAAAACGGCACCGCGAGGCCATGGTGAAGCTGGCGATCGCGGATCAGGACCGTTTTGTGTTTTCCGGATGGGAGTGCAGCGAGCCCGGGTCCACCTATACTTCCCGGACCTTCGCGCAGCTAAATGCCGTCTTCCCGGAAGTGACCTGGTACTATGTGGTAGGCGCGGATACGCTGAATAATCTACGGTACTGGGAGGAGCCCGAACTCATCTGCAATTCGGTCATCCTTCTGGTGGCTGGCCGGACGGAGCAGGTGTCGGATCTGACGCTCCGGGAGACCGCGCAGAAGCTCCGCGAAAACTACGGAGCGGATATCCGCTTTATCCCCTGGGAGAATATCCCGGTATCCTCGACCCAGATCAGAAAAGGCTATGCGGAAGGGAAGCTGATGCAGAACGATCTCCCGCCGGGCGTCTTCGAATACATGCAGAAGCATCACCTGTACCGCTCGCTGAATGACCTGAGCGATACCGAGATCCTGGAGCGGAGCGACGCCACGCCGCAGGAGATGGAGTTTTACAGCCAGCTGAAGCAGATGCTCAAGCCGCGGCGCCTGCGGCATTCCCTCGGCGTGATGCATATGGCAATGCTGCTGGCGGACGGCTACCGGAACGTCCCGGTGGAAAAGGCGAGGCTCGCGGGTCTCCTGCACGACTGCGGACGCACCGAGAACAATGCCTTAAATGCGCTGGGGCACGCGCCGGCCGGTGCGCAGTACGCGAGACACCGCTTCGGGATCGAAGATGAAGAAGTACTGAGCGCGATCCGCTGGCATACGACAGGCCGCCCCGGCATGACGGAACTGGAAAAGATCCTGTATGTGGCGGACTATGTGGAGCCGTTCCGGGGGAAAATGGTGGATCTGGACAAAGCAAGGCGGATCGCCTACACGAATCTGGATCAGGCAGTGGCCTTCGCCGGGGAAAGCACGATACGGTATCTGGAATCGAGAGGCGAGGACATCGACCCGATCACCCGGGAAGCGGTGGAATATTATCAGAAGTTGAATAAATACCGGTAAGGAGTCAGAATGAACTATACTTCAGAAGAACAGATGAAAGCGCTGCGAAAGGCGCTGGAAGAGAAGCAGGGGCAGGATATTACCGTGATCGATATCCGCGAGATCTCCGATCTGGCCGATTATTTTATCATTACCCACGGCAATAATACGCCGCATGTGGATGCGCTCGTAGACGCCGCGGAAGAAGCCATGAACAAGCTCGGCGTCGATTGCCGCAGCCGCGAAGGACTGCGGGGCGGCCGCTGGGTCCTGCTCGACTATAACGATGTCATCGTCAACATCTTCTCCAAAGAAGACCGGATGTGGTACGATCTGGAGCGGATCTGGAGAGACGGCAAACTGGTGCAGACAGACAGCGAGGATCAGTAAATGGGACGCACGGTCCAAAAGACCGCTCAGAAACATAAGAAAAAACAGCGTATCCGGAAAGAAGACCTGAAGAATGCCGTTGTCGGGATGAGTACCGAAAAGCAGGCTTTCTGGCTCTGGATCGCCGCGCTTGTCCTTCTGGCGGCAGCGGTCGCGCTTGCCGCCGTTTCCTGCGGAAGGCAGCTGCGTGAAACGGAAGACATCAGTCCGTCGACACGTACCCGGACGAAGCTGGATAAGGGAGCCGTTTCCGAGACGGGATATTACCAGGATGATCTGGGGCTCATCAAAAGCCGAAGCGTCCTGGAAAAGGGCATGAAGTATTTTTACGATAAGACCGGCGTGCAGCCGTACCTGTATCTGACGGATACGCTGGGGGCGTCGGAGATCATGTCGGAAGCCCGGATGGCAGCCTCCGTACAGAGCATCTACGACGATCGGTTTACCGATGAGGGACACGCCCTCCTGCTGTTTTACCGGAATGCCGGCGATACGGAGCCGTACCGGGTCTGCTGCGTAAGCGGAACGGCCGCGGGAACCGTGATGGATTCCGAAGCGCGCGATATTTTGCTGGACTATATCCGTGTTTTTTATTATAATACTGACAGTTATCCCGGGGGACCGGACGAGCAGTTCTTTTCGGACGCGTTTACCCGGACGGCGCGGGATATCATGTCCGTCAGAAGCCGGACCGGATGGATCGGCGCTCTGGTGATCGTATCGGCTGCCATGCTGGCTGTTGCCGCGCTGGAATACCGGAAAGCCCTGCGGGAAAAGAAGGCCCGGGAAACAAAAAACAACGTGCACAGTGACCGTGTGTCGGTCCTGCCATAGAAGTGCCACGAAAAGGAGAAAACGATGGGTATTTTATCAAGATTCAAGGACATCATTACGTCGAACGTGAATGCCATGCTGGATAAGGCCGAAGATCCGGAAAAGCTGATCGAGCAGTATCTGAAGGATCTGACCGCGGACCTGGCGCAGGTAAAGCGCGAGACGGCTTCCGTGATGGCGGATGAAGCCAAGGCGAAGAGAAACCTGATCGCCAATCAGGAAGAAATCGAAAAGTATACCGGCCTGGCAAAAGCCGCTCTGGCCGCCGGCAACGAGAACGACGCCAAGATCTTTATCAAGAAGAAACAGTCTCTGGAAGAAGTCGGCGAATCGCTGCAGCAGGTCTATGACGTGGCCGCTTCCAATTCCCAGAAGATGCGCCAGATGCATGACAAGCTGGTGACCGATCTGCAGAACCTGCAGAGCCGCAAGGCCGCGCTGGAAGCCAAGATGAAGATCGCCAAGGCGCAGGAGAAGGTGAACGAGATCGCCGGCGCGACCGCTGCCGACAGAGCGGATGCCGCCCTCAATGCGTTTGCCCGTGCGGAAGAAAAGATCAACAAGAAGCTTGATGAAGCCAATGCCATGGCCGAACTGACCATGGAGCCGATCGATGAAACGATCGCGGCCGAAGCCCGGTATTATGAAGCGCTGTCCAACAGCAAGGTCGACGAAGAACTGGCGGCCATGAAGGCGGAGCTGGGCATCTAAGGAAGCTTTGCAGGGCCGGGATTTCCCGGCAAAACACAGGGACGGGCGGATTTTCCGCCTGTTCCTGTGATGCAAAATATTTTTGAAAAAGTACTTGCATTCCGCCTGCACATGTTGTATACTCTCTTGCGTCGCAGAAATTGCGTAGGGCTATCGCCAAACGGTAAGGCAACGGACTCTGACTCCGTCATTTCAAGGTTCGAATCCTTGTAGCCCTGGTCTTCAGCCCTTTTTCGAAAAGGGCTTTTTTATTGCAGAAAAGGAAGAACGCTATGCTGTATCTCGGAAAAACACAGGTTCTGGAAGTCGATCACTTCGCTGACGCCGGCGCGTATCTGTGCGCGGCGGGCGAGCCGGAAGAAACCGTTCTTCTCCCGAACCGTTATATCCCGGAGGGGACGAAGAAGGGAAGCCTGCTCACGGTCTTTTTGTACCGTGATTCGGAAGACAGGCTGATCGCCACGACGGACCGCCCGTATCTGGAAAAAGGCGGCCTCGCGGCGCTGAAGGTGAAGGAAGTCGGGAAGATCGGCGCTTTTCTGGACTGGGGACTGCCGCGGGATCTTTTCCTCCCGTATAAAGAGACCCGTGGGAAATTAAAGCCCGGACAGAAGGTCTTTGTAACGCTCTATATCGATAAATCCGATCGTCTGGCAGCCAGTATGTACGTGGATAAGTTCTTCTCGGCGGATTCTCCTTATCAGGCAGGAGATAAAGTGAAAGGGCATATCTATGCGGTCAATGAGGAGATCGGCGCTTTCACGGCGGTCGATGACCGGTATTTCGGCCTGATACCGAAGCAGGAACTGTACGAAAAGCTCGAGATCGGCCAGGCGGTGGAGGCCCGCGTGACAAAGCGCAGACCGGACGGCAGGCTGAATCTGACGCTGCGCCGCAAGGCCTATGCCCAGATGGATGAGGATGCGGAAAAGATCCTGCAGCATATGGAGATGGCCGGCGGGATCCTCGGGATCGGGGATAAGAGCGACGCGTCGCTGATCAAGGCAGAGCTTTCTCTCAGCAAAGCCGCCTTTAAAAGAGCGGCCGGCCGGCTTTATAAGGAAGGCCGGATCAAGGTCTTTGACGACAGGATCGAAAAGCTTCCGGAAGCCTGAAAATATCAGGGCTTTTCATTTCGGCAGTTTTCATGTATAATAAATTAGTTAAGACAAATGCCGAAAGATTTCAGCCAGAGGGGATTGCATGATCGAATTCAGCCACGTTCATAAAATCTATAACGAAGAGACCACCAGTCATGCGCTGAAGGATATTAACCTGAAGATCGAAGACGGGGAATTCGTTTTCATCATCGGGGACAGCGGATCCGGGAAAAGCACGCTGATCCGCCTGATCCTCGGAGAAGAAAAGCCGACCTCCGGCACGATCACAGTGGACGGGATCGACGTGGCGAAGCTTCCCAGCCGGAAGCTGCCGCAGTACCGGCGTCATTTCGGTGTGATCTTTCAGGATTTCCGGCTGCTGAAGGATTATTCGGTTTATGAAAACATCGCGTATGCCCAGCGGATCGTCTCGGCTTCCCCGAAGGCGATGCACCGCCGGATCCCTAAGCTTTTGGCCATGATCGGCCTCGAAGAGAAGGCAAAAAGCTATCCGCCGCAGCTTTCCGGCGGAGAGCAGCAGCGGGTCGCCATCGCGCGTGCGGTCGTCAACGGGCCGTTTTACCTGCTGGCCGACGAGCCGACCGGGAATCTCGATCCGGCCAACTCCGAGGAGGTCATCAACCTGCTGCAGCGCTTCAACAGTACCGGGACCACGGTGATCATGGTCACGCATGACGCGCAGATGGTCAACCGCTTCCGCAAGCGCGTGATCACGATGCACGACGGAGAGATTGTCCGGGATATTCAGGAAGGAGGGTACGACAATGCGTAACTTTTTCTTCCTGCTGAAGCAGGGGATCCGCAACATCTTCCGCCATCCGGGCAACTCCCTGTTTTCCCTCTGCGTGATGATCGCGATGATTTTTATCTTTATCTCGGCTTACGCGATCATGATCAATATCAACGCTTTCGTGAAGGACGCGGAGGAAACCGTCGGGATCACCGTTTTCTTTAACGAGGGCTTAAGCGAGGATCAGATCAAGAAGATCGGGGAGGAGATCGCCCGCAACGAGGAAGTCCTCCGCATGAAATATACCTCGGCTGAAGAGGCCTGGGAGTACTATAAAAGCGTTTATTTTGACGGCAACGAGAAGCTTGCGGAAGGCTTTGCCGATGATAATCCGCTGGCCAATTCCGCTTCCTATGAGGTCTTCGTCAACGACCTCAGCCGGCAGCAGGCCTTTGCCAGATATATAGAAACGATTCCGGGCGTCCGCCGGGTCAACTACAGCAACGTGGTCACGGAAGGGCTCCAGAATCTTGCCCGGGTGCTGAGCGCGGCGTCGCTGATCATCGGCGGGATCCTGCTGGCCGTTGCGGTCACGCTGATCAGCAACAGCGTAGCCATGGCGATCTCGACCCGCAGCGAGGAGATCCGGATCCAGCGGTATCTCGGCGCGACCAACGGGTTTATCCGGACGCCCTTTATCATTGAAGGCGTGATCATCGGCCTGCTCGGCGCGGCGATCCCGCTCGTACTGGTCCGCTTCCTTTACCCCCGCGTGGTGGAAAACGTACGGACGCAGCTCATTTCCTTTTCTCATATTTTCAGCTTCCTTCCGGTCTCGGAGGTGTTGAAGCTGGCGATTCCCGCCGCCCTGATTCTGGGTGTCGGCATCGGCCTTCTGGGGAGCCTGCTTTCCATGAAGCGGCATCTGAAGGCATAGGAGGTTCAGGCAGATGGATGAGTACAAAGGCAATCAGTTCTGGAAAGGTTTCCTGATCGGCGCGCTGACCTTTATCGGCATAGCCGGCCTCGGTTTTGTGGTGCTATGCTTTGGCTTTTCCGGTATTTACCGGACGCTGAAGGAAAAGCTGTCGGAACCGGGAGAAACGCAGGTCATCAACAATATCGAATACGAGACCAAAGACCGGAATGATTATGAATTCCTGAACCGGTTTGCGGAGATCATCGAAAAGGTCGAACTGAACCAGGTCCTGGAATATGACGTCGATAAGATGGAGGATGCCGCGCTCCGGGCGTATATCGACGCCTCCGGCGACGTATATTCCGCGTATCTGGATGAAAAAGAATGGGAAGATATGCTGGAGTCTTCGGACGGATCGTACTGCGGGATCGGGATCTCGGTCATGCAGGAAGCCGATACCGGGAAAACGGTGGTCGTGAGTGTCTTCTCCGGCGGCGACGCGCTGACCAAGGGTATGAAATCCGGCGACGAGATCGTGGCCGTGGATGATACGGACGTTACCCAGATGGATCTGGACGGCATCGTTTCCATGGTCCGCGGAGAAGAAGGCACGCAGGTCAAGATAAAGGTCTACCGGCCTTCCGCCGACAGCTACGAGGAAATGGTGATCGAGCGCCGCATCGTCCAGGTGGATACGGTATACAGCCGGATGCTGAATGACACGGTCGGCTATATCCAGCTCACCGAATTTGACCGGGTATCGATCGAACAGGTGAAAAAAGCCCTGGATGAGCTTTCTTCCCAGGGGATAAAGGAACTGGTTTTTGATCTTCGCAGCAATCCCGGCGGACTGCTGGACAGTGTGCTGGGCATCGCGGATTATTTTATCGATAAAGGCGAGCTGATCTTTATCATGAAGGACAAGGCCGGGAATGAATATAAAGAGTATTCTCAGGATAAACCTGTTTTCACGGGAAAGATGACTGTCCTCGTCAACGGGTATTCCGCCAGCGCCTCCGAGGTCTTCACGGGCATCATGCAGGATTACGGACGTGCTGTGATCATGGGCGAGCAGACCTTCGGAAAAGGCATCGTACAGAGTTATTTCAAGCTGACGGGCGGCGGCGCCTTAAAGCTCACGACCGAGCATTATTTTACCCCGCTGGGCCGCAGCATTCACGGGATCGGGCTGACGCCGGATATCGTCCTCGCCGATAATCCGGATACCGAAGCGGACGAACTGATCGACGCGGCTGTCGAAAAACTGCAGGAGTAGGAGAAGATAAGATGAACTTTCGCTTTACCGCCAGTGTTTCGGCACCGGCCGGCCGGCTGAGCCGGGAAGATAAGACGGAGATCCGGGATTATATTCAGGAGCAGTGCCTCGAAGCGGCGGCGGCCGATAAAGCCCTCAAAGCGCTGTGCAAAAAGCTGCAGGGCAAAAACTTCGAAGCAAACGGCAGCAGCGCCAGCTTTCTGCTCCCGGATTACGGCAGCGCCTGCCTCGTAAAGGTAAAGGCTTATGAAGAAGCTTAAACAGGATATTTCGGATCATGCCTTTGAACCGGTCTATCTGATTTACGGCCCTGAGGCTTTTCTGCGCCAGAATGCGAAGAACGCGCTCCGGAAAGCACTGACCGGGGACGATTCCATGAACTATACCTACCGTGAAGGCAGAGAGATCGTATTCCCGGAGATCCGGGATATTGCGGAAACTTTGCCTTTTTTTGCGGACAGGCGGCTGATCGTTCTGGAAAACTCCGGCCTGTTTAAAAAGGGCGGGGACGTTTTTGCGGACTATCTGCCCGAGATGCCGGAAACGACGGTCATGGTTTTTGTCGAGGAAGAGATCGATAAACGCAGCCGCCTGTACAAGGCGATCACCCGCTGCGGCTATGCCGCGGAGTGCGCGCGCCTGAAGGAAAACGATCTCAGGAAGAGCGCGCTCACTGCCTTTCACAAGGCCGGATGCCGGATCACCGAAGACGCGCTGGACCTGTTTGTGGACCGCTGCGGCGATGATCTCGGGCATATGATCACCGAACAGGAAAAACTGATCGCTTATTGTATGAACAAGGACGGGATCCGTGTGCAGGACGTGGAAAACGTCACCACGGTGACAGCACAGAACCGCGTCTTCGATATGCTGGACGCCATGGCGACAGGATATCCGAAGGAAGCTTTTGAACTGTATGAGGACCTGAGAAGCCTAAAGGAACCGCCGATGCGGATCCTGTATCTGATCACACAGCAGGTCAACCGTCTGCTGCAGATCAAAGAATTAAGCACGAACGGCTTATCGCAGAACGCGATCGCCGAAGAACTGGGGATCCGCCCCTTTGCCGTCGGAATGTACAGCCGGCAGGCCAGGCGCTTCAGTGAAGCCGAACTGAAAGAACGTCTGGCGCGCTGCGCGGAATATGATCTGGCGGTCAAAAGCGGAAATCTGGAAGACGCCGTAGCAGTGGAACTGCTGCTCGCGGGATTCAGCAGGAAATAAATGATAACCACAGAAGAGAAAAAAGAAAAACTGATCCTGGTCGGGATCGCCGAAGATGACGTGGATGCTGCCGTCGCTTCGTTGGAGGAGCTGGCGCAGCTGGCGGATACCGCCGGCGCAGAAGTGCTGGAACTGTTCGTACAGTCCCGGGAGCACCCGCATCCGGGGACCTATCTGGGCTCCGGGAAACTGGAAGAATTAAAGGAACGCATCCGCGAGCTGGAAGCGGACGCCGTGATCTGCGACGATGAGCTGACGCCGGCCCAGATGCGCAATATGGCGGATATTCTGGATACGAAGGTTCTGGACCGGAGCCTCCTGATTCTGGATATCTTTGCTGGGCGGGCCGCCACGAAGGAAGGCAAGATCCAGATTGAACTGGCCCAGCTTCGCTACCGGGCGACGCGCCTTACGGGGAAGGGGACCGCCCTGTCCCGCCTGGGCGGCGGCATCGGGACCCGCGGTCCCGGGGAAAGCAAGCTGGAATCGGACCGCCGGGCCATTCATACCCGTATATCCCAGCTGAAGGCGGATTTGGCGGAGGTCGTCCGGCACCGTGAACAGCAGCGGGAAAAAAGACAGAAATCACAGGTCCCGGTCATTGCGGTCGTGGGCTATACCAACGCGGGAAAATCCACCCTGTTAAACAAGCTGACCGGCGCGGACATCCTGGCGGAAGACAAACTCTTTGCCACCCTGGATCCGACGACCCGGAGCCTGGCGCTGCCGGGCGGCGAAACCGTGCTTTTAACGGATACCGTCGGTTTTATCCGCAAGCTGCCCCACCATCTGATCGACGCTTTTAAGAGCACGCTGGAGGAATCCCGCTACGCGGATGTAATCCTGCATGTGGTGGACGCCTCGAATCCGCAGTTCAAACAGCAGATGGAGACGGTCTACGCGACGTTAAAAGACCTGCAGGTGGAGAATAAACCGGTCATCACGGTATTCAACAAATGCGACAGGCCCCTCGGAGATGCCCTCTTATACGATGCGGTGGCTGACGAAACGCTGCGGATCTCAGCCCTGACCGGTGAAGGGCTGGAACGGCTGACGGAAGTTCTCTCCGAAGTCCTGAAGGCACAGAAGATCTATATCGACCGTGTCTTTTCCTATCAGGAAGCCGGTACCGTAGGGCAGATCCGAAAGTACGGGTCCGTGATTGCGGAAGAGTATGAAGAAAACGGGATCCATATCAAGGCATATGTCCCGAAGGCACTGGGCCTGAAAGAATAATCTGCCGCATGGGCAGAAGTCCGGCATACCGGATAAAGGAGTGAATAATCATGCGTTGTGCGATATACGGAGCCGGCTCCCTGGGAACCGTTCTGGGAGCCTATATGACGAAGGGCGGCGTCCCGGTCGATCTGATCAATCGGAACCGGGCTCACGTGGCTGCCCTGAAGGAAAACGGGGCGAAGATCAGCGGGACCGTTCAGATGCAGGTCCCGGTCTCGGCCCTCCTTCCCGAGGAGATGAGCGGGAAGTATGACGTCATCTTTCTGATGACCAAGCAGCTTCATAACCGGGAAGTTGTGACCTCTCTCCAGCCTCAATTAAAGGAAGACGGCGTGCTGGTGACGCTGCAGAACGGACTGCCGGAACCGGAGATCGCCGAGATCATCGGCGCGGCGCGTACGGTGGGCTGCGTGGTGGAATGGGGCGCGACGCTCAAAGCCCCCGGCGAATGCGAGATGACCTCGGATCCGGACAGCCTGTCCTTCCACATGGGCGTTATGGAAGCCGTTCCTGGGGAAAAACTGAAACTGGTAAAAAGTCTTCTGGAAACGATGTGCCCGGTGGAAATGGAACAGAACCTGATGGGAGCACGCTGGTCCAAGCTCCTGATCAATGCTACCTTCTCCGGGCTCGGTACGGTAATGGACGGGCGCTTCGGCGACGTTTCCGAATCGAAAGAAGGCAGAAAAGCCGCGGTCCGCTGCATTAAGGAATGCATCGACGTCGGACAGGCGGCCGGCGTGACCTTCGCGCCGGTACAGGGGAAGGACATTACAAAACTCTTTTATTATACGAACCCGGTCAAACGGAAGATCGCCGAACTTCTGATCCCGGTCGCCATGAAAAAGCACCGGCTGATCGAGCCCTCCATGCTGCAGGACGTCAAAAAGAAAAAGCCCTGCGAGGTGGATGCGATCAACGGCGTCGTCTGTGCCTGGGGCCGGAAGGTCGGCGTACCGACCCCGATCAATGACCGGATCGTGGAGATCGTAAAAAAAGTGGAGGCGGGCGAGCTTCCGCTCAGTAAAGAAAACATTCACCGGCTGGATGATCTGATCAGATAAGGATCCGGCCGATTCCCAAAACGGAGAGGTGTCTATGGCGATTCCGCAGGACCACATTCGAAATTTCAGCATTATTGCTCACATAGACCACGGCAAATCCACGCTGGCGGACCGGATCATCGAAACGACCGGCCTGCTGACGCAGCGCGAGATGCAGGACCAGGTCCTGGATAATATGGATCTGGAACGCGAACGGGGCATTACCATCAAGGCACAGGCGGTCCGCACCGTTTATAAGGCGAAGAACGGAGAGGAGTATATCCTGAATCTGATCGATACCCCCGGCCACGTCGACTTCAGCTATGAGGTGTCCCGGAGCCTTGCCGCCTGCGACGGTGCGCTGCTGGTGGTGGACGCCGCGCAGGGGATCGAGGCCCAGACCCTGGCCAATGTATATCTGGCGCTGGACAACGATCTGGAGGTCATCCCTGTCATTAATAAGATCGACCTGCCCAGTGCGGATCCGGCCCGGGTGATCGATGAGATCGAAGACGTGATCGGCCTGGAAGCCCATGACGCGCCGCAGATCTCCGCCAAAAACGGGATCAATATCGACCAGGTCCTGGAGGCGGTCGTACATAAGCTCCCGGCCCCGCTGGGCGATCCCGGTGCGCCGCTCAAGGCGCTGATCTTTGACTCCTTCTATGACAGCTACCGCGGCGTCGTCGTATTTTTCCGGGTCGTGGACGGTTTTGTGGAGAAGGGGAGCCGCGTAAAAATGATGGCGACCGGCGCGGCGTATGACGTTGTCGAAGTCGGGTATTTCGGTGCGGGACAGCTGATTCCCTGCGACCGTTTATCTGCCGGCATGGTCGGTTATCTGACCGCGAGCATCAAAAATGTCAAGGACACCCGGGTCGGCGATACCATCACGGATGCGGCGCATCCCTGCGGGAAAGCGCTGCCAGGTTATAAAAAGGTGCAGTCCATGGTGTTCTGCGGCATGTATCCGGCGGACGGCGCCAAGTATCCGGATCTACGGGACGCGCTGGAGCGCCTGCAGCTGAACGATGCTTCGCTCACCTACGAGCCGGAAACCTCGGTAGCCCTGGGCTTCGGATTCCGCTGCGGTTTTCTCGGACTGCTCCATCTGGAGATCATTCAGGAAAGGCTGGAGCGCGAATACAATCTGGACCTGGTCACCACCGCGCCGAGCGTGGTCTATAAAGTGCATACCGTAAAGGGAGAATGCATTGATCTGTCCAATCCGACGAACCTGCCGGATCCCTCGTCGATCGATTATATGGAAGAGCCGGTCGTTTCCGCGGAGATCATGGTAACGACGGAGTTTATTGGACCGATCATGACGCTCTGCCAGGAACGGCGCGGCGTCTATGTCAGCACCGAGTATATCGAATCCACCCGGGCTCTTCTGAAATACGAGCTGCCGTTAAATGAAATCATCTATGACTTCTTTGACGCGTTAAAGAGCCGCTCCCGCGGCTATGCCTCGCTGGATTACAGCTTAAAGGGCTATGTACGCTCCAAACTGGTGAAGCTGGATATCCTGATCAACCGGGAAGAAGTGGACGCCCTGAGCTTTATCGTGCATGAATCCACCGCCTATGAACGGGGAAGGAAGATGTGCGAGCGGCTGAAAGAGGAGATCCCGCGCCATCTGTTCGAAATTCCTATCCAGGCGGCGATCGGAAGCAAGATCATCGCCCGCGAGACGGTAAAGGCGGTACGCAAGGACGTCCTGGCCAAGTGCTACGGCGGGGATATCACCCGGAAGAAGAAGCTGCTGGAAAAGCAGAAGGAAGGCAAGAAACGGATGAGGCAGATTGGCAACGTCGAGGTGCCGCAGAAGGCCTTTATGAGCGTTCTGAAGCTGGATCAGGACAACTGACCGCCGAAGAATGCCGCCCTGAAAGGAGATGCCGATGATCGAAAAAAGCCCACTCGCGGTTTATGTACACATCCCTTTCTGCGTGAAAAAATGTCTGTACTGTGATTTTGCCTCCGGACCGGCCGGCCCGGAGGAGATCGCCTATTATATGCGGATCCTGTTAAAGGAGATCCGCAGCTTTGAAGCGCTGGCAAGCCTCCACTTCGTGCAGTCCGTCTTTTTCGGCGGCGGGACGCCGTCCCTGATCGCCCCTCTCTATATCCGCCAGGTCATGGACCTGCTCCGCAGCCAGTATGAATTCGCGGAGGACGCCGAGATCACCCTGGAAGCCAATCCGGGAACGCTGACGGAAGGCAAGCTGGCCGCCTATAAGGATATCGGGATCAACCGGCTCAGCATCGGCCTGCAGAGCATTCATGAGTTTGAACTGAAAACGCTGGGCCGCATCCACAGCTATCAGGATTTTCTGGAAAACTACGAAACGGCCCGGAAGATCGGCTTCGGCAATATCAACGTCGACCTGATGAGTGGTCTGCCTCGGCAGAATATGGAAAAGTGGTCGGCTACCTTACGGACCGTGGCTGATCTGGAGCCGGAACATATCTCGGCCTATTCTCTGATCATCGAAGAGGGAACCCCTTTTTACGAAACCTACAGCAAGCCGCAGGGCCGCATCTATCTGCCTGGGGAAGAACTGGACAGGGAGATGTACCGCTATACGAAAAGCTTTCTGGCGGAGCGCGGCTATACCCGCTACGAATTTTCCAATTACGCCAAAAAAGGCTTTGAGAGCCGTCATAATATGACCTACTGGACCGGAGGCGAATATGTCGGCTTCGGACAGGCTGCGGCTTCCTACGTGGACGGACGCCGCTTTTCCAACCCGTCGGATACGGAAGGCTACCGGACACATGCGAGAAATGCATACAATGCCTTCAAGGCTGTCCCGCCTCTTTCCGTAAAAGAACAGATGGAGGAATATATGTTCCTGGGCCTTCGGACGTCGCGGGGGATCTCCCGCGAAGATTTCAAAAAACGCTTCGGGGAGAGCATGCCGCGCGCCTATGAGAGGACCCTGCTTTCCTATTTCAGGCAGGGATATGTGGCCCAGGAAAAGGGAAGGATCTTCCTGACCGATGACGGCATTGACGTCAGCAACCGCCTTCTGTCGGAATTCCTGCTGGATTGAGAGGATACCATGGCTTTGACGATCCTGCCCGGTGCCGCTGGCAGCGGGAAAACAACCGAATTACTGGAAAATCTGATCCGGGAGGCAGTCGAGAACCCTTCGGAAAGCTACCTGCTTCTGGTGCCGGAACAGTTCTGCTTTCAGACGCAGCGCAGGCTGGTGGAGCTGCATCCCCGGCATGCGCTTCTCAATGTGGAAGCGCTCAGCTTTGACAGGCTTGCGACAAGAGTCTTCCGAGAGCTGAATGCGGAATCGAAAAACGTACTGTCCGCGACTTCCCGTGCCATGCTGCTGGCGCTGTCCGCCCGCAGCTGTACGGAACGGCTGATCGTATATAAGAACCTGACCGCGAGACCCGGGTTTCTCATGAAGCTGGGCAGTCTGTTTGCGGAATGGGACATGAATGATATCTCCCCAGAGCGGCTTCAGGAACTGAGCGAAGAAAGCGCTTTTACGCCGCTTCTGCGGCAGAAACTGTACGAACTCAGCCAGATCTACGAAGATTTCCGTACCCGGCTGGGAAAGGAGCAGGCAACGGCCGAGGAAACCATGCCGAGACTGGCGAGGCTCCTTCCGCTGACAGACGTGGGCCGGGCCGATCATATTTATCTGGACGGCTTTACCGGCTTTACTTCGGTGCAGTACCGGATCCTGACCACCCTGCTTTCGCGCTGCCGGGATATGACCGCGGCAGTCACGATCCCGCCGGAAGAGATCGACGGGAGCGGAAATCTATTTGGGATGAGCCGGGAAATGATCCGCCGGCTGATCGAGGCAGCCGCCTTTGCCGGGAAGAAGACCTTCCTGCATTCTGCTGAGGGAAAAGCTTCGCTGCGCCGGGAGGAGGAAACGCCGGATCTGGCTTTCCTGGAGGCGGAATTCCTTCGCGGAAGATCCCAGACATACAGCGGGACCCCCGAACATATCCGCCTGTACAGCTGCCGGGACGCAGCTTCGGAAGCGCAGCGCTGCGTGGCGGAGATCTGCCGGCTGGTCCGGGAGAAGGGACTTCGATACCGGGACATCGCGGTGATCGTCAGCGACCAGGATCTTTACGGGCCGCTTCTGGAACAGGCTTTTCTGGAGAATGCAGTCCCATATTTTACTGACCGGCGCGAACCGCTGGCGCGATATCCGGAAGTCAGGCTGCTGGAAGCTGCCATGGATACCCTGGTCAGCGGGTTTGACCGGGATGCGGTCCTCCGGTATCTGAAAAATCCCTTCGGCCCGCTTTCGGCGGAGGAGAGCGATTTCTTTGAAAACTATCTGCTGGCAGCCGGCATCCGCCGGGGCCGCCAGTTTACCTCGCCTTTTACCCGCCTTCCCAAACGGCACCGCGGCGAACGTCCCGATGATTACGAGGAAAGAGCGGAACGGGAGAGAAATAAAGCGGAAGAGCTTCGGATCAAAACCATAGAGCCGCTTCTGCGGCTGCGGGAAAGGATCCCGGCGCGCACGAAGGCCGCATCGGCTGCGGCCGCGGTCAGCTCTTTCCTGGAGGAACTGTCCTTAGAAGATAAACTAAAAGAAATAACGCCGCTGCTTACTGACGCCGGACTCGCTCTGTCTCTTCCGGAAGAAAAAGAAGTACGGGAAGCGATTGCGGAAATGCTTCGCAGCATGGCTGAAAATCTCGGCCATACTTCCGTAAGCCGCCGGGAGTTTTCCGACCTTCTGGCGATCGGCCTGAGTTCGCTGACGCTCGGGCAGCTTCCTTCCGCCATGGACGAGATCATGATCGGCGACGTCCTGCGAAGCCGTTTCGGGAACGTCCGCGCCTTGATCTTCTTAGGCATGAATGAAGGAAAAGTCCCCGCGGAGCACAGCGGCGGCGGACTGATCACCGACGCCGAGCGGACCGCGCTGAGCTTTTTTGAACAGGATCTGGGATATACCGAAGAAAAATCTCTGACGGAAGAACGTTTTTATCTCTATTCATTGCTGGCCAAACCGACTTCGCAGCTGATCCTCTGCTGTTCGAAGATCGGAAATGACGGTAAATCGATCCTGCCGTCCCGTATTCTCAGAGAAATCAGCCGACTCTTTCCGGACCTTCCCGAAGAGGACGGCGACAGCTATACCCTGACGGACCGGCTGACCGGTCTGACTGAGGCCCGCCGGATGCTGGCCGTTTCCGGCGGCGAAAATACGGTGCTGCGGGAGGTCCTGGCCGCGTATCCCGAAGAACGTCCTTATCTCAATATGATCGGGGAAGGAAGAAACTTCTTTTATGCAGGGACGCCGCTGAATGCGGATACGGCCCGCGATCTGTACGGCACGGAGCTTTCCGGCAATATTTCCCGTCTCGAAAGCTTTGCGGAGTGCCCGTTCCGGCATTTTGCCGCCTACGGGCTGAAACTGGAAGAACGGGAAGAACTGGACTGGGACGCCCGGGACCACGGGACTTTCTTCCATGCCGTGCTGCAGAAAATCTACGAAAATCTGAGAAAAGAAAAAAAGATGCCGGGAGATCTGAGCGAAGCGGAGCGGGCCCGGCTGGTCGAACAATCGTTAGAGGCGGCTGAGCATGATCTTTCCGCGGATGGCGATGAAAGACTTCCCGGTTATGAGTATTACCGGTCACGCTGGTCCCATCTGCTGCAAAACTATCTGGCCCATGCCGGGGCGCTGGAAGCGGAAGGCGGCTTTGTTCCGGCACTGTTTGAAAAATATTTCGACGCCCGGAAGAACAGCGGGCTGCGGATCCCGCTGCAGGACGGGGCTTCTCTTAACTTAAGTGGGATCATCGACCGGCTGGACCTTTGCGAGAAGGATAACGAAAAGTATTACCGGATCGTGGATTACAAAACAGGCAGTTCGTCGGAATTTGACTATAACCGAATCCGCAGCGGACAGCTCCTGCAGCTGCCCCTGTATCTGCATGCGGCAGCCTCCCTTACCGTCCCCGGAGAAAAGGACAGAAATCTTCAGCCCGGCGGCATGTATTATGCCTACCTCACGGAAAACTGGACCGAGTGGAAGGAAGAAAAAGATCGGGAAAAGGCTGCCGACAATGCCTGCGGCCTGAAAGGCGTTACAGCCGAAGAAGTAAAGGAATTCGGCGGCGGCAGCCCGGCCATCCCCTCGGCTGTCCTGGGGAAACTCGGCCGATTTGCCCGGCTGAAAGCGGCTGAGATCGGGGAACGGATCCTGGACGGCGAGATCGAAGCGTCGCCGGCACGCTACGGCGGCCGAAGCGCCTGCGAGTACTGCAACTGCCGGAATATCTGCCGTTTCGATAAAAAGCTGCCCGGATACCGGGAAAACAATGTCCGGAAGGATAAGGCGGAAGACGCTTTCCGGGATATTCTGGACAGCCTTGCGGAAAAGGAGGCCGGTGATGAAATTCAGTCCTGAACAGCAGGAGATTATCCGTCACAGAAAAGGGTCACTTCTGGTTTCCGCGGCGGCCGGAAGCGGTAAGACCACGACGCTGATCGCGCATATCCTCGACCGTCTCTGCGATGAGAAAGCACCCGGCGATCTGATGCGCCTGATCGTCGTGACGTATACAAAAGCCGCGGCGGCGGAAATGCGGCAGCGCTTAACGGATGCGCTCGACGCTTTGTTGAGAGAACAGAAAGATACGGAAAGCCGGCTGGCGCAGCATCTTGCGCGCCAGTCCATGCTGATCCATCAGGCAAAGATCTGCACGGTGGACAGCCTGTGCAGCTGGTTTGTCCGGAATTATTTCCAGCGCCTTGATCTGACGCCGGATATCCGGATCGCCGATACTGCGGAGCTTCTGTTGCTGCAGAATGAAGTCCTGGACGAACTGCTGGAAAACGAATTTCTGGAAAAAAGAGAGGATTTCTTTGCGCTTCTGAATGCGTACGGCAGTGAGAAAAATGTTTCGGAGCTGCGGAAACACCTTTTGAAATTATATGATTCCTCGCAGAACGCGCCTTTCCCCGAGGAGTGGTTAAGGCACTGCCTTCCGGCTTTTCCGGAGACGAAAGAAGAACTGGAGGAATCCGACTGGGCGAAACAGCTGCTGGAGGAAGCCGGAGATCTGATTTCCGCCGCGCTGGTTGAACTCGAACTGACTCGGAGAGAGCTGCCGCCGGATGATCCGGCCTGCGAAAATCTCCTGAAAGCCGACCGGGTCAAACTGGAAGCGCTTCGGAGAATGAAGCTCGGTGAACTCAAGCAGGCGCTTGAGGAGGATACTCCTTTCATCAGCGCCAACAGAAAGGAGTTCCCGAAAGAACAAAAAGATCTGCTGAAGATCCTGCGCGGATCGGCAAACGCAAAGACCGGATATCTGCGCTATTTCGGGGAATGCCGAAGAAAGCTGATGGGGAAACGGAGCATGGAAGAAGAGCTACGCCTGCTGCGTCTGACAAAGCTTCCCGCGGAAGCGATGCTCCGCCTGGTGCTGCTTTTTTCTGAGATGATGATTCAGCGCTGCCGCGACAAAAACATCGCCTCCTTCATGGATATGGAGCATTATACGCTTTCGCTCCTGCTTACCAGGAATGAAGACGGATCGGAAGAACGCACGGACCTGGCCAGAGACCTTTCCCAACAGTTTGACGAGATCATTATTGATGAGTATCAGGATATCAACCAGGTACAGGAATGCATTCTGAAAGCGCTGTCCCGCGAAGAGGACGGCGCACCGAATATGTTCATGGTCGGTGATATCAAGCAGAGCATCTACCGCTTCCGCCGGGCCAAACCGGACATTTTTGCCGGGAAATACCGATCCTTTTCCGAGGAGGAAGAAGCGGATCACCGAAAGATCGATCTGAAGGCAAACTACCGTTCGCGCCTTGGCGTCGTCGACAGCGTGAACGCGGTGTTTTCCCGCCTGATGACGGATAGTCTGGGCGGCCTGCCGTACGACCGGAAAGCCGCATTGGTACAAAAGGCGGATTATCCCGGCCCGGGACCGAAAACGGAACTGATGCTCTGCGAAAGTCCCGGCAACGCGGAAGAACTGTTCCGGGCAGAATCGCTCATGATCGCACAGAAGATCACTGCGCTTATGCAGAGCGGGGAGACCCTCTGGGATCCGAAAGAGTGCAAAGAAAAAGAACTTCATTTCCGGGATATCGTGATCCTGATGCATTCGGTCGATAAAGCCTATGAGATGGTAAAGATCCTGGAATCTTTCGGGATCCCGGCTGTGAGTATCAATAAAACCGGTTTTTACAATACCCTGGAAGTCCAGACCATGCTGTCGGTCCTCTCCGTGATCGACAATCCGATGCAGGATCTTCCGCTGGCTGCGGTCCTGCTTTCTCCGCTCGGCGGCTTTTCGGAAGAGGAACTGGCCCGGATCCGGATCCTCTCCCGGGACGATCCCGCGGAAAACCTTTACGGATCGCTGAAAAAAGCGGCGCAAAACGATGAAAAAACCGCAGGATTCCTTCAGAAGCTCGCCGAATGGCGCAGCTGGGCCGGCATTCTTACGCTTTCGGAACTGATCGCGGCTATTCTGAGAAACAGCGGATACGAGCTGTATCTGGCCGCGATGCCGTCCGGACAGGTCCGGCTGGCCAACCTCCGGATGCTGACGGAACAGGCGCGGCAGTACGAGGAGACCTCTTTCCGAAGCCTGTATCAGTTCAACCGGTATATCGAAAAAAAGAAGGAACTGAAAATCGAGGAAGGCGAGGCGTCCCTGCTGTCGGAAAGCGCGGACTTGGTACGGATCGGGACGATTCATTCCAGCAAGGGGCTGGAGTATCCGGTCGTTTTCCTGGCGGCCCTCGGAAAAAGCTTTAACGATAAAGATATCCAGACCGATATGCTCTGTGACGACCGTCTCGGGCTGGCATTAAAGACAAGAGACCCGGAAAACCATATGCACACCGAAAATCTTTGGTCGGTGTATGTGAAGGACCGGATCCGGGCCGATTCCCGCTCGGAAATCCTGCGCCTCTTGTATGTGGCCATGACGCGGGCCAAAGAAAGGCTGATCCTGACCGCGGCAGTGAATGATCCCGGGGAAGAACTGGACCGATGGAAAAGTGCCGCCCTGTGTCCGGAAGGCGCACTGCCGTTTTCCCTGACGAGCCGGGCGTCCTGCCATCTGGATTGGCTGCTGATGTGCCTTGCCGCCGGCCCGGTGCCGGCGCTTCAGCTTACCGTATGCGCGCCGGAAGAAGTACCGCTTCCCATTACGGTAAGAAAATCTGCCGGCAAAGAGGAGATCGATCCGGCGCTCATCCGGAGCATCCTGGATTTCCGCTATCCGTATGAGTCGGTCAGCACCGCTAAAACGGCCTATTCTGTATCGGAACTGAAGAAAAGCGAAGGCGCGGAGGAAACTGTTCCGGCTGAATTTAAGAGCCTGCGGGCCAAGGATTCCGCTGATCTTACACCGGCGGAGAGAGGAACGGTTTATCATAAGCTGATGGAGCATCTCCCCATGGCGCCGAAGCCCGATTACGAAACAGTCCGAAACGTGATCCGGAACCTGACGGAGAAAAAAGTTTTCACGGAGCGCGAGGCAGCCGTTATCCGGTCGGAGGAGATCAGCCGTTTCTTTGAAGGAGAGATCGGTGAGCGTATATCCAGCGCAGCTTCTCTGGGAAGATTACACCGGGAACAGCCCTTTGTTCTGGGGCTGCCGCAGCGCAGGATCGTTCCGGAAAGTAATTCCGACGAACTGGTCCTGGTACAGGGAATCATTGACCTCTATTTCGAAGAAGAAGACGGGCTTGTCCTGATCGATTATAAGACAGACCGTGTATTTCAGGAGGAAGTCCTTATCGAACGGTATCAGTCCCAGCTCGCCTATTATCGGCAGGCATTGGAAGCCGCTGCCGGGAAAAATGTAAAGAAG
Organism: Lachnospiraceae bacterium; assembly: GCA_017394885.1. GTDB lineage: Bacteria > Bacillota > Clostridia > Lachnospirales > Lachnospiraceae > UBA6987. The sequence continues at coordinate 60,176 of JAFPWO010000022.1, read as the reverse complement.
AGCTATCTGTATTCCTTCGCCATGGGGCGGTTCATTTCGGTTATCTTCTGAAAGGTGGACAGTATTTCTGATTTGTGTTATAATATTTTGATCTGTTTGTCGAACCGGAGGGATAGAGATGAAGGATGAAAAACTGTATGATATTCTGATCATCGGCGCGGGGCCCGGCGGCATCTATGCCGCTTATGAAGCGCTGACCCGGGATCCCTCGGTCCGCATCGCCGTGCTCGAACAGGGAGATCCTCTGGAGAAGCGCAGATGCCCGATCGTGGCCGGAAAGACGAAAAAGTGCATTCGCTGCCATACCTGTTCCATCATGAGCGGCTTCGGCGGCGCCGGCGCTTTCTCAGACGGTAAATATAATATCACGACGGCTTTCGGGGGCGTGCTAGCCGATTATCTGGGACAGGAAGAAACGCTCTCCCTGATCAATTATGTGGATACGATCAATCTTTCCTTCCTGAAGGATATGGCGCCGGTTCTGTTTGCCCCACGGAGCCAGCGGATCGCGAAAAAATGCCTGCAGAACAATCTGCATCTGCTGGACGCGAAGGTCCGGCATCTGGGCACCGACAACAATTACATCCTGCTGGAGCGGATTTACGAGGCGACCCGGGAGAAGGTGGATTATTTCTTTGAGACCAGAGTCGAGGAGATCTATCCGGAAAAAGACGCGGGCTTTACCGTTGAAACAGAAAAACAGGAAGCGTTCCGGGCGAAAAACGTCATCGTTTCGGTCGGCCGCAGCGGCAGCAAATGGGTGGAAGCTTTCTGCCGGCGCCACGTTATCCCCGTCAAGTCGAACCGGGTGGATATCGGGGTACGGATCGAACTGCCGGCCGCGATCTGGGCAGAGCTGACCGATGAGCTTTATGAGGGCAAGATCGTCTATCGCAGCAAGACCTATGAAGATAATGTCAGGACCTTCTGCATGAATCCCTACGGCAGCGTCGTGGCCGAAAATACGAACGGGATCATTACCGTGAACGGCCACAGCTATGAAGATCCCGCCAGGCAGACGGACAACACCAATTTTGCGCTGCTGGTCGAGAAGAATTTCACCGAACCCTTCAACAACAGCAACGAGTACGGCGAGGGGATCGCTCGGACGTCAAATATGCTCGGCGGCGGCGTGCTGGTGCAGCGCTTCGGTGATCTGATCCGCGGAAGAAGGACGAATCTTTCCCGGCTGGAAAAATGTACGACAAGGCCGACGCTGGCGGCAACGCCCGGGGATTTGAGCCTGGTCATGCCGAAACGGATCCTCGACGATATCGTGGAAATGATCTACGCACTGGATAAAGTAGCGCCGGGCACGGCGAACGACGATACGCTGCTCTACGGCGTCGAAGTGAAATTCTACAATACGAAAGTGGAACTGGATCATAATTTTGAAGCGGGGATCCCGGGCCTGTACTTCATCGGAGACTGCTCGGGCGTGACCCATTCGCTCTCCCAGGCGGCCGCCAACGGCGTGTATATCGCCCGCCGGTTGACACCGCAGGAATGACAGGAAGCCGGCCGAAGAGACAAAATGCAGCAGGAAACATTGATTTTCTTTGATAGTTTGCTATAATAGGGCGGACCGAAAGGGTCTAAGAAAGGAAAGACGATGGCAGAACGCAGTCAGAAACGTTTGAATCAAGAACAGGACGCGACCGTTCCGGCCCAGGTTTCCTCCGCGGATACCAGGCGGAACAGCAGCCGGAAACAGAATAAAAAAGGAAAAAGAAAATGGATCTATGATCTGATCATTGTCCTTCTGATCGGTGTAATGGGCTTCAGCGGGTATAAGATCTATACCGCGCTGCACAGCTATGCCGAGGCAGATAAGGAATACAAGGAAATCAAGAATGAAGGCGTTGTATTCCTGGACGTGGATCCGTTTACCTATGAGGATGAAGGAAATACCGTAAAGCCGACGCAGGGCGCTTCCGAGGCGGGTATGCCTTCCGAAGAAATCCCGCCGTCCGGCGAGGATCAGCCGTCCGGGGAAAACCAGCCGGCCAGGCCGGACGATCCTTCCCGGATCGAGCCATCCGCCGACGAACCGCTGCCGGAGGCTTCGACCGAGCGGAAGCAGGTCTATACCCTGCCGTCCGAGGAACCGACCTGGGCGCAGCAGACGACCTCGCCCAAAACCGAGCTGGAAGTGATCCGGGAAGCACCGCCTCTCGGCGCCCTCGGCATTGATTTTGAAGGCCTTAAACGCCAGAATCCGCATTTCTTCGGATGGCTGCAGGGCCAGCAGAATAATATGAACCTTCCCGTGGTACAGGGGCCGGACAACAGCTATTATCTGAAGCACACCTTCTACCGGACCGAGAACGGCAGCGGCACGCTGTTCGTGGATTACCGCAACAATCCGCTGGAAGACGACGTGACCTTTATTTACGGCCACCATATGAAGAACAACAGTATGTTCGGGGACCTGGACCGATACGATTCCTATGCTTACTGGGCAGCCAACCCCACGTTCCGGCTGTATACGGAAAACGGCGTGTATGAGCTGCGTGTTTTCGCCTCCATCTATACGGACGGAAACGAAAAGATCAAGTTCAATTTCGCGGATGAAGAAGAGTTTACGGCGGCGGTCAACAGCTATATTTACCGCTCGCAGTTCCTGACGCAGGTCAATGTTTCCTACGGCGATAAGCTGGTCTGCCTGAGCACCTGTGCGTATCACGTGAAGGACGGCCGGTATCTGCTGGTCTGCAAAGCCGTGAAGATCGGGTAAATACAGCTCGCTGAATAGGGACAACAGAACAATACTGAGCCGGAGAGGACGATCCTTTCCGGCTCTTTATGTAACGAAAAAGCCGGAAATAAATATTCTTCCGGCTCTTATGTCAATGCGGATCGGGGCTGTTACGGAAGGTTCAGTAAAGCGGCAGCCGCGCTGCCGATCAGGTTTGCGTTCCGGACGGCGGTGATATGGATATACCGGCCGCGTTTCTTCTCTCCCCATTCCTTCAGGTATTTCGTCAGATACGAAATAAAAAGCGGATAGCGCCAGAAGGTGCTGCCTTCGGCGATCAGCAGCATCGGATTATCCGGTGTATTCCCTTTATTCAGATGCTCCGGAACCGCGAGCAGGTTGACGGCAGCCAGTTTGGCGGAGCGGTAGGACAGGAGACTGATCAGGGACAGCAGAGAAGCCCGGTCGCTGTCCGAAGAACAAAGCGAAGCCAGCTTGCCCTGTCCGGCAGGATCAGCCAGAAAATCACTGAGATCCCGGGTAACAAAGACGGGACAGTCGGAAAGCTTTGATTGAAAGTCAGGGCTGAACAGGCCGCATTCTGCGGCTCCGCCGGCTGTAAGATAGCAGAGCTTTCCGAAGTATGCGCCGGAGATCATCTTCTCAAAAATATGATAGTAGGGCTGCGGGTCTGTTTCGTGAAACGCCCTGTCATAGACGCCCATCGGGAAGCCGTCGTAGGCGCCGCTTTCCATATTGATCAGCATCTCACCCGAAAAACCGCTCATATCATAGCGGTGAATGGAAGAAACCGCTTCGCTGTAGCAGGTATTGGTCCCGGTCCCCAGAATAAAACCGTAGACGCCGTCAAAGCTTTTCCCGGACAGCTGCGGCAGTCCGCCGAAGACGGTGGCGGCCGAGTCGTTCAGCAGAACGTACCGGCGGGAACCGGGAATGCCGGCTTCTTTCAGGGCATTCTCCAGCTCGGCACAGACGTGCATGCCTTCGGAGCCGCTCACGCAGACGCCTTTATTGAAGCGTTCGAGCTGCCCGTCCCTGTCGGGAAGGATGACGGCGGGATAGGAAAAACAGTAACCGACGCTGTCGACTTTTTCGGCAAAGGGACCGAGCAGTTTTGCCATCTGAGAAAGATATTCATCCTTCGTCAGCGGAGATAAGGAGCCGGGAACAGGCATTTCAAGGCTGTCATCGATCACCGCGGCATTATATTCAAAATGCAGAAGCACGATCCGAAGGTTCGTTCCGCCGGCGTCCAGTACCAGGACCGGTTTGCCGGAAGGAAGACGTCCTTCTGTGCTGAGATAGGTCGGAAGCATCGGGAAAGAAGAGGAGGCATCCTCCAGTCCGCGCTCCATTTCTGATACAAAAGCAAGGAGCGCTTCATCTTCCCGGATGCAGTCCGGATGCATGCCGGCTTCGGTCAGAAATACCTCGACAGCAGGAACGGAAGGAATCGGGTACAGATCCATAAACAAGATCCTTTCTCAGTAGATATACTGATCGGCGGCGGAGAGCTTTCTGACAAGCCGGAACGCCGTGATAAACATCACTGCGATAAACACGATAAAAATCACGGAATAGACGGCGGATTCGCGGGTCGCGCAGTAATCGTAGGTGCCGTGCAGGAGGGTGGGCAGCAGGAGGCTCATCAGCCTGGCGTTGCGGCTCTTTTCCGGATAGCCGAAATTATCGTAGCGTTTGGCGATCCCGTACCAGGCGCCCATAAAGACGCCGAAGCAGGCATGCCCGGGAATGGCGGTCACCGCACGGATCAAGGCGGTTCCAAGCCCGTATTCCAGACAGTAACAGATGTTTTCCGCCAGCGCAAATCCCAGACTGACAAAAACCGCGTAGACCACGCCGTCAAACTGACAGTCAAAGGATTCCGCAAACCAGGTGCTTTTCTTGAGGAAGAAATACTTGGCCGCTTCTTCGGAAAGACCGACGACGATAAAGAAATAGATAATATCGAGGAGCTTGCCTCCTCCGCGGGAAGCGGAAGCCATCAGGTAGCTGCCCGCGTATTCCAGCGCCATGGCGACCAGGGTAGACAGGGCTCCTCTAAGCAGGAGCTTTCTGAGGATAGGCCGGGGCTCTTTCTCCAGCCGGTCCATCCGGTAGACAAAGACCAGAAGGGCGATGGCAGGCAGAATCGCCGCGGCGATCAGGATCGGATTTAAAAGATTAAACAGAAAAAACATGGCAGATCCTCCTCTCAGACAATGTAGCATATTTTCGCGCTTTCATCAAGAATCGATTCTGCCCGTCAGGGGGATATCGGTTGAATTCAGAAAACAATAATGATAGAATAGAAAAAAATAAAAAACGATATGCCCGGCCGCACTTCGCGGCGGGAACACAGACATGAAGGAGAACCGATGAGCAAGATCCGTATCACCATGGAAGACGGCGGCGTTATCGAAGCGGAACTGTATCCGGAGATCGCCCCGCTTACCGTGCAGAATTTCGAAAAACTGGTAAAAGAAGGCTTTTACAACGGCCTGATCTTTCACCGCGTGATCGCAGGCTTTATGATCCAGGGCGGCTGTCCGCTCGGGACAGGGACCGGCGGCCCCGGTTATACGATAAAAGGCGAGTTTGCCGCGAACGGGATCCCGAATAAGCTGAATCATACCCGCGGCGTCCTTTCCATGGCCCGGGCCATGAATCCGAACTCGGCCGGCTCGCAGTTTTTTATCATGCATGCGGACGCCCCCTATCTGGATGGGCAGTATGCGGCTTTTGGAAAAGTCACCAAAGGGATGGACGTCGTAGACAGGATCGCTTCCGTACGGACGAATGCCATGGACCGTCCCAAAACGGAACAGAAGATGAAGGAAGTCTGTCTGATCGAAGAATAAGGAACGGATCCTGCGGCGGCAAGCCGCACGTAAAGATTCTGGCTGCCGGGATGAGTAAAAGCAATAAAACGCAGGCGATATTAAGCGGAAAAGCCTATCCGGTTCTGATCACTTTTGCGCTGCCTATCATCTGCGGAAACATATTTCAGCAATTATATAATGTGGTGGACGCCATCGTGGTCGGCCGGTATATCGGGGATCTGCCGCTGGCCGGCGTCAGCGCGGCTTCGCCGATCATGGACGTCCTGTACGGGATCATCGTGGGCGGGACCGTCGGCGTCGGGACCCTGCTCAGCCAGCTGAACGGGGCGGGCAATCACACGCGGCTTCGAAAAGTCCATGAAACCATGCTGCTGGGCGGCAGCCTGTTTATTCTTGCCTTAAGCGTGATCAGCCTGCTGAGCGCACGGTGGATCCTGCAGGTCCAGGATACGAAACCGGCCGTGATCGAAGAGTCCATGAAGTATTTGACTTTGATCTTCCTCGGCCTGATCCTGAACTATCTGTACAATTATTTCGCATCGGCGCTGCGTTCCTGCGGAGATTCCCGCACTCCCTTTATCGTGCTGCTGGCTTCCTCCGTCCTGCACGCCGGTCTTGACCTGCTGTTCGGCTGGGTATTCCGCTGGGGGATCCGGGGCGTGGCCGTCTCGACGGTCAGCTGCCAGCTGCTCAGCGCCGTTTTTCTATTTGTGTATATCCAGAAAAAGTTCCCACTGCTGGCGGTCGGACGAAAGCCACGGATCGAACGTTCGGAAATCAGGCCGATCGCTGCCTTTGCCTTTGCCGGGGCGCTGCAGCAGATCGTGGTGCAGCTGGGGCGGCTCCTGATTCAGGGCATGCTTTCGGAAATGCCGCTTACGGGCCTGAATTTCACCGGGGAAAATGCCAAAACCAATATGGTTACCGGCTACAATATGGGGATGCGCGTGGAGAACTTCCTGATCAGCATCACTTCCGGAATCAGTGCCGCGGGGTCGGTATGTATTGCCCAGAACTTCGGCAACCGGAATATCCCGCGTGTCAGGCGCTTTTTCCTGCTTACCATGATGACCTCCCTGATATACGCCTGTTTCATTTTTGCCCTGTGCAGCCTGTTCCCTGTGCAGCTGATCGGGATCTTTTCCCGGAATGCGCAGGTCCTCGAAGCGGGGGCCCTCTATACCGGGACGATGGCAGCCATCTATTTTCTTCCGTGCTTTAACGAGATCCTGCAGTCCTTCTTCCGGGGGCTGGGCCGCTTGAAAACCTGCGCGTTCTTCTCGGCCTTCCAGGTCGTGATCCGCGTCGTGCTTTCGGCCCTGCTGATCCCGCATTACGGAATTAAGGGGATCTGTTATGCTGTCGGGATCGGCTGGCTGCTGATGGCGCTGTTTGAAGGACCGTTCGCGCTGTATACCTATCGTCATCTGGAACAATCAAAAGGATGAATACCATGTCATACGAACTGCTGACAACCGAAGGAAGAGCCAAAAGAGGACGGCTGACCACCGTACACGGCATTATCGAGACGCCGGTCTTTATGAATGTCGGGACGGCTGCCGCCATCAAAGGCGCGGTTTCGGCCGACGATCTGGAACAGATCGGCTGCCAGGTCGAGCTTTCCAATACCTATCACCTGCACGTAAGGCCGGGAGACGAAGTGGTAAAGGCCATGGGCGGCCTTCACCGGTTTATGGGCTGGAACCGGCCGATCCTTACGGATTCCGGCGGTTTTCAGGTCTTTTCCCTGGCCGGGCTCCGGAAAATCAAAGAAGAGGGCGTACGCTTTCACAGCCATATCGACGGGCGGCTGATCTTCATGGGACCGGAAGAGAGCATGCGGATCCAGTCCAATCTCGGCTCGACCATTGCCATGGCCTTTGACGAGTGCGTGGAGAACCCTTCTCCCAGGCCCTACGTCGAAGAGAGCGTGGACCGGACGACGCGCTGGTTAAAACGCTGCCGGGCGGAACTGGAGCGGCTGAATGCGCTTCCGGATACCGTCAATCCCCAGCAGATGCTTTTCGGCATCAACCAGGGCGGTACCTATGAAGATATCCGGATCCGCCATGCCGATGAGATCAGCGAGCTGGACCTGCCCGGCTACGCCGTGGGCGGACTGGCGGTCGGAGAAAGCCATGAAGAGATGTATCATATTCTGGATGAGGTCGTCCCGCACCTGCCGCTTCAAAAGCCTACGTACCTGATGGGCGTCGGAACCCCGGCCAATATACTGGAAGGCGTGGAACGCGGCATCGATTTCTTTGACTGTGTCTATCCCAGCCGCAACGGCCGGCACGGCCATGTCTATACCAATCAGGGAAAGCTGAATCTCTTCAACGCGGCCTATGAGCGTGACCCCCGCCCGATCGAAGAAGGCTGCGGCTGCCCGGTCTGTCGGAAATACAGCCGGGCCTATATCCGCCATCTTCTGAAAGCGGGAGAGATGCTCGGCATGAGATTTTGTGTCTTGCATAATTTATATTTTTATAATACAATGATGAGCGAGATTCGCGATAGTCTGGATGCGGGCCGGTTTGCCGATTACAAGAAACAGAAACTGGCCGGCATGGAGAACGGACAGAAAGAAAAAACGGAACGGGAACGTTTCGCCGCGAAGAAAGTCGAGGATACAGAATGAACTTTTTGACCATGGATGCTGCTGCCAGCAGTAACAGCAGCTGGATTCTTATCGTTTATGTCGTCATTATCGGCGCGATGCTCTATTTCATGATCCTGAAGCCGCAGAAGAAGCAGCGCAAGGAACAGGAAAACCTGATGAACACCATGGCGATCGGCGACAGCGTCATGACGACGGCCGGCTTCTATGGAGTCATCATCGATATGACCGACGACACGGTCATCGTCGAGTTCGGGAACAATAAGAACTGCCGGATCCCGATGCAGAAGCAGGCGATCGTTCAGATCGAGAAGCCTGCCGACCCGACCGCCAATTAAGGAAGGGCACTGCCGATTTTTACAAATAAAGGTCCGTCGGGGCCTTTATTTGTGTACAGTGGAAGGATAGGAAAGATGCATCCTGTTTCCGGGAGGAAAAAGCTCAGCCGGTATGTGGGGTACGGTTTTCTGATACTCCTTCTTTTGCTGTGCTTTTCTCTGATCACGCGCCGCGTTTTTGCCGACGAAACGCAGACCGCGGAACCGGAAACCACGAAAAAAACAAAGACGAGCACCGCTGAAGAGTCTACAGAAGAAAGCTCGGAGGAATCCACGGAGGAGAGTACGGAGGAAGAGACCGAACCGGTCTGGGAAGGGCCGTATGAGGTCCCGCTGTCCGGTTTTCCTTATGATACCGTATCAAAGAAAACCAAAGCTGTTGTGATCATCGGAGACGGGACGACGAATCTGCGTGCCGACGCCGGTACGTCGGCAGAGATCCTCTGTTATCTGGAAAAAGGCGCGGTACTCGAATATATCAGTGAAAAGAAGGCGGCGGACGGCGTCACCTGGTACGAGGTCCATTCCGGCTTTTACTTCAATGAGGAAGAAGTGACCGGTTATATCAGCTCCGTGGTCAGCCGCACTGCGACGTTTACGAAGGGCGGGGATAATTACGGAACCTATCTGAGCATTCTCGGCTTCCCGTCCGATTATATTCTCGCGCTCAAGCAGATGCATCAGAAATATCCGCAGTGGATCTTTGTTGCGACGAATACCGGGCAGTCCTGGAGCACGGCCCTGTACGAGGAGGCCAATCCGTCCTATTATCAGGGTGCGGTCAGCCTGATCTACGATACGAATATTTCTTCCTGGAAATCGATTCGGGACGGGGCCTACGACTGGACTACCAGTACCTGGGTCGGGTATGACGGCCCGCACTGGGTGAAGGCTTCCGACGAACTGGTCGCCTATTTCCTGGATCCCCGCAATTTCCTCTGGGATGACAGTATATTCATGTTCCTGACCATGCTCTACAGCAGCAGCCAGACCGTGGAAGGTGTAAGACGGATCATCAGCGATTCATTCATGGCCAAGGAACCGGCCAAGGATGTGAACGGCAAGAAGTTTTCGTATGCGAAGCTTTTCTGCGAGATCGGCGCGTCCCTGGGGATCAGTCCCTATTATCTGGCCAGTACGGTCAGGCAGGAAATGGGCCTGGCCGGAACAACAAAGAGTATCAGCGGAAAGAGCGAGCTCTTCCCGGGTTATTATAATTATTACAACGTACATGCCTACACGACGGATGAGTACGACGCCAACGACCGGGGCCTGTGGTTTGCCTCTGGAGAAGGCGTGGGCAATACCAGCTATAACCGGCCCTGGAACACCCGGGTCAAGGCTCTCTGGGGCGGCGCGATGTTCCATGCCGAGAACTATCTGCTGCAGAATCAGTACACGCTGTATTACAAGAAATTCAATGTGGCGTCGGCAGATATGCGCTACCGCCATCAGTATATGACCAATATCATGGGGGCCTATCTGGAAGGCGTTTCTCTGGCAAACGGGTATGACGCGGAGGCCCGGCAGCACGTCCTGATCTTTGATATTCCCGTCTTTCAGAATATGCCGTCCGCGCAGTGCCCGATCCCGACCGGGACCGGATCGCCGAACAACCGGCTGGCCAGCATCAAGGTGGGAAGCTTTTCCGTGAGTCCCACCGTAGACCCGGATAATACGGAATACTCCGTGATCGTCAACGACGGGAATACGGAATATGAAATTACCGCCGTGCCTTACGATTCCACCGCGACAGTCACGGGAACCGGGACGATCTCGCTCTCGTCCGGGACCAAAGAGATTACACTGATGGTCCGGGCGGAGAACGGGGACAGCAGGACTTATACCGTCAACATAACCTGGGTCGAAAAGCCCATGGAAACCGAATACAGTTGGAAAAACGGCGGCTATATCACAAAGATAGAACCGGAGACAAAGAAGAAAGAATTTGCAGAGAATCTGCATATCGCGGCGACCGCCTGGGCCGAGTACAAAAACGCAGACGGGACCGATAAGGCAGACGGGGATCTGATGAAGACCGGAGATAAGGTCAAGGTTTATGACGCCGCCGGACAGGTGTACCGGAGCGGGACGGTCGTTATCTACGGGGATGTGAACGGGGACGGAAAGATCAGCATGGCCGACCTGATCAAAGTCCGGAACCACATACTGGAAGCAACACTGCAGAAGAAATGCTATCTCAAGGCCTGTGACGTCAATAAAGACGGCAACGTCAAAATGTCAGATCTGATAAAGATCCGGAACCATATACTCGGAACGATTTTAATCACACAATAGGAGGCGGGAAGGAAAATGCATAAAAGAAAAACACTTGTGATTTCTGTCATTCTTTGCCTGTTCGTGCTTTTGTTTAAAAAAGCGGTTCTTGCCGATGAAGCTTCCGTTTATTTCTCGAATCCGACCTGTTCTGTAGGAGATACCGTGCAGGTTAGCATGACTGTTGAGCCGGAAGTTTCCGCGATCGATATCTATCTGTCGTACGGAACCGATCTGCTGCAATTCAGTGACTGCAGCGGCGGGACCGGGAATCTGGTGGTACAGACCTCGAACGGTAAAATCCGGATCAATGACTATGCCGGCAACGGAACGGCGTCGCTTTCCTATACCCTGACCTTCCAGGCCCTGCAGGGCGGATCGGCAGTTATCGGCATTGATTCTGCTGAGGTCTTCGATACACTGGGAGATGAAATGACGCTTGCTGTGCGCGGTTCGTCCGTCGTTACCATTCAGGGCTCTGCGCCGACAGAAGTACCGACCACCGAGCCCCCCACGACGGAACCACCGACTACCGAGCCTCCTACAACGGAACCACCGACGACTGAAGCGCCGACCACAGAGCCTCCTACGACCGAAGAACCGACCACGGAGCCTCCTTCCACAGAAGCTCCGACGACCGCGGCTCCCTCATCGGAAAAACGGCTGGTATCCCTGGTCCTGTCCCCGGGAACGCTGTCTCCGGCCTTTAATCCCGATGTTTACGAGTATACGCTGAATGTCAGTGCGGATACGACCGGGCTGTCCCTTCAGTTCATGCCGATGGACAGCAAAGCCAGTGCTTTTTACTGGCCGTACGTCAATGAGATCCCGACCGGGAAGACCGATTTTTACGTCCGGGTGACAGCCGAGGACGGTGTAAGCAGACAGGACTACCATGTGCAGATCCTTCGTCCCGAACCCGAAACCGCGGCGCCGCCTGCAACCACGGAAACGCCGACCGAGGAACCGACGACAGAGGAACCGACCATCGAACCGGTGACGGAAGAATCCACCGAAGAAAGCACGGATGAGTCCAATGAAGAAACCACGGATGAGCCGTCGGCTCCGGTCTATCTGACCTCGAAAACGAGCTGGCTGCTGGTCCTGCCGCTTCCGGAAGATTCTGAGCCGGAGATCCCGGCCGGCTACATCCCTGCGGAACGCCTGGATGAGGAAGGCAGTCCATATACGGTGTGGATCCCGGAAGATTCGGAAGAGGAAGATCCGCCGTTCCTTGTTTACGCGGTGAAAGTCAATGAAGACAATGAACCGATCAGCGAACCTGCGTTGTATGTGGTTGATCCTTCGGAAGACAGCCTGCAGCGCTACGGCCTGATCGTTCCGGAAACCACGGAAGAAGAGACGACCGAAGAACCGACCACCGAGGAATCCACCGAAGAGACCACCGAGCCGACGACGGAAGAAGAGACTGAAACGCTGCCGGAAGAAACAACGGAAGCCCCTGCGGAAACGACGCCGGCCCCGCAGACCGAAGCCCCGACGCAGACGCCGACTTCTCCGGAAAAAGGCTTTCCTTTCGGAAACGTCCGCTTCCCCTGGCTTCTGCTGCTCGGTATGGGCCTGCTGTTTGTGATCTGCCTGGTCCTCCTGTTTATGCAGTGGCTGCGCAACAACCGGCTGAGCCGCCTGATGGAAGGCGGAACGGAACTTTCCTCGGAGGAAGAAGAACAGTTCCTTTCCGTGGGAATGGGATCCGTCCCGAAAGCGGATGACAGTTTCCCGCCGGCGAGCGAAAAAGATTTTGAGGAAATCGAAGTTCCGGATGAAGGTCCGAGAATCATGTAAGCCCGATCAGGAAGGCCGAAGCTTTGTGCTTCGGCCGTTCTGTGAGAAAGAGGTTGTCATGGCAAATAAATTCTACGCAGTACGGAACGGCCGGATCCCGGGCGTCTACACCAGCTGGGAAGCCTGCCGTGAACAGGTCTACGCGTTTCCCGGCGCGGTATATAAAAGCTTTCCGGGCCGCCTTGAAGCGGAAGCCTTTGTCAGAGGAGAAGATCAGCTCCATCCGATCTCTGAAGATAAGGGGATCATGGAAGCCTATGTGGACGGAAGCTTTCGGGCTGACAGTGCGGAATTTTCCTACGGGATAGTCATTCTCCGCGGCGGAGAAGAACTGTACTTCTCCGAAAAAATCGAAGATGCGGAGCTGGCCTCGATGCGGAATGTGGCCGGCGAGATCAAAGGGGCGGAAGCCGCCATGCGCTATGCGCTGGAGCAGAAGGCCGAACTGCTGATCATCTATCATGATTATCAGGGGATCGCCTCCTGGTGCACCGGAGAATGGAAAGCGAATAAACCCGGCACGATCGCGTACCGGGCTTACTATGAGAGCGTGAAGGATCTGCTGGAAATCCGTTTTGTGAAGGTGAAAGGCCATTCGCATGACCACTATAACGATCTGGCGGATAAGCTGGCCAAAGAAGCTCTGGGAATCGAATAGGAAGCGCTATCCCTGCTGTGCGGAAGCTCCGATCCGGGCTTCCGCATTTTTCATGGTCTTCCGCAGGAAGATGATGCTGAAGACCAGGGAGAAGACCTCCGCGATGGGGAAGCAGAACCAGACCATATCCAGGTCTCCGGTCAGGGACAGGAGATAGGCGGAAGGAAGGAGCCCGACCACCTGGCGGAAGATGGAAATGATCAGGGAATGCATGGGATTACCGATCGCCTGGCACATGGAGCCGGAGATGATACAGAAGCCGGCAAAAAGGAAGTGCAGGCAGATGATGCGCAGCGCGCGAACGCCGATCGCCAGCATTTCTTCCGACGGTTTGAAGATCCCGATCAGAACATGCGGAATCCCCATAAACAGGGCAAAGCCGACGAGCATGATGGAAACCGCGGTTATGACCGAAAGCTTATAAGTCTCTTTCACGCGGTCCAGACGGGCCGCACCGTAGTTGTAGGAGACGATCGGGACCATGCCGTTGTTTAAGCCGAAGACCGGCATGAAGAAAAAGCTCTGCAGCTTAAAGTAGGCGCCGTAAACCGCCGTCGCCGCTTCGGTAAAGCCGATCAGGATCCGGTTCATGAAGAAATTGGTAAAGGAACCGATGGTCTGCATCAGGATGGAGGGCAGGCCGATCGCATAAATGTCTTTGAAAATACGGGAACGGAAACGGATCTGCTTAAAGGAAAGCGTCAGATCCTTATTGCAGCGGATATTCAGTGTAAGGCCGATGGTCATGGCCACGCACTGTCCGATCACGGTGGCGACAGCCGCCCCCCATACTTCCAGGCGGGGGAAGATCCATATCCCGTAGATGAAAAGCGGGTCGAGGATCATGTTGACGACGGCGCCGCTCAGTTGGGAAATCATGGACTTGTCCGAGCGGCCGGTCGACTGAAGAAGGCGCTCGAAGCAGACCTGGAAGAACAGAAAGACGCTGACGCCCATGACCGTCGTCAGGTACTGCGTTCCGTAGCGAATAATATTTTCATTTTTCGTCTGTATACTGAAATACCATCTGACAAGGGTAAAACCGATCACGGAAAAAAGAACGGCCAGACAGAAATAGAGAAAGATCCCGGTCCCGGCGATCTCATTGGCTCTTTCCGGCTTTCGTTCCCCGAGCGCGCGGGAGATCAGCGCACTCATGCCGACGCCGGTCCCGATCGCGAAGCCGATGAGCAGAGACTGCATGGGGAAGGAAAGGCTGACGGCATTCATGGCATCCTGATTCAGCTGGGCGACAAAATAGCTGTCGACAATATTATAAAGTGCCTGAAAAAGCATGGATATGGTAATGGGAAGCGCCATATTGAACAGCAGTTTGCCTACCGGCATGGTCCCCATTTTGTTGCTGTGATTTTCAGACATGACGTGGATCCTTTCCGCTTTCTGATAAAGAAAAAACCGTGTTCAAACACGGTCCCCTTCGTGCAGTTGAGGGGACTTGAACCCCTACCCAAGTACATGGACATGAACCTGAATCATGCGCGTATGCCAATTCCGCCACAACTGCATATGAAAGCGCGAGACGGGAATCGAACCCGCGACCCCCACCTTGGCAAGGTGGTGCTCCACCGCTGAGCCACTCGCGCATACACCGTTTTTCCGGCGCAAGAGGTATAGTACAACAACTTATCCGGAATGTCAACCCTTTTGGAAAAATTATTTTTCATGACCGGAAGACCGGTCAAAATTCTTAAAGAAGCGACTTCAGATCGTCCCGGACCGCGGAAGAAGACCGGAGCGTGAGGGAAGCGGCTCTGAGCCCGATCCGGGCACTTTCGAGACAGTCTTTTCCCAGGCTGAAGGCATGGATCAGGCCGGCAAAGAAGGCGTCTCCCGCGCCGCTGACATTACAGACCGGTACAGCCTCGGCCGGCAGATGAACCGCTTTCTGCCCTTTTTCTGAAACCAGGACGCCGTCCGCTCCTTCTGTGAGAAAGACGCGAAAAACGCCGCGGCGGTGCATCTCGCCGGGAAGATCTATTTCCCCGATGCCCCACAGATCCTGAATAGCCTGGGCTTCCTGCCGGTTCATTTTGAGGCAGTATAGACGGATCTGCTCGCAGGGCTTAGCCAGCACGCGGGCGATCCGCTGCGCTTTGACGGCGGAAACGGTATCCAGAAACACCGGGATCTCTGCCTGTTCCAGAACAAATGCGAGGGCTTCCTCAGAAAGATTCGTGTCGCAGACGAGGGCCTCTGCCCGGTTGATAAAACGAATCTCGCGGCGGAGATACTCCGTATCAATCCGGTCAGCCAGGGGCATATCGGCGGCGCCGGCCATCAGTTCCCCGGCCTGATTGTTGATGGAAAGATACAGATTGCTCCGGCTTTCGGGAAAGGTAAGCGCATGGGACAGATCCATGCCCAGTGACAGGCAGTTATCGCGCAGCCGGGCAGCAAAATCGTCGCCGCCGAAAGCCGTATAAAAACAGATCCTGTGGCCGAGCAGGCAGAGATTATGCGCCGTATTGCGCGCGACGCCGCCGAAGGAAACGGAAACAGCCGAGGGATTGGAATCCCCCGGCCGGTAGGTCCCTTCGGCAGTGGCCGTGATATCGATATTAGCGGCTCCGATCACGGACAGATTCATCGTTTCACCAACCGAAATTCTCAAAGATGACAAGGTTTCCTTCGGCTTCCAGCTTTGCCATGGTTTCGGGATCGCGGACGGTCCAGCTGACTTCCTGAACGTGATAGAGCAGGCGGCAGAGCTTCAGCGACAGATTGCAGCGGTACCGGCAGTCATACGCGACAAAATCCGGCTGTGCGGCGAAATTGGTCAGCAGATAGCTTACCAGGAAACGGCTGAGCGCGGTCTCGTCGGATTCGTCCTTTAAGAGATTCCCGGAAAGCTGGCCGCGTACGATATCCGGGCAGTTTTTCCGGAGCCAGATCAGGCAGCGGGGGTCGAAACTCTCGATGCAGTAATCCACATGGTAATTGCGCAGAAGGTCACAGGCCGTGCAGGTCAGCGCATTGTAATTGCCGCGGGCCGGCTTCAGCTCAATGATCAGCGGCGTTTTCCCTTCAAACAACTCCAGTACTTCGGAGAGAAGCGGTATGGTTTCCTCTGTATCCCCGAGGCGGTATTGCTTCAGTTCGGCGACGGTCAGATCTTCCACACAGACGTCCGCGCCGGCCGTCCGCAGCAGGGAACTGTCATGGATGACAGCTAATTCGCCGTCTTTGGTTAAATGCACGTCCAGTTCGGCGCCGTAGCCGTGTTCGATGGCGTTCCGGAATGCGGCCAGGGAGTTTTCGGGACGCTCCTCATCGTGCAGGCCGCGGTGTGCATAGCGGATCTTCTTCATCCCGTCCGGCCAGCTGTGGTTTTGGCGGCAGCGGATCAGCAGGACATACAGGACGCAGAGGCCGACGATGGGACAGAGAATACAGAACAGGATACGGAGGGTTTTACACTTTTTCATAAGCTTCCTTTCTGCGGACGAACCGCGGTCAAGCTTGTATATACGGCAAAAGCTCGCGTACGGAAGGGAAGATCCAGCTTGGCTGAATCCCGTACCTTTCAATATCGGTCTCGACGCCTTCCCCGCTGAGGACGAAAACCGTGTCGATGCCCGCGTTGTATCCGCAGGCAATATCGGTATAAAGGCGGTCACCGATCAGGACGGCTTCTTCCGGGGCAAAACCGGTGCGGCGAAGTGCCGAGAAGACCATATCCGGCTTCGGCTTGCCCAGAAAGCGGGGATGGCAGCCGGTCGCATGCCAGAGCATCTCGCAGATGGAGCCGCAGTCGGGCTCATACCCGAAGGAGGTCGGGCAGACCCAGTCGGGATTCGTGGCAAGATAGGGTACGCCGCGCCCGAGCAGAATGCAGGCGTCGACCAGCTTCTGATAGCGCAGCTCCGTATCGAAACCGCACAGCAGGAGATCCGGTTCTTCCTCCATCCGGCAGGTGACGTTAAGTCCGGCTGCTTTCAGCTGGTCAAACAGCGATCTGGTGCCGAGCACATAAGCACGATGAGACGGATATTCCGCCCGCAGGGTGTCGATCGTTACGTCGACCGAAGTCAGAAAATCTTCCGGCCGGGCAGGGATGCCGAGCCGGGCCATCTTTTCCAGATACGCGTCGATCCCGCGGGAGGAATTGTTCGTCAGGAAAAGATACCGGCCGCCTTTTTCACGGATGGACGACAAAAACTCGGATACCCCCGGAAAGAGCGTATCGTCGATATACAGCGTACCGTCCATATCCAGCAGAAAAAGTCGTTTTTCAGCGAGTTTATGCATAGTTTCAGCTCAGAAGCTCCTTCAGTTCTTCCAGGCTCTGATATCCCATGGACTGATCGACCAGTTCCCCGTTCCGGAAGACCAGCAGCGTGGGGATGCTGCGCACCCGGAAACGCCGGGCCAGCTCGGGTTCGTCATCGACGTTGATCTTGCAGACCTTTATCTTTCCTTCTTCCTCTTCGGCAAGCTGGGCAACGACCGGAGAGAGCATTTTGCAGGGGCCGCACCAGGCCGCCCAAAAATCCACCAGGACAGGAAGTTCGCTCTGCAGCACTTCTTCATTAAAATTATCACCGGTAACAATGACTTCCGCCATGAAAAACCTCCTTTTAAATCTAAACAAATTCTAAAAAACCTTGATTTTCAATGAAATCATACTATAATACATGCCATATCGATATCCATTCGTTTGCATTGTAACTAGTTTATCTTTTAAAGTCAAGCGGCCGGAAGACTGCCCTGGATGGGAGAGAGCATGATCACTGTCAGACAAGTTGCCACCAAAAAAGAACAGAAAGAATTTCTGGATTTTCCGCTTCGCCTGTATAAGGACTGCGCGCAGTTTGTGCCGCCGCTCTATATGGATGAAAAGAAGATCTTTTCAAAAGATTTTATCTATAACGATACCTGCGAGCATGTATATTTTCTGGCCTATAAAGACGGAGCCGTCGTAGGACGGATCAGCGGGATCCTCCAGAGAGCGGCGAATGAAAAGTGGGGCCAGAAGCGCGTACGCTTTACCCGCTTTGATTCCCTGAATGATCCGGAGATCGCGAAAGCGCTCTTTGATAAACTCGAAGAATGGGCCCGCGAGAGAGGAATGGAAGAGGTCGTCGGGCCGCTCGGCTTTTCGGATATGGAGCGGGAAGGTCTGCTGATCGAAGGCTTTGATGAGCTGGCCACCTTTGAAGAACAGTATAATTACGATTATTATCAGCAGCTGATCGAAGATCTCGGCTATGAAAAGGAAGTGGACTGGCTGGAGTCGAAGATCTCGCCGTCCGAAGTGTACGACGAAAAGATGCACCGCATGAGCGCGAAGCTGATCGAACGCTACAAGCTCCACCAGAACAAAGCCACCTCCGTCAAGGAATTTCTGGACAAATATGCGGACACGTTCTTTGACATGGTGGACGCGAGCTATGACAAGATCTACGGCAGCGTTCCCTTTACCGAAAACATGAAGAAAATGATGATCGATAATTTCAAGATGATCGTCAAGCTGAAATACGTTGGCATCTTCTTCGATGAAAACGAAACGCCCGTGGCGTTCGGGCTCTGCTTCCCGTCCATTGCGATGGCTGTGCAGAAATCAGGCGGAAAACTGACGCCGGCCTGCCTGGTGCGCTTGCTGCGGGCGATCAATCACCCGAAGGTCCTTGATCTGGCCCTGATCGGGGTCAATCCGGAATGGAATAATAAGGGCGTCGGAATCCTGGTGGCGGCCGGACTGGACGACCTGCTGCGGAACAATCCGATCGAATATGCCGAAACGAATCTGAACCTGGAAGATAATCATGCTATTTTAAATACCTGGAAACGATTTACGGCGGTGCAGCACAAAAAACGCAGGTCTTATGTGAAAAAGATCAGCCGGTAAGAAAAATGAGGCAGCGGGAAGGATACCCGCTGCCTCATTTCAGATTAGAAGGCTTATTGCTCCGCCATGGCGCGGTAAGCCTCGTAGCGATCTGCCGCTTCCTGTTCTGCCTTCGCAAAAAGCGTTTTCGCATTCTCCGGGAAAGTCAGATACAGCGATGCGTAACGGACTTCTCCGGCCAGGAAATCTTTGTATTCCATCGTCGGTGCTTTGGAATCCAGCGTGAACTTGTGCTCCGGCCTGGACGGATCGAAGCGGTAAAGCGGCCAGTAGCCGGCTTCCACCGCGCGCTTCATCTCGGCCTGCGCCTCGTTCATACCGGCCTTGATGCCGTGGTTGATGCACGGCGCGTAGGCTACGATCAGGCTCGGGCCCGGGAAGGCTTCCGCTTCGGTGATCGCCTTCATCAGCTGATTCATATCCGCCCCCATTGCGACGGAAGCGACATAGCAGTTGCCGTAGCTCATCATGATGCGGCCCAGATCCTTCTTGCTGCTCTTTTTGCCGGAAGCCTGGAACTGCGCGACCGCGCCGAGCGGCGTCGCCTTGCTGCTCTGGCCGCCGGTATTAGAGTAGACCTCGGTGTCAACAACAAGGATGTTGATGTCCTCGCCCATCGCGATCACGTGGTCCAGCCCGCCGAAGCCGATATCGTAGGCCCAGCCGTCGCCGCCGTACATCCAGACGGACTGCTTGGCCAGATGGTCCGCGTTCGCGAGGATCTGGTCTTTCAGCTCCCCGGCGCGGCCCGAAAGCGATGCTTCGGCTAAAGCCTTGCGGAAAGATTCGGAAGCGGCGACGGAACGGTTCACGTCGCCGAAGGCATCCAGCCAGCCGGCGATCTGTGCTTTTAAGGCGTCTTCCGCCGGCAGGAGAGCATCCAGCTCTTCGACCCACGCCTTCACCTTGGCGCGCTGCTGCTTCACGGAGAGGCACATGCCGAGGCAGAACTCCGCGTTGTTTTCAAATAAGGAATTGCTCCAGGCAGGGCCGCGTCCGGCCTTGTTTTTCGTATAGGGGATAGACGGCATGGCCGCGCCCCAGGCCTGCGAGCAGCCGGTCGCGTTGGCCCAGTACATGCGGTCGCCGTAGAGCTGGGTCAGGAGCTTGGCGTACGGCGTTTCCCCGCAGCCTGCGCAGGCGCCGGAAAACTCGCACAGCGGCTGCTTAAACTGGCTGCCTTTTACCGTCTCCGGCTTAAACGCATCCTTTTCTGTGATCTTCAGTCCGTATTCCCACACGGGCGTCAGCGCAAGCTCTTCGGTGACCGCTTCCATGCGGAGGGCCTTGCCCTTCAGCGGGCAGACCGAAACGCAGCTGCCGCAGCCCGTGCAGTCCATATCGCTGACCTGCAGCGAGAAATACAGGCCGTCCGCACCTTTGGCCTTTACCGTCTTAAAGCCTTCCGGCGCCGCATTCTTTTCCTCTTCATTCAGCAGGTACGGCCGCAGCACGGCGTGCGGGCAGACGAACGAGCAACGGTTGCACTGCGCGCAGACGGCCGGATCCCAGACCGGGAGCCTGGTCGCAATGCCGCGTTTTTCAAAGGCCGTGGTGCCGAGCGGCATCGTGCCGTCTTCATAGCCGATAAAGGTGGAGACCGGCAGATCGTCGCCCTTTAAGGCGTTGCAGGGACGAAGGATATTCCTGATAAAAGGCGGCTCTTCGGCAGCCGGTGCGGCGCTTTCTGCCGCGTCTTCGGCCTTAGCCCAGGCGGCCGGGATCTCCACTTTCTGCAGGAGATTTGCGCCTTCGTCGATCGCGGCCAGGTTCATGCGGACCACTTCCTCGCCCTTCTTGCCGAAGGTCTTCTCAGCGGCTTTCTTCATAAGGCCGAGGGCTTCCTCAAACGGAATGATATCCGCGAGGCGGAAGAACGCGGACTGCAGGACCATGCTGGCGTGGTCGCCAAGCCCCAGCTCGCGGGCCAGTTTGTTGGCATCGATGATGTAAAACTGCGCCTCTTTTTTCGCCAGTTCTATTTTCACGGCAGCCGGGAGCTTCTGCTCCAACTGTTCTTCGGTCCATCCGCAGTTTAACAGGAAGGTCCCGCCGGGCTTCAGTTCCGAAAGAATATCATATTTGCTGAGGAAAGACTGGTTATGGCAGGCGATAAAGTCCGCGTCGGAAACCAGGTAGGAGCCCAGGATCGGTTCGTCGCCGAAGCGCAGATGGCTGCGCGTGATGCCGAAGGACTTTTTGGTATCATACTCGAAATAGGCCTGCGTATACATATCCGTATTCTGGCCGATGATCTTGATCGAGTTCTTGTTCGCGCCGACCGTGCCGTCGCTTCCCAGCCCCCAGAACTTGCAGGCCACGAGCTTTCGGTGCGGGATCCCGAAATGCGCGGGCACCGGCAGGGACCGGAAGGTCACGTCATCTTCAATACCGACCGAAAAGCCGGTAAAAGGTTCTTCCTGAAGCAGATGGTCAAAGACAGCCTTGATCTGTTCGGGCGTGGTATCTTTCGAGGAAAGCCCGTAGCGTCCGCCGACGATATACGGCGCATCCTTCCGGTTGGCGAAAGCGGCGCAGACCGCCAGATATAACGGCTCGCCGACGGCGCCCATTTCCTTGCAGCGGTCCAGCACCGCGATCTTTTTCACGCTCTCCGGCAGGGCGGCGCGGAAGCGTTCCTTCGAAAACGGGTTAAACAGATGGACCTGCAGATAACCGATTTTTTCGCCCTGCGCATTCATCTGCGCGACCGTCTCACGGACCGTGCCGCTCACCGACCCCATGGCCACGATCACGCGCTCCGCATCCGGCGCGCCGTAGTAATTGAACAGATGATAATCTTCCCCGGTGATCTCGTTGATTTTCTGCATATATTCTTCGACGATCCCGGGCAGTTCATCGTAGAAGCGGTTGTTGGCCTCGCGGAACTGGAAATAAACGTCCGGATTTTGAACGGTGTTCCGCAGCGTCGGATGCTCGGGATTGAGCGCCGCGGCCCGGAATGCCGCCACCGCGTCACGGTCCAGCAGTTTATCGAATTCTTCATAGGGGATCACGCGGATCTTCTGTATTTCATGGGAGGTCCGGAAGCCGTCAAAGAAATGCATGAACGGGATATGAGAGCGGATCGCGGAAAGATGTGCCACGCCGGCCAGATCCATGACCTCCTGCACGCTTCCGGTGGAAAGCTGGGCAAAGCCGGTCTGCCGGCAGTTCATCACGTCGCTGTGGTCGCCGAAGATAGACATCGCGTGCGTGCCGACAGTACGGGAGGCCACATGCAGCACGGCAGGCTGCCGCGTACCGCTGATGCGGTGCAGCACCGGGATCATCAGCATCAGGCCCTGCGAAGAAGTAAATGAGGTCGCAAGACATCCGGCTTCGAGCGCGCCGTGGACCGCGCCGATGGCGCCGGCTTCCGACTGCATTTCCACGAGGGAGACCGTCTGGCCGAACAGGTTTTTCCTTCCATTCGCGGACCATTCATCCGTTTTTTCAGCCATGGGAGAAGAGGGAGTGATCGGGTAGATGGCGGCAACTTCGGAAAAGGCATAGGCGACATGCGCACAGGCCTCGTTCCCGTCAACGACCATGAATTTTTCGTCAGTCATCGCAAAGATTCCTTTTTCAGATTTTACTGTGTCACGTTCGGAACACCGTTGCTATTATATCGCAGGAAAGAGGGTGAATTCAATAAAAAAACCATGGTTCTGAGCACCGATTCCCTAAGAAACATCGGTCTTGCTCGCGGACAGGTTTATCTTGACTTTTTTTGCTTTATGGCGCAAACTTACAGGGTAATTCTATTACCAGTATCTTCTTACAGAAGGAGACCATATTGCCATGAAACGATGGATAAAGTACGCGAAGCCTTATCTGCCGTATTTTATTTTGGGACCGCTCTGCATGATCGTGGAGGTCATCGGCGAGGTGATCATGCCTTTTCTTCTGGCGCAGGTCATCAATAATGCCAACGCCGGTACGCTGACCACGGGGATCAGTCTTAAGACGATGGCACTGATGATTCTGACGGCGCTTCTCATGATGGCCGGCGGCGTCGGCGGGGCCTACTTCGGATCCAAAGCCACGGTGAATTTCGGGGCGGATCTGCGGGCGGACGTATACCGGAAGATCCAGACTTTTTCCTTTGTCAATATCGATAAATTCTCCACGAGCTCCCTGGTGACCCGTTCGACCAACGACATCACGCAGGTACAGAATTTCGTCAATATGATGCTCCGCATGATGCTGCGGGCGCCGGGCATGATGATCGCCGCGCTGATCATGGCGATCCGGCTTCGGCCTTCGCTTTCCGTCGTCTTTGCCGTCAGCATGCCGCTGGTCATGATCGTCGCCGGCTTCCTGATCCGTAAGGGCTTTCCCCGATTTAAGCGGATGCAGGAATGCGTGGACGGCGTCAACCAGCGCGTCCGGGAAAACGTGACCAACGTCCGGCTGGTCAAGAGCTTCGTCCGGGAAGATTACGAGACTGAGAAATTCTATGAAACGAATCACAACCTGAAGGAAGCCAATATCGGGGCCGTCCGCATCATGATCCTGATGCAGCCCGGCATGACGCTTCTGATGCAGGGCACGATCCTGGCCCTGGTGCTGATCGGCGGGCCGATCGTGCTGCGCGGCGAGATGCAGGTGGGAGACCTTTCGGCTTTTATCACCTATGCGTCACAGATCCTGGTGTCGCTGGTCATGGTCACCTTCATGCTGATGTTTTCCTCGCGCGCCATCGCGTCCGGAAAGCGTATTCTGGAGGTGCTGAACGAGCAGAGTGATCTGGATGACGCGCAGGCGGCCTATCCGGATCTGACAGTACAGGAAGGGTCGATCGAGTTTAAGGACGTAAGCTTCCGCTATTACAAAGACAATGAGGAGGCGATCCTGGATCATATCAGCCTGAAGATTCCGGCCGGCGCTACTGTGGGCATCACCGGCTCCACCGGCTGCGGAAAGACGACGCTGGTCTCCATGATCCCGCGCCTGTATGACTGCGACGAGGGCGAAGTCCTCGTGGACGGGATCAATGTGAAGGAATACTCTCTCCGGAATCTGCGGGACGGCGTCAGCATGGTGCTGCAGAACAACACCCTGTTCAGCGGGACCATCGCAGAAAACCTTCGCTGGGGCGATGAAGCCGCCTCCGACGAGGATATGCAGCTCATGGCCGAGCATGCCCAGGCAGCCCGGTTTATCGAGAGTTTCCCGGACGGATACGATACCATGATCGAACAGGGCGGCACAAATGTATCGGGCGGCCAGAAGCAGCGCCTGTGCATCGCCCGCGCGCTTTTAAAGCGTCCGAAAATCCTGATTCTGGACGACTCGACCAGCGCGGTGGATACCGCGACGGAAGCGCGGATCCGCGAAGCTTTCCGCACGGATCTGAAGGATTCCACCAAGATTATTATTTCCCAACGTATCAGCTCCGTGCGGGATGCGGATATGATCCTTGTCATGGATGAGGGCAGAGTGACCGGTATCGGCACACACGACGAGCTGCGCCGCAGCAACGAGGCCTACCGCGAGATCTGCGACTCCCAGCTTGACAGGAAGGAGGCGTAAGATGGCGAGAACGCTTCAACAGCTTCAGGATCGCTACAACAGCGCTTCCAAAAAAAGAATGGAAAGCATGGGCTCGGATTCCCGCATGCGAGGCGGAAAGCCCAAGGACGCGAAGAAAACGATCGCCCGCATCCTTTCTTACATGAAAGGCTACGGACCGCTCTTTGTCATCGTGCTGCTCTGCATGCTGATCAGCACGGTCAGCTCCCTGTTCGGCGCCTATCTGCTGGCCCCGGTCATCGATAAGCTGGCGGTTACGGTCAATCCTGAAATGACCGTGGAAATGTCGAAGGTAGAGCAGCTTGCTGATCATATTATCCTGTCGCTGGCCGCAGGTCTGGGGCTGGACGCCGGCAAGGTCATGGTGTATATCGGCGTCGGGATGGGCCTTCTGGCCTGTGTCTACGGCGTCGGGATCATTACGACGTATACCCAGGCTCGGCTGATGCTGGAGATGTCCGAAAAGATGATCGAGCGCATCCGCAACGATCTGTTTACCAAGCTTCAGCGGCTTCCCGTCCGTTACTTTGACGGGCATCCGACCGGCGAAGTCATGTCCCGCTTTACCAATGATATCGACAACATCGACGCGATGATCAATAACTCGCTGACGTCGATCATTTCAGGTTTCGTTACGCTGGCAGGCACGCTGGTCTTCATGCTGTCCACCAGCTGGGTCCTGACGCTGATCGTGATCGCTTTCCTGCCGGTCTATTTCCTGGGCGGCATGTTCATAGCCGGCCGCTCGCGGAAATATTACCGCAGCCAGCAGGCGGCGCTCGGCGCGGTAAACGGCTATCTCGAAGAGACCGTGACGGGGCAGAAAGTGGTCAAGGTCTTTAATCATGAATCGGTATGCGAGGAGGAGTTCGGCTCCCTGAACGACGATATGCGGGACAAGCAGTTCCATGCCATGTTCTGGGGCGGCGTCATGGGGCCGCTGATGGGGAATACCTCGCAGATTTCCTATGCGGTGACCGTCGGCGTAGGCGGTGTGCTCATGCTGGCCGGCGGCCTTACCCCCGGCGGGCTTACCGTATTCGCCAATTATTCCCGGCAGTTTTCGATGCCGATCAATCAGCTGTCCCAGCAGATGACGACGATCTTTGCCGCCCTGGCCGGCGCGGAGCGCGTTTTTGAAGTCATGGACACGGATCCGGAGACGCCGGACGCGGAAGAGGCAAAGAGCGGCGAAGGCATGAAGGGTTATGTGATCATGGAAGACGTCAGTTTCAGCTATAAGCCGGAAAAGACCGTTCTGAAACACATCAATCTCTATGCCAAGCCGGGGCAGAAGATCGCCTTCGTCGGCTCGACCGGCGCCGGCAAGACCACGGTCACCAATCTGCTCAACCGTTTCTACGATATTGAATCCGGCAGGATCACGATCGACGGCGTGGACATCCGCGATTACGAGCGGGATGACCTGCGCCGCAATATTGCCATGGTCCTGCAGGATACACATCTGTTTACCGGAACGATCCGCGAGAATATCCGCTACGGCCGGCTGGACGCGACGGATGAGGAAGTGGAACAGGCCGCCCGTACGGCTTCGGCCCACAACTTTATCATCCGCCTGTCCGAAGGCTACGATACGATGATCGAGGGCGACGGCGCCAATCTTTCGCAGGGGCAGCGCCAGCTCCTCAATATCGCCCGCGCCGCGCTTTCCAAAGCGCCGATCCTGGTGCTGGACGAGGCGACAAGCTCCGTGGATACCCGTACCGAACGCCATATCGAGATCGGGATGGACAGTCTGATGAAGGACCGTACGACCTTTGTCATCGCCCACCGGCTTTCCACCGTACGCAATTCGAATGCGATCATGGTGCTGGAACAGGGTGAGATCATTGAAAGAGGCACGCACGAAGAGCTGCTCGCCATGAAGGGCCGCTACTATGAACTGTATACCGGAAAACGCGAACTTGACTGATGGGCTGCCCTGATACAGATGCAAAAAAAGATTGTAAAATCTCAGGAATACGCTATAATAATACCTGCTTATATTGTTTTTGACCCGAAATGAAATGAAAAAGGAGGCGTTCGCATGAGTTTGTTTTCAAAACTGCTGGGCGAAGGAAAAAAAGAGGTGGCTTCCACTCTGAAAAAAGCCTGGAAAGATACGTTGGAAGGAGCCGAAAAACTGGTAGAAGCCGGGAAGGAAAAAGCATCGGAAGAGCATAAACCGATCGTCAACGCCCCGATCCCCGAAGCTCCCGAGCCGGAAGAAAGCGGATTCTCCTGGGGGCCTGTAATGCCGGACGAAGAGAACCAGTTCAATTATCCCGGCCCGTTTACCCTCTATTTTGAGAATATCTTCAAAGAAGAATTCCCGGAATACGAAGTCACCTGCGAGGCGCCCGCAGACCGGCAGGCATGGATCTACACCTTCTGTAAGGACGGCGAGAAGAAACTGGTCGTGGAACTGCTGGGACAGTCCAGTGCGGCATATAAGATTCGCAGAGACTGCCTGCGGCAGGGGATTCCGTATCTGCGTTATTACTACGATCACGAAGGCTGGTGGAATACCCGCGCTTACGTGACGCAGCGGACCCGCGCAGCGCTGAACCCGTAATTATGCTTTGAAGCAGAAAGGGAACGCCCTGCGCCTGCGGCGGGCCCGGCATGAACCTTTGACAATGCTTCGCAGGCAGCCGGTTCATGTACGGTCCGGTACTTCCCGGAATTATCCGGGCTTTAATGCTTTCCCTTTCTGCTTTTTTCAGGAGGAGCAATGTCTCTTTTGGAACGGCTGTCTCAGGAATCTGCCTGGGACAGCTTTTATGAATATAAGACGCATCTGACCTGCCCCAAAGATCTGGCCAGAGAACTGGAGGCTTTTATTGCCGCGCGCGCCTATCTGCCGGTGTGTGAAAGAATTCAGGAAGGGCAGGATTTTCCGTTGCCCCGGAAAGCCGAGATCAGTAAGATGGGCTCTTCCAAAAAACGGACAGTCTATATTTATCCGAAAGAAGAGAACACGGTCCTGAAATTGCTGACCTATCTGCTCCTGCGGGAATATGACGGGCTTTTCGCCCCGAATCTCTATTCCTTCCGGCCGCAGCGCACGGCCAAGGACGCCGTACGGACGCTGAGCCGCATCCGCGGGATCCGGCAGATGTATGTCTACAAAGTCGATATAAGCAACTATTTTAATTCCATCCCGCTCGGGCGCTTTCTTCCTGTGCTGGAAGAGACGCTGGCCGCGGATCCAGAGCTGCTCGCTTTTCTGAAGAAGCTGTTGCAGGAGACGCGGGTCATAACCGCGGAAGGCATTTGGGAAGAAGAGAAAGGAATCATGGCCGGGACGCCGCTTTCGGCCTTTTATGCAAATCTGTATCTCAAAGACCTGGATCAGTGGTTTTATGATCAGCATATTCCGTATGCCCGCTATTCCGACGATATCATCGTGTTTGGCAAGAGCCGGGAGGCGGCCGAACGCGCGGCGGATAGAATACGGGATGTTTTGAAAGAAAAGGGGCTGAAGGTCAATCCGAAAAAGGAGAGTTTTTCTTCGCCGGAAGAGGGCTGGACTTTCCTGGGCTTTGCATGCCGGGACGGGGTGATCGATATCGCGCCGGCTACGCTGACCAAGCTGAAAGGAAAAATGCGCCGAAAAGCCCGGGCGCTGCTTCGCTGGCGCAAAAGAAACGGCATAGAAGGAGAAAAGGCCGCGGCGGCTTTCATCCGTATATTCAATCGCAAATTATTGGAAAGCCCCGATGAAAATGAACTGAGCTGGAGCTACTGGTTTTTCTCTGTGATCAATACGACGGAGAGTCTGAATGTGATCGACCGTTACGCGCAGGAATGCCTGCGGTATCTCATCAGCGGGACAAGGACCAAAGCCCGCTACAACATCCGCTATGAGGACCTGAAGAAGCTCGGATACCGCTCGCTGGTCCATGAATATTACAGCTTTCAGGCTTAGATCTCGGGATCGGTGTTGACGGCCCGGGGCGGCCCTTCCAGCAGGGAGGGATCCGACAGGTATTCCCGTAGGCAGCGGAACGCATTGGCAAAATAGTGCCCGGAAGCGATCCGTTCATCCATTACGACGCCGAGCGGGATGCAGCGCTCCGTGATCAGCTTCCCGCCGCGCACCTTCGGGATCTCCCGGGCATTTCCCGCCGCCACCACGAGACTGGTGGTGCCGAAATCATAGCAGTGGTGATAGATGTGGTTCGTGCGGATACTGGCCAGATTCGTGAATACCATGCTGCAGTGGAAGGGGCTGGCGTCAATCACGGACTTCGGAAGGAGATTGTGTTTATCCGTCCATTTGATCAGGTTGACGGCAAAGCGAAGGATCCCCGGGATCGCGGTCAGTTTCCGCATCAGATCTTCCGTGGAATTGTCTCCTTTCCGGTTTTTGGCCACATAGCTTTCGATCTTTCTTTCGACCTCGAAAATATCATCCTCGGGCTCGAAATAGATCTTGGACATGGTTCCTTCATTGGCTTTGCCTTCATCGGATTTTGCGCCTAATACCACCATCCCGAATGCGTATTCATTCCGTGCGTAGGGCTCTTTATTGACGATAAAACGGTTGATGGCCGGATATTCCTCCATCATCCGCAGAAAGGCGCACATAATCACAGCCAGATGGCTGACCGGCCGTCCTTCCCGGCTCTTTTCCCGCAGATACAGTTTGATCGGTTCCTGCGGAATATTCAGCGTGATCGCGTTCATGGCGTCGCTCCGCTTTGCCATTACATGGGATGCGATCCGGTACATGACGTCGGCATTCTTTAAATGGGTTCCATCCGCTCTTTTCATACGGGGCCTCCTGACAGCTGATGGTAAATATATACCACAAAATTGAAAATTAGTAAAGAAAATTAAATATTTATAAAGTTTCATTCATGTGTTTTGCTCAAAGGCTATGTCTGTTTTTCACACAATACTCACATTTGGCAGGAGACAAAACGATTTACAAATACACGAAAATGTGCTAAACTCGTCAGGGTGCGCAGAAGACCGACAACAACGTGCCCGGCTTTGAGTGGGAGAAGATATGAATAACAGACGTGTGATCTTAAAACTCAGCGGTGAAGCGCTGGCCGGAGAGAAAAAGACCGGTTTTGACGAAGATACTGTCCGCGCCGTGGTCAGACAGGTCCGGCCGGCCGTGCAGGAAGGCGTGGAGCTGGCCATCGTGATCGGCGGCGGCAACTTCTGGCGCGGCCGCTCCAGCAAAGCCATCGACCGTGTCAAGGCGGATCAGATCGGTATGCTGGCGACGGTCATGAATGCAATCTATGTTTCGGAGATCTTCCGGGACGAGGGACTGAACACGGAGATCTTCACACCCTTTGCGGTGGGATCCATGACGCGCCTGTTCTCGAAGGACGATGCCGTTAAAGCCCTGAAGGAAGGAAACGTCGTTTTCTTTGCCGGCGGAACAGGCCACCCGTATTTCTCGACCGATACCGGTATCGTTCTGCGCGCGATCGAGATCGAAGCGGACGAAGTCCTGCTGGCCAAAGCCGTGGACGGCGTCTATGACAGCGATCCCGGGAAAAACCCGGAAGCGAAAAAATACGATACGGTCAGTATCGAAGAGGTGGTCGAGAATAAACTGCAGGTGATCGACCTGACGGCGTCGGCCCTGTGTCTGGACAACCGGATGCCGCTGGCCGTCTTCGGATTAAACGGAAAAGACAGCATTTATCATGCTTTGAAAGGGAATGTTACGGGCACCCGTGTGACGGTGTGAGGAAGAAGGAGGATGAATTTATGACAGATTATTTGATTATTGCAGAAGAAAAAATGGAGAAGACGCTCAGCAACCTGACCGAAGATTTTACGACGATTCGGGCCGGCCGCGCCAACCCGGGCGTACTGAGCAAGATCACGGTCGACTATTACGGAAGCCAGACCCCGCTGCAGCAGGTCGCCAATATTTCGGTTCCGGAAGCTCGCATGCTGGTGATCCAGCCCTGGGACAAGAGCCTCATCAAGGCGATCGAGAAGGCCATCCAGGCTTCGGACGTCGGCATCAATCCGAACAACGACGGCACCGTGATCCGTCTGGTATTCCCGGAGCTGACGGAAGACAGACGAAAGGAACTCAGCAAGGATATCAAGAAAAAAGGCGAAGGCGCGAAAGTAGCGCTCCGCAATATCCGCCGCGAAGCGGTCGACGGCATCAAGAAAGCGCAGAAGGCCGGCGAGATCACGGAAGACGATCAGAAAAAAGATGAAGAGGCGGCCCAGAAGCTGACCGACAAATTCGTGGAAAAGATCGATAAAGCCGTGGAAGCAAAGACCAAAGAGATCATGACGGTTTAATCGTCCGAAGATTCTCCAGACAAGGCAGGCGGCGGCTTGCCTTGTTTTCTCTATTTATTGATGGAACAGGAGTTAGTATGTCCGATCTGATCATTCCGAACCACGTCGCCATTATTATGGACGGCAACGGCCGCTGGGCAAAGCGGCGGGGTCTTCCCCGAAGGCTGGGGCACAAAGCCGGCTGCGATACGCTGGAGCGTATGGTGGAAGACTGTGCCGATACCGGGATCCGCATCCTGACCGTATACGCGTTTTCCACGGAAAACTGGAAGCGATCCGGGGATGAAGTTTCAGCCCTGATGCAGCTGTTCCGCTTTTATATTCCGCGGTTAAAAAAACGTGTAATGGCGAAAAATGTGCGGGTCCGGGTCATCGGGGATGAGAGCCGCTTCGACGAAGACCTGCGGGAAGGCCTGCGGGATCTGAAAGAATCGACCAGAGAGCATACCCGCATGGATTTTGTCCTGGCCCTCAATTACGGCTCCCGCGATGAGATCATACGGGCGGTCCGGAAGATCGGAACGGAGGCAGCCCAAGGGAATCTTTTGCCGGAGGAGATCAGTGAGGAGCTTTTGTCATCGTATCTGGACACGGCCGACATTCCGGATCCGGATCTTGTCATCCGCACGAGCGGAGAGGAAAGGCTTTCGAATTTCCTGATGTGGCAGAGCGCTTATTCGGAACTGTATTTTACGGACACCCTCTGGCCGGACTTCGATCACGAGACGTTGATGGAGGCGATAAAAGCCTATAACAGCCGGGAGCGGCGCTTCGGCGGACGGAAAGGAGAGAATGATGAATAAAGAATTCTGGATCCGTCTGCGGAGCAGCATCCTGATCCTCCTGATTATACTGCTGTGCTTTTATTTCGGCGGCATCGCGCTGTTTCTGATGATCGCCGTCGTTTCCGTGATCGGGATGTTTGAGCTGTACCGGGTATGCGGCATCTGGAAAACCGGACTGGCTGCGGCCGGCATCGCCGGCGGGTGCTTATATCTGGAGGCGGTTTATCTCGGCTGGGACGCCTGGCTGCTCCTCGTACTGATCCTGGGCCTGATGCTGGTGATCGGGACCTATGTCTTTACTTTCCCGCGGTATCAGATCGAGCAGATCGCGGTGACCGTTTTCGGGATCCTTTATATCCCGGTCATGTTATCCTACGGATACCGGATCCGCACGCTGGAGGGCGGACGAATCCTGATCTGGCTGGTATTCCTGGCCGCTTCCGGCAGCGATATCATGGCGTACTGCACCGGGATCCTCTTCGGAAAACATAAACTGGCGCCGCTTCTCAGCCCCAAAAAGTCGGTGGAAGGATCAGTCGGCGGCGTGGTCGGAGCCGGTCTTCTGGGCCTGATCTATGCCCTGATCTTCCGCGATTCTCTGACGGGCTTTCAGCATCCGCTTCTCGAAACTGCGCTGCTGTGCGCAGTCGGGGGACTGGTTTCCCAGCTGGGAGATCTGGCGGCCTCCGCCATTAAGAGAAACAAGAATATCAAGGATTACAGTCAGCTGATCCCCGGCCACGGCGGCATTCTGGACCGTCTGGACAGCGTGATTCCGACCGCCCCGCTTCTGTATTATCTGATCGTTTTGCTGCAGTCCCGCTGACAGGAGTTTTCTATGAGTATCGTACTGGCTATCATTGTTTTCAGCGTCCTCGTTCTGTTTCATGAATTCGGACACTTTATCATGGCGAAAGCCGTCGGGATCGGCGTGACCGAGTTTTCCCTGGGGATGGGCCCGCGAATCTTTTCCTTCGGGAAAGGAGAGACGAAATATTCACTCAAAGCGATCCCCTTCGGCGGTTCCTGTGCCATGGTCGGAGAAGATGAAGAAAATCCCGCGGAAAACGCATTCGGCAATAAATCGGTCTGGGCCCGCTTCCTGGTCGTGGCGGCCGGCCCCCTGTTCAATATCCTTTTAGCCTTTATTATCGCGCTGTTCCTGGTCGGCTTCGGCGGGATCAACCGCCCGGTCATTTACAACGTGCTATCCGGAAGCAGCGCGGAAAAAGCCGGGATCAAAGCCTGGGACGATACCCTGGTATCGATCAACGGCAAAAAGATAAAGCTCGGCCGCGGCCTGATGGTTTATGAAATGCTGCATCCGCTGGACGGTTCTCCGGTGGAGGTGGTCTATTCCGACAAGGCCGGCGAGCTGCATACGGTAACGCTCGATACGAAAGTGAGCGGCTACCGCATCGGGATCTCCTATATGGCCAATGATGAGCCGGCGGCGCTGTCGGAGGTCTCCGAAGGATCGCCGGCGGAGGAAGCCGGCCTGAAGGCAGGCGATATTATCCTGAGCATCAACGGCAGCGCGTTTGCCAGCGGAAAGGAAATGCAGGAATGGCTGAGCGCGCATCCGCTGGACGGAACTGCCCTGAATATCCGGGCCCGGCGGGGCAGTGAAGAATTCGATACGGTACTGACGCCGGTGAGCTTTGATTCGGCCGATCTGGGCTTTTCGGCCTACTATGTTTACGACGACTGGAGCGGAAACATCGGCGAGCTTCTGAAATACAGCTTTTATGAAGTCGGATACTGGCTGAGTTATACCTACATGACCCTGAAAATGCTCTTTGGCGGGCAGGTAGGCTTACGGGATCTTTCCGGCCCGGTCGGCATCGTATCCACCATCGGGACCGTAGTGGAATCGGGGATGGAGACCGGCGGCATCAAGGAAGCGATCCTGAATCTGCTGACCATGATGACGCTGCTGAGCGTGAACCTGGGCGTGATGAACCTGCTTCCGATCCCGGCGTTGGACGGCGGAAGGCTGATCTTTATCATCTACGAGATGATCTTCCGGAAGCCGGTCCCGCAGAAATACGAAGCCATGGTCCATCTGACCGGTTTTATCCTGCTCATGCTCCTGATGGTCCTGATCCTTTTCAGTGACGTGCTGCGCTTATTCGGGCGGTGATTTATGGACAGAAGAAAAGCAAAAGAAGTACGGATCGGAAGGGTCGTGATCGGCGGAGATAAGCCGATCGCGATCCAGTCCATGACCAATACCCGGACGGAAGATGTAGACGCCACGGCAGCGCAGATTACGGCGCTGGAAAATGCCGGCTGCGAAATCGTGCGCGCCACGGTGCCGACGCCGGAAGCGGCCAGGGCGCTTTCCGAGATTAAAAAGAGAATCCGGATCCCGCTGGTGGCCGATATCCATTTCGATTACCGCCTGGCGATCGCCGCCATGGAAAACGGCGCGGATAAAGTGCGGATCAACCCTGGAAATATCGGCTCCCGCGACAGGATCCGCGCGGTGGTCGACTGCGCCCGGGAAAGAAACATCCCGCTTCGCGTCGGCGTAAACAGCGGCTCGCTGGAAAAAGAATTCCTGGAACGGGACGGCGGCGTCACCGCGGTAGGGCTGGTCGACAGCGCGCTGCGGCAGGCGGCCTATATCGAGGAACTCGGCTATGACAATCTGGTCATCAGTATCAAATCCAGCCGGGTGCCGCTCTCCATAGAGGCGCATCGCCTGATTGCCGGCCGCTGCGATTATCCGCTGCATGTCGGCATTACCGAAGCCGGGACCGTGTACCGCGGAACCATAAAAAGCGCGGTCGGGATCGGAACGATCTTGGCCGAGGGGATCGGCGATACCATACGGGTTTCTCTGACCGGCGATCCCTGCGAGGAGGTACGGGCCGCCCGCCGGATCCTGACCGGTCTGGAGCTGAGAAAAGAAGGAATCGAACTCGTATCCTGCCCGACCTGCGGCCGGACGAAGATCGACCTGATCTCGCTGGCCGGGGAGGCGGAGAAGCTGATCGAGCAATATTCCCTGCCGATCAAAGTCGCGGTCATGGGCTGCGCGGTCAACGGGCCGGGAGAAGCCCGGGAAGCGGATCTTGGCATCGCCGGCGGAGACGGCGTGGGCCTTCTTTTCCGGAAAGGCGAGATCATCCGGAAACTCCCGGAAGATCAGCTGCTGGCCGCCCTGAAAGAGGAACTCGATCACTGGATTAGATGAACCATACAGACTGCCGGAAAGGATGATAAATTGAAGACTTTACGGGAAGCCATGCCGGAGCTGAAGACCAGCGACAGCATCATGCAGCGGATGGATGAGATCGTTGTGGAACGACTGACCATGCCGCGGGACAGAAGCATGCTGCGCGTCTATCTTCATGCTCCTTTTTTAATACAGAAAAGGGATATTTTCGCTCTCGAAGCCGCGGTCAAGCAGACTTATTTTAAAACAAAGCCTGTGACTGTGCGGGTCTACGAGCATTTTACACTTAAAACCCTGAGCCCAAAAGAGGCTTTTGAGGCCTACCGGGACAGCATCCTGCTGGAGCTTAAGACGTTTCATTTGCTCGAATACA
This sequence comes from Lachnospiraceae bacterium, assembly GCA_017394885.1. GTDB lineage: Bacteria > Bacillota > Clostridia > Lachnospirales > Lachnospiraceae > UBA6987. The sequence goes on along the minus strand of JAFPWO010000022.1, from coordinate 24,872 downwards.
ATCTTTTCCGGAATTCGTCCCTCGAGTTTACCGGAGAAGCACAGGCGGATCTGTATGTGCCCGACAAGCTGGTCAGCGTCGCCCGCGGGAAAGAACTGGAGGATTATCTGGAAAGCGTATTCCGAGAGCGGCTGGGCATGAGCGTTTCCATCCGTACCTGCACGCGGGAAAAGCAGGTGCAGAATCAGATGGAAAGCTCTCTCGAAGGCGAGATTTCCCAGATCGCCCGGCAGTACCGCGAAGCGCAGGAAGAAGAGAAGATCCGCCGGGAGGAAGAGGCCGCCCGCAATAACGGTCAGACGGAAAAGAAATACGATAAGAAAAGAAAGCTGCTGGCTTCGGAAGGCATCGGGCTGGCTTTTGAAGGCGAACCCGTGGATCTGTCCGAGATCGTCAGCGAGATGGGGCAGGTCATTATTCAGGGCGAGATCTTCCGCTTTGAACAGCGGGAACTGAAGAATAAAAACCTGCTGTATACCTTTGCGGTGACCGACCGGACAGACAGCATCAAGGTCAAGCTGTTCGTCAAACCTGAAGAAAAGGAATTATACGATAAATACATTTACGACGGCGCATTTGTCAAGATCAACGGCGTCGCCGTCATGGACCGTTTTGACCGGGAAGTCGCGATCTCCGCGGTAAGCGGCATCCTGCCGGCAGGCAGCGACCGGCATCAGCGGCTCGATACGGCTCCCGTCAAGCGCGTCGAGCTTCATGCGCATACGCAGATGAGCGAGATGGACGCTGTGATGCATACGGACAAGTATATCGAAAGAGCCGCTTCCTGGGGCCATCCGGCCGTGGCCATTACCGATCACGGCGTGGTACAGTCCTTCCCGGCTGCCTATCATAAATGGCAGGATCTGAAGGGAAAAGGAAAAGATATCAAGATCATCTACGGCTGCGAAGGCTATCTGGTCGATGATAAGCCCGGCATGACCCGGGAAGAGATCCTGCGCGCCAAGACCTATCATATTATCCTCCTGGCCGCGAACGAGACCGGGCGGGTCAATCTGTACCGGCTGGTTTCCGAATCACATCTGAAATATTTCCAGCGGCGCCCCCGTATGCTGCGCAGCCTCATTGCGCAGTACCGGGACGGCATCCTGCTCGGCTCCGCCTGCGAAGCCGGGGAACTGTTCCGCGCACTGGAGGAAAAAGCCGATGCCGACACGGTCGCAGGGATCGTGAATTTCTACGATTATCTGGAAGTGCAGCCGATCGGGAACAATATGTTCCTGACCCGGAACCCGAAGAACCGCCGGAAACATACGGTGGAAGAACTGAAAGATTACGTCCGGCAGATCGTGGCGCTGGGGAAGCAGTTCGGCAAGCCGGTCTGCGCGACCTGCGACGTTCATTTCCTCGACCCGGAGGATGAGATCTACCGCCGCATCATTCAGAAAGGCATGGGGTACGAGGATGCGGATGAGCAGCCCCCGCTCTATTTCCGGACCACCGAGGAAATGCTGGCGGAATTCGAGTTTCTGGGCCATGAGACGGCGCAGGAGATCGTCATAGAGAACCCGAACCGGATCGCAGAGCAGATCGAGGTGATCTCCCCGGTCCGTCCGGATAAATGCCCGCCGAAGATCGAAGGCGCGGAAGAAGAGCTGGAACGCATGTGCTATGAAAAGGCCCATGAGTGGTACGGCGATCCGCTTCCGGACATCGTGAAGGAACGGCTGGACAAGGAACTCAAATCCATTATCGGAAACAGCTACGCGGTCATGTATATCATCGCGCAGCGGCTGGTCGCGAAATCGAATCAGGACGGGTATCTTGTCGGTTCCCGGGGGTCCGTCGGTTCTTCCTTCGTGGCCACGATGAGCGGGATCACCGAGGTCAATCCGCTCAAGCCGCATTACCGCTGCCCGAACTGCCGTCACAGCATTTTTGACAATGAGGAAACGCGAATCCATGCCGGCGGCGCCGGGGTGGATATGAAGGATATGGACTGCCCCGTCTGCGGCACGCGGATGATCAAGGACGGCTATGATATTCCTTTCGAGACGTTTCTGGGCTTCAAAGGCGATAAGGAGCCCGATATCGACCTGAATTTTTCAGGCGAATATCAGAGCCAGGCCCACAAATATACGGAGGTTCTGTTCGGAGAAGGCTGTACGTTCAAGGCCGGGACGATTTCCGGCATTGCGGAAAAGACGGCCTTTGGCTTTGCGCTCAAGTATTTCGAAGAACGCGGAGAATCCAAGAGAAACTGCGAGATCGAACGGCTTGCGAAGGGCTGCGAGGGAACGCGGCGCACCACCGGCCAGCATCCGGGCGGCATCGTTGTCATGCCCCGCGGGGAAAACATTTACTCCTTCACCCCGATCCAGCATCCCGCCAACGATCCTTCCACGGATATCGTAACGACGCATTTTGACTATCATTCGATCGACCACAATCTTCTGAAGCTGGATATCCTCGGCCATGATGATCCGACCATGATCAAACGCCTGGAAGAACTGATCGGGATCCATGCGCTGGATATTCCGCTGGATGATCCGGACGTGATCAGCCTGTTCAAGAGCTGCAGCGCGCTCGGGATCCGGAGCGAGGATATCGGCGGCTGTCCGCTGGGGACGCTGGGCGTTCCGGAGTTCGGGACGGACTTTGCCATGCAGATCGTACTGGACGCGAAACCCACCTGCCTTGCCGACCTGGTCCGGATCGCGGGGATCGCGCACGGGACGAACGTCTGGCTCGGCAACGTGCAGGATCTCATCTTAAGCGGCACGACCAACCTGGCCGGCGCGATCTGTACCCGCGACGACATCATGCTCTATCTGATCTCCATGGGAATGGACGCCTCCATGGCCTTCTCGATTATGGAGAGCGTGCGGAAAGGCAAGGTCGCCAAGGGAAAAGAAAAGAAATGGCCGCAGTGGAAGCAGGAGATGGAAGCACACAGCGTTCCGGACTGGTATATCGGTTCCTGCGAGAAGATCCAGTATATGTTCCCGAAAGCGCATGCGGCCGCCTATGTGATGATGGCCTGGCGCGTGGCCTACTGCAAGGTCCACCATCCGCTCGAGTATTACACCGCCTATTTCAGTGTGCGGGCGGACGGCTTCGATTATGAGATGATGTGCCTCGGCCATGAGAACCTGGCCCGCCATCTGGAAAAATACCGGAAGAATCAGGACAACCTCTCCGATACGGAGAAGCGGACGCTGCGGGATATGCGTATCGTGGAAGAAATGTTCGCGCGCGGATTTGAATTTATCCCGATCGATCTGTATCGCGCCAGGGCCGACCGTTTTCAGATCTTTGACGGGAAGATCATGCCTTCCTTCAACAGTATCGCCGGCATGGGCTTAAAAGCTGCGCAGTCACTGGAAGAAGCTGCCGCGAGGGGTCGCTTCCTTTCCCGGGAGGATATGATCCAGCGGGCCCATATTTCCACGACCATGGCGGATACGCTGGCTGACCTTGGTCTGCTCGGCGCGATCCCGAAGAGCAACCAGCTGTCGTTCGAGGAACTGGAACTGCTGTAAAGAGAAAAGGAGCCGGTATGCTGACACTGTCGAACACCCTGGGCGAGCTCTATTCGACCCCCGTCGGGCAGGATCTCCTGAACAAGGTCCTGATGCAGATGGGAGTTTCCGAAAGAATACTGGCCAATCCGCTTGTTTCCCGCATGAAGCTCTCGGCGGTCGACGCTCTTGCCGCAAAGAAGTTCGGGGCCGGTTTTATGGAAGACCTGCTGGAACTGGTTAACCGGGAAACGGAATCGGTCAAAGCGGCTCACGGAAATATCCGGCCCGCCTGGTGGAAAGAAGCGGTTTTCTATCAAATCTATCCCCGCAGTTTTAAAGACAGCAACGGGGACGGGATCGGCGATCTGAACGGAATCCTGGAAAAGCTGGATTATCTGAAAGACCTCGGCGTCGATGCGCTCTGGCTCTCCCCGGTCTATGATTCGCCGAACGATGACAATGGCTACGATATCCGCGATTACCGGAAGATCATGCGGGAATTCGGGACCATGGAAGATTTCGACCGGCTGCTGGAAGCCGTTCATGCGCGCGGGATGCGGCTGATCATGGATCTGGTGGTGAACCATACTTCGGATGAACATGCCTGGTTCCGGAAAGCGCTGTCGCAGCCGGATTCGCCGGAAGCGGGATATTATTATCTGCTTCCCGGGGAAGACGACGATCCGCCGCCCAATAACTGGACCAGTTTTTTCTCGGGACCGGCCTGGAATTACTATCCCGATCAGAAGCTGTGGGGGCTGCATCTATTCTCCCGCAAACAGATGGATCTCAACTGGGAAAATCCTTCCCTGCGGCGGGAGATCATCGATATGATCCGCTGGTGGCTCGAAAAAGGCGTGGACGGTTTCCGCATGGATGTGATCAATTACATTTCCAAAGCGCCGGGGCTGCCGGATGGAAACGAAGCCATCGGGCAGATGATGGGCTTTTACGGGGTGGAGCATTATATTTACGGCCCGCGCCTTCATGCGTTTCTGCGGCAGATCCGCCGGGAAGCCTTTGACGGGTATCAGGCCTTTTCCATCGGGGAGGCGCCGGGGCTCGGCATGAACATGAGCCGGATGATCACGGCCGTGGAACGGCATGAGCTCGACATGGTCTTTTGCTTCGATCATCTGGAAACGCCCGGCCATGTACGGATGGATGACTATGAATATGACCTGAATTTCTTCCGGGAACATATCGTAAACTGGATCAGGAACTACGGCAGCAACTGCCAACTCAGCCTGTTTTACAATAATCATGACAATCCGCGGATGATCAGCAAGGTCTGCCCGGATCCGGCGTATCAGGAAGCGCTGGCACAGCTCCTGGCCGCTCTGCAGCTTACGCTCCCAGGAACCCCTTTCCTGTTCCAGGGAGATGAGATGGGGCTGGCCAATTACGAATTTACTTCCCTTACTCAGATCACGGATGTGGAAGCGCAGGGCTTTTGCCGCGAACATCCCGAAATGACGGAAGAGGAGTTGCTCAGAAAGCTGACGCCGGGCACGAGGGAGCACGCCCGGATCCCGCTGCCCTGGAATGAGACCGTGCCTGCCTGCTATGCGGGACTGCGTCAGGAGCCGCATCCGGCCGTTCTTGCGGCATATCAGACGCTCCTCCGGATCCGGAAGGGCGATCGCTGCTTCGCCTACGGAGATTTTGAACTGCTGAACGGGAAAAAGGATCGCTTCGTATACCGCCGCCGTCTGGAAGGCCGTTCGTATGTTGTGGAAGCGAATCTGGGCAGAAAGACGATCCGCGCTTTCTTCCCCGGCATCGGGAAAAAGCTCTTGTTCAGCAATTTCAGTGAAGCGGTACCCGGAAACAAGCTGCCGGCCTATGGCGTGCGGATCTGGAAAGAATAAAAAGTCTGCATACAGTACACTTTGCAAAAAAACAGGAGCCGGAAGGAAAGATCCTTCTGACTCCTGTTTTTCCCGATAGACAGATCTTATTTGTTCAGGCCGGCCTTTAAAACCTGGCTGGGCTTGAAAGCCGGAGACTTGCTGGCCAGGATTTCAACCGCTTCGCCTGTGCGGGGATTCTTGCCGGTACGAGCCTTGCGCTCATGGACGTCAAAGGTGCCAAATCCGCTGACGGAAATCTTTTCGCCATTTTCCAGAGCCTTGCCGATCACTTTGAACGTAGCGTCAAATACGACGGCGGCGTCCTTCTTGGAAACATTTGCTTCTTCTGCAATGGCTGCAATTAATTCTTTCTTGTTCATAACTATCTCCTGAAAAGTAAAAAAGTAGTTGGCTATATAATAGCATATTCCGTGCAAAAAGCAAGGTATTTTCAAGATATTTTATCAGTTATAGAAATATTTAATAAGTGAACAGACCCCATCCGTCAAAGGCCGGAATGAAAGATTCTTCCGCGGAAGAAAGTTCCTGTACATACCCGGATTCCAGCGAGGAAAAGAACAGATAATCGCTGACCCGGGCGTATTCCTCCGGAGAGATCCGCCGCGAAAGTTCCGGAAAAGGATCCAGTGCGCCGGCGCGGGCCAGGGCTTCGATCGGCGTATACTGGCTCAGCAGGCTGAACATAACAGCGTCTTTCGGAAAACTGTCTTCGACAAAATCGATCACGCGCAGCGTATTTTCGATCTGGCCGGGCAGGATCAGATGCCGGATCAGGACGCCGCTTTTCAAAAGGCCGTTTTCATCCGTCTGAAAAGGCCCGGTCTGACGGAACATTTCCCGGATAGCGGCGGCGGCCGCTTCCGGGTAATCCGCGGCAGCGGAATAGCGCCGTGCGGGGTCCGGAAGCGCATATTTCATATCGGGCAGGTATATCTGTACCAGCCCTTCCAATTCTTTTAACTGTTCCACGGTTTCATAGGCGGAAGAGTTCCATACGACGGGAACCGAAAGCTTGACTTCGCGAAGGATCCGGGCCAGCTCATGGCTGTAATGGCTCGGGGTCACCAGATTGATATTGTGAACGCCTTCGTCCTGAAGGCGGAGCAGGATCTTCTTCAGTTCTTCCCGGCTTACTGAAAAACCGTTCTTTCCCCGGCTGATCTCGTGATTCTGGCAGAAAACGCAGCGGAGATTGCAGCCGCAGAAAAAAACGGCGCCGCTCCCGTTTGTCCCGCTGATGCAGGGCTCCTCCCCGAAATGCGGCGCGGCCCGTGCGAGCTGAAAGCCGGCGGAAACGCCGCAAAAGCCCGTCGTTTTCAGACGGTCAGCGCCGCAGCGCCGCGGACACTGAACGCAGATGGCGGATCCGGGACCGGTATCCGAAAGCCCGTCATAAAGCGGCTCATTCATAGCGATGCTCCGCTTTGAGTGCCAGCGCTTCCTTATAGCGGCGCTGTGAACTGTAAAGCTCGATCAGGAATTCCGCGAGGAGCCGGCGGTATCCTTCTCCCAGGATCTCTTCCCCCTCCGCATACAGCTTTTTCAGACTGTTTTCATAACTGTAGGAGCTTCTGTCTTCATCCACATAGCGAAGGCTGGTGAAATACAGCAGCGTCGTAAAAAGCGGCGGCATTTTGTCGGACTGGCGTTTTACGGCCCGCTGCAGGAAGGTAAGCCCTTCTTCCTTCTGAGCGCACTCAAAAAGGCAGAGCGAAAGCTTCTGCTCGGCCAGCAGTTTCTGCTCAGCGGGAGAATCCTCTTCATTGGCAAGGGAATCTTTAAAGTAGGAGATCGCTTCCGCGTAGCTGCCGTGCTCCATGTAAGTGGAACCGATATTATAGCGGATCAGACTTAAAATAGCCGGGTCGTAGCCGCGGGCCAGCTCCATGGCACGCTTATAATAGCGGAGCATAAAGCTCAGGTCATTGAAATTGGCATAGCAGGCGCCGAGCAGATAGCTGCTCCAGAGCAGGGTGGGGAGGCTGCCTTCTTCGCAGGCGGCCGCATAGGCACGGTCGGCGGCTTCGATCGCGCGCATGTATTCATGCCGCGTATACCAGACTTCCGCGATGCTCTGCTTGACAAAGGCGGTGGGCCGGATGGTCTCCGCAAGGCGGAGCATCTCCAGCTGATCCTCCGATTCCAGCAGGCCGGCGCCGACATAATATAAAAACAGCGTCTCCTTTTCCAGATGATCCTGGAAGCGGGAAAGATAGGAGAGCTCCTGATGACAGACGGGAGCGGTCTTTCCGTACTTCTGGATCAGCATATACAGATTAAAGAGATGCCAGCTCAGATGCAGCTCGCTGTTTTCGATCTGCTGCTGGTGCAGGCGCAGATAGGCGGTTTCTTCTTCGGCAGTCTCCGAATGAAAATACTTGTCAAAGAAACGGATCAGCATGCGGGAAGCCTTCTCCAGCTGTTCCGGATCCTGATGATAATTGATCTCAAGCTTGTTCAGCAGTTTCTCGAGAATGACGGGGCTGGGATTGCCGACGCCCTGTTCGATCTTGCTGAGATAGGATACGGCACAGATGCCCCTGCAGAGAGCTTCCTGGCTGAGGCCGCGCTGCAGCCGCTGCTGGCGGATTAAAAAACCGGTAAAATTTTTCATATTATCAACACCTTCTGAACCCTGAAAAGCGGTGAGTAATAATATATAAGGAAATATTGAAAAATGCAAGTCTTTTTCCGGACTTTGTGATATAATGCAGCCGATGCTTTTCTTTACAAAGTCAGGCGTTAAAATATGACAGGAATACCAATGCCGTGAACGAAGAATTACTGAGATCATATCTGGACGGGGGCATATCCCGCGCCGTTTACGAAAAAGGAGAGGAGATCCTTTCGGGGCTGACGGAAGCTTTTGCCGAGGCGGACCGGATCGCCGAGATCAACCAGCTGAAAGTCCTGAAAGCCATGCAGAAGAACGAGGTGGCCGCCTACCATCTTTACGGCACGAACGGCTACGGACATAATGATATCGGCCGGGATACGCTGGAAAAGGTCTATGCCGATACCTTCCATACGGAAGATGCCCTGGTCCGGGCGCAGATCACCTGCGGAACGCATGCCCTGTATCTGGCCCTGTCCGCCAATCTGCTTCCGGGAGATGAGGTGCTTTCCCCGGTCGGAAGGCCTTACGATACGCTCGAAGAAGTGATCGGGATCCGGCCCTCCATGCTTTCCCTGGCCGAATACGGGGTCAGCTACCGGGAAGTCGGCCTCCTGCCGGGCAGCCGCTTCGATTATGAAGGCATACGGGCCGCAATCGGTGAAAAAACAAAGCTGATCGAGATCCAGCGCTCCAAAGGCTATTCCGGGCGGAACAGCTTTTCCCCGGAAGAGATCGGGGAGCTGATCCGTTTTGTCCGGTCCGTAAAGCCGGACGTCATCGTTATGGTGGATAACTGTTACGGCGAATTCAGCCGTGAGAAGGAGCCATCGGACTACGGCGCGGATATGATGGTCGGATCGCTCATCAAGAATCCCGGCGGCGGGCTCGCCCCGACCGGCGGCTATATCGCGGGCCGGGCGGATCTGATCGAGCGCTGCGCCAGACGGCTGACCGCGCCGGGCCTGGGCAAAGAACTCGGCGCCAGCCTATATGCCACCGCGCCGTTTATGCAGGGCTTCTTTCTGGCCCCGTCCGTAACGGCGTCCGCGAAAAAAGCCGCAGTCTTTGCCGCCGCTTTGTATGAGAGCCTCGGCTTTCCCGTGCATCCGGCCTCGTCCATGCAGAGGAACGATATTATCCAGGCCGTGGAGATGGGCTCTCCCGCCTATCTGGAGGCCTTCTGCCGCGGCATTCAGGCTGCCGCGCCGATCGATTCTTTCGTGCGTCCCGAGCCTTCCGACATGGCCGGCTATGCAGATAAGGTCATCATGGCCGCCGGCGCTTTCGTCCAGGGAAGCTCCATAGAGCTTTCGGCCGACGGCCCGCTCCGGCCTCCCTATACGGTCTATTTCCAGGGCGGCCTGACCTGGCCGCACGCCAAGTACGGGATCCTGATGTCGCTCCAGAAACTGGTGGACGCTGGCCTGACACTGTGATATAATATTTCAATCCTCTTTTCGGTTCCGAAGAGTCAAAAGGAGGATCATGAATCAAAAGAATACGATGAAAATGCTGCCGCCTTCGGAACGGCCTTATGAGAAGTGCCTGGACCGGGGGACTTCGGCTCTAAGCGATGCCGAGCTTCTGGCCGTCATCCTGCGGAGCGGGTCGGCAAACTATACCGTCGTGGAAGTCGCTTCCCGCCTGCTCCTTACCTACGGGAAAGAAAGCGGCATCGGGTGCCTGATGGATCTTTCCCGCGCGGAGCTGGAAGCGATTCCGGGTATTGGCCCGGTCAAGGCCGTGGAGCTGATGGCCGTGGCAGAGCTTTCGCGGCGCATCAGCCGCACGACGCGGGAAAAAGCCCTCGCGATGCAGAATCCGGCCTCCATCGCGGATTACTTTATGGAAGAGCTTTGCTATCTTCCGCACGAAGAAATGCATGTGGCCATGTTCAATACCAAGAACCGGCTTCTGCATACGCAGGTTATTTCACGGGGCACCGTGAACGCCTCGCTTGCTTCTCCGCGTGAGATATTTCTTGCCGCGCTCCGGCATCATGCGGTTTATCTGGTCATTCTGCACAATCATCCGAGCGGCGATCCCTCCCCTTCGGAGATGGATATCCGGATCACGGATGAGATCGCGCAGGCCGGTCAGCTGCTTAAAATCCCGCTGGTGGATCACATTATCATCGGCGATCACTGTTTTGTCAGTTTTCGGGAGAGAGGCCTTCTTTCCCTCTGAGGTATTACAGAGCAAACTATGGCAGATCCTCGCAAAAAGAATTCTTTCAAGCCTCGCAGCGGATTACTGATCCTGATCGGCATCTGCCTGTTTCTGATGCTCCTAAGCTATTTCAGTGCCGGATTCAACCGCGCGTTCCGCAGCGGGATCAATGCGGTCCTCATGCCGATGCAGAAGGGTATGAATACGGCCGGGCGATACCTGTTCGGCCGGCTGGAGAATTTCCGGGATCTGCAGAGCGTGCGGGAAGACAATGAGATCCTTTCCGAGGAACTGGCAGAGCTCCGTGCGGAGAATGCCCGTCTGAAGCTGAAAGAAGAGGAACTGCTGCAGCTGCATGAGCTGCTGAATATGGCGGAGCAATACCCGGAATATGAGACCATCGGGGCGCATATTATCGGGAAGAACTCCGGAAACTGGTATCAGTCCTTCATGATCGACCGCGGCCAGAAGGATGGAATCAAGGTCAACATGAACGTTATAGCCGGCGGGGGGCTTGTCGGGATCATTACCGCGATGGGAGAGCACTATGCCGTAGTCACTTCCCTGATCAACGACGATCAGTATGTGAGCGCCATGTCAGCACGCACCGGCAGTAATTTTATCGTGTCCGGCGATCTGAAGCTGTACGCGGACGGCCTGGTCGGCCTGAAAAATGCCAACCGGACGGCGGATATCGAAGTGGGCGATATGGTCGTGACCTCCAATATCAGCGAACTGTATCTGCCCGGCCTGCTGATCGGCTATGTCTCCGAGATCTCCATGGATTCCAACCAGCTGGAAAAATCCGGAACGATCCGACCCGTCGCTGATTTTGAAGATCTGGACAGTGTCCTCGTCATTACAACGCTGAAGGAACTGGGGGACTGACGATGAAGCGGATCATTGCGTATGTCCTCATCATTCTGGCCGCCTTTTTCCTGCAGAACAATGTGTTCGCGGCCTCGTCCCTCATCTCCACGGTCCCCAACATCCTGATGATCGTGGTGTTCTCCTTTGGCTTTATCCGCGGCAGCACCGAAGGAATGCTGATTGGCTTTTTCTGCGGTCTTTTAAGCGACCTGTTTTTCAGCAATGTGATCGGGTTCTCCGCGCTTCTCTACAGCGTGCTGGGGTACCTCATGGGCCTGCTCGGCCGCCTTTACTATACCGATTTTGTAGACCTGCCGCTGATCCTGTGCCTGCTCAGCAATATCCTGTATCATATCGGGAACTTTTTCTTTGCGTTTCTGCTCCGGGGGAAGACCGGCTTCGGCGCGTATTTTACCGGAATCATGCTGCCCGAGCTTCTGTATACGGGTTTGATGACGCTGCTTCTGTATCCGCTGTTCCGCCGGCTGGAAGGCGCGATCGAGAAATGGGAGACGAGAAAAACGCACAGCTATGCTTAAAGAATTACTGGAATATCTCGGATATAAACTGAAACAGATGGTCACCTCGCGGCTCTTTCCGCTGATGATCGTTTTCGGCGTGCTCTTCGGGGCGCTGCTGGTCCGGATGTACAAGCTCCAGATCGTTCTCGGCGCCGAAGCGGAAAAGAATGTGCAGGATACGGTGACCCGTGTCGTTTCCATCTCCCCGACGCGCGGGAATATCTATGACAGGAACGGGAAACTTCTGGCGTACAATGAGCTGGTGCAGACCGTGACCGTAACGGATAACGGAGACTACAGCAACGGCTATGAAAGAAATAAGATGCTGATCCGCCTGATCGGGATCCTCGACCGGTACGGAGAAGAGGTGGTCCGCACCTTCGACGTATATTATGACGAAAACGGAGAGCTGCAGGAGAGTTTTGCCTCCGATGCCGCCCGTCTCCGTTTCCTGCGGGATATGTACGGCCTGACGAACGTCTCCCTTCTGACTGATGAACAGAAGGATACCACCTCGCAGCAGATCGTGGATTATTACATCGACCGCTTCGGCATTGGGAAAAACTCTGACAAAACCACCTATGAGATCGATCCGCAGACAGCGCTGAAGGTGGCTTACATCCGCTTCAGCATGTATGCGAATTATTATGTGCGCTACAATGCTTCGGTCGTGGCCCGCGGCGTGCGGGAAGAAACCGTGGCCGCCATCCGGGAACATGCCGCGGAGCTGAAAGGCGTGGATATCGCCCAGGATTATGTGCGCCGCTACAACAATGCGGAATATTTCTGCCATATCCTCGGCTATACCGGTTCGGCAAGCACGGATGAGATCGAAACCTTAAACGCGGCCGGCGGCGATTACGTGGCCGGCGATATCATCGGGAAAGCCGGCATCGAAAACTCCATGGAGCTGTATCTGCACGGCACGCGCGGCTCCATGTCCCTGTATGTGAACAATTTCGGACAGATCCAGCAGGTCGCCGACGTGATCGATGCGAAAGCCGGCGACGATATCTATCTGACCATTGACGCGGATCTGCAGATGGCTACCTACCATCTGCTGGAGCAGAAGCTGGCCGGTATCCTGATGGCGCATATGAAAAATGAGGACGTCAATCCCGACGATCCGGAGCATTTTATTCCGCTCAAGCAGGCCTACTATCAGATGATCGGCAACAATGTCCTTGACATCCGCCGTTTTGCTTCGGAGGAGGCAGGCGAAGCCGAAAAACGCCTGCAGGCGGTATTTGAGGAAGCCCAGGCCGCGGTTCTCAAAGAAGTCTCCGACGAACTGCTGTCCCTGGAGCCGAAGGCCTATAAGGATATGTCGGAAGACATGCAGGACTATTTCTCCGTCCTGTATGATATTCTGCTGGACCGGGGGCTGTTGATCAAGGACTCGATCGATACCGCTTCCGATCTGTACGCCGCCTACCGCACGAACGGAGAGTTCAGCCTGCAGGAATATCTGCGGGAAGCGCTGAAAGTCGGATGGGTGGACGTTACGAGGCTGAAGCTGGAAGATAAATATACCAGCTCGGAAGAAGTCTACCGCGCGCTGATCCGGTATATTATGACGATCCTCGAGGACAGCACGAACTTCTCCAAGGCGATCTATGAAAAAATGATCTATGCCGGCACCGTGAGCCTGTGCGATATCGGCCTGGCGCTTTTTGACCAGGGCGCGATCAAAGAGGATCCGGAATACCGGGAGCGCTTATCCGTACAGACGGATGAGGCCGCCTTCACATTCATGCTGGCCAAGATCAATTCCATCGAGATCACGCCGGCTCAGCTGGCCCTGGACCCGTATTCGGCATCCGCGACCGTCGTGGACGTCACCAGCGGCAAGATCCTGGCACTGGTATCCTATCCCGGTTATGACAATAACCGGATCTCCGACAGCGCATATTACAGCGCGCTGCTGCAGGACCAGTCCACCCCGCTCTTTAACGCGGCGACGCAGGCCCGGACCGCGCCAGGATCCATCTTCAAGCTGGTCACGGCGTCGGCTTCCCTGGAGACCGGGCTGATCGGGCCTGATACCTATTTCACCACGCACGGGCTCTTTTCCGCCGCCGGCATGGACGTCCGCTGCTGGATCTATCCCGGCTCGCACGGCGATATCAACGTCTGGCAGGCCCTGATGTACTCCTGCAACGATTTCTTCTGCCAGATGGGCTACCGCATGTCCCTGGTGGACGGCGTCTATACGGACTCTGTGGGCGTCAGTATCCTGCAGGAGTATGCGACCAAGCTCGGCCTGGGCTCCAAGAGTGGGATCGAGATCGCCGAATACAGCCCGGTCATTTCCGATACTTCCGCCATTACGACCGCGATCGGGCAGGGCACGAACCTGTTCGCCAATGTCCACCTGGCCCGTTACGTGACGACGGTGGCCAGCCGGGGCAATGTCTATGATCTGACGCTCCTGGACCGCCGCACCGACGCCGACGGGCAGATCATGCAGCTGTATACCGGCAATCTGATCTCCAAGACGGAATTCGACGATACGACCTGGGACACGATCTGGCGGGGCATGCGCCGCGCGATCGAAAGCGGCAGCAGCGCTTCTGTTTTCAGCGGCAACGTGATCCTGGCCGGAAAGACCGGGACAGCGAAGGAAAATGACAAACGTCCCAACCACGCGACCTTCGTCAGCTTTGCCCCGTATAATTCCGACCCGGAGATCTCCGTCACGGTGACCATCCCGAACGGATACACCTCCGGCAATACGGCTGAGCTCGGCGGATATATTTACGATTACTATTACGGTTATCTGACCTATGACGAGATCATGGGCGGCAATGCCAAGGATAACGGCGGCAACAACGTCGTGGCCGACTGACGGGAGACAGACTATGGGAAGGATCATCGCGATTGCATCGGGAAAAGGCGGCGTGGGGAAATCCTGCGTGACGGCCGCCGCCGGAGCGGGACTAGCCGCGCTCGGCCGGAAAACGCTGATGGTCGATATGGACCTCGGACTGCGGAATCTGGATACCCTTTTCGGGATGGAGACGCAGGTCCTGAACCATATCGGGGATTATATCCGGGGGAATGCTTCGCTGGATGAAGTCATCACGCCGGTAGAAGCGCATCCCGGCCTGTTCCTTCTGGCAGCTGCGCAGTATTTAGACCCGTCCGAGATCACGAAAGAAGCGCTGGCGGAGCTGTTCGGACAGCTCCGGGAGCGCTTTGACGTGGTCCTGGCTGACTGTCCCGCCGGTATCGGCCCGATCTTTGAGGCAGTGATTCAAAACGCGGATGAAGGGATCGCGGTGACGGAACCGGTCGTTTCCGCGGTCCGGGACGCCGACAAGGTCCTCCACTGCATGGAGGACGCGGGGATCAAATACCGCTTCATTATTGTGAATAAGCTTCGCTATCAGCTGATGACCCGCTCTGTCATGATGTCTCCGGATGAGATCGGCGAGGTCTTGGGCGTCAGCCTCCTGGGCATCGTCCCCATGGACGAGAATGTGATCATCTGCAGCAACAGCGGAAAAAGCCTGATCGGTTCCGGTACGCCTGCCGGAAAGGCGTTTGAACGGATCGCCTCCCGGATGACCGGCCGCGCCGTTCCCGTGCCGCGCTTGAAACGCGGAAGAAAAGGCCTTTTCCGTTAAAAGGATATCGTATGTTTGCTTTTAAGAAATATAAACTGAGAAACTTCAATCTGCCTATGCTTCTTTGCATAGCTGCTTTGTGTGTGCTCGGTTATATGATTTTAAGCAGTGCGGTCATCAATGATTCCGACGGCGCTTCCACCATGCAGAAGCAGATGATCGGCTTTATCGGCGGCGCGGTCCTGATGGCGGCGCTGACCGTGATCGATTATCATTTCATTCTGAAGTTTCACTGGGTGATCTACGTGCTTTCCATCGCGTTGCTGGCCCTTCTGTTTACCGGCCTCGGCGTGACGAAATATGGCGCGACAAGATGGCTGACAGCCCCGCAGATCGGCCGCTTTCAGCCTTCCGAGCTGGCCAAGGTCTGTATGATCATGTTCTTCGCCTGGTTCTTCGAGAAAAGAGAAGACAAGATCAACAAAGCCTCCACGGTATTCAGCGCGATCGGACTTTTCCTGATTCCGGCGCTGCTGATCTTTTTTGAGCCGGACCTTTCCACCACGCTGACCTTTACAGTCATCTTTATCGCTATTTTCTTTGTATCCAGGGTCAGTTACAAGTGGATTTTCGGCCTGACGCTCGGGATCGTCCCCGTCGGCGGCCTTCTGGTCTTTGACGCCATGCAGGAGAAGCCGCTGATCTTTAAGCGCTATATGCTGAACCGGCTTTTCAGCTATCTGAATCCGGATGAATATGCCGCCAGCGGGCTGACAGACCAGCAGGACCGCGCCATTCTGGCCATCTCTTCGGGCCAGCTGAACGGAAAAGGACTGTTCAGCTCCAGCTTCGATTCGGTCAAATCCGGCAATTTCCTGACCGCGGAAAACTGTGACTTTGTCTTTGCGGTCGTCGGGGAGGAACTGGGGTTTATCGGCAGTATCGCCGTGATCGCCCTGTTTGCGCTTCTGGTCTTTCTCTGCTTCCGCACGGCGGCGCGGGCGGCGGATCTTTCCGGCCGCCTGATCGCGGTAGGCGCCGGGACCTTTATCGGCCTGCAGGCCTTTATCAATATCGGCGTTACCTGCGGCCTGCTGCCGAATACCGGCGTCGTGCTGCCGTTCTTCAGCGCCGGCCTGACGTCCCTGTGGTGCGTTTTTATCGCGCTGGGACTGGTGATGAACGTCTCGCTGCAGCGGAAGGATCCGGAAGACTGATATACTTTTTATACTTGTGTTTTTTCAGGGCTTACTCTATAATATACGCAGATAATTCCTGCATCGCAGACCACTACAGGAGGATTCGGTCATGATTGAAATTATTGCCGGCACAAGAGGCAAAGGGAAAACAAAACGGCTGCTTGCCATGGCGAACGAAGCCATGAGCAACGCACACGGAACAGTCGTCTATCTGGATAAGCATACGAAGCATATGTTCGAACTGGACAGAAAGATCCGTCTGATCAATGTTTCCGATTTCCCGATCTCCTCGATCGACGGCTTCCTCGGCTTTTTGTGCGGCGTGATTTCGCAGGATCATGATATCGAAGTGATCTTCCTTGATAGCTTTATGACGCTCGCCGACATCAGCGACGCGCAGTCGCTTGAGACCGCATTAAAGGCGCTCGATGTGATCAGCGAAAAATTCTATGTGAAGCTGGTCGTCAGCGTTTCCATCAACTATGACGAAATGACAGAAAGCACCAGGCCTCTGGTAACGCAGGCCCTGTAAAGACGGAGCAATCAGGTGGAAGACGATCGTGTCAGAAAACCGAAGAGCAGCAAAAAGGAAGGAGCCAGGATCCTTCCTTTTCGTCGCAATATTACGGTCAATATCGGCCTGATCGTTTTCCTCTTTATCTTTTTATATCTGGCGGTCTTTCTGATCCGCTACGCCACCCGGCAGACTTACTCCAGCTTTACGGTCGGCATGCCGGAAAGCCTTACGGAAAGTAAGGTCTATACCGCACTGATCCTGCGGGATGAAGAGACCTTCCTTTCGGACTGGGCCGGGAATGTGGATATGTACGCGGCTTCCAGCGGCCATGTCCGGATCGGCATGCCGGTGGTTTCGGTGGATGAGATCGGTTCCTACAGCGATACGATCCGGGAATCCGCCTCCCAGCAGGCACTCGGGAAAGAAGACCTGCTTGCCCTGAAAGCCAAGCTGAAGAATCTCAGCGTCCTGTACAATATCGGCAAGACCTCATCCATTTACGAAGAAAAACTGGCGATCTCTACCTATTTCCAGAACAATATCGGGACGGCTTCCCTGGCGGCGCTGGAAGATTCCCTGGCCTATTCCGAATTCTTCCATGTGCTGCGCGCCGGCAATACCGGCCTTGTCCTGTATTACCGGGACGGCTACGAGGACGTACGCGCCTCCTCCTTAAAGGCGGACGATTTTACCGGAGATAAGTACAAAAGAGAAAACACGGCTTCTCTCGTGACGAGCGGCGATTTCCTGTATAAGCTGGTGGAGTCGGAGAACTGGCAGCTGATCGTTCCGCTGACCGCGCAGGAAGCAGCTTTTTACGGAGCGCTCTCCAGCGTACGTTTTTCTTTCATCAAAAACGGGATCTCCCAGACGGCGCCGTGCATGGTCCTGACCGGCGCGGACGGCAGCTACCTCCTGCAGATCAGTCTGAGCCGTTTCCTGATCCGTTTCGCCTCCGAACGATATACGGAGATCCGCATCGATCAGAATGCGCAGTCCGGGTACAAGATCCCGCGCAGCGCCCTTGTTACGGAGTCTTTCTATCTGATCCCGCGCGAATATGAAATCGATGATCCGGAAGTGAACGGGAAGTTCCTGGCGGAATCCTACAGCGGCCAGGTCGCGTCGGCCCAGCTGATCGATCCTACGGTCTATTACCGGGACGACAACTACTGTTATGTCAGCCGCAGCGAAGTGCCGGAGGGCACGGTGCTGGCGGCCACGGATTCTTCGGAGCGCTTTACCGTACGTCTCAATGCCTTCCTGAACGGTGTTTATCTGATCAATACGGGGTATACGCACTTTTGCCCGATTGAGATCCTGGATGAAGATGCGGAGTATTTCCTGGTCAGCACCAACCTGAAAGGCGGTCTTTCGACCTACGATACCATCCTGCTGAATGCGGACCGTTACAAGGAAGGGCAGGTCCTCAACTGACCGATTTCCGCTTGACAACGATCCTGAAAAATATAATAATAAATGAAGTATGCAACATATGGGGGGGATAACAAATGGCCAGCATTATTGACAAGTTCCTGAACTCAATGAAGTTATACGACGACGATGATATAAGCGAAGAAGAGGAAGAGCTCTTTACCGAGCCGGAACCGGAAGAAGAGGAAGAGCCGGAGATCCCGGTCCGCCAGAGCCGCAGAAGCGCCCGTGCCGCGGCTGCTGCTGCCCCGGAACCGGAAGAATCCGCAGAACCGGTACGCCCGGTCCGTTCCAACGTCGCCCGCCGCAGCAGCGTCGTCAATATGCGGCCTTCGACCCGTGCGGTCATGGAAGTCAGCATGATCCGTCCGACCAGTATGGAAGACGCCAGGGACGTCTGCGACCTGCTGCTGAGCGGCCGCGTCGTCGTGATCAATATGGAAGGCGTCCAGGTGGATCTGGCCCAGCGTATCATCGATTTCGCTTCCGGCTCCTGCTATTCCATCGACGGCAACCTTCAGAAGATCTCCAGCTATATCTTTATTGTGACGCCGAGCCAGATCGAACTTTCCGGCGACTTTCAGACCGTTCTGAATGCCGCGGCGTCAGGAAAGGCCAAAGCCAACTGATCCGATGAAATTTCGTCAGAAACATTCCTTTTTATACTACATCATGGGACTCGTCTGGACCGCGGCGCTGATCTTTATGGATCAGCGCCTGAAGGTTCTTATGGAGGCACGTTTAAAAGGAAAACCCGCCGAAAGCCTCATTCCCGGGATCCTCGGCCTCAGCTATGTGGAAAACGCGGGCATGGCCTTCGGCATGTTCCAGAACGGCAGAGTGATCTTTATTCTGCTGACCGCTTTCATCCTGATCGCCCTGATCCTCCTGTATCACGCGATTCCCGAGAAAAAGCGCTTTTTCCCGCTGAGCGCCGGCGCGGTCCTGATTTTTTCCGGCGCGGTGGGCAATCTGATCGACCGCATCCGGCTGGGCTATGTGATCGACTACCTGAATCTGGAATTTATGAACTTTCCGGTCTTTAACCTGGCCGACTGCTTCGTGACCTGGACTGCCGTCGTGCTGATGATCCTTTTTATCTTTGTGTACAAGGATAATGATCTGAAGCAGATCCATTTATGAATACAATTTCTCTGACAACTGAACTGCCGGACAGCGGCAAACGGCTTGATGTATACCTCTCCGAGTGTCTGGAGGGGTATTCCCGCGCCTATATCCAAAAACTGATCGCAGGCGGCTCTGTCCGCGTGGACGGGAAGATACGGAAAAGCAGCTACCGCCTTGACGGCGAGGAAACGATTGAGATCGACCTGCCGGATCCGGAGCCGCTCCGCGTACCGGCGGAAGATATCCCGCTGGACATCGTCTATGAGGACGAAGACATTCTGATCGTCAACAAGCCGAAGGGAATGGTAGTCCATCCGGCGGCCGGCCATGCTACCGGGACGTTGGTCAACGCGCTGCTGTATCACTGCGGAGACTCGCTTTCCGGAATCAACGGGATCCTTCGGCCGGGAATCGTCCACCGGATCGACAAGGATACCACCGGGCTGCTGGTCATCTGCAAGAACGATCAGGCCCACGCCGCGGTATCTAATCAGCTCAAAGCCCATACCATCATGCGCCGCTACCAGGCGCTGGCGGCCGGGCGGATCACCGAAGACAGGACCGTGGACGCCCCGATCGGCCGGGACCGGAAGAACCGGCTGCGCATGGCGGTCGATCCCGAGGGCAAGCCGGCCGTGACCCATATCCACGTTTTGAATACTTTTGATAAATATACCTGGGTGGAATGCCGGCTGGAGACCGGCCGCACCCACCAGATCCGGGTCCATATGGCTTCGATCGGGCATCCGCTGGCCGGCGACGCGCTGTACGGCGGCCCTGCCCTCAAAGGATGGGAAGGACAGTGCCTGCATGCGAAGACGCTGGGGCTGATTCATCCCCGCACCGGAGAATATATGGAATTTGATTCCGGGCTGCCCGCTTATTTCCGGGAAATGCTCGAGAAACTGAATCGGGAGTCGAATGCAACATGAATAAAAAACTACTTCAACCTGTTTCCTGGCTGCTGGCATTATCCCTGCTTCTGGCTGCCTGCGGCAATACGGTTCCCACGGACTCTGCCGCATCCGGTTCCGAAACGGAAGCCGAAAACACGCAGAATCCTTCGTCGTCCGGCTTTGAGACCCTGCCCTGGATCGGGCCTTCCGTGAAGCCGAATCCAACGGAATCAGCCTCGGAACCGGGCAGCGAAGAGCCGCTTTCCACGGAAGAAACAGAAAGTCTGCCGCCGGCTTCCGAAACGCCGGAAGAATCCGTGACAGAACCCGCAACGGAAACACCCACGGAGCCGACGGAACCTTCCACAAGCCCGGTTGTCAGCGGGAAGCTCATCTGCATCGACGCGGGGCATCAGGGACAGGCCAATTCCGATCCGGAGCCGATCGGACCGGGTTCCTCGGAAACCAAGGTCAAGGTAACCTCCGGTACCCAGGGACGTACGACCGGTGTGGCGGAATATGTGGTCAACCTGCAGGTGGCGCTTAAACTGCAGAAGATTCTCGAAGAGCGCGGATATAAGGTCATCATGACCCGCACCACGCATGACGTCGACATCAGCAATGCGGAACGGGCGCAGATGGCCAATGAAGCCGGCGTGGACGCCTTCGTCCGCATCCACTGCAACGGCGTGGACAATACCGAAATAAACGGGATCCTCGCGATGTGCCAGACGCGCAATAATCCCTGGAACGGCGCGTCTCACGACGAATACTACCGCCTGTGCCAGACGATCGTGGACGAAATGTGCAATACGACCGGCGCCAAAAACATGGGCGTTCAGGAAACGGATTCCATGACCGGGATCAACTGGTGCGAGGTTCCGACGGCGCTGGTGGAGATGGGCTTTATGACCAATCCCGAGGAAGATCAGAAACTGGTGGATGATGCGTATCAGGATCTGCTGGCCGAAGGCATCGCCAACGGGCTCGATGCATATTTCGGGATTCAGAGATAGCGAGGCGGATGATGCGCAGACGAAATATACTGACAGCGGCTGTTCTCTGCCTTGCATTGCTGGCTTCGGCCTGCGGCCGGAACCCGGCCTCAAACGGAAGCACCGACACGGAGCAGGAAAAGGAAACCGCTCCCGAAACCGCCAAAGAGGCTACGCTCCCCGGAAATTATATCGAGCTTCCCCGCCTGACCGTGGAAGCGCAGGAAAGCGAAAAAGAAACCATTCCGCCACAGACGGAATCATCGGAAGAACCTACGGAAAGCGATAGCGCTTCGGAAACGGAGACAGAAAGCACTTCGGAAACCGAACCGACAGAAGAAGAGACGCAGCCGGCGGCGGAAAGCATCCCGGAAACACCGCCGGAGAGTACGGAGGCAGAAACGCCTGCGGAAACGGAAGCGCCGCCGACGGAAACCGCTTCCCGGCCGGAAAGCACTTCTGCCGCACCTACAGAAAACACGTCCGCCGCGCTGACAGAAAGCACGGAAACACCGGCCGTTCCGGAGGAAACATCCTCTGAAACGTCATCTGAAGCGGAAAGCGAAACGCAGGCCGAACCTCCATCGACAGAGGAAACCACGGCAGGACAGGAGAGCGGCGTCCGCGCGCAATATCTGATCTGTCTGGATCCGGGGCATCAGGCCCAGGCGAATCTGGAAGAAGAACCGATCGGCCCGGGCGCCACGCAGACCAAGCCGAAGGTCAGCGCTGGTACGCAGGGCGTCAATACCGGAACGCCGGAGTACGCGCTGGTCCTGATCATCGCGCAGCAGCTGCGGGCCGAACTCGAAAGTCGGGGATACCGTGTAATCATGACACGGACTTCGAATGACGTAAACATCAGCAATATCGAGCGGGCGCAGATCGCCAACAATGCCGGCGCCGACGCTTTTCTGCGGCTTCACTGCGACAATTCGGCCAGTCCGGATTACAACGGGATCAGCATCCTCTGCAAGACGCAGTGGAATCCGTACGATACCTCTCTCTATCCGGAATGCTATCATCTGGCGTCCACGCTGCTTCAGACCATGACCGCGGCGACCGGCGCCAAAAACAACGGCGTCGACCAGCGCGACGATATGTGCGGCCTGAACTGGGGCAAGGTACCTACTGTCCTTATCGAGATGGGCTTCCTGTCCAATGCGGAAGATGAAGCAAAGCTTCTGGATGCTTCCTATCAGGCAAAACTCGTTTCCGGCATGGCGGACGGCCTGGATCGGTACTTCGGAATACAGGATTAGTTTTACGAAATTCTTCACGGCGATGCGCTGCATCGCCGTCTTTTTATTTTCTGATAAAAAGCGCAGAAATCACAAACTCTTCACATTTTTTCCTGAAAAAACAGTTGACAAGAAACCGGCAGGGTGATATCTTTAGGACAGATGTTAGCACTCTAACCGTTTGAGTGCTAACAGCCTGAAAGGAAAGCCATTATGGAACTGGATGAAAGAAAACAAAAGATCCTCTACGCGATCATTCAGAACTATCAGGAAACGGGAGAACCGGTCGGATCGCGCACCATCTCCAAGATGGATGCGCTGAATTTCTCTCCGGCGACCATCCGGAACGAGATGGCTGACCTGGAAGAGCTCGGATATATCGTCCAGCCGCATACTTCGGCAGGGCGGGTCCCCACCGATAAGGGCTATCGGTTTTACGTGGACAGAATGCTTGCGGAACGCGCGGAATCCGATCCGCGGAAAGATCTGCAGCTTCCGGCCGCCCCGATGCAGGAGCTGCTGACCAAACGGATCGACCGGGTCGAAGAACTGCTGCTCAAGATGGCGCAGATCCTGGCAGCCAACACCAATTACACGACCATGGTGACCGGCCCGCACAGCCGCCGGAACAAGCTGAAATTCCTGCAGCTTTCCGCCATGGAAGACCGGAAGATCCTGGCAGTCGTCGTCCTGGGCGGGAATATCGTGAAGAACAATATTCTCGAGATCGATGAAGAGCTGTCCCAGGAGACGCTGCTGAACCTCAATTTCATGCTGAACAACCGGCTGAACGGCTTAAGCCTCGAGGAGATTAATCTGGGACTGATCTCTCAGCTGAAGGAAGAGGCCGGCGGCCATATCGGGGTCATCGAAAAGGTTCTTGATGCGGTAGCCGACACCTTTGCCAAAGAGGACTCCTATCCGATCTACACCAGCGGCGCCACCAATATTTTCCGCTATCCGGAGCTGACGGGCGGCGATAAGGCCAGCGAGCTGATCAGTACGCTGGAAGAAAAGAAGGAGCTGGGCAGTGCGATCGGAGAGATCTCCAATGACAGCGAGAGCCATCAGGATATCCGGGTCTATATCGGCGACGAAGTCCCGGTAGATTCCATGAAAGACTGCAGCGTGGTGACCGCGACCTATGAGCTCGGAGACGGCGTGCAAGGCAAGATCGGGATCATCGGGCCAAAGCGGATGAATTATCAGAAAGTCGTGGATACCCTGAAAGGTACGATGCATCAGCTGGACGGGATATTTAAGAAGTCGGAGGAATAGGCCTTGACAGAAGAAGTAAAAAAAGAAGAAGTGAATCCGGAAGAGATGACGGAAATGCCGGAGGCAGCCGAAGCAGAGCCGAAAAGCGAGGCGGAAGCGCCGGAGCAGGAAGCCGAAGCGGAAGCGGCGCCGGAGGAAGAAAAGAGCAGCCGGAAGGGGCTGTTCGGCCGCAGCGACAAGGCGCTGAAGGAAAGCGAAAAGAAACTGAAGGCAGCGGAAGAAAAGCTCGACGAAGCCAACGACCGCATCCAGCGCCAGCTCGCGGAGTTTGACAATTTCCGCAAGCGCAGCGAGAAAGAAAAAGCCGCGCAGTTCGAGGTCGGCGCCCGCAGCGTGCTGGAAAAACTGCTTCCGATCGTGGACAGTTTTGAAAGAGGGCTCGGCGGCTTAAGCGATGAGCAGAAGGAAGAACCCTTTGCCGCCGGGATGGACCGGGTCTACAAACAGATTCAGAAGATGTTTGAGGAACTCGACGTAAAGCCGATCGAAGCCCTGGGAAAACCCTTTGACCAGAATCTGCACTTCGCCGTGATGCACGAGGAATCGGAAGAGATGGAAGACGAGAATCTGATCGTCGAAGAGTTCCAGAAGGGATATACCTACCGCGGCACGGTCATCCGCTACAGTATGGTCAAAGTGATCAATTAGAAAACAATATTTATTCATCATAAAAAACAGACAAGAGATTGGTTCAGGAGGATAAAAACATGAGTAAAATTATCGGTATCGATTTAGGAACAACCAATAGCTGCGTAGCGGTTATGGAAGGCGGCAAGCCGGTCGTGATCGCCAATACAGAAGGCGTCCGCACCACGCCGAGCGTGGTCGCGTTCTCCAAGAGCGGCGACCGCCTGGTCGGCGAGCCGGCCAAGCGCCAGGCCGTGACCAATGCGGACAAGACCATTTCGTCCATCAAGAGAAAAATGGGTACGAACTACCGCGTGAACATCGACGGCAAGAGCTATACCCCGCAGGAGATCTCTGCCATGATCCTGCAGAAGCTGAAAGCCGATGCGGAAAGCTATCTGGGCGAGAGCGTCAAGGAAGCCGTTATCACCGTGCCTGCCTACTTCAACGACGCG
>JAFPWO010000021.1 GCA_017394885.1 Lachnospiraceae bacterium | reverse complement strand
TCTGTCGGCGTCTCCTCCGTCGTGGGTTCTTCCGTCGTCGGTTCTTCCTCTGTGGTTTCTTCCGTCGAAGTCACCTCTTCCGGGATGGTTTCTTCCTCCGTGGATACGGTTTCCGCTTCCGTGCTCACCGTTTCCCCGGCGGCGGAGCCTGTCTCCGGCTGTTGACCCCAGAGCTTGCCTTTTCCGAAGAACCAGACGGCTGCCGCGGCACACAAAAGAAGAGCCGGGATCAGGATCGCAAGGACCCGTTTTCCCGGTGCAGGCGCTGTTCTTTTCCGGCTTTCACCCACCATATCCGACTCTTCCTGCCTCGTTATTCGTCAATTCGTTTAAATTCATAACCCTGTTCTCTCGCATAGTCTATAAAGTCCGGCAGCGCATCCAGATTGCAGGGCATGACATGCAGATAGAAAATCGCGCCGTTTTCCAGGCCGCTCTTCAGTTTCTCCAGTGCCTCATCGTGAGAGGGCTGATTATCCTTCTCCCAGTCCCGGTAATTGAAGCTGAACATGACCGTGATATACCCGAGCTCCCTTGCCATATACAGATCGCGTTCGGTCACGGACCCGTAGGCCGGGCGGTAATAGGTCAGTTTGAAATCCGGTCCGAGCTTTTCGGCCAGCAGCGCTTCCATCTGCCGGAAATCGTCGGCCATGTCTTCATCGCTGATCAGATAAGAGTACGCGTGCTTATAGCTGTGGCTGCCCACGATATGGCCGGCGCCCAGCATATCCTGAACGATACGGACCGCCGCTTCGCTTTTGAAATACTCTCCGTTGATAAAGAAAGCAGCCGGGACGTTTTTCGTTCTCAGGATCTGCAGCAGCTCATCCGTGCGGCCCGACTCCTCGGCAATGCAGAAGGTCATGTAGATGACCCGCTGGTCCAGGTTTTTGCGGAAATAACCGCCGTAATCATAGATCTTCTGGGCGCCGACGGGATCCCGGACCAGGCCGTCCGGAACCGGGAGCAGCGCGGAGAAACGGTCTTCCTTCTCACTCTCCGACGGAACGGCGGCCGACGTATTCTCCGGCGTCTGCTGCGTGGACGCGGGCTGCGTGGATCCGCTCTCCGCCGGCCCGACCTCGGGGATCAGCACCGGGAGCGTCGCGGCAGGCTTTTCGCTTTCCGCCGTACTTGCCGTATCTTTCCCGCAGGCTGCAAACAGCGCGCAGCAAAGCAGGAGCAGTCCCCAAAAGCCTGCTCTTCCCAGCTTATTAGTGCAGCCTGAAAAAACTTTCATACTCTTCTCTCAGTAATCGATCCGGCGGATATCATAGCCCTCCGCCTTCATGTAATCAATCAGATCGCCCAGGATCTCCGCGTTGGTGGAGGATACCGCGTGCAGCAGGTAGACCGCCCCGTCATGCAGCCCGATCTTCGCTTTTTCCAGCGAGGCGGCCGGATCCGGCTGATTGTCCACATTGTAGTCTCCGTAGCCGTAGCTCCAGAGCACGGTGGTATAGCCCATCTTCTTCGCCAGGCACAGATCCCGCTCATTGGTCGCCCCTTCCGGCGGGCGGTAGTAGCTCAGCTGGAAGTCAAAGCCCAGCAGCGCGTTGATCTTCAGCTGCAGGCCGTTCATTTCACTGATGAACTCTTCGTCCGTCAGGAGCGGCATGGCCTTATGATGGTCCGTATGCGAGCCGATCATATGCCCTTCGTTATACATCCGCAGCAGGATATCCTTATTCTTCGGATCATCCACGAAGCTGCCGGTGCAGAAAAAGACGGCCTTTACATTCTTTTCCTTCAGCGTATCCAGGATCGAATTGGTGTTTCCGTATTCGTAGCCGCAGTCGAAGGTCAGATACACGACCTTCTGGTCTTCATTCTTCCGGTAGATCGCGCCGTATTTATCCAGCAGGGCCAGCGTCTCGGCGGAGCGGTCATACCCCACGGTGACTTCCCCGGTCGACAGATCCCGCACGCGCGAGCCGAACCACCAGCCGCCGTGCGTATCCGCCTCGGGAATGTCCTTGAACAGCCCTCTGTCGATATCTTCCGGCAGCGGCAGAAGCTCTTCCGCGGTATACAGGTGGAAATTTTCGGAGGGATTCACCGGCCCCGGCTGGGTCGGCGCTTCGGTAGGAGAGGCGGTCGGCGCAGACGGCGAATCGGATGAAGACGGTTCTTCCGAATTGTCCGGATCCGTGACCGAACCGACGATGATAAATCCCGGCAGGGACGGCAGGGACGTCCGGTCACTGCTGCTTTCTTTTTCGGACGAAGAGACCGGCTCCTCCGCGCTCGTTTCCGCATTCGCTGCGGTGCTGCTTGCCGCCGGATCTCCCTTATCCAGTAAAAACTTGACGAAGAAGAAAAGACCCGCTACGGCAGCCAGAACGATCGGGATCAGCAGCCATAAACGGATGCCGGGATCCTTATGTTTCTGACGGCTCGGACTGGACGAGCGGAAATGGGTTTTATTCTCAGATTCAGCCATAAAAGCCTCCTAATCGACCTATCAACAAGTTAGTTTAGCATAACCCGCCGGTCTTTGCAAGGAAAACCGCCCCACAGCAGAAGAAGGACAGCACGCTGCCCTTCTTTGCTCTTCTTACTGTCCCCTGAAATACCGGACTGCGGCTTCAAAAAGACGCAGGTCATATTCGCCCGGCACGTTTTTATACAGCCCCGCCCCGATGCGTTCGCTGTGGCCCATCTTCCCGAAGACTCTTCCGTCCGGGGAGGTGAGCCCTTCCACCGCCCAGAGCGACCCGTTCGGGTTCCAGGGATTTTCCCGGGTGGGGGCACCGTCCATGTCCACGTACTGCGTCGCGATCTGACCGTTTTCCGCCAGCTGCCGGATCAGGTCCTCCGACCCGGTGAAGCGCCCTTCTCCGTGCGAGATCGGGACCGTCACGATATCTCCCACCTGCCGCAGGGAAAGCCAGGGCGAAAGATTCGAAGCGACCCGCGTGCGCACCAGCCTCGACTGATGCCGGCCGATATGATTGAAGGTCAGCGTCGGAAAATCTTCTTCCGCATCCAGGATCCGTCCGTACGGCACCAGGCCCAGTTTGATGAGCGCCTGAAAACCGTTGCAGATGCCCAGCATCAGCCCGTCCCGGCTTTCCAGCAGCTGAGTGACGCCTTCCTTCACCGCGGCATTCCGGAAGAAAGCCGTAATGAACTTCCCGCTGCCGTCCGGTTCATCCCCGCCCGAGAAGCCGCCCGGGATCAGGACCGCCTGCGCGCTCTTCAAGGCTTCGGCAAACGAAGCTACCGAGCGTGCCACATCGTCCGCGCTGCGGTTTTTGAGGACCATGACGCGCGCCTTCGCACCGGCCCGTTCCACCGCCCGTGCGCTGTCGTATTCGCAGTTGGTTCCCGGGAAGACCGGGATCAGGACGGTCGGCTCCGCGGTCGTTACAGCCGGGGCCTGCGGCTTTCCGGCCGTAAAGCTTACGGTCTCGATCTCCCCGCCGGCCGGCCGGGCCGTAAGCGGATACACGCTTTCCAGCCGGTCTTCGCTGAGAGCGATCAGCTCTTCCAGCGAGACTGTTTCATCCCGACAGGCAAATACCGCTTCTTCCGTAACGGTTCCCAGAAGCTCTCCCGCTGCTTCCGCATCGGGCGTCATCTCCAGTACGAAAGAGACCGGCGCCGGGGCAAAGAGTTTCCCGGCCGGGATCGTTTCTGTAAAGCGCACGCCCAGTTGATTTCCGAGCGCCATCTGCAGCAGTGCCTGGGCCGCTCCGCCCGCGCCGGCCACATAAGCCGAAACCGCCTTCTTTTCCCGGATGAGCTGAGTCACCTTATCAAAAAGCTTGAGAAGGCTGCCCGCCTCCGGCAGGGCGTCTTCCCCGAAGGTTGGCTGCAGCAGGACCAGCCTGTTTCCGGCCTTTTTCAGTTCGGGAGAAATAATATGTTCCGTTTTGTCGACCGTCACCGCGAAGGATACCAGCGTCGGCGGAACATGGATATTTTCAAAGGATCCGCTCATGGAATCTTTCCCGCCGATCGCGCCGACGCCCAGCTCCATCTGGGCACGGAATGCACCGAGCAGTGCGGAAAGCGGCTTGCCCCAGCGCGCGGGATCGGTTCCGAGCTTCTCGAAATACTCCTGAAAGCTCAGATAGGTTTCTTCCCGGGAAGCCCCGGCCGCGACCAGTTTGGCCAGCGATTCGGCTACGGCCAGATACGCGCCGTGGTACGGGCTCTGCTCGGAAAGATACGGGTCAAAGCCGTAGGCCATGAGCGAACTGGTATCGGTCTCCCCTTCCGTGACCGGGAGCTTGTGCACCATGGTCTGGATGGGCGTCCGCTGGAACTGACCGCCGAAGGGCATCAGCACGGTCGCCGCGCCGATCGTCGAGTCAAAGCGCTCCGATAAGCCCTGGCGGGAGCAGAACCGCAGATCCGAAGCCCGGGCCTTCAGTTCTTCCGCAAAGCTGCCGAAAGACTTTTCTTCCCGCAAAGCCGGCGCGGCGGCATGAACGTTGATCGACTTTTTCGCGCCGTTGGAATCCAGGAATTCCCGGCTGATATCCACGATCTTCTCCCCGTTCCAGTGCATGACCAGGCGGGGTTCTTCCGTTACCACGGCCACCGGCGTCGCCGAAAGGTTTTCGGCATCCGCCAGCTTCAGGAAGCGTTCCTTATCTTCCGGCGCGACAACGACCGCCATCCGCTCCTGTGATTCGGAAATGGCCAGCTCCGTGCCGTCCAGCCCTTCATATTTTTTCGGAACCGCGTTCAGATCGATCAGCAGGCCGTCCGCGAGTTCCCCGATCGCCACCGACACGCCGCCCGCGCCGAAATCGTTGCAGCGCTTGATCAGGCGCGCCGCCTCCGGATCGCGGAAAAGCCGCTGGAGCTTGCGTTCCTCCGGCGCGTTGCCCTTCTGTACCTCGGCGCCGCAGGTCTCCACGGAATGGCTGTCGTGCGCCTTGGAGGAGCCGGTCGCTCCGCCGATGCCGTCCCGGCCGGTCGCCCCGCCCAGCAGGACGACCACATCCCCGGGGACCGGGCGCTCTCTGCGTACGTTGCCGGCCGGGGCCGCGGCGATCACCGCGCCGATCTCCATGCGCTTTGCGGCATAGCCCGGATGATAGAGCTCATCCACGAGGCCGGTCGCCAGCCCGATCTGATTGCCGTAGGAAGAATAGCCGGCCGCCGCGCCGGTCACGATCTGCCGCTGCGAAAGCTTCCCGGGCAGGGTCTCGCTAAGCGGCACGGTCGGATCCGCCGCGCCGGTCACGCGCATCGCGCCGTAGACGTAGGACCGGCCCGATAAGGGATCGCGGATCGCGCCGCCGATACAGGTCGCCGCGCCGCCGAAAGGCTCGATCTCAGTCGGATGGTTATGGGTCTCATTTTTAAACAGCAGCAGCCAGGGCTCTTCCCGGCCGTCCACCGTCACCTTGATCTTAACGGTGCAGGCATTGATCTCCTCGGATTCGTCCAGCTGATTCAGAAGGCCCTTTTTCTTCAGGGCTTTGACCGAAATCGTCGCCAGATCCATCAGGCAGACGGGCTTTTTCACGCCCAGTTCCTGCCGCAGCGCCAGATAATCTTCAAACGTTTTTTCCAGCAGCGGATCGTCAAATTCCACCGACTTGAGCTCAGTCAGGAAGGTCGTATGCCGGCAGTGGTCCGACCAGTAGGTATCGATCATGCGGATCTCGGTAATGGTCGGCTCCCGTTTTTCGCCGCGGAAATAAGCCTGGCAGAAGGCGATATCCTTCTCGTCCATGGCCAGTCCGTACCGGCGGATAAAGGCCGCCAAACCCCGCCCGTCCAGCTCGTTAAAGCCGGATAGTACCGCGACCTTCTGCGGGATCTCGTAGTTCATTTTCAGCGTATCCGGCAGGGCAAAGGAGGCTTCCCGGGCTTCCACCGGGTTGATGACATGCTTCTTTACCGCTTCCAGCTCGCTTCCGCTCAGCATTCCGTACAGGGCGTAGACTGTGGCCGAAGCGACCGCGGGACGGTCCCCCTGCGAGAGGATCTGAATGCACTGCGCGGCGGAATCGGCCCGCTGGTCGAACTGGCCGGGCAGATATTCCACGGCAAAGACCGTCGCGCCGGGCAGATCGAGCGAATCGAAAACGCGGTCGACCTGCGGTTCGGAAAACACGTTGCGGACCGCCTTGTCAAAAAGCTCCTTCGAAATGTTTTCCACGTCATACCGGTGGAAAATGCGCAGCTTTTCCAGCCCGCTGATGCCCAGCAGTTCTTTCAGCTCTCCGCAGAGATGCTCCGCCTCCAGATCATTGCCCTCTTTTTTTTCCACATAGATCCGATAGACCATTATTTCTCCTTCGCGGCCAGCGCCCGCTTTCCGATATCATGACGGTAGCAGGCATTGGCAAAATGGATTTGTTCCGTTCTCTGATAGGCCGTTTCGACCGCCTTCTCCAGGGTCTCTTCCTGCGCGCACACGCCGAGCACGCGCCCGCCGTTTGTCAGCAGTTTTCCGCCTTCTTTCTTCGCGCCGGCAACGATCACATACGGATGCAGGGCTTCCGGGATCTCGATTGGGAAGCCTTTTTCGTAGGAAAGGGGATAACCCTGGGAAGCCATGATCACACAGGCCGCCGCGCCGTCCTTCAGGCAGACCGCCTGCTCCGCCAGCGTTTCATCGTGCACGGCCTGCATCAGCGTCAGCAGATCGCTGCCCAAAAGCGGCAGCACGACCTGCGTTTCCGGATCGCCGAAGCGGCAGTTATACTCGATCACCTTCGGCCCGTCTTTGGTCAGCATCAGGCCGAAATACAGGCAGCCCTTGAAGGGGCGGCCTTCCGCGGCCATGGCGCGGATCGTGGGGATAAAGATCTCCTGCATGCAGCGCGCCGCGATCTCCTCCGTATAATACGGATTCGGCGCGACCGTGCCCATTCCGCCGGTATTGGGGCCTTTATCCCCGTCCCAGGCGGCTTTATGGTCCATGGAGGAACTAAGCGGCACCAGCGTGCGGCCGTCGGTCAGGGCCAGGACCGAGACCTCCGGCCCTTCCAGGAACTCTTCGATCACAAGGCGTTCCCCGCTCTTGCCGAAGCGTTTTTCCTGCATGGCGCCGATGACCGCGCCGCGGGCTTCTTCCCGGTCAAAGGCGACGGTAACACCTTTTCCCAGCGCCAGCCCGTCCGCCTTTACGACGATCGGGAGCGGCGCTTCCTCAATATAGGCCAGCGCTTCATTCATATCGTCAAAGACCCGGCAGGCCGCCGTCGGGATCCCGTATTTCTGCATCAGTTCCTTGGAAAAGACCTTGCTGCCTTCGATGATCGCCGCCTTCTTATCCGGTCCGAAGCAGGGAATACCTGCTTCTTCCAGCGCGTCCACGGCGCCGAGGACCAGCGGGTCATCCGGCGCCACCACGGCAAAATCGATCCCGTGGCTGCAGGCAAAGTCCACCAGGCCCGGGATATCCACAGCCTTTACGGGGACGCAGACCGCTTCCCCTTCCATGCCGCCGTTGCCGGGCAGGGCGTAGACCGTCTCCACCGCCGGGTTTTCTCTGAGTTTTTTGATCAGGGCATGCTCGCGTCCGCCGCTGCCTACCACCATCAGCTTCATGATTTCTCTCTCCCGCTTTTTAATGATGGAACAGCCGCATTCCGGTAAAGGCCATCACCATATTGTATTTGTCACAGGCTTCAATGACCGCGTCGTCGCGGATGGAGCCGCCGGGCTCCGCCACATAGGACACGCCGGACAGTCTGCCGCGCTCGATGGAATCGCTGAACGGGAAGAACGCGTCGGAGCCCAGAGCCACGCCGTTCTTCGTATCCAGGAACGCGCGCTTGTCCGCCTGCGTGAGCGGTTCAGGACGCTCGGTAAAGTATTTCTGCCAGATGCCCTCGGCGCAGACGTCCTCTTCATTCTGGTTGATGTAGCCGTCGATCACGTTGTCGCGCTCGGGGCGGCCCAGTTCCGGCTTAAACGGCAGGCCCAGCACCTTCGGGCTCTGGCGAAGCCACCAGGTATCCGCCTTGCCGCCGGCCAGCCTCGTGCAGTGGATGCGGGACTGCTGCCCCGCGCCGACGCCGATCGCCTGCCCGTCCACCGCGAAGCACACGGAATTGGACTGCGTATATTTCAGCGTGATCAGCGAGACGATCAGGTCGCGCGCCGCGCTGTCGGGCAGGTCTTTGTTCTTTGTCACGATATGGTTCAGCAGCGCGCGGTCGATTTTGAAATTGTTGCGGCCTTGCTCGAAGGTCACGCCGAAGACCTGCTTGATCTCCTTCTCCGCGGGCACGTAGTCCGGATCGATCGCGATCACGTTGTAGCCGCCCTTGCGCTTCGTTTTCAGGATCGCCAGCGCCTCATCCGTGTAGCCGGGGGCGATCACGCCGTCGGACACTTCGCGCTTGATCAGGCTTGCCGTCACGGCGTCGCACTCATCCGAAAGCGCGATGAAATCGCCGAAGGAGCACAGGCGGTCCGTGCCGCGGGCACGGGCGTACGCGCAGGCCAGGGGCGACTCATCCAGCCCCGGCACGTCGTCCACGAAGCACGCCTTCTTCAGCTCCGGCGACAGCGGCAGCGCCACGGCCGCAGAGGTCGGGGACACATGCTTGAACGACGTCGCCGCCGGCAGGCCCAGCGCCACCTTCAGTTCTTTCACCAGCTGCCACGCGTTGAACGCGTCCAGCAGGTTGATATACCCCGGCCGGCCGTTCAGCACGGTGATAGGCAGGTCGGATCCGTCCGCCATGAAAATGCGGGCCGGTTTCTGATTCGGATTGCAGCCGTATTTCAGTTCGAGTTCGTTCATGATCTTCTCCTCATATCATAGGATTTCTGAAAAGGCAATATCAAACGTTCTTATTGTACAGCCTGTCTTTCGACTGGCCGGTCTTCACGTTCACGCTGACGACGTACAACGAAATCTTATTGTCCCCGTCCAGCGCATTCCACAGCGTATCGCACCACGCGCCGAAATCATCTTCCATCGCCACGCGTTCCGGTTCGCCCTGGAAGCTCGGCAGCGGATTGCCGTCGCCGACGTAGGTGTGGATAAAATGTCCGAGTCCGGCTTTGCCCGGATAGGTGAAAAGGTAGCGCGCACATTCGCTTCCTTCTTCATCCACACTCTTTAAAATACTCATCTCATAGCAAAAACCGTCTTCAAAATGCAGCACTGCGCTGATGCGGGGCGTATAATTCGGCGCATCCGGCTCAAAGCAGCGCGTCCGCAGCGCTTCTTCCATGCTTCCGCCCTTCTTGGCCCATTCCGCGATCGTATCGGTCTGATCGCCGTTGGTCACGATCAGCCGGCCCTCCTGCCAGCGCAGCGCGGCATAAATGATCAGGCTCGGATCCACCACTTTGGACGGATCGAACGGTTCGGTAAAGACCGCATTTTCTTTCTTCACAAAGATCCGGTTGCGGGAGTTTGTGCTCCGCCCCATGATGAAATACGCCGCCACGGCGTTCTTTCCGTCCGGCGTCATGCCGACGATGATCCCGCGGCCGGGATAGCTGTTGCCCGCCAGCAGCTCGCTTACGGTCCTGCTTTCGTAGATACTCATCTCTTTACTCCTTTTCCGCTTTTTTCTGACAGATGGATGCCGCAGTGCTCTCCACCGCGGCGGGCAGCAGCTTCCATTCCGCCTGCCGCATGACCCGCTTCTGCAGTTTTTCCGGGGTATCGCCCGGGTAGACACGGACAGCCTTCTGGGCGATGATCCGCCCGCCGTCCGGGATTTCATTGACAAAATGCACCGTTGCCCCGGTGACTTTAACGCCCCGCTCCAGGGCCGCCTCATGCACTTTCAGGCCGTAAAAGCCCTTGCCGCAGAAGGACGGGATCAGCGCGGGGTGGACATTGATGATCCGCTCCGGCCAGCGCCTGGTAAAACCCTCGCTCAGGATGCTTAAGAACCCGGCCAGCACGATCAGTTCAATGCCGTACTCCTCCAGTTTTTCACTCAGCGCCTCTTCAAAAGCCTCCTGCGAACCCAGCTTCTTTTTCGAGAAGGCAAAGGCCGGGATGCCGGCGTTTTCCGCACGCGTAAGCGCGTACGCGTTTTCCTGCGAGGACAGAACCAGCGCGAGCTCCGCATGCGGCAGCTCACCGGCCTTTTCCCGGTCGATGATCGCCTGCAGGTTGGTGCCGCCGCCCGAAACCAGGACAGCCGTTTTGATTCTCTGCATGAATTATTCTCCGTCGAATTATAAACTTTTTTACTCCGGCCGCTTATTGTCAGGCTGTGTCCAAAATGGTCCGGCAGCAGCTGCGAGCGGGCCCGGCAATACTTTCGAGCCGGCTTCGGAGCAGAGGCGAGAAAGTTTTCGCCGCGGCAGCGAGCAAAAGCTGCGTTCGGTATCACGAAGCCTGTTTCTTTAATCCCGCCCCTTTCAGCAGGCGGTCAAAGAGGAGCGCTCCGATGGAATTGCCGAGCAGCACCAGCAGGATAAACAGCGCCGCCTGCCCCGAAAACGTACCGGCCGCAGCGAAATAAAACGCGTCCGCGATCGAGTGCTCAAACCCGCTTAAGATAAAGACCGGGATCCCGATGACGATGCCCAGCACCGTCTTTTTATCGCGGAACAGATTGACGGCGATATAGACCAGCATGCCGCAGAAAGCCGCCCGCAGCAAGGTCTCGGAAGGCGCCTGCCCCAGCTTCGCATCACAAAGGGCACGGGCCGCCTCCCCTTTCATCGGGCCCAGCAGCAAGCCGCAGCAGACGGTCCCGATCAGGTTGCCCAAAAGGCCGAAGACCAGATCGGTAAGACCGTCCTTATCGTGTTTATCAAAGAGATATCCGATCCGGCCCGTATAGAGATTCGCGCCGTAAAAGCAGACCGCCAGAAGGCCGATGGTAAAGCCGACCGAACCGACGACTTTATCCTGGCAGGACAAAAACACCGTCCCGCCGAGGCTGATCAGAAGCCCGGCCAGGATCCCCGAACAAGTTTTTTTCAGCATAGGACAATCTTCTCTTCCGTTTCTTCGATCCGGCCCAGCCGGTACGCATTTTCACCGGTCCGGCGCAGGATATCGATCGCTTTTTCGGCGTCTTCCTCCGCGACGGCCAGGACCATCCCGACCCCCATGTTAAAGGTGTTGAACATATCCCGTTCGGAGATGTTTCCTTTATTCTGCAGCAGCCGGAAGATCGGCGGCGTTTTCACATTTTCTTTCCGGATCACGGCGCCGAGCCCGTCCGGGATGCAGCGCGGGATATTTTCGTAAAAGCCGCCGCCCGTGATATGGCTGATGCCGTGCACCTTCACTTCCTCCAGCAGCGCGAGCACCGGCTTTACATAGATCCGGGTAGGGGTAAGCAGCGTTTCTCCGAGCGGGGTTTCCAGCTCCGGAATCACGGCGGCAAGATCGGTATTCTCCACATCAAAAACCTTGCGCACCAGGGAAAACCCGTTGGAATGCAGGCCGCTCGAAGGCAGCGCAAGGATCACATCGCCCGGCCGCATACTGTTTTTATCCAGGATCCGGGCCTTATCCACGATCCCGACCGCAAAGCCGGCCAGATCGTAATCCTCCGGGCTCATGGTTCCGGGATGCTCGGCCGTCTCCCCGCCGATCAGCGCGCAGCCGGCCTGCACGCAGCCTTCCGCCACGCCGGCGACCAGGTCCGCGATCTTTTCCGGGATATTCTTCCCGATCGCGATATAATCCAGAAAGAACAGCGGTCTGGCGCCGCAGCAGATGATATCGTTCACGCACATGGCCACGCAGTCGATCCCGACCGTATCGTTTTTCCCCATGAGCTGCGCGATGCGCTGCTTGGTGCCCACGCCGTCCGTTCCCGAGACCAGGACCGGTTCCTTCATGCCGGTAATCTCCGGCGCGAACAGCCCCCCGAATCCGCCGATATCGGAGCACACGCCGGGCGTCAGCGTCCGGGCGATATGGCGCTTCATCAGCTCCACGGCCTGATAACCTGCCGTGATATCCACTCCGGCGGCCGCATAGGCTTCGGATCTCGATTTCGTCTCCATCGTTACTCCTTTCCGTTCCAGCAATAGGTGCACAGCTCGCATTCCGGCAGCCCGATCGCTTCGAGGATCCCGTCCAGCGTCTGGAATTCCAGCGAAGCAAAGTGGAGTTTTTCACTGATGGTCCGGCGCAGATTCTTTCCGCGTTCCGTTTCGGCGTCACAGTATTCATCCAGATGCGCAAAACCCTCTTCGCCTTCCAGCTCCATAATGACCCGCCTAGATATCAGGTCCATATCGGAGGTCGCCCGGCTGAAGTTCAGGAATTTGCAGCCGTACATGATCGGCGGGCAGGCAGAACGCATGTGAACGGTCTTCGCTCCGTTCTCATACAGGAAATCGACCGTCTCCTTCAGCTGCGTGCCGCGGACGATCGAATCGTCCACAAACAGCAGGTTCTGATCCTCGATCAGCTCATGGACCGGGATCTGCTTCATCTTCGCGATATGTTCGCGCTCCGTCTGTTTCGGCGGCATAAAGCTGCGGGACCAGGTCGGCGTGTACTTGATGAAGGCCCGGGCAAAGGGCAGGCCGCTCTCATTGGAGAAACCGATCGCGTGCGGGGTGCCCGAATCCGGGACGCCGCCGACATAATCGATGGGATTCTCCTCAAGGAACTTTTTATCTTTCCGGGCCATGATCACCCCGTTCCGGTAGCGCATGGTCTCTACGTTGACGCCCTCATAGGTGGAGGTCGGATAGCCGTAATAGCTCCACAGGAAGGCGCAGATCTTCTTTTCTTTCCCGGGCTTTGCAAGCTGCGTGAGGGCCTCCGGCGTGAGATGCACGATCTCCCCCGGGCCCAGCTCTTTCATCGGTTCAAAGCCCAGCTTCCGGTACGCGAAAGGCTCAAAGCTGACCGCAAAGCCGTCTTCCCGCTGTCCGATGCTGACCGGAAGACGCCCGAATCGGTCCCGTGCGGCGATCAGGCTGCCGTCGTTTTGCAGGATGAGGACAGAAGCGGTCCCGTCGATCTTCTCCTGCGCGAAGCGGATCCCTTCCGCGATCGTCAGCTTCTGGCTGATCAGGGCGGCCAGCAGCTCCGTCCCGTTGACGTTGCCGCCGCTCATCGCGTCGAAATGCGCCCCTTCGATATCCAGATAACGCTCGATCAGTGCCTGCGCGTTGTTGATGACCCCGGTCATGCAGATCGCGTAAACGCCCTGCCGGGACCGTACGATCAGCGGCTGCGGGTCCACATCGCTGATGCAGCCGATCGCGGCCTTTCCCTTCATCTCGGAAAACACATCCGCGAACTTGGTCCGAAACGGCGCGTTTTCAATATTGTGGATGCTTCGCTGCAATCCCTTTTTTTCATCAAAAGCGGCCAAACCGGCCCGGCGGGTGCCCAGGTGGGAGTGATAATCCACACCGAAGAACACGTCCGTCAGGCATTCGGTCCTGGCCGTAACTCCAAAAAAGCCGCCCATATGGGGTCTCCTTTAT
Organism: Lachnospiraceae bacterium; assembly: GCA_017394885.1. Lineage (GTDB taxonomy): Bacteria > Bacillota > Clostridia > Lachnospirales > Lachnospiraceae > UBA6987. Next base: position 81,365 of record JAFPWO010000021.1, on the reverse strand, counting down.
GTTTGATTTTAAACCGGCTCCGGAAGGAAACGCCTCCGAAGCGGGTGTTTTCGGGTTCAGGCAAAGAACAGGCGGGATAATGTCATCGGATCGATATACTCTCCGTCCTTATATACCCGCATATTGCCGGAGGCGATCTCATCGATCAGCATGACCTCGCCGTCGGCATCGTAGCCGAATTCGAATTTAATATCATAAAGCTCCAGGCCGCGCGCTTCCATTTCGCGCGCTACCACCGCGGTGATCTCCTGCGTCTGGGCTTTGATGGCATCGTACTGTTTTTCCGTCATGACGCCCAGCACCACCAGCCCGTCGCGGGTAACTAACGGATCGCCCTTGGCGTCGTTCTTAAACGTCATTTCTACGTAGGAAGGAAGCTTCGCACCCGCTTCCACATATTCCTCATAGCGGCGCAGGAAGCTGCCGACGGCACGCAGGCGGCAGATCACTTCCAGGCCCTTCCCGAAGACCTTCGCCGGCAGGACCTCCATGGTTGTCTCCTGCAGATCCGCGCTGACGTAATGCGTCCGGATCCCGGCCTCTTTCAGTTTTTCAAAGAAATAAATACTCATGCGGAGATTCACATCCCCGACGCCTTCGATCGTCAGCCCGATGGAGTTCTCGCCGGGATCAAAGACGCCGTCCTTGCCGGTGCAGTCATCTTTGAACTTCAGCAGGTAGTTGCCGTTTTCCAGTGCATAGACATTCTTTGTCTTTCCTGTGTAAACCAGTTTCATGTTCTTCTCCTTGTCTGCAGCGTATGATTCTCTTACCCTGTGTCAGATTACAGATCCAGCGCCTTGTCCTTCTTCCGTACCGCTTCGCTTTCTTCCGCGCGGCGTGCGTCCAGCTTCTCCGCCAGCGCTTTATCCTCCACGGCCAGGATCTGGGCGGCCAGCAGGGCCGCATTCACCGCGCCGTCGATCGCGACCGCGGCGACCGGGATGCCGCGCGGCATCTGCACCGTGGCAAGCAGCGCGTCCATTCCGTCGAGCGCCGCGGATTTGAGCGGGATCCCGATCACGGGGAGCGTCGTATTCGCAGCCAGCGCGCCGGCCAGATGCGCCGCCATGCCCGCCGCGGCGATGATCACGCCGAAGCCGTTCTCCCGGGCCGTAAGCGCAAAATCCCGCGCCTCGGCAGGGGTCCGGTGCGCGGAATAGATATGGACTTCATAAGGGATTTCCAGTGTTTTCAGGGTATCGACAGCCTTCCGCACCACCGGCAGATCACTGTCACTCCCCATAATAACCGCTACCTTTCTCACCCGATTCCTCCTTAAAAAAGCAGAAAGAGCCCACTTAAACCCTATTTAAGTGCGCCCAGACGGTCGGCCATGTTCCAACCTTCTTTGTTTCCCCGCGGTGTCCCGCTTTTCCGTCAGTCGCAAAGAAGCTTTCAATTACAGAAAAATTATACCGAAAAGAGCAGCGGACTGTCAAGCCGTTTCCCTTTCGATATGCCGGCAATTTCACGTTTTTTCTTTGTTTTTCCGCTTTCACCGGCGCGCTTGACGAAAGTGGGCATACCGGCTATGATTATTCTTCAGAAAGCGGGATGGGGGAGAAACAAAATGCTGACCACACGCGAGCTTTTTGATCTGAAACACAGCCTGGCCGGGCCGTATCTGGCTTCCTTTCCGTACCCCTGGGAAGCGCTGGGCGGCATAGGAGAACTGATCCTATCGCTCGGCCGGACGCTCTCTCCCGAAGAATACGATCATCCTTCGGAAAATGTCTGGATCGCAAAAGACGTGATCTTCCGGTCGCCTCTCTACTGCCTGCAGGGGCCCTGCATCATCGGCCATCAGGCGGATATCCGGCCGTTCGCCTTTATCCGGGACAATGTCCTGATCGGGGACCGCTGTGTTGTGGGAAACTCGACGGAGCTGAAAAATACGATCCTTTTTGACGATACGGAAGTGCCGCATTACAACTATGTCGGCGACTCCATCCTGGGCTATCACGTCCACCTGGGCGCCGGTGCCATCACCAGCAATTTCCGAAACGACGGCGGGAACGTCATCATCCGGGACGGATCCGGCCGGGCCGATACCGGCAGGGACAAAGTGGGGGCATTCCTCGGCGACAGGGCCGACGTCGGCTGCAACAGCGTACTGAATCCGGGCACGGTGCTCGGCCGCGGCTGCCGCATCTATCCGCTCTCCAGCGTACGCGGCACGGTCCCGGCTTATCATATTTACAAAGACAGCGATCATATCATTCCGATCACGGAAAAGACCACATGAACGACCGACCTTCCTCCATGATGACCGATATGACGCAGGGCTCTCCGACAGCCCTGCTGTTTCGCTTTGCCCTGCCGCTCTTTGTTTCCAACGCGCTGCAGGCGGTCTATAATCTGGTCGACATGGTCGTCGTCGGGCAGTATATCGGCGGGCCCGGCATGAGCGCGGTTTCGATCGGCGGCGATATCCTGCATTTTCTGACCTTTATCGCCATGGGCTTTTCCTCGGCCGGGCAGGTGATCATCGCCCGGGCCGTCGGCGCCAGGCGGATGGATGACGTCCGCCGCACGATCGGCGCCATGTTCAGCTTTATGCTCAGCGCGTCGGTCGGGATCGCCCTTCTGTGCTTTCTTCTGCGCCGGCCGATCCTCGGCTGGCTCAATACCCCGCCCGAATCCTATGCCTATACGATGGACTATACCGTGACCTGTATCTGCGGGCTCTTCTTTATCTACGGCTACAATATCGTCAGCGCGATCCTGCGCGGCATGGGCGACGGCAAACGCCCATTCTATTTCATCGCCATTGCCGCCGTCCTCAACATGATCCTGGACGTCATCTTTGTCGTCTTTCTGAACATGGCGGTGTTCGGGGCGGCGCTGGCAACGGTCATCGGGCAGGGGACCAGCTTTCTCTTCGCCCTCATCTACCTGTACCGCCGCCGCGAAAGCTTCGGTTTTGATTTTAAACCGGCCAGCTTCCGGATCGAAAAAGGGACCTTTCTGCGGCTGGTGGGCCTCGGGATCCCGATGTCGATCCAGTCGGCCGCCATCAGCTTCTCCAAGATCGTCCTCATGGCCTGGATCAACGCCGCCGGAGTGGAATACTCCGCGCTGGCCGGCGTCTTCAACAAGATCAATACCATGTGCGGGGTCATCTCCCAGTCCTTTACGACCGCCGGCAGTACGATGATCGGGCAGAACCTCGGCGCCGGCAAGCATGAACGGATCCCGCAGATCCTGCGCAGCGTGCTCTCGGTGGGGCTGGTACTGGCCCTGACCGCTACGGGCCTGATGCTGCTCGTCCCCGGCGAGATCTACGGCCTCTTTACAAAAGATCCCGCGGTGCTTTCCATCGCCGGGATCCTTACGCTTCCTCTGATTCTGAACTTTTACGGGACGGCGACGCGCAGCGCCAGCTTCGCCCTGATCAACGGCTCGGGAAAGACGGGGCTCAATCTCACGATCGCCATTATCGACGGGGTCATCAGCCGCATCGGGCTCTCCGCCCTGCTCGGCTTTGCCCTCGGGATGGGCTGCCGGGGTTTCTGGCTGGGCGATACGCTGGCCGGCTTCATGCCGCTCATCGTGGCCAGCTGCTTCTTCCTCTTTTCTCCTTCCATGAAGGCGGTTCGGGACAGCCTGAAAAAACCTTCGGCCCAACAAAACTAAACATGTACTGTTAAAAGGATTTATAAGTGCAGATAGACCAGGATATCGCCGGGGCGGATCACGATCTCGTCCTCCGGGACAACGACCAGCTCGCCCCGGATCAGCGCGGTAATGCAGATATGCTGCTCCACCTCCGTCTGCCGGATGCTGCAGCCTGCCATGGATGAAGCTTCATCCACCAGCGCGGAGACCGTGCTCCGCTTAAATTCTTCCACGGTCGTGCCCCGCTGCAGGCGGGTATAATGCTCCACAAAGCCCGCGGAGATGATGCCGGTCGGGATCGCGACCGCGCCGACGCCGAGAAACGTGATGACGACCGCCATCACCCGCCCCAGGATCGTCACCGGATAGATATCGCCGTAACCGACCGTAAAGACGGTGGATACGCTCCACCAGATGCAGGATAAGGCATTGTCGTAGGCTTCCGGCTGAGCGGTATGCTCCACACTGTACATACACAGGGAAGCGCCCAGGATCAGGACCAGAATAATAAAGACCGAAGACAGGATCGCGTTTTTCTTCTCATACAGGACCGACGTGATGACGTGGAAGGAGTCATACTGCGCGTTGATGCGGAAAAGGTGGAAAATGCGGGCCACGCGCAGGATCCGGAACACCACGAAGCCGGTCAGGAAGAAGAACGGCAGGATGGTCAGCAGGTCGACGATCCCGTCGAAGGAGAAAAGAAACTGCAGGATCGCCTTTCCGCGGCTCTTTTCCGGATACAGAAGGTCTGCCGTCCAGATCCGCAGGATATACTCCACGCAGAAGATGAAAACCGTGACGGCTTCAATGACCCGGAACAGGTTCCGGTATGCCTCCAGCGAGGAAAACGTCTCCAGGAAAAGCACACTGATATTGCAGATGATGACAAGAACGATAAAGATGTCAAAGAAGCGGCTCAGGAAATCTCCTTTATTGCCGATCTGAATAATCTCAAATATCCGTTTTCTGGTCTTTTCCGGGATGGTCCGCATGGCACTTTGCTCCTTTTCTGTTATTGTAGCGTTTTTTCCCGCGGCAGGCAAGGGAAACCTGCGCAGCGCTTGACATTTTGGGGGAAAGCGATACGATAGCAGAAACATCCGGGCCCAAGGCCCTGTTCGGAAGCGCTTTTATGACAGAATACCTGGAGCACATCATTACGGAGGAGGAAGACGGACGCAGCGTCGGCCGGCTGCTCTCCCATGCCTTTCTGCTCTCCGGCCGGAAGATCCGCTCTCTCAAATTCGAGGAGGACGGGATCCTGCTGGACGGGGTAAGGACGCACACGTCTGCCCGCGGAAAAGCCGGGCAGTGTCTGGCCGTGCGCCTGGCCGATCCGGATAAAAAGAAAAGCACGCTCCTGCCTGCTTCCCTGCCGCTCGATATCCTCTTTGAAGACGAGATCCTCCTGGTCATCAATAAACCGGCCGGCCTCGCGGTCCATCCTGCCGGCGGACATGCCCGGGATACGCTGGCGAATGCCCTGCGCGCCTATTTTGACAGGACCGATCCCGCAGCCCGCGTGCACTTCGCGGGGCGGCTGGATAAGGATACCTCCGGGCTCATGCTTTGCGCCAAAAGCGGCGTCACAGCCGACCGGCTGCGGAAAAGCCTTGCCCGGGACGGCGGCGGAAAGACCTATCTGGCGCTGGCCGCCGGATCATTTTCCGAAGAAGAAGGCCGGATCGATCTGCCGCTCGCGGCTGCAGTATCGTCTGAGGACGGGCTCATCCGCATGCGCGGGGACATACGGCTCGGAAAAGCCGCCGAAACGTGTTATACGGTCGAAAAACAGTATGACGGCTATGCGCTGCTCTCCCTGCAGCTTCTCTCCGGACGCACGCATCAGATCCGGGCCCATCTGGCCGCTATCGGGCATCCGCTGCTGGGCGATCCGCTCTACGGCGATCCCGCTGTTACGGCGGAACTCGCCCCTGCATTAAATCGAACCGCGTTGCATGCCGCGCTGCTGCGCTTCCTCCACCCCCTCCGGGAAGAACTTCTTGACTTTTCCGCGCCGTTGCCGGATGATATAGCTGTGCTTCTTCCGGAAAGCCGGCCCGGCTCTTACGGATCCCGCAGCCAAACCTGAAACAGGGAACCTTCATGGAAAAAAACTCTTCAAAAACCTTGTCGTAACCGGCTTTGTCAAGAGTCTGACGCTCTCCTTCACCGGCCTGATCGACTGCGCCATCGTCGGCCGCGTTCTCGGCGAGAACGGCCTGTGTGCGATGAAGCTCGCCATGCCTGTGTTTTCGATCCTCTCCCTGTTCAGCTTTGTTCTCGGCACCGGCCTTTCTATCCTGGTCTCGCGCGAACTGTCGTTAGGCAGCGGAAGCAGTGCCCGGAACACCTTCCGCTCGGTTCTTACCGTGACCTGCCTGATCGGGCTTTGTTTTACCGCGGTCGGTATATTCTATCCCGAAAAGCTGACCGAACTCTTCGCCGGCTCCTGCACCAACCTTGCCGTCAAAGAGCAGACCGCGCAGTACCTGCGGCCGATCCTGATCGGAGCGCTTCCGATCCTTCTTTATGACGTGCTCGGAACCGTCGCGCTGCTGGGCGGCGCTTCCTCTTATCTCAAAGCGGCCTCCGCCGCACTTCTTATCGTCAATATCACGGGGGACCTTCTCGCCGTCATGCTGAACCAAGGGCTGGTCGGGATCGCCGCCGCCAGCGCGCTCGGATACTTTGCCGCCCTTGTTGTCATCCTGCTCTATTTCTTCAGCAAACAAGCCCTGCTCCGGCTGGGCTTCTGCAGGCCGGAACCCCGCGTCCTGAAAAAGACGGTCGCGATCGGCATGCCCTCCGGCGTTATCTTTATCTGCAAGATCCTGCGGCCTATTTCCGTGAATTTCCTGATCCTGGCCTTCGGAACGCTTTCCGGCCTTGCCGCTCTTTCTGTCCAATATCCCATCCGTTATCTGCCCGGCGCCCTGTGCTCCGGTATTGCCAGTGCGGCCCTGATGCTGACTGCCGTGTTTACGGCGGATTACGACGTGGTATCTTTAAAAAAGGAGAACGGGAGCATCGTACGCTGGAGCTTTATCGGCGGTTCGGTCACCGCGGCGGTTCTGATGCTTTTATCGTCCCCGATCGTCGGGATTTTCACCGAAGATCCGGAGCTGCATTCCTTAGGCGTCCGCGCTCTCCTTTTTTATCTGCCCGGCATTCCTTTCCTCGCGCTGAATTCGTCGATCATATCCTGTTTTCAGGCGCTCGGCAATAAAAGGGCTTCGATCATTTTTGTCGTGTTCGAGTACCTGGTCGCCCCTGTATCTTTCGCTTATATCCTTGCCAGGCGGTTCGGCGATCTGGGGATCTACGCGTCTTTCTCCGCCTGCGAGATATTTGTTACCATCACGACATCCGTTTTTCTTCTGATCAGTATAATCAAAAAACGGTCGGTTCTTCCCAAAGCGCTCCTTGACATCAGCTTTGACGCCGATCTTAAAATCAAAATCGCTGATCAGGAGCAGGCCATCGCAGCCTCCAAACAGATCAACGATTTATGTCTTGAACATGGTTTCAGCCGGAAACAGGCGTTTCACGTCGCCCTTACCGCGGAGGAGCTGGCCATCAACAGCCTGACGCACGGTTTCGATGACAAAAAAGCCCACCATCTGGAGCTGCGTACCATGATCGCCGGCGACAAGCTGTTCCTGCGGCTTCGGGACGACGGCCGGCCCTTCAACCTGACCGAGCGGTACAAGATGCTCAATCCGGACGATCCCACCCGCAATCATCTTTGCCGGCGCCGATGACGTCAGCTATAATTCATCAATGAGCCTGAACAACGTCTGTATCCGGATCAATAAAGATCCGGCAGCGCCTGCCGGCTGATCTCCAGCAGCACACCGGAGCGGACCAGCCGCTCCGCCTCGCGGATGTCCGGGCGGATCTCGCGGTCGATCTCATAGGTCGGGATCGTTTCGCGCACCTTTTCGTAGATGGCCTGATGCAGCGGCGTAATGCCCTGCCCGTGGGTATTTAAGTACCGGCGGATATCGATCGCCTGGCAGGCGGTCAGCAGTTCATCCGCCAGTACGCAGTACAGATTTTCCACGATCATCGCCGCCGTGCGGGCCGAGGTCGTCCCCATCGAAACGAAATCCTCCTGATTCGCCGAGGAAGAGATCGAATCCACACAGGCCGGATGCGCGTAGATCTTATTCTCCGAAACCATGGAAGCCGCCGCATACTGTACGATCATGAAGCCGGAATTGACGCCGGCTTCTTTCGTGAGGAAAGGCGTTAACCCGTTGGAAAGCGTGGCATTCACCATGCGCTCGAGCCGCCGCTCGGAGATGCCGGCCAGCTCCGCGGCCGCCATGCCCAGCGTATCGAAGGGGATCGCCATCGGCTCGCCGTGGAAATTGCCGCCGGAGATGACAGCTTCATCGTCCGGGAAGATCAGCGGATTGTCCGTGACCGCGTTCAGTTCGCGCTCCACGATCGTTTCCACATACTCCAGCGCGTCCCGGACCGCGCCGTGCACCTGCGGGATGCAGCGGAGCGCGTAGGCGTCCTGCACCCGGTCATGCTGGCAGTGATCCAGGATCTCCGAGCCCTCGAGGAGCTTCCGCATCCGCGCGGCCACCGTCATCTGGCCCTTCTGGCCGCGTACCCTGTGGATGCGCTCATCAAACGCGTTCCGAAGGCCGGTCAGGCCTTCAAAATCCATCGAAGCGATGATATCCGCCATGTCGGCGGCCCGCTTCGTATCGTACAGCGCGAGCGCTCCGACGCTGGTCATCGCGCAGGTACCGTTGGTCATGCCCAGGCCCTCCTTGGAGACCAGGCCCGGCAGCGTCGGTATGCCGGCGCGACGCATCGCCTCGGCGCCGGGCAGGACTTCGCCCTGATACTTCGCTTCACCCAGGCCGAGCATCGGCAGGGTCATGTGCGCGAGCGGCGCGAGATCCCCCGAGGAGCCCAGCGATCCTTTCTGCGGGATGACCGGCAGCACGTTTTTATTCAGCATCTCCACCAGCATCTCCACGAGGACGGGCCGAACGCCCGAGACCCCGCCGCAGAGCGCGTTCGCGCGCAGCAGCATGATGCCCCGCGTGACTTCGTCCGAATACGGCTCGCCGGCCGCGGTGCAGTGGCTTAAGATCAGGTTGGTGGAAAGCTGATTGGCTTCTTCCTTCGGGATCGCCACCTTCTGAAAATCCCCGAAGCCCGTCGTGATACCGTAAGCTACTCTCCCCTCTGCTTCTATCTTTTCCGTTAATGCGCGGGAGCGTGCAATGGCCTCCAGCGCCTGCGGCGTCAGTGTGACTTTCGCGCCGAAGCGCGCCGCGGCAACAAATTGTTCCAGATCAAGACTGTGGCCGTCCACGGTCACTTCCCTGATGAGCTCAGCCTTCATGCCGAAATCTCCTTTTTCTCCGATGTTGATTATTTACGCTATGATCTGTCCTTTTTTGATGACGGTGCGGACCAGGTTGCTGCCGAGGCGGTAGGCTAAAAAGTCCAGATCTTCCGCTTCCCAGATGACCAGGTCTGCCTGCTTTCCGGCTTCCAGTGAACCGATCTTCTCCGCACGGCCCATGGCCGCGGCGCCGTTTACTGTCACGGCCGTCAGCATCTCCTCCGGCGTCAGGCGGTATTTGAGGCAGCCGAGATTCATGGCCAGCTGAAGGTTTAAGCTCGGGCAGGAGCCGGGGTTAAAATCGGATGCGATAGCGACCGGCACCCCGGCTTCGATCATCGCCCGTGCCGGCGCATAGGTAGCCCCCAGATAAAAGCTCGTGGAAGGAAGCAGGCAGGCGATCGTTCCCCCCTTCGCCAGGGCAGCGATTCCGGACGGTGTCGCCTTGATCAGATGTTCCGCCGAGATGGCGTTCACGTCGGGCGTCAGTTCCGTCCCGCCGATCGCCTCGATCTCATCCGCATGGATTTTCGCCCGCAGGCCGGCCCGATTTCCCGCTTCCAGGATCCGCCGGCTTTCTTCCGCCGTGAAAACGTCTTTTTCGCAGAAGACGTCGCAAAACTCAGCCAGGCCTTTTTCCGCGATCTCGGGGATCCATTCCTCCGTCATCAGCCGGATGTACTCTTCTCTGTTTTCCTTATACTCCGTCGGCAGCGCGTGGGCGCCCAAATAGGTCGCGGCCAGGTCCATCGGCGTTTCCTCCTGCAGGCGGCGGATCACTTTCAGCTGTTTAAGCTCCGTCTCCCGGTCCAGGCCGTAGCCGCTTTTTGCCTCGCAGGCCGTCACGCCCAACCTCATCATTTCCGCCAGCGCCGCTTTTGCCTTTTCAAACAGTTCTTCTTCTGACGCCGCGCGCGTGGCACGGACGGTAGAGAGGATCCCGCCGCCGGCCGCCAGGATATCCAGATAGCCCATCCCGTGCAGCTTCATGCCCAGTTCGTTCTGCCGCCAGCCTGCAAAAATCAGGTGGGTGTGGGCGTCCACAAGACCGGGGGTCACCAGGCGGCCGCCGGCATCGACGGTCTCATCACAGACGCCGGCCGGCGCCAGGCCTTCCCCGAGTTCCGCGATCATGCCGTCCCGGATCAGGATCCAGGCGTTTTTCATCACTCGGATCTCACCCTGCTCTTTCCCGCGCCTTGCCGCTCTTCCCTCCGGCGTCGCCAGCATACCGATGTTATAGATCAAAGCAGTCATTGTTTTTTTCCTTTTGCAAATCTGTTTTCTGCGAGCGTGCCCGGCGTTTTCTTCGAAGACTCCTGGAACCGTGCCTGAGAAAGTTTTCGCCGCGGCAGCATGTCCCTTGAAATAATAGGATCCTTCGACTCGCTGCGCTCGCTCAGGATGACACTTATTTCAGCGCTTCTGCGATCACTTCTTCATCTGCCACGTACGGCAGGGTGATGTGGTCGCTGCCCTCCCGCATGCGGTTGTACTCCGCGGCCACCTCCATCGCGTTCTCGTTGCGGGCCCAGCTGCGGCGGGAAACGCCGACCATGGTATCCCAGGGCATGGCCATGCGCAGGATCATATCCACGCGCTCGGAGCCGTCCAGCACCATTCCGAAACCGCCGTTGATGGCGTTGCCGATGCCGGTACCGCCGCCATTGTGCAGCGCGATATAGCTCATGCCGCGCGCCGCATTCCCCGCGTAGCACTGGATCGCCATATCCGCCATGATATTGGACCCGTCCTTGATATTCGAGGTCTCGCGGAACGGCGCGTCCGTGCCGCCGGTATCGTGATGATCGCGGCCTAAAATAACCGGCCCGATCTCTCCGTTGCGTACCATTTCGTTGAATTTCAGCGCGATATTCATGCGGCCCATCGCGTCCTGATACAGGATGCGGCACTGCGTGCCCACGACCAGCCTGTTTTTCTTCGCGTCGCGGACCCAGACGTAGTTGTCGTAGTCCTGATAACGGCGGTTATGCGCCAGGATGTATTCCGCGGCGGCCGCGTCGGTCTTATCCAGATCCTCGGGCTTGCCGGAGAGGCAGCACCAGCGGAACGGCCCGTAGCCGAAGTCAAAAAGCTGCGGCCCTAAAATATCCTCCACGTAGGACGGGAAGATGAAGCCGTCCAGATCGTCCTTTCCGTTTCGGCAGATGCTCTTTACCCCGGTATCGTACACGGCTTTCAGGAAGCTGTTGCCGTAGTCGAAGAAGTACGTGCCTCTTTCATGGAACTTGCAGATCATCTCGTAGTGATGCTGCAGGCTCTTTCTGACCCACTCCCTGAACTGCGCCGGGTCGTCGCGCAGCATGGCCGTGCGCTGTTCAAACGTCAGGCCCTGCGGGCAGTAGCCGCCCTCATACGGCACGTGGCAGGAAGTCTGATCGCTCATCAGATCCACGTGAACGTTCTTTTCACACAGGAATTCCAGCAGGTCCACGATATTGCCGTTATACGCCACGGCACAGGCCTTTCCCTCTGCCTGATGCTCTTTCGCGATCCGAAGTGCTTCATCCAGATCCGCAGTCCGGTGGCTGACCCAGCCCTGCTCAAAGCGCGTCGCGATGCGGGAAGCATCCACTTCGGCGATAATGGCCGCCGCGCCGGCGATCTCCGCCGCCTTGCCCTGCGCGCCGCTCATGCCGCCGAGGCCCGCCGAGATAAACAGCCGCCCGGCCAGGTTCCCGTCCTGCGGGATGCCCAGCTTTAAGCGCCCGGCGTTCAGCAGGGTATTGAAGGTCCCGTGCACGATGCCCTGCGGCCCGATGTACATCCAGCCGCCGGCCGTCATCTGCCCGTAGTTGGCCACGCCCAGTGCGGCCGCGCGGTTAAAGTGATGCAGATCGTCGAAGGTGCCGACCATGAGGCCGTTCGTAATGATCACGCGCGGCGCCAGCTTATGGGAACGGAAGAGCCCCAGCGGGTGGCCGCTCATCACGACCAGGGTCTGCTCGTCGGTCAGCTCCTCCAGATATTTCTTGATCAGCCGGTACTGCATCCAGTTCTGGCAGACCTGGCCGGTCTCGCCGTAGGTCGTCAGCTCGTAGGGATACAGCGCGACATCAAAATCGAGGTTGTTGTCGATCATGACCTGGATCGCCTTCCCCTCGATACACTTTCCCTTATATTCATCAACAGGCCTGCCGTGCAGCGCGCCTTCCGGGCGGAAACGGTAGCCGTATATACGTCCTCTTTCTTCCAGTTCCGGCGCGAATTCCTTCGCCATCTGCGCATGATGGTCCGGATGGATATAGCGCAGCGCATTTCGGACGGCCAGTTTCTTATCACTTTCCGAGAGAACCGCTTCCCGCTTCGGAGCCCGGCGGTAGCGCGGATCCATGGCCGGATAAGCCGGCAGGTCGTAATCCAGTTTGATCCTCATGGCATCAGAATAATCGATCATAGCTTCAGCCTCTTTTCGTTCACAAGTTTTCTCGTTATCGGACAACATTCCGCGCCTACTATATCACACTTTCCGCGATCTGAAAACCCTTTCCCGGCACGGAAAGATCCCTTCCTCCGATTCCTTCCTCCCGGCTTGCGGAAGAAGGCGCTCTGTGTTATATTTTTCTCAGAGTTCTGACCGAAACAAAGAATGGAATGGAGAATAAAAATGGAACTGAAAAAATATCCTTTGGACGAGTTTTGCGGGATCATGGGATCGGATGCACCGGCTCCCGGCGGCGGATCGGCCGCTGCGCTAGCCGGCGCGGTCGGCGCCGCCCTCTGCTCCATGGTCGCCGCGCTTACCGTGGGCAAACCCAAGTACGCGGAATTTGAAGATCTGGCGGAGCGCTGCGGCAAAAAAGCGCAGGCGCTTCAGTGGGAACTGCTGGACGCGATCGATAAAGACTGCGCCGCCTTCAACGGCTTCAAAGCCGCCATGGCCCTGCCGAAAAATACCGACGAGGAGAAAGCGGTCCGTACGGCTGCGATGCAGGCCGCGCTTCGGATCTGCACCGAATCCCCGCTTTCGATCATGGAGCTTTCCCGGAACGCGCTTTATCTGACCTCCGCGCTGATCGGCCGCTCCAACGCCTCCGCTTCCAGCGATCTGGGCGTTTCCGCGCTCATGCTCAAAGCCGCCCTGCAGGGCGCCTGGCTGAACGTGCTGATCAATATCGGAAGCCTGAAGGATCCTGAGCTGGCGGATGAATACCGCGCAAGAGGCGAAGCGATCCTGGAAGAAGCACTGCCGACGGCGGATGAAATCTATCAGACGGTGGCATCCTCCCTGTAAAAGCCGATAATCTGCCGTGCCGTCATCCTGAGCGAATATCCCGGTGCAAAGCGAATCTGCTCAGGATGACTTTTTATAACTTTATTTTCCTCTGTTTCCCTGACATTTTTTTGTCAATTCTTACTTGCAATTCATCCCGATTAAAAGGTATAATACAATCACCACTCAACAGGAGGAAAAGAAATGTTCGATTACACAGGAAAAGTAGTAGCTATGACCGGCGCTTCGTCCGGACTTGGCAAGCAGATGGCCGAAGGTTATGCGCAGTGCGGCGCCAATCTTGTTCTTATGGCTCGTCGTGTCGACAGACTCGAAGCCAGCGCCAAGGAATGGGAAGAGAAGTACGGGGTTCAGGTCCTGCCCGTTGCCTGTGACGTGACCAAAACGGAATCCATCCAGAATGCTCTTGCGGCGATCGACGCCAAGTTCGGCAAAGTTGAAGTTATCGTCAACTGCGCCGGCGGCGAAAGAGGCACCGGCACCCCACTGATCGACTACAAAAAGGAAGACTGGGAATTCACCCTGAACCTTGACCTCACCTCCATTTTTGAGGTTACCAAGTTCTTCGCCGGCTACATGAAGAAAAACATCGAAGAAGGCAAACAGGGCTACGGCCGCGTGATCAACATTGCTTCGATCTACGGTCTGGTCGGCAACATGGCCATCCCGACCATCGCTTACCACTCCACCAAGGGTGCTGTGGTGAACTTCTCCCGCGGCGCTGCGGCTGAACTCGCGAAGTACGGCATTACCGTCAACACCATCTGCCCCGGCTTCTTCTACACCGAGCTGACCACCGATACGCTGAACACGGAATTCTTCCAGACCTTCGCGAAGAACACCGTCCCGATGGGCCGTTACGGCCAGCAGGGCGAGCTGAATTCTGCCGCGATCTTCCTGGGCGCCGAAGAATCCACCTACGTGACCGGTCAGGCGATCGCTGTCGACGGCGGCTTTACCTGCGTCTGATTTCCTGTTAAAACTCCTCTGGAAAAGGAGCGGATACCCGAAAGGATATCCGCTCCTTTTTTTGTGTTCTTTTATTTACAGATACCGGATCAGTTCTTCCCGGACCCCGTCCAGCCGCGCATCGGCCAGGCCGAAATCCATCTCCCGGTAGCTCCAGGCGGCCCGCCCGATCCCGAATTGTTCAAACGCCTGATGGATCATGCGGTACCACGCGAGGGTCTCGTCCGGCCTGCCTTTGTCTATCACACCGTACTCTCCGCAGTAAAGCGGGACCCCTTTCTTTTCGGCCGCTTCGACGGCTTCCGCGAAGAAATCCGTAAAATACCGCACGGAAAGCTTCGTTTCGGGCGGATACGCATCCAGCCCCGCACAGGTGCCGTCCAGCATCCGGCGGGAGGCCTCGTCCAGCTCGCCGAAGCTGCTGGTGACGGAGATGCGGAAATCCGGGTCCATGGTCGGGATCCAGCCGGCGCCCTGATGCGTAAAGATCAGCGGCTCGTAGCAGTGGAAATTATAGACCAGGTACGGATCGTCGGGGAGGTCGATATCCTTCACCGAGACCGCACTGTTGTGCCAGTAGCCGCCGACCAGGACCGGGACGATCGGCGCGAAAGCGCGGATTCGGCGGATGCACTCCGCAGCGATCCGGTTCCAGGCCGGCATGTAGTCCTTCTCGGTCACTTCGTTGAGCAGTTCAAAGGCCAGCATATCGGCATCTTTGGCAAAGCGCTTCGCCAGATTTTCCCAGAGCCGGTAAAAGCGTTCCTGATATTTTTCACTTTCAAAGAAACCGCTCTCCCCTTCCTCCGCGTCAAAGGAAAATCCGGCTGTTTTATGCAGGTCCAGGACCATATTCAGGCCGTTTCTCCGGCAGCAGGCGACAGCCCGCTCCAGATGGCGGTACCCGGATTCCCGCGGCGCGGCGTTCTCATCCTCCAGCAGGTTGTAATCCACCGGGAGGCGGACATGATCCGCGCCCCAGGCGCGGATCACGGCGAAATCTTCTTCCCGGATAAAATCCCGGTACCGCTCTTCGGTATAATCACATTGGGAGAACCATCCGCCCAGATCGATCCCTTTCTGAAAACCTTTCCAGACTTTCATAAAGCTTACCCTTTCACACTGCCGGCGGTAACGCCCTTGATGATCGACTTGGACAGCAGGATGTAGGTCACCAGCACCGGCAGGATCGCCAGCAGGATAAACATATAGACCTTGCCCATGTCGAACTTGGAATAGTCCGCGCTTCGAAGCTGCGCGATCATGATCGGAACGGTCTTCATCTCCGCCTTGTCCAGCAGGAGGGCCGGGACGAAGTAATTGTTCCAGGAGCTCACGAAGGAAAAGATCATCTGCACGGCAATGGCCGGCTTGATCATCGGCAGCACGATGGTATTGAAGGTCCTGAATTCCCCGGAACCGTCCACACGGGCCGCGTCGATAACGTCCAGCGGCAGTACGCTTTCCATGTACTGCTTCATGTAGAAAAAGACGACAGGCGCCGCGACGCTGGGGATGATCAGCGGGATATAGCTGTTGGTCAGATGGAACTTGTTCATCATCTGCACGAAGCCCAGGGCGGAAACCTGCGCGGGGATCATCATGACCGCGATGATGAAGGTGAAGACCATACGCTTGCCCTTAAAGTCATAGGCATGAATGCCGTAAGCCGTGAGGGCGGAAAAATAGGTCGTCAGCACGGCGCTGGAAAGGGCGATGATCAGGCTGTTCAGCATGCCCCTGGGAATGTTGATGGACGAATCGTTCCAGGCATTGACCAGGTTTTTAAAGAAATTCTCTTTCGGGAGCAGGGTGAACCCCGTCGCCAGCTGCGCGTTGGACCGCGTGGCATTGATAACCATCAGATAGAAGAAAAACAGGCAGAGAAGGCACAGGAAGATCAGGATCGCGTATACGATGATCCGCAGCACGGTCAGCTTGATCCGGCCTCTGGTATTATCGCTGATACTCTTCATAATACTTTCCCCTTTCTCTGTCTGTGCTGTGCCTGCGGTTCCTTGTACTGCTTGGTCAGCATCTTGTAGACGATCGCACTTAAGATCCCTGTGATGATAAAGATGATCACGGAGATCGCGCCGGCCATCCCGTAATTCTTATTGGTGAGATACCCGTTCAGATACATGACCAGCGTCCGCGACATTTCGTTCGGTGCACCTTTGCCGTTGGTCAGGACCTGCGGCACGTCGAACATCTGGATGCCGCCGATCATGGCCGTGATGAGGCAGTATACGAAGATCGGCATCAGCAGCGGCATCGTGACACGGAAGAACACCTGCACCGAGTTGGCGCCGTCGAGCGTCGCCGATTCAAACAGCGCCTGGTCGATGCCCATGATACCGGCCATGAGGACGATCGTCGTATTGCCGAACCACATCAGGAAGTTCATCGTGGCGATCATGCTTCGGACCGTGATCCGGTTGGAGAAAAAGTCAAAGGATGCGTCGATGACCCCCCACTGCTCCAGAAGGGCCTGGATCGGCCCCACACGGGAAAACAGTGTATAGAACAGCATCGAGAACGCGGCAGCCATGATCAGGTTCGGCATATAGATGACCGTCTTGAAAAAGCCCTGCCCCTTGATGTTCAGGCGGTAGCTGGTAAAGAAAATCGCCAGCAGCAGCGCGATCACGAACTGCGGAACGGCGCCGGCTACCCACAGGATCAGCGTATTCGCCGCGTATTTCAGGATACGGACCGTTCCGGAAGGGTCAGCCGAAAACAGCGCCTTGTAGTTCTCCAGGCCAACGAAGTTCGGACCGATCTGCTTCAGCCCGCTCCGGTAGTTTTCAAAAAAGCTGTTGTAAATGGTCAGAAACTGCGGGGCAAGCGTAAAAACAAGGTAGACTACGAAAAACGGGATGATGAAAATATAGCCCCATTTGGCGTAACTGACCGATTTATGCGTTCCGAGTGTCTGCGGTTTTTGTTTTTTCATGGGATTCCCTCTGACGTCTTTTCGCTAAAAAACGGGGCAGGGGGCAGAAGCCCCTGCCCCGGCCAGGTCGGTCGGATGATTATTTCGCCGGCACGGCGATTTCAGGATAGACCTCGCCGATGTAGTTGTAGAAGTTCAGCATGGCGGTCGCTTCATCGACGGAGCCGTTGTAGAACTCCTGCAGCTTGTTCTGCAGACCTTCGTTCAGCAGCTGGTCGTAGTTGGTGTGGTTCTCCCACTTGATATCCTTTGCCAGTTCGTAGAAGATCGCGATATCGTTCTGGCCGTCCAGAATGGAAGTGTTGCCATAGCTGGCATCTTCAGCGAAAGCCTTGACGACGTCGGTGTTGTTGACGTACTGGTTGTCATCCTTGACCATCTTGTTCAGGACGTCGGCGTTGACGGTGAAGGTTTCAAAGATGTCCTTCAGCATTTCGGTGTTGTCGGAACCGGTCGCAGCCAGCAGCCAGGTGCCGCCCCAGAAGTAAGCCTGCGGGCCTTTTACCAGGCACCAGTCGCCTACGCAGCCGTTTTCAGGATCCTGGGCGTTGGTCATGCAGAAGTTGTAGTACCAGGCCGGGCCGAAGAAGCACATGGTCTTGCCGGTCTTGAACATTTCGTTGGTCTTTTCCGCATCCCAGATACCGGCGGTCAGGGTGTAGCCGTTCTCGATATAGCTGCGGGTCTGATCCATCCAGGCAGTGATCTGCGGGTCAAACTGCAGGTTGTTGTTGGCGTCTACCCAAGGCATCGTGCAATTGTTGGAGAACGCACGGAAGGTCTCGGCGAAGGAAGCGGTCATGTAGTAACCCTTGGCCTTGGCTTCGGCAGCAACGGCGTCAAACTTCTCCCAGGTGTCGATCTTGGCCTGAACTTCTTCCGGAACGTCAGTGCCCAGCACGTCCTTGGCAATGCTCTTGCGGTAGATCACGCCGGCAGGGCAGCACTGGAAGGAAACGCCCTTGCACACGCCGTTGGCATCGGAAGCAGCCTTGATGGTGTATTCATACATCGTAGGCGCATTCTGAAATCCGAAGGAGGTGACGTCCATGGTGTAGTCGGAATCAACGTATTTGCCGATGTAGTCGGCTTCCGCCAGGAACATGTCGATCTTGTCGTCGTCCGCTGCCGTCGCCTGATTCAGCAGGGCTTCATCCAGCTTCTGCTGATACACACCGCCGTCGCTGGGGTTGAGAACCCATTCCACGGTAACGCCTTCCGGCACCTTGTAATACTTCTCGAAGAAGCCCTTGAATTCTTCGTTCCAGGCATAGATGCGGAACACCTTGCCCTGAGCCGCTGCGGGCTGGGTTTCTTCCTTGGTTTCCGGAGCCTGAGTTTCGGCCTGAGATTCCGCACCCTTGGTCGTTTCGGGCTGGGTCTCTTTGTTCCCTCCGCAGGCAGCCAGGCTGAGTACCATCAGCGCAGCCAGCAGGATAGCAAGCATCTTTTTCATTGTTTTCTCTCCTTATTTCTTCTTTTTCGGCTTTTTGCCATTAGTTACTTTATCAAAACGCCGAAGCGTTCTAACCGATCTCCGAAACGGTGCTGCCCGGAAGGAGCTCTCCCTCCACCGTGATCTGCTGCGGGATCCAGGTATCCGGGTTTTCGATCTGCTCGACCAGGAGCCTTGCCGCTTCCTTGCCCATCCGTTCGCCGCCCTGGCGGTAGGTCGAGAGCCGGGGGCGGAGCACCTGCGAAAGCGGGATGCCGTCATAGCCGACCACACTCATATCCTTCGGCACGGACAGCCCGTGCTTTTCCAGTTCGCTTAAGCCCCCCAGGAAGGACAGATCGTCCGGATAAAAGATACAGGTCGGCCTTTCGCTTAAGGCCAGCAGCGCCCTTGTCTCCAGCCCGCTGGAGCGGGGGTCGTGATAGATCGCGGGGCGGATATATTCCGGCGGGATCGACAGGCCCAGTTCTGCGCAGGTCTTCCGGAAGCTGGCCAGGCGCTTCTGCGTGACCGCGGTCATCTCGCCATGGATAAAGGCGATCTTCCGGTGGCCTTTCTCATAGACGAAGCGGACCAGCGTTTCCACACCGCGGACATTGTCCGAAAGGATCGAGGTGCGGCTGTCAAAGCTGTAATCCAGTGTGACCGTGGGGATCTCGCTGGCGGCCAGCCGGATGATAGCCGGATCCTGAAAGTCGGCCGAGGCGATCACCACGCCGTCGCAGCTGCGGTACTTCGCGTGCTCATAGTAGTCCATGGACTGCCTGCCGAGATCCTTCGATATGAAGGTGATATCGTAGCCGAGCCGCTCGGACTCCGCCTTCACGCTCTCGAGGATCCGGGAGAAATACTCGTGCGAGATGCCGCCGCCCGTCGCGTCCGAAAAAAGGACGCCGATGTTGTAGCTGCGGCCCATTTTCAGCGCTCTGGCTGCCGCATTCGGAAGATATCCCAGAGAGGCCGCCGTATCGCGTACTCTTTTCGCGGTTTCCGGCGATACATCGGAAGCACCGTTCAGCGCCTTGCTGACCGTGGCGCGGGATACGCCGCATGCTTTTGATATGTCCGTGATCGTCACCATGGATATCCGCTTTTTCCCTTCCGGAGTATTAGCACTTAATCGTTTTCGCTGCGCTCATTATAGCGCCGCCCCGGCTCATCCGTCAAGCGCTTTTAGGCTTATTTTTATTAAGATAATTCCAGCCTTCGCTTATTATTATTTTGTTTGTCTTCTTTTTCCCCTTTTGTCCGGAAAAACCTCTTGCGTTTTCCGGGAGCACTTTCTATAATGACCTAAATCGATTAAGTTGCCATAATCAGTTTAAAATCGATGATTTCGCTTCGGATTGGGAGGCAAATGTATGAGCAGGTACGGTTATTTTGATGATTCAGCCAAAGAATATGTGATCATCCGCCCGGATACGCCGCTGCCGTGGATCAACTATCTGGGGAATGACGGCTTTTTCTCCCTGATCAGCAATACCTGCGGAGGATACAGCTTTTATAAGGACGCCAAACTGCGGCGCATCACCCGCTTCCGTTATAATAACGTACCCACGGACGAGGGCGGCCGCCTGTTTTATATCTGTGACGGGGATTCGGTCTGGAGCCCCGCGTATCTGCCGGCCCGTGAAAAGCTGGACAGCTTTAAGTGCCGCCACGGCCTCGGCTATTCTGTATTTGAAGGAAAGAAAAACAAAGTAAGCGCTGCCCTTACGGTCACGGTCCCGCTGCACAGCCGGATGGAAGTGCAGAAGATTGTGCTTACCAATGAAAGCGGATCCGAAAAAGAACTGACTGTCTACGGCGGCGTGGAATGGTGTTTGTGGAACGCGGTGGATGATTCCGCCAATTTCCAGCGGAACTGGAATATCGGCGAGGTCGAGATCGACGGCAGCACCGTCTATCACAAAACGGAATACCGGGAGCGCCGCAATCACTACGCTTTCTACTCCGTCAACGCCCCGATAGCGGGCTTCGATACCGACCGGGACAGCTTCCTCGGCCGCTTCCGCGGCTGGGACTCTCCTGCCGCCGTGGAGCAGCGGACTTCCTCGGCAGCATCGCAGCCGGCTGGGCGCCGGTCGCCCTCCTGCGGCTGGCGGTCCATCTGGATCCGGGCGAATCCAAAACCCTCCTGTTCCGGCTGGGCTACGCCGAAAATCCGCAAGATCAGAAATTTACCGCCCTGGATGTCATCAATAAAGCCCCGGCCGAAAAGCAGCTGGCTGCCTTTGAAACCGAAGCGCAGTTCGACGCCGCGCTGAAAGAGCTTAGGGAATACTGGGCCGCGCTCCTCTCCCGCTTCACGGTGAAAAGCAGCGAGGAAAAGCTCGACCGCATGGTGAATATCTGGAATCAGTACCAGTGCATGGTGACCTTCAATATGAGCCGCAGCGCCTCCTATTATGAAAGCGGTACCGGCCGCGGCATGGGCTTTCGGGACAGCTGCCAGGATCTTCTGGGCTTTGTCCATCTGATCCCCGACCGGGCACGGGAGCGGATCCTGGATATTGCTTCGATCCAGTTTGCCGACGGCAGCACCTATCATCAGTATCAGCCGCTGACCAAGCGGGGCAACGGAGACGTGGGCTCCGGCTTCAACGATGACCCGCTCTGGCTCGTGGCCTGCACCTGTGCCTATATCCGGGAGACCGGGGACTTCTCGATCCTCGACGAGCCGACGCCCTTCAACAACGAAGCCGGTACGGAAGTGCCGCTGCTGGAGCATCTGCGCCGCAGCATCGGCTTCACCGTCTCCCACAAAGGCCCGCACGGCCTGCCGCTGATCGGCCGGGCCGACTGGAACGACTGCCTGAATTTAAACTGCTTCAGCCATGAACCCGGCGAGAGCTTCCAGACCTGCTCCAACTTCGAGAGCGGGAAGGCGGAAAGCGTTTTCATCGCGGGCATGTTTGTCAAATACGGAAAAGAATACGCCGAACTGTGCGCGCGGATCGGCCTGGACGAAGAAGCGGAAACGGTCCGGAAGGCTGTGGCTGACATGGAAAGTGCCGTCCTCACCCACGGCTGGGACGGAGAATGGTTCCTGCGCGCCTACGACGCCTTTGAACAGCCCGTCGGCAGCCATACCAATGAGGAAGGCCAGATCTTTATCGAGCCGCAGGGCTTCTGCGTGATGGCCGGCATCGGCGGCGCGGAATACGGAAAGCGCGCGCTTCGTTCCACGGAAGAAAGGCTCGGCAATGCCTTCGGCATCGAGCTGCTTTCGCCCTGCTACCGTAAGTATCATGATTATCTGGGTGAGATCTCCTCCTATCCGCCCGGATATAAAGAAAACGGATCCGTCTTCTGCCACAATAATCCCTGGGTGACGCTCGCGTACTGCAAGCTCGGGGACGGCAACGGCGCCTTCTCCCTCTATACGCGCAACGCCCCGGCTTATATCGAAGAAAAAAGCGATATTCACCGCACCGAGCCCTACTGCTATAGCCAGACGATCGCCGGCCGCGCGGCCCGGACCTACGGCGAAGCGAAGAACTCGTGGCTGACCGGCACCGCGGCCTGGTCCTTCGCCGCGGTCAGCCAGGGCATCCTCGGTGTCCGCCCGGAGTATGACGGGCTTACCATTGATCCCTGCCTGCCGGATCAGATGGACGGTTGCCGGATCAGCCGCTTCTTCCGGGGAACGCGCTATGAGATCACGGTCCGCCGCGGCGCGGAGAAAGGACTCGTCGTGGACGGAAAGCCGATTGCCGGCCGCACCATCCCGCTGACCGACAAAGAAGTCTGCACGGCGGAACTTACGATCTGAAAGAGACAAACAATAAGACAGCGGGGCCTGACCCCGCTGTCTTGCTTTTTACTTTTTTACATCGGCAGGTATTTGATCACCTCGTACATCGCCTGCGCTGCCAGCAGATTGCCGAAGACCGCGGCCTTGCTGACGTAATTTCTCGGCTCTTCCAGCATCACCAAAAAGAACGCGAGATCCACCGCAACATACATACAGGTCACCGCGCCGAAAATAATATTGACGCGGGGATTTACATTAAGCCATCCCCGGATCACAAAGCACATGATCCCCTTCGTCACCGCGGTGTACGCCAAAAATAAGAGCCAGCTGCGCTTAGAACGGATCTTAAAGAGGAAGAATACGATCGCCTCCACCACCAGATAGACCGCCAGGTGCATAAAGAACAGCGCCAGCGTCCGCCCAAGCGGAATTCCGACACGGAGCGTCTCCTCCTTCAGATCGATCACGAGATAGTCATCAAAATCATTCGCCTTCAGCTCCTGATAGGGGATCGGGAACGTATACGTCTTCTCCCCCTCTTGTATGAGAAGAACCGCATCCTTAAAATCCACGGTGTTTCCGTACCAGTTATCCTTCTCATAGACCGCGTAGCGGAATAAGCGGAAGCAGTCCTCCCACACCCGGCGTTCCTTTTCGAGCTTCATGGTAAACGACTCGCCGCTGCTGTGGTACATGGTCACTCTTACTTCCGTCTCGTCGCCGTAGTGAGGCATAATGACCGTGATCGCAGGGGGATGGTACGCGCGGCCGTAATTAAGCGCGCGGGCGGTAAGGGGCATCATCATAAAGCAGAGCAGTAGCAGGCAGAGAAAGCGCAGCATCCTGCCGGCCGTTCTTTCTTTTCTCAGCATCCTGTTTTTCATTCGCATGGAAAACCCCCCGAATCTTATATCTCTCCCCGCATGTATTCCAGTGCGTACGCCGCGGTCATCGGAACCGATACCTTAAAGACGTCCTCATCCACGTCCAGACAGACGTGATGAAGCGGATGGACGGTTTCCGGCCGGCCGGGATTCTGCGTTCCGATGAAGGCGTAACAGCCGCTGACCTCATTGATGAAATCAGACATATCATCTCCGATCATGGCCTGCTTCCGGACCACCAGGCGCTTCTCCCCGAACAGGGAGAGGGCCACCCGGCGGGCTTCCTCCACCGCCTCATCCGTATTGATCAGCATCTCCGAGATCATATTCCACTCCGCCGAAGCGCTTCCTCCGTACAGGGAGACCGTATCCTGCAGCAGCTGATCGAGCCTGCGCAGCGTCTGCTCCTGCAGCTCGGGATCCAGCGCCCGAACCGTTCCTTCCAGGACCGCCTGGTCTGCCACGATATTGTACGCCGCCCCGGCTTCCAGCTTTCCGAAACCGATCAGCAGCGGCTGGATGGGATCGCGCATACGGGTCACCAGCGCCTGCGCGGCCACGACGACCTGCGCGGCCATGAACAAGGCGTCCGCCCCCTGGTGCGGGCTGGCCACATGCGCCCCCTTCCCGCGGATCGTCATCCGGAACTTGTACACACCGGCATTGTTCGCGCCTTTCATGATCCCGAGCGTCCCCACCTTCAGTTCCGGCGCGATATGGAAGCCGAAGCAGCGGGTCGCGCCGTCCACCGCGCCTTCCTTTACCATGCGGCGCCCGCCGAAACCGTTCTCTTCATCCGGCTGGAACACCAGGATGATCCGCCCGGCAAACTGATCCCGGAAAGCGCACAGCGCTCTGGCTGTCCCGAGCAGGGAAGTCAGATGCACGTCATGCCCGCAGGCATGCATCCGCCCGGGGATCTCGCTCTTATAATCGGACTCATGCTTTTCCGTGAGCGGCAGCGCGTCGATATCCGCCCGCAGTGCCATCGAACGGGGCCGGCCGGCTGCATCCGAAAGGACCGGGCCTTCTCCCGTCCCGTCCACATAGGCTACGACGCCGGTGCCCGCGCAGCGATGATGCGCAAGGCCCAGCTTATCCAGTTCCTCTTCGATCCGGGACGCTGTCCAGAACTCTTCCTGTCCGAGCTCCGGATGCCGGTGAAACTCGCGCCGGAGAGCCACCAGCGCGTCAAAATCTTTTTCCGCAAACTCTGTGATCTGTTCTTCCAGTTTATTCATATCAGCCTCTTAAGAAGTCCTTCCCGATCTTCTGCAACCTTTCGTCATCCGTCCTTATTTATGTTTTATCATACACTATAATGCGTTTTTATTCAATATTTCCTGCTTTTCCTTCGGAAATCGTCTCCTCGTTATTTTTTTAACTATTATTGCAGGAATCATTCTGCTGTGGTATGCTGAGCGACAATATTTTTCGCATGGATCATTCCGTGCAGAAAAGCGTATCTGGAGAGTCTTCGTTACCGAAGCGCCGAAGGTGTAAGGCAAAGCAGCCGCCGATCTCTCAGGCAAAAGGACAGAACCGCGTATAGGTGAGCGTTTCTGTTGTGCGGCCGGGAGCCGCACGGGAAACGCTCATTTCTCTTTTGCGGACGGATCGGCAGATGGCTTTGCCGGAGGAAGAAGGGGAGGAAATATTATGACATTTGCGGAAATAGTCACGGCAGTCGATGATTTCGCGTGGGGGCCCGTCATGCTGATCCTGCTGGTGGGCACCGGGCTGTATCTGAGCATCCGGTCCGGCTTCCTGCAGTTTGGCCGGTTCGGCTATGCGATGAAAAACACCGTCGGGAAGATCTTTCATCAGCAGGCAGCCGGCAAGGGGAAGTCACGCCGTTCCAGGCGATGACGACGGCGCTGGCCGGTACCGTCGGCACCGGCAATATCGCCGGCGTCACCGGCGCCATCTTCATCGGCGGCCCCGGCGCGGTCTTCTGGCTGTGGATCTCGGCACTGGTCGGTATGGTCACCAAATACGCCGAGGTGCTGCTGGCCGTTAAGTTCCGCGAAAGGAATAAGCAGGGAGACTGGGTCGGCGGCCCGATGTACTATATCAAAAACGGCCTGGGGAAGAGCTGGATCTGGCTGTCTTTCGTCTTTGCCTTCTTCGGAATGGTCGCCTCCTTCGGCATCGGCAATACGACGCAGGTCGACTCGATCGCGACGGCCATCGGGACCGCGGTATCGGCTTTCGGCGGCGATGCCTCCGGCAGTACCTTCCGCATTGTGATCGGCGTGATCGTCGCGGTTTTTGCCGCGGCGGTGATCATCGGCGGCATCAAGCGTATCGGCGCCGTAACCGAAAAACTGGTTCCGTTTATGGCAGTGATCTATATCATTGCCGCCCTGATCGTGATCTTCGGGAATATCGGCCAGCTCGGCGGCGTGCTCGGCGCGATCTTTACCGGCGCCTTCAACCCGAAGGCTGTTGCCGGCGGCGCGCTCGGCGCAGGCATCATGCTCACCATCCAGAAAGGGATCGCGCGCGGCGTCTTTTCCAATGAGGCCGGCCTCGGCTCCGCACCGATCGCCCATGCCGCCACCTCGGAGACCGATCCGGTGAAGCAGGGCCTGTACGGGATCTTCGAAGTGTTCATGGACTCCATCGTCATCTGCACGCTGACCAGCCTGGCGCTCCTTACGGGGCTGTCCGGACAGGTCGGGATGAACGGGATCGACTGGGGCGCAAGCCATGGCGCAGAGATGGTCGTCTCTGCCTTTTCCGGTATATTCGGCGGCAGGATCGCCGCGATCGTCATCGCGGTCGGCCTGAGCCTGTTCGCGCTTTCGACGATTCTCAGCTGGTCCCTGTACGGCGCCCGCTGCTGCGAATTTCTCTTCGGCAGGGCAGCGAGGCCTGCCACGCTGATCTATAAGATCCTGTTCTGTGTCGTACTGGTGATCGGCTCTACGTTGGGGCTGAAGGTCGTCTGGGATATCGGCGATGCCCTCAACGGCCTGATGGCGCTGCCGAACCTGATCGCTCTCCTGCTGCTCTCAGGGACGGTCATAAAGATCACGAAAGAACATTTCGCAAAGAAAGAATAAACCCGTCAAAACGCAGAAGCAGCACTGCTCCGGCGGGATGCGGAAAGGACGCAAAGAGAGAGGGGGCCGGCGGCCCCCTCTCTCTTTGCGTCCCTGTCTTATTCGATGGTCAGGATATCCGTAAAGCTGGTAACTTCGAAGATCTCCATAATGGTCTCGTTCACATTTGTTACCTTCATACTGCCCTGCTTGTTCATCGTCTTCTGCGCAAAGAGCAGGACCCGCAGGCCGGCCGAGGAAATGTACTCCAGTTCGCTGAAATCAAAGATGAGGTCGGTTACTCCTTCCAGGGACTCCGTCAGAACGCTTTCCAGATCCGGAGCCGTGATGGTATCCAGACGTCCTTCAATGGCCAGAGTCAGTTCGCTGCCGTTGAGAGTTTTATGAATAATCATATGATAGTCCTCCTTGTTTTTCTCTCCGTGTTGATTCGATATTAAAACGTCTTGGCGATAATGATTTCCGCTTCACTGCCCACGATCCGGACAATGACCTCATCGGACAGATTGGCGACGATGGATCTTTCCAGCACTTCCCAGTCATTTTCAGCCGCTCCGCCTTCTGCCATCCGCTGCCTTACCCCGGCTTTGTAGCAGTTCAGGGACCAGATGTAGGAAGTCAACCCGGCATCATAGCCGGCCGGGCCGCCCATGCTCATCAGGTCCATCGATGCGCTGGCCAGCGCAGACTGTTCATCGGACAGGGTCAAAAAGGCGATCATCTCCCGGAGTTTTCCCATAAAGCCGCGCGCCGCCGCGTTTTTCCCGCTGCTGGAGGCAGCCAGCAGCTGCCGGCGGATCTCCGGAGCCATAGGGACGTTTGCCTTGAGATGAAGCTCATATTTCTTCTCCGCCTGTTCTACCCAGTAGAGCGCTTCCACATCGCCGGCAATGCCCCGCATCAGGCCGATCAGTTCCTCCGACAGCAGACGGAGCCGGAGCTTTTCCTTCTTTGCCAGTCCATTGTCCGCGCCAAGCTTTTCGGTGGCCAGAAGCGCTTCGGCCATCCCCGATCCCCGGCTGGTAATGATAACAGTCTCTGTCTTCATGCGAATATCTCCTGTGAAATCGTCAGATTGAATCATACTATATTTGATGCGGGACAGTCAAGCTTCCGGAAAGAATCCGGACCGGAAGAGATCCGCCGGACGATCCCGGCCCGTTTTTTCCTCAAGCCGCCGCATCCGTCTTTTCCGCCGGCTCGGCCTTCGGGCGGATGAAAGCACCGATAATGCCTCCGACAACAGCCGGCAGGACCCAGCCCAGCCCCAGGCTCTCCAGCGGAACGGCTTTCAGGAAAGGCAGATCCAGGATCCCGAATTTGCTGTACAAAAGATCGGCCGCCATAAAGAGCGCCGCGCCGATGGCGGAGCAGCGGAAGACCCAGGGCGTTTTGATCCGCTTCGAAAAGAAGACCAGGAAGATCTGCGTTAAAAAGACAGGATAGATCAACGTCAGCATCGGCTCCGCCAGGGCAATGATCTGGCTGGTGCCGAGGTTGCAGAGCAGATAGCTCAGGACGCACATCGCCACCACCATTTTGCCGTAGGACAGCTTATTCTTCATCAGGGTGCACAGATATTCCGTCACGGCGCTGGTGGTGCCGATCGCGGTGGTCAGGCACGCCATCAGTACGATAACGCCCAATATGACGATACCCGCCCGCTGCAGGAGCCGTCCGGTGATCTCCACCACCAGCTCCGTCCCGCTCAGCTCCGTCAGCGCTTCTCCCGACACCGTAGCTCCCAGGTAACTCAGTCCCGCATAAACCGCCAGCAGGCCCACAAAAGCCACAGCGCTGGAGACGGAAACCATCCCGGCTATCTCCCGCTTTTCGCGGTAGCCCTTGTCCTTCACGCTTTTGATAATGATCATGGCAAGCGGAACCGCGACCAGCGCGTCCAGAGTCTGATACCCGTAGATCAGTCCGTTTCGGACCTCCTCTCCCGGGATCCGGCTCTCAACCGGCGTTCCGAGCGGAGCCACGATGCCTTTGACGCACAGTACCGCCAGCGCCAGCAGCAGGACCGGCGTCAGATACTTTCCGATAATGTCCACGACCGCCGCCGGCTTGATCGTCAGCAGTGCTACGACAGCGAAAAAGAATGCGGAAAATACCCAGGAGCTCAGGCCGGGAAACAGCGGCTGCGCACTCATTTCATAGGTGGTGGCGCCTGTCCGCGGGATTGTCACCAAAGGACCGATCAGCATCATCAGGATCACGCAGAGTATCCGGGAGGGCCATTTTCCCAGCTGGGACAGCTGGTCTTCCATGCTGCCCCCGATCTTGACCACCGCAAGGACCCCCACGATAGCTATCCCCGCGTCGGAGATCAGATAAGGAAAAAAGCTTGCCAGCCAGCTTTTGCCGGCATTCAGGCCGAGCACCGGCGGAAAGATCAGATTTCCGGCCCCGAAGAAGGTCGCAAATAAAGCAAAGCCAACCACCAGCGCATTGACAAAGTCTTTTTTTCCGAAACCCCTCTTACTCATCGCTCTTTTCTCCATAACCGGGCCGGCAGCGGCCACTGCCTTGCCTTTTATTCCATCTCCTAAAAGATCGTTGAAATATTCCCGTGCAGCGCCAGCCGGATCAGGCCGATCACAAACAGATGCGCCGGATAATAAATATAAAACAGCCACTTCATACCGGTCCATCGGCCCCGCTCGCCGTTATACTGCGCCAGGATCGGGATCGTCAGGAAGGTGAACATCTGCAGCACGCCGTACAGCTTATCCAGGAAGATAAAATAGACCGCCGCGTAGATGAACGACCAGATCACGATATCCGCCGCCTGCCGTCTGAAATTCCCTCGGTGCGCGAACAGGAAGAAGGGGCACATGACCGCGATGCTGGACCAGTCGGACGGGAAGGTGATCAGGCAGACCGCAATAATGCTCAGGATCTTCGCCCACTGCGGGATCTTTTCCTGCCGGCAGATCACGACCAGCACCGGCGCGAACGCCAGCGACCACATCACGCTCGTCTGGTTAAATATGCCTGTGGAAAGCGGCAGGAAGGGGATACCGAACGCGAAATCATAGGCAAAGTGCGAAATAACGGCAAACAGGAACAGCCGCCCGATATACTTTCCCATGTCATGCGTGTAGTGACAGCCCTCCGCAATAAAAAACCACATGATCGGCGCGGTCAGCCGTCCGATGATGTGCAGCGCAAAGACATACCAGACCGCCTGCGTTCCCGGGAACAGCGTCCAGGTCAGGTGATCGATCGTCATCGCAATAATGGCAATCAGCTTGATCTGATTGGAATTTAATCTTTTCTTCATCGATTTCTTTCAGCCTCAGCCGCATCATACACCATTTCGGCGCGGCATTCAAGAGCAGAAAAGACCACGGCGCCGAAACGCCGTGGTCTGGATCGTACAGCCGGATCCTGCGCCGGATCAGATCACATCGAGTTCATCAAAGATGGACGGGTCAAACAGCTCTTCTTTCGTGGTCGGCATCGGGATGAGCTTCATTCCGGCCGCCCGGGCAAGCAGGGCGACGTGCGCGGATCTTTCGGTGTATTCCGCACACATGAACGCGGTATCGATATCCTTTCCGATATAGACCGCGCCGTGCTGGCGAAGGAGCGCCGCGTTGCGGTCTTTGCCGAGCGCCTTGACGATATTGTCACCGAGCAGCTGGGAAGACACCGGGCCGTATTCCGCGCATCGGATTTCGCCGCCTGCATTCAGAACTGTTTCCAGAAGGGCGGCGGGGATATCTTCGCCTGTCGCCGCAAAAACGCCTGTGTAGAGCGCATGCGAGTGGACGATGCAGCCGGTCTCCGGGCGGGCTCTGTAGATCGCCAGGTGCATCGGGACCTCGATGGTCGGCTTCTTGTCGCCGGTCGCGCCGCCTTCCAGAATGTTGCCGTCGATATCAATAACAACGATGTCGTCAATCGTGATGCTTCTCCAGTTCGGAACGATCTTGAAATTCGCGTTCGGTCTGGGATCGATATAGATCAGTCCGGTTTCCGGATCGCGGACACTGACGTCGCCGGAGTCGCGGGACGTGCTCAGCCCGAGGTCATAATAGCGATAGGTCGCTTCCAGTGCTTTCTGTTTCCATTCCTGCTTGATTTGTGACATAGTGTCTCTCCTCTCTTCTGTACTATTGAAACGTTGCCTCAATATTGATTTAATAATACACTATGCGGGGCGATTCGTTCAAGTATTTCCGAAAGAAAGCTTAAGAAGAATATGAAGCAGCGCAACTCCTTGACAAAAACAGGGAGAAATGCAAAAGCCTGCCCGTTTATTCATATTTCAGAAGCTTATCGGCACCTTTTTTCACCGCATAATGATTCACCAAAAACGCCGCTGCAAAGAGTACGGCCACCAGTCCGGCAGAGCCTCCGAACACGATCAGCGATTCCTTGCCGGAAGCCGCCCCCGGTCCGAAGAGCATCGGGGAAAACACGATAAACACGAAGAATGCGCCGATCGCGACGATGCCGATAATCACGCATAAAATGTTGATCCAGCAGAGTTTCCTGGAGATCTCCGTTTCCGTATCCCATGTGAGGTACGGCTTTTTCGCGTTCTTCAGGAGCATGCAGTTGACCAGGATCAGGTTGAGCAGGAAGCACACCAGCGCTCCCGCAAGAATGACCCAGCTGTTTGCGATCGTGATCACACCCAATACCACACCGACAATACCGATAATGATGATATAGAGCACGCTTCCCAGAGAACAGATGCGCATCGCATAGTTCCGCTTACTCTTATAGTAATCCTGAAAATCGATAGGCAGGGTCTTCACGATGCTGAAGGTGTTTCCTTCCCGTGAGAACGCGGTGGCCGGCAGTATATTAAAGGCACAGGCAAATAAGGAGCCGATGATCCCGAGGAGCAGGGCACAGATCAGTGCCGTTTTCAAATCCAGCGGAAGCGACACCGAATCCACGATGGAATTATTGTCAAGCAGTATCGGCAGTATCATCAGCGCCGGCCAGAGGAAGGTCATGGCAAATCCGTAGATCAGATAGGCCGGATTCCTTCTGGTATTCTTTGCCTCATAGATCGTCAGTGCCTTCACCGCATCGGCTTTCCCGCTGCCCGCAAGCGCAGCTTTGGTTACGGCTTTATTATTTGTGCCGCTGTTCTGCATCGCAAGCGCGGCAGACAGGTAGAACAGCCTGACCGCAAGAAACGAAAGAATGATCACGGCAGCGGAGATCCCCACGCTGATCAGAAGATCCAGAATGTTTCCGCCAAACATGAACCAGCTCATGTAAGCAATGTTCGGGACAGCCATGGCAGCCATAGCCAGGGCCGAGAACGCTTCCACAGCCTGTGAAGAATCTCCCTTCTGGAACTTCTTGCTGACAAAAATATACACGCCGATCATGACCAGCGTAAATATGCCGCCCAGCGCCACGGTAACATCGCGGTTCCGGATAAAGCCGAACACCCGGAAAATGATGACGATCAGAAGCGTCGCCAAGGCAATTCCGGTGACCGGGATCAGGATGCTGGAGATCACGGTCCCGATGATAAACGTTGCCCCCGCACCCTGCCGGATCCCGTAGCCCAGGCATACGGAATTCATGAGCATAAAGCTCAGGATCACCGGAAACCGCGCGGCTACCGACAGCTTTGCCATGACGATCTGGTTCGGAGAAAACGGCATCGGAAGAAGCAGCGGCAGATCATCCGCCGTATACAGCACCGTAACCAGATCCTTGACCGCCAGGATAAAGCTCAGGAATAAAAGGATCAGCATCAGAGACTTCGCCAGGCTCTCCAGTGAAATGAAAAGGGAGATCTTTGGCTGTATATAATACGCAGCAAATGCCAGGATCCCGGTCAGGACCAGCATCCCGATATTGGCCAGCAACTTCGCCGCTTTCGGCGAAATCAGCGCTCCGTCCCCGACAGACGCTTTACCGCTGCATTTCTGCAGAACGGTGATAAGCTTCCTGACTTTTGAGAGACCAGTTATCTTCGATTCCATACTTAGTTGTCTTTCTTGCAGATAGCCCAGTTGATGAAATAAACAGCAACCAGCACGAGCAGGACCACCAGGCAGATAATCTTATATACCTGCTTATCCATATTCGGATTCAGCATTTTGATGACCGAAATGACGGCAAGGAAGATGCCGCCCAGAATATTCAGAATGGCAGAGATCAGACGGTATCTTTTCGCTGATCTCTCCGAAAAATCCTTGAGTCTCGCTTCTTCCCGCGCAGTCGTTTTTCCGGTAAGGAGGGTCCTGACGCCCATGATAACACAATACAATGCACACGCAAGAATGATATACTGTCCATACTGTTCAAACATTACTGTTCCTCCGTTTCATCTTTCTTTTCCGTTAATTCAAGGAATATATTTTCCAGAGACGCCTGCGACTTATGCGTTGCCTTCAGGTCGTCCAGTGTACCGGTGTATAACAGTTCCCCGCCTTTAATGATGCAGATCTCATCGCACAGCTTTTCCGCGACCTCCAGCACATGAGTCGAGAAAAATACGGAGTTCCCCTTATTCGCATGATCGCGCATCATCTGCTTCAGTTCAAAGGCTGACTGGGGATCCAGGCCCGTCATCGGCTCATCCAGGATCCAGACAGGCGGATTATGGATCAGCGCGCCGATAATCATGATCTTCTGGCGCATCCCGTGTGAATAGGAAGAAAGCGAATGATTGAGCTTCTCGTAAATGCCGAAGCGTTTCGCGTAGCTTTCCATAAACTCGGCTCTGCCCTCCACGGGCGTATCATAAATATCCGCCATAAAATTGAGATATTCGATCCCGGTAAGCCTTAAAAAGTGATCCGGGCTGTCCGACACATAGCCGATCTGGTATTTCGCTTTCTGCGGTTCTTTTACGATATCGATCCCATTGACCAGGATCGTTCCCTTCGTGGGCTTGATCACGCCGGTGATCGCTTTGATGGTGGTGGACTTTCCGGCGCCGTTATGCCCGATGAAGCCCGTGATGGCCCCATCCTTCGCGGTGAACGAAATGTTCTTCACCACATCATGATCACCGTAGCTTTTGGTAAAGTTCTGGACTTGAATCAAGGTTATACTCTCCTTCTTTTGAATATGATCGGGGAAATACCCTTCTCCGCTTCGTGGGGAGCGGCTGATATAACCAACACATAATTAAACATTATACAGTATAACAGGCCGTGTCCATCAAATGTCCCTCAACAAGAAGGGATTTATGGCTTTTTTCAACAAAAAGCCACTAATTTTGCAGCGGCTTTAAAAAACTTTGAAGGGTTTTCTTACTTTCTGATGTTCCGGAAAAGCCCGGTCCATTTCTGCCAAAGCTCCGTCAGATAAGCTGCCACATATACCGGATCCGAGAATTCCTGCCGGTCGAATACCTCTGCACGGGTCAGCGTTTCGGTATCGGCACGTTTTCGGACACTCCGGACAAATCCATCCAGCGCCTGCAGGTATTCCTCTGCTTCTTTTCGGGAGAATTTTCCTTTTTTATACCATTTCTCTGCGAGTCGGAAACTTGTCGGAAGCATAAAGAGGATCGTGACATCATCCAGCCAGTCAGATCGGATCGGATAATACAAGATCTCTTCCCAGCATTCATCACTTCTGTCACTCTTCAGGAAAGCAGCTGCATGCCCATAAGAGCTGACCGCCTCTTTCCCATATCGTTTCTCTTCAAAAAAACGGGCCAGATATTCCCTGCGCCACGCTTCCTCCGTTTCTGCGGATACGCGATACCCGTCATATTC
This sequence comes from Lachnospiraceae bacterium, assembly GCA_017394885.1. Taxonomy (GTDB): domain Bacteria; phylum Bacillota; class Clostridia; order Lachnospirales; family Lachnospiraceae; genus UBA6987. Next base: position 47,301 of record JAFPWO010000021.1, on the reverse strand, counting down.
ATATCCATCTCCGTTGAGATCCATATAAAATCGATTTCCGCTGTATTGCAAAAACAGTTCTTTCGCACGCTCCATCCCGGTCTTCATCATATATCCTCTGAATCACACACCATTTCCGGTGGGGGTTTTAAGTTTTATAACTCCTTTTTCAGAATAATCTTTTCTTCTGTTCGGTATTCTTCGTAAAAGCCTTGCTTCAGGAACATATGAATGGCCGGATTGTCAACGGCAATATCATCGTACAAAACGGAAATCGAATTTTCCTTCGCAGCAGAGCAGAGCATTTTCAGCCCCTCTGCGCCATATCCACGTCCTCTGTACCGGGAAAAGATGATGACATTGGCGACATACTCATCATATTCAGAATCATAGTGATAGGCTATCTCTCCAACAAAACCGTCCTCATTCTTCAAATACCGATAGTACCGCAGATTCTCATGTTCAACGATCCAGTGTTTATACCACGCCTGCCATCTTTCCTTCGGAAATGGGATGGTTCCGCCCCAGGCGCGGTTATATGCCATCGTTTCTTCATCACCCATGAGTTTTTCTCGAAACCACATATCCTCCAATGTGGGAATTACTAATTCAAGCATTACCGGACATTTTCCTCCCAACTAAGCTTTCAAAAAAGACCTTGGTTTTCTCTTTGATAAATCATACACCAAATCTGGCGGATCTTTCAAGATAACGCGAGCCACGACCTGAGAAAACTCCGGCTGGCGCTGCGTATCGCGAAGGAACCGCTTGAAGAATAAGAAAGAACGAGGCGCCGTACGGGCACCTCATTCTTTGCGTCGTTAAAGTTTACCGGCTGCATGACCGGCGACATCAGTCCACGGTAAACTCCGCAAACACCGCATAGTCTTTGCTGCCTGCGTACGGATCATCCGAACTGACCTCTTTTCTGATCCGGTACTGACCGGCTGGAAGCTTCCCGTAGGGAGTGAGTGGACAGGAGAGATCCTTGCTCTGCCCGGGCTCCAGTATGTATGCAACGAGAGTGAAGTCATAGAGGTCAGATGTCATGATCGGCACGCTGTACCAGTCGCCGTCCAGAAGAACCTGGAGGGTATAAGGTTCGCCGTATGTCCAGGTCTTGGAAGTCGCGTTTTCCAGCTTCAGGCTCAGCTTTTCATCATTCCGCGCTGTGACCTGCAGCAGGATCCCTTCGGGGGAAGCTTCATCCTGCGCCTTTGTCAGGCAGGTCTTTTCCCAGACGCCGTTACTTTGGACCAGGCGGAAACCGTTCGGCAGTTCGGCAACGCTTAAGATCTCCCGGGTGTAGCCGTAGGAGAAGCCTTTTTTCTGCAGCTTGGAAAAATCATATTTGAGATGGTATGCCGTACCGTCCCCGGTGATGATATAGCCGTTTGTCCAAAGGAAAGGCAGGCTGCCGCCATTCTTTTCGGTCGGATCCAGCGCATATACCGGATAGGTCATTTTGTCCGGTGTAAAGTCGGGCGCCAGCGTTGCCTTCACCTTTTTCAGCTCCTCGACGATTTCATAACGTTCAGCATAAAAGGCACCGCTGAGCCCTTCTTTTCCGTCAAACCAGCTGAAATACAGACAGTAATCCGGGTCGGCATTTGCAAAGATATCGACGGGCTCGTCTTTGCTGCAGGCAGAAAGAAAGAGCAGCAAAGCGGCCGCGATAACGCATAAGAGCATTCTTTTCACGTTTTTCTCCTGTTTTCTGATTTTTCGAAGAACTTTCCGCGTTTATCATACCGATAAAAGGTATCTTGTCAAGGGAGACGGAGGGCGAAGAAGCCGAATGTTCGCACCATGGGCCACGATCTGATTCAGATCCTCAATAGGAGCATAGGCGACGCTCTCGGCAGAAGCGAATTCATCCGCCCCGGAGCCGCTACCGGCTTGTTTTTACGCTTTCCAGCGAAAAGGCCAGGACTGCCAGTATGACGCAAACGCAGCCTGCCGCCCCGCGCATTCCGATCACCTCATGGTATACCAGCACGCCGCCGATCACGCCCGTGATCGGTTCCAGCATATTCAGCAAGGCTGTCTTGCCGGCTCCGATGCGGCGCACGCCTGCCGTGATGAAATAAAAGCCCAGCAGCGATCCGATGCCGACGACGCCGATCAGGATAATTGCCGTCTTTCCGTCGGCAGGCATGCTGAAACTGCCGCTGAGCAGAATCTTGATCCCGTAGACGATAAAGGCGCCCCAAGAGAAATAATAGAGCTTCTGCAGCAGCGAATACTGCCGGATCGATTCGGTATCACTCGTGACGATGAACAGCGCATACGCCAGGGCGGAGCCCAGGGCAAAAAGCACGCCCTTCAGGGTGATCCCGCCCGCAAAATCGGTGATCAGGACCAATCCCAGAAGGCTTAGTCCCATGGTCAAAAGCATGACCTTCGAAAGCTTTTTGTGAAGGAACAGGACGGATATCAGCAGTACGATCACGGGATAGATGAAGTGCAGCATGATCACGATACTGACCGGCAGATATCCGTAAGCCGAGTTCAGCAGATAGTCCGTTCCGCCGAGGAATGCGCCGCCGATCAGCAGCAGCCGCAGGATATCCTTTCCGGGGATCCTGCTCTTCTGCGCGGAAAAGAGACGGCAAAGCCCGGTTCCGACGATCTGAACAAAGGCCTGCCAGACAAGCACGCACTCTTCACTCATTCCGCTGAGCAGCACATACTTATTGCCCAGCGGTGTGATGCCGAACAGCACCGATGCAATAATGACCGATATGATCCCCCTGACCAAAGCGCCTCTCCTGTTGATTGATCGTTCCTGCTGCAGTCTGTTCTGTCAGATATTCATCGCATCCTGGATCGCGAAGCCCAGTACCTTCCTGCGCACCATATCCAGCGCGTTGACCACGGCGGCGATACGGATACGCTCCCGCCCGCGGGAAAGCCGCAGTTCCTTAACTACGGTGCCCTGTGCGTCGGACACAGCCACGTAAACCAGGCCCACGGGCTTCTGCTCGCTGGCGGCGGGTCCGGCTACGCCGGTGATGCCCACGCCCACGTCGGTCACGCACAGACGCCGCACGCCCTCCGCCATCTGCCGCGCCACCTCACCGGAGACGGCGCCCTTGGTCCTGATCAGTTCCGCGTCCACGCCCAGTATACTGGTCTTGAGGTCGTTCGAGTAGGTGCAGACGCCGCCCCGCCACACCGCGGAGGAGCCGGGCTGAGAGGTAAAGCGTTCCCCGAACATGCCGCCGGTGCAGCTCTCCGCCGCCGAGAGGGTAAGCCCTCTCTCCTTCATGTGCTCAAGCACCGCCGCTTCCAGGCTGGGTACGTCCACGCCGTAGACGTACTCTCCCAGCTGGCGGCTCAGATCGTCCACCACTGGCTCGGTAAGGGCCCAGGCTTCCTCTTTGGTCTTCGCCTTGGCGGTAACACGCAGCAGGCACTCATTGGTCTTGGCATAGGGAGCCACCGTAGGATTGATCATCTGCTCGATCTGCTCCCGGACCATCGCTTCCATGGCCGATTCACCGAGGCCCACCACACGGATGTTGCGGCTGACCATCACCGCATCGCTTTTGGCAGCCAGATAGGGGACCACCCGTTCCCGGAGCATCGGTTCGCATTCCCGGGGCGGGCCGGGGAGCATGATGACTGTCTTGCCCTGCGCTTCGAACGCCACGCCTGGCGCGGTGCCCCAGTCATTATCCAGCACGGTGCAGCCTTCGGGCAGCATCGCCTGAGAAATATTATTGTCCGTCATGACCCGTTTGGAGCGGGCAAAGGCGGCTTTGATCCGGTCCAGCGAGGGCTGATGAAGCACCAGCGGCAGGCCGAAGCTCTCCGCCAGGGTCTGTTTGGTAATGTCGTCATAGGTAGGGCCGAGGCCGCCGGTGGTGACGATCAGGTCCGCCCGGCTCTTCGCAAGCTCCACCGCCTGCTTGATGCGGCCGGGGTTATCCCCGACCACGGTCTGAAAATAGACGTTGATGCCCAGTTCGCTTAAGGTCTGCGCGATGGCCTGGGCGTCCGTATTGGTAATGTCGCCGAGCAGCAGCTCGGTTCCGATGGACAGGATCTCAGCTGTCAGTGACATGGTTTTATCTCCTTTTTATAAAAGAGGGACGCGCAGAGGCGTCCCCGCAGCTGACCGGGCACCGGTCATTTATTCGGATACATACTTGCTCAGGAAATCGTTCAGCTTATCGCTGAGGCTGTGGTCCCAGTCTGCCGGCTTTTCGGTAATGACGATCAGGATCTTGCTGTTGCCGCCGAGAACATCGGAAACAAGCTTGGGCAGCCGGGTCATCGCGTGGTCCGCATCGATTCCCTGACTGATACTGGCATTGAAGCGGTAGAAATTATCCTCTTTTAAGCCGAACACGATATAAACGCTGACAGATTTGTCCGCGTCGCCTTCTCCCTCAAAGGTGATCTGAGAGTCTTTCGTAAAGGGAACGCACTTGCCGGCCTCATCCACGGTTTTGCCGTCGACCTTGACCGAGAAGTTTTTGATCGCATCTGTTACACGGATGTCAAAATAGATCTCTCCATCCTTTACAAAGGGGATCAGATCAAGATGCTCCTCCACGGGGTCTTTCGTCGAGGCCGGGGCCTCGGTCGTCACCGGCTCGGTCTGGGTCTGGGTCTGCGAGCCGGAGCAGGCCGCCATGGAAAAGATCATCAGGATACATAACATCAGGGCAGCAGTTTTTTTCATTCTTTATTGTCTCCTTTCTGTCTGAACAGTGAATCGCTCTGCTAAAGCTTTTCTCTAAACGTGCAGGGGAATTATAACACTTTCTCCCCTGGACAGCAATATATTTAGTACACGATCAGCCCCAGGGGGACGGGGCGTTCCTGCCCGCTGCCGTTTTCTTTGCGGTCGGACAGTTCGAGCTGCCGTTTTCCTTCCAGCAGGATCTGCGCGGAGCCGCCGCCGTCCAGATTGACGGCATTGACCATACCGGCTGCTTCACAGTACTCTTCCATCTCGGAAAGCGACGCGCCGCAGCTGTTTATTCCTTTCCGGTAGCCGATCTTCGGCGCGCCTTCCGCCCACAGCAGCATGGGCCGCCCGGCCTGATCTGCCCCGAGCGCGATCCGCGCCGCACGATCTTTTTTATAATTCAGCGGATATAAACTCGGCGGATAGGCGGTCCGCTTAATGCTCCGGATATTATAGTACGGGGAGAGAAAGCGGCCGCTCCGCACGCCGTCCTTCAGCAGGCTGCTGCCCACCTGGATGCCGAAAGCGATATCTTCAAGGCCGTGATAAAGCACCGTCTCTCCCGCTTCAATCCCGCCAAGCTGCGGGCTTCGCAGAACAAAACCGGATGCCGGTACCTCCAGGCCGCCGGCCGGGCCGGCTGCCACTACCTTCCGACCGATGATGACCGCTTCGGGCACGCCGTCCGGAGCCGTCTGCCGGCAGGCCGGACGGGTGAAAACTTCAGCGTTTTCTCCGGCCCTGAACAGCCTTCCGCCGACTTTTATCGCAAGCTCCCGGACCGACGGTCTTCCCACATACACCCGGCCGCTCTTTTCGACCAGCAGGGCCTCCCGCTCATACATCGGCGGGCTCAGGATCTCCCCGTCCTTTACACACAGCCCGAACGGCGTTCCCACACTGTCGTACGGACTCGCACAGTCGAAGGGATCCATGATAAAGAATGAAGCGTTGACCCGGAGACGCGCCTGCGGCCCGCTTTCCGAGAGAAATCCCAGCTGCTTTGAGACCGGGATCACTTTGGTGATCGGGAGCTTTCCGCAGACGATCGCCAAAGCCCCGGCGCTTTCCAGCTTTTCCCACAGCGATCGGGCCTCCTCCGTGCGGAAAAGAGGCCGCCCGCGCACAAGCCGCATCCCTTCCCGGAGCAGCTCCGCCGCCCGGAAAAGCCGGTCTTCGGAATCGCCCGGAGCGGGATCGCTTTCCGGAATTCCGATTCCCGCCGGAACCCGCAGCAGCGCCATCTGCCCGAAGATCCAGGGGCAGGCCGGTACCAGAAACTGCCGGTAGATACGGGAGAGGCCGGGCAAAGGGTCTTCCGCAGGCCGCGGGCGGAAGAACTCCAGCCAATCCCAGTCGGGGAGCTTCACCAGCTGCAGCCTCTGGATCTCTCCGTCCGTCCTTGTAATAAACTTGATCTCCGATTCGATCATTTTGCGGCAGGCCCGTATTTCGCGCCGAGCAGTTCTTCCGCTTCCTCGCGGCTGATCTCGCCGTTATTGTAGCGCGACATGGTCTGGACGTCCTTGCTGCGCAGCTTATAGAACAGCAGCAGGATTATCAGCGCCACGGTAAAGCCGGCTGCGGGCAGCAGGTTGAACAGCCCCCAGACGCCTTCCGCGACGCCCGCCGGCTGCACGGCGTTCTCGCCTTCCACAAAGTGGACGGCCGCAAGGCTCATCAGTACGATGCTGCCGATCAGCGCGTTTTTGAGCTTCGCCACAAAGGCCTGCAGGCTGAAGGTAACCCCGGCCGCGCGCGTCCCGGATTTATAGGTCCCGTATTCGACGGTGTCGGCGATCAGCATGTAGATAATGACCTGCCAGAAGCCGAGGCCCGTGCATTTGAGCATGATCAGCACCAGCGCCACGGTCAGGTTGCCATAGCCGACAAAGTAGCAGATCACGTCCATCACGATGGCGAAGGCGATCCCGACGCAGAGCACGTCGAATTTATCCCACTTTCTGGAAAGCTTCGGCACCAGCGCGCAGACCACGATGATGGCCACCGCCACGCCGCCGGCGACCAGCGTCGCCATGCTCTCTTTCCCCAGACAGATCCGGCCCATGTAGATCGCCATCTTCTGTTCCACGGAGGAAAGCCCCAGCAGCAGCATTGCGAGCAGCACAAACAGAAGGTACTTATTGCTCTTCAGATAGTGCAGCATCTCTTTAAAGGTGGGGTTCTCGGTCGCCAGGACCTCTTCGGAATGCCGCTCCTTAACGGTAAAGAGCATCGGGATCATCAGGATGATCGAGACGACGACGAAGACGATGCAGGCCGTCAGCCACCCCAGCTTCGGGCGGATCATCGGGATGAGAACGGTTGAGACCACACCGCCCACCATGGACCAGAGCTTGCCTCCGGCGATGATCCCGGTGCGCTCCTCCACGTTCGAGGTCATGACCGTGGTCACCGCGAAGGCCGGGGCGTCCAGGATCGTATAGCACAGGTCAAACAGGATGTAGGCGACCAGGAACCAGACGACCTTGCCGGTATCGGACATGCTCTTCGGGATCGCGAACAGCGCCACGGTCGTGATACCGACCGCCGAAGTGCCGATGCGCACCCAGGGCATGAATTTCTGGCCGTTCTTGAACATGTGGCGGTCCACGATATAGCCGAACAGCACGTCGTTCACCGCGTCCCAGATCTTCGGGACGATCAGGATCGCCGCCGCGGTGGCCGCCACGATGCCGATATCCGTCAGGAAGGTTTCAATATAGCCGGCATAGCCCCAGAGAAGGTTCTGCCCCAGAAAGAACAGGCAGTAAGCCACATACTCTTTTTTGGTAGACTGATAACCGAGCCGTGAATTCTCTTTCATTGCCGCATTCCTCTTTCTTTGATCTTACAGTCCGAATTCCGGCAGGCAGTGCATGTGCAGATGCCCCAGAACCCGGAAGCCCTCCGCTCCCAGGGAGAGCGTGCGCAGGCCGTAATCCGCCGCGCGCAGCTTTATATACGTTTTCAGCGAAGCCGCGTCCGGGCTGTCCGCCGGATACTGGCTCGTGTGACAGCAGAAAACCGACTGGAACTGCTTCTTCATGAAGGGAGCCGTTTTCACATAGCGGTTCGGGCGCGCCGTCATCATAAAGGCGAGCGCTTCCACCGGCTCGCAGCCTTCCGCGTCATAGAGCCTGCGCATAATGCCGGGATGGCCGCAGAAGAAAGCCAGCTTTTTGGCGGCCTCCCCGGCCATGCGGTGATCCGCGTGGCATTCGGAGATCACATCCGGGTCCGGAGCGATAACGACCTGCGGCCGAACCTGTGCCATGACCGCGGCCAGGCCCGCCTCCAGCTCCTCCTGCGTATATCCGGCGCCGTCGCACAGGTCCAGAAAGCGCAGGTCCGATACGCCCAGTACGCGGGCGGAGCGGCGCGCCTCTTTTTTTCGTAGCGCCGCCAGTTCATCCCCGGTAACGCCGCCGGAAGCACCGTCTCCGAAGCGGCCGTCCGTGCAGATCACAAAGGTGATGGTTTTACCGGCGGCGGCCAGCTTTGCCGCCGTCGCGCCGGCGCCGATCTCGATATCGTCCGGATGCGGCCCCACGAAGAGGTAGCGTTCAAAGGATTCCACCTGCGGAAGCGGGGCGGCATGTTTTAAAACTGTTTTTGAAATACCCATACCTGTTATTATTTTGCTGCGTTAAAAAGAACGCGGCGGGTGCCGCGTTCTTTCCGCTTTCCCTTACGGGAAGACCGGCGTCCAGTACTGCTGGTTGTAAATGTCCGTGATCCGGTAGGTCGCGTTGACCTTCTTCGCATCCGGCAGGTACACATCGCTGACCTTCAGCTCGCCGTTTACCGTCAGCTGGTCGCCCATCTTATAGCTGTCCAGATAGTTGCCTTTGTAATCATAGTAGTCGCAGACGAAATCGATCACGTCGCCGTCGGTCAGTTCCGTCAGGTTCTTGGCTACGGTATCCGTTACGTCTTCCTTATAGTCGAAGCGGGCGCCGGCCACATAGTCGCCGTTCTTGGAATCGAAGACGATCAGCAGATTCGCCAGCTCGCCGTTTAAGAGGACCGGGACCCGGCCGGTGATCACGTAATCTTCGCCGTCCACTTCCATCTTCTCGAAGTAGTACGGAACCGGCTGATCGTTGATGGCGATCCAGGTTGCTTCGTAATCGTCTACCAGCACGCCGTATTTATTGATGGTGAAACTGTTGTCAAAGCCCAGATCGATATAGCCTTCGCCGTCATCGTAGAACACGTTCAGTTCGATATCCTGCACCAGTTTCCACTGATCATCCGGCAGGTAGATGCCGTACTTCTGGTCTTCATACAGCACCCAATCCAGCAGAGAGGTATCAAAGTGATTCTTCTCCAGATAGACCGCCATGTCGTCTACGTTCAGGGAACGGCCGCTGCCGGTCAGGGCGGAGCCCAGGAAGCTGGAGGTCAGGCCGCTCAAACCGGATACATTATTGTAGTTCCCGCTTAAGAGGCCGCCCAGGATGCTGCTGATCCCGCTGGAGGAGGAAGCCGTCTGGCCGCCGCCGGTATAGCCGGAAAGCAGGGAGCTTAAGGGCGATGCGGAACCGCCGGAGATGGCCTGGCCGCCGGTCTGCATCGCGGCAAACGCCTGAATGCAGCGGGTGTATTCATTGTCGATGCCGGCCGCGTCCATGGTCTTCGCCGCCGTGTTCACATTCGAGATCTTCTGATACGGGAAGTAGATCGAAAGCCCGTAGGCGTTGGTCATGTTGCTGGACGTCCGGTTGTACTTCACCGCACTGAGGATCGTATTGGCCAGTTCCTTGGCCTCGTCCGTGCCCAGGCGGTTGGCCAGGTCCACCAGGTCGCACTGGTCGATCCGGGTCGAAGAGGCGAACTCCCGGGCGCCGCTGCGGGCCTTGGAGACGGAGGAATAATCGGAGGAGATCTGCGCGCTGGTCGCGGTCGCAAAGCTCTTCAGATCATCCGGGAAGGTCACTTCCAGCTCCGCCAGGTCCACGACGGAGAGCGTGGCGCCCTGGCCGCGGCATTCGGACGCGCAGGTGTCGACGAAATCATCCACGATGTTCTTGCCGATCTGCAGCGTGCTCATGGACGTATTGTTCGAAAGCTTGGTCAGCCAGTTGGTGTAATACCAGCCGATGCCGGGCTCGGTCTCTTCGGAAGCGATCAGGTAGTCCGCGAATTCGGAAAGCATGACCGCGGTCTCGGCCGTCGCCATCAGACAGGCGTCGAAGCCGATGAAATCATACTTGATGCCGCCGTCCGTCAGGGCCTTCTTGATCCCGGAAAGGGTCATGGAACCCTTGGAGGCATTCTTTTCATCGTAGCCGTAGCCGCTTAAGGAGCCTCCGCCGTGGTCCCAGAAGATCAGCACGTTGCGGTTGGCCGGATACTTCGCGGCGCAGTACTTGATGAATTCACTCAGGGTCGAAGGCGTGACCATGACCTTGTTGCCCACGTCGGAAACCAGGGTGGTCAGCTTACCGTTCTCCACTTTGTAGATCTGGTTGGTCGTATTGCTGATGCCCCGGGTCTTCCACTGCTTGCAGCCGCCGGTGTAGACCAGCAGGTTGACGTTGCTGCCGATGGTGGCCTTGGCCATCTCCTGCATATCCTTCGTGGCCATGCCGTAGGAGGATTCCAGGTCCGTGCCGCACATATACACCATGATCGTCACAACGTCTTTTTTGTTGCCCTTGATCGTCGTATATCTTTCGCGTGCGTTCTTGCTCACGGTCTCATCCAGCTGGGCCGTATTGGTCGTGGTGGACCATCCACTGCTGGTGGAGGCGCCGGCCAGCGTCGTCCCGCTGCTGACCAGGCTGCTCAGCCCGCTTAAGGAAGAGCTGCTTCCGCCCCCGAAAAGGCTGGATAAGCTGCCCAGCGAGCTGTAGCTGGTCGTCTGGGCCTGGTTATTATTGTTGTTGTTATTGTTGCTGTTATTGTTGTTATTGCTGCTGCCGCCGCCGAAGAGGCCGCTTAAGCCTCCGCCGCCGCCCACGAGAAGAAGCAGGACCAGAATGATCAGGATCCCCTTCCCGGAGAACAGCCCGCCGCCGCTGCTGCCTGCGCGGTCGCTTTCCGCGCCGTTATCCTTCGGCCGGCTGCTGTAACCGCCTGCGTTTCCGACCGGGCCGGTTCCCAGCCCTTCGTCACGCTTGTAAACATCCTTGCCCTGGCCGGTCACGTTCTTTCTGCGGCCTGTCGGTTTGTCGTCTGCCATCTCTTTCTCCTTCTTTCTGGTTAAGAATAAAACGATACTGTCTTTTTATTTTCTATATCAGCAGATCCGGGTTCCCTCCGGGACTGCGTCATCCACAAATACGACCCGGCAGCCGCAGGCACCGTTCGTTCCTGCCAGCAGCATGCCCTCACTGGTCACGCCGGTCAGCCTGGCCGGCTTTAAGTTCGCCACCACGATAATCTTCTTTCCGACCAGTTCTTCCGGATCATAGTAATCCTTGATGCTGGAGACGATGGTCCGTTCCTTTATGCCGTCGAAGAGGGTCAGCTTCAGGTTGTTGCGCGCCTTGCGGATCTCCTGGCACTTCACGACCCTGCAGACCCGCAGATCCAGCCGGTCAAAGTCCGCCTTTTCGATCTCTTCCCGGACGGGCTCCACCGGATCGGGTTCGCCGTAGACCCGCTCTTTCTTTACGGGCTCTTCCGGCTTTTCTTCTTCCGGATGGAGCTCTTCTTCGGTCTTCGGCGCGGTAAAATCAAGCAGCCGCAGGATCTCGCCCTTCTCCATGGCGTGCAGGAAGAGATACAGGCGCGGCCCGCGTTCCCGGGCCAGCAGCAGCCGGTAGACGAGCTTGAAGAAATTGCCCTGCAGGGCTTTCAGGTTCGGCGCGTTCTCACCGAAGATTTTCTTCGGGATCGCGTACAGCTCCGCGTTCAGCTCATCCAGCCCGCCGTAGCCCTTCGTCAGGCACTCCCGCAGCAGCGCGACCTCCTGCTTTTCTTCTTCGCTCAGGGATTCATACAGCTCGAAATCCCTCAGGCGCCGCAGATGGTTCGCCTGCTCCGGCGCGCATTCCTCGAGCCAGTATTTCGCGCGGTCCAGCCGGTCCTTAAAGTCTTCATATTTGTACGGCATCCCGATCTTTTCGAAGACCGTCTCCAACATGGGCACGTTAAAATTGACGATGGAGCCGAGCTGCACGAGCAGGGCCATCGGCACGGTGGAGATCGTGTTGCCGTGGGTCAGGCAGTTCTGCATGACGGACTGGTTGTATTCGTCCGCCCGGCCTTCCACGTAGTCCGTGTACTGTTTATCAAACTCGAAGTACTGCCGCAGGATGCCGTCGTCAAAGCAGAAATCGAAGGCCTTGGTCGGCTCGCTCCGGGAATACAGCCAGAGCATGACCTCGGGCTGATACAGCTTTAAGATGGTGTCCGGGGTCAGATTCAGGCCCGAGGAGCCGCTCATCTTGCCCGCGACGCCCTTGATGCCGATGAATTCATAGCCCTGGAAGTACGGCGCCTGAAAGCCGAAGATCTTCTCCGCGATCACGCGGCTGTTGTCATAGCTCCCGCCGGGGCTGGCATGGTCTTTGCCGCCCGGCTCGAAGTCCACGCCCTCGTAGGCCCAGCGCATGGGCCAGTCCACCTTCCAGGCCAGCTTGCAGTCGGTATCTTTTTTGAAATCGAAGGTCCCTTCATGGCCGCAGGCACAGCGGTACTGCGCCACGGTATCATCCTCGCTTAACGAGAGTATCTTCGTGGTGTCTCTGTGGCAGACGGGGCAGTAGATACTGACGGGGTAATACGCTTCCCGCTCGCCCTCCTGCGCCTCCTGCGTACGGAAGCTGTCCAGGATATCGAAGATCTCCCCGCGCTTCTTCAGGCAGGTCAGGATATAATCCCGGTAAGCGCCGCTGCGGTACAGCTGCGCCTGATGGCGGAAATCCATCGGGATCCCGAAGGGCCCTATGGCCTCCTCGAACTCTTTTTCAAAATGCTCCGCATAGGATGCCGCCTCCGAATCGAAGGGATTCGGGACATCCACGTAGGGATAGCCGATATACTGTTCATAATCGTCCCGGACGGCTGCGACGTTCTTCGGCACCTTCCGAAGGCGGTCGTATTCATCCCAGGAAAACAGCAGGCGGGCCTTCTTGCCGGCGCGTTCCAGCGCTTTTACGACAAAGAAGCTCGTCGCCACGTCACGGAAGTTTCCGATATGCACCGAGCCGGAGGGGCTGATCCCCGCGGCGCAAACATATTCCTCCTTATCCGGACGCTGCTCTATGATCTTCCTTGCAATTTCATCTGACCAATGCATAAGCACCTCTGCGAATAAATAAATCGGCAGATATTATAACACACCATGTCTTCTGATGTCTATAAAATCTGCCGAAAAATGTTTGCGTTATCGGATCACCAGCTCCACCGGGCAGTGGTCCGAGCCGTAGATCTCGTCGTGGATTGCGGCGGAGACCAGCCGGTCCTTCAGGCTCTCCGATACGACAAAGTAATCGATCCTCCACCCCGCGTTCCGGGCCCGGGCGTTCATGCGGTAAGACCACCAGCTGTAGGCGTCCGCCTTATCCGGATAAAAGTAGCGGAAGCTGTCGATAAAGCCGGCTGCCAGCAGCTCGCTGAACTTTTCGCGTTCCTCATCGGTAAAGCCCGCGTTCATGCGGTTCGTTTTCGGGTTTTTGAGGTCGATCTCCTCATGCGCCACGTTCAGATCGCCGCAGAGGATGACCGGCTTCTTTTCCGCCAGGCGGCAAAGATAAGCCCGAAAATCATCTTCAAAACGGCAGCGGTATTCAAGGCGGCGCAGGCCGTCCTGTGAATTCGGCGTATAACAGCAGACCAGGTATTCCTCCGGGAACTCGCAGGTGATCACCCGTCCCTCGTGATCGTGCTCTTCCACCCCGATCCCGTACGCAACCGAGAGCGGCTCTTCCTTCGTGAAGACCGCCGTGCCCGAGTAGCCCTTCTTCTCCGCATAGTTCCAGTACGCATGATAAGCGGGCAGGTCCAGTTCCACCTGGCCTGCCTGCAGTTTGCTTTCCTGGATGCAGAACACATCCGCGTCCAGGGCGGCTGCCGTATCATAAAAACCTTTTCCGAGCACGGCCCGCAGGCCGTTCACATTCCAGGATATCAGTTTTTTCATGTTCTCCTCTTTAAAGAAAAAGTCCCTCCGGAGAGGGACTTTTCATCATTTTGCGTAGTCGACGATCCGGGATTCCCGGATGACATTGACCTTGATCTGGCCGGGATATTCCATCTCGTCCTCGATCCGCTTGGCAATGTCATGCGCCAGGATGGTCATCGCGTCATCGTTGATCTGCTCCGGAACGACCATCACACGGACCTCACGTCCTGCCTGGATCGCGAAGGACTTATCCACGCCCTTGAAGCTGTTGGTGATTTCCTCGAGCTGCGTCAGGCGGTTGGTGTAGGTCTCGAGCGTATCGCGGCGGGCGCCGGGCCTTGCCGCCGAGATCGCATCCGCGGCCTGAACGACCAGCGCGATCATGGAACTCGGTTCCACATCGCCGTGGTGTGCTTCCACCGCATTGATCACGGTCGCATTTTCCTTGTACTTGCGGCACAGATCCGCGCCGATCTGCACGTGAGAGCCTTCCATATCGTGGTCCAGGCTCTTCCCGATGTCGTGCAGCAGGCCGGCACGCTTCGCCAGCCGGATATCCAGGCCCAGCTCTCCGGCCAGCAGCCCGCTCAGGTGCGAGACTTCGATCGAATGCTTGAGGGCATTCTGACCGTAGCTGGTACGGAAATGCATGCGGCCGAGGAGCTTCACCAGTTCCGGATGGATGCCGTGCACTCCGGTCTCCAGAATCGCGGCTTCCCCCTTCTCCTTGATGAATTCATCGACTTCCTTCTGCGCCTTCTTCACCACTTCCTCGATCCGGGCCGGATGGATCCGTCCGTCAAGGATCAGCTTTTCCAGGGCGATCCGCGCCACTTCGCGCCGCATCGGGTCGAAGCCGCTGATGACCACCGCTTCCGGGGTATCGTCGATGATCAGGTCCACACCGGTCGCCGTTTCCAGAGCCCGGATATTCCGGCCCTCGCGGCCGATGATGCGGCCCTTCATCTCGTCGTTCGGAAGGGAGACCACGGAGATCGAGATCTCCGATACATGGTCCGCCGCACACTTCTGGATCGCTGTCGCGATGTATTCGCGGGCTTTTTTGCCGGCCTCGTCCTTCGCGCGGGCATCCAGCTCACGCAGGCGCTTGGCGATCTCGTGCTGTGCATCCTCTTCTACGCTGTGTATGAGGTATTCCTTTGCCTGTTCCGCTGACAGACCCGAGATTTCTTCCAGCTTGCTCTGCTCGGATTTGACCATCTCCTCCAGCTCGGCTTCCTTCTTCTTTAAGCGATCGTCCCGGCTCTGTACGCTCTGTTCCTTCCGCTCCAGCGCTTCCGTTTTCTTGTCAAGGTTTTCTTCCTTGCTCTGTACGCGCTGTTCGGACCGTCTCAGTTCCGCTCTTCTTTCCTTGATCTCGCGTTCCAGTTCGTTTTTGGCCGCGATATTTTCTTCTTTGGCTTCCAGAAGAGCTTCTCTTTTCTTCTCCGCTGCTGTTTTTAATGCTTCATCTATGATTTCTC
Organism: Lachnospiraceae bacterium; assembly: GCA_017394885.1. Lineage (GTDB taxonomy): Bacteria > Bacillota > Clostridia > Lachnospirales > Lachnospiraceae > UBA6987. Next base: position 32,057 of record JAFPWO010000021.1, on the reverse strand, counting down.
GTGATTTCACTTCCGCCGTCCCAACAGTTTCTTCATAGATCTTCTGCTGACGTTTGGCGGAAACGATCCACGACAGAACGGACGCAACCACGACCAGTACCGACAGCGCGATGATCGCGATCGTCGTTCCCCCGGCCATGGCTAATATCATTCCATTTGTCACAGGAGCACCTCCTTTTTATTCAGTTTTCAACGTGCAATATTATCATGGGATAGTATTTACCACATCATTATGATTATAGACAAAAAAGCGGTGCATGTCAAGGAAAGTTTTTCCGACACACACCGCTTTTGAGCATTTTATGCTGTTTCTATGCAAACACGGCTCACCGCAGGATACGGCAGTAGCCCTTCTTGCCCTTCTTTAAGAGCAGCCCTTCCGCGGGAATCTCCTCGGCCCGGTAGGTCTTCTTAAAATCCGTCACCTTCTCGCCGTTGACGGATACGCCGCCCTGCTGCAGATTCTGCCTCGCTTCCGAACGGGTCTTCGTCAGACCGCTTTTAACCAGAAGGCTCACGATATCCACGGCGCCGTCCGTAAAGTCCGCTTCCTCCAGCGCGCAGCTGGGGACGTTCTCGCCGCTGCCGGCGCCGGCAAAGAGCGCTCTCGCGGCTTCCTGCGCCTTTTTCGCCTCTTCCCCGCCGTGCACCATCTGTGTCAGCTCGAAGGCCAGGATCTCCTTGGCGCGGTTCAGATCGCTGCCTTCCCAGGACGCCATCCGATCGATCTCTTCAAGCGGGAGGAAGGTCAGCATCCGCAGGCATCTGATGACGTCCGCGTCGCCGACGTTGCGCCAGTACTGATAGAAATCGTACGGGCTCGTCTTTTCCGGATCCAGCCACACCGCGTTGCCGGCGGTCTTGCCCATCTTGTTGCCGTTGGAATCGGTGAGCAGCGTGATGGTCATCGCATGCGCGTCCTGGCCCAGCTTTTTGCGGATGAGCTCCGTGCCGCCCAGCATATTGGACCACTGGTCGTCCCCGCCGAACTGCATATTGCAGCCGTAGTGCTGGAACAGATAGTAGAAATCATAGCTCTGCATGATCATGTAATTGAACTCAAAGAAGCTCAGGCCCCGCTCCATGCGGTTCTTGTAGCACTCCGCGCGCAGCATGTTGTTCACAGAGAAGCAGGCCCCGACCTCGCGCAGCAGATCCACGTAGTTCAGGCTCAGCAACCAGTCCGCGTTATTGACCATGATGGCCTTGCCCGGCCCGAATTCGATGAAGCGCTCCATCTGCTTTCTGAAGCACTCCGCGTTGTGATCGATATCCTCGCGGGTCAGCATCTTGCGCATATCCGTGCGGCCGGAAGGGTCGCCGATCATGGTCGTGCCGCCGCCGATCAGCGCGATCGGCTTGTTGCCGGCCATCTGCAGGCGCTTCATCAGGGTGAGCGCCATAAAATGCCCCGCGGTAAGGGAATCCGCCGTGCAGTCAAAGCCGATGTAGAACGTGGCTTTGCCGTTATTGATCATTTCCCGGATCAGTTCTTCGTTGGTGACCTGCGCGATCAGCCCGCGCGCCACCAGTTCCTCATACAGTTTCATAACAGTGCTCCTGTTTTGTACTCGCTTTGCCTATGATACACGCATTTGAGGGGCTTGTCAAACAATTTAACCGAAGGTCAAACCTGCCTGTTCTGCCCCGGTATTCCGCCGGTCAGGAACTCTTTTTTATTTTTCGATCTGTTCTTTGCGATACTGCAGCGGCGGCATGCCGACCTTTTCCCGAAAAACTTTGGTAAAGTAGCTCGAGCTGTTGAAGCCGCACTGTTCCGCAATCTGCGTCATGGACAGGTTGGTACCGCTCAGCAGCGGAATACTCTGCGAGATCCTGTAATCGATAATATGCGTCGTGATAGAGGTTCCGTATGCCGCCTGAAATACCCGGCTGCACTCGCCCTTGCTCAGATGAACGTGTTTTGACAGATCCTCTATCGTGATATTCTCGGTAAAATGCTGGTGAATATACATCAGCATGGCATGCGCTTCTTCTCTTTCCAGTTTCAGTGGCTGGACCGAATGCGTCTCCGAAATGATCAGCAGGGTCTTCCAGACATGAAGCAGCTGTGCGTATACTTCCAGCTCATAGCCGAAGCCTTTTTCCTGGATCAGCCGGAACAGATACAGGACGGCCTCCAGAAAAAAGGCTTCTTCCGGAATCTCCGGAGAGAACGCGATCACCTGCATTTTCGGGCTGTTGGCATAGGGAAGAAAGTATTTCTGTTCGACAACGCTTCCGTGAAACAGCGTCAGGAGAGACGGTTTGATATTCAGGCTCAGATAGCGGGCCGACTCCGGATTGACCGGTCGGGACATGTGGGAACAGTTGGAATTGAGAAAAATCCCGTCCCCCGGCCGAAGGAGGAAATCATGGCCCATACAGGTCATGATCATCTCGCCTTCCAAAATATAGGAAAACTGGATTTCTTCATGCCAGTGCCAGTCATTAAAGCCTCTCGGTTTGTCTTTCAGGAATGTTTCATGAACGGCCAGCGGAAACTCATACGGCATAATAAATTTTGCCTGCTGATTTTCATCTACATAGAACATTTGTCATTTTTCCCTTTCTTCCGCAGGATATTGCTATTTTCTGTGTTGTTTTTTATAGAATGACGGGCAAAAATCTATTAATATTTATATAAAAGAATTGGGCGGATGTCCAGTACGGGACAAAAACAAATCGTTGATCATTTGGTTTTCTTTGGAAAGAGGAGAAAACCGTCATTAAACATAATTTAAAGAAAGGAGAAAGAGATGTTCAAAGTTGACATGAACAGCGATCTCGGCGAGAGCTTCGGCGCCTATAAGATCGGAATGGATGCCGAGATCCTGGAATTTGTCTCCTCCGCCAATGTCGCCTGCGGATATCACGCAGGGGATCCGCTGGTCATGGAGGAAACGGTAACCATCGCAAAGAACGCCGGCGTTGCCGTCGGCGCACATCCCGGGTACCCCGACTTGATGGGGTTCGGGCGCCGTAACATGGTCTGCACGCCGAAGGAAGCCAAAGCGTATGTCAAGTATCAGCTCGGTGCGCTTCAGGCCTTCACCAAAGCACAGGGACTGACCCTTCAGCACTGCAAACCGCACGGCGCCCTTTACAACATGGCGGCCAAGGATAAGGCGCTGGCGGCAGCTATCGCCGAAGCCATCCGTGAGGTGGATGATACTATCATTCTTTTGGGTCTGGCCAACAGTCTGATGATCGAAGCCGGAAAAGAAGCCGGTCTGCGGGTCGCCAGCGAAGTCTTTGCCGACCGGGCTTATCAGGCGGACGGCACGCTCGTTCCCCGGAAACTCCCCGGTGCAGTCATCCATGACACGGAAGAAGCCATTGCCCGTACCATCCGCATGGTAAAGGAAGGCTTTGTTACCGCCATTACCGGCGAAGAAGTCCCTCTTTCGGCCGACTCCATCTGCGTCCACGGCGATAATCCCTCAGCCCTTGCGTTCGTGAAAAATATCAGGGCCCGCCTGGAAGCGGAAGGCGTCACCATCGCGCCGATCTCGGAAATCGTCTGACCCGAATTGCCAAGCTTTTTTAAGAAAGGAAACACTCATGAGCGAACCTAACAAACCGGCAGCTCCTGCCAAAAATACCTCCATTATGCTGGGCGCCGCCCTGCTGATGGCAACTTCCGCCATCGGTCCCGGCTTCCTGACCCAGACTACAACTTTCACCGCCAAGTATCTCGCCTCTTTCGCCTTCGTCATCGTGATGGTCATCATCATGGACATGATCGCGCAGACCAATATATGGTCTGTGATCGCCGCATCCGGCCTGCGCGGCCCGGAAATCGCCAATAAGGTCCTGCCCGGCCTCGGCGTCCTGCTGGTCATCCTGGTCGTTATCGGCGGCCTGGCTTTCAATATCGGCAACGTCGGCGGCGTGTCTCTCGGTCTGAATGCGATGTTCGGTCTTCACGAAAAGATCGGTGTCGCCCTAGGTGGCGCTCTGGCTATCTGCATTTTCCTCTCAAAGAGCGGGAAAGGCGTAGTCGACCGTGTGGCGCAGATCGCCGGCGCGATCATCATCCTCGTTATGCTTTACGTCTGCATCATGTCGAAGCCTCCGGTAGGGGAAGCGGCTGTCCGCATCTTTACACCGGAAAATCCCGGTGACCTGGTCCCTGTTATGCTGACGCTGCTGGGCGGCTCCTGCGGCGGTTACATCACCTTTTCCGGCGCGCACCGTCTGCTGGATGCCGGCTACGGCGGCCGCAAGGAAGACGTGGCGTATTTCCGCAAATCGGTCCGTACCGGTATTTGTGTATCCGGTACCGTCCGCATCCTGCTGTTCCTGGCCGTGTTAGGTGTCTGCACCGCCGGCGGTGTGGCTGTGGCGGAAAACATCAAAGCCATCAACGAAGCATCCAACCCTGCCGCGGCCGCCTTTGAACTGGCTATCGGCTCTGCCGGCCGCTTCCTCTTCGGTCTCGGTCTGTTCGCCGCCGGTATCACTTCGGTTATCGGCGCGGCATATACTTCCGTCACCTTCCTGTCCACGCTGCATCCGTTCATCAAGAAGAACGACCGTTGGTTCATCATCGGCTTCATCCTCTTCTCCACCCTGACCATGCTGATCCTGGGCGGTGCGAAGAGAATGGTCATCCTGGCCGGCGCCGTCAACGGCCTGATCCTTCCGATCTCCCTGGCCTGCGTACTCCTCGGTGCCTATAAGGCGAAGATCGTCGGTGACTACAAACACCCGCTGTGGCTGGCTATTCCCGGCTGGATCGTCGCCGGTTTCGCTGCCTGGCTTGCAGTCAAAGCGCTGCCGAACCTGGCTAACCTGTTCAAATAAGACAGACATGATCCCCTTCCCCCGGCAGGGGGAGGGGGCCTTTTGTCGGCAAGGACGGTATTATGGAAAACGTACGTTTTTTATTAACAGGGGACACTTCCCTCTCCGTGGAGTTTGGCAATGCCATCAATGAAGCGATCAATCACGATATCCGCGCATATAAAATCGCGCTGGAAAATGCCGCGATTCCGGGAATTGTGGAGACGGTTCCGACTTACCGGTCATTGATGGTCCATTATGATCCCGCCGTCATCCGTTACAGTGCGCTGAAAGAGAAACTGGAAGCGCTGCTGCATGAAATGGGTGAGATCGAGATCCCGCCCAGTCCCGTACTGGAGATCCCTGTTCTCTACGGCGGAGAAATGGGGCCGGATCTTCCCTTCGTAGCGGAGCACTCGGGCTTAAGCGAAGAAGAAGTGATCCGGATCCACAGTTCCGCGGAATACCTGATCTATATGCTGGGCTTTACCCCCGGATTCACGTATCTTGGCGGAATGAGTGCAAAGATCGCCACACCGCGCCTCAAGCAGCCGCGGGTGAAGATCCCCGCCGGCTCGGTCGGGATCGCAGGAACACAGACAGGGATCTACCCTATCGATTCTCCCGGCGGCTGGCAGCTTATCGGACGCACACCCGTGAAGATGTATGATCCGGGCCGTGAAACGCCTATCCTGCCGGAAGCCGGCCAGTATATGAAGTTTTATCCGGTCACGCAGGAAGAATACGACGCGATCCTGAAGGAAGTCGAAGCCGGGACCTATGTTCTGAAAACCCACGCAAAGGAGGAGGTCTGATATGAGTATCCGTGTTCTTTCGCCCGGTGTCCAGACCACCGTACAGGATCTGGGGCGTTTCGGGTATCAGCAGTTCGGCGTTCCGGTCGCCGGCGCCATGGATCCCCACAGTATGAAGCTGGCCAATCTCCTGCTGGGCAACGATCCCGGAGAAGCGGTGCTGGAAATTACTGTCATGGGGCCGCAGCTGGTCTTTGACGAAGCCAATTATGTAGCCCTGACCGGCGGCGATCTGAATGCTGTGCTGGACGGGAAACCGATGCCGCGCTATCAGGCGGTCCTGGTTGAACCCGGGCAGACCATCCGCTTTCTTGGACTGAAAAACGGCTGCCGCGCCTATCTCGCCTTTGCCGGCGGGCTGGATCTTCCGCTCGTGATGGGCAGCCGCTCCACCTATATGAAAGCGAAGATCGGCGGTTATAAAGGCAGAAAGCTGGAGGCCGGGGACGAGCTTGCCTTCCGCGCGCCGAATCCGAAGCTGCCGTTCCCGGAGCGGCGGGTGATCGGCCCGGACTTTGTCCCGCAGAAGCAATACGAGATCGCGGTGATCTTAGGCCCGCAGGACGACTGCTTTACCGAAGAAGGTCTGAATACCTTTTTCCGGGAGGTCTATACGGTCACGGCCGATTTTGACCGGATGGGATGCCGTCTTGACGGCGCTGTCATCGAGCACAAAAACGGCGGCGATATCATCTCGGACGGGATCGCTTTCGGCGCTGTCCAGGTGCCCTCCGCCGGCAAGCCCATCATAATGGCCGCAGACCGGCAGACCACCGGCGGTTACACAAAGATCGCCAATGTGATCTCCTCGGATTTCCGCATTCTGGGCCAGCTCAAGGGCGGAGACAAGGTCCATTTCGTCCCCGTCAGTATTGAATATGCCCAGAACGCCATGATGCTTGACCGGCAGTATTACAAAATGATCGCAGACTTTTTGTCCTGCGAGTAATGAATCATTAAAAGGAGGTACTTTATGGCTTTTGATATTACCCCCTATATCAGCATGAAACCCAGAGATGTCCGCCAGCTTATCCGCGAAAGGAAGATCGACTTTCCTACCGCCGGAATGTGCGCGGGCTATGCACAGGCGAACCTCGTGATCCTGCCGCCCGATTACGCGGCAGATTTTGAAGAGTATACGAAACTGAACCCTTTCCCCTGCCCGGTTCTGGAGATCATCCGGGGGAAAGAGCCGCTCACGCATGCGATGGGCGAAGGCGCGAATATCTGCACCGATATCCCCCGCTACCGCATTTATGAGAACGGCGTCTTTGTCAAAGAGGTAACCGATGCTTCCTCGTACTGGAAAGAGGGCTATGTGGGCTTCCTGATCGGCTGCTCCTTCTCTTTCGAAGAAGCGCTGATGCGGGAAGGGATCGAGGTCCGCCATATCGCACAGGGCCGCAACGTCCCGATGTACAAGATGCCTGCATTCCCGACGAAACCGGCCGGACCGTTCTCCGGTCCCATGGTCTGCTCCATGCGTCCCATGACGCCCGAAAACGCCTGGAAAGCTTATCAGATTACATATAAGATGCCGAACGTTCACGGCGCGCCGATCCATATGGGCCCGGCTGAAGCCGTCGGCATCAAGGATGTGATGAAGCCCGATTACGGCGAAGCCGTGGACATTTATCCGGGTGAGATCCCGGTCTTCTGGCCCTGCGGCGTTACGCCTCAGGCCGCCGTGGAAAATGCCAAACCGCCGATCGTCATCACGCACGCGCCGGGACACATGTTCATTACAGACATCGTAAACGCCGAACTGAATGACTATCTGGAAGAAATGAAGCATAAATAATTCCGAAAATGAAATGAGCCCCCGGTGACCGCATCAAAGTGCGTGATCCGGGGGCTTTATTATTCTTCTTTCTTTATTTCGCCGGCAGACCCAGGTATTCGGCGATGGCGATCGCGTCGTTCATCCCGAAGCGGTAAAGGTCCTCGTCACTGTCGAGGAAAGCGATATCCGTATCGATGAAGCAGTGCTCCACCAGCACCGCCGGGATCCCGTAGGTCGCGGAATGCCGGATGATCGCGTAATAATCCTGCGGATTGCCTTCTTCATCGAAATACTCCTGCGCATAGCTGGTCCGAACGCCTAAATTGGCCAGACCGAGCGCGACGTTGCGGGCCAGGATCTTCCGCGCCATCTCCTTGCTCGCGGCGCCGACGTTGGCCATGGCGGAGGCGATGACCATGGTCCCGCTTTCATTGTGATAGAGTGAAGCATTGTAATGCAGGCTGATCACGAAATCCGCCCCGCGGTCCCGGGCAAACTGGGCCCGTGACAGCAGATCTATCGTATTGTCCCAGGGATTGAAACAGGTATCGGCAGTCCTTGTCATATAGACCGTCACACCCGAGTAATGCTCCTCCAGGTAAGACTTCACATAGAAGGCCGTCTTCAGATTCAGATCGCATTCCCGCCGTCCGTCCCAGCATGCGCCGTTATAGCCGCCGCCGTGGCCGGGATCCAGCACGACGATCTTCTGATTCTCCGGCAGCGAGACCGTCACCTGGCAGTAGGCGCTTACCCCGTCCGCCGTCGCCGTGATCACCGCATTGCCCCGGCCGGCCGCCGTTACGGTTCCGTCGCTGCTGACGGAAGCGACCGAAGGATTGCTGCTGCTCCAGCTGATCCAGGGCCTGGTGGCGCCGGAGGGATTGACCCAGGCGTCGATCTTCACGGTCTGCCCGTACCAGGTCAGCGTCGTCTCCCAGATCGAGAGGCCGACCGACTCCACCGGCACGTACGCATTGACCCGCACATGGGCCGAGGCTGAAAAGCTGCCGACCTGGGCGGTCACGGTGCACTCCCCGGGACTGACCCCGCTAACGGTGCCGCTGCCGTCCACCGTCGCGATCCCCGCATCCGAACTGGTCCAGCGGACCGTTCGGTCGTCGGTGGTATCCCAGGGCTGGTAGTTTACCGTCAGTTTGGCGCTCTCCCACTGAACAAGGGTAATATCCGCCTTATCCAGCGCGATCCCCGTCATCGGCGCCTTTACATTCACCGTGCAAGACGCGCTGAAACTGCCGTGGGAGGCTGTGACCGTACAGCTTCCGGCCCCGACGGCCGTGACGTTTCCGTTCTGGTCCACCGTCGCGATATTCGTATTATTGCTTGAGAAATAGACCGTCTTTTCTTCCGTGGTATCCTCGGGCAGGACCGTGGCCGAAAGAGCCGCGCTGCCGCCTTTTAAAAGCTCCAGAGAGCTCTTGTCCAGCGTGATCCCGGTCACCGGAACGGTCACCGTGAACGTCTCTTCTGCCCTGAACTCTCCGCAGACCGCGCTTATCACAGCCGTGCCGGCATGGTTGGCGGCGGCGGTGCCGTCCTCACTGACTGAGAGCACGGAAGGATTCGAGCTCTCCCACTGAACGGTCCGGTCGTCATTCGTATCTTCCGGATAGAATTGCACGGACAGAACCTGCTGCGTCCCGCGGGCCAGGGTCCGCGGGCCTTCTTCCAGGGCGATCCCGGTCATGGGGACCCGCACGATCACATGGCACTGCGCCTCGTATTCTCCGACCTGCGCGCTGATCATGGCTTCTCCGGCGCCGACGGCTTTCACCACGCCGTCGTCATCGACCGTGACCGCTTCCGGATCCGAGGAGCTGTATTCCGCATGGCGATTATCCGTCGTGTTCGACGGATCATAGAGAAGCGTCAGGCCGCAGCTTTCCTCGATGATCAGCCGCACTTCCTCTTCGGCAAAAGAGATTCCTTTGAGCGGCGCATAGACGCGGACGGCCGCGGACGCCGTAAGCGCGCCGGCCTGCGCCGAGATTCTCGTCTTCCCCGGCGCAAGCGCCTGCACCCGGCCGTTTTCATCTACAGCGGCTATGGAAGGATCTGCACTGCTCCAGGCGATCGCTCTGTCATCTGTCGTATCATCCGGAATATAGCGAAGCTGCAGGGAATAGCTCTCCCCGGTATTCAGCGTGACAGCATGGGTATCCAGTTCCAGTTCTTTCAGCGCGGACAGCACGGTGACCGGGCATTCGGCCGCAAAGCCGCCGCCTTCCGCCGTGACCGTCGCCGTCCCGGGCAGCCTGGCCCGGATGAGGCCCTCTCCGTTCACGTCCAGAATGCTTTCATCCGAGGAGCGGAAGGTGACCGCCGGCAGTTCGGCTTTCTCGGGGACCGGAGCAACGCGCAGACTCAGTTTTTCCGCCTTCTGCAAAGTCACGCTGTCCGGCGTGATCGATAAGCCTTTCAGCGGGTACCATACTTCCACGGGGCAGCTCAGCTGCTTTCCGCCGAAGGATACCGTGATGACGGTGCTTCCTTTTTCCACCGCCTTTACGTGTCCGGCTTCATCCACCGACGCGACGGAAGGATCTTCGCTTTTCCAGATCACCGGCGTCTTGGCCAGCGAGCCCGCCGCCCTCCATTTATCCCAGACGGATCCCGTGGTCAGAAGCGCCTGCAGATCAGTTTCTCCGCAGACGCCGTCCTCGATGGTCAGGACGATTGCTTCTTTCGAAAGGGCAAAGTCATACACTTCCTCCGCCTCTTTCGCCCAGAAAGGCAAAAACAGAAGGACGCCGATCAGCGCCAGCACCGCAATGGGTACTGCCGCCGGGATCCTCTTCTTTGCAGCTTTTTTCCGGGACTGGCCTCTCACGCTTTCTTATCTCCCTGATACACCATACAAAGCATCGTCACATCGTCGAACTGCTCTTCTTCCCTGACAAAATCGTCCAGCGCTTCCTGAACATTTCTGATGAGCTGCTCCGGCGCCGCACCGGCTTCTTTGTTCAGGGCTTCCAGCATCCGGGCCGTCCCGAACATGTTCTTTTCCGCATCGGTCGCTTCCGCGACGCCGTCGGTATACAGGAACAGGGCCGAGCCGGGCTCCATCTGCAGTTCATATTCCTTATACGTGACGCCTTCCATCCCGCCGATCACCATGCCGTGCCGGTCCTTCAGCAGCTCGAAACTGCCGTCCGGATTCTTCACGGCCGGGTATTCATGGCCCGCGTTGGCCGCCGTCAGCCGGCCTGTCGAGATCTCCAGGATCCCGACCCAGACCGTCACGAACATCTGCTCCTGATTGTTGGAGCAGATCGCTTCATTGGTTTTGGTGAGGATCTCCGCCGCGGTGCTGCCCAGCATGGCGCAGCTCTGCAGGATGATCTTCGCCGCCATCATAAAGAGCGCCGCCGGCACGCCCTTGCCGGAAACGTCGGCGATCACCATGCACAGATGGTCTTCGTCGATCAGGAAGAAATCGTAGAAGTCGCCGCCGACCGCCTTGGCCGGATCCATGGAGGCATAAATATCGAATTCATGCCGGTCCGGGAAGGCCGGGAAAGTATGCGGCAGCATGGCCGACTGGATCCGGGTCGCCAGCGACAGCTCCGCCCCGATACGTTCGCGCTCCGCCGTGATCGTCTGGATCCTTTCCACATGATTATCGATCTCACGGATCATATCCGAGACATCCTGGGACAACTGCCCGATCTCGTTCCAGGGATTGACCTTCGAAAGGGCGTCGATCACCGTTTCGCTGTCCTTGGTCTCCGTATAAAGACGGATACTGCCCTGCACTTTTTTCAGCGGCCGCAGCACAAACAGATAGATCAGCAGCAGGCAGAGGAGCGAGAGCATGACCTGATTGATAATGGCCAGCTTCGTTCCGGCGCGCGTCTGATCCACGACAAGCTCTTCCACGCCGGTGACCGTGTAGGTGAGGCCGATCAGGGCCGTATGCTCGCCCAGCGGGCAAAGATAGGCATAGTAGTCCACATAGTCGCCCGCATCCGCCAGATTTCCTTCGTTGATCCGGGCATTTCTCATGGCCTCCTGCTGGCTTCTCCCGACGGTGACGGTATGGCCCAGCGGGTAAACTTCCTCGTAATTCGTCCCCCGGACGGCGCCGGGGTCTGCGGCGCTGAGCATAAAGAACTGCGTGTCATACGGTTCTTCGGTCACCACGCAGAACAGGAAGTCGATATGATAGGCCTGCTTGATCTCATTGATCCTTGTGATCACCCAGGCATAGCAGATCTCCGCGTACAGCTTCTGATCCTCCTCGGGGAGGGCTTCCAGCTGGGATATCTGCGCGTACTTGCCCTGGATCTCCGGATGCCGCTCCGCCAGCAGCTGGCTCTTTTTATAGGTTGCGCCCTGCTGTGCGAAGGTCGTATCATACTCGACTTCCATCGTATCGGCATGGGTATACCAGTACTCCAGCAGCCAGGGATACGCCGTGTATTCCCGGACGGACTGGCGTACTTCCTCCGCGATCTCCCGCGCGTGGCCTTCCATCTGCTTTTTTACCGTCTGACCCGAAAGCGATTTTTCCGAAAAGAAGGTCAACACGCCTGTCGAAAGGATCCCGATAATAAACAGGATCGCGACCTGCAGAATAATACTGACCCTGCGCTGTTCTTTATTCGATTTCATGCCGGCTGTTCCTCCTTTTCTTTCACCCGGAGAAGACGACTCTTCTGTTCAAATCCGTGCAGCCAGTCGGATTTCAGATAGTAGATCAGATATATCACGGAGCTGATGCCCCAGGTAATCGGATAAGCCCAGTAAAGAAGCACGATATCGTGCCGGATCTTCATGGCTATCGTTATATAGATGATCCGGAATACACACCAGACCGACAGCATGATCAGCATCGGTACGAAGGCCCGTCCCGCCCCGCGGCAGATCCCCGCTATGCAGTGCGAGAAGGAAAGCAGGAAGTAGAACAGCGCGATCGTGCGGCAGTGTTCGATCCCCCAGCGGACCGTTTCCGGATCCGAGATAAAAAACGAGATCAGCTGTCTGGCCAGCAGGTAGATCAGCAGCCCCGTGATCTCCGAAAGCACCAGGGAGGTGATGATCCCGAAGCGGGCGCCGGCTTTCGCCCGGTCATACTCCTTCGCACCAAGGTTCTGTCCGATATAGGTGGTCAGCGCCATGGAAAAGCTCGTGATCGGGAGGAAGGCAAAGCCCTCGATCTTGGAGTAAGCGCCCCAGGACGCCATGCCGATCTCCCCGAAGGTATTGACGTTGGACTGCACCAGCACATTCGCAAAGGCGATCACGGAGTTCTGCACCGCCGTCGGCAGGCCGTAGCGCAGGATCTCCTTCAGGATATCCCCGTGAATCTTCAGCTTCCGGAAAGACAGGCGGTAGACCGTCCCTTCTCTCGTCAGCTGCCGCAGGCACAGCAGCGCGCTCGCGGCCTGGGAGATCGTCGTCGCGATCGCGGCCCATTCGATCCCCAGCCCCATGACGCCGACGAAAAGCGTATCCAGCGAGATATTGAGGAGCGAGGAAAAGATCAGGTAAAACAGCGGCCGCCGGCTGTCGCCCACCGCGTTCATGACGCCCTTCAGCGAGTTGTACATGACCATCGCGACGGCGCCCATGAAATAATAGCGGAAATACAGGGTGGAGAGCGGCAGGATATCCGGGTCTACGTTGATCCAGACCAGGATATGCGGCGTCATCGTGACCCCGAAGACCGAAACGCATGCGCCGCAGATCAGGGCGACCAGCACATTCGTATGGACGGCGCGGGACATTTTCTCCAGCTCTCCCGCCCCGAAATAGCGGCTGATCACCACGCCGGCCCCCATGGAAGCTCCGACAAAAAAGCTGATGATCAGGAAGATCAGGCTCCCGGAAGAGCTGACCGCCGCGAAGGCGTCGTCCCCCAGGAAACGGCTCACGATCCAGGCGTCCGCCGTGCTGTACAGCTGCTGAAACAGCTGGCTTAAAAAGATCGGCGCAGCAAAACCAAGGATGGCCTTTTTCGGGTCACCCACTGTCATGAGAACAGCGGATTGCTTGTTTTGCAGGAAACGAAGCGCCATAAAGTCCTTCCGTAATGAGCTTATTATGGATAGATCGTATTGCCGAAGTAATCGTCGATCCCGTTGGCAAGTCCGACCACGATTTTCCGCTGGTAGTTCGCGCTGATCAGGCTGCCCTCGTCCGATTTATTGGACATATAGCCCAGATTCATGACGCAGACCGGGACCTTGCTCCAGTTGATGGCCGTCATGTCGCCCCGCCGGTCGATCCCTCTGCTGTTTGCACCGGTCGCCGAAGCCAGCCGGTTCAGCAGCGTCTGCGCGAGGGATAGGGAGCGGTTGACCAGATCTTTGGAGAGGTACGGGTTCCCGTTGCTCGGACAGAGAGCCGCCACGCCTTTGTAGCTGTTATCATTCGAATAATCGCAGAAGATCCGGATAAACGCGTCCGCATTGTTCTGGTTGGCGATCTCCGCGCGCTCCTTGTTGCTGATGTTGACGTTATTGCTTTCCCGGGTCATGATGACGGTATAGCCGCGGCCTTCCAGCTCATCCCGAAGCTGAAGCGCGATCTCCAGCACCAGCGCGTACTCTTTGGTATTGTAATACGTGCCGGTCGCCCCGGTCGCCATTTTATTCTTCGTGGCGGACGCGCCCGGCCCGATCGGCTCCTGCGAGGTGTCGGCCGTCGCCTGATGGCTCGGGTCAAGGCAGATCACGATGCCGTTGCCGTTTTCCGCACAGGAGAGTTTCCCGCTTCCAATGGAAGTTTCCCAATCCGTGCCCGCGGCCAGGCTGTTCCACGCAGCGCGGCTGCCGCCGTACTCCAGCTTATCCGCCTTCGTTCCGCTGAAGGCGCCGGCGCCGATCGCATTTACGGTCACCGGCAGAAGGATGCCGTCCGCTTCCATATCCGCGAATGCGCGCTCTCCCACCGTTTCCAGCGCATCCTGAAAGACCAGTTCGCCGTAGATCCTGGTCCCGGAGAAAGCCTTATCATCCACCTTCTCCACCTGCTTCAGGATGACGTCTTCATGAATGACGGCATCCGCAAAAGCAGCCTCCCCGATCTCCTTTACGGAGGCGGGGACCGAAAGCGAATAAATGGTGGCGCCGGAAAACGCCTCTTCCCCGATCCCGATGACCGGCAGGCCGTCATATTCTTCCGGAATTTTGATATCTTTTCCGCTATAGGTGCCGGGGCCGGTCAGATAATATCCGCTTCCCCGCTTTTCAAAAGCAAATTCTTCCGGCGGCTCGGTCGTCGGCTCTTCCGTCGTTGGTTCTTCGGTCGTTGGTTCTTCCGTCGCCGGCTCTTCCGTGGTTTCCGCTTCGGACGGCTCTTCCGCGGCAGATTCTTCCGAAGAGGGTTCCTCCGCGGTCTCTGCCGGCGTTTCGGACGCCGCTTCTTCGCTAGTGGCCGGCTCTTCGGTCTGCGCCGCCTGCGTATTCTCCGGAGAGGGCGAGGTTTCCGGAAGCGTCTCCTCCGGGCTGCTTTCCGCCGCAGGGCTTTCCTGCTTTGCGGTCTTTATTTCTTCTGCCAGCGATGCGGCACGGGCTGCCGCCTCCGCCTTGCCGGCTACAAAAACCATATCCCGATCCAGAAGGTGAATGGATATCACGCCGTCTTCGATTCTTCCTTCCGCACGTTCTCCGTCCAGCTCCAGCGTCAAAGCCGCGCCTTCCGCCTCCCAGCTTCCCTTAATGCTTTTCTCCAATGCGCTCAGGCGCGCTTCTCCCTCTTCGTCCAGACGCAGATAATCCGCCGGCGTTTCATACACCGTCGTTTTCCCGTGATCATTGCTGCTCACCAGGTAGTACCGCCCGGCATAGGACGATGACGCATCTTCCGACGATTTCAGACTCTGCAGCCTTTCCGTCAGCCCGCAGGCCGTACAGGAAATGAGCATCGCCAGCGAGAGAAGGATCCCCATCAGTTTTTTCATGCTGCACCTCTTCCATAAGAAAATAGCATATTAAAAGTATCATAGCACAAAATCAGGAAAAGAAACAGATAAAATAACCGGAACTTATCCGCAGCATGCAAAGCATCGCTGCTGCTTTGACGGGGACAGACCCCGGGCGTCTCAATGGCTGAGACACCCGGGGTCTGTCCCCGTTCTGTCTTACCCGCCCCGCTTTACTGCAGCTGCGGCAGGATCTGTTCGTAGAAGGTAAGGCTTTCGGGATTGCCGAGGGCGTCCCGGTTGCCGACCGGCCGGCCGTTTAGGATATTCGTGACCGCGCCTTCCACTTTCTTGCCGTTTAAGGTGACCGGGATCTCCGGCGTCTCCAGGATCACCGCCGGTACGTGGCGGGGCGATGCCTTCGTGCGCAGAATCGTTTTGATGTCCCGGATCAGCTTCTCGTCGACGCTGTGGCCGGGCTGGCACTTGACGAAAAGGATGATCCGCTGGTCGCCGTGATAGTCCTGGCCGACCGCCAGGGAATCTTCGATCTCCGGCAGCGTATTCACCTGATTGTAGATCTCCGCGGTCCCGATGCGCACGCCCGAGGGCTTAAGCACCGAATCGCTCCGGCCGCAGAACGTGAGCCCGCCGGTGTTTTCGTGAACGATCACGTAATCGCCGTGGCGCCACACGCCCGGATAGGTATCAAAATAAGCGTGGAAATAACGCTGCCCGTCCGGGTCGTTCCAGAAATACAGCGGCATCGAAGGGATCGGCTTCTCGCAGACCAGCTCACCTTCGCGGTCGCGGATCGGCTTTCCGTTATCGTCATAGCATTCCACCTTTTCGCCTAGGCCGAAAGCGGCCAGTTCGCCCGAGTAGACCGGGATCATCATGTTGCCGATGCCGAAGCACCCGTTGATATCCGTGCCGCCGGCGATCGAGTTGAAGTGATAATCTTCCTTGATCTCGCGATAGACGAATTCCCAGCCGGCGTCGGACAGCGCGGAGCCGGTCTGCGAGATCGCCCGCAGCGCGGAGAGATCCGCGTGCTCCTTCGGGTTGAAGCCGTGCGCGATCAGCATATGGATGTAACTGGCGGAAAGGCCGAAATCTGTGACCTTCTCTTCTTCCAGCACTTTCCAGATGGCCCCGTCATCCGGATAGGACGGGTTGCCGTCATAGAGCACCAGTTCCGAGCCGGTGCCGAGCGCCGCGGCCTGCCAGTTCCACATCATCCAGCTGCAGGTGGTGATATACAGCAGCTTGCTGTCTTCCTTGATGTTGCAGTGGAGGGTGAGCTCCTTTAACTGATTCATCAGGATGCCGGCATGCGACTGCACCATGCACTTGGGCTTGCCGGTCGTCCCGGAGGAAAACATCACGAAAAGAGGATGCGAAGCTTCGACCTGCTCGAACGCAAAATCTTTCGGCGCCGGCTGCAGATAGTCCTCAAAGAGGACGGCATTCGGAATGTCCCCGATCGCCGGCTCGCCGGCATAGTGCACCACTAAGATCCGCTGCAGGGACGGCATGCGGGACGCCATCTCCTTCACATTCTCCAGCGAAGAGAAAGTCTTCCCCTTATAGCGGTAGCCGTCCGTGGTGACCAGGACCTTCGGTTCGATCTGCCCCAGCCGGTCCACGGCCGCATTCGCGCCGATATCCGTCGCGCAGGAGCACCAGACCGCCCCGACCGCCGCCGCAGCCAGCATCGCAATAATGGTCTCCGGCAGGTTCGGCAGGTACCCGGCCACGGTATCCCCGGGTTTCAGGCCTTCGTTCCGGAAAGCCGCCGCCAGCTTCTTCACCGTCTCCAGCAGTTCCCGGCGGCTGATCGTGCGGCGCATAAAATCTTCCCCGCGGAAGGTGACCGCCGTCCCGTCCTGGTCGCAAAAACGCAGGATATTCTCGGCATAGTTCAGCTTCGCCCCGACGAACCATTTCGCGCCGGGGAAGCGGGAAAGATCATCCACGACCGTATCGTACGGCCGGGAGCAGATCACGTCAAAATAGTCCCAGGCCGCCGCCCAGAAAGCCGGGATATCCTCCACCGACCACTGATACAGTTCCCTGTATTCACGGAATTCCTTCCCGCAGCGGCGGTTGACAAAACGCATGAAATCCGCCATGCGGCAGCCGTTCTTTACTTCTTCCGAAGGTTTCCAAAGCAGTTTCTGCATTATTTTATCCCTCTTCTTACCATTTCCTTCACGCAGAAGGTGGCGACGTCATTGGCAAATTTCCCGGGGCCGAAGCCGGCGTCGAAGCCCAGTTCCTTGGCCAGCTCGTGCGTGATACGGGCGCCGCCGCAGCACATGACGTGGTTTTCACGCATGCCTTCGGCTTCGGCAAGCTCGATCAGCTCGGTCAGATTCTGAATGTGGATATTCTTCTGGGTCACCGTCTGGCTGACCAGAAGCACGTCCGCATGGATCTCGCGTGCCTTGGCAAGGAACTCTTCGTTCGGCACCTGGCTGCCCATGTTGAGCGCTTCGATCATCTCATAGCGTTCCAGCCCGTAGTGGCCGGCAAAGCCCTTGCGGTTCATGATCGCGTCGATCCCGACCGTGTGGGCGTCCGTGCCAGTGGAAGCGCCGATCACGACGATCTTCCGGCCGATATGTTCCCGGATATATTCGTCCACCTCATCCATTTCCATGGTCACGTCTTCGATCGCCTGGATCTGGATCTTCGTGTAGTCCACGCTGTGGGAGCAGGAGCCGTATACTACATAGAAGGTGAAGGTCTCGTCCAGCGCCCGCGCGTAAGCCACATTGGGCTCCGTGATCCCCATCTGCTTGGCGAGGATCCGCGCGGCTTCCATCCCCTTATCGTTGTTGGGCACCGGCAGCGTAAAGGAAAGCTGCACCTTCCCGTCATTCATCGTATCCCCGTAGGGTTTGATGCGGGTCAGATCGAGGGTCTTGTCAAAGTCCTTTGCGGACATATCATACAGTCCCGAACTCATCTTACGCCTCCTTCCGTCTCATTTCTTCAATGAAGGGGTTGAAGTACCGGTCTGATTTGCGGGTCACGCCCTCCAGACCCTTGCCGCCGTCCTGCGGCCGCTTGATATCCGCGAACACGCCCTTCTCCAGCGTGGCAAAAAGGCCCATCCGTTCGATCTCGCCGAGCAGGTCCGCCGCCTTCTGCAGCACCTCAGCCGCGCGGCTCTGAATGATGCCGCCCTGCTTAAACTCGATGTCGTTCCCCAGATCCGCCATGGTCCGGAAGATATACTGGGCGTTTTCGATAGCCAGCGCACGGTCAGACATGAACGGCGTATGGATCGCTTCGGTCATCATGCCGAGCAGGTGGATCTTCTGGTTCGTAAGGATGGTCACCATATTGAAGAGCGCATCCTGTACGTGGCCGCGGAATATGTTGCCGGTCATGAACTTGGTCGGCGGCATGTATTTGAGCGGCGCCTTCGGGAAGATTTCCCGGGCCATCTGCGCCTGCGCCAGCTCGTAGAGGAAGGCGTTGGGCAGGTCCGGATTCATCTCGAAAGCGTGGCCGAGGCCCATCTGCTCCTCGGGCAGCCCGGCCTGCAGCGCGAACTGCTCGTTCAGGAACTGGCTCGCCAGCACGGTGTGCGCTTCCTCGTAGGCGTCCGCGGTGGTCAGGTAGTTATCCTCACCGGTATTGATGATGACGCCGGCAAAGCCGTTGATCACGCGGGAAAAATACTGGTCGATGATGGTCCGCTGCATGTTGATATCGCGGAACAGGATGCCGTAGAGCGCGTCGTTCAGCATGACGTCCAGCCGCTCCAGCGCGCCTATCGCGGCGATCTCCGGCATGCACAGGCCCGAGCAATAGTTGCAGAGGCGGATATAGCGGTGCTCTTCTTCTCCGACTTCATCCAGCGCGGCGCGCATCAGGCGGAAATTCTCCTGCGTCGCGTAGGTCCCGCCGAAGCCCTCGGTCGTCGCCCCGAAGGGCACAAAATCCAGCAGGCTCTGGCCGGTAGTCCGGATCACGGCGATGACGTCCGCGCCCTGCTTGGCCGCCGCCTTCGCCTGCGTAATATCTTCGAAAATGTTCCCGGTCGCGACGATCAGGTAGATATACGGTCCCTTCTTGTCGCCGAAACGGGTCAGATACTCGTTTCTTTTAGCCACATTGGCGCGGATGCGGGCCATCGTTTCCGCGACGACCGGCGCCAAGGCTTCGCGGATCTCCTCTTCGGCATGCATCGGCAGGGCCGCGAGATCGATCTCGCCTCTGTCGATGCCTTCCGCGATCTCCTGCGGGGAAAGGCCCAGCTCCGCCATGGCATTGCCGAGGCGAAGCGCCGCGCCGTCCGCCAGCAGATCCTTCGCGCACAGATGCTCCACCACGATATTCGGCATGGGGACTTCCACGTCGTTGACCCCGTCGATGCCGAGCAGGCGGCAGACCGTCCGTTCCACCGCGACCGTGGTGTGCCGCTCGATAAAGCGCTGGGTATCCTCCGCGACCTTCGCCGCCGAGGACCGGGCTTTCGCGACCAGTTTTTCATCCAGTCCTATCTTGCTTGCCATCTTTATTCTCCTTTGTTGTGGCCGCGTTTTAAGCGGGCCAGCCCGACCGGTTCCAGGCTTAAGGCCTGCCCGCGCTCCAGTCCGGCAACGCCGACCAGCCTGCCTTCTCTTTCTCCCCGGCAGTATTCGCACTGGCAGGTCTCTTTGTAATTGTCCGGTTCGGTATAGGTCGTGATCACGCCTTCGAAGTTGCGCAGGATCACCTTGTGCGGCGTCTGCGAGATCACGTAATTCGGCATGACCGGCGTCTTGCCGCCGCCGCCCGGCGCGTCGACCACGAAGGTCGGTACGCAGAAGCCGGAGGTGTGGCCGCGCAGTGCTTCGATGATCTCGATGCCCTTGCCCACCGGCGTGCGGAAGTGCTCCAGGCCCATGGAAAGGTCGCACTGGTAAATATAATACGGACGCACCCGGATCTTGACCAGTTCCTGCACCAGCTTCTTCATGGTGTAGACACAGTCGTTGACGCCCGCGAGCAGGACGCTCTGGTTTCCGAGCGGGATGCCGGCGTCGGCAAGCCTGGCGCAGGCCGCCGCGGATTCGGGCGTGATCTCCTTCGGATGATTGAAGTGCGTATTCAGCCAGATCGGATGATATTTCTTCAGCATCGCGCACAGCTCGGGGGTGATGCGCTGCGGCATGACCACCGGGGTGCGGGAGCCGATACGGACGATCTCCACATGCGGGATCTCTCTTACGCGGGAGATCACATACTCCAGACGGTCGTCGCTCATGACCAGCGGATCGCCGCCGGAGATCAGCACGTCCCGGACCTCCGGATGATTCCGGATATATTCGATACAGCCGTCGATCTGCTCAAGCGGCACGGCCTGATCGGTCTGCCCGGCAAAGCGGCGGCGGGTGCAATGGCGGCAGTACATGGAGCACTGGTCGGTCACCAGCAGCAGCACTCGGTCCGGATAGCGGTGCGTTAAGCCCTTGACCGGCGAGTCGGTGTCCTCATGCAGGGGATCCAGCAGGTCCGCCGGGGACTGATACAGCTCGGCCGCGGTCGGGATCGCCTGGCGGCGGATCGGATCGTGCGGGTCGCTTAAATCGATCAGGGACAGGTAGTAGGGCGTGATCGCCATGCGCAGGCGTCCGAGGCACTGGCGGATGCCTTCTTCCTCTTCCGCGGTGATCTCAATATGTTCTTTCAGTTCCTCGACCGTCTCGATACGGTTGCGGATCTGCCACTTCCAGTCATTCCAAAGCTCTTCGGGAACGTCGGCGAATAAACCGTTGCGGGTGTTCATACTCTTTCTCCTTATACGTACTTCTTGTCAAACAGTTCGCGGATCTTTTTATTCTCTCTCAGTACATTCAGGGTGATCTCCGCGTGGTTCTTCGCATAGCCGTTGCCGACGATCATATTGATGTCCTTGCCCACGCCTTCGGCGCCCAGCGCCGCGCGGGTAAAGCTCGTCGCCATCGAGAAGAAATAAACGGTTCCGCCCTCGCGGACCGGCAGGATCGCGCTCATCTCGCAGGCTTCCACGTTCACGCAGCTGATGGAAAGATCGTATTCTTTGCCGCCGTTCGCTTCCAGCGCGGCTTCGAGCACCGCCACCGGTTCGGTCGCGGAGGCGACCACGACCTTGTGGTAAACGCCCAGCTCCATGAGGCCCGGGACCTGCTTCGGATTACGGACCACGCCGACCACGTTGCCGTTCGGACCGACTTTCTTCATCGCTTCATACGCGCAGAGCACGCCGCTCTTGCCGTTGGCGCCGAGGATCAGCACGCTGTCGCCCTCTTTCGGGAGACGTCTGGCCTGCGCCGGCGCGCCGGCCACGTCCAGCGCCGCGAGCGCCAGCGCTTCGGACATATCATCCGGCAGCTTGGCATAGAGGCCGCTCTCGAACAGTACCGCCTGGCCGATGATATCCACGCGGTCGATCTCCTTGTGGATGGCCAGGATCTTATCGATCTTCAGCGGGGTTAACGACAGGCTGACCAGAGAAGCGATCTTGTCGCCGACCTTAAGGTCACGGTCCTTTAAGTCGTCGCCGATATAGGCGACCGTGCCGATGAACATGCCGCCGGAGCCCGTCACCGGGTTCTGCTGCTTGCCGCGCTCGGCCACGATGCCGAGGATCATCTCCCCGATCTTCTCCTCATCGCCGCCGCAGACCTCGCTGATCTGCGTAAAGGATGCGGAGTCGATATTCAGCGAGATCACGTCGCAGATGATCTCGTTGCTGTAATGCTTGCTCATGTCGTTGTCGATCTTCCAGGCCGCCTGCGTCAAGACGCCCTTGGGTTCGATCACGCGGTGGGTGCCGTATTTATTGCCTTTTAACTGTTCCATATTCTCCTCCTTACAGCCCTAATATCTTTCTTGCTTCCGCCGGGGTGGCGATCTCGCGGCCGAGCTCCTTTGCCAGCCGGACCACCTTTTCCACCAGCTCCCCGTTGCTCTTGGCGAGCACGCCGCGGGACAGATACAGATTATCTTCAAAACCGACCCGGACGTTGCCGCCCATCACGATCGCGGCCGCCGCCAGCGTGAAGGCATGCCGCCCGATCCCGGTAGCCGTCCAGGTGCTTCCCGCGGGGATCTGCTTTACCATCCAGTCCAGATTCCCGACCGTCGCGGGCGTACAGCCCGGAACGCCGAGCACGAAATTAAACTGCATCGGCGCGCCGGGGACCTCGCCTTTTTTCGCCATGGTGAGGATCGTATCCAGATGTCCCATCTCAAAGCACTCGTACTCGGGCTTGATATGATTCTCCATCATGCGCTTTCCGAAGATCCGCATCATCGGCATGGTATTATCGAAAATCTCGTCGCCGAAGTTGCAGGTGCCGCAGTCGAGCGTCGCCATCTCCGGGAAAAGCTCCGTGGGCTGCAGGCGCTCCTCCGCGCTCATGCCGACGGCGCCGCCGGTGGACGGGATCAGGATCACATCCGGGATCTCTTTTTTGATCGCATCGATGCATTCGCGGAAGCGTTCCCGGTCCTGGGTGGGCGTGCCGTCGTCCCGGCGCACATGCAGGTGCACGATGGCGGCGCCCGCATCTACAGCGCTCTTTGCTTCCCGAACGATCTCCGCTACGGTGTAGGGAACGGCCGGGTTCTGTTCCTTGGTCACTTCCGCGCCGCAGATCGCGGCGGTAATGATCAGTTTCTCCATATATTCTCTCACTTTCTCTGCTTATGGAGCGGGACCACGCAGGTACCGCTGGCGCGGCAGACCACGACAGGCTCCTCCAGCACGTCGCAGGCGGATTCATTGATATCCGGGCGGGGCACGATCACCTTGCGCGCTTCAAATACCATTCTCCGGGAGGTGTTGCCGACCTTGACGATCTCCCCCTCGGCCTCGATATAATCTCCGGCAAACACCGGTGCCAGAAACTCCACGTTGTCATACGCGCAGAACAGGCCTTCGTCGCCGTCGTGGCGGATCAGAAGCTCTGTCGCCACGTCTCCGAACAGGTGCAGCATATGCGCGCCGTCCACCAGATTGCCGCCGTAGTGGGCATCCTCCGCTCCCATGCGGACCCGAATGAGTGATTTCATAGTATCCTCCCTGTTTTTTATAAAATAATAAGCGCCATCAAAGGTCTTCCTTCAATAGCGCTTCATGCAGAGCATGACAGCAGCTGGCGCTCAGCGCAGACTGCCAGGAACACGGATCGGCCGGCCGCACTCCTTCGGCGAAACGACCCTTCCTCTTTTCCGGAACTGCCGGTTCCACAGGAAAAAGACTACCCTTCGTTTCGCGCCTCTATCTGTCCTATTTTGCGTGAAAACACACAGTCCTTCTCACGCTTTCCCTGCTGTATAGAATATATAAAAACCGCTGAAAATGCAAGTGGCTTCCGAAGTTTTTTTTACTCCCGGATCGCTTTCAGGATCTCTTCTTCCATGCCCAGCATCTCGCAGATACGCAGGGCGTCCCGGGGACAGTCTGCCTCGTTTTCCACCGGGATCAGGCCGTAGTCCATGGCCTGTTCGATCCGCCGCAGGCGGTCCGTCTCTGTCCCGCCGCCGTGCTCTCCTTCCGGGAGATTCCGCAGTCCCCTGACCTGATAATGACGGGCAGCCAGCTGCGCGGTCCCGTCGTAGTGCGTCGCGAGCAGGGTGACCGCCTTCTTATCCGAAAGGTAGCGGACCACGCCGCGGGCGATGGCCGCGCCTTCCTGCGCGTTGGTGCCCCGGGCGAATTCATCCATGGCGATAAAGGAAAAATCACCTTCCTCCAGATGCTTCGCCGCTTCGTTAAACCGCAGGATCTCGCCGCCGAAGCTGCTTAAGCCCCGGGCCGTATCAGTAAAGTCCCGGTTGATCAGTTCCAGCCGGTCAAACATCGGGATCTGCGCCGCCTTGGCAAAAACGAAGCAGCCGGAAAGCGCCAGCGCGGTGTTGAGCACGATCGTCTTCATGGCGACGCTTTTGCCGCCCATATTCGCGCCGGTAAGGACCGTCACGCCCCGGGGCAGATGCGCCGTCACGGGGACGAACGAACGCCCCCTTTCCTCCAGCGCGGCCGCGATCTGCGGATGCACCGCCTCTGTCAGTTCCAGATCTTCTCCGCCTGTCCCGGGCCGGCAGCAGCCGCAGCGCCGGGCCAAAAGGGCCTTCGCCAACGCGGCGTCCAGCCGGCCGGCCGCCCCGGTGTTATTCAGAAGCAGACCGGTATACGGCCGCAGCGCCAGGCTCATATCCGCATAGATCTGCGATAAGGCGTCTTCCTCGGCCTTGACCGCCTCCTGCCGGCTGCGCAGCAACATCTCCCGCGGCGCATCCGCTTCCTTCAGCTGCTTTTCGAGGGTCCTTTTCTGCCGTCTGGCCTTTGCAAGCTCCGGCGTCCGTTCATCTTCCACATAAAAACTGAGGCGCCCGCTTCCGGACGGATCCAGAATGCGAAGCGGCCCGTCCACCGGCTGAAAATCGATCTCTGCCAGCTTTTCATACCCCGGAAGGGCCTGCGCCTTCGGGATCAGCGCCTGAAAACGCCGGCACAGCGCGGTCAGCTCGAAGAGTTCCACTTCCGAAAGGGCCCTGCTTTCACAGCCGGTAATGCTCGCGGTCAGTTCTTTCAGCCCGCTCAGCCGGTGTCTGAGGTCCAGCACTTCATCCTCACAGGATTTCAGCGCGGCCAGCAGCAGGCTGACATTGTCCAGCTCCCGCTCCAGCTCTTCTTTCTGCCGCGGAGAATAAAAGCCCTCTTCTTTCAGACGCTTCCCGCCGTAGGGGCAGACCGTCTCCAGCCGGTCCCGCACATATTTCAGCCCCAGGTCATTCTTTTGTTCAAAGCTTATTTCAATCATCTGCCATCACATCCCATACCGGAACCGGTACCGCCGCGCGCATCCGCTCCGCAAAAGCCTTCGGATCAAACTGCCAGCCGCCGCTGGATACCGCGTTCACCGTGATTCCCGCGAGCCGGCTGCCCTTTAACACCGCGAAGCGGACGCCTCTTTTCGTCAGCGCTTCCCAGCTCTCGCGCCGCAGCATCAGGCAGCTGCTGTCTTTGACCAGGATCGTCAGGCCCTCTTTTTCGCCGCCGTTCCGGAGGAAAGCCTTTGCCGCGCTTTCTGTCAGCGCGCCGGAAAGCCAGAGAATATCGCCCGCTTCGACCTTTCGCAGATCTGCCGGCGCGGCAATCTCTTCTTTCTCTCCCGCTTTGCTGATCCGGGTCAGGCGGCCCGGATCCGGGACCGGCAGTTTCATCTCCGGGAGAGATAAAAGCGCCGCGGCAAAAGCCGTTTCTTCCACGACTTTGTCCATATCCCTGTCCAGCGAAGCGCCGGTCGAGAGAATGCATACGCCGTCTGCCGCGCCGGAAAGCGGGCTCTTCCGGTTGAGGGCGCCGTCGATCAGGATGCACCCCGCCCCGAAGGCTGCAAAGGATTCCCGCAGCTGCTTTAAATGCTCCACGATCCCCGGCCCCGCCAGCTGCACATAGCCGTCGCTGCGGGCCCGGAAAAGGATCACCTCTCCCAGGCTCGTGTACAGGCCGGTCGCGGCCAGGATCTCCCGCGAGACGTCGCACAGCGGCAGAAGCTCGCTGGCCGTCGCCGCCAGCATTCCCTCATACAGGAAGATCGGCGGCTTGTCCGTCCCGGTGACCAGATCGCGCGTCTCCCCGTCCCGTCCGATACTGGTCAGGGCGAGCGGGGGGCCGCCTTTCGCGGCGTATTCTCGAATCAGGCGGCACAGCGCCGTGGTCTTCCCGGCATTTTTGCACATGCCGAGCATGACCGCTACCGGCGCGCCGCTTATCAGATCCAGAAATTCCATCACATTTCTCCTGAGCGCATTCTATCACGCTTTTTCCGGCCCGTCCAGCCGTTTCTCACGGCGCTGCCGCGGCCTTTCCCCAGGGAAGCGAAGGGGCCGGGAAGGATTGACATCTTGCGATCCGGTCTTTACAATAGGGTCGAGAATAATCGTGAGGTATCTGTGATGCAGGGTCTTGTTCATCTTTACTGCGGCGACGGCAAAGGAAAAACCACCGCCTCCGTCGGACTGGCAGTCCGGGCGGCCGGCGCCGGCAAAAAAGTTCTCTTTGTTCAGTTTTTTAAAAACGGCTCCTCTTCCGAGCTGAAATCGCTGCGCCGTCTTGATAATATTGATATTCTTCTGTGCGAAAAGCCCTACGGCTTCATCTGGAACATGACGCCGGAAGAACTGGCTGCCGCCAAGGCCGATTTTACCGCGCTGCTGCGGGAGGCTCTTGTACGCGCCTGCGAGGGCGTTGATCTGCTGATCCTGGATGAAGCCGTCTCTGCCTGCAACTGCGAAATGATTCCCGAGGAGGAGCTCTGCGCGTTCCTGGCGGACCGCCCCGAAGCGCTCGAGGTCGTTCTCACCGGCCGGGATCCTTCCGAAAAGCTGCAGTCGCAGGCAGACTATATCACGGAAATGAAAAAGATCCGCCACCCCTTTGACAAAGGCATAAACGCCAGACAGGGCATCGAGTTTTAATCCTTACAGATGGTACTTGTCGACCAGGTACCGGGAATAGCGGCCGGCCATCACGTGCCAGTTATACAGGCTTTCTCCCATGACCGCCCCGCAGGCTTCCCGGTACAGCGCCCAGACATACCAGTAATAGGAAAGAATAGCCGTGTAGGCAAGATAGTGGAACAGCTGGGCCTCTGTCATGCCTTCGCCGCAGTATTCGGCAATGAAGCGTTCCGCATCCGGCACCTCCCACATGGAGTCCATGATATACGTTCCGATATCACAGCCCGGATCCGCATTGCCGGCATATTCCCAGTCGATCAGGATCGTCTGATCATCGGTCAGCATCCAGTTCGGCGCATAGGTGTCACAGTGGCAGAAACGCATCTCGATGCCGTCGTCATGACATTTCCTGTAGCATTTCCCGACGGCACTTTTCAGCTTGTCAAATCTCCGGTCGGCGATGCCCTGCTTCTCGGAGCGGAGGATGAGCTCTATCTTTTCCGCTTCTTCCCAGGGCAGGAACGACCAGTCTACCGAAAGCTTTTTTTCATGGAGAGAGCGCAGCACGGAGAGCACGCGCTTCGAATCCGCAAAGGAGCCGTAATCCGGGACACGGATGCCTTCCACATAGCTTGAGATCTTCCAGCCTTCCTCCTCGTCCATGTAAATATACGTCGGATCCACCCCGATGGACTTTGCCAGTTCCAGCGATTTCTTTTCATGCTTTCTGGAGATGATGGCCTCCGTCCCTTCCCCGGGATGGCGGTACACGTACCGGGAACCGTTGGCTTCAAAGACAAAGCTCGTGTTGGTCAGGCCTTCCTTTATGGCCTTGAAATTCAGGATGTCGCTCTCCCTGCATTCCAGGACCTTCGCAATATTCTTCATGATCCTGCTGTGCGTATGATTGACATAGTTGCTGTCAAAACGCCGCAGCTCATCAAGGCTGTCAAACTCGAAGATCGTGCCCTTCGGATAGACCTTGATCTCCATCGGGGGCAGGCTCCTGACGTGGTCCGCCAGCACCTGCTCCCAGAGAGCCGCGTCATAGTATCCGGTCTCATGGTCTTCATTCAGGATCTTCAGGATGGCGGCCGAAAACGCCCGGTTCCAGTACACATGGCCGAGCATGATATCGCCTTCCACACCGCTCTTTTCCACTCTGGCGATGTTCCCCTTTGCGTCCGGGATCATATACCATTCATTGGTCTTTTCTTCTACATGCTCCGCCGCGTAATAGGACTGATACACATATTCCTCGAAGGGATTTTCCTCGAAATAGTCGTCGGAAGAACAGATGTAGCTGTTGCCGATATAGGGCTGCGCCAGATACAGCGTATGCGTATTGTTCTTCGTATTGTACTCCGGATTAATCAGGATCTTGATCCCCTCGAACTTCTCTTCCAGATAGAAGAACGCCTCTTTCTTGTAGCCGAGCACGAGCACGATCTTTTTGATCCCCGCGTCCTGAAGCTGCTCGATCTGGCGCTCGATCAGGACCTCGTTCTTTACGACCAGCAGTCCTTTCGGCTTCTCCAGGCTGATCGGCACAAAACGTGAGGACATGCCGGCAGCCATGATGACGGCATTGTCGACCTTATACGGAAGCAGGGCGGCAAGCCCTTTTTCCGTGATCCCGCTTTCACCGGTGTATCCTTTCTCCGCAAACTCTTTCATCGTCTGAGAGATGTATCCCGTGGAGAGGTTCGACAGATCCCTCATTTTCCGGCAGCTTTGCATCCCATGCTTCTTGATCGCATACAGGAGTGTGAACTCATTCCTTGTCATAACGGCAGACTGTCCTTCTTTCTTACACGATATCCAGTTCGTTTCTGTCCTTCAGCATATACTTCCTGAGCGGGGTCAGGCTGGCGAGCCAGTACAGCAGGCCGCCGCACACCGCCGTATATCCGCTCCCGGTCAGCACCATAAAGATCGGGCTCTTGATCTCGGCCGTCAACGGATCATAGATGAACAGAATATTCGTAACGAAGGCGATCAGCATGCAGCCAAGGCCGACGAGATTGAAGCCGTTCGTAAACTCATACGCTTTGTGGCCGTCGATATTATACAGCGATTTCAGGCTGATCTTCCTCTTCTTGACGATCAGATAGTCGACGACGGTCATGCCGATGATCGGCCCCTGTATCTGCGCAGCCATGGAAATGAAGGAGCCGAAGTTGTCCATCACCCATCCCCAGATCGTCAGCGCGCTCACATAAATGGAGGTCAGAATTACAAGCAGTTTATAGCTCACCTTCGGCATGCCGCTCTTGATGATCATGCAGTTGACATAGGAACCCGTCCCCTGGGTGCCGATATTCGCGAAGGCGACCATCAGGAGGCTGAGAAGCGCAAAGCCCGGCCCGGCCAGCGTGGAAAGCATGACCGTGGGATCGCTCTCATAGTAACCGCAGCGGACGAACATCGCGATCGCCATCACGCCGCCGGCCGCCACGAAGAACGGCGCAACAACGCCGTAGGCCAGGGATGTCGCCCAGTATCCGCTCTTCTCGCTCTTCGCCAGACGGGGCATGACCAGCGCCTGCGTGGACCAGGAGAAGGCAAAGGCGACGTTTCCTTCCGCGCTCAGCATGAAGCGCCCCAGCGCGGTTTCATAGAGGCTCGTATCCGGCTGTACCTTCAGCATATCCGGCAGCGGGACCGCAGTAAAGCAAATGATCACGACGACCGCGCCGACGATCAGCAGCGCCGTCACCAGGAAGCGGTTGACCCATTTGATGACGTCCGGGCCGCCCAGTGCAATGAAGGTGCCCAGGATAACGCAGAATACGCCCAGGACCGGTTTCCAGATGACCGGGTTCAGCGTGATGCCGAATCCTCCGAAAAGATTGATCATCGAGCTGGCAAACAGCTGCGAGTCGACTGCGTACCATCCGAAGTTGGCCAGACTGATGACCGTGGCAAAAATGGCAACGCCCTTCTTTCCGAGCACCGACCGCAGCCATACCCAAAGATCGATCCCGTAGCGCGTCGCAAAAAAGACAGGGATGCATTCGATCGAGATCCAGATAATGTTAAAGCAGAAAATGTTGATAATCATCTGCTTAAAGGACAGATACTGCGCAATATACGCGCCCTGCGTATAACACCAGGTGGCGATCGAAAACCCGCTGGTGGCCAGGAACAGATCCCAGAAGCTGTACTGCCGGTCCCGCATCATCATCGGCACGGTTCCGGTAACCGTTTCCTGACGGATAAACTCCGCCTGACTCATTTTTGCCATCAGATGATCACCCCCGTCATGCACAGTATAATAAGGACGAGACAGACGGCGCAGGATCCCGCAATTAACGCGAAGTCTTTTTTGTCCGCCTTTTCCGGGAACTGATATCCCGGCGCAGCCATCTCCTTCAGCCGCTTATCCGTTTCTTCGTAAATCAGTTCTTCTATCGATTTCTCCATAATTCTTCGCCTTTCCTCTCAAAAATCCATGGTGGGAACGCAATGAAGCGCGAAAGCGTTCATTAGGCGCTATTATACAACCATATGTGAACAATATCAAGAGATAAATTGTTCACTTTTTTTATTCCGTTCAGTTTTATGAACGCATATTTCATGCCCGCTTTGTTTTCTGCCAAAAGCAGTACCGGGGACAGCGCCTGCCGAAACAAAAACCGGCTGTACCGGGCGGCCGCTTTCTGCACGTTTTCCCTTGTTATTCCTAATATATTCTGCTATAATCAGAGCGCTTCGGGTGGCCGCGGGGCCATAACAAGGAAGCAGGTGCAAGACCTGCGCTGTACCGGCAACTGTAACGCGGACAAGGACCAAATGCCATTGCGGGATCCGTGAGAAGGCGGTCTGCGGAAGAAGCGGAGCCAGGAGACTTACCCGAAAGCTTCACCTTAGGAGGATTGTAAGCCTTAAGCAGCAGCTGCCGGAGTACGGCTGACGCCTTGAGTTCCCTTACGAAAAAAACATGAAGAAAACAGTCTGGAAGATCGTACTGGCCGTCGCGGCCGTTGCGGTCGTAATCGGCGTGGGCGTCTGGATGAAGAACCGCAGCGGCGGACAGGCGAAGAACAGCACGGAATCCCCGGTGGCCACCACAAAGGCGGAAAAGCCGTCCGAAAGCACGCAGACGCAGCCGGAAAGCACCGCGCCGGAAACCACTGCGGCTCCGGAAACCACCACAGAAGCGCCGACCGAACCTGCCTTTGACGGCAAAGTCACCATCACGGTCCAGGATACGGAACAGAAAGTCCTGGCATCCAAGGAAGTCGGTTTTAAAGCCGGTGAAACGATCGCGGATCTGCTGCAGGCCAACTTTGAGAACGTCACCATTGACAACGGTATGCTGATGACCATCGAGAGCCTCACCACACCGGCCGACTGGAGCACCTACATTGCCTTCTATATCAACGGCGAATACGCGATGCAGGGCGTCATGACCCAGCCCTTCGAAGACGGCGACGTGATCGATTTCATCAATACGGTCTACATGCCGATGCCCGAGTCCACAGAGACTGAAGAAGAAGCGTATGACGGAAAGATCACCATCACGGTAAAGGATAAAGAAGATAACGTGCTGGCGTCCAAAGAGGTCGGTTTTAAAGCCGGCGAAACGATCGCGGACCTGCTGCAGGCCAACTTTGAGAATGTCACCCTCGACAACGGCATGCTGATGACTATCGAGAGCCTCACCACGCCGGCTGACTGGAGCAGCTACATCGCTTTCTATATCAACGGCGAATACGCGATGGAAGGCGTTACGACCCAGCCCTTTGAGGACGGCGACGTGATCGATCTTATCGATACCGTTTATATACCATGAAACGCTCTTCCCGTTTTGTCCGGGAGATGGTCATGATGGCGGCCATGGCCGCCATCCTCTTCCTTCAGAAAGAGATCCTCGCCGGCATTCCGAACGTGCAGCTCGTCTCCTTTCTGATCCTGCTGTATGCCAAATGCACCGGGCTGTGGCGGACCGGCATCATCGTGACCGTGTACGTTCTGCTGGACTCTGTTTTCTGGGGATCTCTCAATCCGATCTTTACCCCGGCACAGTGGATCGGATGGATGCTGGGGCCGCTGATCCTCTGCACGCTGTTAAAAAAAGTGGAAGACAGTATCCCGCTGGCGTTTGCCAATGTGTTCTTCGCCTTCCTCTACTGCTGGGTCATGATCATCCCCACCGCATGGCTGATCCACGTCGACATCCGGAAGTATATCCTGGCCGATATTCCTTTCGAGATCATTCTCGCGGTCAGTGCTTTCCTTCCGACACTCCTGCTCTACGAGCCCATGATCCGGATCCTGCGGAGGCTCTGGAACGGAAATATGCAGTAAAAAATGAGGCGTCCCC